>DATKCW010000034.1:0-240851 GCA_035513035.1 Aridibacter sp.
TGCGGTTCGAACGAGACGGCAGTGGATTCTGGCTTCAGGACTATTACGTTGAGGACTGGGCCGGCAACTTCATGTTCTGCTTGTACGTGCAGGACCTCGAGGCTTGGTGGTCGCACATTAGGGCGATGCGCTTCAACGATGTATACGGTGGCATGGCCAAAGTCATCGCTGAGCCGAACACACAGGAAGGCGGCCGAATGATGCAGTTTTCGGATCCGTCTTGCGTATTGTGGCACGTTCGCCAGGATTAAATTAGAGCATTAGCCTCTGGTCCGTTGCCGCGTCTCAACTGAGGCCTGCCTAACATCCGGTTGCACCCGACGAGGAGGAGGATGAGACCGGCTGCCGCAAGAGCGATCCACTTCTCAGTCGTGCCCGAGCAGGTGACCGCCGGGCCGTTAACTGACGAGAGGATTCACCGATGAATACGACCGCGATGAAGCCACGCGTCACATCCTTCGCTCCACAGTTTCTTATCGATGACCTCGAGCGCTCGATCGGGTACTACGAGAAGCTCGGCTTTACATTCGGCGAACCGTGGGATGGCTTCTACGCCATCGGCCATTTAGACGGCATGGAGTTGCATCTGAAGGAGGCGCCGAAGAACCAGAACGAGCGTCGACACCGGCGCGACAATGAGCACCTCGATGCGGCCGCCGGGGTGGACGGCATCGAAACCTTCTTTAAGCAATGTGTCTCGAACGGTGCAATGATTCTGAAGCCGCTCACACCTACGGCATGGGGCACGAAGGACTTCTATGTGGAGGATCCCGACGGCTACATCATCTCCTTTGGCGGCCGTCCTACGGCAGGCTAACAAGCCGCGGCAGCGGATGGCCTTTGGTCACCGCTGATCGCCGGCGCGTTAGCGACACCGTGAACATCAATGCTCATTGAGTCTTGCATTCCCGTCATTCCGTGCGCCGACCTGGAAAAGAGCCTTCGATTCGGGGTGGACGGCATGGGGCTGTCTATGGATCGTCCCATGCGACTGAAAGGGCGTCTCGTCGGTTGTATGGTTCATAACGAGCAGCTGCACTTCTGGCTCAACCAGCGCTCAGGCTCACTTATCAAGCCTAACAACTACGAGAGTATTAGGCTGTACTGGGCGCCCAACGACATCCATGCGCTCAGAGACCGTTTTTTGCGAGTAGGTTAGCCGGCCTCGGAGATCGAGGGACGAGACTATGGGCAGACCGAGTTTTTTGTCACGGATGACGACGGGTATTCTCACTTCCTTGGAGTAGCCACCAACCAGCAGGCTGACCAATGATCCGGCAAGTGCCGCCTAACAATTCATTCAAGCCGAACCCGCGTCGCGGGCCGGCTTGATTCAGGCGCTAGGCAGCCAGAGATCCCCCGCTCGGAGGACCGTATTATGTCCCGCATCCGCTACCATGTTGCTGCGAGCCTCGATGGCTACATCGCTGGGCCCGAGGGAGAGTACGACTGGATTGTAAAAGAATCCGCCATGGACTTCAGCGCGCTCTTCGGCCAGTTTGACACGTTTGTCATGGGCCGCGCGACGTATGAGGTAGCCACACAGGAAGGAGCGCCGCCGTTCCCGCCGGGATCCAACGTGTTCGTCTTCTCCCGCACCATGCGAGAAGGTCAGGATCCGGCCGTGACTGTCATGTCAAAGGTCTCTGCGGAGGCCGTTGATCGAATCCGCGCCGCCGCCCGGAAGGATGTTTGGCTGTTCGGTGGCGGGCAGCTTCTTCGGAGCTTCCTCGAGGGCGGTTTCGTGGAGACAGTGGAGGTGGCGGTAATTCCGGTGCTGCTGGGGGCGGGGCTACCACTCCTGCCGCCACCGGCGCCGCGAGCTTCATTGAGATTGACGAAGCACCGCGTGTATCCGTCGGGCATCGTGTACGTGGAGTACGATGTGAAAGGGCTGACTACCTAACCGGCTAGTCGAGACTGACCCGGCCTACGTTTTCCTGACGATGTTCGAGTGTGAGTGGACGGGTCTGAGCGGTTGGGTCATGGAAACCATTCCTCGGTGAAAGGAAAAAGTCCAACCGTTGAAACTTTCGTGACGCCTCTCCACCAGGAGTAATGTCTCCGAGCGCGAAAATGTACGAGGAATCGAAAAACGAAGGTGTGACCCCTCAATCTCCAGGATAGCTCGCTAGTCAGGCGGCAATCGCTCATGTTCTTCACCAACATTCTCGATTTCGAGCACGTTGATGGGGACGATGACCTGGCCGATCCGTCCTTTGCGGTCGTTTCGCGCAACGGAGATCTCCTCCTCCTTTCGAGTCATGGCGGAGACGGGGAGTTCGGCCAAGCTGTTGTGATCCCAACGGACAACGCTGACGCGCTGTTCCGCAAGTTCCGTGAGTTCCGTGAGCGGGGCCTGCGAACACCGGGCAACCCAAATTCCCCCGTTCACGAGGGTCCGACCGACCAAACGTGGGGTACACGCGAGTTCTATGTCGACGACCCTGATGGTAATACGCTGCGCTTCACGCAAGAGTGGCGTCTAACGAGCGAATGAAGCTGACGGCGCGAATTTTGGAGGCGGCTGACCAAGATGCGGTGATCGTATTGCATCGGCGGCGAAAGACGCTATCGACGGCATACTTTTATTTGCCGCTTTGAAATCCCGGGCGACCAGGAGGGGATTGGCCCGACCGAAGGACATCGTATGATGCTCGTGTTCGCCCGACGACGCCTTTCGACGATCCCCTAGGCATTTGGGTTGACCACATTCGAACGAAGAATATGGGAATAATTCGCGTCTAATTTCGGGAAACGGGTGCTAAGTGATCTTAGTACGCCCGAACACAGTCGCAGTTTTAAAGGAGCTTTGTAATGAGAAGTTTGTTTCGAACGCCGTCGTGGGGTGTGGTTCTATCTATCGTCTTTGCCCTTTTTATTGCCGCCTGTAATGCAGCCTCACCTGTCGCACAAAGTGTTGGGACGGAGCAGATCGCGAGCGGTCATAAAGACGGAATCAACGCTATTGCGTTTTCACCGGATGCTCGCAGGGTCGCAACCGGGGGGAATGACAATGCAGTTAAGTTGTGGGATACCCAGACGGGCAAGTTAGAGGAAACATTTGAAGGACACACCCGTGCCATATCGTCGCTGGCTTTTTCTCCAGATGGGAAGACTCTCGCAAGCGGGAGCTTTGACCAAACAGCGAAACTTTGGGACGTGGTCTCTGGAAAGTTAAAGCTTACGATCTCGAATCATCCCTCTGGCCAAGTCAAAGGCTTGGCCTTTTCGCCAGACGGGAAGACACTTGCAGGTGCCGGTGACAAAGGGGTGAGACTTTGGGATATAGGGACGGGTAACCAACTCCCGTTTCTTTCAAGTGATCGAGGAGTTTTGGCAGTTGCCTTCTCCCCTGATGGTAAGACTATTGCAGGTGCTGGAGGTGCCGGAGTCCGCCTGTGGAATGCACAAGAAGGAAAGATGCTGCAACATTTACAGGAAGCGGAGCCGGAGTTATTAACCTCGATCGCATTTTCACCTGATGGACAAACGCTGGCGAGCGGGGGCAACCGCCGGATTGTTAAACTTTGGGATGTCAAAACGGGGAAGTTGACAGGAACTATTGATTCGAAGGGAGATTTTATCAGGGCGATGGCTTTTTCAGCCGAGGGCAGAACATTAGCCGTTGCTGATCGAACCTCAGCCCGGTTGTGGAATATCGAAACGAGACAAGTCCAAGAAGTATTAAGTAGCGATGCCCATTTGCTTTCTGTAGCTTTATCGTCTCAGGGAGCAATCTGGGCGGGCGGCGGTGCTGATGGGATGCTTAAGCTGTGGCGTTTCCAACTCTAGGTTGTCGCCCGTGATGTGCCAAAAATATTTATCGCGTAATGAGGTGGGGTATATAACATTCAGCGATGGTGAGGCGATGCCTATCAACCGCATCCACCTGACCCGCAAATATATAGCTCGGCTCTCAAATTCCAAGGCAATAGCGGGCGGATGATGCGGAGCGTTAGGCGGCTAGAAGCAGAAACTATTTATGTCGTTTTCCAAATTTAAAGAGTGAAGGAAACGCTTTGCCTCAAAGACCGCTTAACTGCGAGTAGCGGTAATACCTAGGTAATACCTATTTGTTATTTGCTGAGGGGAGAGACAATCATGATGGCCATGTTGAAAAAACGCATGGTGCTCTCTTCATCATTGATCCTGCTATTGTTGCTTCAGCCGGCTTTCTGCCCCACTATCACTCAGCAAGCGAGCCCTAATTTCGGCAGCCTGGAAAAAGTCGTGATCGACGAATTGAAAGAAACCAACGTGCCCGGCGCGGCCGTGCCTGTCGTCGACGGTGAGCATCATATTTGCCAGAGGGTTTGGTACATCCAATATCGAGACGGTACGCCTGTAATGGCTGGGATGCTCTTCCGCATCGCCTCAACCACTAAAGTGTATACAGCGGCGGTCCTGACGATGTTGGCCGAAGAGGGCAAGCTCACGCTCGACGAGCCTATCGGCAATTACATCAAGGGTCTTAGCCCCAAGCTCTCGCAAGTCACCGCGCTCCAGTTGATGAGCCATACCGCCGGCCTCAAACATGAGTCGCCGAGCTACGGCAAGTATGACGAATCGGCCATGGCCACGACGGTGCGTTCCTGGACGGACGATTATTCATACATTGAGCCAGGAAAGGTCCTGTCTTACTCCAACCCCGGCATTACGCTCGCCGGCGTCTTGATCGAGGAGGTTGGTGGGAAGCCCTATGCCGATCAGCTCAGCGAACGCCTCCTCAAGCCGCTCGGGATGGCGAGCACGACCTTCCGCCCGACGATGGTAATGACCTATTCGCTTTCGCAAGGGCACCATGCGGATGGGACAGCCGAGCCAACTGTCGTCATACCATTCTCCGATAACGCCGCGTACTGGCCCGCCGCTTTCCTCTTCTCGAGCGTCAACGACCTGTCCCGCTTCGCCATCATGTTTATGAACGGCGGAAAATTGACGGCAAGCAGGTGCTCCCGCCCTCGGCATTGCCAGAATGCAGACTGCTTACGCCGACATCCCCAGAGTAGCAATGAGGGCAAGTACGGCTATGGCCTGATGATCCGGGATTTTCGCGGCGTGAAGATGGTCGAGCATGGCGGCGCGCCATTGACGGGTTCGTTTGCTTATTCCAGATGGTGCCAGAGCATCGCGTGGCCGTAATTATTTTGGCGAATAAGAGCGGCACTCCACTGCGCAAAATCGCTGAACGGGCCTTTGAACTGATGCTGCCGCTATCGGCTAAAGTCGAGACGCCCAAACAAGACCTGTCTTTGACCAAAGAAGAGATGGCCGACTATGCTGGCACTTACCCCTTCTCCGAGGGCCGGAAGATCGAACTGCTGGTGAAGGAGGGCCGGCTCTTCCTCAGACAGGGAACCGTGGAGATGACTGTCACCAAAAGTGGTGAAGAGCGGCTCTCGTTCACTCCGCCAAACACTTCGAACAGTCAGGAATCCGCGGTCGTGCGAGGCGCCGGTGGCAAAGTCGAGTTCCTCCACACGGGATCAGTTGCCTTCAAAAAGGTGCAAAATGGTCATTGGATCATTCAGCTTCTGGCCGCTAATAGTTAGTCATGCTGAGGCGGAATTGGGGTATAGGCCCCGGACTGCCTGTTTCCAAGTGCCGCCTAACAAACGGCATGCACCGGACCGCGAACAGCGTTGCTTTCATCCGCGAGGCTTGGCCGTAACTGCGGATTGTCGCGGCGGGTGATGCCGGGCGTTGTGCGCTTCTCATTTATGTCACAAAGTTGATGAGTGCGGTGCTAATATAATGAGAAAATTCTTTAACTTGTTCTGGTGGAGAGATTGAAGATGAGAAATCTAAGTTTCGCCATTACAATCACGTTCATACTTTTAGGCGTGAACGTATTGAAAACTAATGCTCAAGAATCACAGCGACGGTTGATGGAAGTAGAGCAAACTGCTCCGCTCAGTGCGCAAGCTCGCCCCGACTTCAGCGGCGTGTGGCGGCTTATCCCCGCCGAGAGCCAGATGATCGGCGGTGGCGGCGAGCCAGACAATGCGTACCAGCTCACCTGGCTCGTCAAACATCGCGAGCCGGAAATGGCGGTTGCCGTCAACGTCCGTAACGCGCAGGGATCGGCCGAGTTCTCCTTCCGATGCACGACGGACGGTGTGGAGTGCGTCAACGAACTGACGTCGCTTCGAGAAGTGAGACGCATGACCGCCGCGTGGGACGGCGATACCCTGGTCATGTCACAACGGGCGAGCACCCCACATGGCGGCTTCGACGCCAGAGACCGACTCCTACTGACGGCGGCCGGCGAGCGGCTCGTGTTTCAGCGTGTAGTGACAAACGAGCAGGGCGATCGATCCGTGAGAATGGTCTTTCGAAAGCTTGGGCCGCATCCGTCGCAACGTCCGCCGCCCGAACCGCTTACCTCGGTTGCGCTACCGTCCGAGCTTGAGCGCGTGCTTCGCGAGTATGAGCGACACTGGCGGGGAGGCAATGCCGAGGCGCTCGCTGCCCTCTTTACGGAAGACGGCTTTGTTGCAAGACGGGGCGGCTGGATTCGAGGCCAGGCCGGCCTTCGAGACGCGCTGCAACGTACGTCGAGCGACCTCCGCCTGCGAGCCGTGGCTTATTCGATAGACGAACACGTTGGTTATATCATCGGAGCCTACGGATACGGGGACCAAGCGGGAGTTCCTGATCGGGGCATGTTCATCCTGACACTCCGCCGCGGGGCGGAAGGCCGATGGCTAATAGCCGCTGACTTGGATGGGGCGATCCGACCATAGCGCCTGCGGTGCATACCGCCGGCGTTTGGCGGCGTAGCATAATAAGGCGTTGCACCTGACGGCCCGCTGCGCGGTCCGCAGGTGACGCCGGGGCGTTAGACGCACACAGTGAGCGGCATCCAGACATTCATGGGAGCCCAATATGGCCATCATCTCCATTGTTCGCTGCAGCAACATGCGGCAATCGCTCACGTTCTTCACCAGCATTCTCGATTTCGAGCACGTTGATGGGGACGATGACTTGGCCGATCCGTCCTATGCGGTCGTTTCGCGCAACGGAGATCTCCTCCTCCTCTCCAGTCATGGAGGGGACGGGGAGTTCGGCCAAGCTGTTGTGATCCCAACGGACAACGCTGACGCGCTGTTCCGGAAGTTCCTTGAGCGGGGCCTGCGGACACCGGGCAACCCAAATTCTCCCGTTCACGAGGGTCCGACCGACCAGACGTGGGGTACACGCGAGTTCTACGTCGACGACCCCGATGGTAACACGCTGCGCTTCACGCAAGAGTGGCGTCTAACGAGCGAATAAAGAAAGCTGGCGGCGCGATCTTCGGAGGCAGCTGACTCGCTCCGCTCGCCTGCCGCAACATTGATCGGGCGCTGGCTCGGCAAACCCGGATCGACTGCCAGAATGACGTTTCCGGCGATTGCAATTCGGTCAGGCTGACCGACGATCTGTCGCACGCAAACTGACGAAGCAATAACAGAACCTCGTATCACATTGATATGCTTAGGCTTAAAGAGACTCTCGGCCGCTGGCACGTCCGTTGCCCATAGAGTATCCCGCCTGAGGGCAACTTCAGACTGGGAGAAAAGTTATGAGACCAATAGCAAGAAAGAACGACTTAGTGATCAAGAAAGATACCGGCCAGATTTACATCGAAGATGTCGCCAACCGCAAGTACATCTTCCTGAACCCGACATCTGCCTATGTCTGGGAAAAGTGCGACGGAAACAAAGATGAAAGCGCCATCGCCCGCGAGATGGGCGAGGACCTGGGAGTGGATGTCAGCGAGGGCTTTGTCTCGCAGATAATGAACAGACTGTTCGCAGAAGAGCTCCTCGTCCCCGAATTTATGTAGTCTCCCCCGCCTTCGGGCGGGACGGGTTCCTCAAAGAGAGCTTTGCCTGGCTCTTGTCATTGTTGACCCGAATTCTCCCACACATACAAAAAGGGGCTTTTCCTGGCCCCGGTCATTGTTACTCTCCTTTGCTCCTGCCTTTGCCATCTGCCGGGGCCGATTTCGAAAGAAGCCGGCCCCTTTCTTTGTTTTGCCGGTTGAAACTTACCGTCAGCACAGTCCGGATCGGGGCGGAATCGGGTAGCGCCGGAAGTGTGGACCAGGCCTTCGCTACTCCGCATTGACATTGCTCTCGCCGCGAATTATCGTTCCCTTTTCTTTTGATTGCCTTGAACCACGATCCCCAAGACACGCATAAAGAGTCCTCGCTTCCGATCGGGATATTCGATTCGGGCGTCGGGGGCCTGACCGTTTACAGGGCGCTCCATAAACGGCTTCCCAACGAGCGTTTCATCTATCTGGGCGACACCGCAAGGGTGCCGTACGGTACGAAATCTCTGGGGACGGTCGAGCGGTACGCGATCGAGAACTCCTCGTTCCTCGCGTCAAGAGGAATAAAGATGCTCGTGGTCGCTTGCAACACCGCATCCGCGGTCGCCCTGCCGAAGATCCGCGAGAGCTTAGGCATCGACGTCGTGGGCGTGATCGGGCCGGGTGCGAGGAAGGCCGTGTCGCTCACGAGTGGTGAATCCGCCCAGAAGATCGCCGTGATAGCGACGGAAGCGACGGTTTCGAGCGGCGCTTATGCCGATTCGATCCGCGCCGCTTCATCTGACGCCGAGATCCTCCAGGCCGCCTGTCCGCTTTTCGTGCCTCTGGCGGAAGAGAACTGGGTCGAAGAGCCGGAGACCAGGTCCATCGCCCGCCGGTATCTTGAAGAGGTGATCCGGTTCGGACCGCAGGCACTCGTTCTCGGCTGCACGCATTACCCGATACTTAAGGATGTGATACAGGAGACCGTGGGAGCGGAAGTGATGCTCATCGATTCCGGCGAAGCGACCGCGGAAGAGGTCGAAAAGTTGTTGGAAGACAAGGCTTTAGCGAACCGCGATCAAATCACATATAATCGGGAGCGAAGACTTTGCGACGACCTTGACCACTTCTACGTCACCGACGCCGCCGACCGTTTCGCGCGAGTCGCGGAACGGTTTCTCGGTTCCGCGCCGACAAGACTTGAGGCGATAGAGGTATACGGGAAGGATCGACTCTCCGAGTCGAGTGAATCGTAAATCATGAATAGTGGGTTGATAGTTGTGAATTGATGATTGAAAGTGCGAGAGAACGTCTGCAATCGTCGGAGCTATCGCAACAGACAGTGGCAGATCCTCGATCAGCGATTCACCATTCACGATTTACGATTCACCATTCACTATCTGCCAACCGCTTTCTTATGACTTACCAACGCGTTGATTCCCGCGCCTTTGACGAGATCCGAAAGACCAAAATAACGCCCAATATTTCGCCTTATGCCGAAGGCTCCGCGCTCATCGAGGTCGGCGGTACCAAAGTGATCTGTATGGCGTCGGTTGAGGACCGCGTGCCGCCCTGGATGCGGAATGACGGAAAGGGATGGGTGACCGCCGAGTACGGAATGCTCCCGAGGGCGACCCACACGCGCGTAAGGCGCGAATCCCAGAGGCCTTCCGGGCGAACGATGGAGATCCAGAGGCTGATCGGCCGAAGCCTGCGCGCGATAGTCGATCTGACGCTGATGGGCGAGCGGCAGATCTTCGTCGATTGCGACGTGATCCAGGCCGACGGAGGTACTCGGTGCGCTTCGATCACCGGGGCTTACATCGCCCTCGCGTTCGCCTGCCGGAGAATGCTTAACGAAGGCACGTTCATAAGGTCGCCGATCATCAGCGAGGTCGCCGCCATTTCGGTCGGCATCGTCGAGGGGACTGCGGTCGCCGACCTGAAGTACGAAGAAGATTCGACCGCCGAAGTGGATATGAACATCGTCTGCACGGGAAGCGGAAAGTTCATAGAGATCCAGGGGACCGCCGAGCAGGAGCCTTTCGACCGCGGGCAGATGGACGAGATGCTCGCTCTGGCAGACAAGGGATTGAAGGAACTGTTCGAGATCCAGAGGAACGTTTTGGCCGGATAGTTCGAGCGGGAGGAAGAAGTTGAGCGAGAAACAATTTGAAGGCAGGGGCGCGATCGTCACCGGAGCGACCCGCGGGATCGGAAAGGCGGCTGTCATCGAGCTCGCAAAGCGCGGCTGCAACGTGGCGTTCAATTACGCCAGCAGCGCTGAAGCCGCTGAGAAGATAAAGGCCGAGGTCGAAAGGCTCGGGGTCGTGTGCTTCGCAGAGGCCTGCGACGTCGCAAACACCGAAGCCGCCGCGGATTTCGTTAAGTCGGCGAAAGAGGCGCTCGGTTCGATCGATTATCTGGTCAACAACGCGGGCATCACGCGCGACAACCTGATAATGCGGATGAAGGAAGAGGACTGGGACGCCGTGGTCGACACGAACCTGAAAGGCGCCTGGAACTTCTCAAAAGCCGTTCTCAGGCCGATGATGCGCAACGAGAAGGGCGGCGTCATCCTCAGCATCTCCTCGATAAGCGGGGTCGTCGGAATGCTCGGGCAGTCGAATTACTCGGCATCCAAAGCGGGAATGATCGGGCTGACGAAGTCGCTCGCGAAAGAGGTCGCCAGCCGGAACGTGACGGTGAACGCGCTCGCGCTCGGGATGGTCGCGACGGACATGACCGACGAAATGAACGCGGAATTCCGGGAAAAGATCCTAGCCAACATTCCGCTCGGCAGATTCGCCGAACCGAATGAGATCGCAGAGATCATCTGTTTCCTGCTTTCTGATTCAGCGAAATACATCACCGGACAGGTGATACAGGCGGACGGCGGCCTCGGTATCTAGATCCGCACGGTGCTTCAAAGGATGGCGTCCGGCGGCGGTCCGTCGTCGGACGCTTTTCTGACACGATCGATGGAATACGTTAACGACGAAGAAGAACAAAAGCCGACTCCTGAGGAATCCCTCGCCGAGCGGAAGAAGTCGCTCCGTACCAAGTCGTGGTGGGCGATCGGGGCCGGAGCGTTCGTAGTCGCCGCCCATCTGGTCCTGTTCGCGATAGTGATTTTCGGAGCCGGCGAGAAGTCGATCATCGGCTGGGCGGACCTGTTCCGTAGCCTATATTTCATTCTCGCGCTGATGGCGGCAGCGGGCGGGGTGTACGGCCTGCGCGAGGCGCGGCGGATGAAGCTCGAAGACCTTGTCCCGAGCCGGGAAGCGATCGAGTTCGCGTCGCAGTTCGAGTTCATCAAGCCGTACTTCTCTTTCTTCCTTGTAGGCGCCATCGTGGCGGTGTATATCACACAGCTCGTCGTCGATGCCGAGGTTCGGACCGCGGCTGACGAAATGCCTGCCTCGATCGCAAGAGCGGGCCTCATCAAGCCGCTGGTCGTTACCGGAGACGAATGGTGGAGACTGCTAACGGGAGCGACCGTCCACGGCAGCCTGATACATATCTTCTTCAACGGCTACGCGCTGCTAGGATTCGGGAGGCTGATCGAGTATTTCTCGAACCGCGCTCACCTCGCGATCGTGATGCTGCTTTCGATAATCGCGGGGTCGCTCGCAAGCACATATTTCATGCCTGACTCGCCGACGGTCGGCGCTTCGGGCGGGATAATGGGCCTGATCGGATTTCTCGCGATCTACGGCTACAGGCGCCGCCGTCAGCTTATGCCGGGATTTCTGCGTGCGATGTTGACGAACATCGCCTTCATCGCCGCCTTCGGGCTGATCGCTTTCAGCATCATCGACAACTTCGCGCATTTCGGAGGACTGGCGGTAGGCATTCTTTACGGTCTGGTCACCGTGCCGAAAGACCTGGAAAAGAATCCCAGAGAAGTGCCGATGTTCGTGACGGTCCTCGGATACGCTGCGCTCGCCGTCTTTGCCGCCGCCTGCGTGTTTAGTATGCTCTTGATGAAAGGCACGATCGGCTGACCGGCGCACGGTCCGCCTCCTCAAACCTCATCCGCTAGATCGCTCTAAGAAAATGGCAAGGGCCAGAGTCCATCAGCACGTAAATCCGCTCGCGAAGTACTTTCGCGAGCTTCCCATCGAACCTCTCGATCTTGAGGACGTCTTCGACGACCCGGGGCTGCCTCTGCATCTCGACATAGGCTGCGCCCGCGGGCGTTTTATTCTGGAGAAGGCTCGGATCGAAAAGGGCTGGAACTTCCTCGGGGTCGAGATCCGCGAGCCGCTTGTCGATGACGCGAACCGCATCCGCGACGACGAGAACCTCGGGAATCTGTATTACGAGTTTTGCAACGCAACCTTCGACTTGGAGGTTCTGCTGGAGAACGCTCCAGACGGGATCCTCAAGCTCGTGACGATCCAGTTCCCCGATCCCTGGTTCAAGAAAAGACACGCCAAAAGGCGAATGGTAAAGGGCTCGATGGTCCGCACTATCCTCCGCCATCTTGCTGACGACGGCACGGTGTTCCTTCAGACCGACGTGGACTTCATCGCGGAGGAAATGCTGGAAGTGTTTCTTGAGACCGACGAGTTCTTATCGGAAGAACTGAGGGAGAATCCACTTCCGGTGAAGACCGAACGCGAGATCGCGGTCGAGAACAAGGATCTCCCGGTCTATCGGTATTTGTTGAGGAAGGGAAGATTCACTCGGTCCTGATTTCTAGATTGCGAGAAGTTGAAAACACTCAATTGTCGATATCTTGATAGACGCTTGCTTCAGGAGCCGGATTGAAACCCTCGGACATGAGTTCCTTTGCTTTCTTGCTGTCCTCTTGCGCCTCCTTAATTCGCCCCTGCTGAAGAAGCGCATTAGATCGTGAAGCATACGGCTTGCTCCATTTTGGCAACAGCTCAATAGCCTTCGAGAATCGTTCGATCGCGAGTTGGATTTCTCTCTTCATGTAAAGAGCCAGACCTAGATTGTAATGATAAACGCCGTCGGCTTCATTTGTAGCGACTGCTTTATCAAAGTCTTTCGCCGCTCTTTCAAAATCGCGCTGCTCCAGATACATCATCCCTCGATTGTTGTAAGCGTCCCCGTAGTTCGGAGCAAGCAGTATTGCGTGCGAATAGTCTTCGATCGCTTTCTCCGTCTTGCCCAGAGCCTTAAAGATACGTGCACGATTGTAGAAGTTGAGCGCGTACTCCGGCGCCATTTCGATCGATTTGTCGAGATCAGCTAACGCCAGTTGGTATTTCTTGAGCAACGAGTACGTATTGCCCCTGTTGCCGCAATATCTGAAATCGCCCGGTTCGAGTTCAATCGCCTTGTTGAGATCACTTAATGCCAGCACATATTTTCCTGATTCCTGATAGGCGCTTCCCCGGCTGAAATAACCAAGTGATAAATCCGGATCGAGTTCAATCACTTTCGTGAAATCTGCTATCGCCGCGTCAAAATCCCGTACAAATCGGTAAGCGTTTCCCCTATTGTTGTAAGCTTTGAAACCCTGAGGATTGATCTCGATCGCTTGGGAATGGTCCTTGATCGCCTGATAGAAATACCCCATCTGCCTGTACGCCATTCCGCGATTATCCAAAGCCTCAGCAAACCCCGGATGGAGCTCAATCGCCTTGTCGAAATCGCGCACGGATTCGGCGGGCTTGTTGAGATTCATCAAGAGGACCGTTCCGCGGTTGTAATAAAGCACGGCCGATTGGGGAACAAGTTCGATTGCGCTTGATAAGTGCTTGACCACGGTCTCGAAGTCACCAGCATTCAAAGCCTCTCGGGCCTTATTCAAGTATTCCTGAGCGGCGCTGTTCGGAACCTGCGCTTGGGCAGGGCTGCTGGTAGCGAGTAAGAACGAGAAAAAGGTGAAAGCGATAAAAGCAACGTACATTATCATGATTTAAACCTGTTTGAAGGAGACTCGAACTGGGTTCATCCCTAACGCTGACGGGTGAAACTGCATTCCACTCTTTGGCGAAAGAGTGGCTTCGTTTGTCTTGCCCTGAATTATGTTCACGTGCGTATGAATAATCAAGAAATTCTCGTGGGCGGAACCAAGTCTGTAGCCACGTGAATACAGTTTGCCGAACTAAGGCGTGGTCTGATCTTGGAAATCACCAACAGTAAGTCAGGGCAGAACCCCGAGCGTCAGCGAGGGGCTCGTGACCGAATGCTACTTGCGGCGGAACCCCGCGCTTAAGCGCGGGGTTCCGCCGCGGTTTGTTGTTCGAAGTTATAAGGAGCGGGCGGGGCCAAGCCCCGCCCCTACCTCCTAGTCATTCAGATCGATCGAGCGGACCAGGTTGTTGAACGCCCGGTTGTAAGCGCTGCTCTGGCTCCTGGGGGCCACGCCGACCACGTAGAACAGGTCGCCGCTACGGAGCTGTGTGGTGTAGATCAAGGCGTATTCCGTCTGGCCGGTGACGGGAGAACGGCCCGAAAGGATCACCGCGTAAGCGGAGCGACCGTCGATGTAGGTCCTCGAATAATTGGTCGTCCGTCTCAGATAGGAGTTCGCCTGAAGTATCCCGTTGGCGTACTCCTCGGTCGCGTTCGCGAGGTTCTGCTGGTTTGTCCTGCTCACACCGATGAGCGCGCCGTGGGTGATGCCCTGGTTGCCGTAGGCGCCGTCCGGAGCGAACCATACGTCGCTCTGATTTTCGAACTGCCTCCAGTTAGAAGGCACCTCGAGCCTCAGCCAGCTGCCGGTCGCATACGTCCTGGATGAAGAAGAAGGATACGGGACGTTCCGCGAGTACCGTCCGGACGCCATTTCGCCGGAAGCGCCCTGGCCACCGCTGCTCTGAGCGTCCTTCTGAATCTCCTCAAGCGTTCGGGCCGGCGAAAGCCTCCGGAGCCTCTGCTGTGTGCTGAGGAAGCCGGGCGTCAGCTTGATCGGCTCCGGGGAAACGCGAAGCAGGTCTGCCTCGCGGTTGATCGATTCGTACCTGCGGCTCGGGTCCGGATGGCTGCTGAGCCATTCGGGAGGCCTACCGCCCTCGCTCTGTGCGTTTATGGTCCGGAACATATTCGCAAGGTCCCTCGGATCGTAGCCGGCGTCGGCCAGGATCCTCGCGCCGAGTATGTCCGCCTGCCGTTCGTAGTCACGGCTGTAGCGCAGGAAGTATCCCTGGGCGAAAAGGGCTCCGAGCTGGGCACCGAGCTGGCCTCCGAGGATCGCTCCGCCGAGGATGGCTCCGATGCCGAGTATCTGGTTTAGCGGATTGCTCTGTTTCGTAGCCTGAGCGGTTCCGTGACGCAGTGCGACGTGGCTTATCTCGTGCGCCATCACACCCGCCATCTCGCCTTCGTTCCTCGCCGCCTCGATCATTCCGCGGTTGACGTACATAGGACCGCCGGGGAGGGCGAAAGCATTGATATCGCTTGCGTTTACGATCTTGAATCGATAGTCGAATTCCGGGTGTTGGAATTCCCTCGGAATCGCGAGGACCAGCCTGTCGCCAACATTCTGAAGATAGTTCTGGGAGAGCCTGTCGTCGAGGATCGGGAACTCTCTCTCGACCTTTGCCGCGACCTCGTTGCCGAGCTTCACGTCATCCTCGACCTTATATTTGTTCTTCGGCATCTCGATCTTGGTCTGCGCAAGCGCCGCCATCGGCGCAAGAAGCAGTACCCAGATCATCAAAGCCGATGCTGCGATACTGGAGTTTCGTATTTTTCTCATATTTCCCCCCCTGGCGGAATGAGTTCAAAAAAGAACGACCCTTCTACCGGGTCTTAGATTTTATCAGATCAGGGAGATGCGACAACAAATACCCAAAAATCGGCCCTGTGATGAGGACCCGGAAGCAACACGTTCGCTGCCGATTCGGACTCCGCGCACACTCGGGTGACCTGGAACGCTCGGCTCTAGGTTGTTAACTGTTTGATTATAAAGAAGATGTCAGATCGAAGGTTCCGGTAGAGGCGACTCGTCCCCGGCTTCGGAGTATGAGTGGTCCCGTTCGGAAATGGGCTCAAGTATCTCCCTGATCCGGTTGATCAGCGGAAGGACCTGATTGGAATCGATGGCCTCTTCTCTGTGTTTGTCCACGAGCGCGGCGAAGGCCAGGTCGTTCTCCAGTTCATTTACCAGCTGCATACCCTTTGTTTCCTTACCTCTGCCCAACATAGGCAGCCGAAGACTTGAGGGAGAATTTCCCTGAAGTGAAATGCGGAGATGAATTGGTTGCGGAAATGAAAAGTCTAAAACAAGTATGTTGAATCAATGTAAATTCTGTGTTAAATCGTCTGCGAAAAAACCTGCCCTGAATTTAGTTTTAAGCTAGATTTAACAGAAATACGTTAGTCTCTTCCACTTTACAGCCTTTGCGTCAATGGAGAACTGCGTGCGATTCCGGCCGCTGAAGATGCTGATTGACTATCTGATCGACGGTATTATGCGCTTCGTTCCCGGCTCAGGCAAACACAGGAGATCAATTATCACAATATGAACAAGATCAGGAATATTTTAGTTTTCTCTGCGATTGTCGCTTTCGCGATGGTCGGAATGGCCTGCAGCGGCGCGCAGATGGGCTCGTCGGATTCCGGTTCCGGAGGCGGTTCGATCAACATTCAGGGCACCGGGGCGACGTTTCCCCGTCCCATCTATCAAAAATGGATGAGTGAGTACGGCAAGCTTCATCCGAATGTCCGGCTGGACTACCAATCGGTGGGTTCAGGCGCGGGACAAAGGGCGATTCTTGACCGAACGGCCGACTTCGGCGCTTCGGACGATCCGATGAAGGATGAGGATCTCGCGAAGGGCTCATCGGAGATCATTCATATTCCCACCGTCCTCGGCGCTGTAGTGCTGACCTACAACCTTCAAAGTGTTGAAGAAAGGCTCCGGTTCACTCCCGAGATCATTGCGGGAATCTATCTGGGCAAGATCACGAAATGGAACGATCCGATGATCGCCGCGGAAAACGAAGGGGTGCAGCTGCCCGACAACAACATTACGCCGGTCTTCAGGTCCGACTCCAGCGGAACCACAGGCGTTTTTACAGATTATCTTGCCAAGACCGTACCGGAATTTCGAGAGCGGATAACGTACAGCAAGCAGCCGAACTGGGTCCAGGGAGTCGGAATCGGTGGGAAAGGCAATGAGGGCGTGATGGGGCAGGTACAGAAAACGCCCAATACCGTCGGTTATGTAGAGGTTGCGTACGCCAAGGAGAACAACCTTCCCATCGCACTCATTGAGAACAAATCGGGGAACTTTGTAGAACCCTCGATCGAGAATATTTCAAGCGCGGCGGGCGGCGCGGCGGCTGAAATGCCGGACGACCTTCGCATCTCGGTCACGAATGCTGACGGAGCCAATGCATACCCGATCACGAGCTTCACCTACGTTCTTTTGTATAAGGAGCAGCAGAACGAAACAAAAGGCAAGGCTTTGGTCGACTTCCTATGGTGGGCGGTCCACGACGGCTCCCAGTTCGCCCGCGATCTGCACTACGCTCCACTCCCGGCAGAGGTCGTGACCAAGGTTGAAGAAAAACTCCGTTCGATAACGAGCAACGGGAAAACGTTAAAGGAATAATTTCGCTTGGCCAGCACAGGGACAATTGCCGATAAGGTTTTCCGCTCGATCCTGATCGTGCTTTCTTCGATGATCATACTGATCGTCGTCGCTATGTTAGCGATGATGGTATGGACATCGTTACCGACGATCAGGATGTTCGGGCTGGAGTTCCTCTACAGCGGTGAATGGCAGCCGGCTTCGAATGTGTTTGGAGCGCTTCCGTTTATCTACGGCACCATTGTCTCTTCACTTATAGCGGTGCTCATCGCGGTTCCGATATCACTCGGGATCGCGATATTTCTTGTGGAACAGGCGCCAAAGAGACTAGCCTCGCCGATCGCGTTCATGGTGGAGCTGCTCGCCGCGATCCCTTCGGTAGTTTACGGATTGTGGGGGATATTCGTCCTGGCCCCTTTCATAAGAAATTACCTTGGTGTGTTCTTGAAGGACTACCTTGGCTGGCTACCCCTCTTTCAGGGCCGTCTGACAGGATTCGGAATGCTGACCGGAGGGATCATCCTGGCGATAATGGTCACGCCTATCATCACCGCTGTGGTCCGGGATGTGCTCGAAGTAGTTCCGAACACCCAGCGCGACGCGGCGCTTGCCCTCGGAGCCACAAAGTGGGAAACGACCCGGATCGTGCTCGGGAACGCTTCTTCCGGCATCGCGGGAGCCGTCGTTCTGGGGCTCGGCCGGGCCCTCGGCGAGACGATGGCGATAACGATGGTTATCGGGAATTCGGCGCAGATCACCGCCTCTCTTTTCGAGCCGGCTTACACGATCGCCTCGGTACTTGCAGCCAATTTCGGAGAAGCGTCAGACCGCCTGTACCTCAGTGCGCTGGTGGAAATGGGCCTGGTACTTTTCCTTGTGACCTTTGTCGTGAACGCCCTTGCGAAAGTGCTTGTAATGGGCGTTGCAAGAGGGACAAACGCCGCAAGCAAGGCTTAGTTTGATGATAGGCAATTCGCACAGCAGAAGAAAGCTTGTCAGTGGGACGATGACGCTGATCACTGCCGCCTGCGCGATAGCCGCGATCTTCGTCCTTCTGCTGATCCTGACCCACATTGCCGCCAAGGGACTGACGACGATAAATCTGGAGTTCCTGACGGATACCCCCAAGCCGGTCGGCGAAGGGGGAGGTATAGGCAACGCGATCCTCGGTTCTGCCTTGATGACGCTGCTGGCCACGGGCATCGGGCTGCCGATCGGGATCGGTGCCGGAGTTTACCTCGCGGAGTTTGGCGACAATCTGTTTGGAAATACCGTGCGGTTTCTCGCCGATACTTTGATCGGAGTGCCCTCGATCATCGTCGGGATCTTCATTTACACGTTGATCGTGCTTCCGATGGGGCGGCAGTCCGGCTTTGCGGGCGCGCTTTCCCTGGCGATCATAATGATCCCGATCGTCGCGAGGACTACCGAGGAGATGATCCGCCTTGTGCCGCAGTCTATGCGCGAAGGGGCGCTCGCGCTCGGGGCCCCGCAATGGCGTGTGACCTGGAACATCGTGATGCCCGCCGCTGCGTCCGGGATCGCAACCGGCGCGATGCTTTCTATCGCGAGGATCTCCGGAGAGACTGCTCCTTTGTTGTTCACGGCGTTGAACAGCCGCTTTTACAATTACTTTTTCGACCAGCCGATGGCGTCGCTGACGGTCCAGATCTACAATTACGCGACCGGACCGTTCGAGATCGAGCACCAGATGGCGTGGGCGGCTACGCTGATCCTCGTCGGGCTCATCCTTCTGATAAACATCGTGGTGAGATTCCTCACCAGGAAGAGGTACTGATATACGAAGGGCGTTGTCGGCCTTACTTTGAGTATGGGAAACAAGATCACGGTCAAGAACCTGAACTTCTTCTACGGGAAAGACCAGGCGCTGTTCGACATATCCCTGAATATACCCGAACGAGAGGTGATGGCGTTCGTGGGTCCGTCGGGCTGCGGAAAATCGACCTTCCTGCGGGTGTTCAACCGTATGAACGACACGATCCCCTACGCGAGAGTTGAGGGCGAGGTCAAGATCGACGGCAAGAACATCTACAAGGCGAAAACCGACGTGGTCGAGCTCCGCAGAAAGGTCGGGATGGTCTTTCAGAAGTCGAACCCGTTCCCTAAGTCGATCTTCGACAATGTGGCCTACGGCATAAGGATCAACCGGATGCACTCGTCGAAGAAGGACCTGGCGGTCCGGGTCGAGAGAGCTTTGAAAAACGCTGCACTTTGGGACGAGGTCAAGGACAGGCTAACGACTTCGGCGTTCGGCCTTTCCGGCGGGCAGCAGCAAAGGCTCTGCATCGCGAGGGCGCTGGCGGTCCGGCCGGAAGTGATCCTCATGGATGAACCGGCGTCCGCTTTGGACCCGATCGCCACCCAGAAGATCGAGGAGCTTGTGGTCGAGCTTAAGAAGGATTATACGATCGTCATCGTGACCCACAATATGCAGCAGGCGGCCAGGATATCCGACCGCACGGCCTTCTTTATGCTTGGCAAGCTTATAGAGGTCAACCCGACAGAAAAGATGTTCACCAATCCGGACGACAAGCTAACGGAAGACTACATCACGGGCCGGTTCGGTTAGTTATTTTCGAGGAGTTCTGTTTCAGTAATCGGAAGTTCGTTTATAATAATACGGCAAGTCTAATGGAAACACGCATAATAGACAGGAAACTCGACGTCCTCAGGGATAAGCTCCTTCTGCTCGGCGGTACGACGGAGAAGGCGGTTTATCTCGCTATGCGGTCGCTCACCGAACGTGACAGCGACCTTGCGCGAAAAGTTATCAAGGACGACAAGGTGATCAACAAGATGGAGGTCGGGATCGACCAGATGAGCGTCGAGATCCTGGCTCTTCAGCAGCCGGCGGCGCACGACCTGCGCTTTGTCATCTCGGTCGCCAAAATCACACCTGTTCTGGAAAGGATAGCTGATCACGCGGCAAATATCGCTGAAGCCGCGATCGTGCTCAACAACGAACCCGAGATCACACCGTATTCCGAGCTACAGAAGATGGCCGAGGTGGCTGGCGAAATGCTCCAGACGGCGCTCGACGCATTCACTTCGGAAGATTCTGAACTCTCACGCTCCGTAATAAAACGCGATCGCGAGATCGATGATGCGTATAACCGGATCTTCGACAAGCTGATCCGCCTTATGATCGAAAACCCTCCTCTGACGACGGGCGCCGCCCACCTTTTGTTCGTGGCGAAGCACTTGGAGAGAATAGGCGATTACGTAAAGGATATATGCGAGCTGAACGTATATCTTATTGAAGCCGCGTTCATAAAGCACAAAAAAAGGATCTAGGAATCGTTTGGCTCTAGGCTGATAGAGGGTGTCTGAAAAGGCACCCTCTATCTTTCGGAAGGCGTTTCAAAAGTCACTACTTCTGGAGGAGAATGTCAATTGCCCCCGGCTTCAGCCGGCCAGGGGTTCTTAATTCTGAGGCTTGACCTTCTCTTCGAGCCAGTCGGTGAGCCTTTCCACTGACTGTATGTGGATCGGCCTTCCCTGCCAGGCCTTGAACGCGAACACGATAAGGATGATCGTGGTCACGATCCAGAAGATGTCGTTCGCCGTTGAAGCCAGGTCCGAGCCCCACGACACGACGCCGAGGATCGCCATCACGATATAGATCGCGATGTGGGCGGCCAGTCCCTGGGCGGCGTGGTAGCGCACCTTCGGTTCGGAC
Source organism: Aridibacter sp. (assembly GCA_035513035.1). GTDB lineage: Bacteria > Acidobacteriota > Blastocatellia > Pyrinomonadales > Pyrinomonadaceae > Aridibacter. The sequence continues at coordinate 21,025 of DATKCW010000034.1, forward strand.
TTGGGAATAAAAACCAACTCGAGGATCCCGGCGACAATTCCGATCAGGCTGATCGGTATGTACGGAAGCATTGTCAGGACGTTTTCGGGCAGGCTGATGTTGCCGATCTTAAGTGAACGGTTCGCTTCCTGTTCGGGCCGATACAAGGGGGACGGCTCTGCGTACTCGCTTCCGGACGCCGGATCGAAAGCGCCGAATTCGCCGTCCTTGAATTTCCGCGTCTGCTCTTCAGTGACGACCGGGTCGGCGAAATGCGTGGTCCTGCTGTTCTTGCCTCCGAGCGGCTTCGTGGTCTTCTTCCTCGCCTTCTCCTTCTCCTTTACTTTCTCAGGAAAAGTGGGATCCAGAGGATTCGTGTCGAACTTTTTGGCCATTGCACCTGAAACTACGACATTCTATCAGATATTGTTCACTTTAGAAGCTGGAGGCATTCGGCGCAGGAAGACTGAAATTACGGTGCGGGAACGCGATCAGTCGTCCTCATCTAGCTTCAGGTGGCGGGTAGTTTCTTCGGTCACCGAAGGTGGAGTCGCGGGTCGTTCGCCTGCCGCGGGCTCCCGGGATTCTGTTCTCGGCGGGATGAAATCGTCCGCGAATGTGGTCTGTTCCGGAGGGAGTCCCTTCCGTTCGCTTTGCTCACGAAGCTCTCGCCTCTGTTTCCTTCTCTGCAGACGGGACCCGGCCGTGCTGTCTTTGGGCAAGAAGAACGAAAAGATCAGCATCATCAGCGCGACGACCGGCCCCAGAAGGCCGAGTATAGCGATCACCTCGTCCGGAGCCTCGAGGATCGCGGAGATCGGTGTAAGGATCACCGTAACGATGACGAACCAGAACAGTGAGAAGATCCGGAAGTTTCGGCGGCTGAGGATACGGCCCGAACCCGATTCATCCGGTTCGAAAAGAGGATTGCCGTCGTTGTCCATCACCTCCTCAATGTGGTCCAGGAACAGCCCGCAGCGCGAGCAGAAGCTCGTCGCCTCGGAGAAGCGTTCCTGACCGCATCTTGGGCAATACATGTTCATTGATCTATCCTTCTGCCGAACGCTCGCGTTTCTCTTTGATCGAAAGCCCGAGTTCGTCCAACTGTTCCTGATCGACCTCGCCCGGCGAGTCCATCATAAGGTCCTGCGCCGAAGCCGTCTTCGGAAACGCGAGCACATCGCGAATGTTGTCGGTCCCGCACAGCAGCATCACGATCCGCTCGATCCCGGCCGCGAAGCCTCCGTGCGGAGGTGTGCCGTACTCGAGCGCCTCCAGGAAGAACCCGAACCTCTCTCTTGCTGACTCGGGAGTAAGTCCCTGGGCCTTGAATATCAGGCTCTGAATGTCGCTGCGGTGGACCCTTATCGACCCGCTTCCTATCTCGTAGCCGTTTATCACGATGTCGTAGGCCACGGCGCGTATCTTGCCGAGCAGGTCGGTCTCGCCGTCCTCGATCGCCCGCTTGAAAAGCGGGACATCCTCTTCCATAAGCGAAGTGAACGGATGGTGCATCGGGTCGTAGTTTCCCGTTTCCTCGTTGTACTCGAACATAGGGAACTCGGTCACCCAAAGCGGACGATAAATCCCTGAAGGGATCAGGCCTTCGGTCTTCGCGATGTCCTTGCGAAGGGCCCCCAAGCCCGCCGCGACGACGGACCTCCTTCCCGCCACGATCAGCACCGCGTCGCCTTTTTCGGCTCCCGAAGCGTTCGCAACTCGGGTGACCGTCTCAGCCCCGAGCGCGTTCATCAGTGACGAAGTAGTTTCGTCTCCCAGCTTTATCCAGGCGAGTCCCGACGCGCCATACCGCTTGACGAACTCCTGATAACCGTCGAGCACCTTGCGCGAAAATCCCGCGCATCCCTTTGCTACCACGCACTTTATCTCGCCGCCGGATCCGAGCGTCGATGCGAACAGTGCGAAGTCCGTGCCCTCGAGTTCCGAAGACAGATCGACCAGTTCCATAGCAAACCGAAGGTCGGGCTTGTCGCTGCCGAACCGGCGCATCGCGTCAGCGTAGGTCATCCGGGGGAACGGCGTCTCGAACGCGCCGTCGACAAGCGAGAAGACCTCTTTCAGCACGCCTTCCATTACGCGGAACACCGATTCCTGGTTCGCGAAGCTCAACTCGATGTCGAGCTGTGTAAACTCGGGCTGGCGGTCGGCGCGAAGATCCTCGTCACGGAAACAGCGGGCCAGTTGGTAATAACGGTCGAGGCCGGAGATCATCGTGATCTGCTTCAGGATCTGAGGCGACTGCGGCAGTGCGAAGAACTTGCCGGCGTGGATCCTCGAAGGCACGATGAAGTCGCGCGCGCCTTCCGGCGTGGATTTTAGCAGTATCGGCGTCTCGACCTCGAGGAAGCCCTGCGAGTCCATAAACTCGCGCATCTTCCGCATCGCTTTGGCGCGCATCTGCAGATTTTCCTGCAAAGTCCTTCGGCGGAGATCGACGTATCGGTACTTTAGCCTAAGGTCCTCGCTTGCGAGATTCTGCGACCCGGCCTTTTCGAGCTCGAAGGGAAGCGTCTTGGCCTCGTTCAGGATGAGAAGCTCTTCGACCCTGACCTCGATGGCGCCGGTAGGGAGCTTCGTGTTCACAGTCCCATCTTCTCTTCGGACGACGGAGCCTTTGACGGCTAGCACGAACTCGCCGCGCACGTTCTTCGCCTTCGAGTGAGCCTCGGCCGCGTCCTCTTCGCTGACGACCACCTGCGTGAGGCCGAACCTGTCCCTGAGGTCGATAAAGGTGAAGATCCCGAAATCGCGTTTCTTCGCCGCCCAGCCCATCAGGACGACTTGCTTTCCGACGTCCGACTCGCGGAGCTCGCCGCAGGTGTGTGTCCTTTCAAGCCCTCCCAGTGTATCCAGCATAAAACCCTTCTCTCAAAAATCCCGTATCGGGTTAAATAGTACTTGTGAAAATAAAAAACGCCTTTCGATCAGACAAACGAAAGGCATTGAACAAGTCTGGTTGTTCAAGCCCGGTCAGTCATTGTCGTTATCTGATCTAATAGCGCCTTGCATTGTCTGGTGAAAACCTTGGAAATCATACAAGATGCCCGTCCGCAAAAGCAAACACGAGGAAATCGTTGAACCGCGCGGGCGATGTTCTATAATTTAAGGAAAGACTTAGAAATCCCCTCGAAAGGTATGAGAGCCTTTACCTCATCGCGAATGTCAGCCCGGCAGGGTTTCCGTCTGTTCTTGTGCCTGGCCGCCGGAATTCTGCTCGCTGCCTCCGGCGCCGCCCAGGACGGCGATGACGTGATCCGGATCGACACCGATCTGGTCTCGTTCGAGGTCTCGGTGACCGACAAGGAGGGAAATCCCGTCCGCGGACTTCAGGCGGACGAATTCAGTCTATTTGTCGAAGGAGAGAAACGCCGGATCGATTTCTTCAAGCCTATCAAGAAGCACGACGCCGACAGGCCTCTGTCCGTAGTTTTCGCGCTCGACGTTTCGGGCAGCATCACCCGCGAGGAGCTAGTCGACCTACGCAACGCTATGCAGACCTTTGTCGACCGGCTTGCGGACTACAACTCGCACTTCGCGATCACGACCTTCGGAATGGAGGTCAAGACGGTCCAGTCGTTCACTAACAAGCCCAAAAAGCTAAGGCAAGGCTTTGAGAAGATCCTCAAGGACCAGGACGGGCTTTCGACCCACGCCTACGACGCGGTCGACGCGGCAGTCCGGATGCTCAGGAAGAAGTCGCCGTCTATGATCCGCAACCGCATCCCGAAGCGGGTCGTTATCGTGATAACGGACGGATATCCGGTCGGCGACACGGTCTCGCCCGCAACCGTCATCGAGCGGGCGAACGACGCCGAGACTAGCGTTTACGCGGTGATCCTTCCCTCGTTTTCGAGGCTTTCGGGATCGAGCAAGCCGGTGATGACGCTTCTCGAGGCAAGCGGGCTGATCGAGAGGACGGGCGGAAAGTCATTCTACGCCACCGAGAAGGATCTCGAGCCTCTGTTCCGCGCGTTGGCCGAAGAGATCACGGCCTCGTACGCGCTGGCGTTCTATCCCGAAGAAAAGGAAACCCGGCAGAAGCGTTTCTATCGGGTGCATATCGAATCCGCGAGCGGTTTTCAGATCAAACAGAACAAATCGGGATTCTCGCTTGCGGACAAGGACTGAAATCGTCACGCCGGGTCAGTCGAAATCGTCGAAGTCGGCCTCCTCTTCGTCGTCGAAATCCTCGAACTCGTCGCCCACATAAGGGTCCAGCTCGATCGGATCGAGGCCGACGACCTCCAGTTCCTCACCGCATTCGTCACAAGTTAAAACGTCTCCCTGTTGTGCTTCAGCGTCTACGTACACTTCCTCGTCGCATTCGGGACAAATGGCAGTCGGCATTTTTGTCTTCTCCAATTAACGTTTGTAAACTCAAGAGCGCCTCGATTGGTCGAGGCTGAAGCGCGATTTAGAATCTACCTTGATTATTCGGCATTTTGCAAGGACATTTCCCCGAGGCGTCCTTAGGTGCCGCACGTTGGGTTTTAGCCCGGACACCCCAAATGAGATTCCCGTTCCAGATTCCCGAGAACAGAGAGTTCGACTGCGTCGGCTTCGGCACGAACGCCGTCGATTTCCTGATCAGTGTGCCCAAGTATCCCGAGTTCGATTCGAAGGTCGAGGTAAGTGATTACGTTCAGGAGGCGGGCGGTGAGATCGCTACGGCGATGGTCGGACTTTCGAGGCTCGGGATGAGGGCGGCCTACGCCGGACGGTTCGGAAAAGAACCGACGGGAGACTTCGGCTTAAGGTCGCTGGCCGAGGAAGGGGTCGACGTTCGGTTCGCGGAGCAGATCGAAGGCGCCGTGACACAGATCGCGTTCATCGTCATCGACGAGAGGAACGGCGAGCGGACAGTGATCTGGAAACGCGATCCGAAATTGGCATATTCGGCTGAGGAAGCCCCGATCGAAGCGGCGCGGATCGGCAAGGTGCTCCACTTCACGCCACTCGACACGGAAGCATGCATACGGCTCGCAACGGAAGCGAAGGCACACGGGACGATCGTCTCGATCGACATCGACAACTTGTTCGAAGGCATCGACGAGCTCCTTCCGCTTGTCGACATCCTGATCGCGTCTGAGGGCTTCATTGAGAAAATCACAGGCGACACTGACAAGCGGACCGGCCTCGCGAAGCTGAATGAAAAGTACGGCTGTCCGGTCTCAGGTGTGACTCTCGGCGAGAGCGGCTCGCTCGTATTCTGCGGCGGCGAGTACTTCGAAAGCCGCGGATACGAAGTCCCGGGCGGGTGCAAGGACACGACCGGCGCAGGGGATTCGTTCCGCGCGGGCTTCATCTACGGACTGCTGAAGGAAATGACGATTGAAGACGCCGCGCGTTCCGCGAACGCGGTGGCGGCACTGAAATGCAGGGCGGTCGGAGCGAGGACCTCACTGCCTACGGAAGCAGAACTACGGGAAATTTTGGAACAGGGATAAAGGGGGTGAAGGAGATAACGAGATCTTATTCAAAGCACGTTGATAGCTTCGGTTCCGGACCTGTTACTCGATACCCCGTAAAAACAGAAGCAGAACTCTTTCACCCCCTTTATCCCTGTTAAATCGCAGTTCTCTCCTTCATCCCTGTTTAGTCAAAGATTTTTGCGGAAGAACGCGAGCACCTTTGCCCACGCGTCCTTCGCCGCTTCCTCGTCATAGACTTCCGGCCGGGTGTCGTTGAAGAACGCGTGGTCGGCGTCGTACCTCAGGATTTCGACCGGAAGATCGTACCGCTCCGCAATTGACTCAAGCTGTCCCACCTTTTCCGGATTGATCCACGCGTCCTTCAAACCGGAAGTAAAAAGCACCGGAACGTCCAGGTCCTTCAGAACGTCCTCGGAAGGAACGTCGCCGTAGAAAGGTGCGGAAGCCCCGATCCCGTCCACGTCGCAGGCGGCACGGAGCGCGTAGGTCCCGCCCATGCAGTAGCCCGAGATCCCGAATCCCGACTTTCCGAATTCCTCTTTCGCTTGCGCGACCGTGTTTCGTATCGTGTCGATCCCGTCCTCGATCGCGAGATCGGCCATCATCTTCGAGGCCTCGTCCGGGTTGGTCGCCAGCTTGCCCCGGTAAAGGTCCGGCGCGATGGCGATAAATCCCTCGTCCGCGTAGCGTCCGGCGATGTCCTTGATGTGTTCGTTCAGTCCCCACCATTCCTGGATGAGGATCACGGCGGGCGTATCCTCGCCGATGGAATCCGGCAATGCGCAATACGCGGTCGTGTCGGCGTTGGCGGTCGAAAAGCTGAGAGTCTGCGATTTCATAAGTACTCCTTTGATAAGCGTCACTGTTTTTGGTCGATTATATGGAAAGGAGCTCGGACCGCAAAAGAGAGTGGGTATGTAGGGGCGGGGCTCGTCCCCGCCCGTCAGCTAGTCTCAATTCTTTATGCGGGCCCCCGCGCTGACGCTTGGGGTTCTGTGTGTACAGCCCCCTCGCTCACGCTCGGGGTTCCGCCCCGGCTTACTGCTCACGGCTCATTGCTCACGACAGGCGGGGACAAGCCCCACCCCTACGATCTACTTCCTTACAGCTTCGACGATCTGCATAGGCGACGGTGTGGGGATCACCTGCCGGAGTTCGAAGCCCGATCGCTCAAGCAGGTCCGCATATTCCGAAGCGGTCCGCTCGCGGCCGCTCGTCATCGCAAGCATGTTCAGGTCCATCAGCCCGCTCAGCGAAGGCACGTCCGTGTCTTCAACGACCGATTCGACAAGCAGGAGCTTCGATCCCGGCTTCGCGTGCTTCGCGATATTCGAGAGTATCCGGACCGACTCTTCGTCATTCCAGTCGTGGATGATGTGCTTCAACAGATATGCATCGGCCTCGACCGGGACCTCAGAGAAGAAATCTCCGCCGACGATCTCCGTGCGATCCGCAACCCCTTCCCTTGCCGGCATTGCCGCGTTCTCGACGACGTATGGCTGGTCGAACAGTACCCCTTTCGCTTCCGGATTGGCTTTCAGAACCGAAGAAATAAGGATCCCGTGTCCGCCGCCGATGTCTGCGACGGTCCCCGCGTCCGAGAAGTCATACGTATCGGCCACGGCTTTCCCTACCGTCGTCGAGAGGCTCGTCATCGCCTCGTCGAATATCGCCGCGGCTTCAGGATGTTCGCCGTAGTAATCGAAGACCGGCTTGCCGAAGGTATGTGCGAAACCGCATTCGCCCTTGCGCACCGAATGCTCCAGATTGCCCTGCGCGAGCCAGTGTTCGGTGTCGCAGATCATATGGGCCATTCCGCGCATCGAGTCCGGATGGTCCGACCGCAGAAACTCGGACAGGGAGGTGTTCGAGAACCTGTCCTGTTCGTCCCGTACGAAGATCCCCGCTTTCGCAAGCGCCCTCATCAGGCGGAAAACGGTAGGGCCGTGCGCGTCAGCGGCCGAAGCGATCTCATCCGCGGTCTTCGGGCCGTCGGCCAGAAGGTCCGCGATCCTTAGTTTCGCGGCGACCGAAAGCGCCTGGGAAAGAATAAAACCGAAGGCGATCTGGATGATGACCGCTTGCGGAGGGATCTCCTCTCGTATCGTTTGTGCAGGGTTCATTTGCTTCTCCTTAATAGTGCTTCTGGTTTTGATGGGCTGTCTGCCCTTTCAATAGGGACTACGCGTAGAGCTCGCCGATTTCGTGTCAGGAATAAAGGTTCATAGGTCTCGTAAGCAGGTCCACAGGGTCCTCGATGTTGAGCGCCTCGCGGACGTAAAACGGCTCGCCCGACTCGACGCCGATCAACGAACCGAAGTACTTCGAACGGTTCGAAAGCTCCTCCAGAAAACGCTTGTCGGTCAGGCGCGTCTCCGGTTCGTTCGAGTTCGGGTTGTAGAATTGCGAGGCGTACGCACGGATCGCATCCATCTTGCGTTCGTGAAATTCGGAAATGTCCACGATGAACGAAGGGCGCACGTTGCGCGAGAAGATGTTGTGGGCGACCATCGGCACCTTCAGCCTTTCGAGGCCCGTTTCAAGGTCGTAGTTCTGCATCGACGACAGCCGGGCCGATTCGCGTACAAGCTGGGCGATGTGGTCGTGGTCGGGATGCGGATCGCCGATCTGGTGGGTGACGATCACTTTGGGCCTGAGCTTTCGGAGCGCGCGAACCAGGGCGCGCCTCGAATCGTCGTCGCAAAAGACGTGACCGTCGCGGAGCTCCAGGTTCTCGCGGACCGAAAGCCCGAGGATCTCCGCCGCCGCTTCCGCTTCTTCGGCACGTCCCTCCGGCGTCCCGCGCGTTCCCATCTCGCCGCGGGTAACATCGATGGCGCCCGTTGAGTAGCCGAGTTTTTTCATTTTCAGCATCGTCCCGCCGACGGTCAGTTCAAGGTCGTCCGGGTGCGCGAACACGGCAAGGACATCGACTTCGGTATTTTGCATTGTGAGAATTGTAGAGAAGTAAAAGGTCAAAAGTAAAAAGTAAAAAGTAAAAAAAGACAATTCTGTAAAATGTACAGGCGGTCAAGTGTTTAAGGGGTGTCCAGCAGTCGATTTTTTACTTTTTACCTTTTCCTTTTTACTTTCCGGCACTCTTCCCTATCATTTCCCTTATGCGTCTTACCATCCTCGGTTCCGGATCGTCCGTGCCGCATCCCGAGCGCTCGAGTTCCGCTTACTGGCTCGAGACCTCGGGCGGCAAAATACTTCTCGACTGCGGGCCTTCGGCAGCGCAGCGTATGGCGGAGGAGGGGCTCGAATGGCCGGAGCTCGACGCGATATGGATCTCGCACTTCCACCTCGATCACGTCGGCGGCCTTTCACCGTTCCTGTTCTCGACCAGGTATGCCCCGCAGACGATCGATCGGGAAAAGCCTCTGAGGATCTTCGGGCCTTCGGGTCTTCGCGCGCTGATCGATGCGTTCAACGACGCGAACGATTACAGACTTCTGGACCAGCCGTTCACAGTTGAGATCGTCGAGGTTGGGCCGTTGGAACAGTTCGAGATCTTCGAGGGAGTCGTCGCAGGGACTTTCGACACGCCCCACACAACTGAAAGCCGGGCGATCAGGATCGCCGACGGCGATCTGTCTTTCGTGTACACAAGCGACACGGGTTTTTCAAAACCTCTCGCGGGATTCGCTCGAAACGCGGACCTTCTGCTAATGGAATGTTCTTTCGTGAAGGACAAGCCTGTCGAGAAGCACCTGGAGTTGGCGGAAGCTGTCTTTATGGCGAGGTATTCGAAAGCGAAACGGACGGTCCTGACCCACTTTTATCCCGAGTGGGACGAAGTGATATTTGAATCGGTGGTTGAAAGGGCACTTCGAGGCTATGAGATCGTCGAGGCGAGAGACGGGCTTTCAATTGAGGTGAGCGGTAAGCAGTAAGCGGTGAGCCGCCCCGCTCCTCGTTAGTGCTGAGTACTTGGAGATGAGTGCTGAGCTGGATCGTGGGCGTCCCCGCCCGCACCTAGTTAGTGTTGAGGACTGAGAGATGAGTACAGCGCTGGACCGCGGGCGACCTGTTGGACCGCGGGCGACCTGTTGGACCGCGGGCGACCCGCCCGCACCTCGTAAGTGCTGAGTACTTGGAGATGAGTGTTGAGCCGTGTCCGCGGGCGTCCTCGCCCGCGATTCTTGGGATAGATGATCCATTTAGCCTGCGCACTTGTGCGCGGGACAGCAAGCCGTCAGCTGTAAGCTGGGGCGGAACCCCGAGCGTTAGCGAGGGGGCATCCCCAGTCTTTTTGTCCAATTATCCTTGATTGAAGTTGAGCACTATAAGCCCAGCGGATGCACTGAAGACAATCGGGTAAAATTGGAGATAGGTGGTAAAGTGACTTTTTTCGACTCGGATTGGGTAAGACCAACGAGAGTGTACGGAGAATACTATCAACTTAAAGGGGGTAAACCGGAAATCGCTTCGGAAGTCAAGAAGAAAGCGATTGACGAGGTTTTGGCTCTTCCGATTCGTGACGGCGGATACGGAATGTCCGTACCGACGAAGAAGAACTGAATAGGAGGAGGATGATTATTGTGAGAATTTTTCTAGCTGTTTCACTACTGGTTACAATGTCCCCATGTTTACTGGCTCAGAGCGGCGGTAGCGATGTTTCTTGCGTTTCCAATCCAAGTTTGCTTAGGATCGAGGCTGAGAAACCAGACGTATTCATCACCTACGAAAAGACATTTCCATTCACCAACAGTAAAGGTGATAACTACAAAGTGTATTGGCTAACTATTCATAACAATCTGAAGGGAGACATTTCTTTTCTCATATACGATGAATCAGTATCAGCTTCGGGTAAGCAAGGCATTCACTACTGGATTGACGACACAAAATGTGAACAATGCATAAGTGAGGAACCCAAACGCGAGATCCCGATTGGATATCCCCCGCTTGACATAAGCCCTTACTTCAGGTTGAAGAGTGGAGCTTCATTTTCTTTTGGAGTTCCCGATTTTCATTTAATTGAAGCCACAAAGCTGAAAATTCTGTTCAATTATCCCTGGGAAGTAGGGCGAGAATATGAAGTTGCAAAGCGACCCAGCCACTTTGTTTACTTCTATGCGTCTGAGTTGCCAAATCAAAACAAAGAGGTGAACTCCATTCGTTAGACAGGTTGGTGACCGATTTAAGGTGGAAAGCCTGTCCCATTACGCCGCCAGTTTCAGAGGTCCGGCGTAGCCGGGCCTCGCGAGTTTGTAATATGCCTCATCCGGGGTCCTCGAGTCGAGCGACGAATGAGGGCGCTTCGTGTTGTAGAACTCGATCCATTTCCCGAGTCCCCGCCTGAGTTCGCTGCCGGTCTCGAACGCGTACAGGTAGACGCATTCGTATTTCATCGATCTCCACAGGCGTTCGATCATTTCATTGTCCATCCAGCACGAATGTACGATTAGCTTCAGCTTGTCCCGGGCAGCCCGCGCCCCGAGTGGTGTTCCGCGCATGCGCGCGGCGCAAACTGAAGTTCGCGTTACCTCGCCCTCCTTCACGGCTCACGGCTCGCCGCTCACCGCCCTCACTTCCTAAGCCGCGTCTCGACATCATTCGCCTCCAAAGAGCTTCCCGTCGCGCGCTGGAAATCCGTGATCGCCTTGTTCAGTTCGGTCTGGGCGAGGAGCTCCGCACTCCTGGCGTTCATCAGCGCCGTCTGCCGCTCGAGCACCTTGTAGATGTCCGAAAGGCCCGCGTCGAGCTTCCTCCGCTCGGATTCGTACTCGCGCTCGCTGTTCTCGCGCGAGATCGCCGCCGAGCGAAGACGCGCCTTCGCGGTCCGGATCGCCTGGAGAGAATTCCTCACATCCACCTGGATCGCCTGTTCCAGCTGTTCGCGCTGGACCCTGAGCTTGTCGCTTTGCACAAGGCTCTTTCCGAGCAGCGCCCTCTGCGCGCTGTCGTCCGGAGACCAGATCCACGTCAACCCGACCCGGAACGTCGGATAGCGGCTGTTCAGCACGTCTCCGAGCGCGCCGTTATAACCTCCGATGAAACTCTCGGGGACGGTCCTCGCGGGCGGCAGAGGAAGCTGGTCGATCGGAGGCAGGTTCGGATCGAGCGTGTTCACACGGTTGATCACCTGGTTGAGCCTTTCGGTCGAAGCCGAGTTCGAGAAGATCGAAATTGCGTCAGGGTTCGGGCTTCCCGCGATGCCGGACGACGTGTAGCTCGCAGTGAAGCTGATCTCCGGCTCAAGCTGTTCCTTGTAGAACCGCTTGTCGTATTCGTTGATCTCCACAGCGACCTCGAGAATGTCGATCTCGATGCGGTTTCGCAGAGCGGTCTGCAGAGCCTCATCAAGCGTGGTCACCGGTTCCTTAAGATCCACCCGGTCGGTCGGCACGAGTGACTCGTTCCAGAGCGGGTCCTTGCTATCCTCCGCGATCAGGTTCTTGAGTAGGTTTTCCGCCGCGTTCACCTGCTCCAGGGCCGAATATACGTTCTGTTCAAGATTTGCGACCTGCGTTTCGACCGCCACGGCGTCGATCGGCGCCAGAACGCCTTCCGCGACCAGCCGCCTGCTGTGCGCGAGCTGTTCCTTCGCGTCGCGTACCCCGTCGCGCTGGACCAGCAAGTTCCGGAGCGCGAACGTCAGGTTCCAGTACGCCTTCTGCACCGCGACCGTAACGTCTATCGCTTGCTGTCTGAACTCCTTGTCCGTGATCGTCAGGTTGCGCCTGGCGATCTCGATGTTCCGCCGCGGCTCGTCGCTCTTCCTGCCGCGGAACAATGGCTGGACGATCTTGAACTGGAACGACGCGTCGTACTGCGGCCTGAGTATCGAAAGCGGATTGTCGCTCGACGACTTCCGATTCTTGAAGCCCGCCGTGTACACGGTCCCGAAGCTGGGCACGAACCCCTGGTACTCAATGTCGGCAACGTAGTTGTCGGCCGTTGTGGACAGCTGCGGCGAAAAGACGCTGACATTCGGGGTCTCCCCACGCTCGAAGTACGCTGTGCCGTTGAGCCTTGGCGTAAAAAAGCCCCTCGAGGCCGTCAGATCGAACTCCGCGATCTGAACGTTCTTTCGCGAAACCTCTATGTCCTTGTTGTTCTCGAGCGCCTTGACGATCGCCTCTTGCAGCGCGATCGGCTTCTGCGACATAAGATCGACTCCGACGCGCCCCAGGTCCGGAAGCCTCTCGTCCCGAGCCTCGAAATCGGGCGCGATCTCCGGGACCCCCTCAAGCTTCTCCGGCCGCACGTCCTGCGGCGCCGGCGTGGGCGTCTGCGCGAACACCGAAACGGATCCTGCGGCAATGATCAACATCGCCGCCAAAAGTCGAAGGCACCTGCCGCCCTCTGAAATGTATGACTGCGTAAACATAACGACTCTCTGCAAATGAATAAAAAGCTGACCCGCCGCCGGCGGTCCGTCAGTCACTATTTATTGATCGAGTTGATCAAGGAACTAGCCGTCTGCGCGGTTTTGCTGCGGACGACCTGCATTCCCTCGGTCATCCGTCGGAAGATCCGAAGGTTACCGAGATCGTCGAAGTACGAATAAAAGACCGGGACCGCCAAGAGCGTCAGCAGAAGGCACAGCGCCTGTCCGCCGACGATCAGGACCCCGACCGAACGATTCGTTCCGGCTCCGGCACCGGAGGAAAACACGAGCGGCATCATTCCGGCGATCAGCGCGATCGTCGTCATAAGGATCGGCCGCAGACGGTCCCTGTTACCCTTGATGATCGCATCGTAGCGGTCCATTCCCTTTGCCCGAAGGTTGTTCGTGTGGTCGATCACAAGGATTGCGTTTTTCTTCACGACCCCGAACAACAGCAGAAGCCCGAGCCCGGAGAAGATGTTGATCGTCTGTCCGGCTATCAGGATCGAAACGATCCCGAATGGTATCGCGATCGGGAGCGTGAGCAGGATCGTGATCGGGTGGATGAAGGACTCGAACTGAGCCGCAAGCACGATGTACATAAAGATGAACGACAGAACTATCGCGAGCAAAAAATAGAACCCGGCCTTCTGCAATTCCTTCGACTGACCTACGTAACCCGCGACATATTCGCTCGGCAGGATCAGCTCTTCGACCGCCTGATTCAAGTCGTTCTGGATCACGATCGCGGACCCGCCAGGCCGTGTGTTTGCGAGGATCGTCACCTGCCTTTGACGGTTGATCCTGTCGATCGCAGCCGGGCCGGTTCCTTCTTTCGTCTTCACGAGCCGGTCCAGCGTGACCCATCCGACCTTTGAAGAAGGCACGATCAGCCGCTCCAGGCTCTGCACGTCGCTTCTAAAACTGTTCCCGGCCCGGACGTGGACCTCGTACTGCTCGGTTCCCTCGTTAAAGGTCGTCGCCTGCTGGCCGGCGACGAGGATGTTCAGTGCCTGCGACACGTCTCCGACACGAACACCGAGATCCGCGGCCCGCTGGCGGTCGATCTCAAGCTGGATCTCCGGCTTGCCGCTGATCAAGGTCGAATCGACATCGACCGCGTCCGGATTCTTCTTCAGCACTTCGACAAGCTTCTTCGAGTACTCTTCAAGCTGCGCCAGGTCCGGCCCGCCTATAAAGAACTGAACGTTGGCGTTCCTGAACCCGCCGCCGGTGAATGCCTGCACCTGCTGGACGCCTACGCGAAGATCGGGAGGATACTTCTCCGCAAGTAGATCGCGCGTCGCGATCATCAGTTCTTCCTGCGACTTTGACCGATCTCCTATAGGCGTCAGCTTCACATAGATGGTGCCCGCATTCACCGCTTGCGCCTGGCCGCCTCCGACATTGATCAACGTGTCGGTGACGCCTTCGAACTTTCGCAGGTCCGTTGCGATGCGCTCCATCAAAACGGTCGCCGCCTGGAGCGAGGTGCCTTCGTCGGTCCGGATCTGGACCTCGAACTGGGACTGGTCGTCGACGGGCAGGAAGTTCTTTCCGACGAACGCAAACAGCGGAACGATGCTGAGCACGACGGCGATGCACGAGACGAGGATGACCCAACGGTGGTTCATCGAAAACACGATCATCTTCGTGTAAACACTGTCGATGTGTTTGTAGAAGCGGCCTTCCTTGCTCTTCGGCCCGGCGCCTATTTCTCCGGTGCGGTGGATCGCCTCGGAAGCCTCGGAAGTACCGAGGACTGAGGACTGAGGACTGAGAGCCCCGCCACTTTCAACGTCACCCTCTGTATGAACCGATTCCGCTTCTTCCTCAGTCCTCAGTCCTTTGTTCTCAGTACTCTCAGTGCCGTCGGGTTTCTTCCACTTGATGATCCTCGCCGCGAGCATCGGAGTCAGCGTGAACGAGACGAGAAGCGATACGCCGATGGCGAACGCCGAGGTGAGTCCGAACGAGGACATGAACCGGCCCACGATGCCGCCCATAAACCCGATCGGGATGAACACCGCGAGAAGAGAGAACGTCGTGGCGAGGACCGCAAGGCCTATGTCCCTCGTGCCTTCGATCGCCGCGCGATACGGCGACATCCCTTCTTCCTCGATGAACTTGTATATGTTCTCGAGAACGACGATCGCGTCGTCCACCACGATGCCGACCATAAGCGTCAACGAGAGCATCGTGATCGAGTTCAGCGTGTAGCCCATCACATACATCAGCCCGAACGTCGAGATTATCGAAGTCGGGATGGCGAGCGCGGCGATAAGCGTGGAACGGAAGTTCCATAGGAACAGGAAAATGACGATCGTCGCGAAGATGCTTCCCTCGATGAGGTGAGTTTCGATCGCCTCGAGCGAGTTCTCGATGAAGATCGAGTTGTCGCCGATGACCTGCAGCCGGTAGTCCTTTGGCAGACCGGGCTCGATTTCGGCGAGTTTCTCCTTGACGGCCTCGGCGACCGCGACCGTGTTCTCGCCGGACTGCTTCGAAACTATAAGGGTCACGGCCGGCCTGCCGTTCAGGAACGACTGTGAGCGCAGTTCCTCCGCGCCGTCCTCGACGGTGCCGATGTCCTTGACCTTGACCTCGTAACCGCCACGGTTGGCGACGACGACTTCCTCAAAATCCTTGACCTCTCGCACCTTGCCGAGCGTGCGTACGTTTCTTTCGACCGCGCCTTCGTCGATCCTTCCGCCCGGGAACTCGAGATTCTGGAAGCGCACGGCGCCGGTGACCTCGGCGGGCGTGATGTTAAAGGCGCGCATCTTGTCCGGATCGACCCAGACGTTGATCTGCCGCTCGCGTCCGCCGATGATCTGGACCTGGCCCACCCCGTTGATCGATTCGATCCGTTCCTTGACCTTGTTCTTCGCGATCTCCGTTACTTCGCGGATGCTGTCGGGAGCGGACACGACGATCCGGAGCACGGGCGCGGCGTCGGAATCAAGCTTGAGCACTGTCGGCTGTTCGGCCGTCTCGGGAAGGTTCGGTATCGCCTGCTGGACCCGGTTCTCGACCTCCTGCGCGGCGATGTTGACGTCCTTCTCGAGGATGAACTGGACGAACACCTGGCTCACGCCCTCAAGTGATGTCGAACGGAGTTCGTCGATGCCGCTGACGGTATTGACGACCTCTTCGATCTTCTCCGTGATCTCTGTCTCGATCTCCTGAGGCGACGAACCCGGGTTCACGGTGGTGATCGTGATGGTCGGGAAATCCACCTTCGGGAACAGATCGACCCCGAGAGAAAAGAACGAGAACGCCCCGACCACGACGAGCGAAAGGATCAGCATCGTCGCGAATACGGGTCTTCTAACGCAAATTTCGGCTAGCCACTGCATAAGACGTAAGCACTGCGTGCTTGAAGTTCCAGGTTCCAGGTTCCAGGTTCAAAGTTCCGGGTTCCAGATTCCAAGTTCCAGGTTCCACGCAGAGAATCATGTTCGAACATTCGAATGAAATCGAAACTTTGAGCTTTTGACTTAACGAAACTTCGGTCCTTTGTAATCTGAGTTCCTTAAGTACCGAATCAGGCCGTAGATCATCCGACTTATCTCCTTGAGTTTCGAGGAAATAGCTTCGAACTCGTGTCTTGAGACGTACCTCCTGTCCAACGCGATATAGAGCTGAGCACGTGCTTCCCCGCACGAACCTTTGGCGATGAATAGGAAGTTGAGAAACTCCTTGTTGCCATCCCTTTCAAATCCCTCGGCGATATTTGAAACGACAGAGATTCCCGACCTCCGAATCTGGTCTTTGAGTGCGAAATCTCTGGCGAATTCATCCCTGTCCGAAGCGTCGTAGATCATATTGACGACCTCGCGGGCGCACTTCCAAACTTTCAAATCTTCAAAACTATCGATCCTCGCCATCTGTGTGGGCCTCCTGGCCGGACCTTTTCTTAAAAGAACTGACATCCAGTGACTTGCGGCGTCTCCCACAACCGCAAATGAAAGATACCGGGAAGGCTGTAAACCCTTGATCAGCCTTTACTCCGAAGTCGTTCTGCCAAAACACCTAACCCATCGATCTGTGTACCGACCCTTCCAAGCCACTCTTGAAACTTGGATCCTTGAACCAAAAAACTGAAATCTTGGAACCTTGAACCTGGCACTGCCGCTAGCGGGAGACGATCACGCCGTCGCCGAGCTTGTCGAGGTTGTCGACCGCGACGACCTCGTTCTCGGAAACTCCCTGCTTGATCTCGATAAAGTCGTTCTCAAGCAGTCCAACCTGGACGAGCCGCTCGTTCGCGATTCCGTCCTTGATGACGTACACGACGTTCGACTCGCCGACGGCGCGGACCGCGGCCGTCGGCACCATTACGGCCGCTGCGGGTTTCGACTGAGTGATACGGACTGTCGCGAACTGACCCGGCTTGAGGAGGCCTCCCGGATTGTCGATCTCGGCCTCTACGGTCAGAGTCCTCGACTGAGGGTTAAGACTCGGAAGCTTTCGGACGATCGTGCCTGCGAAACTCCTGTCCGGATAGGCGGAAACCTGAGCGGACACGCTCTGGCCGACCTCGACCCTGGCGATAGACTGTTCGGGGACCTCGATCTTCAGGCGAAGGACCGCCGTCCTCACGATGGTCGCAAGTTTCGCGTTCGGCTGGTTCGGGGAGATGTACTCGCCCGGGTCCGCATCTCTTTCGGAAACGTAACCGCTGATCGGGGCCTGGATGACGTTGTCGGCGACATTCTTTCTCGCCTGCGCGACCTGAGCCTCGGCAGTTCTGACAGCGGCTTTCGCGTTCGCAACCTGCGTACGGGCCGCTTTCACGCCGGCTTCAGAGGTGTTGATAGCGCGGATGGCGACGGCTGCGTTCGATCGGGCCTCACGAAGCTGGCCGAGGAGCGCGTCCCTCTGCGAAAGCCTCTGGTCGTATGCCGACCGCGACACGTCGCCCGTTTCGACAAGATTCTCGTAACGCCTAAGTTCGGCCTCCGCAAGTTTCAGCTGCGCATTGACGGAGATCACCTGCGAAAAGTCCTCGATGTCGAATGTCTCGCCATCCCGCACCCCGAGCCGGACCTGGGTCTGCCGTAGATTGGCGACCGCCTGATCGACGCCCGCTTCAGCCTGATCGACGGCCTTCTTCGACTGCTCGAGCTGGGAAAGCGCCTGCTGGAGCCGTATCTCGGCGTCGCGGGCGTCCATCCTCACGAGCACGTCGCCCTTTTTCACGTAACTTCCGACGTCGAAGTTGACCTGGGCGATCTTTCCGCCGATCGACGGCGCGACGTCGGATTCGGCATCACTGGCGAGCGTGCCCGTCGCTTCGAAGTAGGTCGGGATCTGCTCGACCTTTGCCACCGCCGTCTTGACGACGACCGGGCCGGTCTCTTCGGCGGTGTTTGACGCGTTCGCTTCGTTCGCCGAAGAACTGCCGCAGGCGGTGCCGAAAGCAGCAGCCGCCGCAAGTGTCAGGGCAACAATTGATGTGGAGAATTTCATGGTATCGGATAAAAGTGCCCGGCTTCGCGGCAACTCCGCGCCCGGCCGGGTTCTCGTCAATATCTATTTCTTAATTCCCTCGAGGAGAATCGTCGCGAAGTTATGCGCCGCATCTTCCTCGGTCATCTTCAGGATCTTCTGCTCCGGATCGAACAGCATCGTCGTCAGCGAATGATGGATCAGCATTCCGACAAAAGCCCTTACCACGGCCTTCGGTTCCAGTTCTTGGAACACTCCGTCGTCCTGCCGGGCCTTGATGTATGAACCGAGGGCCTCATACATCCCCGTGACGGAGCTCTCGAAGAACATCCTCGCCAGTTCGTGACCTTCAAGCGCCGAATACAAGAGGAGCCTGAAGAAATCCTGGTCCTCCCTGTGTTTTTGAAGCGCGTTCAGCGCAATCCCGTGGAACACGCCCCAGTCATCCTTATTCGCTATTTGCTCGGAAACGGGTTCAAGCGGGTCGCCCAGATCGTGCTGGCACGCCTTGTGATCGAGGATCGCGGCATAGAGTTCTTCCTTGGTGGCGAAATGCCGGAAGACCATTGCCTCGGAGATCCCCGCAGCGGCGGCGATCTGCTTGGTCGTGGTCCCTCGAAAGCCGTCCTCGGAAAACAGCCTTACGGCCTCCAGGAGAATCTGCTGCCGGCGCTCGTCGCCCGGCATTCTGGTCGTTGTCTGATCCGCGGTTGTGGTCAAGCCTTGTCCCCCTCAAATCCGGAGCGTAGTAAGTGCTTACTTACTTTCTTTCCGAGGATGCCATCCGCAAATTATCTTGTCAAATCAATAGACGGATGAAAGAGCCGCCCGAGGACACGGGCTTTACGCGGAGAGAAAGTTCTCGGACCAGAGCTGGAATACGAGGAGGGTCCAGAGCTGTTTGTAGTGATTCGCCTTCCCGGATTCGTGCTCCTCGATCAGGCGCGAGACGTAAGAGGGTTCGAATATCCCCTGGCGTTTCAGCCTCGATTCCGAAAGCAGTTCGTGTAGCAGGGGACTGAGCCTGCCCTTCAGCCATTCGGCGACCGGGATCCCGAATCCCTTCTTCGGCCGGCTTATGATCTCGTCCGGGAGCAGGTCCTTAACGGCTTTCTTGAGGATGTACTTGGAAGTCCTTCCCTTCAGCTTGTACCCGGCGGGAAGCGAGGCGGCAAACTCGGCGACCTTGTGGTCCAGGAAAGGAGCGCGGACTTCCAGCGAGACGGCCATGCTTGCACGGTCGACCTTTGTCAGAATGTCCTCCGCAAGGTAGAGCTTCATATCCAGGTACTGCATTCTTTCGACAACGCTTTCGGCGTCGCATCCTTCGGCCAGATCCCTCGCGACAGAATACGTGTCCGCCAGCGAGACCGAATCCGCGAACGAGCTTGTCAGAAGCTTCTCCTTCTCTTCAACCGAAAAAGATCCGAACCACATATGGTGGCGTTCTATATCGTCGAGGTCGGCGGCCTTCACGAACCGTTTCGCCTTGTAGTCAAACGTCAGGTTTCCCGTTCCCGCCCTGAGTCCCGCAACCGCGGGCTCGACGATCCCGGACCTCACGAACCTGGGCACAGCCCTGTAGATTCGGTTGACCTTGTGGCCGAAGTACATCGGATAGCCCGCGAAGGTCTCGTCCCCTCCGTCGCCGCCCAAGGCGACCGTGACGTGCTTTCGGACGAATCCGGAAAGCAAAAAGGTAGGCAGGAGCGACGCGTCCGACATCGGTTCGTCGAGCCACTTGCCTATCTCTTCGACAAGCCCCGCCGCCGTCTCTACGCTCAGACGGTCCTCGTGATGCTCGGTTCCGAGGTGCTCCGCGACCTTCCGTGCGTGCGACGACTCGTCGAACGAGCCCTCCTCGAAGCCGATCGCGAAGGTCTTCACTCGCGAGGAACTGTGCTTCACAGAAAGCGCGGCGACGGTGGACGAATCGATGCCGCCGGAAAGAAGCACGCCGAGCGGTACGTCAGCCACCAGCCGGCGCCGGACAGAATTCGAGAGGATCTCAAGAAGCTCGTCCGCCGCAGCATTCACCGAGGGAACAGGCTCGCGCTTCTTAAAACTCACATCCCAGTATCTACGGACCGAAAGATCGCCGCTCTCCCAGGTCAGGATGTGGCCGGCGGGAAGCTTGCTGATCCCTTTGTAGATCGAATGGGGAGCCGGGACGTAGTCGAACGAGAGGTAAAGGAACGCCGCGTCAGGGTTTATCTCCCGCGCGACGCCGGGATGTTCGAAGAGAGACTTCGGCTCGGAAGCGAAATACAGGCGGCGTCCGAACACGCCGTAGTAAAGAGGCTTTTCGCCGAAACGGTCCCGGGCCATCAGGAGCCGCTTGCGAGTAATGTCCCACAATGCGAAGGCGAACATTCCGTCGAGGTGATCGACAAGCGCGTCGCCGTATTCGTCGTAGAGATGCGGCAGCACCTCCGTATCGGACCGGCTCGAGAATCGGTGTCCCTTCCGCTCCAGGTCCTCGCGAATCTCCAGGAAGTTGTAGATCTCGCCGTTCATCACGGCTACGACGGTCCCCGCTTCGTTCGTTACCGGCTGTTCGCCCGTTTCGAGATCGATAACGGAAAGCCGCCGCATACCGAGCGCCGCGCCTTCGCCGAGCCACACCCCTTGATCGTCGGGCCCTCGGTGGCGGATGCGGCCGCACATCGAGGACAGAAGCGCTTCGTCTTCGGGTCCGTGCACCGCATCGGGATCTTCAGTTGTCCAGCCGGTTATTCCGCACATAAAAAAGCGCACTACGGCGCGAGGACTGAGGACTGAGGACAAGGAAGGACTGAGATGAAAGGACTGAGGACTGAGAGAGTCGGTTGACACGTTGCGTAGTTACGATCATTCTTCCTCAGTCCTCAGTCCTCAGTCCTCAGTCCTCAGTCCTTAACTTGCACGCCTAGTTTTCGCTTCGCTCACTGCCCGCGAGACGCGGGCGTTCCGTCTCAGTCCTCAGTCCTTTGTTCTCAGTCCTATCCCGGTCCTCACCCCCGCCGATCCTCTCCCGCACGGCGTAGATCGTTTTGTCCTGCGATTCGTGGTACGTCCTCACGAGGAGCTCCGCCAGCAGGCCCATAAGGAAGAACTGGATGCTAATCGCGAGCATCACGACCGCGATCACGGGAAGCGGCGTGAGGATGAACGACACGTCATATCCGTACTTCAGGATAATGGCCCAAACCATTGCCGCGACGGATAGGAGGAACGCGATCAGCCCGAAAGATCCGAAAACGTAAAGCGGCTTTGTCTGGTACGAGGCCAGGAACTTGATCGTGATCAGGTCGAAGATGACCTTGATCGTCCTCGAGATCCCGTACTTCGAACTGCCGTGGACCCTCGCAAGGTGATTGACCGGGATCTCCGTTACCCTGGCTCCCGCCCAGGCGGCATAGATAGGGATGAAGCGGTGCATCTCGCCGTAGAGCCTCACGTCCTTCAACACGTCGCGGCGGTAGGCCTTTAGCGAGCACCCGTAATCGTGAAGGTGTACGCCGCCGATCGACGAGATCACGCGGTTCGCGATCCACGAGGGTAGCTTCCGGGTGAACAGCTTGTCCTTTCGGTTCACGCGCCATCCGGACACCACGTCGTAGCCTTCTTCGAGCTTCGCGAGCAATTTCGAGATATCCGCCGGATCGTTCTGAAGGTCCGCGTCCATAGGGATCAGAATCTCGCCGTGCGCGGCATCGATCCCCGCAGACATCGCCGCCGTCTGGCCGTAATTCCGTCTTAGAGCGATGACCCGCACGCGACCATCGGCTGCCGCGACCTTCCTGAGTTCCTCGAGCGAGCCGTCCGAAGATCCGTCGTCGACGTAGATCACCTCCGCAGGTTTTCCGATCGATTCGAGTGCCGCAGCGATCTTGGCGTGCATCTCCGCGATGTTCTCTTCTTCGTTATACACTGGGAGGAAGAGGGAAAGCTCAGGCCGCGAGGCCGATCCTGAATCGGGTGTTTCTTGTGAATCCATCTTCAAAAGCGGGTGCCGTCGTTAAGGGCAGACAAGTTTGTCCGGCAATGCGGTCCCGCTTTTCCATTGAACAGAACCGCTGCAATTCGGTGAATCCGCCGTGATCGAGACCGAGGTCAACGTCTCCCATCCCATAGCCGAGGCGGCGACTGCCAGCAGCCTGCGGGACGCACCCGCCCACATATACCTCCTAGGAAACGTTACGAATCCGTTCTTGTCGGTCGAAGCTGTGTACCCGGCGCTGTGGCCGAAGTAAGGATTATCGACTTTCTGAACAACGGTTCTTCCGCCGCCGGGAAGATAATTCTCGTCGATGACCAACAGCTTCCACTCGGGCACCTCTTCCGCCGGATACGGTATCACCACCGAGGCGATCAAAAGGATCGCAAGTATCGTCACGGCATAGTGTTTCGTAAGGTAGGCGGTGAATTTCATCGCGGAGAGAAAAGGTGCGGATGTTCGGTCTCCCTCGGCGTATTTTACATTATTTGCCGCGTTGTTCGCAGGCCGTAGCCGCGAGCGACCGGAACAGGTTGTCGAACCCTTCAGCCGCTGCCCCGTGTTTGAACCGTTGAAGGCCTTGGATTTATACTTTGCGTCACTAAACCAAACCGTTTATCGGTAATTCACGCCCCGGACGGAACTTCTCAATGAACTCGTACATCGCCGAAAAGACCATATCCGTGATCGCGGATTTCAAGGAGATCGACAAGGACACGATCTCTGTGGAGACAAAGCTTGTGAATCTCGAGATGGATTCGCTCGATGCCCTCAACCTTGTCTTTGAACTCGAGGAAGCGTTCGACATCACTATTCCCGACGAGCAGGCATTCGAGACGAAGACCGTCGGCGAAATGGTCTCGGGCATCGAGAATCTCATCGAGATGAAAGAGAACGAAGACGCCGGGAACGGAGAAGAGGAATGATCCGGAGTCCGGAGGAAGCGCAACTATGAGCACTCGCCGGGTAGTAGTAACCGGGCTCGGCGTCGTCTGCGCGCTGGGCAACGATGTCGCCGCGTTCGAGCGGAACCTGTTCGAGGGCAGGTCCGCTATCTCGCCGATCGAATCTGTCAACGTCTCAACGATGAGATTCAAAAAAGCTGCCGAGGTGCGAGGCTTCGAACCCTCCGAGCTGTTTGAGAAGCAGGAACTCTCGATACTGAAGCGTTTCTCGCAGTTCGCAGTCACCGCTTCGCGTGAGGCGATCAGTGATTCCGGGATCGAGTGGGCCGATGAAGAATCGCGACGCCGGACGGCGGTCGTGACCGCCACCGGAGCCGGGGGCCTTACCGACCTCGACGACCAATACGAGAACATCTTCAGGCACAACAAACCGCGGACGCCGCCTATGGTCGTCCCGCAGTCGATGGCGAACGCGGCCGCGAGCTTCATATCGATGGAGACCGGCGCCTGCGGTCCGACTTACACTGTGTCAACCGCGTGTTCATCATCTAATCACGCGATCGGCCTTGCATTTCACTCGATCAGAAGCGGCGCGGCGGATGCCGCGATCACCGGAGGAAGCGAGACTCCGATAAGCTACACGAACTTGAAGGCCTGGGAAGCGCTACGGGTCGTTTCGAACGACACCTGCAGGCCTTTTTCAAAGGACAGAAGCGGAATGGTACTCGGCGAGGGCGGCGCGATCCTGATCCTGGAAGAAATGGAGAGTGCGAAGGTACGAGGCGCGAAAATCTACGCGGAGATCTGCGGATTCGGAATGACGGCAGATGCGCACCATATCACGATGCCTTCGGTCGATGGGCCGGTGAGGGCGATCCGGAACGCTCTCGATGACGCCGGGCTCGAGCCGGAAATGGTCGGATACGTCAACGCCCACGGAACCGCGACCGCGGCGAACGACGTGATGGAATCGAAGGCGATCCGCGAGGTGTTCGGCGATCACGCTTCGAAAGTCGCCGTCTCGTCGACAAAATCGATGCACGGACACACGCTCGGCGCCGCGGGGGCGATCGAAGCCGTCGCGACTGTCCTGGCGATCGACCGCGGCATACTGCCGCCGAATGCGAATTTCAACGAACCGGATCCGGAATGCGATGTGGATGTGATCGCAAATGAGGCTCGGGAGGTTTCTGTGGATGCCGCGGTTTCGAATTCTTTCGCTTTCGGGGGGTTGAACGCTGTATTGGTGTTTCGTCGCTTTTAGTTTTGCTTTGCGGCACTTGGCGGCTAAGCGCCTTGGCGCGAACCGTACATCGCAGACAATTTCAGTCTTGGGACTGATTAAGTCGTGTGGGCGGCTCCCGCAAAGACGCCAAGCCGCCAAGAAAACCGCAAAGAGAAATCAAATTTTTCTCGCGACAACGACAACGGAAACGCCGATCGGGAAGTTGAAGTGCTCGAGGAAGTGCCTTTCAGAGCCCAAGATCTTACCGAAGAACCCATTTAGAGCCGATACGTTCACGTTGTTCTCCGATTCTGGCTTAATACCTGTAAGACGCATTATAAGCCGTCCGGCGAATATCGGAAGGAGGAACGTGATATTTGCGTAAGTCGCTCTTTCCACTGTAAATCCCGCCTTCTCCATCCGCGCGACGATCTGCTTTCTCGTGTATCGGATCCTGTGATTCGAGACGTCGTCCTGGACTCCCCACAGCCACATGAATGCCGGAACGAAGACCAGCGCGTACCCGCCTTTCTTCGTAACCCGACATATCTCCCGAAGCCCCGCAATGTCGTCGTCCAGATGCTCGATCACATCGAGGCCCGTGACGATGTCAAACAATTCGTCCTCGAACGGGAGCTCTTCGGCGAGGCCCTTGTGGACTGCAAGCCCTTTGGACTTACAGATCGTAAGAGCCTCGTCCGAGACATCCACTCCCTCGGCTTCGCCGAACTCCGAAAGCATTTCCAGGTTGGCGCCGGTACCGCAGCCCACGTCGAGGATGCGGGGACCGGAGCGGTGAGTAACGAGTGATGAGTGCTGAGTACTGGGAGATGAGTGCTGAGTACTGGGATCAGCTTTAGTGCTGAGAGACGAGTGCTGAGTACTGAGATCTGCTTCAGTGCTGCGCGATGAGTGATGAGTGCTGAGATCGGCTTGGGAATTGCGGTACCTTGAATCCGGACCTTCACCATCGCGCGCCACGATACCAAACCCAACATCTCCGACTGTCTTAGAACCTGAAAGTTGAAAGCCGGAACCGGCAGGCCCGGCTTCTTCGGAAGAGGCGCGGGCGGGCACGGGTCCCGCCCCTATTTCTTCGCTGACTTCTGACTTCTGACTGCTGACTTCTTTTACGATCCTCCGCAAAAAGCTCTCGAGGATCGCACGGCGGCCGACGAACCACCAGTGCGAGTCCTCCACGCGGTTCATGATCGCGTAGGTGTGAGCCTGCATTTCTTTAGGAGGCTTCGCCTGGTGAATCGTAAATCGTGAATCGTGAATAGATTCTTCTTTTTCTGTGTGTGTGACTGCCATCAATCTTCCATATCTTTGAAGATGAAAATCCTGAGTAGTGTATGCGAACTACAATTTGCGCTTCAGGTGATTCCTAAGACCCGTTATCATTCTTCCGATCTCGGTTAAACGGGTATCGAGATCTTGATAGATCCTCTCATCCAGAATACGAATCCGCAAAGCGATTAATAGTTCAGTAGACACCTCACTCGTGGAACCTTGAGCATTCGATAGGAAGTGTAGGATTTCCTTAGGTGATGTTCTAGCCGCACCCTCAGCGATATTGGCTGAAATCGAAACTGAGGCGCGCCGAATTTGTGAGGTTAGACCGTACTTTTCACGGTTGGGAAAGGAATCAGTAGTTTCGTAGATCGAAACAACTAGATCTATCGCTTTATTCCAAACATCAAGGCGTTCGTGAGGTCGCATTTCAAAAATCCCCTTAAATTGTGAGAGTTAGCCACGTAGGTTGTGAGAGTCTGTGTCAGGCGTGATTCTATCAGTTTTCAGCCTCGAAATCACTCGAGTCTAACGTGAGAATCGAACTCTGTAGGATCTGCAATCATTACGTATTGTTCCACACACTAACCAAGTAAGGAGCAATATGTCTTTAGGTCTTACGTCGTCCGGGATTCACGTTTACTATTCACGATTTACGATTCACGCCCAAGTCGCCCGAAGCCACTCCAGCTGTTCTCGTTATGCCACGTGATCTTGACATCCTCGGCTCCCGCCTCTTCCCACCAGTTCTCGAAATCTTCTTTCGGTATGTAGAACGCCGTAGGGGCAACGAGGTGGTCGAACACGATGTTGTGCTGTTCCCGCCAGCCGAATTCCGAAAGCCTGTTCAGATAAGTGTTGTAGAATAGCTTCCCGGCAGCTTTGGGGGCTATCTTGTTCGCCGGTCTGTAGATCAGTTTCGAGGCCGAATAAACGCCTAGCGTCGGGAGCTTCGACAGTTGATACAAGAGCGGCTGGCCGATCCTGGAAGTGAATCCCATCCGCACGGGATCGACATAGTTCACGATCCATTCGTTGTTCTCTTCTCCGTAGACCCAGACCGAAACGTGACCGCCTTTTTTCACCTTCGAGCAAAGTGAAAGGAATGCTTTCTTCGGATCAGGCGTGTGGTGGAGCACTCCTACGCTGAATGCGAAATCGAAGGCCTTCTTGAACGGCAGCCGGAAAATGTCCGCCTGGACGACGTGCGCGTTCTGAAGACCTTTCGCGACCTGAAATGCCGATTCGACCGCGTCGCTCAGGTCGATACTGACTATTTCCTTCGCCCCCCAATCCGAAGCCAGCTTCGTATGCCTTCCCTTGCCGCATCCGCCTTCGAGGACCACTTTTCCTTCGAAAAACTCTGGTCTTACAGGTTGTAGCCACCCCAAGAACTGATCTGCGTAGCGCTCATCCTCCTGAGTGAAATGGGTCCACTGCCAACCGAAGTTCTGAGCTGTCTCCGCCTTCTCTCTTTCGACCGCGTCAAGCGCAGCGAATCTGGGCACGCCCCGGATTATCTGGTACGATCTTGCGCACTTTACGCACGACAGCTCGCCTTCAAGGATCTCTTCGCCCTCGCGCGGCCCCTCGTGCGCTACAGAGATGTCACCTCCGCAGACCGGACAGGCGAGCAGATCTAAAAGTCTGGATTTCATTTGGTGGATCCGCAGGGGACCGGCGGGTTATGCGGCAAGGCTCCTCCGGAGATTTTCAAAGGACTCGAGCGGGAATTCCTGATGCCAGTTCTCTTTGAAGTCATCGACGCCGCGTTCTTCGTAAAGCTGGCGGAACGTCTCAAAAAAAGCGCCGACGGTTCCTGAGAGGTCTCCCGAATGGCTGAAAACCAACTCCCTCATCGAAGGGTCTCGCTCGCCCGTCGGATATTCGAAGATCTCTATTTTCGCCGAGCCGTCCTTTCCTGAAAGCACAAAATCGTACTCTTCGGGATCCCTGTTCCATTTTAATATGTGGCTGAACTCTCCGTCCTTTGAGCCGATCATACTTGCGAGTGCGTCCATCAATTCGCCGAGGGCGTTCGTGTGCGGAGCGTAGGCCGTGGTCGTACGGAATTCGCCCGATCCGCTTTTCAGCCCGATCGACATCCATCCGCATTGCGGAGAATTGAAACTTACCTCGAACTCGTCAGCCATCAAGTTTCGGAACTGTTCCTTTGTCTTCTTTGAGCGCGGCGAACTTCGCGGCCCAGTCGCTTTCCGCTCCGTTCGAATGACGGCCGCGAACGGCATCGAAGGTCTTCCTTCCGGCCTCCGGATGCCTGAGCGCCTCGACAATCACTTCGGCGGCCTCATTGCGGCCGATCCTGTACCGAAGTTCGAGAGCGAACTCACTCTGAGAAAGGAATATTGGTTTCCGTGAGCTGCTGTTCATCAAGTATCCCGCCCGGACGATGGAGTAGTCAAAGCCGCTTTCGCGGATAAGGTCTTCCATTGCCAGCCGCCATTCTAGCGTGTTGCCTTTCACCTTGTTAAGCAGTCGGCTCGCCCAGTTCGGGTTCGTGACGCCGATGGAGCTCAGGAACACGATGCGGCCTTTGAATCCGGCCTCCCGTGCGGCCGCAAGTGTCTTCTCCATACCTTCGTACTCGGTCGATACGATCAGCTCCTCACTGCACGGCCGCTTGGTCACTCCGGCGGTGAAGATCAGGTGGTGAGCGCCATCGAACGCTTCGGTAAGGTGCCCAGGTTCACGGAGGTCGCCTCCGATTATCGCCACCGTGTCGTCGAATACCTCGCGCGCCTTGGGGACGTTTCGGACGAAGACCCTGATACCCACCCCTTCTTTCTGAAGGAGTTTCGCGGCCTCAAGCCCGGTTCCCTGCGTCGCCCCGATTATCAGGACCGTTTTTTCTGCAAACATAAACTTCGTGCGGCCTACATCCCTGCGGATTCCGAAATATTTATGGTAACTTTATGTTTCCCCACACCCAAGCGGCGGCCATGAAACAGTACCAAGACCTTCTCAGGCATATTCTCGACAAGGGAGTCCGTCACGAGGACCGGACGGGTGTCGGAACGATCGCGGCCTTCGGCTATCAGACCCGGTTCGAACTTCGCGAGGGATTCCCCATCGTGACGACCAAACGGGTGCCGTTCCGATGGGTAGCCGAAGAGCTTTTCTGGTTCCTCTCAGGCGACACGAACGAGCAGAATCTGCGCGAACGCGGTGTCGATATCTGGAAAGAGTGGGCCGATGAGGAGCACACCGCTCGATTCAGACGTGAGGAAGGAGACCTGGGTCCGGTCTATGGATATCTCTGGAGGAGTTTCGGCGGCGACTACCCGGCAAGGAACGGGTTCGATCAGATCGCGTGGCTGATCAACGAGATCGAAAGGAATCCGAATTCAAGACGCCTTATCGTTTCAGGCTGGAATCCGGAACAGGCCGGCCAGGTCGATCTCCCGCCGTGCCACACCTTCTGGCACCTGAAGGTCGAGAACGAGAAGGTGCTCCACTGCCAGCTTTATCAAAGGAGCGCGGACGCGTTCCTGGGCGTGCCTTTCAACATATCGTCGTACGCTCTGCTCACACATCTGATCGCGCACGTATGCGGCCTGGAAGCTGGCGGGTTCATACACACGTTCGGCGACCTCCATATCTATCTGAATCACCTGGAACAGGTGGAAGAGCTGCTATCGCGCGAGCCCTTGGCGCTTCCGACGCTTGAGATTGTCGACGCCGATGATCTGCGCGGCCTGGAAGGGCTTTTGCGGTTCCGTTACGAGAACCTGAAACTTACGGGATACCGGTCTCACAAGAAGATCGCCGCTCCTGTTGCAGTCTGAAAGAACTTGGGAAGCTATGAAGAAATTCCTTACAGCAGAGTGGAAAGACCTTGTGATGGCGAATTACGAGGTCGAACCCTCTCTTCTCAAAGAACGGGTTCCGGCGGGCACCGCGCTCGACCTTCACGAAGGGCGTTGCTTTGCGAGCCTCGTCGCTTTCAAATTCCTGAACACAAAGGTACTGGGCATCCCTGTCCCTTTTCACAAGGACTTTCTCGAGGTCAATCTGCGGTTCTATGTGACCTATGACGCGGCCGGCGAGCTTCGGAGGGGCGTGGTCTTTGTTAAGGAGATCGTGCCGCGAGCGGCTATAACCTTTGTGGCCCGAACGGTTTACGGCGAACCGTACGAGACCTGGAAGATGAGACACGAGTGGTCTGACGAGAAACTTGCGTACAGCTGGAAGAAGGGCACCGTGGAGAACAGTCTGGCGGTCGAGCTCGGTGAGAACAAAGGCGTTCCGGACGAAGGATCGCACGGCGAGTTCATCATCGAACATTACTGGGGATATACTTCCCGCGGAAGCGTTCGCACCGATGAGTACAAGGTCGAACACCCTAAATGGGAGTTGTTCGAGGTTTCCTCGGCTGAGATCGACGTTGATTTCGGGGGCACTTACGGCCGGCGGTTCGGAAACCTGAACGAAAGGGAACCGTTCTCGCTCCTTATGGCGAAGGGTTCGGAGATCTCGGTTTACAAAGGCAAACGGATCGCCGTTTGAACCGGCAGCCGCACCGGTGATCCGTTGGAGAAACGGCAATCGAACCGATAAAACGTAACACGCTCCGGATCTTCAACCGGAACCGGCCAAAGTGAGCATACTTGCAGAGAGTAAGACAAATCTCAGTTCATCTGTCCATGACCGTTAACTTCAGTCTGCATTCAGTTTAGAGGTGGTTTATGAAGGCCTTCTCCGTTCTTCTGGTAGTTTTTTCGCTCACCGCGGCTGCGCTCCCGCAGACAGACCTTCCAGAGACACTTGCAAAGAACAGGTCGATCGTAAGAGTGGTCGACGGCAGTCTTCAGGGCGAGGGAGCGGAGATCCTCTTGAGGGAAGGACGGAATTCGCAGTTCTTTCTAATAGGAGAAAGTCACGGGATCGCCGAGCTCCCGCTGCTGGCTTCGGCACTCTTCGAGGCTTTGAATCCGCACGGCTACGAGTATTTCGCGATCGAAACCGGCCCTATAACCGCCTCGCGAATAGAGGAAATGGCGCGCGAACCCGGCGGTATGGCCGGGTTCAACTTCGAATTCCCGCTGTCCCTTCCGTTCTTCAATTTTCAGGAAGAGGCCGCATTCGTCGAATCGGTCCTCAAACGATCAAAGAACAGGAAGAACGCGCTTTGGGGGTTGGACCAGGAATTTGCGGCCTCAGCTGCCATTCACCTGCCGAGGCTTCTCGAACTCGCCGAAGACACGCGATCGCGCTCGATCGTCCGGCCGTTTGCCGAAAAGGCCTCAACAGAGATCGATCGCATAATAGCGAGCGGAAATCCTTCTGAAGCGTTCCTGGGTTCCGCGACCGATGAAGATCTGGAGAAGCTTGAGTCGGCTTTCAAGGGCACCGCAAATAGCGAAGCCAAAGAGATACTTGAGGAATTGCGCGCCAGCCGGGACATTTACCGGATGTTCTTTACCGGAAAAGGGTATGAGTCGAACCTTGAAAGGTCGAGGCTTATGAAAGGGCACTTCACCTCGTACTACGAACGCGCCGGCGGGAATGCAAGAAAGCCGAAGGTCCTCTTCAAGTTCGGTTCCAATCATATGACCCGGGCGAGGAACTACACCAACGTGTTTGACATAGGCTCGCTCGCTTCCGCAATCGCCGACGGAAACGGATCGTCATCGTTTCACCTTTACGTCGTCGCGACCAGCGGATCTCAGAACCGGTACATACCTTTTCATAAGAACGAAGCGGACAAGCAGAAGAAGATCGTGCCCGAGACTTCCTTCGCCGACCTGGACCCTTTTCTCGGGATCGCGGACAAGGAAAACTGGACCCTTGTCGATCTCAGACCGCTTCGTCCGTTGATCCATGGCGGAAAGCTCAAAGACCTTCCGCGCGGTTTTGCCGACCTGGTGTGGGGATTCGACGCCGTGCTGCTGATGCCGAACGTAAAGGCATCGACCTTGTTCGATACCAGGCTCGACTAACCTCTGTGTTCGCTTTTTCAAAATTCGCGGCTTCGGAGTCGATCGAAGTGCGTTAAACTGTTCGGCGTTTGTTGCTCGCTGCATACTGCTGAATTATGTCCGTAATCGGGATCGTGGCTATCTCTAAGAATTTTGCGATCGGGAAGGACGGAAGACTTCCCTGGCACTACCCTTCGGATCTGCAGTTCTTCAAGAAGACCACGCTTCATAACGCTGTTGTGATGGGTTCCAGGACATGGGAGGGGATCGGGAAGCCGCTTCCCCAGCGCCTGAATATCATTCTTTCGCGAACTGGCCAGATCGACGAAAGGCCCGGAGTCCTGCATTTCCGAAACACGGAAAGCGTGATCGCGATGACCGAGTATCTGAACTGCGACCTGTTCGTGATCGGCGGCCGCAAGACCTACAAGAGTTTTAAGGAACAGATCACCCGCTGGATCGTGACCGAGGTGCCTTTGGTCATCGATGACGCCGATACATTTATGCCGGAGAGTTTTCTGGACGGATTTGAGCTTCTGTTCACCGAAGAAGGTGACGAGGACCTCACGATAAAGACCTACGGCCGAGTTTAGGCAAACATACGGAGGACACCACTATGATGGGTGGACGACCCTGGGACGATTGGATAGACGAATACTCAAAGGCTCATCAGCACCCAGTGAATAAGCTGATGCACTCGATCGGGATCCCTATGATCGCGGTCTCGATACTACTGATCCCGACCTGTTTCTTCGTCTCGGGTTTCTGGAAGATACCTCTCGCTCTTTTTGTGATCGGATGGGTCTTACAATTCGTAGGACATTATTTCGAGGGCAAACCGCCGGAGTTCTTTAGGGACTGGAGGTTCTTGTTTGTGGGCCTCCGCTGGTGGTTCAAGAAGGTCCTGGGCGTTGGTTCGGGCGAAACGCGGGGAAGTTGATCATCTTTGAGTGTGCAGCCAGACGAACCACTGTACGTCCTTTCCATCGATATAGGCACATCCGGTGTCCGTTCCTCGGTATTCGACAGCTTAGGTAATGAGATCGAGGAACTTCGCGTCATCAGACTTTCCGAAGATCGCGAGGACCCTTCTGAATTCGATCCGGAACTACTCTTACAACTCGTAATTGAGTGCATTGACGAGGTCGCGGTCGGCTGCGATCTGAAAGAGATAAATCCTTCATTCGCAGGGATTTCCTGTTTCTGGCACAGCCTCCTCGGAGTGGCCGGTGACGGAAGGCCGCTCACGCCGCTTTACACCTGGGCCGATACCCGAGCTGCAAATGCCGCCGTATCGCTCAGGACCCGTTTGGACGAGGTCGAGATCCACATAAGGACGGGCTGTCACTTTCATTCGAGCTACTGGCCTGCAAAGCTTATACGGCTGCGTGAATCCGATCCCGCGGTTTGTGAACGGACGTTTAAGTGGCTCTCGTTCGGCGATCTCCTTCACTCCCGCCTTACCGGCGATTTGGTCACTTCCGTATCGATGGCTTCCGGAACCGGTCTTTTCGATCAAAGAAGATGCGTGTGGGACGACGAACTTGCCCGCGAGTGCGGTATTTCCGCAGAAGATCTTCCCGAGATCGCCTCAGAAGGTGATTCCGGCCGGTTGAGACCCGAATACGACAGGCGCTGGCCCTCGCTTAGCGATTCGTGGTGGTTGCCGGCAATCGGAGACGGCGCGGCCAACAATTTGGGCGCGGATTGCGTCGACGCCGACCGGGCGGTGCTGATGGTCGGGACCTCCGCGGCGTTCAGGGTGCTTTACGAAGGCGAAGTGCCGGATGAGATTCCGGAAGGCCTCTTCTGTTACCGACTGGACCGCGGAAGGGTCGTTCTCGGCGGAGCGCTTTCCGACGGAGGAAGCCTCTACAGGTGGCTGACCGAAACGCTCGCTCACAAGATCAGCGACGCATTGCTTGAGGATCGCTACCGGGATCGTTCGCCTGGGTATCACGGGCTGACGTTCCTGCCCTTCGTGTTCGGCGAAAGAAGCACCGGATATCACGCGGAAGCAAAGGGCGCCGTTATAGGGATCACGCGCGGAACCGACGCCGCAGACATCGCGATCGCAGCGATGGAGGGAATTGCCTACCGGCTCTCAGGGATCCTCTCGCGAATAGAAAAAGTGACGAAACCAAAGGAAATCGTCGGATCAGGAGGCGCGATCGAGGCTTCCGGATTTCTAGCGCAACTGATCGCCGATGTCCTCGGAAGGGACCTGCTGAAAACCGACACTGAACTTGCGTCGCTTCGTGGAGCCGCGCTTTACGCTTTTGAAATGGCAGGAATCTCGAAACCGAACTCCTCGGCTGGCGATTCCCGGATACTCGCTAAATGTGATCGGGATCGACACGGGGGCTACTCTGACGCAAAGAGAAACCACAAGCGTTTCTATCAAAAAAGCTTCCCGGACTCTTGAGCTGTCTGAGCTTCGTCAACGGTGACCGGTTTGGTCTGTTCCATGCGACTTGTTGTATATTAAGAGCCTCAGACGAAATATCAGTTCTTCTCCCTTATCGCGGCTTTAGAGAAAAGACCGGCACCTACGGTCCAGTTCAAGCACGAAAAACCTTATAACTCTATCTCCTCGGGAGCCAAGTATGACGACTGCGCCGATGACACAACAATCTATCGAACAGCTTTCCATCAACACCATCCGCACGCTTTCCCTGGACGCCGTCCAGGCGGCGAACTCGGGGCATCCGGGCCTTCCGCTCGGCGCCGCTCCGATGGCTTACGTGCTCTGGACGAAGTTCCTTCGGCACAATCCCGCAGACCCGAAATGGTTCAACCGCGACAGGTTTGTGCTTTCCGCCGGCCACGGATCGATGCTGATCTACAGCCTTCTTCACCTGACGGGCTATAAATCGGTTTCGCTGGAAGAGATAAAGGACTTCCGCCAGTGGGGATCGAAAACGCCCGGACATCCGGAAAATCACCTGACCGCCGGAGTCGAGGTCACAACGGGACCTTTGGGACAGGGGTTCGCGAACGGCGTGGGAATGGCGATCGCAGAAGCCTATCTTGCGGAGTCGTTCAACCGCGACGGATATCCGGTCGTCGATAACAACATTTACGCGATCTGTTCGGACGGCGACCTTATGGAAGGAGTTTCAAGCGAGGCGGCTTCGCTGGCGGGGCATCTGGGGCTCGGAAAGCTAGTCTATCTTTACGACGACAACAGCGTGACGATCGAGGGCAAGACCTATCTCGCGTTTTCCGAAGACGTAACGAAACGCTTTGAAGCGGTCGGCTGGCACGTCCAGATGGTCGAGGACGGCAATGATCTTGAGGCGATCGAGAACGCGATCCGCGCTGCGAAAGAGGTCACGGACAAACCTTCGCTCATTCGCGTGAAAACGATAATCGGCTTCGGATTGCCTTACGAAGGCACCGCCGATGCACACTCCGACGCTCCCGGCGAGGAAGCCGTGCGCGAGACAAAGCGAAACCTCGGCTGGAACGATGAAGCGACATTTTACGTCCCGGACGAGGTCTACGAGCACTTCGGGTCCGCGAAGGTGAAGGGCGCCGAAATGGAAGCCGAATGGGAATCGCTTGTCAGTGCTTATTCCGGCTCGCATCCGGACGACGCTGAGACGTTTAAGAGGGTCATCGCAGACGAGCTCCCCGAAGGATGGGAAGATTCCCTGCCCTCGTTCGACGACGTGAACGCGGCTGCGACCCGCGTTTACAGCGGTGATGTGCTGAACGCGATCGCCGAAGCGATTCCCCAACTGATCGGCGGCTCCGCCGACCTTGGGCCCTCGAACAAGACCGACATCAAGGCCAGCTCCTCTTTTGCCAAAGGGAATTACACAGGACGAATCCTGCATTTCGGCGTCCGCGAACACGCGATGGGTTCGCTGATGAACGGAATGACGCTCTACGGCGGGACGATCCCGTTCGGCGGTACGTTCCTGACATTCAGCGATTATATGAGGCCGGCGATCAGGCTTGCGGCGCTTTCGCAGATCCGGACGATCTATGTTTTCACGCACGATTCGATCGGACTCGGAGAGGACGGGCCGACCCACCAGTCGGTAGAGCACATCTGCGCGCTCCGTGCGATCCCGAACCTGAACGTCATCCGCCCGTGTGATGCTCACGAGGTCCGCGAAGCGTGGAGGGCCGCGCTCTTGAGAAAAGGCGCGCCGACCGCGATGACGTTCTCGCGACAAAAGGTGGCGTTGATCGACCGTTCGAAATTCGCCGGCGCAGAAGGGCTTCATAAAGGGGCTTATGTTCTGGCCGAGGCGGAAGGCGGCGATCCGGAACTGATCATCATCGCGACCGGAAGCGAGGTCGGGCTCGCGCTCGAAACGAGGGAAAAGCTGCAGTATGAGGGCACACCAATTCGCGTCGTGTCGATGCCTTGCTGGGAGCTTTTTGAAGAACAGTCGGATGACTACAAGGAATCCGTGCTCCCTTCATCGGTGACAAAGAGGTTCGTTATCGAAGCGGGCGTCAGCCAGGGTTGGGAAAGATACGCGGGTCCGGAAGGCGGAATGCTGACCGTGGACCGTTTCGGCGCTTCGGCACCGGCTGAGGTTGTGTTCGACGAGTTCGGGTTCAATCTCGAGAACGCGTTAGCGATGGCGAAAGAAGTGATCGGGTAGCAGACGATCGGTTCGGTGCAAAGCATTGTTCGCTTAAGCATTCACCCGGTTTAGAAGAGCGGTTCGCGCTGCATTGGGAGTGCGAAGCCCGACTCGACGCGATCCAACAAAACGCCCCGTTTAGAGCAACCCTCCGGGCGACAGACCCGACAGATCCGACAAACTCGATAGACCCAATAGACCCAATAGACCGAACAGACCCGACAGACCCGACAGACCCGACAGACATATGAATTGCCAATAAACGACCATTCGTTTAGTTCACAGAAACGAATAGCCGTTTATTAATAACTTCCTGATGAGAACCAAGGACGAAAACAAGAGAGACGCCATCTGCCGGGCCGCGATAGACCTTATCCACAAGGACGGATTCGATGACACGTCGATCTCTAAGATCGCCAAGGAAGCCGGCGTTTCGCCGGCGACGATCTACGTCTATTTCAAGAACAAGGAAGACCTGCTCAATGAGATCTATCTGAAAGTGAAGCGTGCGATGAGTTCCGCGACGATAAAGGATCTGGATGAAGGCGGCGACATTGAGGAGGAATTCAGGAAGGCGTGGTTCAATTTTTATCGGTATGCGGTCGAGAATCCCGTCGACTTCGCTTTCGGAGAGCAGTTCGCGAACTCCCCGCTGGTAAACCGGCTGAGCCGGGACGAGGGTGAAGGACTTTACGGGCCTCTGATCGAACTTTTCGAGCGCGGCAAGCGCGAGGGCGTGTTCAAAGACATTCCGTTGGCCGTCTTCTCCGCGTTCGCATTCTTCCCGGTGATCGGACTGATAAGGAACAGGAACAGCGAGAACCTTGTTTTCGGCCGTGAACTCCTCGAGAAGGTTTACGAGATCGCCCGGGACGCGGTGACGGTGTAGAGAATTTAGTGAGTTGTCTGAGTTTAGTGAGTTGGTTTAGTTGGCCGAGTTCGCTGAGTTGACGGAGTTCAGTGAGTTGGCTGAGTTCGGTCAGAAAATCCGGCGCCATCGGCGCCAAATATTAATAGGTTCTGACGAACAATTCGACCCGAGCGCCGTAGGCGCGGCAGGTCTGTAGAATTGGGGCCCAACCAAGACCCATAGCCGCGTCGCGGCAACAGTGAT
Organism: Aridibacter sp.; assembly: GCA_035513035.1. Lineage (GTDB taxonomy): Bacteria > Acidobacteriota > Blastocatellia > Pyrinomonadales > Pyrinomonadaceae > Aridibacter. The sequence continues at coordinate 58,309 of DATKCW010000034.1, forward strand.
CGGAACCGGGAGCGCAAGCGACGGGCATAGTCAATGACCACTAGATAGCGAGCATCGACGATCGTGTCGGTAGCCCGTGAGGGAGGGCGAAGCTCAGTCCTCCCTCCGAAAATTTTTGTTTACATTTTTACTTTTTTGGCGCTTAATACGTGTCTCCCGAACAATGTGCGGTGAGTCTTAGGATCAGATCGATCCTTGTTTACCCTTTGAATTCAGGAGCTTACACCATGGCGCTACCTTCTCAGATCGACGCTTACCTAAAGGCCCTTAATGGTGCCGGCGGCATGTACACAATGGCCCTAATGGCAAAGGAAGGTCTATTGAGTTCCTATTACGACAAGCTCATCTATCTATACGAAATGCAGACGGGCGGACTAATGTTTCAGGGAACGGCCGCCGCTTCGTTCGCACTAACAGCAGGCGTTCCTATCGCCACGATGGCCGGTGTTTATGTCGCACTTGGGTCCGGATATTACCAGGCGCGGGAACAGGCGAAACACGAGAACAAGCTGATGGGATTTGCCGAGGGCTTCGTGATGGCGATCAGCAATTGGAAATGGAGCCACGTCGTGTCCAGATTCAGCAGAAAGCGTCTTCGGATAAATGTTGCGGACGAGGCGATGGACGGGATTCGAGTGAAGTACTATCACGAAGGCCTTAAACTGGGATTTCTCGCAGGAACCGTACTTCCGAGCGACGTCAGAAAACAGGCCGTGTCCGCCATCCGAAGTGCCGGAAAAATAACAGCGCCGAAGGGTTGGTCGGACGATGCGGATGTGGCACGAAATCAGCAGATCTCGTATGTGATCGACATGGCGACTGCGGGGATCAGGCACAGGCTAATTACTATGTAGGGGACTTAAGGAAAAGGACCGAGGTACCGCGAACTTCAGTTTGCGCCGCGCGAAAGTGCGGAGTATCGACAGACTGAAGCCTATCGTACCTCGCTCGCGCTCCGGGTTCCGATTCCTCAGTCCTCAGTGAACAAGCTCGACCTCGCGTTTCGAGCGGACGAGGTCTTCGACGACCGCCTGGAACGAGAAGACCTCACGCTTGGTCTTGACCGACCGCTCGCGCAGAAAATCCCAATCCTCCCGAGGCACATTCCTGAAGGCCTCAACGATAAGCGGATCGAACTGCGATCCGGCGCAGGCGTCAAGTTCCTTGACGGCTTCCTCATAAGGGCGGCCGCGCCTGTAGACCCTGTCGGAGATCATTGCGTCAAAGGCGTCGATCACTGCGAATATCCTCGCCCCGATGTCGATCGTCTCTCCTTTCAGTCTGCTCGGGTAGCCCGTTCCGTCCCACCGTTCGTGATGCTGAAAAACGACACGCGCGGCTCCTCCTAGAAAAGGAATGTTCCTGAGGATCCTGTATCCGTGGACCGGATGCAGCTTCATTTTCTCCCATTCCTGTTCGGTCAGTTTTGAGGGTTTCCGAAGGATCGCATCGGGAACGCCTATCTTTCCGATGTCGTGAAGAAGCGCGCCGAGTTCTAGATCACGAAGCGCGTCGTGCGAGAGCCCCAGCTCGTGGCCTAGCCGGAGACTGAACGTAACGACCCGTTCCGAATGTCCGTGGGTCTCAAAATCCCGCGTCTCGAGCGCCTGAACAAGCGCTTTCAGCGTGACCCGGTACGAGTTCTCGATATCTTCCAAAGCCTTGTCGAGCGCGGCGCTACGATGCGCCAGCAGGTCTTCGAGCCCTGACTGATAATGTGAGGTAACAAGGCCGTGCTCGAACTTCTCGAATGCACGCGTCACAGCAGACTCAAGGTAATCGAGCTCAAACGGCCGCTTTATAAAGTCGAACGCGCCCGCCCGAAAACACTCGACCGCATGATCGGAATCGGACTCCGAGGCGATGACTATAACCTCAGAATAAGCGGAATTCCCGCAAACGCTTTTCACCAGCCCCGGACCGTCAAGCGAACCGCGGCAGATGTCGCTCAACACCACACCGAAGCCCCTCTCACGCAAAAGCGCGATCGCATCACCTTCGTGTGCGACACGCTCACATTCGTACTTTGCGCTGAAGAACTCGGCCAAACGCGAACCGCCACCAGCATCGGACTCGATGATGAGAAGCGACCTTTCAGGCTTTGGGATGTGGACCATACTTCGCTCTCTTAATTTTGATCTTCTTGCGGGGGTATTTGAAGGCGTGCTCCGAAGGGCTTCAGTACGCGGCCACGGACCCGGAGCAATAGGAGGTTAGCATATGAGGTTCATTTTCCGCAATGATTTAGGGACGGCTAAAAGTCAGAAGTCAAAAGTCAGAAGTCAGGAGACAGGAGACAGGAGACAGGAGACGGGAGTCAAGATCGATCGTAGGGGCGGGACCTGTGCCCGCCCTGTCAGGAGACGGAGGACCGGGCGTGTCCGAAGACCGACCAGTCGGGAGGGCTTCCGTGAGAATTCGAAAGTAAGAAGTCAAGCAACAGGCAATCGGAACCCGGAACGCAAGCGACTGGCATTACGCGAGCTTCCTCGTTCAAGCTCCCTCGTTTCAAGGCACTCGCCTATCCCGATTGTTCGACAAGAGTAGACATTCGACGGAAACGTCGGACGATCGTTTGGCCGCAATTTCCGACATTGGCATATATATTGCTTCTTTCCTTCTTAAAATGTGAATTTGTATCAATTCAACTCAAAATCAAAACAGGGGAGAACACCAATGAACGCGATAGAATTGCTCAAGGAAGACCACAATAAGGTTCGCAGACTTTTTCAAAAGGTCGATGCGAGCAACACGGATTCTGAGAAAAGAGATCTGTTCGAAAAGATCAAACACGAACTGAACGTCCACACGCATATCGAGGAGAAAATCTTTTATCCGGCGATCAGGGAAAAAGAAGGACTCGAAGATATCGTCAAGGAAGGAATCGAGGAACATCATCAGGCCGACCTTTTTATCCGCGAGATCGAAAATCTTACGAATAACAGCGAAAAGTTCGAGCCGAAACTTACGGTTCTGATCGAAGGCGTCGAGCATCATGCGCAGGAAGAAGAGGCCGAGATGTTTCCGAAGGTCGAAGAAAAGTTCAGCGAATCGGAATTAGAAGATCTGGCCGAAAAACTCGAACGGGAAAAGAAAAACTACAATCAATCGAAATCGGCCAAAGCCTGACTTTTAAAGTTCAAATTGGAAATCGGACAGAGAATAATTAACCGCCGAGAGGCGGAGACGCAGAGGTTTTTTTGATAAGAAAAGCCGGATAGAGTATGACCCAGGTACCTTGAACCTGAAACCTAGAACCCGGCATCGATGCCGGGTTCTGTTTCGGTTCTTCTCCCGTTTGATCGCCGGCGGTGAAGATTCGAATCATTTCACTTTCCGTGCCGGAGTGGCGAAATCGGTATACGCCCCAGACTCAAAATCTGGCGGGAGCAATTCCATGTCGGTTCGATTCCGAACCCCCCGGCGAAGGATTAACCCACGCACAAGTGCGTGGGTCGTTCTTACGCTTCGCGGTGTCCCCTGCGATTGACCCCTACCCCCTCGACCCGTATCATTTGTACTTCTTTGCCATTTAAACCGATCGAGCCATTCGATACCGAAAGAGCGATCCGGCTCCCTCTCCTTACCGGCCGGGATGGCCTCTCCCCGATCGATCCGCGAAAAATTGTGCACGGATCTGACTGGCCCCTGCTATTATTGCGGCAAAGTTCACTCTTGTTTGCCGGCACGTGCAGCGACGCGGCCGCCGCAGGGCCATGCGGTCCCGTGCGGAATGCCGATCGCCGATTCAAGCGATGTTTCCAGAAACCAAATGAATTCCCGAAAGGGCTCCGCCGAAACCGGAGCAGCCGACGAACAACTTTGGTCCCGGATAGACGAGCTTACTTCCGAGAACGCCCGCCTCCGGGAGAGTATTGCCCGGCTTCGATCCGCCCGAGCTGAGGCCGAGATCGTCTCCGACGGCGCCGATATCCCGACTCTCTCGCTAGATTCTGATCTGAAAATAAGGAGTTTCACGCCGGCTGCCGAACGGCTGCTGGGTGTCAGCCTCGAAGACGTCGGACGCGAACCGGACTCGCTGGACAGCGAACTCGCGGACGGCAGTCTCAAGGAAGAATGCCTGCGTGTGCTTCACAATCCGGCTCCGGTCACCTCCGAGGTCCACTCGGCAGGCGGTTGGTATCTAAGAAGGGTATCTCCATACCGCTCTTCCGAGGAACGGGACGAGGGAGTAGTGATCGTCTTTCAGGAAATAACGGAGCTGAAGCGGCTGTCGCACAGGGCCGAGAGCCGCGAACGGCAGCATTCCGTCGTCGCAAAACTGGGTGAGCTAGCGCTTAGCGGCGCCGAACCGGAATACCTTATAGATATGGCCGTCAGCGAGGTCGCGCGTGTCCTCGATGCCGATTTCTGCAAAGTACTCAGGTACGAGCCCGCGGGCGAGTCCCTGTTGATGATCGCCGGTGTCGGCTGGAACGAAGGCCTGGTCGGATCTGCCCGCGTGCCGGACGACAAAGGCTCCCAGGCCGGGTACACTCTTGAGTCGCGTACGCCCGTGATTGTCGAGCGTCTATCCGACGAGCAGCGTTTCCGGGGACCGGATTTTTTGATCGATCACGAAGTCGTCAGCGGAATCAGCTGCATTATCGAAGGCTCCGACTCGCATTTCGGGGTGCTCGGCGTGCATACCCGAAACTACCGCAAGTTCACTTCGGATGACGCCAACTTCCTTGTTTCCGTCGCAAACATGCTCTCCACCGCGCTTCAGGCGAGGGATGCGAGGGAAACGATCTACAACAGTGATGCACAGTTCCGGTCGATGGCGAACTCGATACCGCAGCTTGCCTGGATGGCCGACGAGACCGGTAACATCTTCTGGTACAACGACCGATGGTACGAATACACAGGATCCACGCCGGATGAGATGGAAGGATGGGGCTGGCAGAAAGTTCTCCGGCGGGAACTGGTCGACGAGATCACGGAAAAGTTTCGCAGTCACATCGAGAACGGCCGGGAATGGGAAGACACATTCCCGCTGAAGAGCGCATCGGGAGAGTTCCGTTGGTTCCTCTCAAGGGCAAAACCCATCCGCGACAAGAAAGAGCGGATAATTCGCTGGTTCGGAACGAACACCGACGTAACGGAAAGGCTGGAGCAGGAGCAGGCGCTCCGTGACAGCGAAGAGAAACTTCACATCGCGCTCGCGAGCAACCGCTGCGGATATTTCGAGTACGAGATCGAGAGCGGAGACCTCGAGTGGGACCGTTTGCTGAAGGACATCTGGGGTGTACGCGATGACGAGCCGACCACGCTCGAACTGTTTTACGAGGGCCTTCACCCGGATGACAGGGACGAGACGCGTAGGGCGATCGAACGATCGTTGGATCCGGACAGTGGCGGCCGCTACTACACGGTCTACCGCGTGATAAACCGCATCACCGGCGAAATGCGATGGATCGAGGCGAGCGGCCAGGTCTTCTTCAAAAGGTCGGAACCCGTCAAGATGATCGGGATGGTAACCGACATCACCGAGAAGAAGCAGGCAGAGAAGGCGAAGGACCTGCTTTCGAGCATTGTTGAGTCTTCCGAGGACGCCATTATCAGCAAGGATCTGACCAGCAGGATCAATTCCTGGAACAAAGGGGCGGAGAAGATCTTCGGGTACACGGCCGAAGAAGCGGTCGGGCGCCAGATCACAATGATCATCCCCGAGGACCGTTTGAACGAGGAAGAAGAGATCCTTAGGAATCTCAAGAAAGGTAGGAAGATCAAGCACTTCGAGACCGTGAGGCGAACGAAGGACGGCCGGTTGATCGACATTTCCGTGACCATCTCGCCGATCAAGGATTCGCAGGGACGGATAACAGGCGCGTCGAAGGTGGCGAGGGACATCACCGAGAAAAAGCGGCTTGAGGATTCGCTTCAGCGGGCCGTTGCGGAACTTCAGGAAGCCGACCGCAAGAAGAACGAGTTTCTTGCGATGCTGGGTCACGAGCTTCGGAACCCCTTGAGCGCGCTCCGCGGAAGCGTCGAGATCATCGATCGCGGATTCGAGCGTCCGGAAGAACTTGCCCGGATAATGCAGAACAGTATCGATACTATGTCGAAGCTGCTCGACGATCTCCTTGATCTTTCGCGTGTCTCGCAGAACCGAATCACGATCGATCTGAAGCGGGTGGATCTGGAGGAAGTGCTGCAGACTGCGGCGGCCGCCGCCAGCGGCCGATACGAGGACAAGCGTCAGAACATCCTCACCGCGATCTCCGGACCTGTTTTCGTAAACGGAGACTCGACACGCCTTGAGCAGATCTTCTCAAATCTCTTGAGCAACGCCTGTCGCTACACAGGCGAAGAGAAGGACATCGTCGTGAGCGCGATGGCAAAAGAGGGCGGTGTCGTCGTAAGCGTGCGCGACGAAGGGATAGGGATGGACGGCGAGTCGCTCGAGAAGATCTTCGATCCTTTTTATCAGGTAAAGCCCGACGGTCAGGCGGCTTCGGGGCTCGGTATCGGTCTGGCGCTCGCGAAGAAGCTTGTCGAGCTTCACGGCGGAAGCATAAAGGCATTTAGCGAAGGCCTTGGCAAGGGATCGAAGATCGAGGTCACGCTTCCGGCGCTTGCTGAAGGTGCCGAGTTTTTCTCGGAGCCCGCACGAGAGCCGGAGATCGAACTTGCGCCGGGTCTTACCGTCGTTTTGGTCGAGGACAACGTGGAGATCCTCACGACGTCGGCGATCCTGCTTGAAGGTCTCGGATGCAAGGTCGCAACGGCCGCGACCGCGGCCGAGGGCCTTCGGCTGATCCGCGAGCTGCGGCCGGACGCGGCGCTGGTAGATATTGGCCTTCCGGACGCGACGGGATACGAGATCGCGGAAACGCTGAGGGCGGAAGATTATCCGAATCTTCTGGTGGCTGTTTCCGGATACAGCCACGAAGAGGCTCGAGAGCGGTCCCGCGAGGCCGGGTTCAACTTCCATCTTGCAAAGCCCGCGAGGACCAGCGAGATCGCGAAGATCCTGGCTTCGGCAGGCGAGTGAAGGCGTCGCTTACGGTTTGAAGTTGATAACCGGATCTCATTCCCGATATCCATCCGGCGGAAGCCTGAATTCAATGGATAGCCGGCGTCAGGCGAGTTTGACCGTCGGTGGCGAAGACTCGTATCATTTCACTTCCCGTGCCGGAGTGGCGAAATTGGTATACGCACCAGACTCAAAATCTGGCGGGAGCAATCCCATGTCGGTTCGAGTCCGACCTCCGGTACCAGATCATCAAGTCCCAAATGAAGAAGCGGGCCCGCAATTTCGAGGCCCGCTTTTCTTTGTATTCCCATCAGTTGCCCCCGGCTCTAGCGGGCAGCGGGGCTGAAGTCCCGTCAGGTTTGTGGACTAACGGTCCCCGGACTGAAGTCCGGGGCTATTGACGGATTCCTGCGCATCCCGGTTTCAATTTAGGCCGGTTCACCGAGGTTCAACCGTAAGTTCACCGGGAGAATTCGATCGAGACTGCACCGGGGTAAGAGTCCAGTACTGATTAGATGCCTTTCTGATCCCCCCGCTGAAGCGGGGGGCAACTGATATGCTCCGCCGAACGAGTTGGCAAGACGGTTCCATATGAAAAAGAGGCCACCCGATCAGGCAGCCTCTTTCACTTCAAACGACATTCAAGTAAGCCATCTTCATTCGGCCGAGTGAGAATGCCCGGCGAAGGTGCTAACCGCAAATGCCGCCGGGAAGCCTTGCGGGATCTCTTCCGGATGGACCTCGTGGCCGCAGATCGCGAAGTCCCATCCGGAATTCCGGAAAGCAAGTTCTTCCATCGCATCCGCGAAAGGCGAGGCCGCGAGCAGGGAGGCGTAAGGGCTGGGGTCGGTCTTCCTGGGAAGCCGCTCGTCGGTCGTCGCCGAATGGTACGCGAACGTCGCCATTATCACCGCCGAACGCACAAGGTCCTGTTCCAGGGTCCGGTCCGCGACGTCCTGCGTGGTGTGCCACGTCCTCGGGAAGTACTCGATCGCATCCTGTATGAACTGGAAGCCCGGCAGGCCGATCGCGTCGTACGCGAGGTGGTCCGTGCCGCCTGTGTTGTTGATCGTCGTCGTCGAAGCGCCCCATTCCTTGAACGGCATCAGCCACTCGCGGAAGATCGGGCGGACATTTGCATTTCCCTGCGCATAGACGCCCCGGATCTGGCCGGTACCGTTGTCCAGATTGTAATACGCGGCGAACTTGTCGTACGCAGGGGTCTTGTCGATCGAGCCGTCCTCGTTCCGAGAACCGAACGTCTTCGCGACATAAGCACGCGAGCCGAGAAGTCCCTGCTCCTCGCCGGTCCAGAGCGCGGCGCGGATCGTCCTGCGCGGCTTGAGGCCCGAAGCGGCGAGTATCCTCATCGCTTCCATCACGACCGTCGTTCCCGCTCCGTTGTCGGTCCCGCCCGTTCCCGAGTGCCACGAATCCAGGTGGGCGCCGATCATCACGACCTCGTCAGCGAGGTCTGTGCCGGGGATTTCGGCGATGGTGTTGTAAGCCTGCGTGTCGCTGTCGTCCCATTCGACGTCGAGCTCCACCTGCATCTTCAGAGCGATCCCCTGCCGAACGCGCCTCAGCATGCGGTTGAACTGCTCGGTCTCGACGACGAACTGAGGTATCGTCGCCGGGGCGTCCTTCGAATGGACGCGCACGCGGCCGCGGCCCAGAACCCCGTCGTTCGCGTTCGGCGGAAGGTTCGCGCCCATCACACGGATCGTGCCCGCGTTCACTCCAAATCCCGGATCGAGTATCGCGGCCGCGCTTTCGTCGAAGATGAACTGGGCAAGCGTCGTCTGGAACCTCTGCGCGGCGATCTGCGCTTCGGAAGGCTGCTGCCGGGGCTGAGGCGTCGGCGGCGCGGCATATTCCAGATCGAGAAGCTCCTTTTCGGTCCTTCTCGTCGCGGTCGGCTCAAAGCCAGGGGTGATGTTCGTTTCGCCGCCGAAAAGCACGATCGCGCCTTTCAGTTTGCCCTTGTACTTCTCTAGGTCAGCCTCGTTGGCCGCCTCTATGAAGACCACGTCGCCGGTTATCGCTCCGCCGGTGCTCGGCGACCATGCCTTCGGATAGGCGCGGATCACTTCGTATTCCGGCGACACGATGGCGGCGGAGAACCTCTTCAAATGCCAGCTCCGTCCGAACTCGCCCCACGGATCGACCTTTGCGTTCTTGAGCCCCCATTTCTCGAACTGTTCTTTCGTCCAACGGTTGGCGAGCCTTTGCGAAGGCGAATTGGTAAGCCTTGCTCCGATGACGTCCGAAAGGTAGTGCATCGTCTTCATCGCCTGCGAACGGTTGATCCCTTCGTCCTTGATCTTTGCGACCGCTTCGCTCCCGGTCTGCGCGAGCGCCACGTTCGGAAGGACCAGAGCGAGCAGCATAAAGACAGAAAAGTACTTTTTGATCATTATTTTTCTCCTAATCGAAATCATTTTGGTTATTTTGAAAGTATATCGAAAGGCGCGGCATCTTTCAGCCCGGGAGGCGGCCTTCGGTCTGTTAAGATATGCCTCTGCGTCAAACGATATCCCTTTGCGTACCTTTGCGGCTTGGCGGAAATCTTCCCCTTCGCGAAGCGCTGGTTGTAAAGATGAAGACCTCTCGCAAAGACACCAAGCCGCAAAGGACCGCAAAGATCTTCTGAAGAAGCAGCCGTTGGATCTGAAGAAGGAGCAAGAAGAAGGAGCAGTATGAAGGGATTAATTCGAAATTCAGTGATCGCATTCGCCGCTTTGGCATTTTCGGCGTGCTCGTCGTCCGGAGAAACCAGAGCGCAGGCAGGTTCGACACCCGAGCCGGTCGGCGAAGGGAAAGTGAAGGTGACTTACATTGCCAACGAGGGCGTGATGATCGAGGGAGACGGCATAAAGATCGTGATCGATGGCCTTCACCGGAAGTACCTCGACGAATACGCCTATCCTCCGGACGATCTCCGCGAACAGCTGGAGCAGGCGAAGGGAGAGTTCGCCGATATCGATCTCCTTCTTTTCTCACATATTCACGGAGACCACTTCAGCGCAGAGTCGGCAAGGCTCCATCTTTTGAACAACAAAAATGCGGTCCTCGCTTCTTCGCCGCAGATCGTAGACGCTATGAAGAAAGACTTCGGCGAGCTCGCAAGGATCGAAGGAAGATTGAATGCCATCCCCTGGGAGTGGAAGACGGAGCATTCCTACAACAAGGAGGTGAAAATAAGCTTCCTCGGCCTAAGCCACGGCACGGGACGTCACGCCTCGATCCAGAATTTCGGGCACGTGATAGAGGTAGCAGGATTGAAGTTTCTACATCTCGGCGATGCCGATATGACGGACGAGAATTTCGACAGCTTCGATCTTGAGGAGGCGGGGATCGACGTGGCATTCATTCCGTACCGGTACCTGCTTTCGGAGCGCGGCCGCGAGCTCGTCGACCGGCAATTCAAACCGAAGCGGATAATCGCCGTGCACATCGACGTCAACGAGGCAGAGAAGCTCAAGAAGGACCTCGAGGCCGCGGACCCGCGCATTCGCGTGTTCACAAAGATCCTGGAGACCGCGACTTTCTGATCCTGCCTATGCTTCTCTCCGAATTCGACTACAACTTGCCGGATGAACTGATCGCCCAAAAGCCTCTTCCGAACCGCGAAGACTCGCGGATGCTCTCGTTGGACCGCTCTGCCGGCACCTTGAAAGACCGTTCATTCAGGAACTTTCCCGAATTCGTGCACGAGGGCGACCTCATCGTCCTGAACAACACAAAGGTTTTCCCGGCTCGCCTTATCGGAAGATCGGACACCGGAGCCTCGATCGAGCTGTTCCTCGTGGAAAACATAGGCGGCTCGGTCTGGGAGGCGCTCGCGAGGCCGGCTCGAAGACTTCGGCCGGGCAAGCGCCTGATCTTCGGGGAAGAGCTCTCGGCGAAGATACTTGAGGGTCCGATCAACGGCCGCGTGCTTGCGGAATTCGAACTCGAAGGCGACCTTTTCGACGCGCTTGAGAAGGTCGGACGCACTCCTCTTCCTCCCTACATCAAGAGGGACGAGCGATCGCGCGGGTCCGACCGCGACCGCTACCAGACCGTGTACGCTAAAAAAACGGGGGCGATCGCTGCACCGACGGCGGGGTTTCATTTCACACCGGAGATCCTTGAGGAAGTGAAGAAGCGCGGCGCGGAAACGCTCGAGATCACGCTCCACGTCGGCTACGGCACGTTCGAACCGGTCCGGGTCGAGGACCTTTTGCAGCATTCGGTTCAGGAAGAGAAGTTCGAGATCGGCGAATGCGAGGCCGAAGCGCTCAACCGAGCGAAGGAAGAAGGCAGGCGGATCGTCGCGATCGGTACGACGACGACCAGGGCGCTGGAGACCTGCCGATCGAAACACGGCGGGTTCGTAGCGGGAAAACAGACCGCTGACCTGACGATCGTGCCCGGCTATGAGTTCCGCGCGATCGACGCCCTTCTGACGAACTTTCATTTGCCGTGCTCGTCGCTTCTTGTTCTGGTTTCGACCTTTGGCGGTCACGAACTTATAATGAAGGCATACGAGCACGCTGTCCTTGCGCGGTACAGGTTCTACAGCTACGGGGATTGCATGTTTGTTTTCTGACCCATGGCCATCGTCCAGAGAATAAGAGAGCTTTTCATTCCGGTGGAAGCCGAGCACGAAGAGGAGGTCGTGCCGGCGCCTTTGACGGAGTATTCCATACGGCCGATGACCGAAGAGCATCTGCGCGAAGTGATGCTTCTCAATCTCCGCTGCTTCCGGCGCGGGGAGAACTACACGAAATACACCTTCAAATACCTTCTCTCCGAACCGAACATCCTCAGCTATCGGGCCGTCACTCGCGACGACTCAATGGTCGGATTCATATTCGTCATCGCGATGAACGAGACCATCGCGCACATCACCACGATCGGCGTCGCACCAGAGCACAGAAAGCGCGGTATTGCCGGAATGCTGCTCGAACACGCCGAAAAGAGCCTTGCGAACAAGGGATTTGACTCAATCGTCCTCGAAGTCAGGGTCAGCAACGAGGCCGCGCTGGACCTCTACTCAGGTGCAGGATATGTGGTGATGCAGCGTCTTTCGAAGTATTACAACAACGGCGAGGACGCTTTCCTTATGTCGAAGGTGATCAGGTGAGGCGCCGTGTTTCCTTTGGCTGAATTTCCGACAGTTTATCCCATCACCGACCCGGACCTGTCGAGCCTCTCGCACCTCGAACAATTCGAAAAGCTTGCGAAAGCCGGAGCGGCGATGGTCCAGCTCCGGGACAAGAACGCGACTTCCGCTCATTTCTACGAGTCGGCGGTCGAGGTGTGCCGCGCCGCACGCGAACTAGGCATTCTCGTAATCGTCAACGACCGGGTCGATATCGCGATCGCCGCGGGAGCGGGAGGCGTGCATCTCGGCCAGGACGATCTTCCTCCGAAGCAGGCTCGCAAGCTGCTGGGCGGTGACGCCGTGATCGGATTTTCCACCCATTCCGTAGAGCAGGCCAAAGCGGCCGCTTCCGAGCCGGTCGATTACATCGCGATCGGTCCCGTTTTCGCCACTTCAACAAAAGAGGACCCCGATCCCGAAGTCGGTCTTGCAGGCGTCTCGGCCGCGAAAGAGGCCGTCGGAGCGATCCCGCTTGTCGCGATCGGAGGTCTGAATTCCGGCAATTTCCGATCGGCCATCGAGGCGGGCGCGGTTTCGGTAGCGGTGATCAGCGGTATCCTCACCGACCAGTCCGGGATCGAGTCTGCGACGCGAAGATTCCTTTCGTGAATCGACGTCACGCACAACAAAGAACAACACTGTTCAAAATTTCCTTGCAATTCCAACTGCCATCGGCAAGAATAGGAATTGTCCGAAAGGTCCCACGCCCCGCACGGACACACTCCAGCCACACCCGGCAAGTCAGCCACGAAAAGGAATCATCAAGGAGTCGATCGAATAATGAGCCTACTCGACATCGCGCCGATCATCGAGACAATGCTTCAGGCTTCTGAGAACGTCAGCGACCTGAACTTTTCCACCGGCCAGAAACCGCAGATCGAGATAAACGGAACACTTCATTCCGCGAACCCGCTCGGACTTGGAAGGCTTTCCTCCTTTCACACGGAGATGATCGCGATGTCGCTGCTCCGTGATAATCCCGAAGCCGCGGCCCAGCTCGCGCAAAGAGGGACCACCGACTTGAGCTGGAGCCTGCCTGCACGCTGCCGTTTTCGCGTCAACGTGTTCCAGCAGAGGGGTTCGTATTCGATCGTAATGAGGGTCATCCCGCACGAGATCCCCAGCTTCGAGTCGCTCGCGATCCCTCCACAGCTTGCGGACGTTTGCGAACTCCGGAACGGACTCGTACTCCTGACCGGACCAACCGGGTCGGGTAAGAGCTCGACGCTGGCCGCGATTATCGACGAGATCAACACTACCAAGTACTATCACATCGTCACCATCGAAGACCCCATCGAATTCCTTCACGAACACAAGAAATCCACGATCAATCAGCGCGAAGTCGGATCCGATACAAAGGACTTTGCTTCGGCTCTTCGCGCCGCACTTCGCCAGGCCCCGAAAGTGATCCTCGTCGGCGAGATGCGCGATCTGGAAACCGCCGAGATCGCGCTCGAGGCAGCCGAAACCGGTCACCTCGTACTTTCGACGCTTCACACGATCGACGCTTCGAAGACCATCGACCGCATCATCGGTCTTTATCCGAAGAACGAAGAGAAGATCATTCGCACCCGTCTCGCGCAGACGTTCAGGTACATCGTTTCGCAAAGGCTGATACCGAAGGGCGACGACTCCGGCCGGGTCGCCGCGGTCGAGATTCTCAAGTCGAGTCCGAGGACCCGCGAGTATATCGAGAAAGGCGAGACGGACGGCAAAACCTTGCTCGACGCGATCCGCGATGGCGCGATCGATGGAATGCAGGACTTCGATTCAGTAATCCTCGGTATGATCCGCAAGGGTGTCATCACCACGAAGGACGGACTTTCATATTCGACGAACCAGAACAACCTTCTGCTACAGCTCAAGGGCCTCGCATCCACCGAGGATTACGCCGAGGAAGACTCGAACGGATCGAAGCCGGAACCAGACGCCGCTTTCAAGCCGACCGAGGACTCGTCCAAGTCCGTACTCGACATGATCGAGTAAGCCTCGCAAAAACCCCAACTACGGAAGAAAGAAATGATCATACGCTGCGACAATTGCTCCGTTTCGCTTCAGGTCGACGAATCGAAGATCCCTTCTTCGACCTTCACGGTCCGCTGTCCGCGCTGCCAGAACCTGGTCCGTGCGGACACCTCGAAAAACGGCTCTGCTACCGTCGAACAGCTGAAATCGACGTCGGCGGCTCCGGCGGTTCAGGAAGGCTCGCAGGAATTTGCCGAAAAGCAGTCTGAGGCGCAGATCAACAGTGCCCTGAGGGCACTGCTTTCCGCTCTCCAAACCGGCGGCCCGGCACTCGAAGAGCCGGAAAGCGAGATCCATCCGAGACGTGTCCTGCTCTGTCTTGGAAAGGAAAAGGATGCGGTTTCTAAGGTGCTTGCAGGGGCCGGATTCAAGGTCTATGTGGCTTCGACCCCGGCGCAAGCGAACGAACGCTTGCGAGACGGCAAGACGGAAGTGCTTCTCTTCTCTTCGGATTTTGCAGAGGAATACGGCGGGGCGGCGATCATCCAGCAGAAGGTGAACGCGATGTTCTCTTCGGAGCGAAGGCGGCTTTATCTCGTGTCCATAGAGGACGGCGGGCAGACGCTCAACGCCCACGAGGCCTTTCTGAGGAACATCAACCTGATCGTTTCTTCGGGGGACGTCGACCAGCTTCCGATGATCCTGGACAAGGCACTTTCTGATTTCAATGACCTTTACACGTATTACAACCGCGCGACGGGAGTAGCGGAGATATAGACGTAGGGGCGGGACCTGTGCCCGCCCTCATTGAATGTACGGGCGGGGCTTGTCCCCGCCTATTTCTTGTTCTATGTTCGAGTTTAGCCGGCGCACTCGTGCGCGGGACACACCGGAACAGAAAATCTGTTTAGAGCAGCGCTTAGCACTGCATCATCGGGCGTAGCCCTATGTCTTCATTAACGCTAACGTTCTAGACGTGCTGCGCACGGCTCGGGCAGGGCGAAGCGTTGCTTTAAACGGGATCTGATATGGCAGGGGTTTAGTCGGGCTTCGCCCTCCTAATGCAGCGTGACGAGCTGCTCTAAACGGGAATAATGAAGGCAGGTACAAGTCAAAATCTCAAGCTCAAGGAACGGGCAGGGACGGGCCCTGCCGCTACAATTACTGCTCACTAAAAAACGACTTCAGCATATCCGCGTATCCGTTGATCGCGGCAGCGCCGTCGCCTGTGAACACCGCGCCGTGCATCGTCGCGACTGTCTTCGGCTCGAGTGCGGCCAGCGATCTTAATATTCCATCTGTCTTCGCCGTGTAGGGAAGGTAGTCGGCAAGCGGGCTCGTCTGCATATCGTCCAGCGTCTTCCTGCAGGTCGAAAGCACGTCAAGGTCTTCCGTATTCGCGTCAGTGTCTCCGTTCTGATGGAGAATGTCGGAACTGAACAGCGTTCCGTTCGTTTCCTCGAACAAAAGCCCTGCTTCCCAGTTGTGAGGCACGTGCGGGGTCTTTATGAACTTGAAACGGTACTTGCCAGTCTCCAGCACATCTCCGTCGTTCATTCCCATGGCTTCGCGGCCGGAAAAATCGTCTATTGAAACCATCTTGCCGACAAGGCTGCAGACGGCCGTCGCCTCCTGCGCGACCTTCTGCCATTTGGGAAGCGATCCGCATTCGTCGGCCTCGAAATGGCTGAAGCCTATCCAGCGAAGCGTGGAAGGATCGATCAGTTCGCTCACTCCCTCGAGCACGACGGGGAACAGCGCCTTCATTCCCGTGTGGAAAAGAAGGGGCTCTTCGTCGCGCACAAGGAACTGCGCGAACTGCAGGTCAAACCCGGGGATGAATGTGGATATCCGGAAGACATCCGGAGCGATCTCGTCGATTCGTGGCATTGGCTCCTCCTAAATAGTGGGGCTGCGAGTCTATCACGAATCACACGAAAAGGAACTGCGATCCCGCGAGCGCCGAAAATTCTCTTCAGAATGAAACGCGAAAAAATCGTGGTGAATCTCACAGGGGCTAAACCCATGGACCGCGGGCAACTTGTCCGCAAAACGGGAGTAATGAGAGGAAAACAGATCCTTCGCTTCGCTTACTGCGGGCGGGACGCCTGCGTTCCGTCGGCGATCCGGCTTCTCCCGCGCTCGGGCATTGGAGGAGGCTCGCCTCGGACACGCACGGCCTGGAAATCGAACTCAAGTTCGCTCTCACTGACGACCGGATCACCGGAAGAGCAATCCCAAGCCTGGTGCCTTGAGATCATCACGGTCCCCTCCGACTGAAGATAGATCTCTGAAAGGACAGGGATCGTTTTGTCGGATCCCTCGCACGAGGCGGTAAGTCGGACGATCCGGAGCCTCGTGCCCTCGACTTCCGCTTTCAAAACATACGACTGTTTCGAAGGGTCGCTCACGAAAGTGCGCTCGCTGAACTGCCAGTCGTCCGAAACGGGACTCTGGAAGACCGAGCCCCAGTAGTGATCGCCCTTGTTATCGACGACGATCGCGATGTGGCTCCCGATCTCCGAGTTCAGGCCGCTCTGCCTGATCTGATACACGCCCGGGAAGCCGGTCGAACGGAATCTAGTTACGGTGATCTTCGCCGACGTCTGAAGAAGCGAGTCGGTGTAACGGTCCAGGATCCTTATCTCGTACGTGCCTCCTCTCTGCGGCGCCATCATATATGTCGTTCCGGTCGTCTGCGAGGTGTCGCGAAACGTGATCACCGAGGTCGTGTTCAGCTTTCCGCCGCGCGCGTCGCCCTCAGCGATCAGTACGAACCGAGGGAGCCGCACGCACGGCGAAAGCTCGTAGTTGACGGTGATCTGCGCTCCGGGCTCGTAAGGCTTCTCGCCCGGATCGATCTTCGTTGCGGCGGTCTTGATCTCGGGAACCAAGAATCCCTGGAGCGTGCGGCCGATCATCGGAGCAAGCTCTTTCATGGCCTCCGGGGCTTTCTCCGGTGTGTCGGTCGTGTCCAGGTTCAGACTGTTTCCCACCATCGAGACGGATTCCCAGACCCAAGCGGGGACCCGCTCCTTGCCGGAGTTGCGCTTGAAATCGATGAGCGCCTTCGAAAGATCATCGCCGCGCGCCTCGTTCAGCTTCACGACGCAGTACATAAGTGAATCGCCGTCAGACGATTTGAAGATAAGGTTGCGGATCGCGTCGTGTACGCTTCGCAGTTTGACGACCTTCTGGCGGAGATCGGTCGAGTTCTCGTATTGAGGGAGCTGAGTGATCCAGAAAGCGTTGAGGCGTGCGAAGAGCTGGGCGTCCTCAAGGTCGTTAAGGAGCTTCTGCATCGCCTCGCGGTCGGCGTCGGGACAGTCCGTGTTGACGCACCGCTTTGAGAGCTCGCGGACGGAATTGAGCCTCGTCAAAAGTCCGTCGAGCTCGTCCTGCGCTGTGGCGGAAGCGGCGAATAGATACAGGAACAGAATAAAGATCGATACGGGAGAGATGACCTTTCGGAAGGGTATTGCTTTTCCACTTATCATCATTGCCTCCGGGAAGGGGGGTCCGGGTTCCGAGGGAGCGGTCTTTCAATCTTAATCCCTCAAGCGGGGAGAAAGCGAGGAATTTTAGTCTACAGCCCGCGCAGCCAGTCCACGATCACGCCCGCAAGCTCTTCACCTTTGTCCTCCTGAATGAAGTGTCCCGCGTCCCTGATAGTCGCGTGCGGCTGGCCCAGCGCGCCCGGAACACGCTTCTGGAACACTGTGTCCGCCCCTCGCGTTATCTGGTCCGAGTCGCCGAACGCGGTAAGAAACGGCTTGTCCCAATGCGCAAGCTTTTCCCACGCCTTTCGATTGTTCTCCGATTCGGAGTTATCGGGCGACGCAGGAACCAGCATCGGGAAGACCCGCGCGGCGGCCTGAAAAGTGCTGTCCGGAAATGGAGCGTCATATGCTTTCCGCACCCCCTTCGGGACCTTGGCGACTGTCCCCATCTGGACGATACGGCCGGCGGGAAACACGGGTGTTTTCTGCGAGAACGCCCGCCAGACCTTGAAGGCTTTCGGTGTTTTCTCGTCACCGGTCGGGAGAAACGTGTTCGCCGCGACGATGCGCGAAAACCGCTCTTCCATTTCGACGGCGAGCCGAAGTCCAAGCAGTCCTCCCCAGTCCTGGCAGACAAGCGTGATGTCATTCAGGTCGAGCCGTTCGATAAACGCCTTAAGCCAGTCCAGGTGTGACCGATATGTGTAGACCTCCTTTTCCGCGTACTTGTCCGACCGTCCGAATCCGATCAGGTCCGGCGCGACCGCCCGAAAACCCGCATCGGCGAAGATCGGGATCATCTTCCGATAGAGGTAACTCCAGGTCGGCTCTCCGTGGAGCATCAGTACCGGCGGAGCATCGCGGCCGCCTTCGTCGACGTAGTGCATCCGGAGTTCGCCCAAGTCGACGTAGTTCGGCTCGAATGGGAATCCGGGGAGATCGCGGAATCGTTCGTCCGGGGTCCGGAAAATCGTTCTTTGTGATTCAGCCATCGGTCCGCGCATCCCGCCGTTCCGCCACCATCCTCATCCCGTGCGCCGGCCGGAGCGTCATAAGGGGTTTCAGACCCAGTTTCTGTCGTTCCGCAAGTCGGAACCTCCACTTCTGCGCGATCGCGGCGATCGCGAGGATTCCCTCGGTCCAAGCGAAGCCTTCTCCGATGCACGAGCGGACGCCGCGGCTGAAGGGAAGATAAATGAACTTGCGGCTCGCCTCCTTCACGCTTTGCGATTCCCACCTTTCGGGTCTGAACTCGTCCGGTTCGTCCCAGAACCTCGGGTCACGGTGCATTACGAACGGGCTGATCAAAACAAGAGCGCCTTTCGGCACATTGTAACCCCCGAACTCGTGATCCCCGGCGGCGAGTCTTCCGATCGCCCACGCCGGAGGATAAAGCCGCATCGATTCGGCAAGAACCGCTTTCGTGAACTTCAGATTCGGCAGGTCTTCGAACGACGGCTTGCGGCCCCCGAGAACAGTGTCGATCTCTTCGTGAAGCCGTTTCTCCGCTTCCGGATTTTGCGACAAAAGATACCACGTAAAGGTGAGCGCGTTGGCGGTCGTCTCGTGCCCGGCGAGGAAAAGTGTGATCGCCTCGTCGCGGACCTGTCTGTCGGTCATCACGTCCCCGTCGTCCTCGTCGCGCGCGAGAAGCAGCATCGAAAGCAGATCGCCCTCGTCGGAAAGGTCCATCCGCCTTTCCTTTATAAAGCCATAGATCACGCGGTCGAGCGTCGCAACGGCCTTCCGGCATCGGTTGGCGGGCGGGATCGGGAGCTTCTCCAGGTACTCGGAGAAAGGGATCAGTAAAAAGTCGAACGACTCGATCAGATCGGTCATCGCCGCTCCGACGTCCTCCGCGTCGCCGTCGACATCGACGCCGAAGAGCGTCCTGCCGACGATCCGCAAGGTGAGCCGCATCATCTCCCGGTCGATGTCGAGCGTCTCGCCGGTCTTCCATTCGCCTCTGATCCGCACCGCCTCGCCGCTCATCGTCTCGGCATAAGAAGCGATCCGGTCCTTGTGGAACGCTGGCTGGATCATCCTTCTTTGCCGCAGATGCGCCTCTCCCTCGCTCGTCAGGAGCCCTTCGCCGAGCAGCATCTTCGCCCTCTGAAGAGCGCGGCCTTTCACGAATTTCGAGTTACTCGTGACGAGGAGATCCCGGGCGAGGTCCGGATGGTTCAGGAGATACGCGGGCAAGCGGAACAGCCGCATATACGACACGTCGCCGAGCCCGGCCAGCTCGCGAAGATACTCCGTCGGCCGCTTCCTGTACCTGAAGAAGTGGCCGCCGAAGAATCCGGGCGCAAGTCCCGGAGGTCTCGGATCGCCTGTCTGTGGCATACTTCAGATTCTACATCACAACCGATGCGCGTATGGGAATTCGGCTCAAGAACTGCTATTTTGTACGCATGCAAGAAGTCAAGAAGAAGAAAGTGAAGCCCGACATACGGGCTATCACGAGGCTAGTCCCGCCTTCCGGGAACCTCGTCCAGGGCCAGTCTGAACTGCCGATCGATCCCGATCTGGCCAAGGAGGCCTATGGTGTGATCGCCGCCAGCCGTAATCATTACGGCGGCAGCGAAGGGAATTCGGCCTTGAGGTCCGCGGTCGCGGAGAAGATACGTCGTTACAACGGCATCGATCTTGATCCGGACACCGTTCCGTTCGAGCTGATGATCACGAACGGCGGGACCGGTGCGCTGATCGGTATTACGCAAAGCTATCTGAAGGGCGCTTCAGCGCTCGTGTTCGAACCATATTATCCGTACCACCGGCGCATCCTGGAAGAATTCGGCGGGAAGACCGAGACGTTCGAGCTTGACGAGAACCTCGAGTTCGAAAAGGCTGCGCTTCTCGCGCGGTGCAAAGAGCTTGTGAAACGCGCCGAATTCCCTCTGAAAGCGATCATCGTCTGCACGCCTTCGAATCCGAGCGGAAAGGTTATGACCCGCGAAGAGCTGCAGGCGATCGGCGAGGTTTGCGAGCAGCTGGACCTCCTGTGCATTTCCGACGAGGTTTACGAGCACTACGTCGAGGGCGACCACCCGCACATCCCTATCGCGTCGCTCCCCGGAATGTGGGACCGGACGATCACGGTCAACTCTTTCTCGAAGTCCTGGAACATCTCCGGATGGAGGCTGGGGTATGCTTACGCGAACGGCGAGCTTCTGGCTCCTGTGAATAACGCCGCTAACGTCATTTACGTATGCCCTTCGACGCCTCTTCAGGCGGCGCTTTCAAAGGTGCTGATGGCGGTCCCGGATTACTATGACGACCTGTTGAGGAAGTTCGACCGGAAACGGATCTTCGTCAGCGACGCGCTGACCGAGCTCGGATTTGACATCTATCCGTCAGGCTCGTCCTTCTACCTTTGGGCGCGGCTCCCGGAAGAGTTCGACGACGCGCTCGCGTTCAACGAGATGCTTATGGAAAAGGCGGGAGTCGGAGCGGTGCCGGGAAGCGCGTTCGCGGATTCCGACCGTTGGGACGCGCATATGCGTCTCTGCATCGCGCGAGAGGACTCGATCCTCGAAAGCGCGATGGAGAAAATGCGGAGCGCCTTGAACTGATGTAAGTTTATTCGGAGGTGAGACCGTGAAATTGATGCGTGCGGCTGTTCTGCCGGCTTCATTGCTGGCGCTTTCGAGTCTTGTGTTCGGCCAGGAGGCCTCGGCCGACGGCAAAACGCTCGCCGAGGTCCAGGCGTTCGTTAAGGAGGCAAGGGACTTTGTCGAGAAACAGGGCGAGCCGCACCTTATCTTCGCCGACGTCTCAGACTACAACGAGGGCGCGAAACCGGTCTGGAAGAAGTACGGTTCGATGGTCGATTTCCAGAACGCCGGAGAAGAAGGAGAGAGATATACGGTCGCGTATATCTGGCTGAAAGAAGGAAAGGTGATCGGGGTTAACTTCACCTATTCTTCGCCGTCCGGCGACTGGGCGTACTATGCCGAGCACGTGTTCCGTGCGGACGGCTCGGTCGCGGAGATAAGAAAGGAATTGAGGACGTTTCTGGGCGACGTGATCGTCATAAGGACGACCGTTTACGATCCGGCCGGAAAGGAACTCATGACGACGAAGGAATTTCTAGATCTCGATTCCCAGAAACCCGTTCCGCCTACCAGTAATTTCATGGACGTCGATGTAGCGGTTTACAAGAAGGCGGGCGATCTGCCGTTTGCCGGGCAGTTGTTTGTAAGTGCAGGACCTGTGCCCGCCCCTACATCCCTGGCTTCTATCTGACCACCTTCCCCTTCACCACACGGTTCTTCAGAGGCTTCACCGTCATCAGGTAGGCGTAGATCGCGGCAAGGTCTTCCTCGCTCATACCAGCGTATCCCTGCCAGGGCATCGGAGTATTGAACGCGCCCTTTTCGACCGCATCGTTCTCGTATTTCCCCGAAGCCTTGTCGAACGCCTTGAACCGCTGGATGAAATCCATCTCAGTCCAGGCGCCGATCCCGGTCTCCTTGTCTGGAGTGATGTTCGAGGCCTCAACCGATCCCCATTCAAGCTGTATGAACCTGCCGCCCGAATACAACTTTTCCTCGATAATCCTCCCGCGCTCTGCGGGCGTGTGGCATTCGGCGCACGAAGCCGCCGTCGCTACGTACTTCCCGTACGCCACTTTGTCGGTCCTCGAGGGCCGCTCGGAAAATTCGGGAGCGGAAGGTATCAGCCGTATGAAAATGCTCATCGGGAAATCTGTCTCGGCGGCAGGGACGTCGTGCTTGACAGGCGGCAGGCTTCGTATGTAGGCGATGATCGAGTAGATATCCTCCCGGTCGAGCCTGGCGTAGTTCGGATAAGGCATTACCGGGAACATCGGGCGGCCGTCGCGGTTTACGCCGCCGGTTATCGCTCGCAGAAGTTCCGCGTCGCTCCAATCTTGCAGGTTGTGAGGAGTGATGTTGGAAGCCGGGTAACTTCCCGGGAATCCGAGCGGCCGGTCGTACCTCTCACCGCCGCTGCCTTCCGTTCCGGGCTTGAACGGGCCGGAGAAGCGCGACCAGTCGCGCTCCGAATGGCAGGCAGAACATTGCGCGACGTGTCTCGAAAGATACTCGCCGCGCTTTATGCGTTCGTGGGTGTATTCGATCCGGACCTCTTCCAGAGGCACGTTTGGCAGAAAGGCGAAAACGTAGGTCAGAAGCCCCGCGACCAAGATTACTGCCAGCCCGACAAGGACCAGCGCGACCCGAATGATGATCTTCATATCAAGTCGCAGATTTTAACCCAACGTGTTCCAAAACTCACGGGAGCCCGGATCGCATTCAAGAAGATCAGTTCGACTTGTACGCCTTCGCCCAGTTCCAGAAGGCGAGCATGTCCTGCTGGTTCTTGCCGAGCCAGTCCATCGCCGCGTCGCTGCCAATCTGGGCAAGGACCAGGTGCCCAAGGACCTTTGTGTACCCCTTCGCCTTCAATTCGCGGAAGTACCCGAAATAGTTCTTTCCCGAGAAGGTCTTTATATTCTCATCGTCTTCCGCGACGCTGTTCACGAGCATTTCCAGGGTTTCCACGAACTGTTCCTCTCGGGACTTCGGCTCTTCGTCCTTTTCATCGCCGCCTCCGATCCGCATTGCGCTTCTCATCGACAGGATCAGATCGATCGTCCCGAAGTCTCCCTCGTCCTTCGGCGAGTTCAGATCCACAAAGATGTTGATGTTCCCGGATTCCTTGTTCCGGGTCGCGCCCGACTCCAGTTTCTGCGCGACGAGCCCGGCAGCGCTCTTCGCACGCGGGGTGTCGGCCTCAAGCGAAAGGAAACGGAGCCCCGCAAGCAGCGATGGCACCTTGTAACCTGAGTCCGAAAAGTGGACGGCCAGGATGTAGTGAGGGCTCGGGTACGCAAAGTCGAGCTCGACCGCTTTCTTCGCCTGTTCCCTAGCCTCTTTGAGTTTCTTTAGCCTGAAGTAAGTGATAGCGATGTTATATCGAAGAACCGCCAAATCAGGATTCTGCTTTATCGCCTCTTCGTAGATCTTGATCGCCTTCTCCGGTTCGCCCTTGTCATCGACGACGTTGGCGATCATCATATAGACCCTCGGAAGTATGTCTGACCTGTATTCCGCAGCCTTCAATGAATACCGGAGGCTGTTGTCCAGATCTTTCTTCGCGTAATAGGCGTACGCGATCTGGTAAAGCGCGATGACGCAATCAGGCGATTCGTCGAGGACTTCCTCGTACCGCACTATCGCCTCGTCGTAGCGTTTCTCATCGTGAAGTCGTATGCCATCGTTGATGACCTCTCTTTGCGCCGGGGTCGGTTCTTTTCCGTCTTTCGTGGGTTTGCCTATCTTCTGCGCAAAGGCCGGGACCGCGAGGATGAGGATGGCAAATGCCAATACTGCTCGTTTCATAATCTGCTCCTGGAACTTCGTCGAATATTTTCCGGTTCCGCTAATCAGACAACAGGCGCGGCCGGAATACAAGCGGATCCTGACTTTGTACCGACTCCGATGCGCCGAAACGCGGATCGGTTCCGGGCCGCCGCTGTTCGAGTTCCTTCGCCGATGCTAAAATTGTCCGCGACAGTGCCCGGACCGGGCTGAATCACACCACAATGCACTATCACCTGATCGGTATATGCGGGACCGCGATGGCGAGTCTCGCGGGAATGCTGCAAGCGCGCGGCCACAAGGTCACGGGCTCGGACCAGAACGTCTACCCTCCGATGTCGACCCAGCTCGAAAGCCTAGGGATCGAGATAATGAAAGGCTACAGGCCGGAGAATCTCGACATCGGCGCCGACCGGATTATCGTCGGGAACGCGATCTCGCGCGGGAATCCCGAGATCGAAGAGGTCCTGAACCGCAAGCTCGCATATTACTCGCAGGCGGAGACGGTCAAGAACGAGTTCATACGCGGCAGGCGCTCCCTGGTCGTCGCAGGCACGCACGGTAAGACCACTACAACTAGCATCGCCGCGTGGGTGCTCGAGACGGCAGGATTTGATCCTTCATTCTTGGTCGGCGGCGTGGTGCAGAACTTCGGAGCGAGTTTTCGCGTGACGGACAGCGAGTATTTCGTGATCGAAGGCGACGAGTACGACACGGCGTATTTCGACAAGAAGCCGAAGTTCATGCACTACTTGCCGGAGACAGCGATCGTCGGCAACATAGAATTCGATCACGCCGACATATACCGCGACCTCGTTGACATCAAGTTCCAGTTCTCAAGATTGATGAACCTCGTTCCCGGTAACGGGCGACTGATCGTCGGGACCGATTCGCCCGTCGTGTCCGAGGTGCTCGAGGAGATGGAAGGGAAGCTGTTCACCGACGTGCATTCCTTCGGCACCGGAGACGGCGCGAGGTGGCAGGCGCGCGATTTGGATTTCTCCGGCGAGAAGACCAGGTTCAAAGTGTACCTCGAGGGCGAGCACTGGGCCGACTTTGAGAGCGGATTGATCGGCGAGTTCAACGTCCGCAACTGCTTGGCGGTGATCGTCGCCGCCGATGCCTTGGGGATCGGTCCGGAGACGATCCGTAAGGCGTTCGCGACCTTCAAGTCTGTGAAACGACGGGCTGAGGTACGCGGCATCGAGCGTGGTGTTACGCTGATCGACGATTTCGCACACCACCCGACTGCGGTCGGCGCGACGCTCGAGGCATTGAGGCAGAGATACGGGAATCGACGGCTGGTAGCGGTTTTCGAGCCCCGAAGCTGGTCTTCGCGGCTTGCGGTATTTCAGGAACCTTATGTTGAGGCATTCTCGAAGGCTGATTATGTCATCGTCGCCGGCGTATACGACACGACTACGGCAAGCAAGGTGGGCGAGGTCCTCGACACTGGAAAGCTGATCGAGGAGGTTCGAGCGCAGGGTCTTCCCGCGTTCAACCTGCCCGACGCCGATTCGATAGTCGAACACCTTGCTCCGGAGATGCGCGAAGGCGATGTCGTCGCGGTGATGTCGAACGGGGGCTTCGGCGGGATCCACGAGAAGCTCCTGGAAGTACTGAAAAGAGAGGGATAAACCGCAGAGAACGCAGAGCACGAAGAATCAACGTTTATGGAACATCCCCAAGTTTACTCTGCGTTCTCTGCGGTTCAATTTATTACACCAGACTTAGCAAGTGGCCCATCCGCAGCTTCTTCACGTTCAAGTAGTCGAACGTGTCTTCCGAAGGTTCGAACTCGATCGGCAGGCGCTCGACGAGTTCCAGTCCTCCGTCGCGGACCGCCTGTATCTTCTTGGGATTGTTTGACAGCAGGCGGACCTTCTTCACTCCCAGGTCACGGAGGATCTCGACGCACTGCACGTACTCGCGAAGATCCACGTCGAGGCCCAGCCGCTCGTTCGCCTCGATCGTGTCAGCGCCTTCGTCCTGAAGCGCGTACGCGCGTATCTTGTTGATGATCCCGATCCCGCGTCCTTCCTGGTGCTGATAAACGATGACGCCCCGGCCCGCTTCCTCGATCGTCTCCATCGCGCGCTGGAGCTGCGGCCCGAAGTCGCATTTGATCGAATGGAACACGTCGCCGGTCAGACATTGCGAGTGGATCCTGACGGGAACGGCCTCGTCGTCGTCCAGGTCGCCCTTGAAGACGGTGACGAATTCCTCATCGCTCGTCAGCGACTTGAAGCCCGCGATGCGGAACTCGCCGAACTCGGTCGGCAGGCGCGCCTCGGCGACGCTTATGACAGTCGCTTCCTCCGGTTCAATGTGATTGACGGTGTAAGTTGTGACCTTGGTCGTGTCTTTGATCATTTCCTTCCCCTTGTTCGATAATTCCCTTTGACCGTCATTTTATTCGCTGTTCGGGAGGCAATGGATGCAGTTTTTCGCTCCGTTGGCGTATGACTGTGCCGGTCAATAATTTACTTGCTAAAACGGGGCAAGATAGTCATACTTACGAAGGTTTTTGCTCTCATTTGTGCCTCGATAGGCGCATCCGTTTCAGTAAAGATCGCGGCGGCTTTGGTTCGGTTCGAGAGTTTGGTTAGAAAGGTCACGAAGCATCAGATATTTAGAAAGTTAGGCGCGCCGCATCTTAGACAGGAGTTCGAATAAAGACCATCCGCTAGTTCAGCCTTCCTTCGTTGCTTCACTTAAATTCTAAATCTACGAATAATGAACAATAAACTGTATGTTGGAAACTTGTCTTTCCATCTGACAAATGATGATCTGCACGATTTCTTTTCGCGTGCGGGAACAGTGGAATCGGCCAAGATAATAGAGGACAGGGACACGGGACGCTCCAGGGGTTTTGGATTTGTCGAGATGTCCACGGAAGTAGAAGCTCAGAGCGCGATCGAGCAGTTAAACGGCGAGGACTTCGAAGGAAGGAATATCGTTGTGAACGAGGCCCGTCCGCGTGAGGACCGCGGCGGCGGAAATCGCGGCAGAAGCCGCGGGGACGG
This sequence comes from Aridibacter sp., assembly GCA_035513035.1. Taxonomy (GTDB): domain Bacteria; phylum Acidobacteriota; class Blastocatellia; order Pyrinomonadales; family Pyrinomonadaceae; genus Aridibacter. Next base: position 85,278 of record DATKCW010000034.1, read on the forward strand.
CGGCGGCGGCGGTTATGATTCCGGCTGGTAATCCTTCAGGATAAGAAGATCGAATGCGGCAGCTCGCGAAATGCGGGCCGCCGCTTTTCTGTAGGGTCGGGGCTTGTCCCCGCCCTTCGCTTGTAAGGAAACGGGAAACAGGAGACGGGAGACAGGAGACGAGGTTTAGCCGGCGCTCACTGAACCGTCTTCAGTACCTGCGGCGTCGGATCAAAGAAGGTCTTCTCCTCGAGATTCGCCAGCTGAAGCACGATCTCGTCAATCGCCGAAACCCTTGTCCCGGCGTCGGGAATGCCGTTCGTGATTATCGCGAACGCGAATCGCTCGCCCGCCTTCGATGTCACATAACCGGAAAGTGCGGAGACCTGGTCGATCGTTCCGGTCTTGCCCCGAACATTGCCGGAAGCGTTGGTGCCCCTGAACCGTCTGCGGAGAGTCCCGTCTACGCCTCCTATAGTCAATGAGTTTTTCCAGAACGCCGAATAGCGCGCCGTGTCGAGGTATTTGTATAGCATGGCGGACGCGTTGGGAGTGATCAGGTTATGCCTGGAAAGGCCGCTGGCGTCGTACTGCACGACGCTGTCCGGCGAAACGCCCGCCTTCTTCAGTAGCTCGTTCACGACCGCCATTCCCTTTTCCTCGCTGGTCTTCCTGATGTCGGCGGGGCCCCCTGTGAGCTCCCCGAGCGATCGCAGAAGGATCTCCGTGTAGAGATTCTGGCTCGGCTTCATCGTGTTCTCGGCGATGATCCTCAGCGGTGGCGACCTATGCGAGACGAGCTCGATCAGGCCTTCGGTCTTGAGCGGTTCGCCTCCGCGGTCGATCCGGTCAACGCCGAACGCGTTCCCTGTGACTGTCACGCCCTTTAACGCAAGCCTCTGCTTCAGGAGGTCGGCGAACACCTCAGGAGGGTCCGAAACGGCGACCGTGCCCGCGAAACCGGGATCGCCGGAAGGGAGGTTTCCCGAGATCTCATAGACATTGTCCCGTATGCGTTTCGTGATCTTCAGCGTCTTTCGTTCTCCGCTCGGCACGGTCTTGGCTGTGTTCACAACGCGGAACAGGCTGCTGGCGGGTTCGAAGGTGACGAGCGGAGCGAGCCCGATCGTCGAAGGCGAGACTTTCATAACAACGACATTGTCGTTCACCGAGAGCGCGGAGACCTCCGCCCCGTAATACCATTGCAGGTCGTCCCATCCCCAGCCAACCGGCACAGGCTCCGTATTAAAGTAAGAGCCGTCGCCTACGATATTGCCCTCGATTTTACTCACGCCAGCGGCGATCAGCTTGTCGGCGAGATCGTCGATCGCTTTCAGCCAGTCGCCGGCGTTATAACGCCAGGAGAACGACGGATCGCCGCGCCCGAAGATGGTCAGGTCGCCTTTAACAACCCCGCCTTCCGGCTTCGAAGGAGCGTAAACACTTGTCGTGAACTGGTGCTCCGGCCCCAGGCGATCGAGCGCCGCCGCGACGGTGAAGCTCTTCATATTCGAAGCAGGCATGAAGTACTTTTCGGCATCGCGCTCATACACCGTTTCGCCCGAATCCAGCGAGATAACCTTGATCCCGACGCTTCCCCTTCGCAGCGCGGGATTCGCGATCGTCATCGAGATCCGCGTCCGAAGTAGAGTAAGCGCCGTTGCTGAAGAATCGGAGACAGGCGTCGAGGCAGGTTTCGCGACGTTGTCGGTGACAACTACACGCGTCCTTGGCTCACTCTGCGCAAGCACCGGCAACGCGGGAATGGTCCAAAAGGCCAAGGCGCCGAGGAGTATCACATTGCGAGTAAACGAACTGTCCATAAAACTTATGTTATTCCAAACAGACGCTTGGGAAAAGAGATTACCGCGAAAATGAGAACGGCCGCCGGAAGTTTCGCGGCGGCCGTTTGTGTGAAACGCGACGGTTCCGCGTCACTTCTTGCCGACAATAATGTCGAGGTCGCCCTGCGGGATCTCTAGGCTCACCATCAGCTCGGTCTCGTTACGGTCCACGGAAAGATTCTCGAGCATCCGCCCGTAAACCTTCTTGTCCTCGCCCTTCTGCTGTTTAAGTATCCCTGCGAACAGGCCACGGAAGCCGGAGAGCATGATCTCCAGATTTTCCGCCTGCTTTGAATCGACGGTTCGAGCCGCGATCCAGAGCATCGTCCTGCCCGGAATCACATCCAGCGTCCCGTTGACCTCGCGGACCGAATTCAGGCTTTCGCCGAGCTCGTCCTGCTCCAGTTCGAAGTAACGCGAGAGGCCGTCAGGAACAACCATTCCGAAGTTCGCCACCGTGTTTTGCTTCCTGCCTACCATCTCGAGGAGCCGGCCTTCGATCCTCGGCGAATTTCCAAGCAGTTCCTTCACTCGGGCAAGCGAGCCGAGCGCGACGGTGTTCGAGTCGTAGGCGGCAAGCGCCACCTCGTCGGACAGCCCATTCAGGACCTTGTCCAGAATCTTTTCAAATAAGCTGTTGGACTTGCCGTCGGCGGGACGGTTGCGATCGACGATCTCCTTCGCGGAAAAAATGTAGACCGTTCTTCCGGCGGATTCCTCGGTCCGGAACTTTCCTTTGGATGCCATCTTCGCCGCCTCGGCGAGCGAATCGCCGTTGTAAGGACCGCGGGCGAGAAGCACGGGCTCGACCTTCAGGGTCGCCCCGTCGATCTGCTTCGTCTTCAACCCCACCGCGAGGCGGTCGAACCGTTTGAGGTCGAGTCCGGTCCGTGTCCTGATCTTGTCGGCTTCGCCGTTGATCTTCTTTAGCAAAGGCTCGTTTGCCGAGAGGATCTGAGGAAGCGCTTCGTCAAACAGCCTCCTTACATCCAGCACGAGAACACCGTCGGACTGCGGAAGCAATGCCGCCAGATCGTCGGTCTTGACCTCGCTGCCGCCGGCAAGAACGAACGACGCGCCAAGAATGGCCGCGGCCGCGATGAACACGATTAACTTCTTTCTCATTGATTACCTCAGAAAATGAGTTCTAAGTGCAAAAGCACCCTTCGAGATGATACATCAGCGGAAAACCGTTGGCTAAGCTTTCGGGTCCGGGTGGTCCTTGATCACCGTGAACACGAAGCGGAGGTCCTTTCCGCGCATCACCGTGCTCAGGTAATGCTCCCAGAACTTTCGAACGAACCGCCAGCGCGGCCATCTTCGATCCAGGTTCACGAGGAACTCGATCCCAAGCGATCGCCATACATTAGCAAGGGTTACCTTGATGTCCTCCGGCTTGAGCCGAGCTTCGGTATAGAAATCGAAAACCTGCCTTTCCGGAATGAAAGAGTTGAATGAATACGAATTTAAATGATTTCGGTGCGTCGGGTCCGCCGCCCAGTCGGGATTGGTGTAGTGCGGAGTGACGATGTCCAGTTTACCTCCGGGCTTTGTGATCCTGTAGAGTTCCTCGACGAAGGCAATGACGTCGGGAACGTGTTCGATAACGTGCCGCGAAACGACCACGTCAAACTCGTTGTCTCCGAAAGGGTACGGAACGTCGCCCAGGTCGTGGATCACGTCGGCCGCCGTTCGCGGATTGTAGTCGAGTCCGATCGAGCCTTCGACCTTGTTCTTCCCACAGCCGATGTCCAGGATTTTCAGGTCTTCATTCCTTTCCGCGAGCGCGTCCTTCATCGTTTCTCCGGAATCCGCTCCCTTGTCCCGCACCTGGGGCATTCGAGCACGCTTTTATTTCTGTCCGCCCATTTCGCGAGCGCCGGAGTGGAAAGCTCGACCGGCTTCATTTCGGACTCGCCTTCCGTCATCAGTCTCGACCGGCCGCTCTTTTCACCATCGACCGACTGCTCCGTGCATCTGCGGCAGGTCCATCCGAAGCCCTCATTGCGGAAATGCTTTGGCGGGACGAAGTTCATCGAGCTAAAACCATAGCACAAAGAAAAATCGCAGGCGAAGCTTCCTCGCCTGCGATGCTTGTCTTTTCGAAAGTGTCAGAAACGGCGGTTGCCGCTACGCGTTTCCGGCATCTGCAGCAGTTTGACCGGAACCGTAATCGTGTTCCCTCGACGGTAGACCTGGACGTTGACAGTCTCGCCTATCTTCTTCTTGTCCAGGAAGCGATAAAGGTCGTCGATGTTGTTAACCTTCTGGCCGTCGATGGTCGTGATGATGTCGCCGAGCAGGGTTCTGTCGCCGTCCGAAGAAAGCCCTCGCAATCCTGCGCGGCCGATCGAGCCGCCCGGGACGATACGGCTCACGAGAAGTCCTTCCCTTACCGGAAGATCGAGGCCGCGGTCGCGAAGATCTTCAACAGGATAAAGCGAAGCTCCAAGCTTGGGCCTCCGGACCTCGCCGAACCGGATCAGCTGCGGAATGACGCGCTTCGCCGTGTTGACCGGAACTGCGAATCCCACTCCTGCCGACGCACCGGAAGGCGAAAGGATCTGTGAATTGATGCCGATCATCCTGCCGAACTTGTCGAGCAAAGGACCGCCCGAGTTACCGCGGTTGATCGAGGCGTCCGTTTGGATCGCGGCGTCGATCGGGAGTCCGTTGCGTGCCCTGATCGAACGTTGGAGTCCCGAAATGACGCCGGTCGTAAGTGTTCTGTCCTGTCCGAACGGATTACCGATCGCAAGGACCTTCTGTCCGACATCAAGCGATGCGGAGTCGCCGAGCGGGATTAACGTCAGTCCATTCGCCGGCGGATCTATCTTGATGACCGCGAGGTCGGTATCCGGGTCTCCGCCGACGAAGGTCGCCGGATATACCTTGTCGCCGCCGAAACTTACGGTCAGCCGCGACGCGTTCTCGATCACGTGATAGTTCGTAAGGATGTGTCCCTGGTTGTCGATCACCGAGCCGGAACCGATCCCGCTTTCACGCTCGAACTCTTCACCTAACCAGGTCTCGAACCGTGCACTCGTAGTGATGAACGCCACTCCGGGCGACATCTTCCTGTAGATCTCGATGTTGTTCTCTTCATCCGTGACTGCGGACGGATCCGTGATAGCGGGCCGGGATTCGGCAAAGGTCTTTTCCGCCGATTCGCCTGACATAAGGTAGTTCCAGCCGATGCCGAAGTTCGACACCGCCACTACGGCCCCAACCGCGATCATCGCGGAGATCACCGCCAGCAGAACGAGTTGGCGCCCTGTAAGCTGATAGATCGCTTTTTGTTTCATAATTACGTTATCCCCTGCAAAGTATTAATTTGGCCTACGATGCAAATCCGGGAGGCCGCCGTTGCGTATGCGGCCATTATACAAAAGTCAGGAGAAAGGGAGGTAGGGGCGGGATCTGTGCCCGCCCGGGCTCGGGGGGACTATCGGGTCTGTCTAGTCTGTCGAGTCTATCGAGTTCTTCGGGTCTGTCGGGTCTGTCGGGTCTGTCGAGTCTGTCGAGTCTGGCGGCCCTGTCGAGTGTGTCGAATCTGTCGCGTCTATCGAGTCTGTCGCGTCTGTCGAGTCTGTCGAGTCTGTCGGGTCTGTCGAGTCTGTCGAGTCTGGCGGGTCTGTTGAGTCTGTCGGGTCTGTCGAGTCTGTCGAGTCTGGCGGGTCTGTTGAGTCTGTCGGGTCTGTCGAGTCTGTTGAGTCTGTCGAGTGTGTCGGTTCTGGCGGGTCTGGCGGGTCTGTCGAGTCTGTTGAGTGTGTCGAGTGTGTCGGGATTTCAGCACGCGAAGCGTGCGCCTTATTACTAGCCCCACACGAGCCAAAGGCGAAGTGTGGGGTAAGGTCGAAAATCGATGCTTGAGCCGCTTTAGCGGCGACCGAGAGAGTTTAGCGAGTTTGCTAGTTTGCCGAGATTGGTGAGATGAATCGCAGGGGACTCAGAGTCCCGCTCCTTTAAGAGCGACATGTTTGTTGCTCCAAAATAGGAAAAACCGTTTTGGCCGCAATACAGGCGACAGGTGCTTCTGCCAGCTTCGCCCACAGCGACAAGCTGAAGCTTATCGTTCATCGGGCCCGATTCCAGTTCGTAACCGTAGCCGACTGTGGAGAGGCGATGATCGAAAAGCCCGCGACAAATTACGTCGAAAAGAGCATTTTCAAATCAGGTAGTTCACAATAGCGCAGCCTTAGACGAACACCCCGAACACCTCGTTGGAGTAAAGCCTGCCGCGGTTGGTCAGGCTAACGCTTGTTCCCGACACTTCGAGCAGGCCCGCTTTCCGAAACTCCTCGAGCTCTTCGCCAAACTCCTCCAGCAGGCCGGAACCGAAACGTTCGCGGTATTCTCGCAGGTCGAGGCCTTTATTCAAACGCAGTTTGAGAAACGCGAACTCCGCCTTCAGTTGCTTTTCGGGCAGTTCGTCGATCTCGACCACCGGCGAATCGCCGCACTCGACGGACTTCACATACGCGAATGTGTCGCGGACGTTAATCCATCTGCGCGAACCGTCGAACGAATGCGCCGACACTCCGAACCCGATCACGGGCTCAAGCTCCCAGTACTTCAGGTTGTGCCTCGACTCGCGTCCTTCGCGCGAGAAGTTCGAGATCTCGTATTGCAGATATCCCGCGGCGTCGAGCCTTTCCAGCATCGCTTCGTACATTTCCGCCGCCAGATCTTCGTCCGGCATCGGCTGCCTTCCCGAGCGGACCTGTTCGGCGAGAGGAGTGCCTTCGTGGATCTCAAGCAGGTATAGGGAGATATGCTCGGGAGACATCGCGACAGCTTCCTCGATGTTCGCCTTCCAGCCCTCAAGCGTCTGGTGGGGAAGGCCCGCGATCAGATCGAAACTGATGTTCTTGAAGCCCGCTTCGCGGAGAAGATCGTAAGTCTTCCGTGCGTCGTCTGCGTCGTGACCGCGCGCGAGGAGCTTCAGCGAACGGTCGTCGAACGTCTGCACGCCGAAGCTGGCGCGGTTCACCCCGAAGGCAAGGTAGTCCTTCAGCTGTTCGAGCGAGACGGTCGCGGGATTCATCTCGACGGTGATCTCGGCATCGTCGGCTATATCGAACCGATCGCGGACAGCTTCGAGGATCGGTCCGAGCTGATCTGGACTGAGCAGGGAAGGCGTGCCGCCGCCGAAGTAGATGGTGTCGAAGCACACGCGTCCCGCGTGCAGGACTGAGGACTGAGGACTGAGGACTGAGTGGGAATCGGAAAGTGATGAGTGATGAGTAGCGAGTGATGAGCGGCCGGGCTGGTCCGGCGACTCACTTTTTTCCTTTTTACTTTTTCCTTTTCCCTCCTGACTCCTGACTTCTGACTTCTGAATTCTTATCTCGTCGATCAGCGCGTTCACATACCGCTTGACCGCCTCGTCGTTTCGAAAGACATCCGTCGCGAAGTCGCAATAGGAGCAGCGGGACTTGCAGAAGGGAATGTGGATGTAAACGCCGGCGGGCATTCTTCGAGTTTACACCGTGTTAAGGAATGGGATTAACCGCGGAGGACGCGGGAGCGTAAGGAGGATTGAACCGCAGAGAGCTAAGAAGGAGGCAGAGGGTCCTCCAAACCTAGAAAATGCGTTCGGAGTACAAGCTTCAGCTTGATTGTTGCGCCAGGCTAAAGCCTGAACTCCGAACGCATTGCTCAAGACGATGGGCAAGCTGAAGCTTGAACTCCTTACGTGTTTATTTAAAGACTTCCTGGAACCTGGAATCTGCGCCTGGGCAAGCTGAAGCTTGAACTCCTAACGTGTTTATTTAAAGAGTTCCTGGAACCTGGAACTTGGAACCTTGAACGTTCCTTATGCTCCCAGGAGCCGTTCAAGCGCGTGCTGCCACTTCTTCTCCAACTCCGCAACCGGGGCCTTCAGCGCCTCCTCCCCGTCGATCGAGATGTTCAGGTCATCGCCTTCCACGTTTCCGATCACCTCGAACGGACAGCCGAGCTCTTCCGCGATCGAAGCGACGCGATCGGCATACTCCGGAGAGTAACTGATGACGATCCTCGAAGGAGTTTCGGAGAAGAGGACCGATTCCGGTCCGAGCCCGTTCGCTGAAAGCTCGACGGCGGCCCCGTCCGGAGCGTTGTTCAGCGAAGAGAAACAGCATTCGGCGAGAGCGACTGCGAGGCCGCCGTCCGAGCAGTCGTGCGCCGAAGCGATCAGCATCTCTTCGGCGAGCTTGAGGCAGGTTTCCTGAACGGTCTTCTCCAGCGAAAGGTCAAGCACGGGCACCGAACCGATCTCGATGAGTTCGTTGGTCGAGAGCCCAAGCACCGACTGCGAATACTCGCTGACCGAAAGGTCGTCGTTCGTCGTTCCCAGCAGCGCGATGATGTCGCCCTTTTGCTTGAATCCCTGCGTCACGAGCTTCCTCACATCGTCCAGAAGCCCGACCATCCCGATCGTCGGCGTCGGAAGAACACCGTCGCCGTCGGTCTCGTTGTAGAAGGAAACGTTGCCGGAGATCACCGGCGTTTCGAACGTCTCGCACGCCGCCTTCATTCCGTCGATCGTCTGCGAGAACGCCCACATTATCTTCGGTCTTTCCGGCGAAGCGAAGTTAAGGCAGTTCGTGACCGCGATCGGCCTCGCGCCTACGCAGACATTGTTTCGCGCGGCTTCGGAGACCGTCAGCTTCGCGCCTTCCAGAGGATCGACCGCCGAATAAAGCCCGTTTCCGTCGAGGCACATCGAGACGGCCCTTCGTGTCTCCTTGATCCGGACGACCGCGGCATCCGCGCCCGGGAGGATCGCCGTATTCGTCCTGACCATGTGGTCATACTGCTCGTAAACCCAGTGTTTGGAACAGATGTCGGGCGAAGAAAGCAGGGTTTCGAGCACTTCCGAGAGTTCCCGTTTTCCGTGGCCGGCGGAATCCGCGCGCGCATTCCATTTTTTAAAGCGTTTCTCGCGGCCGACCGAAGCATACGCGGGGGCCTCCATCGGCCTTTCGTATCTGGGTGCCTCGTCCGTCAGCTTGTCCACGGGAAGATCGGCCATAAGCTCGCCGTTATGGAAGACCTTCAGGCGGTTCCCTTTCACGACCTTTCCGATCACGACTGCGTCGAGGTCCCACTTGTTGAAGATCTCGACCAGCTCGCGTTCGCGCCCCGACTTCGCAACGATCAGCATCCGCTCCTGCGATTCGCTGAGCAGCATCTCGTAGGCTGTCATTCCGGTCTCCCGCTGGGGAACAATTGTCAGATCGAGCTCGAGCCCGGTCCCGGCGCGGTCCGCCATCTCGACCGAAGAGCTCGTAAGGCCGGCGGCTCCCATATCCTGGATCCCCTCGATCGCGCCGGAGCGCATCGCTTCGAGGCAGGCCTCGAGCAGGAGCTTTTCGAGGAAAGGATCGCCGACCTGGACGGTCGGCCTCTTTTCCAGCGCCTCGTCGTCGAACTCGGCAGAAGCCATCGTCGCGCCGTGGATGCCGTCGCGTCCGGTCTTCGCGCCGACATAGAGGACCGGATTGCCAACGCCGGAGGCCTTTCCGAAGAAGATCTGGTCCTTGCGGACTAGCCCGAGCGCGAATGCGTTCACAAGCGGGTTAAGGTTGTACGCCTCGTCAAAGACGACCTCGCCGCCGACGGTCGGGACGCCGAAGCAGTTCCCGTAGAATCCGATCCCCTCGACTACTCCTTTCAGGATCGACTTGTTGCGGTTCGCGATCTTCCTGGTGGTCGCGCCGCGCTCGTTGGGTTCGAGCGGCCCAAAACGAAGCGAATTCATCGCCGCTATAGGCCTGGCGCCCATAGTGAAAACGTCGCGCAGGATGCCGCCGACGCCCGTCGCGGCTCCCTGGAAAGGCTCGATGAAGCTCGGATGATTGTGCGATTCGACCTTGAACGCGACGCACCAGTCGTCGCCAATGTCCACGACGCCCGCGTTCTCGCCCGGCGGCACGATCACGCGTTTGCCGGTCGTCGGAAGCCTTTTCAGGTGGACGCGCGAGGATTTGTACGAGCAGTGCTCCGACCACATCACGCTGAAGATGCCGAGCTCTGTGAAGTTCGGCTCGCGTCCGAGAATGTCGACGATCTTCTCGTACTCCTCCGGAGTTACGTGTTGTTCAATGAGTTCTGGGGTTATGGCGGGGCTCGTCATCAGGATAAATGTCACCTGCCGGGATCTCGGGTGGTTTTGGAAAAGAGAGAGTTTATTAGGTGGGAGGCGTTTTTTCAAACGGGCCGGCGAAAGGGAAAGGCGGGCGCCGTTGGACGGTCCCGCCTTCTGTACAATTCAAAAAGACGAAAGGCTCACTCCTGAGCGATCGATTCCGAGATCCTGAACGAGACCGACTTCCTGAATTCGTCGGGGACGGATTCGTTCAGCCGAACGGGCCCGATGGGCAGAAGTTCCTTGATCAGTTGTTGGAAGTTCGGCTCCGACGCTTCGTATTGGGCGCGGCCGGCGTAACGCGTTATGAGGACGATGTCGAACTCCGCGTCTACCTTCGGCTCGCCTGCCTGGAGTTCGAAAGACTCGATGTAGCCGCGTTTGACCGCCTCTTTTCGGAGCTTCATCCAGTTGTTTCGGTAATAGAAGAGCGCTTCGTCGCGTTTGCCGTTCAGGACCTTCACAAGCTCGGTTACCGCGATCGGGCCAGGTATCTGTATCAAGTCGTCGAGAATCCCGCGAACGACCGGGACCTTGATCTTTCCCTGGCGGGCGTGCTTCACGTTGCCTTCTGCGTCATAGAGCACGGTAAAGGGAAGCCCGCCCTGCCAGTCCTTCGAGATCGAACCGATCACTGCGGTCTCATCGAGTGTCCGCAAAAGGTAAGGCGTCATCGTCGAGCCCATCTCTTCAAGGAACTTCGGAACGTCGCGAGTTATCTCGACCGGATCGTCAAGCGAGATGATCAGGAAATCGATCTTTCCTTCGTAATCTCCGTCGATCTCGATCAACTCCGGGAACTCTTCGCGGCACGGCTCGCACCACGTCGCCCAGAAATTGATCAGAAGCGGTTTTCCGTCCGGCACAAGAAGGGGCTTGATCGTTTCTTCATCGACCTGAGAGACCTTCAAATTGACGGCTTTGCCTCCAGCAGACTGCGAAGACTCCGAAGCGTCGGCGCCCGTCTGAGCTGCGATTCCGGGAACAAAGATCAAGGCGAAGAGCGCGCTGAAAGCCGCCCTTCGCAAAATGGCATGCAAAAAATGGTTCATACTTACTTTCGTCGCTTAACCTTCCGCCTTGACCCTCTTGATCGAGCAACCGAAGGCCTTCGTGTTCTGTTCGGTGATCGCCTTGCCCGAGAGTTTTTCGTCCAGGGCGGTCTTCAGGAACGGCCGCGTAATGCTATTTCCCGTCCTGTCGTTGTCGATCGCGCCGTGGTAGTCGAGGACGTCTTCCGAGTTGAAGTAGTAGATCTCCGGCGTGAACGACGCGCCGAGCCTGTCGGCGAAGACATTGTTCTCGTCGATCAGCACCGTGAACTTGTAGTTCTCATTTGAATGGCGCGTCACCCAGGCGAGGTCCTCGGTGTAGTTCGGATAGATCCCGACCATGCTGATCCCTTTCGCCGCGTAGGCATCGGCGATCTCGTTGATGCGGTCGTTATACGCCGCCACAACCGGGCACTGCGCCGAGAGAAATATCACGATCGTACCCTTGTCGCCCTTCAACGACTTGTAGGTATGTTCGGTGCCGGCCGGGTCCTTCATAGAGAAGCCTTCAAGCTTCGTCCCGATTGGCATCACGTCGTTTGAAGCCATGGCCGGGACCGCAAATAGCGCGAGCGCGGTAACGGCGAGAAAAATACGTCTGATCTTCATAGCCTTGGGATCTCCTTGTTGTGAACTTGAATTAGAAATCTAACAGGTCGCGGGCTTTCGTTACAAGCGATTCGTTCCGGATTTCATTGCAGGGGTGATGTCCGTTCAGGCGGCAGATATTCCCCCGCCGGTTCATTTCGCTCGGATCCTTTTCACCGCCTCGCGTCTACTCAGCGGTTTCAGCCCGGCCCTTGAAACATATGCCTCGACGAATTCGGGAGCGGTCTTGCCGTAATCCCTTAGCGCCCAGCCGATTGCCTTCTGCACGAAAAACTCGTCCGAATCCTTGACCGCGTCGATGTTCTTCGTAAGCAGCGCCGTGTCCGTCCTCGTCTTGTAGCCGATCTGGAACGTGACTGCGAGCCTATGAAGCCAGAAGTTATCCGATTCCGTCCAGCGCTTCGAGATCTCTTCTCTCAGTTCGGGGAACCGCAGAAAGAACTCTTTGAGGCAGACGCTGCGTATGTAATCAACCGAATCCCACCACGACTGCCTGACGGCCATCGATTCGAACAGCCGCACGGACCTTTCGTCCCACAGTTTCCTGTGTTTCTCGGCCGCCTCGATCGCGAAGTAATGGAATTCCCGCTCTTCTTCGTCCAAAAGCAGATCGACCGTTTCCGGAAGCGCTTCGGGCGACGGAATTCCTTGCTTTTCGAAGAACTCTTTGAATATGACCTTCCTAAGCGGCGATCTCATCCCGAAAAACTCGAATTTGTTCCTGAGGTACGCTTTCATATGGACCGCGTACTCCGGATCGCTGTGGGGCTCAAGTGCCTTGCGGAGAAGGTCCCTGTACTTTTCTGGAGCAAAATCTGAGAATCTGGTCTTCACTCGAACCGTTTCGGAAGCAGTATCTCCATCGCGTCGTCCACCGTGACGATCCCCAGGAGTTCCTCCTTATCGTCCACGACCGGTATCGCGAGCAGGTTGTACTCGGCGATCTTCAGCGCGACCTCTTCGGCAGGCTCCCCGGGGCCGACCGACTGAAAATCCTTTCGCATAAAGTCCTCCAGGTGCTCATCGCTGTCGGCGAGTATCAGGACCCTCAGCGTGATTATGCCTGCAAGCTTTCTCGATTCCGTGGATTCGGTGATGTATATGTAGTAGATCATGTGCGGCGTCCGTGCCATCTCGCGGAGTTCCGCGATCGCCTCGCCCACCGACATTGACTGCGGGAAGGTGACCATCTCCGTGGTCATAAGCCCGCCAGCGGTGTCGTGCTCGTAAAACATCAGCTCTACAACGTCCGCCTTTTCTTCGTCTTCCATCAGCGCGACAAGCTCCCGGGCCTTGTCGTCGTCTAGCTCTTCCAGCACGTCGGCCGCGTCGTCGGGCGACATCTCTTCCAGAAGGTCCGCAGCGCGTTCGCCGTCGAGGTCTTCAAGAACGCGTGCCTGGTTCTCGGTGGACATCTCCTCAAGCGTATCGGCGGCGATCTCGTCATCGAGCGATTCGACGATGTCCGTCCTGTGGAGCGGCGAAAGCGCCTCGGCCAGCTGTGCTATTTCGACCGGATGAAGCCTCGACAACTTGTCTTTGGAAGACTTGAGCTGAACGGTGACGGTTTTGGAATCCGTAGCGAGGTATCCGACGTCCTTCCAGTCGATGACCTCGACCGGCTTTTTCGAACCGTAGAAGCCCGACGGCATAAGCCTCCGAAGAAAGCCCTGAAGGCTAATGTCCGCTCCGCTGATCCGCCATTCGCCGTTGAACTCGACAAGCTGGACGTCGTTGACCCGGACGACCCGCTTGCCGTCGATGTCGATCAGCTGTTTGTCGAGAACATCTTTTGCCAAAAGAACCTCGCCATCGCGGCGGGAAAAGGGCCGCAGGTCAAGGACATCGGTCCTGAGCTGTGTGCCCGCCGATCCGAAGACCTTGAGCTGGGATCTCGGAATGAAGAAGAGCCGCCTGCTGTAACGCGCTACAAGGCCGATGACCGGCGGATGGTCCTCGTTCCCGTAACGCACGACAAGGTCCCTTATCGTGGCGATAGATTCGCCTTCGGCGCTGTGGATCGGCTTACCGAGGATCTGCGAAAGATAGATCATTTCCTAAAAGATAGACGATTTCGGTATTTCGTTGAAGGAACCGGCCGAGCTTGGAAACTACTGATTAACAATGCTAAACTACGTTTGGCTATTTGGAACACCCGCCGCATTGGCCGTTTTTTCAACATTAGGCGGGCGAACTTCCCGCCGGCCGCGATCCGGCCCCGCATTCGATCCCAAAGCAAACTGGCACAAACGATATCCGGGAAATTCCAGATGTGCTGAACCCTCCATTCAATTACGCTCCGACCCCAAGCCCTATGAGACATTCAATATTACTCCTGCTTGTAGGCATTGTCGCGACCGTCCCGGCCGCCGCGCAATCAAAACGCGTATTCGATAATTTCGACACGGCAAAAGGCGTGCAAGTCATACGGCCCGAGGCCGAAGAGCCGCCTCCGGCACCGACGACCGCGAAGAGCAAGAAAGCGGCTTCGAAGGCATCGACGAACAGCAATCCTTTGATCAGGCGGATCGCGATGAGTTCTTTGAGGAGCCTTCGCGGTTTCTCGACAGGCGACGCGACAGTCGATTCTTACATTCTCAATTCGTCGAAGAAATACAGCATCGACCCGCTTCTGATCTACGCCCAGATGCATCAGGAGTCCGCATTCAAGAGCCGCGCGAAATCGCACAAAGGCGCCAGCGGGCTAATGCAGCTGATGCCGGCGACGGCGCGGCGTTTCGGTGTGTCCAACATTTGGGACCCGAAGCAGAACATCGAAGCCGGCGTGAGATACATGCGCTGGCTTATCGACAAGTTCGACGGCGACGTGGTGCTCGCGCTTGCCGGCTACAATGCAGGCGAGGGCGCCGTGATGAAGTACGGCTGGCGCATTCCTCCGTACAGGGAGACCCAGGAATACGTCAGGCGGATAACGAACAGGTACAACTCGCTCACCGATGCCCGGTTCATCAAGCGCGCGGCGCGTGTTGACCAAAAGGCGGCAAAGGAGATCGAGGAAAAAGAGGCGGTCCCGCTCGCGCTCTACGAACGGGATGTCATCGCCGTGAAGCTGCCTAACGGCACGGTGCGGCTTGTCTCGCAATAGAATGGGGGATCGCAGATCCTCCGCTTTCTTCTCCTCTTGCTCTTAAGTGACTCGCGGCCGGACGATTCCGGCCGCTTTTTTTGTTCGCCGGAGGGAATTCCTGTATCATTCTGCCATTCCGAAAAGGGAGTGTTGGGGGCGAGAAATTATGTACTGCAACAAGTGCGGGACCGAGAATGCCGACGGAGCTGATTTTTGTAAGAAATGCGGGAAGCAGTTCGAATTGCAGGCCGAGGAAGAGACCCTCGTAGCGCAGAGGGGCGGCGTGCCCGCAGCGGACGACGATGAAGAGACGATCTTCTCGATCCGGCCGACCTTGATCTTCGTCGGTTCGGGCTATCTGCTCGCCGTGATCGGCGGCATCCTGCTCGCGGTCCTGCTTGCGTTCCTGGGAGTGTTCCTCGCTTATCCGTTGCTTTCCGGTGGAGCCGTTGTGCTGCTTTGCCTTTCGCTTCTTCTGGTTCCCGCTTACTACCACATCCGGCAGAAGATGATCCGCTACACGCTGACCGATTCCAAGATCGAGATCGACGAAGGGCTGATCAACAAGACGACCCGCAACGTGCCGCTTCGGATAATCCAGGACGTCACTGTCTCCGCCAACGCGTTTCAGAGATTGCTCGGCTTCGGAAACATCGATATCGAGAACGCCAACGAGAAAGATTCGATGATCGTGCTGAAGAACATCAACTCCCCGAAACAGCACGCCGAGCAAATCCTCCGGCAGATGCGTCTGCTCAACAAGTAAAGGATTCTCGCCGGCATTCCCCTCGAAAATGAAGATCCTCGTAACCGGAGCCGAAGGAATGGTCGCTCGGGCGGTCTCTCGCGTGTGCGCGTTCCTCGGCGACGACGTGACCGCGCTCGCAAAACGCGATCTCGACATCACGGACCGTGAATCGGTCTCTCGTGTGATGAAAGAAGCGGGCTTCGAAGCGGTCATCAACTGCGCGGCGTACACCGACGTGGACGGAGCGGAATCGAACGCCGGCCTTTGTTACGCGGTGAATGCCGAAGGCGTCGGCAATCTCGCGGCAGCGTGTCGCGATGCCGATTCCGCCTTTGTGACCATTTCGACAGATTATGTTTTCGACGGAGCGAAAGAAGGTTTCTACAACGAATCGGACGAGCCGCGTCCGCAGTCGGTATACGCAGCGGCGAAGTTGGAAGGCGAGAAACTCGCGGCGGCGGGCTATGCCCGTTCGATCATCGTCCGATCGGGATGGATCTTCGGATCCGGCGGAACGAACTTCCTGAGCGTGATGCCGGACCTGCTCGCCGAAGGAAGGAGAATAATCGCAATCAACGACAGTTTTGGGACCCCGACCTACGCGAACGACCTCGCTGTGCGGCTCAGGGAACTATCCGGCTCCGGCTCCGAAGGCGTTTTCCACGTCGTCAATGCCGGCGAAGGAACAAGCTACTTTGGTTTCGCGCAAGAGGCCTGCGAGGCGGGAGGCTTCGACGGCTCGCTTGTATCAACGGTGTCTGCGGCCGATCTTCAGCGCCCGGCTCAAAGGCCTTCGAACTCGAAATTGTCGACCGTTCGAGGAGGTTCTTTCGGCCCGCTCCTTGACTGGCGCGACGCTGTGAGGAGGTTTGTGGTTGAAGGGTAGATATTGCCTCGATCTCGGTTCGCCGCGCTGTCCGTTTCAGCTTGCGGCCTTACGTGCGGGGTTCCGTCCTCGCTCACTGCGTTCGCCGCGCCCTCGCTTATGGACGGGATTCCGCCCCGTTCTTGGAACTTAAAACCTGGAACTTTGAACTATTTCAGGGCACCTTCCCTGATGGTCAGGTTTCCGCCCGCGCTTCTTTCGAATCGTTTGAAAGTTCTGAGAGATACGAATAAAGGCTGCCGAAATGGGCAGCCTTTTGCGTTTACTTCACTGATCTCCACTACCGGCTGGAACCGTTGGCGGGTTCGTCATCGGACTCCTCGATCCAGCCCTCGCCGAGCTCCTCGCCCGCGACCTCTTCCAGCATCGGGGTCGATTCGTCTTCGCGATAGTAGCGGCTGTAATCGTCACCGTAGCCGTAGTAGCTGTACTCGACCGAGTTCGGCTTGATGCCGTTCAGGACCACGCCGTAGATCCTCGCGCCCATGTTCAGAAGCCTGTGCTTGAAGCGCCTCATAAGGTGGACCGAGCTCTTACCCGCCATTGCGACCAGCACGACGCCGTCGACCAGCGTGGCGATGATCGCCGCGTCAGTGAACGAGATCGCAGGAGGCGAGTCGATCACCACGTGTTGGAATTTTCCCTTCAGAAACTGCAGGAGGTGCTTCATCTCGTTCGAGCTGAGCAGCTCCGCCGGGTTTGGCGGGATCGGGCCGCTGGTGATGATCTTCAGATTCGGAAGGTCCGGAAATGGCTTCAGAAGGTTATCCGTGTTCTTCTCTCCGGAAAGATAGTTCGTAAGCCCGTGCGTGTTCTCAAGATCGAAAAGGCTGTGGAGCCTGGGCCTTCGCAGGTCACAATCGATGATCACTACTTCAGCTCCGGACTGTGCGAGGGTGATCGCGGTATTTATCGCCGTGGTCGTCTTGCCTTCCGAAGGCTGGGAAGAAGTGACCAGGATAGTCTCCGGCGGTTTTCCTGCCGAAGAGAACAGCAATGACGTACGCAAATGCCTGTACGCCTCGGCCATTCCCGATCTGTTGTCTTCGAGAGCGACAAACTCCGTTGAAGCGGTTCGCCCGTTCGAACTTCCGGGTAGCAGCTTTTGCTTCCTCTTCTCGAGAGTCTTTTGGTGAGGGATCAGTCCGAGCGTCGGGAGGCCGAGGCCTCTGCCGATGTCGTCGGAACTCTTGATCGAATCGTCGAGGTAATCGAGCAGGAACGTCAGCCCGATGCCGCCGACCAGCGAGATGAACAGCGCGATCAGGATGTTCCGGCTTCTCGCCGGACCGACCAGACCAGCCTGCGCTTTCCCGGTGACCTTGATGTTGTCCGGCGCGCTTGCGTCAATGGAAAGCTCCATCTCGCGCTCGCGCTGCAATAGCCGGTCAAGGATCCCTCGGTTATTCTCGATCTCCCGCTTTGCGGTGGTCAGCATCGTTTCTTCCTGACCTTGCTGGTTCGCGCGGGCGGCCTCCTGCTCGTACGCTGCGCTCAATTGAGCCTCGCGCCTTCGGGCAGTGTTGAGCCTGGCGGCGAGCGCGGAAGTGATCTCCTTTTGGACCTCTTTCTCGAGGGTCTTCGATTCTTCCTCGATGATCTTCTTGCTTTCCGCCTCAAGATCGGTCTTCTGCGTCTTCAGACTATCGACGAGGCTGACGCCTTCCTTCACGCGCCAGTGCTCGTTTGTGTACTTGACGCGCAGTTTCGCAAGTTCGGACTCCGCAGTCTTGATCTTCTCGTCGATCGACCGGATCTGCTCGTCAAACTTCGCCTTTCGCTCGCTCTTGGTCGTGCGAAGCTGTGAGGCCAGCAGGCTGCCGGAAGCATCCGAAAGCGCGTACGGGTTTTTCGCCTGCATCGCGGCGGCGTACTCGGCCTCAAGCTTCCGTCGCGCGTCGATCGCCTCCAGGAGCTGGCTGCTGACCGTGCCGAGCCTGCTCGCCGACAGCTCAGTCGCCTTTCCATCGCCGACCGGCAGGTTGCTTGCCCGGAGATTGCCTATGAACGCGACTTCCTGATCGCTGATGGTCTTCTTTAGCTCGACGATCGAGTCCTTCAATTCCTTCAGAGCTTTCTTCTGATTGTCGGTAGCGAGTTCAATGCTCTGTACCTTGTACATCTCGGCGAGCGTGTTCGCGACCTGCTGGATCAGTTCCGGATCAGAGCCTTTCAGAGTAACGTTGACCAGGTTCGTGGTCTCGACCTTCTCCACCGACAGCATTCCGCTCAATTTGGAGGCGTACTCTTCCGCGCGCTGTTTTTGTTCCGGCGTGAGCGTGACCTGTTCTACCGTTTCGCCTTCCGCTGTGTCGATTACGGGAAGCGCGCCCTGCTGTTCCGGCTGTTTGCCGCCGCCGGTGAACATCGAGGTGAGCGTCTCGAATATCCCGCGCCCCGTGCTTCCATCCAGTCTTTCCCGCTCGTAGAGCTTCATTGCGACGACCACGTCGCTCATCAGGTCCTGGCTTCGCATAAGCTGGAGCTGAGTGTTGTAGTAGTTCTGGTCGTAGCCGAAGTTCAGGATGACGCTCTGCGAATCGGTGGCCTTAGGCTTGGGGGGCTCGACGATCATCGTCGCGGTCGCGGCGTATTCGTTCGGCTGGCGGAACATGTAGAACGCGACGGCGGCGGTGATGATTATCGTGATCGCAAGGATCAGCGGAAGACGCTTGTATACGATGTTGAAGTATTCGCGGATCGAACGGCTGTCGCCGAGGGAATCGTCGTCGTAGAAAGGAGAATACGTAGGAGGATATTCCTGCGGCGAGGTTTGTAATCCCTTGTCCGATCTCCGGTCCTTGATCTCCGGGATCTGCAGCAAACGGTCGTTCGATTCCATACTACTTCGTTCTCCGGGTTTGCGCGGCTCCGAGGCTATAAAAGGACAGCCTCAGAAAGCTAAGCTGTCCCTTATGCACGGCAAACTTTTACTATAAACCCGCCGTCGCGCTAAACAAAGGACCAATACACAGAAATACTTGCAAAATATACACGTTTTTGTCCCGAGTCGCAAAAATCTGGCCTCTTGCAAGCGGCCGACGTTTTGTCCGCCACCGAAGTCGGATGATATATTTTCCTTTTGGATTTAACACGCGAAATCGCACATACGGACAACTATTTACAAGCGGAATTATTACCAGATGAGTGACACTTACGATATAGGGCTGGGTATAGAGGGCTTCCGGTATTCGGACCTCTACGACGCCGTGCGCCTCAAGGAACTGGCCGAGTCTTTCTACGAGACCGTGCGGGAACGAGACGAGGCCCTGCACGGCGAGCTCCGGTCCTACATCGACGCGAAAGGAAAGGGCTTCGACCCGAAGACGGCGTCGAAGATCCTGACCGACTGCGCGCCGATCCTCTCTGAATTTGTCGCGAAACTGTTCTTCATAGACAAGGATCGCTCCGAACTCCGCAAGGAGGTCCACGCCCACGACCCGATCTGGAAGTACAAGTTCTTCGTACAGCGCCGCGCGGTCAGGAAGTTCAAGGAGGAGGATCTCGCCGGATTCAAAGAGGTCGAGGTCACGGAGGCGATCCGCGAGTTCAAGAACGCTGTCTATCCTGAAACGCACATTCTCGACGACGAGCTTGCGATAGCGACCGTGGTCGCCGAACTGGTTGCCGCCGAAGAGGAATTCCAGAAGGGCGCGCCCCTGTCGGACGAAGCGAAGGCGACCCTGAAAAAGGTCGCAAAGGCTTACGAAGTGAAGCTCGACTCCGTGTTCGGAAAGGTCTTCTCCTCCTTCACGGAAGACATCGACGCGACGGGCGAGCTTCTGCAAGTACAGTCGGTCCTCCGGATGTACGAGATCTGGTCGGCGACCCACTTCTACCGAAAGTCTTTCGACTGGTACAGCTTCAAGACACCGCATTCGCTCGATTACCAGAACCTGGTCAGGATCCAGCGCTCGAATCCGAAGGTTCCCGAAGCGATAGAAGGGCTCGACAAGGAGCTCCGTAGGCGCGACGGCTTCAAGCTGACCGACCACCGCGGCACTATGCGCGACGCGCTGGCCGAGATCGACTACTGCCTGATCTGCCACGAACGTGAGAAAGATTCGTGCTCGACCGGCCTCCACGAACGTGACGGAAGCGTGAAGACGAACCCGCTCGGGATCAAGACCAACGGATGCCCTCTAGACGAGAAGATCTCGGAGATGCACCTGATGAAGAAGCAGGGCGATCCGATCGCGTCGCTCGCGCTCGTGACGATCGACAACCCGATGTGCGCCGGCACGGGACACAGGATCTGCAACGACTGTATGAAGGGCTGTATCTTCCAGAAGCAGGAGCCGGTAGACATCCCGCTCGCGGAGACGGCCTCGCTGACGGACGTGCTCGATCTTCCGTACGGTTTCGAGATCTACTCGCTCCTGACGCGATGGAACCCGCTCAACGCGGAGCGTCCGTATCCGCTGCCGTACAACGGCAAGAACGTGCTCGTGGTCGGGCTGGGGCCGGCGGGATACACGCTCGCGCATTACCTTCTCAACGAAGGCTTCGGCGTCGTGGGTTTTGACGGCCTGAAGATCGAGCCGCTCAACGACATCTGGACCGGCAAAGCCGGGACCGAATGCCCGAAGCCGGTCAAGGACGTCAAAAAGATCAAGTCGGAGCTGGATGAAAGGATCCTTTCAGGTTTCGGTGGCGTGTCGGAATACGGCATCACCGTCCGCTGGGACAAGAACTTCCTGACGATGATCCAGCTGATGCTCACCCGCCGAAAGCGATTCCGTGCGTACGGCGGCATACGCTTCGGCGGTACTTTGACCATCGATGACGCCTGGGATTTCGGTTTCGACCACATAGCGATCGCGACCGGCGCCGGCCGTCCGACCATCGTCAAGATGAAGAACAATCTGATCCGGGGGATCAGGCAGGCGTCGGACTTCCTTATGGCGCTTCAGCTGACCGGCGCGTTTAAGAAGGACACTCTATCGAACCTCCAGGTGAGGCTGCCGGCCGTCGTGATCGGCGGCGGCTTGACCGGCATCGACACGGCTACGGAGCTTTTCGCGTACTATCCCGTTCAGGTCGAGAAGATGCTCGAGAAGTTCGAGGAGATCTCGGAAGCGTTCGGGGAAGAAGAGGTCTGGGCGATGTTCGACGAGGAAGAACAGAAGGTCCTCGGCGAGTTCCTCGTCCACGGCAAGGAGATTCGCGGTGAGCGCGAACACGCGAAGAAGGACGGCGAGAAGCCGAACTTCATTCCGCTCGTCAGGAAATGGGGCGGCGTGTCTCTAATCTATCGCAAGCGCCTGCAGGATTCTCCTGCTTACAGGCTCAATCACGAAGAGGTCCAGAAAGCGCTCGAAGAAGGGATCGAGTTCGTCGAGCTGATGAATCCCGTCGAGGCCGAGCCCGATGAGCACAGCGCCGTCAGGGCGATCGTCTTCGAGCGGCTGCGTCACAACGAAGAGACCGGACGCTTCGATTCGACCGGCGAGCGTGTCAGGTTCCCTGCGCGGACCGTCTGCGTCGCCGCCGGGACCGCGCCGAACGTGATCTACGAGAAGGAGTTCCCCGGCACCTTCAAGCTGGACGAGTGGCGGCAGTTCTTCGAACCGCACGAGCTCTCGAGGAACGGGGACGGCGGACTGCACGTCCGTGAATCGAAAGGCGGTTTCTTCACTTCGTACGAAAAGGACGGCAGGTTCATTTCCTACTACGGCGACAATCATCCCGAATACGCCGGCAACGTCGTCAAGGCGATGGCCTCCGCCAAGAACGGCTACAAGAGGGTAGTGGAGATCTTCGACGAAGACCTTGCCCAGCGCGGATCGCTGGCGCAGGAAGAGAAGGACAAGATCTTCGCCGACCTGATCTCGGTGCTCGACGAACAGCTTCGGGCTTACGTCGTAAAGGTCGACAGGCTGACGCCCACGATCGTCGATGTGATCGTCAAGGCGCCGCTCCAGGCCAGGAAGTTCGAGCCGGGCCAGTTCTACCGTCTCCAGAACTTCGAGACCAACTCACCGATCGTCGCCGGAAAGCGCCTGATGATGGAGGGCCTGGCCCTCACCGGCGCCTGGGTCGATGAAGAGAAGGGATTGCTTTCGATGATCGTGCTCGAGATGGGCACCTCGTCCAGGCTGTGCCGGTTCTTGAAGGAAGGCGAGGAAGTGGTCGTGATGGGCCCGACCGGAACGCCGACCGAGATACCCGAGAACGAAACGATAATGCTCGCCGGCGGCGGGCTCGGGAACGCCGTGCTGTTCTCGATAGCGAAGGCGCTTCGCGAGAAGAACAACAAGGTTATCTACTTCGCCGGCTACAAGAACGGCGCGGATCTCTTTAAGCGGGACGAGATCGAATCGAACACAGATCAGGTCGTATGGGCGACCGACTGGGGTGAGGAGATCGAACCGCACCGACCGCACGACGCCCACGTCCGCGGGAACATCGTCGAAGCGATGATCGCGTACGCGAAAGGCGAGCTCACCGAACAGACGGTGGAGCTTTCGGATGTGGACCGGATCATCGCGATTGGCTCGGACCGGATGATGAACGGCGTGAAAGAGGCGCGTTATTCGACGCTGAAGCCGTACCTGAAGGAACAGCACGTCGCGATCGGATCGATCAACTCGCCGATGCAATGTATGATGAAGGAAGTATGCGCGCAGTGTTTGCAGAAGCACGTCAATCCGCATACGGGCGAGGAAGTCTTTGTTTTCTCGTGCTTTAACCAGGACCAGAACCTGGATTTCGTGGACTTCAAGAACCTGAACGACCGCCTGCGGGCGAACTCGATCCAGGAGAAGCTCTCGAACAAGTGGCTGGATGGGGCGCTGGTCAATGCTCAGTGACCAATGGTCATCGATCAATGGGCCGGTCGTGCCGTGTCCCGTAAAGAACAGCGCTTCGCGACGTAACGCGAACCGTTTAGAGCAGCGCTCTGCTCTGCAGCAGGAGGGCGAAGCCCGACTCGCTCCGAGATCACAACGCCCCCGTTTAGAGCAGCGCTCTGCGCCGCCCTGGACGGGCAGCGCCCGGCTCAACCCTCGGAAGAAACGTCCCCCAGTTTAGAGCAGCCCTCCGGGCTGCCCAATCGGGCGAACGCCCGATCAGACCGCGACAACTCGTCAACGAGGCAAGTCTGCTCAGGGGTTGCGCTTGCTCTCCGTATCAGTCGGGCTTCGCCCTCCTTATGCAGCGCGGAGCGCTGCTCTGAACGCTCACAGTAGCCCTCCCTTATGGTCGGGCTTCGGACACACCATTCACGATTCACGATTTACAATCCACCATCCATAATTCACTATCGAAACGCTCCCGCAACGACCCGCCTGAACCTCTCCGAGCCTCTCAATCCGTCCAGCCTCAGGTCGACGAGGACAAAGTTGAAGCCGTGGTCTTTCGCGTTCCTCGCCCGCCCGAGCCAAACGATCGCCTTCTCTTTCTCACCCTTCAAGGCGTAAGCGAAGGCGATCTCGTACGCGTACCCTCGAGGATTGTCGGTGACGTACTTCGCCGAAAGCGCCCTTGCTCCATTCGATCAGGAGCCGCGTAACATACTGCGGTTCTTCCATAAAATTCGGTCAGCTCCCGAGATGTCGCACGGTGGATTTCAATGCCGCTTCGGCGATACTGATTGACGGCATATTCTAAAGCAGAAAAGGCTCTCTTATCCATCCGAAAATGGATAAAAGAGCCTCTGTGTTCAAAGCCGGCAGACGCCGGGGCCACAGTGTTTAGCAGAAAGTCTCAGAGATCGATTCGATCCGCTCGCGCTCCGCGGGATTCAGGTACTCCAGCGTCTCGAGAAACTTCGGATGGGTCATCCCGGTGCCGATGTAAGTCCAGCGGTTGGCCTGGTGCTGAACCTGCGTGAAGACTGTCTTCTCGGCGTCAGTCAGCGTCCGTCCCGTCGCGAGTTCGAAGGCCTCGAGGTCGAGAGCCGTTTGGCCCTTCATCCCCTCGTCGAGAAATCCGCCGATCTCCAGGTACTCGTCAACCGCCGAAGTGATCTCCTCGTCGGTCATCCCGTCCGCTATCGCCTCGACCATCAGCCCGTCGAGCTTTGCGTGCTGAGCCTCTTCCAGCCAGTGATGTTTCAAAAGGCTCTTGAACTGCGGATCAAGTTCGTTGTCGTCCTTGACGCTGTCAAGATAGTGCCTCTGCGTCATCCACTCGATGTGAAGGATCAGCAGAGCGACGGCCAGCGGCTGGTGGGAAAGGACCTTTTCGGCGATCGCCGAAGGAGGACCGATCACACCGCACTCGCTTCCGAAGCCTTCGCGAAAGTTATCGCCGAAGATCTTGAAGAGCTGTATGTGCTTCGCCTCTTCGGCCGCGAACTGAAGGAACGCCCTCACCCTGTAATCGTCCTTGTCGAGGCAGGGCCTGACGTGGTCGAGTACGAACGGGAGGATGAATTCCTCCACCAGACCGAAGATGCGCAGATAAGCGTGTCCACGGATCTGGTTCAATACCTTCTTTTCGTCGGACGCGAGAAACGGGAGTTTCTCGACCCTCGCGAGGCTCTCCGGCATGAACCTCAGTCCGAAGTTCAGCCGCTTGGTCTCGCCGACGAGGTCCTCTAGCCTCCAGTTGACGCGCTCCGAAACAACCAGCGTATCCCTGAAGGTCCGGGACCCGCCGTGTCTTCTCTCATTTATTTCTATCGTATCCAGCATATCTATTCCTCCGTATGGTGCGTATGAAACGAAGCGTCATTTTGGCGCTCGGTAACATAGACGCATAGCACGGCGTGAAGCGGACAGGACGCCTCCCGGGTCTCTCGCTGATGGAATCGCGTATGTTAGACTTGCGCCTGCGGAACAGCGTGTTTTCGGCGGTCCCTCGGTTCTCTGAGCTTGGTTCTCCGCCTTCTGAAATCTAGTCGAAAAATGACCCCCGAACGGTGGAAAAAGATCACGGAGGTTTACCACTCGGCGCTCGAGTTCGAGCCCGGAGCGCGCGAGGAGTACCTTTCGCGCGCCTGCGGAGAGGACACCACGCTGAGGCGTGAGGTCGAATCGCTTCTCGATGCCGACGCAAGCGCGGGCGATTTTATTTCCGACAACGCATACCGGCGGGTCGGCGAGATCCTGGGCGATCAGGAAGTGACTCTGACCGAAGGAAAGGAGATCGGGCATTATACGATTCTCAGGAAGATAGGGGTCGGAGGAATGGGCGAGGTCTATCTCGCCCACGACAACAAGCTGAACCGCGACGTTGCCGTCAAGACGCTTCCGCTTTACTTTGCCTTCAACAACGACTACTTGCGCAGGTTCCAGACGGAGGTCAAGGCAACCGCGTCGCTGAACCATCCGAACGTCGCGACCGTTTATTCCGTCGAGGAGGTCGAGGGGCTTCCTTTCTTCACGATGGAATACGTCGAAGGCGAGCCTCTCATCAAGCTCTTTAGGAAGGGCCCTCTCGGTATCGAGCTGTTTCTGGACATCTTTATCGATCTCGCCGAGGCCTTGTCGCACGCCCACCGGAAGGGGGTCGTCCACCGCGACATAAAGCCCGGGAACATAATCATCGAGCCGGACGGCAATCCGAAGGTCCTCGATTTTGGACTCGCCCATCTTGACCGAAAAGAGCACGAGCGGCCGGCAACCGGTTCGAGCATCACGATGCCGGGCCAGGTGCTCGGCACTCCCGCGTATATGTCGCCCGAGCAGGCGGAAGGCAAGCCTGTGGATCAGAGAAGCGACATCTTCAGCCTTGGGATCGTTATGTACGAGGCGATCACCGGCGAACGGCCTTTCAAGGGCGAGAACTACGCGTCGATCGTTAGCAAGGTCCTCAAGGATGAACCGGTCTCGGTTACTGACCTCAAACCTTCCATACCTTTCCTGCTGTCCAGGCTGATCAAGCGCTGCCTCGAGAAGTCTCCGCGGAAGCGGTTCCAGTCGATGGACGAAGTGCGGGTGATCCTCGAAGAGGTAAAGGCGGCGGTCAATGCCGGGATCTCGCTGGACCCTTCGTCGGCGGACCGTAGGGTGACAGGCCGAAAGAAGAACCGCTGGCAGTACCTGATCGTCCCGGCCGGATTCCTCGCCGCCCTGGCGGTGATCATCGGGTTCGTCTTTTTCGGGGCGACCGGCGCCCGTGAAAACTACCGCCTTGAGAACTTCAGCTTCCGAAGGCTTTCGCAGACCAACAATGTGGTCTATGCGGGCGTAAGCCCGAATGGCAGTTCGGTGGCCTACAACACGATCGAGCCTAACGGGGACCGTTCGCTCTGGATAAGGCTTGCCGACGCCCGCAACGCTCTTCGCCTGGTCGATCCTCAGGACGTCCATTACTGGGGCGGGCTGACCTTCTCGCACGACGGCAGTCAGATCTACTACATCACGGCGAGAAAGGACGCCCTCGGCGGCACGCTCTACAGGATCTCCGCCCTCGGCGGAGCGCCGCGAAAGCTCGTCGACAACGTCAACGACCTTGGATCGCTGAGCCCGGACGGGACTCGAGTCCTGTTCGTGCGGTACCGCGACCGTATGAGCCTTGTTTCGGCGGACGCGAACGACGGCGGCGGCGAGAAGGTGATCCTGACGGGCGCGGAGAACGTTAAGTTCCGCGATCCGCAATACTCCCCCGACGGAAGCCGTATCTATCTGATAAAGATAACCCAGACCAAGAGCGAGGAGTCCTGGTCGCTGATCGAGATCCCCGCCGAAGGCGGTGCAGAGCGCACGATCATTCCGGACCGGAGGCCGAGGATCAGCGAGGTGGTCGCCCTGAAGGATGGAAACGGCCTTCTGGTCAACGCGGTCGATCCGGAATCGAACCTCGCCCAGCTGTACTTCGTGGATCCCGAGGACGGCTTGCAGACCCGCATCACGAACGATCTGAACGAGTATTTCGGTATAAGCGTGAGCGACGACGGGAATACGGTGGTCGCCGCCCAGAGGATCGACGCTAAGGACATATGGGTCGGCGAGGGCAGCGGCTTCGGCACTTACACGAAGATCACTTCCGAACCCACGTTTTACCTTACGCTCGAATGGATCCCCGACGGCAGGATCGTTTTCGATTCGGTGGATAACAACCGTCCCCACATCTGGATAATGAACGCCGACGGCTCGGGGCGCCAGCAGCTTACGCCGGACGAATCGAACGACCATTCGCCGGCGGTTTCGCGCGACGGATCGAAGATCTACTTTATGTCCGACAGAAGCGGCGAGAACGAGGTCTGGAGGATGAACATCGACGGAACCGAGCCGGAGATGCTTGTGGACAGGCCGGGAGCCACCGAGAATCCGACGGTTTCTCCGGACGGGAAGGCCGTCTATTTCGAATGCCGGAAGGGCGACCGGGAAGTTCTTTGCCGTATGGATCTGGAGAACGGAACCATGACGGAGCGTGAGTTCTTCGGGTCCGGGCGTTGGGCGATGTCGCCCGACGGGGCCCGTGTGGCCTACAGGTATTTCGATGAACAGAAGGGCCGGCCGATGGTCGGGGTCCGAGCGTTGAACGCGACCTCCGAAGAGCTGACATTCGAGGTCTCCCCTGTCAATGTGTTCTTCTGGTCGCCCGATGGAAAAGGATTGATCTACAAGGACCTGGATTCCGGCGACGATTCGCTCACGACCATCTGGTACCGGTCTCTGGACGGAGGGGAGCCGGTCCCGTACGTGTCTTCCGGAGACGTGGAGCTCTTCCGGATCGCGGTCTCGCACGACGGGAACCGGAAGGCGATCGCGACAAGGCACCTTTTGACCGACGCGGTGATGCTGAGCCGAAGGGACCCGGACCGCCCGGCGTAGTGTAGTGTCGCACGCGCGATCCAACCTCAAATCTCTGAGATCGGTCAATGTTCTTCTTTGCGGTCCTTTGCGGCTTGGCCCCTTTGCGAGAGGAGGGTTCCTGGAGGTTGAAGAAGAGATATAACCGCGAAGGACGCAACGGTAAACGCGAACGACACAAAGTTGGCTTCTTCGCGCACTTTGCGAATTCCACTGCGACCTTAGCGGTTGATCGATCTCGACGAACTGGCGACGTGAAAAATGAAGACCGTCCTCTCGCAAAGATGCCATACCGCAAAGGACCGCAAAGCAAAAGTAAGGAATGCGGGATATACACAGATGACTTCTCCGCGCACTTCGCGAAACCCTTTGCGATCTTGGCGGTTAAGTTTTCCCTACTAATTCCTAGGGCATTTCTCCCGCAGAGGCGCCAGGTCGCGCAGGACCGAAAAGCAAAGTTCCGGATGAGGCGCAAGCGAGGATCCTCAGATTGATCCCTCAGATGCACGCGGGAAGATCAGCTCCCTTAAGCTCCACACGTGTGCCGCGAACACCGCCGGGACGATGTAAGCGGGAAGCCATATGAACGGAAAGTAGAGGACACCGACGTTGGGCCGGTCGAATCCGTACCGCTGAAGAGGCGTCGGCACCGAAAGCACCGCGTGCCATACAATGTTAACAAGCAGAGCGAGCGTCACGAGGTTCCAAACGATCAGGATCGCCCTTCGCGGCCTCCCTTCCTTGAATCCCATCCACGCCGCGAAAGGCGCCGTCAGCCCGGAGATGATGTCGGGATTGATGCCTTCGAAGGTCATCAACTGCGGCACCTGCCCGTGAAGAAACAGCCCCCAGAGCACGAGTTCGACGGGCACACGCACCGTGTGGAGGAGCGTGAGAGTGCGGAGCGGGGAATTACCCCTCGGCATTGCCGCAAGCACAAAGAGGACCAGGATCAGGATCGCGGGCGGTGCGGCGGTGATCAACCGAGGTGCCGGCGAGTTCATTTCAAGGTAGTAACCCGAAATACCCAGATAAACCTGCACCGCGAGGATCAAACCGCTCACTGCCGCGAGCGCGGCGACCGCAGTCCCGGATGCCCCCGCCCTTCTTGCTGCGAGCACGAGCATCACCGCGCAGAAAACGGCGGATACGGAGATCAGGAGCGGAAATACGACGGGAAGTCCTTCGATCATTTCTTAGCCCTCTGCATATCGTTCGGAGGAGGTCAGAAAGTAGCTTGCCGCGAAGAGAAGGCCGAGCACGAGATCGATCATCCCGAACGCGAGCACCGCCGTGTGGATCCGGCCCAATGAGAACAAAACGATCGCCGAACCTGCGAACGAGAACTTCTCGATCACGGACGGGATCATCATCGGCCTGTAACGAACCGGATCGCGCGATATCACGAGGAACACGAACTGGAACGCGAGTGCGACTCCCGTGAACCCGTAAAAGTACTCCGGATGCGTGATCGGCGGCGGGAATTCGACCGCGTTCTTCGCCTCCAGGAAGTACTGCGGGAAAAGCACCGCGATCCCGTAGATTCCCGCGACGAGAAACACTGTCTTCGCTAACCTCATCCCCCGATCCTCCTGAATTTCTCCGCGTACTTGCTGGCTTCAAGAAACTTCGGGAAGTCTTCGACAAGCAGGATGTCGCGGACGGCCTTTTTCTTGTCGGCGGCGTTCTTATAAAAGCTTTCGGCGATCTTGTAGCCGATGTAGTATCCAAGGTCCGCCGGGCGGTCCTTAGCCTTCTCGCCCTGATAGAGCCAGTTGCTGCGGTCATTGCCCGACATTTCTTTGTCGAACTCCAGCCAGAGCTCGCGCTCTCTTGCGTTCCCGTACTCCTGCAGATGCGGATTGATCTGGCCGCCTGAGATCAGCTCGCCTATGAAATCCGCGCTGCCTTCGCGGACGGCGGCCGCAAGGAGCGATCTGTCGTTCGGCCTTGCCTGCTGATAGTGGATAAGTTCGTGCGCGACGATGAACGGGAGCCTTTCGATCGAAGAGATCACGGCCTTGTGCCAGTCGCCGAGTTCGTCCATCGGCGTGCTTTCCGTTTTCCCGAACATATCGACACCGATCAGGAGCCCCTTGTCCGTTAGCGTTCCCGCCGAGTTCATTCGTCCGATCAGAAAATAGACTGAAGGAAAAACGGCGTCCGGATAGATCTCCTTCAGCCTGATGAAGCTCTCGCGGATCTTCGGCTCGAACGAGGCGATCTTCATCGACCCGGCGCGGAGCTGTTCGAAATAGCGCGGTTGCGCATCGATCGTCTCGACCAGCTCGCAGACATTGCCAATCCTTATTCGTGTGAACTCCTGCAGC
This sequence comes from Aridibacter sp., assembly GCA_035513035.1. Taxonomy (GTDB): domain Bacteria; phylum Acidobacteriota; class Blastocatellia; order Pyrinomonadales; family Pyrinomonadaceae; genus Aridibacter. The sequence continues at coordinate 115,653 of DATKCW010000034.1, forward strand.
CCCACGGTGCCCTTCCTTAGATACTCGTCGCGATAGACGATCAGGTCGTTCTCAGGCGTAGCGCGGTCAAAGGCCTTCCAGAACAGGTCAATGTCGGAAGTCACGATCTCCGCTTTTTCAGGATCGCCGTTGGGTTCCTTTTCGTCCGTGTCCTGAGCCGGAAGCGAGTACGCGCCGATCAGGACCGCGAGGATCAGAAGAATGGTTTTCTGTCTCATAATGTCTCTCCACAGTTTTCGCGGCCGGTCGAATGATAGTACAAACGGAAATCGAGCGCCCGGCGCATTTTGGAAGAAAGACGCCGGGCGCTTGCAGATCAGGCCATTTCGAGAGAGCGTCCACGATTTCCGTCGCCGCCTGTACAACGATCGATGTGATCAGGTCCTCGCCGGCGGACTTCGCCATTATTTAAACTGTGTCTTGGTATGTCTGGCCTGCCGAGATCCTCTCTGTGCGGACCTTCACGTTGGCGAAGGCGGGAACGGCGGTCAGAACAATGAACAAGGACGCGCTGAAAGTGGGCAGGTTCTTCATTATGGCTTTCGGCAGGTATGAAATTCGGGCCGCGGAGTGCCGCCCTGAAGCCCAACGCGAAAGCCCTTGGGGAAACGTATTACCCCTCTCGGGAACCCTGCGGGCGGAGGGGCGTATGTGTTGACAATCAATGCCTTTTGCATAAATATCGTTCACGAATCAACCACCCTGCCGAGGAATACGTATGGCCACAAAGACCGTTAAATGCCCCAAATGTTCAGCCGAAAACACCGGACTCGAGAACTATTGCCGGAACTGCGGAACGCTTCTGACCAATGTCTATGAGAACCAGCAGATGCAGAGGTCGGGATCGGATTCCGGCCAGGTTCCGGGTGCCGACAAAAAGGTCGTGGCGGGTATCTGCGGCATCCTGCTCGGAGGGCTCGGGATCCACAAGTTCATTCTGGGTTACACGAACGAAGGGATCATAATGCTGGTCGTGCAGATCGTCGGCTGGTTCCTCTGCGGGATCCCCTCCATCGTCATCTCGGTCATCGGGATTATCGAGGGAATAATGTACTTGACCAAGTCCGACGAAGAGTTCGTCCAGACCTACATCGTCGGCCGCAAGCCCTGGTTCTAGGCGCGCGGCGGCAAGCCAGATGTTCACGGGAATAATTGAAGAGCTGGGAGAAGTTTTGGCGATCGAAGTAACCGATGCCGGAGCGCGGATAACCGTGTCCGCTCCGCTTGTGACCTCGGACGCTTCGGAGAGCGATTCTATCTCGGTAAACGGCGTGTGCCTGACCGCACTCGACATCAGCGACGGACGGTTTTCGGCGGACGTTTCGGGCGAGACTTTGGCGCGTTCGACGCTCGGGGGACTCGCCGAAAGTTCGAAGGTGAACCTGGAACGCGCGGTGACGCCTTCGACGAGGCTAGGAGGCCATATTGTGCAGGGCCACGTGGATGGCCGCGGCACTTTCCTGGGCGCTGTACCGGAGGGCGACTTCTGGACGGTCACGATCGGCTTCCCGGAAGAACTGGCGAAGTACTTCGTATACAAGGGCTCGGTCTCGGTCGAGGGAATCTCTCTGACGATCGCAAAGCTCGGCGAGGAGAGCTTCGACATCGCGGTGATCCCGAAGACGTGGGAAATGACGAACCTCTCTACGCTGAAGAAAGGCGACCCGGTGAACCTTGAGGCGGATGTGATCGCGAAGTATGTGGAGAGGCTGGTCGGGAGTACTGAGAGATGAGTACTGAGAGATGAGAGATGAGGAATCGGAACCCCGAGCGCAAGCGAGGGGCATAATGAAATTCAACCGCAGAGCGCGCAAGGATTTTTGGGGAACGTTGATCGAACGGGAATGCGAAACGCCACGGTCGCATTGGACGCGATGTTCGTTTCGAATGCGTTCCCCGGCTCCGTAGGAGCCAAAGGTCTGTAGCACGAGTACCGCACGAAGATCCCGGCTCTATAGGAGCACAAAGGAATTGAACCGCAGAGCTCGCAGAGAGCGCAGAGATTTTTTGGGTCGACGCGAGCGACGAGGCACCCCGTTTAGCAGGCGCACTTGTGCGCCTGACGGAAAGATACAAACCACGAAGCCGCACGAATAAGCACGAAGACGAACAAGATTGCAAAAAAAAGGGGATGAACACCGACCCGGGAAACGCGTTTCCCTGATCCGTGTTCATCCCCTTAATCCATGGCAAAAGCCTTCTGTCTACTGAGCCCCGCCCGGAGGCGCCTTTCTTGGGATCTTTCCGTCCATCATCGCCGTCTGGTACACGAACGCAGCCATTATCGTCGCGTTGTGCTTCAGGTCCTCGGCGATAAGGCGATCGTAGTTGTCCTGGTTCGAGTGGTGCGTCAGGGGCGAGTACTCGATCGGATCTTGTATGAACTGAAAGCCCGGCAGTCCGATCGCGTCGAACGAGAGGTGGTCCGTGCCGCCCGTGTTGTTCAAAGTCAGCGTTCCGGCTCCCATTTCCTTGAACGGCTGCAGCCAGGCGCGGAAGATCGGAGCGACCGCGGAATTGCCTTGCAGATAGACGCCCCGGAACTTGCCGGTCCCGTTGTCCATATTGTAATAAGCGGAGAACTTCTCGTAATCCGGCTTCTTGACCAGCGTTCCGCTGCCCTGTCCCATAAGCATCGAGAAACGGCCTCCGCCGCCCTGCATTTCTCCGAAGTGCTGTTTGACGTACTCCTGCGATCCGTTAAGCCCCTGCTCCTCGCCGCTCCAGAGCGCGACGCGGATCGTCCTCCTGGGCTTGAGGCCGGTCGCGAGAATGATCCTCGCCGCTTCCATCGCAACGGCGCATCCGGAAGCGTTATCGGTCGCTCCGCCGGCAGCGTGCCACGAATCGAGGTGGCCTCCGAGCATCACGACCTCGTCCTTCAAATTCGGATCGGTACCGGGAATTTCGGCGACTGTGTTGTAGCCCATCAGGTCTTCTTCGTGATACTGCGCCTTGATGTTCACCGCCATCTGCACCTTCTTTCCGTGGTCGATCATCCTCACGAGCCTGTTGAAGTGCTCGGTGGACATAGTCATCTGCGGAACCATTCGGGCCTCGGCTCCCTTGTCCCACGCGCTGATGCTTCCCTGGAAAAGGTCCTGGAGCGTCTTAGGCGGATCGCCGGCAACGCTCGCGCCCGAAACGAAGATCGTTCCGCCGCTTCCCTTGCTGCTGTTATCGACCATCACCGCCGCGCCTTCATCGATCAGCATATGCATCGCCCTGATCTGAAGCGCGCGTCCCTCGATGAACCGCTTGAGCTGTTCGGGCATAGCATTGAAGCCTCCACGTTGTCCGCTGCGGGCGGGATCCGGCGCGTTGGCCATATCCAGAAGCTGTGAATCGGAAAAGCGACGTCCCATCCCGTCAAAATCGGGTTTCATGTCGCGCGGGTTGCCGACGAGAACGATGGCATCCTTCAATTTCCCCTTGTACTTAGCGAGATCTGCTTCCGTCTCGACCTTCATATGGATCACCGGGCCGGTGACCTCGCCCTTTGTCGAAGGCGACCACGCCTTCGGATAAGCGATCACGGGAAAGTTCTGCGGCTCGACGACGACCGCCGAGAAATCTTCGAGCGACCAACCGCGTCCCCAAGGCCCCCACGCCTCGAGCTTCGCATTCTTCATTCCCCATTCCGTCATCTTGTCGCGGGTCCATTCGTTCGCGCGCATCATCGCGGGGGAATTGGTCAGGCGTCCGCCGATCACATCGACGAGATAGCTGAGCGTGTCCATCACCTGCGAGTTGTCGCCCATTCCCTCGGCCTTGATCTTCTCTATAACTTCCTGCGGCGCTTCGTAAATCTCTGTATCCGGCGTATGTGCGAAAGCGGTCACCGGGAGGATTAGAGAATAAAGCACTGCCGCAGCAAAGAACTTGCGTCGTAGCATATTCATTTCTCCTGAACTTCTGATTGTTAAAGGAAGTAGTTCGGGTTCTTTATACCACACGAACCGTCCGAAAGTTTCAACGACATCCGATACCACGAACGTCCCCGGATCAGACGGATGGGCCGCGCCAGGTGAGCGTGTAGGCGGGAGGAACATTGCGCATTACGAGAGTACTTCGTTCCGAAACCCCGTACCGTTCACGCATAAATTCGCGAAGCTTCAGCGCTGAGGGAAGGTAGTAACCGTGCGCGTACTGGAAGGTGCGGAAGATGCAGCCCTGCTCCATGAACTTTTCTATCTGTTTGAGGATGCGTTCCGTGACGTCGCCCGGGAGCGACACGAAGGGAAGCGATGAAATGACGTAGCCGACCTTTCCCAGCCCCGAAGCTTCGTGAAGCGATGCGGCATCTCCGGCGTCGCCTTGCGTGAATTTGAGATCAGGGAAGTCGTTACGGAGGACTCCGACGAAGCGTTCGTTGAGCTCGATGCCAAGGTAACAGTCCTCTTCGGGAAGGATCCGGCTGATGGCCTTCGTTACGGCGCCGGTCCCGACGCCGAGCTCCAGGATGATCGAATCCCTCGAAGGCTCGATCCCTTCGGCCATCATCCGCGAAAGCTCCAGCCCGCTGGGCGCGACCGCGCCGACCGAAAGAGGATTCTTCAGGAAAGCATTAAGGAATTCGACCTTTTCGTTCATATACAGGGAAAGGGGCGTGAACCTAGTTCGCGGACGTCACGGTTTCCGTGCCGGATTCTCCTTCGGGCGCTGTTTCTTCGACCGCGATCTTATACTCGCATTCCTCGTTCTGGCAATACCTCACGGTGCCGTCGCGTTTCGTCGTTTTTTCCAGAAGGAAATTCGCTCCGCAATCGGGACATTCCTGGAAGACCGGCTTGTTCCAAAAGACCACGTCGCAATCGGGATACTCGCTGCAGCCGTAGAATTGCTTTCCGCGCCTCGATTTCTTGACCACGATGTCGCCCTTGCAGTCTTCGCGCGTGCAGTCCATCCCGACCTTTTCCTGCTTGACGTATCGGCACTCGGGATAGTTCGAGCATGCGACGAACTCGCCGAAGCGTCCGGTCCTGCGGACCAGCTTCGCCCCGTCTTTCGGGCATTCCTCATCGAGCTCGACCGGAGGCGGCGCGGGCTTCTGATCGCCTTTCGCGATCTTGCGTATGTTCTTGCATTCCGGATAGCCCGTGCATCCGTAAAAGGCGCCAAACCGGCCGCGCTTGAGGCTCATTTCCTTGCCGCAAAGCTCGCAAGGCTCTACCTCGACCTCGCCTTCCGAATCGCCGTCGGATTCCTTGTCACGTTTGCTCGCGACCTCGCGGGTGTTCTTACATTCCGGATAGTTCTCGCAGGCGAGGAACTGGCCGTAGCGCCCGAACTTGATGACCATTCCGGACCCGCATTTCTCGCATATCTCGTCGGTCGGTATCGCCTGGCGCTTCTTGCCCTTGATGTTCTCTTCGGCCTTTGTCAGATCGACCGCGAACCGTTCATAGAACCCTCGGATCGCCTCGCGCCAGTCGAGCTTGCCTTCCTCAATCTCGTCGAGCCTGTCCTCCATCCTCGCCGTGTAATCGGTGTTGAAGAGGTCGTCGAAGCTCTCGACCAGAAGGTCGTTGACGGTCATTCCGAGCGAGGTCGGATGGAACCGGCCTTCGATCTTCTCGACGTACTCGCGGTTCTGGATGGTCGTCATTATCGCGGCGTAGGTCGAGGGCCTGCCGATGCCCAGCTCCTCGAGCACCTTTACCAGCGTCGCTTCCGAATACCGCGCGGGGGGCTCCGTGAAGTGCTGGTTCGGCACGATTCCTTCATTTGACAGCTTGTCGCCCTGCTCGACGTTGGGAAGCGTGCGGCCTTCGTCGTCATCGTCGTTGGTGCGCTCGCTGGATCCCCTGGCTTCTTCGTAAACCCTCAGGAATCCGTCGAACTTCAGCACCGAACCGGTCGAGCGGAATCCGAAGCGGCCGGCGTGTATGTCGATCGTTGTCTGGTCGAACAAAGCCGGCATCATCTGCGAAGCGACGAACCTCTGCCAGATCAGCGTGTAAAGCTTCAGCTCGTCAGACGAAAGATATTTCTTTATCGAATCCGGCGTGAGGCTGACATCGGTCGGACGAATCGCCTCGTGGGCGTCCTGAGCGTCCTTTTTGGATTTGAAAAAGCGCGGCTTCTCGGGCAGATATCCGGCCCCGTATTCCTTGTCGATAAATGACCGCGCGCCGTTCATCGCGTCGTCGGAGATGCGGGTAGAATCGGTCCTCATATATGTAATGAGGCCGACCGAGCCCTCGCCGCCGATCTCCTTACCTTCGTAAAGCTTCTGGGCGATGGTCATCGTCTTCTTCACGGAGAAGCCGTACCTTCGCGAAGCGTCCTGCTGAAGTTTCGAAGTGATGAACGGAGGAGTAGGGTTCCGCTTCCTTTCCTTACGCTTGACCTCTTCGACGACGAACTCTTCCTTGCCCGCCTCATCGACTATCGCCTTGGCCTCTTCCTCGGTCCTTATGTGGACCTCGCCGTCCCTCACGTCCTCGTCGAACTTGCCGAGCTTTACCTTCTTTTCTTCGACAGTGCGGAGTTTCGATTCGAACTGCGGCGGAAGCGCCGCGGCGAGGCTGGCGATGACGGACCAGTACTCGGTTCGGTTGAATGCCTCGATCTCGCGTTCGCGCTCGACCACGAGGCGGACCGCGACGGTCTGGACGCGTCCGGCGGAGAGCCTTCCGCCGATCGTCTTCCAGAGGATCGGCGATACCTTGTAACCGACGAGCCGATCGAGGACGCGCCTCGCCTGTTGGGCGTCGACAAGGTTGTGGTTCACTTCCTTCGGCTGCTTGAATGCCTCTTCGATCGCCTTCTTCGTGATCTCGTTGAACATCACGCGATAGACGGCCGTTTTCGACTTCTTCGGGACCAGCTCTTCCGCCAGGTGCTGGCAAATAGCCTCTCCCTCGCGGTCCGGGTCGGCGGCGAGATAGACGGCTTCCGACACTTTGGCGGCCTTCTTCAGTTCCGAAACGGTCTTCTTGTTGTTCCTCTTTTTCGTGTCGGGGATCACGACGTAGGTGGGCTCGAAGTCGTTTTCGATATCGACGCCGAGCTCCTTCGAGGGGAGGTCCTTGATGTGGCCGATCGAGGCCATCACCTTGTAATCAGGACCGAGATATTTGTTGATCGTCTTCGCCTTTGCGGGCGACTCGACGATGACTAGATTCTTGCTCATTTGATAAACCGTGTGCTCGAAACGAAACAAAAATGCCAGACGGTGCGAGTCTGACATACGCGAGGGGACGTCGATTGTCTCTCGTTCTCAACTTAACCCACCGAAGCCGCATTCTCCAAACAGGGCCGGAAATGATGCCTCCGCGAGATCCGGCGGTTGCCCGAGCGGCGTGCCCGCCCGGTCAGCGCCGCTTCGCATAGTTGTCGCCGGGCAGAAGAAGGATGTGATCTTTAAGATCGAGACCGACGATCGCCGAGTTCAATTCTCCGAATGAAAGGCCGCTCTTCTCGAGAAGCTCGTCCTTGTGGACGTGCGAGTCCGGCTTCAGCAACTTGTACACCCTGCGTTCGTGGTCGGTCAATCCCGCCGGGATCCTCGGCCGCCGCTCCGGCCCTTCTTCATCGCCGCTTTCGGGGATGATCGCCGCCGCGATTTCCGCGGGTAGCTCGGTGACGACGTCCTGCCAGTGCTGGACCAGCTTTGCTCCCGATTTCAGAAGGTAGTTTGTGCCGTACGAGTTCCTGGACGTGATGTTCCCGGGCACGGCCATCAGCTCGCGGTCCTGCTCCATAGCGAGCCGCGCGGTTATCAGAGAGCCGCTGCGCTCCGATGCTTCGACGACCAGCACGGCGAGGCTCAGGCCGGAGATGATCCTGTTTCGATAAGGGAAATTGTCCCTGAGCGGCGGCGTTCCCAACGGAAACTGCGACACGACCGCGCCTCCTGTCTCGAGTATCTTGTCGGCGACGCGCCGATTCTCGGCGGGATAGACGTCGTCGATCCCGGTTCCCATCACCGCCAACGTCCTGCCTCCGCCGCGAATCGCGCCGTTGTGCGCAGACGTGTCGATCCCGCGCGCAAATCCGGATACTACGCAGATGCCGCGTTCGGCGAGGTCCTGGGCCAGCATCGCCGCCGCGTTCCTGCCGTATGTAGTGCACCTCCGCGATCCGATCACGGCCACCGACGGAAGCTCGAAACAAGTCCGCCAGTCGCCCGCGACGTAGAGCGTGATCGGAGGGTCGTGTATCTCGCGCAGGTACTGAGGATAAACCCCGTCATCGAGGATCAGTACATCGCCTCCGATCCTTCTGACCAGGTCCAGCTCCTTTTCCGCGCGGTGGTGAAACTCACGCCTGAGGATGCTCTGGACGGTTTCGGGCGGGAGCCTCAGGTCCTCGAGCTCGCTGCGCAGCGCGTTGAAGACCCGTTCGGGCGAACCGAACCGCTCAAGAAGCTGTGTGGCTTTGCGCGGGCCGATTCCCGGCGTCATGTTCAGGGAGATCCATTCTTTCATTATTCGCTTCGCCTTTTGTATGGGAGTAGGCGGAAGCGCGGGCCGGGAGTGTCCTCTTCTCGCGGAATGGCGGAGGCGTGTGGGAATCGAACCCACCTGAGCTTACTCTCGCAATCTCACAGACGGTTTTGAAGACCGCGCCGTTCACCAGAACGGATTCGCCTCCGGATGCGCTGATCCGGTACAGAATATGAGGAAAGTCGGCCGGAAGGTCGGACAGCCGCGCGGCTGTATCTCGAAAGGATTTTCTCTTCCGAATAAACTACGCTCCGCCGTGAATTCGTGTCAAGTTCCGGCGCCCGAAAAGGCCCAAAAAACCGAGCATTTTCGCGCCTGAAACCTCGCTTGACCGCCCAAAATGCCCGTGATATTCTCTTACCTTTTGTGGTGAAGGAACTTTTCGCCGCCCGTGTACAGGGCGGCTGAATTTATCAGAAGAGTTACTGAAATATGTCCTTGTTCGTATTAGCCGAAGTTCAGCTTGTTCCGGATCTGACGATGTTCTTACACATCGCGCTGATCCTGGTGATGATCTGGTTCCTCAACCGCACGTTCTTCAAACCCATATATCGGATCCTCGACGCCCGCGAACGCAACAAGGGAGGACGCGGCGGCGAGGCAGAGCACATTCTCCGCGAAGTTTCGGAGAAGGAGGCTGAGTACAACGCCGGCCTGCTCGAGGCCAGGAACGAAGGATACGAACTGATCGAAAAGGAGCGCGCGGCGGCTGTAGAGCAGAAGAACGCCGAAGTGGCCGCCGTCAAGAGCGAGGTCGCCGAGTACCTCGAAAAGGAGCTGTCGGAACTCGACCGGCAGACCCGCGAGGCGGAAGAGAACATAAGGGTCGAGGCCGAGAAGATGGCCGACAAGATCAGCGCGAATATTTTGAAGGCCGCGTAGGCCCGTAAAGGATCTCAACAACTTTATAGAACAACGGCCCGGTAACCTCCGCCTGGGAGGCTTCGGGAAGCTTTTAGTATGTTAGGTTTCGCCATCAGCTTTCTTTACATCCTGGCCGAAAGCGCCCCTGCCGGCGACCAAGGCGGCGCGCTCGCTTGGTGGTACGAGAACGTTGACCCGTATATGAACTACCCGGGCTTCGAGGCCTGGAGGTTCATCAATCTCATCATCTTCTTCGGCATTCTCGCCTACCTGATCAAGAGGCCTCTGAGCGACGCTTTCAAGGCAAAGCGCGAGAAGATCCGCGCCGAACTGATCAGGGCGGAAGAGGAGAAGAAGGAGGCGACCGCGCGTCTCGCGGAAGCGGAAGCGAAGCTGGCGAGGCTCGATACAGAACAGGCGGCACTCGTCGAAGATGCGCGCGCCGACGCCTTGGCGGAGAACTCCCGGATCAAGGTAGAGATCGAAAGCGAAAGCAAGAGGCTCCGCAGCCAGGCGGAAGGCGAGGTCCTCAGGAAATCCCAGCAGGTACGCAAACAGCTCAAGCGGTTTTCGGCTGAAGAGAGCATACGGCTCGCCGAAGAGAAGATCCGCCGGGCGATGTCCGCCGAGACGGACAGGAAGCTTGTGAAGGCGAACATCGAGTCGATCGGAGGTATGCGTTAGGATGGCCGTCGGAAACGTAGCAAGGCGCTATGCAAGCGCCCTCGCCGATGTGGCAATGGAGACCGGACAGGCGGACCCGGTACAGCACGAGCTGCGGACCTGGGAAGCGATGCTTTCCGGTAACCGCGACCTGTTCAACGCGTTCAGCAATCCCGCCATCGCTCACGCGAGCAAAGAAAGGCTCCTTGAAGAGCTTATCTCGCGCTCGAATCCCGGCAGATCTACGGCGAACTTCCTTCGCGTCTTGCTCCGCAACTCCAGGCTCACGGAGATCTCCGAGATCAATGAGAGGTTCAATGAGGTCCTCGACGAACGCCGCGGCGTCACTACCGCGACCGTCACCTCGTCCCGCGAACTCACCGAACAGGAAAAGGCCGAACTCAAACAGAATCTTGAGAAGATGTCCAGGAAAGAGGTGCATCTTCAGTTCAATATTGACGAGAACGTTATTGGCGGCGCGGTGACCCGTCTCGGATCCACGATCTATGACGGTTCCGTTAAGACCCAACTGGAATTATTGAAACAACAGATGATCGACTCGTAACCGCTTTGCGGCTTCGGCCGGAAACGGATCGACGGGTGAATAGCATATGGAAGCAATTAAGGCCAACGAGATAAACGAGATTATCCGGGCCCAGATCGAGAATTTTGACGCAAGCATGACGGTTGCCGAGGTCGGCACGGTCATCAAGGTCGGCGACGGAATCGCTGAGATCTACGGGCTTGAAAAGGTGATGGCCGGCGAACTTCTCGAATTCGACCACGGCGTTCGCGGACTCGCGCTCAACCTCGAGGAAGACAAGGTCGGCGCAGTGCTTTTCGGTGACTTCCAGAAGATCAAGGAAGGCGACGAAGCCAAGCGTACGCGAAGGATCATGAGCGTGCCGGTCGGCGACGCCTTGATCGGCCGCGTCGTTGACGCGCTCGGAAATCCGATCGACGGCAAGGGTGAGGTCATTACCGACACCTACAACGCCATCGAAAGGATCGCGCCGGGCATTATCGACCGCCAGCCTGTCAAGGAACCGCTTCAGACCGGCCTGAAGGCCATCGACTCGATGGTTCCCATCGGCCGCGGACAGCGCGAGCTGATCATAGGCGACCGCCAGACCGGTAAGACCGCTGTCGCGATCGACACGATCATCAACCAGAAGGGCAAGGACGTTATCTGCGTTTACGTCGCGATCGGGCAGAAGCGCTCCACGGTCGCCCAGGTGGTCGAGAAGCTGAAGGAATTCGGTGCGATGGACTACACCATCATCGTTTCCGCTACGGCGTCCGACCCCGCGGCGATGCAGTACCTCGCGCCATATGCCGGTGTCGCGATGGGCGAGTACTTCCGCGACAGCGGCCGCCACGCGCTGACGATCTACGACGACCTTTCGAAGCAGGCCGCGGCGTACCGCGAGATCTCGCTTCTTCTCAGAAGGCCTCCGGGCCGCGAGGCGTATCCCGGCGATGTCTTCTACCTACATTCGAGGCTTCTCGAGCGCGCGGCGAAAATGTCCGAGGCAAGGGGCGGCGGATCGCTGACCTCGCTTCCGATCATCGAGACGCAGGCGGGGGACATCTCGGCTTACATCCCGACGAACGTCATCTCGATCACCGACGGGCAGATCTTCCTCGAGGCGGACCTGTTCAACTCCGGCATCCGACCCGCTATCAACGTTGGTAACTCGGTTTCCCGAGTCGGCGGCGCGGCCCAGGTGAAGGCGATGAAGCAGGTCGCCGGTACGCTCAGGATCGACCTTGCACAGTACCGCGAGCTGGCGGCGTTCGCGCAGTTCGGATCGGACCTCGACAAGTCGACGCAGTCCCAGCTCGAGCGCGGCAAGCGCCTCACGGAGATCCTCAAGCAGGGCCAGTACCGCCCTATGGAGGTCGAAAACCAGGTGCTTATCATTTGGACAGCGACCAACGGCTTCGTCGACGACGTCGCGGTCGAGGACCTCGGCAGGTTTGAGAAAGAGCTGTTCGAGTTCATGGAGAACTCGAATCCGGCGGTGATGCAGGAGCTCCGCGACAAAAAGGCGCTCGACGATGACCTGAAAGCGAAGCTGAAGGAGGCGCTCGAGGACTTCAAGGCGACCCGCTGGGATACCGGCGAGGAAGAGGCCGAAGCTGAGGAAACGCAGGAAGCCGCAGGTGAGACCGCGGAAGAAGCGGCTGCCGAAGCCGAAGCGGAAGATGCCGAAGATGCCGACGACGACGACGAGTCGGCATCGGCCGGCGCCTAACGAAAAAGGGGCCTTCGAAAGGCCCCGAATGTAAAGATGGCAAGCTTGCTGGACATGCGTCGGCGGATCAAATCCGTCAAGAACACGCAGCAGATCACCAAGGCGATGAAGATGGTCGCCGCGGCAAAGCTCAAGAGGGCTCAGGACCGCGTGACCGCCGCTCGTCCGTATGCGGTGAAGATGAACGAGGTTCTCGGCGGACTGAGCGCCAAGGTCTCGAACGAGTTTTCGCATCCCCTGCTCATTGAGCGCGGCGACGAGAAATACCTGATCGTGCTTGTGACGGCGGACAAGGGACTGTGCGGCGGTTTCAACGCCAACCTTATGAAGGCCGCCCAGGCCTTCATCGCCGATCACGAGGGGCGTGAGGTCCCGATGATGCCGGTCGGCCGCAAGGGCCGCGACTTCTTCCGCCGGCGCAATTTCCACTTCGTTGAAGAGTACATCGGCTTGACCGGCAGCGGCCGCGCCGAGCTTTCGGACGCGCGCGAGATCTCGGCGAAAATCATCGAGACGTTTGTCGAAGACGAATCGATCGACAAGGTGTTCCTTGTATTCACCGAGTTCAAGACGGTCATGTCCCAGCAGGTGAAGGTAGAGCAGCTTCTTCCAATCCCGCGGATCGAGGGCGAATCGGATGGAGAGGGCGGACCGGAAGCGGAGTACATCTACGAGCTTCCTCCGGCGGAGATCTTCGGAAAATTGCTTCCGAAGCAGGTCGAGACACAGGTTTACAGGGTGTTGCTCGAGTCGGTCGCCTCCGAGCAGGGCGCGCGTATGACGGCGATGGACTCGGCTTCAAAGAACGCCGGCGAACTGATCGACACTCTCACTTTGAACATGAACCGCATCCGCCAGGCGGACATCACCCGCGAGATCATCGAGGTGGTTTCCGGAGCGGCGGCGCAGTAAGAGAGTAGTGAGTGATGAACGATGAGTGATGAGAACTCAGGCGTGAACGACTGGAGCGCAGGCGACCTCGCCTGCAATCGGAACCCGGAGCGCAAGCGGCGGGCATCATCGGAGCGCAAGCGACGGGCAGAACAAACTGATACGGCGGGCCACACGGCCCGCTTTATTATGTCCACGAAGGTACACAAATGTGCACGAAGAGGTCGTGCCCGCCTTTGTTCCTCGTCGTTTGCCTTCGTGGTTGAAATACCCCGCCAGAAGAATTATTTGAAATCACAAACCATTTCAAGTATATTCGCCTTGCCTTTTCAGTAACCACTTAACAATCAGATAGATAATTGGAGGTCAAGATGGAGATTCTGGGCTTTGCGGGAATGGGTTTGGGGGGTCTGCTCTTTCTCATCGGCTGGATCTGGCTGATCGTGATCGGATTCAAAGAAGGCGGTGCGCTCTGGGGCATTCTGATCATTCTTTTCAGCTGGCTGTCGGGCATCATCTTCTGCTTTATGAACAAAACCGGCTGGGTACCGCTTGCGCTGATGCTAATCGGGATCTTCTTCTATGCGGTCGGAATGGTTCCTGTGATCTTGAAGTTTATGGAAAGCGGCGGCGGAATGGATGCGATGCCTATGTAGCGCTTGCTGCGAGAAGTCATGAACAAGGTCTGGCGTGGACGACTGGTTCGTTACACGCCTTTTATTTTGTGGACGGGGGTGGTGCTGGCGTTCTCGACCGGAGGTGCGTCGATGAACCGCACCTCAATGTTCATTCGTCCCTTTCTCGAGTTCCTCTTCCCAGGCGCGCCGGAGAGCACACTTCTTTTCTATCACGTGATGATCCGGAAATCAGCGCACTTCATCGAGTACGCGATCCTCGCCGCGCTCGCAGTTCGAGCGTTCCGGGGTTCCTCGAGGCTTCTGCTCGCCTCGCATCCGTTCCTCGCGGCGCTTCTGGCGGTTGCGCTCGTCGCGGTCGTGGATGAGACGTATCAGTCGTTCGAGCCTTCAAGGACCGGCTCTCCGATCGACGTTCTGATCGACCTTTCAGGCGCGCTTGCGGCTCTTGCCGCAGGGTGGTTTATTATGCGAAAGCCCGAAAATTGATAAATAGAACACGCTTCCCGTATAATTTGAGGCGATAATGGAACGCTGACGTGGTGTTGCGACGTATCTTCCGATGAGAGGATCGTGCCTCCCGGGCGAACCTCGGAAGACCGCATATCTTAAGGAGATTTCATAATGGGAATTTGGGACAAGGTTAAAGAAGAAGCCCTGAATCAGTTCATCGAGGTAATCGAGTGGCTAGATGAATCGAAGGACACGATCCTCTACAGGTTTCCTGTACACGGACAGGAGATCAAGAACGGGGCTCAATTGATCGTCCGCGAATCGCAGGCAGCGGTGTTCGTGTTCGAGGGCCAGGCGGCGGACGTCTTCGGACCGGGCAAGTACACGATCGACGGCGGGAACACGCCAATCCTCACGAAACTCGGCGCGTGGAAATACGGTTTTAATTCGCCATTCAAATCCGAGGTCTATTTCGTCAACACCAAGCAGTTCACGGATATGAAGTGGGGCACGTCGAACCCGGTAATGCTCCGCGACAATGATTTCGGCATCGTCCGGCTTCGCGCATTTGGCGCTTATTCGATGCGGGTCGCCGATCCGTCCACCTTCATCAAGGAAGTGGCGGGAACGAACGCGCACTTTGATACGGAAGACATCGATGTGCAGCTCAAGCGCGCGATCGTGACCGAGTTCTCGGACGCGCTCGGCGAAATGAAGATCCCCGCGCTCGACCTAGCCGCGCAGTACAAGGAGATCGGCGACGCGATCCTCGACAAGATCAACGTCGATTTCAAGGATTACGGGCTTGAGGTGACCAAGTTCTACGTCGAGAACGTGAGCCTTCCGAAAGAGGTTGAAGAAGCGATGGACAAGCGCTCCTCGATGGGAGCTCTCGGAGACGCGCAGCGGTACGCGCAGTTCCAGGCGGCGGACGCGATGCGCGACGCCGCGCAGAACGAAGGCGGAGGCGCGGGCCTCGGAGCGGGGCTCGGCGCAGGTTTCGCGGTCGGAAACCAGATGGCGAACGCGTTCGGCGGACAGCAGCAGGGCGGAGGACAAGAGGCTTCGGCGGCGACTGTCGCCTGCCCTGACTGTGGAAAGCCCAATGTCCCCGATGCCAAGTTCTGCGCGGAATGCGGCGGCAAAATGGACGTTGCCAAGGTGCCGTGCGTGAAGTGCGGGGCGGAGCTCAGGGAAGGCGCGAAGTTCTGTTCCGAGTGCGGTTCAACCCAGGAAAAGGAGAAATGTTCCAACTGCCAGGCGGAAATGGCTCCGGGAACCAAGTTCTGCGCCGAATGCGGCACGAAGGTCGAAGAAGCGGCTCCCGAAGGAGATTAGCCGCGGACCGGCCGGCTTTTGAGGGCAGGAGTTTCCGGCTTCTGCCCTTTCTCATTTCAACGAGGGAGACCAGGGAGGTCGATCACACGCGATGGCAATCAGCCCTGAACTGTTAAGGATCCTAAGGTGCCCGAAATGCAAGTCCGAACTGAAGCTAAAGGACGACGGTTCGGGACTCAGGTGCCTCAACCCCGAATGCGCGCTCGTCTATCCGGTCAGGGATGACATTCCGGTGATGATCATCGAAGAGGCCGTGAAGGAGCCCGACGATCCCGAATCCTGAACCGCCTCAGATGCCCGGGCGAACGTCCAGCGAGAATACGAAGGAGCACGCCGCACAGTCGGTCGACTGGCCGAGCGTGAATAAGGTCCTAGTGATCCGGCTCCGCTCGATCGGTGATACGGTGCTTGCGACTCCCACGCTGAGGGCATTGCGGGAATTCCTCCCGGACGCGCAGATCGACATTCTTCTGGAGGACTGGGTAGCGCCTTTGCTCGAAGGACACACCGCGGTCGATTCGGTGATCCCCGTTTCACGCGAACGGACCGGGAGGATCTCGGCCGCGTCCCGTCTTCGAAAGACCGGGTACGATCTTGTCATCAATCTTCACGGCGGCACGACCTCGACCTTCCTGACACGTGCGACGGGCGCGAGATGCAGGGTCGGAAGCGCCGCGTACCAATATTCCTTTCTATACAATTTGAGGCTCGATTCCCCGGCCGAATTCTGGGGCACGCCGGGAACGCACTCGGCGGAGCAACAGCTCGCCCAGGCGGGCTTCATCGGCGTGCCCGTCCGCCACAGGCCCGCATCGGAGCTTCCTGAAGATCCCGAGGCGGATTCGAGGATCAGCGAGCGCCTTCGGTCGATGGATCCGGGACCCGTCGGATCGCCGGTCGCGCTTCTGCATCCCGCCGCGGCAATGTTCACGAAACAGTGGGACACCGAGCGGTTCGCTCGTATTGCGGAACACCTTGCCGGACACGGTCTCTTCCCGGTCGCCGTCGGAACTCCTTCCGAACGGCCGGTCCTTGACGCCCTCTCGAACTCTTCCGCAATTCCCGTCGGAACCTTCTCCGACCTGTCGCTGCCCGAGATCACCGCGCTTGCGAGACGCGCCTCTATCTTCGTCGGGAACGATTCCGGGATCGCTCACATTGCCGCCGCGGTCGGAACGCCTCCGGTCGTCATCTTCGGTTCTTCGAACCGTGTTCACTGGGCGCCCTGGACAGAGGGGCCTTCGAAGATGGTCTTTAAGGAGTTCGACTGCCAGCCTTGTCCGGGGTACGAATGCCGCGTCTTCGGACAGCCGAGATGCATCCTCGAGGTGCCCGTCGAAGCCGTAATAAAGGCCATCGACGGCCTGCTCGAAGGCGGCTAAAACCTGAATCGGCATCCCTTACGCTATAGTCCTTCCGGCCCTTCCGATGCCCCCCGGACGCCGTCCCGCAGGGAAATAAATCTTGCCTTTTCGCCGGTAATCGGAGTAACATTAGGCGAAATTCAAAATAAGAAAAGTAAGGTTTCGGACCCAATCTGTATCGGTCCGGACTGACATCCGACCCGATACGGGCGACCGGAACCCCGGTTCGGAAAAGCCAGGCCTTTCAAGAATTTAGGAGGAATGACAGTAGATGCTATATGCACTTGGAGCATTGATCAGCCTTATCATCGCGGCATTCAGCTTTTACTGGATGCGTGGATCCGACCAAAATGACCTGCTTCTTGTGATCGGGATCGTCTTCACGATCCTGACGATCGTGTTCGGCGGGTTGTTCCTCGCTGGCAGGATCAACAAGACTGATGATATTCACGTAACCGAATAGCCGGCGGGGAGATATCGGTGGGGGCGGGCAGCTGTGTGAAGAATCGTGTGATGAGAGCCCGCTCCGAACTCTCAACGGGAGTTCGATCTCCGGTGATCTCTCAGGCGTAGTATCGGAGCGTCCGGCTTTGACCGGATGCGGTCGTATCCTTCAATAAGCCGGATCGACCAAACCTCAAAGGCACGATCGCCGTTTCCTTCTCAAGCCATACTTTTATAATCAATCGTTAATTTCCGTACGACCCTTGGCACGCTGAACAGGCCGTAGAGCCTCAGCGTGTATCTGACACAAGCAGCCGGCACATGACACCCGAGATCATATTCGTCCTGGCGGTCGCAGTATGCGCCGTGATCCTGTTTGCGACCGAGAAGCTTTCGGTCGACGTCGTGGCGATCGTGGTGATGGTCACTTTGATCGCTTCGGGGATCGTTTCTCCGGAAGAAGGGATCTCGGGATTCAGCAACAAGGCGACCGTGACGGTCGCCGCGATGTTCATCCTCAGCGCGGGTCTGTTCAAGACTGGCGCGGTCAACTACCTGGGCACGATAACCTCCCGGCTGTTCAAAAGGAATTTCTGGCTCGGCCTGATCTCGGTGATGTTCGCGGTCGCGTTCTTTTCCGCTTTTATCAACAACACTCCGGTCGTCGCGATCTTCATCCCGATCCTGCTTGGCGTCGCCAAGGAAATAAAAGCGAGCACGTCAAAGCTCCTGATGCCTATGTCGTTCGCTTCTATGTTCGGCGGCGTCTGCACGCTGATCGGGACCTCGACTAACATCCTCGTAAATTCGATCGCGGAAGGGCAGGGACAGCCGGCGTTCTCGATGTTCGAGATAGCGCCTCTGGGGTTAACGATGTTCTTCATCGGGACGACCTATATGCTCGTGATCGGCATTCGGCTGATCCCGGAGCGCCGCGCCGAGGGCGACCTGATCGAGAGCTTCCATCTTCACGAATACATCACCGAGGTCGTCCTGCTCGAGGATTCCTCGTCCGTCGGCAAGCAGATCAAGGACGCGCCGCTTGTAAAGGACATCGACATCAGCATCATCGAGATCCAGCGCGCGGACGAGACAATACCGCTGCCTGATGCGAACGTAGTCCTGAAGGCGGGCGACGTTCTGAGGGTCCGGTGCGACCTGGAGAAGTTCAAGAAGATCCAGCTGCGACAAGGGGTCGTGTTCAAGCCCGAGTTCCAGTGGAGGGACGAAGACATTCAGAGCATTGACGCGAAACTGGTAGAGGGGGTCATCGCTCCGCATTCGGACTTCATAGGCAAGACGCTGAAGGACCTTAACTTCCGCGGGGAATTCGGCGCCACGGTCCTTGCCCTTAGGCACCGCGGCGTGCTTATGCGCGAGAAGCTGTCCGAGACGAAACTTGACGCAGGCGACGCCTTGCTTCTGGAGGTTCGCAAGCGCCGGTACAACCAGCTGAGGCAGAGCCCCGCCTTCGTTATCATCTCGGAGGTACATCAGGAGAGGTTCAGGAACCGAAAGATCATTCCCGCTCTGCTGATCATCGCCGGTGTCATCATCACAGCCAGTGCCGGAATAATGGACATCGTGGCCGCCGCGGTGATCGGTTCAGTACTGCTCGTGCTCGCGGGTTGCATCAAGATGGAGGAAGCGTACAAGGCGATCGAGTGGCGGATAATCTTCCTTCTTGCGGGAGTTCTTGCGCTCGAGGCGGCGATGGTGAACTCGAAGGCGGGCGATCTCGTGTCTGAGCAGATAATCGCCACGGTCGGCGTGTGGGGGCCGGTCGCGATGATCTCGGCCTTCTATCTTATGACCTTCATCCTTACGGAGATGATGTCGAACACCGCTACCGCGGCGCTCTTGACGCCCGTCGCGATCGCTACAGCGAACACGCTCGAATTGAACCCCCGGCCCTTTCTCGTGGCGGTCATGTTTGCGGCGTCGGCGAGCTTTATGACGCCGGTCGGTTACCAGACGAACACGCTGATCTACGGGCCGGGGCAGTACCGATTCGCGGACTTCCTGAAGGTCGGAACTCCTCTCAACATTCTGTTCTGGATAACTGCGACCATAATGATCCCATACTTCTGGCCGCTCGAACTTGTTCCATGAGTCGCCATCGGATGCATCGCAGGCACTCATCCGCTATAATGTTGACAAAAATGTAAAGATTTATAAACTATTAGTTTCGACCAAGGGAAGAAAGCAGTATTTATCAGATGCCGAAGATCGCAGACATTCAGGAAACTCCAAATCCCAACGCCGTGAAGTTCATTCTTCGCGAACCGGTCAGCCACGGGACCTCGCATTCGTTCAAGTCCGTAGAGGACGCCGACGGCGACGAGCTAGCAAAGTCCATCTTTCTGATCGGCGACGTCGTGTCCGTGTTTTACATGGATAAGATGATCACGGTGGAGAAAACCGACGAAGCCGATTGGGACGAGGTGCTGCCCGCCCTCGCGGTCCCGATCCGATCGGCGGAGTCGGTCGCGTCCGCGAACGGAAGCGCGGCGGGCGCTGTCGGAGGAGCGATCGCGGCTGCGGCGAGCGACGATCCGGTGATCGCGGAGATCAATGAGCTTCTCGACGAGAGGATCCGACCCTACCTGGCAAGCGACGGCGGGTGGCTGGAGATACTCGAGCTTGAAGAGAACGTCCTGAAGATCCGCTACCAGGGCGCCTGCGGAAGCTGTCCCAGCTCGCTGAGCGGAACGCTGATGGCGATCGAGAACATGATCCGCGACGAGATCGACGAGCAAATCGAAGTCGTCGCCGTCTAGGACGTTTTTCCCTTTCCCGCTCCTAAATCTTTTCCATTGTTCTAATTACGGACGGCGCGAGATTAAACATCTTTAAAAACGCGTCTTGACATAGTTCCGCCGTTTTCGTCATAATTCCGAAGGTGGCGCTTTGCCCCGAAGCGCCGTCTTGTCAAAGCTCGATACCGCTCACACCTGCCATCCAAAGCCATTCCCGGTTATAGTGTATTTGTCTTACCCTACGGAGGATCATCAACGTGAACAGTGAAGAACTGGAGCGAAGTTTGCGCGCCGAATTCGAAAACTATCTGAAAGACGTATTCAGCGAGATCAAACAGGAAATATCCGGCTTCCAGCAAAAGCTCGATTCCGAGTTCAAGGAACACCGCGCACGCGTGGATACAGCGCTTGAGGAGTTCTCGCAGAAGGCCTCCGCAGAACGCACCTTCGAAGAGAGTTTTACGGAATCGGTCACTGAACACCTGCGGCTCGCAAAAGACGAAGGCGCAAGGATCACGGCGATGGCCATCGCCGAAGCGGAAGAGCTTCACGGAAGCGCTTCGGCCGCGGAAGAATTCCAGGTCGGCTTCCAGAACCTGCGCGATGCGATCGCGGACATATCCTCGAAAGATTCCCAGGCGGAGATTCTCAAGGCGCTTGTACACCATGCCGCGGAACACACACCCAGGGGCGCGTTCTTCATCGTCAAGAGCGAGCACCTTGTCGGTTGGAGGGTTTTCGGCAGGGAAGACCACGACGGGCCGGATGTCGTCCGCGAACTTTTTTTCCCGCTTGTCACAAAGACGGCGCTCGGCGAGGCAGTTGAGACCCTGGCGACCGTCAGCGGATTCGGGGAAGGCTACGAGGACGGAGAGATCTACCTGGAGAAGCTCGGTTTTGGGCATTCTTCGAGGATGGTCGCAATTCCGCTCGTGGCGCGCGGACGCGGAGTGGCGGTGCTCTACGCCGACGCAGGCGAGAACGGAAGCCAGATCAATGCGGAAGCGCTCGAATCGCTTGTATGCGTGTCCGGACTGACCGTCGAACTGCTCGCGTCCGGTGCCGGACCTCACGTGGCGGAAGCGCACGAAACGCACGCGGGGTCCGCTGAAAGCGAAGAGCCTTCGTATCGGACCTCGGATTTTGCGGCACCGTCGTATACCGAGGTGGAAAGCGCGGAAGTCGAAGAGGTTGATGCTGAGGAAGTAGACGCGGCGACAGTTCCCGTCGAATCCGTCGAAGAATCATACGTTGGAGAGGAGGTGACGGAAGACGAGGAGCAAGAAGCTATTGATGACGAGGTCCGGGACGAGAGTTCCAGCACGGGATTCAGCTTCGCTCAGCCCGAACCTGTCGCCGTAGAAGAAGATCCGGTCGCAGAAGAAGAGGAATACGAGTACGAGGACGACCTTGGTTCGGAACACGCCGAGCCGATCGAAGCTTCGGAAGAAATGTCCGCCGTCGGCGAGGAATTTGCGGATACGTTCGAACCCTCTGACGACGAACTAAGTTCTGAACAGAGGTTCGATGCCGAGGTAGAAGAGCTTTACGACGTCTCGGAATCCGTAGAGACAGTCGAACCCGAGCCGGCCGAGGCCATTGCAGAAGACGCTTTTGAGTCAGCGGTAGAGACAGAGGCCGAACCTGAAGCAGCGTTCGAAATGGTCGAAGCGGAGCCTGAACCCGCCAAGGATACTTTCGAAGAGCCCGAAGAATCGGACGAGTTCGAGTATTCGAGCCTTCAAGAAGAGGCCGAAAAGGCGGAGGCAGCTTTCGAGGAATCTTCAGAGGAAAAGGTACAGCCTGCCGTTTCGCCCGAACCGGCAGTTGCAGCCGAACCCGCCGCCGTTGCGGAATCGGGTACCGGTGTCCGACCTCGGTTCGGCGATCGCAATATCGATCTCCCGATCGAAGTGCCGGAAGAAGAGCGCCAGTACCACAACGCCGCGCGAAGGTTTGCCCGGCTGCTGGTTTCAGAGATCAAGCTCTACAACGAACAGAAGGTCAAGGACGGCTGCGAGGCGAGCGACCTCTACGACCGGCTAAAGGAAGCCATCGACCGCTCCCGCGAAATGTACGAGAAGCGCGTGCACGGGCCGGTCGCGGAACGGTTTGATTACTTCAACTACGAACTTGTGAACAACCTTGCGCAAGGCGATGAATCGAAGCTGGGCGGCAGTTACCCGGGTTCGAGAGTCTGAATACAGTTTCCTGATTGAGTGAAGGCCGTTTGATATAATGTCGAGCGGCCTTTTTTATTTGACCACCGAGAGTTTCCGCAGACGATTCCGCCTGAATCAGTTTTTCCGAAAAGGAGCGATCCCGATGACGCAAAGATCTGGCAAAAGCTTTAATACCCAAAACCTCATTAGTTCGCTGATCCTGCCGGTCCTTTTGATCGCGCTGTTCACTGTCGCCTGTACAGCACAGCCGAATCCTTCGGCGGAGCTGACAACGGTGCGGGCGCTTCTTGCGTCGGGCACGCTCCCGGCCGAATCGGTCGTAGCGGATATCGAGGGGCGGAATGCGGGGACCCGTACAGGTGCGCTGGCGAGACTGCTCCGGGCCTACATCAAGATCGACAAGGGCGATCACGCCGGCGCGGCGGCACTGCTTGAATCCGCCGTGTTCGTTGAGCTGACGTCGCTTGGCGATTACGCGCTCTGGCTTCGCGGCAGATCGCTCTTGGCCGCCGGGCGCCAGGCAGAGGCGCAAGCGGCGTTTTCAGATCTGATTACGAAACACCCCGATTCCATCAGGGTCCGTGACGCGAAGCTCCTCTGGGCGAAGAGCCTTCTTGCAAACGGCGGCGCAGAGAAGGTTCCGGGCCTCTTGTCGGAACTTGTGCGCGAAAACGACGGCGAAGCCGTGATCCTCACCGCGAACGCTCTTGAGAAGGCGGGACGAGGCGCGGAGGCGATCAGCTATCTTCGGCGAGCATACTTCTACGCGGCGGGGACGGACGCGAGCAAGGAAGCGCTTGGCCGTCTAAAACAGCTCGGCGAGGATCCCGAACCGAGAACGGCTGAAGACCTTCTTGCACGGGCGAACGATCTTCTTTCAGCCCGGGACTACGGCGGTTCGGCGGAAGCCTTCAGCAAGCTCGCGTCGGCGTTTCCCGCAGCGGTCGACGACCGGATCAGATTAAAGCGGATCACCGCACTCGCGAAAGCGAAGAAGGCTTCAGAAGCGGCGACGCTTCTCGGTGAGCTCGCTGCGGGTTCCGACGCTGCGCCCGAAGCTCATTATCAGGTTGCCGTCGGCTATGCCTCCGGGCGGCAGTGGCCGGAAGCGAAAGCGATGATCGCAAAGATGCGCAGGGACTTTCCGCTAAGCGAATGGACTCCGAAGGCGAAGATCGACGCGGGGATGGCAGCGCGCGACCAGCGCCGAAGGGCCGATGAATCGGAACTTCTAACCGCAGCGGTGGTGGCATATCCCAACGCCCTCGATGTGGCGAAGGCGCAGTTCGAACTCGCCTGGCTTCAGCACGAATCCGGCAACTTCGAGATCTCGTCACGTATGCTGACCGAGCATCTTGCGAGATACGTCGACAAGGACAATACGTTCCGGGGTCAGACCGGCTACTGGGCCGCGCGCGATTCGGAACGCGCCGGCAAGATCGATGAGGCGTGCACCCTATACGACGGCACGGCATTCCGATACGGAGCCAACTGGTACGGATATCTGGCGCTCGACCGTCTGACGCAGCTCCGCAGAGACGGCAAATGCCAGGGGACAAAAGACTTTCGAGAAGGCACTCTGGTCGGGGACGCAGTCAGGAACCTTAAGGTCGTTACGGTCGCCGCAGAATCCGCCGGCGAGCGCGAACTCGCGAGGCTGAACAGAGGCGCCGATCTGAGCGAGATCGGGTTGTTCAACTGGTCGATCGATGAGCTCAAAGCCGCGGGCGAGACTGCCGTGAACAGCCCGAGCGTCAATCTGGCCCTCGCGCAGCACTACCGACTTAAGGGCGACAACGTGAACGCCCTTTTGACGCTGGCAAAGAGCTATCCGGATTATGCCCAGATGTTTCCGGAGGAAATGACCCGCGACGAATGGGACATCTTCTATCCGCTCACGAACTGGAACGAGATCAAGTACTGGTCGAACCGCCGGAGCCTGGATCCGTACAACGTCGCGGGGCTCATACGGCAGGAGACGATCTTCAGTCCGCGCGCACGTTCGTCGGCCAACGCGTACGGGCTTATGCAGCTGCTTATCCCGACTGCAAGGACGATGGCCCGCAAGTACGGAGCGAACACGACCTCGATAACCGCCGAGGTCCTTTACCAGCCGTCGCTGAACATCGAGCTCGGTACGGCATACATGCGGGAGCAGCTTTCGAAATATGGCCGTATAGAGTATATGTCCGTGGCCTACAATGCGGGTCCCGGCAGAATGGTGAGCTGGCAGAAGTCGCTCCCGGTAGAGATCGACGAGTTCGTGGAGAAGATCCCGTTCAACGAGACCCGCGGATACGTGAAAGGCGTCATAAGGAATTCCGCGCAGTACCGAAGGCTGTACGATCTCGACGGCAGTTTCAAGCCGAACGTCGGATCGAGGCCGGTAAGGGCGGCTGTGGATTCTCTGCCGGAAAAGGAACTGGCGAAGGCGCATCCGTTCGTAGCCGTGATTCGGAGCGGTGCCGAGTAATTTCCCGCACTACACGGTCATCTTCCTGGCGGGATGCGTCTGGACCACGTGCAGTCGGCACTTGAAGGTCCTTTCGAACGCCTGCCGCTTCATCTTTGTCGCATAGACCTCGTTCGAGATATCCTTGTCGCTGACCAATGTCAGCGTGACCGTGTCCCCTTCTTTATCCACACGTATCTCCTTCACCCGCCGCCTGTAGCTCCGGTCAAGCCCGTCGGCGAGCCTCAGGATCGAGCTGAGCTTTCTGACGGTCCTCTTGTCCCGCTTGTCCAAAACGGCGTAGTCGGGATGCGACCTGCTTGGTAGAGATTTCCTGTGATACCGTGCGATGTTGGCGATCACCGCTTTCTCCGATTCCGAGAAGCCGGTCATTTCCGAGTTCTTGATCAGATAGAGCGAATGCTTGTGATGCGACTCGTGTGAAATGTGGTATCCGACGTCGTGCAGAACCGCCGCCGCGGACAGAAGCGTCCGGTCGTGCCGGACCAGATCGAAGTGCGGCGCAAGCCCGTCGAAGATCGTCTCCGCGATCGAGGCGACCTGAAGCGCGTGGTTCTCTTCGTATCCGAATCGCCTGCCGACGGCGAACACGTCGCGCAGTTTCAGGTCTTCCACGTCGGAAACCGGCGGCAGTTCGGCCAGAGCCATCTCGCGTATGTGGTCGATGATCACCCCTTCCCTGAGCGCATACGGACAAGGCACGACGGTTTCGATCTTCAGGCTTCGCATCACGCCTTCAAGAATCTGCGCGCCGGCGACGACGACTTCCGCCCTTCGCTCGTTGATCGCTCCCAGCGCGGCACGCTCTTCCAGCGTCATCTCTTTCAGCTTCGAATTCAGCTCCGCAAGTTCTGCAAGTTCGATCGGCGGTGTGTAGATATCTTCCGGGCTGAGCGACCCGGCGATCAGCATCGACACGGCCTTGATAGTGCCCGAGGTGCCGGACGCGATCTGCCACTTTTCGCCTTTGATCTTTCGCTCCGGCTGGGTCATCGCGAAACGGATCTCCTTCCGCAGGCGTTTCATTTCCTTTGGCGCCGGAGGGTCGTTTAGAAGGAACTTCTCCGTAAGGCCGACGGAACCCAGCTTCATCGAGAACAGTTTCTTCGGTTCGCCGTCCTCCATCAACGAGACCTCCGTCGAGCCGCCGCCGATGTCGATGTTCAGGATCGTCGAATACAGACCTCCGAAGTATTCGGCGACCGCCAGGCCGATGAGCCTCGCTTCCTCTATCGAAGAAAGGACCTCGACCCTCACGCCCGTGCGACGCTCGAGCTCGTCGACGAATTTCGCAGCGTTTCGCGCCTCTCGAACCGACGCAGTCGCAACTGCCAGAAGCGCATCCGCTTCGCGGTTGTCGGCGATCGATCTGAATCGCAAAACGGCCTCTCTCGACTGTTCGAAGGCCTCTTCTGAAAGGATGTGATTCTGAAGCGTACAGTGACCGAGCCTGACCCGTTCGCGGTCTTCGGCGATCATCGTGAACGAATCCGTTGAGGCCGCCTCGACTACAACAAGTTTCAGGGAATTTGAGCCGATGTCGATGGCCGCGATCCGTGTGGTCTTCATCTTTTGATATTCTAGACCCTAAAGCTAGAATCGTAAAAAGTGCAGGCCCTTTCAAGAACGGCTTGCGCAGCAATACAAATGAAGGTTTCAAAAATAATGACCCGCTCGCCAGGCGCGTGCTCGCCCGAAGACCCGCTCGCCCTCGCGGCGGAGACGATGCGCAGATTCGACTGCGGAATGGTTCCGGTCGTCGACAGCGGCAAGGTCGTCGGAACGATCACCGACCGCGACATCGCTCTTGCGGCGCTCAGGCGGGATCTTCCTCCTAGCGCGATACCGGTTTCGGACGCGGCTTCGGGAGACCCCTCGGTCTGTTCGCCGGCGGACAAGCTGGAGAAGGCGCTCTCGAAAATGGAGAAGCGCCGTGTGCGGCGGCTTCCGGTAGTTGATGAGGACGGTGTCCTGCAGGGGATCATCTCGCTTGCGGACATCGTCGCGGTTTCGAAAAAGGAAAAGAAGCTCAGGAAAAATGTGCTTTCGGCGCTGAGGAAGATCTCCGCGCCGCAACCGATCGTGCTGTCCGAGATCGCTTAGGAGAGTGGACCGTATGAAGACGCTTCTAGTGCTTAGGCACGCAAAATCGAGCTGGGACTTTCCGGATCTCTCGGATTTCGACCGGCCGTTGAACAAACGCGGAGAAGAGGCAGCGCCGTTTATGGGCGAGCTTATTAGTTCCAAGGGGCTCGAGCCCGACCTGATCGTTTCGTCGCCTGCCAAGCGGGCTCGGACGACCGCGCAGAAAGCGGCCGAGGCCGGAGGCTTCGAGGCACCGGTCGAGTTCGACGAAAGGATCTACGGAGCGGGAGCCAACACGCTCGCATACATTATCGCGGGATTCGACGACGCCGCCGACACGGCGATGATCGTGGGCCACAATCCGGGATTCGAGGACCTTGTCGCCGCGCTTACGGGCGAGCATTCGCGGTTTCCGACGGCGGCGCTGGCGGTGATCGATCTCGATATTTCGATTTGGTCGGAGACCGAACGCGGCAAGGGAATGCTCCGCGAGCTGTATATTCCGAAGGAAGAGATGGGCGGTTGAGACCGGAAGGGCTGTTACATAATTAACACTTTGTTCACACTTTCGTAAAGTGCAGTTAAGTCACACGAAATAAGCTTGTCGCTTGTTCAATACGAACCAGGGGGCAGGCTGTGCCCGGCACCTTCGCGGTGATTTATGAAGCACTACATTCTGATAGTCGAGGACGAGGCGGACATCGCCGAAAGTCTCCGTTACAACTTTGAGCGGGAAGGTTTCAAGGTCAGGATCGCCGAATCCGGTGAAAAAGGGCTGAGAATGGCTCTTGACGAGAACCGTACTCCCTCGCTTCTGCTTCTTGACCTGATGCTTCCCGGGATGTCGGGCGTCGAGCTGTGCCGAAGGCTTCGCCGCGAGCCGCAGACGAAAAAGCTGCCGGTGATAATGCTGACGGCAAAGGCGGCCGAGGGCGACAAGATCGAAGGGCTCGATACCGGCGCCGACGATTACATCACAAAGCCTTTCTCGGTAAAGGAGGTCATCGCCAGGGTACGGGCGGTTTTGCGGCGTGTGGATGCGGACGCGGTCCAGAAGTACGAGGACGGCCGCCTTTCCGTCGACTTCGTCGATATGCGCGTCTATTGCGACGGCGGCGAGGTCAAGCTAACACGCAAAGAGTTCACCCTGCTGAGCTACCTGACCAAGAACACGGGGCGCGTGGCGACACGCCAGAACCTGCTCGACAACGTCTGGGGTTACAGCTACTTCGGCGACACGAGGACGTTGGACGTTCACATCAGACGCCTCCGGCAAAAGCTGGGGGAATGTGGCGACTGCATCGAAACGGTCGTCGGCGTCGGTTACAGATTCGTCGGCTTCAAATCCTGAAGTTGGCCGCCTGATCCGCATTATGACCTTGCTGGGGACCCTCTTTACAAAGACCGACGCCGAGCCGGAATCCGATCGGCCCGACGCCTCGAGCGTGCTTGACTCCCTTCGGGAGAGCATCATTATCGTCTCCGACAATCTGCGCGTTCATTCCGCGAACGAACCGGCCCGCGCCGCCTTCGCTCGGAGGGAGGAAACTCTGATCGGCAAGCGGATCACCGAGGTGATCCGCGATTTTGGACTTCACGAAGCGTTTGACCGGGCTCTTAAGAACTATAAGTCGTCGGTGGTCAGGATCGAGCTGATAGACCAGGACCGGAAGGTGTACGAGGTGAGGGTTGTTCCGTTCGAAATGGAGGATGCCCGAAGGGCGATCGGCGTGTTCTACGACATCACCCAGATCGAGCATCTTGAGCGCGTCCGGCAGGTCTTCCTTTCCAACATCTCCCACGAACTGCGCACGCCTCTAACATCGATCCTGGCGTTTGTCGAAACGCTCGAGGACGGCGCGATCGACGACGACGCCAACAAACGCCGATTCCTCTCGGTCATCCGGAAGAACGCCGAGCGGATGAGGCACCTGATCGATGACATTTCCGAGCTCTCTTCGATCGAGGCCGGAAACGTGCGGATCGAGCGCAAGAACCTCGACCTCAACGGGCTTGTCCGGGAGGTGTTCGCAAGCCTTTCGGCGAAGGCCGAGGAGCGGAGCATCTATCTCGAGAACGAGATCGAGCCCGGCGTCAGGGTGTACGCGGACATCGTTCGGCTCGAGCAGATGCTCACGAACCTCATCGACAATGCCATCAAGTTCAACACTGCCGAAGGCACCGTGACCGTCCGGTGTGTCGACACACCGGCCAGTCAGTTTATAGAGGTCACCGACACCGGCGAGGGCGTCCTTCGGGAGCACCTTCAGAGGATCTTCGAGCGTTTCTACAGGATCGACCGCGCGCGGACCAGGGAGGTCGGCGGGACGGGCCTCGGGCTCGCCATCGTGAAGCACCTCGCAAGGCTGCACGGAGGCGAGGTCACCGTTTCGTCAGTCCTGGGTGAGGGCTCGACCTTCAGGATCGAGCTCCCGAAGGTCGAGAAATAACACCGATCACTCCACTCTGGACCCCTCCGGGAAATTTACTTCGGAAGCCCGCCGTTTTGTGCTATAATTACTTTATTCAAACACTTAGCCCAATAGGCGGATCCGCAGTGTTAGGTCTGCACACCCTCACTTTTGCCGCATAACGAATTCGAGTGGAGGAAAGAATATGGAACTCAGCGTTGGACAGAAGGTCTCCTATCCGAATCAGGGAGTCTGCATGGTCGAGGAAATCGAGAAGAAGTCGATCGCGGGCAGTCAGATGAAGTTTTACTCACTGCGGGTATTGAGCGACAACTCAACGATCTTTGTGCCCACCGCCAACGCCGAAGCAGTCGGCCTCCGTCCCATCATCGGTTCCAAACAGTGCAAGAGCCTCCTCTACTATCTCGGGGAAGACTTTGACAAAGTTTCCAGCGACTGGAAGGTCCGCTCGAGGGAGTTCAACGACAAACTTCAGTCGGGCGACATATTTGAGGCGGCAGACGTGCTCAAGAAGCTTACTTACCTCAGCACGGAGAAGAAGCTCTCGTTCCGCGAGCAGAGCCTGCTCGAAAAGTCGAAGTTCCTGATCGTGTCCGAGCTCCGAAGCGCGGAGGACGGCAGCGAGAAGAAGATCGAGAAAAGGGTCGAAAAGCTGATCCAGGCCGCCTGTGGACATCACAGCGCCGTGCTGGAGAAAGAAGAGGAAGAGGAAGAAGCGAAAGGAAACGGCAAGTCAAAGAAAAAGGGCCACTGAGGCCGCATTCAATAGAATTCTGAAGGTCCTGGCCGGATATGCGGTCAGGACCTTTTCTTTTCGTACTTCGTACGCACGATCGTCTTGATGTTCCCCCGGACGTTGAAATCTCCCGTGATTTCCAGCTTGAGCGGATCGCACGCCGCGACGAAGTCCTCTTTGATCACGTTTACGACGTGCTCGTGGAAGATCTTTACGTCCCGAAAAGAATTTATGTACAGCTTCAGGCTCTTTAGTTCCACGCACCGCTCGTTCGGCACGTAGCTGAGCCTGATCGTTGCGAAGTCGGGGAAATCCGAGAAAGGGCATATGGCCGTAAACTCGGGGATCTCGAAATCGATCCACACCTTTGATCCCTTGTATTCGTACTCGAAAGTGTCGAGCGGATACAGGTCCAACTTTTCCCTGGGCGTCGACCGTATGTCCAGTTCCTGCAGATTCACAGGCGGCAGGTCCGTTTCGTCATTCATTTCAGATTTCTCATCCGGCAGATGCCGGCTAGTTACCGAGGTTAAGCCAAAGCGGGACGATTGTCATTTTCCGAAATGGGGATTCTTCACGGTCAGCAGAAGAAGCGCGGCCGCGACTGAGATCGATGCGCTCACGAGGAACGCCGTGGCCGAATTGTACGAGGTCCACAAGTAGCCGAACAGAAGCGAGGCGGGAAACACGGTTATTCCGAACGCTAGATTGTAAAGACCGTAAGCCGTGCCGCGCTTCTTTTCCGGCACAAGATCCGCGACCAGCGCTTTCTCTACGCCTTCCGTAAGCCCGAAATACACACCATACAAGACGAACAGCGCGAGTGCCTGCCAGGGTGCCGTGACGAACGCGAATCCGCAGTAAACGAGCGCGTACACCATCCAGCCGGCGAAGATCAGCTTACGCCTTCCGACTCGGTCGGACAGGTCGCCGAACACGAGCGAACTCAGCGCCTTCGACAGATGAAGCGCCATCCACAAAAGCGGAAGCAGCTGGAGCGAGATACCCGCCTGCTGCGCCCTCAGCAGCAGAAACGCGTCGGTCGAGTTCGAAAGCGTGAAAAGCGCGATGATTATCAGGAAGCGGAGGAAGTTCGAGTCGAAACCCCTCAGTGATAGATGAAGAGGCTCACGCGCGACCGCGCCTTCGGCGAGCGACGTCTCTTTGTCGTGAACAAAGAAGATAATTATGAACAGCCCTACCGCCACGGGGATCGCTGCGAAAAGGAAAAGCTCGCGATAGTCGTCCGCCGTCGGGTTCGCAGGATCGTTGGCGAGAAAGTAGAGGAGAGCGAAAGCGGCAAGAGGCCCCAGAACTGCTCCCAGATGGTCAGCGGCTCGGTTAAACCCGAAGGCGAGCCCCCGTTTTGCCGGCGAGGTGCTTCCGGCGAGCAAGGCGTCCCTGGGAGCGACACGGATCCCTTTCCCGACCCTGTCTGCGACGCGGACGGCGAGCACCTGCGGCCAGCTTGTTACGAACGCAAGAAGCGGGCGTACGACGCTTGCAAGCGCGTAACCGGCGAAGACGGGCAGCTTTCGCCTGTTGAGCCTGTCGCTCAGGTATCCGGAAAATAGCTTAAGGAGGCTCGAGACCGATTCGGCAAATCCCTCGATAAGTCCGATCGCGAACGGCGTCGCTCCGAGAGTGATAGCGAGAAAGGCGGGGAGCAGCGGATAGATGATCTCGCTGGAGGTGTCGTTGAGGAGGCTTACCGCGCTGAGCGCCAGCACGTTCCGGGACAGGCCTCGGTAGCGCCTCAGGAACGTTCGGGCTTTACTCAGCATTCCGTGGGATCAGGGCTCGGCGGCAGAGGGCCTCATTGTCCCGGCAGGAACCCGCCGAAATACAAAAGGGCGGCCGCCCCGGTCGCGGCAGCCATCAAGAGGACGAAGACCAGAAGGAGCCTGAAAGCGAGCTTTACCGTGCGCTTGAGGACCCGGAATGAGAAAAATGCGATCCCGAGCATCACCAACACAAAGATCACTGCTGCGATTTCCATATTCAGTTCGGGCTGCGGAGCAGACGCGCCTTCTCGACCGCCTCAAGATCTTCTTCAGAGAGGGAAGACGGTTCCGCGGGCAGGGAATACTCGGCGTCCGCCCAGGCACCGAAGTCAAGAAGTTTGCACCGTTCGCTGCAGAACGGACGGTGTTCATTACCCCTGTACTCCGTGCGTTCTCCGCATCTGGGGCATTTAACTAAAGGCATTGCGGGGTCAGTATAGCAAAAGACACCGGGCAACGAGTAATGTCCATCGATCAATGGCCAATGACCAGCGCCTCAGGCGCCAATCGGAACCCGGAGCGCCAGCGACGGGCATCACCGAACCGCAGAGCACGCAGAGAGCGCAGAGATTTTTTGGGATTCTTATCAAACCGGCGCTGTTCAACGCGAAGGCCGCAACGGCCGCGAAGCAGGGAAATGCCGTTCGCAAGACCAGCCCGCGCAG
Source organism: Aridibacter sp. (assembly GCA_035513035.1). GTDB lineage: Bacteria > Acidobacteriota > Blastocatellia > Pyrinomonadales > Pyrinomonadaceae > Aridibacter. The sequence continues at coordinate 148,133 of DATKCW010000034.1, forward strand.
ATGGCGGCATAGGTCAGTTCCAGGTGAAGCCATGCGGGATCCGCTACTGCTAGTGCTGTACTTTCATAGCGAAAAATAGTGGCAAATGGGACATCGTGTGTCAGATGCCGTCTGCATCCGGCCGCGTTCTATGGCTCCAGATCTAACGACGCAAGGCCAGTTTCCAGATCGAAGGGAACCGAAGCATGCGAATGCTTGATCTTCCACCGGCCATCGATCTTTCGACAGCAAAGAGTCGCCCGCCAGCACATATTGATCTTTACGCCGTCGCGCTTTGTGCCGATCACCCGATTGAGGCTGTAGCAAAAGGCAAGATAGTCGCCCGCCTCCACTTCGAGGTTGTTGATCTCAAAGCCCATCGGCCCTTGGAACGAGGAGAGCCAGCCGGTTAACCGCTCTCGGACCAGATCCGTGCCTTTATACTCGAGTGGATTAACGACGTCGAACGCGACAACGTCCGAGGTGTAGTGTGCCATCACCCGTTCGACATCCTTTGAGCGGACCGCAACGGCCCAGTCATCGATCAATTCGCGGACACTTCCATTGTTATCGATCGCATGCGTAGTTTCGGCTGCCATAATATTCCCCTATCGGACCGATCAGGTCGCAAAAAGCTCGGGAGCGGGCCTGGAGCCGTCGGGTGAGGGCAATTGGTTAACAGGCCTCGAATTCAGGATCTGATTAAGGATCGTGCCCGGGATTTTAAGCGAACCGCCCGCTATTGTACCCGTATTGCTAGTGTGACAAGTCCATAGGCTGACATGTCGCGAAAAATCCGTCCGTGCGTCTTCACACATATATGGAGCTCCGAATTAACCGACTGCATCGGAATCTCGTTCATCGTCCGCGAACCCAGGTTCAATACATTCTCGTCGGCCCGAACTAAAACAGGTGAACTCCAGATCGCGGACCTGCGTCGCTTGCTCTCGGTTCCCCCGAAAAAAGATGTTCCATAAGTGCGGCAACGCACAGACGCAGCCCACCGGCGGGCGTAATTTCTAAACTGATCCATTGATTCTGTGAAATCGATTGCGTCAGTTCCTAACGGATTTAGAAGTGATGTTCCGGTTATCAGGGCGTAGAACACGTGGGTTGCGACCACGTCGCTAAATTTGGAAAATTTCTTTTGCCGCGAGGGATGGTGGGAGAAATCCTGTAACATCCTTCTTTTGTATATTCGAAATAGAGTGAAGCGGAAATTTAAGACTCGTCGCCGGGTCAACGCGCAGCTCGAACGACAACGAAAGGAAAGTTGGGGAGAAGAAGCTTATGGACACAACCACACTCATCATCATTATAGTCGTATTACTTCTAGTGTTCGGCGGAGGCGGCTTTTGGTATAGGGGCCGCCGAGGTTAAGGCAGATTGTCGGCAAGGACGTTCTGCAACTTCTCGACAGATTGTCTTGTCGGGCAAAATTAACTGTGTCGTGCAGATGAGAGCCGCCCCTGCAGTTCGAGGCTTTCGTTAGTGGCGGGCGGATAAACAAAAGCAAGGCTGGAGGAAATAAAATCATGACAACACAGACTTCGATCACTAGATCCCTCGCGATAGTAATGACTCTAACAGCCCTTCTCGTAGCGGCTTCCATACAAGCCGCTGCCCAGACCGAGAAGAGTCTGTACGAACGGCTTGGTGGCGTGTTCGCCATCGCCCAGGTAGTTGACCACTTTAGCGACGCGCTCGTGAAGAACCCGATCGTGGGAAAGAATTCGAAGAACGCGGCTCTGAGAGACTGGCATAGGAATAATCTGGACAGGTTGCCGGGCCTCAAGTTCATGCGAACCTTGTGGGTCTGCGAGGTGACGGGTGGCCCATTCAAATTCTCGCCGACAAAACCGGGAAGTACTCCGTTGGGTCTTGAGAACGCGCATCATGACCTCAGGATCTCACCGGCGGAATTCGACGAGGTGGCGGCCGAGTTGGGGCGCACCCTCGACTTCGCCAAAGTGCCCGCGCGTGAAAAGGCAGAAGTCCTGGCCGCTTTCGCGGCGCATAAGAACGAGGTAACGGCTGGTTACAAGGCAAACTGATTCCCGGGAGGTGTTTTTAACACTGACCATGGGCGCATCTGTCTTTGTGTCAGACTCATTCCGGTTGCGTCGAATAAGGAGCTGCCGGGAAACCGCCGAGCCGGCTGCGAACCTGTTTCCACTGCTGCATCGGCATCGTCCATTTTCTTGACGCCGCCTCGACAGCCAGAAATACGACCTTCAGGGCGGCTTCGTCGTTCGGGAAGACCTTCCGTCACATTCTGGCTCTACAGGTTTTGTTTGCACGCGAAACTAGACAAACTCTCGGGCGCGCTGATCAAGTAGACATACCCTTCGGGCCGGAAGGTGCAGCACACGGTTGACGAGAACCGGGAGTTCTCGCAGGTCAATAGACAAAAAACCGAACAACGGCTTCTATACCTACGCCTCCGGTTTCCAGTACTGCGCGGCCGGATTGGTCTCGAAGATGAAGCTCGGGAACGGCCGCCGGGAGACCGCCTCGTACAACAGCCGGCTTCAAATCACGGGCATCGGGCTCGGTATAACTGATTCTGACAAAGACCATCTCGATCTCGGTTACGACTACGGCTCCTCAACCCAGAACAACGGCTCGCTCCGCCAGCCGACCATCGATTTCGAAGGCCACTCGGACCCGATCGAGCAAAACTATACGTACGACGATCTCAACCGCCTGAACTTACCCTCTAGTACTTCCCGGAGATTGTGTCGGAAGCGAGTTACGTATTTGGAGACCGGGGAGAGCAAGTCTTAGTTTTGGCCTGAGTCGAGATTCAGTCGCTCTATCCAATGACAACCGCTCACCGCTCACCGCTCACCGTCTGATATAATCTCCCGAACGCTCGGATGCACGCCGGCGAACATTTCGGCCGGTGATACCGTAGTTCCAACAGCGGAAACCATTGAGGAAATTAGAGATGTCAGAGTACAAGAAGAAACTCGAAGAGATCCAGAAGGAAGCCCAGCGAAGAGCCGCCGAGATAGACGACCAGTTCGGGATATCGGAAAGGGTCGGCGAAGGGGTCAAGACCGCACGCGAGACCGCGAAAAAGGGCGCCGATAGTGTGAAGGGAGGCGTCGACCGTTTGAAGAAGGAAGCCGAAAAGAGCGAGCGCGGAAAGCACGCTGTGAAGGCCGCAGAAGAGACCTATGACGCGGCGGAAAAGACCTTCAAGTCGGCTGAGAAGACCGCCAAGGACTCCGCGAAGAAGGCCTGGGAAGCTAGCGAGCCCGTGCGCGAGGCCGCTGAGGAGGCCGCCGGCGATGTCTTTGAAACGGCATCACGAAATGCGGAAGAAGTCTTCAAGGGGGCGAGCAGAAAGGCGGGGGAGTTCTTCGGCGAGACGAGGAGGACGGTTGAGTCCGCCGCGTCTCGCTTGACCGGAGCGCTAGGTCTCGGTATCAGCTGGACACGCACTATCGATTCCGCGGCGCGCGCCGCGAGGCGGACCCGCGACTGGGTGCTCCAAAGCCCCGCTCAGGCGGCCGCGACGGGCGCTTCGGTCGTGGTCGGCGCCGGACTCGGCGTAGTGTTCACGGGCCTTAGCTCGCACTGGTTCTTCAACTCCGCAATTCCCGCTTGGTCGGTCACGAAATTGTCGGGACTCTTCAACGATCACCTTAAGGAACAGGAAAGGCTGATCGCCGAAGGCAAACTCACGAAGGCCGAGGCCGAAAAGCTGAAGTTCGAGCGCGATATCGCGAAGTACGTGGGGGCTCCCCTGCTCGGAGCTTTCTCTTTCGCGTCCGGCGCGGTGATGATGACCAATGTCCTGAATCCGAAAACTATAACCGGCGCTCCGATCGACTGGCTGATCGGCGGGAACCCGCTCCTGGAAGGAGTCTGGTTCTTCGGCAACGGAATGGTCTGCTTCAAAACCAGTTACGACCTGTTTATGATCTCGCTCGAAGACGACGCGGATGTTCAGAGGGTCGTGAAAGAGATCAAGGGTCTGCTGCCGGAGACGGTCTAGCTGATGTCCCGCGCACAAGTGCGCAGGCTAAAGACGTTAGACAGGTTACTCCACCAGCCTGATAGGGAACGGCGCGAAACAGACTACGAAGATCAGAAGTGTGAGAATGGCGATGCCCCGCCGCTTGATATCCAGAGGCTCCGTGCTGAGCGGCCTCGGATGTCCTACCTTCAACATCACCCCCAAAAGAACCGCGAACAGGAATCCCGAAGGGCTGTTGAAGAACCAGTAGCCCGCGATAGCGAACACAGACATCAGCACGAATGCCGCGGCCCCGGTCCACTTATGGACCTGAGGCCCGAAGACCGCGTAATTCGCATGTCCGCCGTCGAGCTGACCGGCAGGGATCAAATTAAGCGCCGTTACAAGAAGCCCCATCCAGGTCGCGAAGTAGAATCCGTTCGCGACGGCATAGTTCAGATCGACTCCGAAAACCCACGCCATCGCTTGCATATAAAGAGGATCTGCGAAGTACAGCTCTCCGCGTGCGGCAGCCGCCGCTTCGGGTGTCAGCTCGTTCATCGACAGGAAAGCCAGCACCGAGACGGGGATCAAAGCGACGAATCCCGCTATCGGGCCCGCGACGCCTATGTCGAAGACGGCCTTCCGAGAGGGCATCGGTGCGAGGATCTTTATGAATGCGCCGAAGGTCCCGGCCGGACCCACAAGCGGAGGCGTGGGGATGAAATACGGAAGCGTCGCGTGGACCCTGTAGATCCTGCACGCGACGTAATGCCCCGCTTCGTGCGCCGTGAGAATGATAAGCAGCGGGACAGAAAAGCTCAGCGCCGCGAAAAGCGTAGACGGATCGGTCGCGAGCAGGATCAGCGCCTTTGCGACCAGGTTTGCGTAGTACTGCGGCAGAAAAAGCAGGGCCAGGATCGAGTCGGGCGCCGTGCCGTCCATCATTTCAGGGAAGATCGGCAGTCTCCCGAACGGATAGATCGTGCCCGCGATCGTGGCGGTGATGAAGGTTATCAACAGAAACAGCGTGTGTCGCAGCCAGGTCCGCTTCGTGGGACGCATCGAAGGAGGCTCTCTGAACGGCTGTGGAGGAAGGGGGATCTGATTCGACATCTGGAAGGGGACAAAATAGAAAATCGCAAACCGCAGATCATTTTACCGCTTCAACCTGCGCTTTGCGATTCCTCGCCTAATGTTCCGGCATTATTATCTACGAGTTAATGGCCTTTGCCTGTAGATCTTTGCCGGGTTTGAATCGTATGGTCTTCCCCGCGGGTATCGGCACCTCTTCGCCTGTCCGAGGATTTCTGCCGATCCCGCGTTTTCTGGGCTTTACAACGAAAACGCCGAATCCGCGAAGCTCGATCCTCTTTCCCTCGGCGAGTGCCGACTTCATCGCATCAAAAAGCGCGTCAACCACCTGCTCCGCTTTCTGTTTGGGCACTCCCGTCTTGTCGGCCACGCGATTCACGATGTCGATCTTGATCATTTCTGTTTCCTTTGCGTGAAAATGTTGAAACCAATAACTTTAACGGGATTCCCGATAATATGGGCTAAACTTCGCCGATGTCAAGATTTTTGCCGGATTATTTCCCGAAACTCTTGATAATGCACAAGAAACGCCTCCGGAGCCTCAAAATGCGGGAAATGACCGATCTTTTCCAGCTCGATTATGTCCTTCTGTTCCGGGACGAGTTCGCGGAAGCGCTCGACCAGATGTCGGCCGGAAACCGGATCGTCCAATCCGTTAATGAAGCGGAACGGGAAGTCGATCGACCTCAAAGCCTCAAGCCACCGCTCGCGGTGGACCTCCCGTTCGCGCATGTAATGGATCAGCTTGTGCGCGATCTTCTTGCCGCCGTTCGTCCTGAAGATCGAAACGAATTCCTTTAGTTCTTCCTTCGTCGGGCGTGTCCCCTTGCCGAAAACTGACGCGAGGCTCCTCGCGAAAGCGGACTCGGGAATCAACCTTCCGAACAGAGGCCCGACCGGCCCGATCAGTAGCTTCTGGGCCAGGATCGGGCGATGGGTCTCCGGAAAAAGAGCTCCATTCAGGAAGCATAAGCTCCTGATCCCGAAATCGATTCCCCTTTCCGCGCGTCTCGCAAGTAACTCCTGGATGATCGTGTTCCCGTAATCGTGCGAGATGACGTGCGTCTCCCGAATCCCGAAATGCTTCAGTACCGCCTCAAGCAGATCGGCCTGTTCGGCCGTGGTGTACTTCAGTTCGCGAGGCTTTTCGGAGAAACCGTAGCCGAGCATATCGAACGCAAGTAGGCTAGAACCTTGGGCCAGTCTGTTCCAGACCTTGTGGTAATCGAACGAGGAAGTAGGGAAACCGTGAAGGCACAAGAGGTTCTCCCCGGGTTCGGATTGTCGGACCGTGAACACCCGCCGGCCGTCTATCTCGATCATCTCGCCTCTCTTTTTCCAGTCCTCAGCTTTCATCGATTCCTTTCCCCCAAGGCTTTTGAGTGGTAAATTTCTCGAAACGAATATATCGCCCGGACATGACTTGAGAAAGGGAGGCAAGGATGCGCTGGAGGCAACAGAGGCAGAGCAGTAATGTGGAGGACCGCCGCGGCATAAGCGGAAAGGGGATAGCGATCGGAGGAGGCGGGATCGGGGTGCTTGTCCTGATCATCGCCGTGGTGCTCTGCGGAGGCGATCCGCGACAGCTTCTGCAGGCGCTTCCCGAACAGGGGCAGGTCCGGCAGACAGAACAGCGGGGCCCCGCTCAAGACGATGAGAGCAAGCAGTTCACCTCCGCGGTGCTCGGGAGCACGGAGGACGTCTGGAACGAGATCTTCCGTCGCAACCGCCTGAATTACAGGGAACCGACGCTCGTGCTCTTCTCCGGTCAGGTGCGTTCGGCGTGCGGATTCTCAAGCTCGGCGACCGGGCCTTTCTATTGCCCCGGGGACGAGAAGCTTTATCTGGACACGAACTTTTTCCGCGAGCTGAAGAACGAGTTCCGATCGCCGGGCGACTTTGCGCAGGCGTACGTGATCGCACACGAGGTCGGCCACCACGTGCAGAATCTTCTCGGCGTGATGGACAAGGTCCAGAGGGCAGGGAATACAAACGACCTGTCGGTTCGGCTCGAGCTTCAGGCAGACTGCTTTGCGGGCATCTGGGCGGCGGCGGCTCAGGATAAGGGACTCGTCGAAGCGGGAGACGCCCAGGAGGCGATCCGCGCCGCGGAGGCTGTCGGCGACGATGCCGTCCAGCGAAGGTCAACGGGCTATGTCCGGCCCGAGACGTTCACGCACGGCTCCTCCGAAGAACGTGTCCGGTGGTTCACGACGGGCTTCAGGACGGGCGACGTTGCGAGATGCGATACGTTTAAGGACTGAGAAGAAAGGACTGAGGACTGAGGCGGAACGCACGCGTCCCGCCCTCAGCACTCATCTCTCAGTACTCATCTCTCAGTACTCACTCCGTCGCCGGATCGAACGGTGTCCCGTAAAGCTCCTGATATACCCAGCCGAGGAAACGCACCTCCGCCGTACAGAGCGATTCGATCCAGCAGCTCGTCAGGTACACTTCCCTTTCGTTCTTCGAAGGAAGCTTCTCCGCCTCTTCCACGTGCGAGCGGTCCTGCGCAAGGTGGTAGTCCTTGGCAAGGTCCTCGTTCATTTGTTTCGCCTCGCCCAGCGCCTGCAGTACGTCCGTGATCCAGCGCGCCAGCTTTTCTGCCGTATCGTTCGCGGCGACCGCCTGCGAGACGCCGACCGCAAATCTGGATTCGGCGTTGTCGAACGGATAGGTCTGTACGCCGCGAGCGTCGTCGTGCCTGCTTTTCCACTGAAAGAGCTCCTCGACGTGGGGATGGCGCACGATCCCGACCCTTGGGTCATAGTTGAGGAACCACTCCAGAAGGTCCGCGAGCGTCACGGGATCGATCTTCCCGTCTTCGCCCTTTGCCAGCGGCGGGGGTTCCAGCTGTTTTTCTGTTTCAGCCATAGTTCCTTTTGTCAGATATCAAGATCGCCGAGAACGGCCTCGACACGCCCGACGACGGTCTGCTTCCGGTTCTTCAGGATCATCGGCGAGAACTCCCCGATCAATTCTTCCGCTTCCTCCGTCATCACTCCGAGCTTTCTCAGCAGCTCGACCGCGACCGCAGGCCGCGCTCGGTCATCGTTGCCGTCCTCGATCTTCAAAGCGATCGCGACCTTCATTTCGGGGATGCCCGCGAGCCATACGCCCTCGGCGCCCACCTTGCAAACGATCCGGCCCGGAAGGGCCTTCATCACCTTCGTGTCGAACCGGTAACTGCCGCCGACATATTCCGGGTACTTCATCTTCGCAGCGACGATCCTGCGCACCGCACCTACGATCTCTTCACCGAGCCCCTCCGGCGGGTCGATCAGATTCGCATATGCTCTCGCCATCGCCGACAGAGGGATCGCGAAGTTCGGTGCCGAACAGCCGTCGGTCCCCATTGCGATCTCGTTCTGGTTCACGCCGCTGAACATAGAGACGGTTTTAACGATCTCTTTCTGAACCGGGTTCTCCGGATCAAGATAAGTCGCAGTGTCCGCTCCTATGTGCATTGCGAATGCGAGCATCGCCGCGTGTTTGCCCGAGCAATTGTTGTGTACCGGAGTCGGCTCTTTCCCCGATCGTATCAGATCGTCGGCGGTCGCGTCGTGAAACGGCGGATGCGGCCCGCATCCAAGGTCGGCCTCCGAAAGGCCGGCATTTTCGAGCATTTTCAGAGCGAGTTCGGTATGAAACGGTTCTCCCGAATGCGACGCGCAGGCGAGCGCGATCTCCTTTTCCGTGAAGCCGAACGCGTCCGCTGCGCCGCCCGCGACGAACGGGATCGCCTGGAACGCCTTAATCGACGAGCGGGTAAAGGTCACCAGCGAGGGATCGCCGATCTCGGCCGCGGACGAACCTTCGCGGAGCACGACTAGGTGCCCGCGGTGGACCGATTCGACGGTCTCTCCGCGTTTGACCTTTGCGATTATCGGTGATTCGTTCATCGCGGAAGCGGTGCCGGCAAGATCTCAGCGGGCGGCCTTTAGCATTTCGCGCGCGTGGTCGCGGGCGGTGTCGGAAACTTTTTCGCCGGCGAGCATTCTGGCTATCTCCGCGACCTGTTCCGCATCGTCCAGCTTGCGTATCGTTACGCGGGTTCGGGAGCTGTCAGTGGTCTTCTCTACGAGAAAATGGTGATCGGCGAGCGAGGCGACCTGCGGCTGATGGGTCACACACAGGACCTGCTGTTGTCCGGAAAGCTCCTTCAGCTTCCGTCCGACCGCCTCGGCGACACGGCCGCCGATCCCGGCATCGACCTCGTCAAACACCGCCGCTTTCTTTCCTTCTTTCACATTTGCGGCGGTTTTCAGGATCAGCATCAGGCGCGACGCCTCTCCGCCCGAAGCGACCTTTGCGAGAGGCTTTGGCGATTCGCCGGGATTCGCGGAAAACAGGAACTCGACGCGGTCAAAGCCGTTGGCCGTGATAAGACGTCCCTCTTCGTCGCCTTGCAGCTCCAAAGGCTCGGGGCTTTCGATCGAAACCACGAACCGCGCCTTGTCAAGAGCGACGTCCGCCAGGGCCTTTTCGACCGCCTTCCCGAACTTTGCTGCGAACTCCTTTCTTTTGCCGTGAAGGTCTTCCGCGGAAGCGAGATACTCTCCGCGCAGTTTTGCCACCTTCGAACGCAGTTCGCGCTCGCGCTCTTCGGCCGTCTCGATGTTCGAAAGCCTCCGCTCCGCTTCCTCGAGATGCGCCAGAATGGTCTCTACGCTCCCGCCGTACTTCCGTTTCAAATTTCCGAGTTCGGCGAGCCTGTCCTCGATCTCCTCAAGTCTCTCTGGAGAGAACTCAAGCGAACCCGCGAAATCCCGGACCGTGAAGGCGAGGTCCTCCAGCACCGCCTGAGCCGTTTCGAGGCTCTCTTCGTATTCCGCAAAACGCGAATCGAACTCGGCAAGCTTTCGAACGCGGTCCCGGGCCTTCTCAAGATTCCCGACTATCGAACCGTCGCTCTCGTACAGGATCGCTTCCGCCTCTTCGGAAAGCTCCGAAAGCTTGCCGACATTGTTAAGGCGCTTCTTCTCTTCTTCCAGCCGCTCGTCCTCGCCCGCGACCGGCTTTGAACGGTTTATCTCGTCGGCCTGGAACCGGAGGATGTCCAGGAGCTGGAGCTTTTCGGCCTCGTCGCTTTTCAGCTCAGTAAGTTCGCGCAGGACAGCAGCGAGCGTCTCAAAACGCGACGCGGTCTCGCGGCGCTCCTTTTCAAGGCTGGCGGCAGTGTCGAGTATTTCCAGGTGGTTCGCGGGAGAAAAGAGCGTGGTCTGTTCGCCCTGGCCGTGTATGTCGGCAAGAAAGGCCCCGATCTTCTTCAGGAATCCCTGTGTGACGAGCTGGTCGTTGACGAACACACGGTTACGGCCCGAAGCCGAAAGCTCGCGGCGGACGATCAGCTCGACGACATCTCCTTCGGCGCGGTCGATCCCTCCTTCGTCCAGCTCGTTTAGAAAGGGTTTTGACGGCGCGATCTCAAAGACGCCCTCGATCCTCGCTCTGTCCTCGCCTTCCTTTATCAGCTCCGAATACACGCGCTCGCCGGTCAGGGCCGCGAGCGAATCCACGATTATCGATTTTCCGGAGCCAGTCTCGCCGGTAAGGAGGTTAAGGCCCTCGCCGAACTCGACTGTGAGGTCGTCGATCAGTGCGAAGTTCCTGATCTTCAGCAAGGTGAGCATAGGGACTTCGATTGTAAGTCGTGGGCGGAAAAAATTAAACCCGGCGCGGGAAGGGGCTATTCGAGGGACTTGACCCACTTCCCGAACAGGTAGATACCGTCCGGCGGGAAGTCTTTCTCAAGGTTCTCTGAATCCCATTTCACCTCGCGATTCTTCCTGTAGAAAAGGAACGACCCGAGAGTCCCTGTGCGAAGCACGCCTACTTTCGGAACCACGTAATAGCCGCTCGCATCGACCTCCTCCAGGCCTTTTCGATTCGACAGGTCACCGATCTCGCGGACGTAAAATGGCGGGATGAACTGGGCTCGCCGCCGCTCGCGGTTGATGCCGATGTCCGCGAAGAAAGATTTTTCCGATTTGCCCGGGATCACGATCTCGGCGTTCCGTATGATCAGGTTGAAGATCCTGCCGGAGCTGTTCGGAGGAAGGGAATCGTAAAGCAAAGGATCGGCACCCTCCGCCCGCCCGTCCACGATCGACTGGAGAGCGGTGAGAAAGGCGATGAAGTTCAGCTTGATCAGGAACGCCTCGTCCTTGCCGTGATGGCCTCCGGTCTCGATCAGGATCACAGGCGAGCCCCACGCCGAGATGTTGTCGCCGAACGCCTGTGCGTTGTACGAATCGCTGTACTGCGCAATGTGGCCCGGAATGAACTTGTTCAGCGCCTCGACGATCACGGCGCATATGCGCTTGTTGCGCTCGAAACCGGTGTACGTGCTGTTGTCGGGACGGCCGTTCACGGAGAGCAGAGACATTGTCGCCTGGTTAAAGCTCCTGCCGGCTGTCGTAAGTTCCTGCTGGTTGTGGAGATTGAAGCCTACGTCCGGGTAGAACTCTTCGACAAGCCGTTTCAGAAGCTGGCCTTCAGGCGTCTTGAGCGATCGGGCATCCCGGTTTATGTCTATCCACTGAAAATTTCGCCTTTGGAATACCTCCGCGCCGTCGGGATTCAGCATCGGCACTGCTCGGATTGTCAGCCGGTTGTGCATTTCCCCTACCCAGCCTATCTTCTCGCGGTTGGTCTCGAGAAACGCGAGCATATCGATCAGCGCGGGAGTCGCGGTCGGCTCGTCGCCGTGCATCTGTGACCAAAAGAACACCTTGAACGGACCCCTTCCCCATTCGACCTGATAGATCTCGCGGTCGCCGTATGATCGTCCTGCTTCGTACACCGTCAGACCGAGCTCCTTCAGCTTGCCCAGGTAGACCTTAAGGTCCGCATGCCTTATGTCGGAAGCGGGTTTGTCGGAAATCTGCGACTCTTCCCAGGCCATTGCGAATTCCTCGGGGGTTTGCGCTGCCGTCATAGTCGTCGATACAAGTATAGCGATCAGGAGAGTTAGCAGGAGAACTGTCCGCATGCGATAAAGATAGTGCTAATGTCCTGCTTTTTCAATCCGTTAAGCGGGCCGTAATGGCATTTGCCGGCCGGGTTCGGAGTCTTCGTTTCAAACTTCCCGGGACCGGAAGGTTTTCTTGTCCCCGGTCTGGGGAATTCGTTCCGGTGATATAATCGCGAAAAAATCAGCTTCTCGGGGGAGAGATCAATGGATCAGGAACTAGTACAGATCACTCGCGAAAAATCGATACCGGCCGACAAACTGCGATGGAGCATTTACGCGATGCACGAACATATATGGCTCAAACTGGGGATACCCCAGCTCGATTCGGAAGATCTTCCGCATCTTGTCGAGGACAACGTCGTGACGCCCGAAGGCTCGCCGATCCCCGATTGTCAGACCTGCGGAGCGTGCTGCGCCGGATTCGTGTCGGTCCCGACGGCACCCCACGATGAAGTCCCGGATGAGGACTGCTGGGAGATCGTGGCGGGTAAGGAAGGCGAAGAGTACGTCGTCGACCGGTATATCAAGAGGCGGGAAGCCGACCTTGCCTGCAAACATCTCTGGGGAGGAGTCGGAGGAAAAGTAAGCTGCAAGATCTACGAGGACCGGCCGCGAATGTGCCGGATCTTCGAGGCCGGAAGCGACCGGTGCCACGCTTTAAGGAGGGCTTTCGGCCTTGAACCGTACCTTTCGCTAGAAGAGATGTACGTCGCGCGCCAAAAGCTGAAGGAGCACGTCGAGTCGAAAGCCGGCGATCCGGAGAGGATCAAGACGGCGACGATCGCGCCGGACGGCGAAGGGGATATGCAGATCGAGATCCTGACGAAAGGCGGTGAGAAAAGAATGATCCACGCCTTCGATCCTGAGAAGGAAACCTGGTACCGCGCACAGTTCGAAGGCCGTACGCTTGAAGAGGCTGAAGAGATGATTGTGTCCTGATGCGTCCGTATCGTACGTCTTCACAAACAAAACGGAGGACAAGTTATGGGTTTGTATGAGAATTATGTCCTGCCGCATTTGATCAACTATGCCTGCGGCCTTCCCGCCATAGAGGAGCAGAGGAAGAAAGTCGTTCCGCTTGCCGAAGGGCGTGTGCTGGAGATCGGCATGGGGTCCGGGCTCAATCTGAAGTTCTACGACAGGCAAAAGGTCGATTTCGTATGGGGGCTCGAGCCCTCGAAGGGAATGAGGCGAAAGGCCGAAAAGCAACTTCAATCATCGCCGGTCGAGGTCCGCTGGCTGGACCTTCCGGGCGAGGATGTCCCTCTTGAGGACAACAGCGCCGACACGGTGATGCTGACGTACGCGCTCTGCACTATACCGGGATGGCTGAAGGCGCTGGGCGAGATGCGCCGTGTGCTGAAGCCGGGCGGAATGCTGATATTTTGCGAGCACGGAGAGGCGCCGGACGCCGACGTGCGAAAGTGGCAGGAAAGGATCAACCCGGTCTGGAAGAAGATAGGCGGAGGATGCAATCTGAATCGGAAGATCCCGAGCTGCATCGAGGAAGGCGGCTTCAGGATCCGCGAGATGGAATCGGATTACGTGGACAGCCCGAAGTTCGCTTCGTTTGAGTACTGGGGCGTGGCGGATTGAGGATCTGCAACCACGAAGGGACACGAAGAAAGGGGATCAGCCGCGGATTACGCGGATCGATCGGCGGGGGCAGAAACGCGACCGTCAGGAAGCGTGCCGCCGGGACGTTGCGGCCACAAATTTCACGAATTACACGAACGTGTTATCGGGCTGCAATCCCTGATCGGTGGTCCCCGATCCCCTCTTTGCGTCCCTTTGCGATCACCTCTGCGTTTTTGTGGTAATCGTCCAGGGAGCCCGAAAGGAAGTTAACCGCAATGGACACAGAGGTCTACGCAAAGGACACGAAAAGCATTCGGCACGCATCGTCGCGTAATTGCGCCTGCGATTCCACAGTAGCTGTCAATGCTCTCAGGTGCATTAAACCTAACTCCTTTTTCCTGTTCCGGGACCACCTCATTGATCGATGATCGATGTTCACTGTCAATTGAAAAACGGCAGACGGTCTCGGCTGCCGTTTCCTGCAAACTTGGTAGCAGAGGGGAGACTCGAACTCCCAACCTCGGGGTTATGAATCCCGCGCTCTAACCGGTTGAGCTACCCTGCCGCAACAGTCAGATTACAGCCCGTCCCGAGGAATCGTCAAGTGGCATATAACCCGTGCCGAACATTGCATTTGCATAAGAAAGGAGTATCTTCTCGTGTCTTTGCTTCGTGCCTCCGACCGAGGGTACGCAGGGCTTCTGCCGGCGCTATTTGTCGCCGTCTGGTTCTTCGCGTAGCCGTTTGACCGGCTGGAACAGCCTGCAGAGCCGGCGAAATCCTTGTCCGGGCCGTCAGCGGCCCGGGCGTGTCCGCGATCGGCCCGCCTCGAGTTCTTCCACGTGTTCTCCGAGACCGGGGCGACATTTTTCTTCAACTCATCGTGGGGGAACGGCGCAAGGCCCAGGCCGATTAGCAACGGCTACGGGGCGTTTCCGACCGGAGTGCTCCACATCGCGATTGCATTCGTTGCCGGCTGTTGCGTCGCAGTCTTAATCGGAAACAAAGCCGAAGCAATGTTCGCCCCCGGCGTCCGATTCGCCACCTACGTGATTATCTCGGCCAATGCTGCGCGGCCGAGGATATTCCGTTTGCCGCGGTGCTTATCGTTTCGTGGAGGTCTTCACCCTGCTCGCCCTGCCCTTCATAAAGCAACTTGTACCGCGCCCCGCGACTACGGACGCGGAAAGACACGTTTCGGACGTGATGACGAGGATCGGCTAGGAGTCGCCGACCTTCCTTCGCATCTCGCGAATCCGTCGGAGCATCGCCGGAACGAATTGGAGAAGCTTCATGAACGATCCGCTGGCGAACTTCTTCGCCATTTCGCGAAAGGAGCCGACGGCGTCCGAGGAGTATCGGAACCACCATATGTCGGGCAGGATCGTGAATCGGTTGACGTGGATGTGCTGGACGGCGACCAGTTCCTTCAGGCCTTCTTCTCCGTGCGTGCGTCCGTAGCCGCTGTTGCCGAATCCGCCCCAGGGCGTCTGCGGGATGCCGTGGGTGTACAGCACCTCGTTCACGCACACCGTTCCCGCGCGGATCTTGCCTCCGACGCGTTTTCCTTTGGAAAGGTCTTTAGTCCAAACGCTTGCCGCGAGGCCGAATTCGGTGTCGTTCGCGAGTTCCGCGGCCTCCGATTCGGTCTTGAAGGTCGCGATCGGGAGCGTCGGTCCGAACGTTTCGTCGCGCATCGCCCGCATCTTGTTATTCGCCTTCGCGATAACGGTCGGCGGATAAAAGGGCGCCTCGGTCCCGCTCTCGTTCCCGCCGATCAGGATCTCGGCTCCCTCGCGTTCGAAAGCCGCTACGTGTTCCTCGACTATCTTTCGCTGCCGCTCGCTGCTCATCGCGCCGATGTCCGTCGAAGGATCCGTCCCGGGCCCGATCTTGAGCCGGTTCGCCCGCTCGACGACAAGTTTTGTGAACCTTTCAGCTGCCTTTTCTTCAACGTAAAGCCGTTCGATCGATGAGCACGCCTGGCCGGCATTCGTGAAGGCTCCCCAGACCGCAGCGTCCGCGGCGCTCTCGAGATCGGCATCCGCAAAGACGATCATCGGGTCCTTGCCTCCGAGTTCAAGCACGACCGGGGTCAACGATTCGGCGGCGGCCTTCGCGATCGCCTTTCCGGTCTGAACGCTTCCGGTGAACATGATCTTGTCGAGGCCTTCCTTGACTAGCGCCGCTCCCGTTTCGCCGTCACCGGAGACGACCTGGAAGACGTGCTTCGGAATGCCCGCTTCCTCGAACAGTTCGCCGATCTTCTCACCCACCAGAGGGGTCAGCTCGCTCGGCTTGAGGATCACGGTGTTTCCCGCCATCAGGGCCATTGCCGCCTCGCCGAGAGGGATGGTGAGAGGATAGTTCCAGGGGGAGATAATACCGACGACGCCGAGCGGCTTGTAAGCGATGACGGAGCTTCTTCCGAGAAGGCCCAGGAAACCGATGCCTCGTTTCCGCGGGCTCAGTATCTTCTCTGCATTGCGCACGAAATACTGCATCAGGTCGAGGGCGGGCGTGATGTCCGTGGAAAGAGACTCGGCGATCGGCTTACCCATCTCGCGCGAGATAAGTTCTGCGACCTCGTCCATCCGCGAGAGAAGGGAATCGCGAGCGCGCGTCACGATCCTCGCGCGCTCTGCGAACGGCGTCCGTTTCCATATCTCGAAGGCGTCGCGCGCGTTCTCGACCGCCTCGGCCACCTCATCGGCGGTGAATTTCCGAACGCGCCCGACTTCTTCGCCGGTCGCCGGATCGTACGAGACGATCTCTTCGGAGGTTATTGGTTTTTCGAATGGACTAGTCATTTCTAAAGGAGACAGGAGACAGGAGACAGGAGACAGGCAACGAGAGGCAACGGAAGCCGCGGCTCGCGAGCACAATTAACTTACTCGATGTTCGAGAAAGACCTTTTAAAATGATGCAGAATCGTGACAATTTCAATTAGTAACTCCTTGGGCGGTTGCCGATTGCCTTCGAATACGAATACAGAAGGCGCCCTACCTCGTCCACTTTGGTCTGAAGTTTTTTCGTGTCCACGTATTCAAGATCTTTCGCGAGAACAAGGTAGTACCGAGTTTCTTCAAGTGACCCCTGCGCGATATTGAAAAACCGTCGCTTGTCTGGGATCCCTGACTTCTTATAGCCTTCTGCTATGTTGGCCGGGACAGAAACTGCCGACCGACGCAGCTGCGATGTAAGAGAATAAATCTCCTGTTTAGGGAAGTGGTTAGTAATCTTATAGATTTCCAACACCATTTCGTGGGCCTTTTGCCACACGATGAGATCGTGAAACGTTTGTGAGGACATATCTTCTGTTTCCTTCAAGCTATGGGGGGCTTGATCTAAGCGTTCAGAGGCAGTCAAAATAGACGAAATGCGAATGCAGTCACTTCGTATTTGACATAGGACTCAACGAATTAAATTCTCTTCCTGTCTCCTGTCTCCTGTCTCCTGTCTCCTGTCTCCTGTCTCCTGTCTCCTGTCTCCTGTCTCCTGTCTCCTTATGAAAGCATTTTTTCTATAACCCCGTAACTCGCGTCGAGCGCTTCCGAAAGTTTATCGGCCTCGGGGCCGCCGCCTTCGGCCATGTCGGGTTTTCCTCCGCCTTTGCCGCCGACGATCGGGGCTATCTCGCGGACAATGTTACCAGCCTTGACCCTGTCGGTCAGGTCGTCCGACACGCGCACGATGAACGACACCTTGCCGTCGCGTTTCCGGCCGATGATCACGACGCCGGATCTGACCTTCGCCAGAAGCGTGTCCGAAAGATGCCGCATTCCGCTCGGATCCAGATCGTCGACCATTTTTGCGAGTACCTTCACGCCTTTCACGTCGCGCGTCTCGTCGCCGTTCGGGCTTGCGCCCGCAGCGCCGGACGCGATCTTCAGCTTCAGGTCCTCGACCTCTTTGCGCGCCTTTTTCAGGTCTTCGTAGAGCTTTTCGATCGCGTTCGGAAGCTGGTCGCGCTGGGTCTTCAATACTCTCAGCGAACGGTCGATCAGCTGTTCGTCCTCACGGAATCGTTTGAAAGCGTCGAGGCCCGTGATCGCGCGGATCCTGCGGACGCCGGAGGCGATCGCTTCGTCCGAAGTGATCTTGAAACTGCCTATGTCGCCGGTGGCGGAGACGTGCGTTCCGCCGCAAAGCTCCTTCGAGAACTCACCTTCGCCTACGGAGAGCACACGCACGTCCGATCCGTATTTTTCGCCGAACATTGCTACGGCGCCGCTGCGCATCGCTTCCTCTATCGGCATAAGGTCGGTGTTCACGGGTTCGTTCTCGATGATGTACTTGTTCACAAGGTCCTCGATCTCGCGGATCTCCGTTTCGGTCATTGCCTGGTAATGGGTGAAATCGAACCGAAGATAGTTTGGCGCGACGACTGATCCCGCCTGCTTTACGTGCGAACCGAGGACTTCCTTCAGCGCCGCGTGGACAAGATGGGTCGCGGTGTGGTTCCTTCGGATAGCGTCGCGCTTGAAGGAATCGACAGTCGCGTTCATCTCGTCGCCGACCTTTACAGATCCGCTCGTCACCTTCGACTTGTGAAGCGTTACGCCCTGCACCGGAGAGAATGCGTCGACGACATCGATCTGAGCCGAAGCGTTGTAGAGCTTACCCCGGTCGCCGACCTGGCCACCGGACTCGGAGTAGAACGGTGTGCGGTCGAGGACGATCAGGCCCTCGTCGCCTTCCGAAAGCTCGTCGGCCATATCGTCGCCTTTCACAAGTGCGGTCACGCGAGAGCCTTCGACGTTCGTCGTCTCGTAGCCCAGGAATTCCGTCGCGCCCGTCTTTTCCAGGATCTCGGAATAGACCGGATTGATCTTCTCGGCTTGGTGGGTCTTTCCGATGGCGCTCGAGGCCTGGAGATCGTTGAGCGCCTTGTCGAAGCGTCCGTCGAATTCGTCCTCGGAAAATTCGATGCCCTGCTCCTCAAGCCGTACGCGGATCAGATCGCGCGGATAGCCGAAGGTGTCGAACAGCTTTGCGGCCTCAATGAAGAGTTCTTCCGACGTCGGATCGTAAGTGTTGGCATCGACCATTCCAAGCTTCTCAGCGTATTTCTTCGAGCCCGCGGTCAGCGTATTTCCAAACCGCTCTTCCTCTAGAAGAACCATTCTCCGAATGAACCCGCGCTGTGCCTCGAGCTCCGGAAAGGCGTCTCTCATTTCGCCGATGACGAAATGGCAGATGTCGTTAAAGAACGGTGCGGTGAAGCCCAGGTGGTCGCGGCCGTGATATATCGCGCGGCGCATTATCTTGCGGAGCACGTAGTTCCGGCCCTCGTTTCCCGGGAGGATGCCGTCAGCGATGGCGAACGCGGTCGCACGAGCGTGATCCGCGATCACACGGCAGGCGAATTTCTTCCGGTCGTCGAAGGAGTCGTAAATGTCGGACCGGGCGGGCACAGGTCCCGCCCCTACATCAGACCGCTCACTCAAAGAAGCCACAAAGTCGATGATCGGCCGAATCAGGTCCGTTTCGTAGTTCGTCGAAACGCCCTGCATCACCGCCGAGACCCTCTCGAGCCCCATTCCGGTATCGACCGAAGGCGCGGGGAGTTCCGCCAGCTTGAATCCGCCGTCGCCGTCTTCCGAACGGTCGAATTGCATGAACACAAGGTTCCATATCTCTATGTTCTCGTCGCCGTACTCGGCGTTCACGAGGTCGGCGCGGTTCTTTTCCGAATCGTCCGGATCGTCGCCCATAAAGTAGTGGATCTCCGAACAAGGCCCGCACGGTCCCGTGTCGCCCATCTGCCAGAAATTGTCCTTTCGCCCGAACCGGAGCACCCGTTCGGATTTCGCGCCCGCCTTTAACCAGAGCTTCTCCGCCTCTTCGTCCGCGGAGACTTCTTCGTCTCCTTCGAAGACCGTGAACCATAGGCGCGATTCCTCCAGCCCGAGCTCGTTGACCAGGAAGTCCCAGGCGAAACCGATGGCGTCTTCCTTGAAGTAGTCGCCGAACGAGAAGTTCCCAAGCATCTCGAAGAAAGTGTGGTGACGCGCGGTCTTGCCCACCTCGTCGAGGTCATTGTGCTTGCCGCCGGCGCGTATGCACTTCTGCGAGGAAGCCGCGCGCGTGTACCCGCGCTTGTCGTTGCCCAGGAACACGTCCTTGAACTGGTTCATTCCCGCGTTGACAAACAACAACGTGGGGTCGTTCGCGGGAAGAAGCGGCGACGAATGCACGACCTTGTGACCGCGTTCTTCGAAGTAATCGAGAAACTTTTGTCTGATCTCGCTGCCTTTCATAACACTTGCGCCCGAAGCTTGGGGAAAAGGGAAGTTTATCAAGATTTGGAAGGAGACAGAAGACGGGCCTCAAGTAAAAAGTAAAAGGTAAAAAGTAAAAAGGAAAAACCGGCCGTTTCGATCACGTGAACAAAGTTTGATCGCCCGGACAAATCTCAATCGCGTGGACAACGCTCTCAACGTTAAGTCGGTGCTTTTTTACTTTTTACCTTTTACTTTTTACTTAAGGATCGTCCTCAGTCCGGATACTCTCCAGCCTGTCCCTGATCAGGTCGTAGCCGAAACCCAGCCGCCCGAGGTGGTCGAACAGCCTCTTCTTGTCGGCGCGGTCTTTCGGTTCGCCTTTTGTGCGGATGCGCTTCTCGATCGCGCGGTCGATCAGGTCCTCTTCCGGTATCTCTTCGAACGCCTCGTCCAGCGCCGAATCTATCGTCTTTTCATCGAGCTTCTTACGTTTTAGCTCCTGCTGGAGCCGGTACCGGCCGACCGGCTTCTGTCTGAGCTTCGAGAGCGCGAGCCCGAGCGCGAAGTCTTCGTCGTCGATATAGCCGTATTTCTTCAGCTTTTCGATCACTCCTTCCACTATCTCGGCGTTCGTCCAGGGCTTTTCCAGAAGGCGTGTCCGGAGTTCTTTCTCGGACCGGGGCTTGAAGGTCAGGAGGTTTACCGCGCAGTCAAACGTCTTCTTCGACGCGCGCTCGGGGTCGGTCACGTTGCGGTCCTCGTCTTTCGGAATGGGCTTGAATCGGGGCATATGAGGATTGCAGTAGAAGCCGAGTCTAACACCTGCCGCTTGCAAATCCGAAGGCGCGAAAGGAAAATCCTACTGATGAAAGACGGCCTGATCATCATCGACAAGCCCGCCGGGTGGACGTCGCACGACGCGGTGGCTCGGCTTCGCAAGATATTGAAAACGACAAAGATAGGCCACACGGGAACACTCGATCCTTTCGCGACGGGTGTGCTCGTGATGCTTGTCGGAAAGGCGACCAGGCTCGCCCGGTTCCTGCATTCGGACGAGAAGGAATACGAGGCCGTGCTGCGTTTCGGGTTCGAGACGGACACGGGAGACGCGACCGGCGAGCGCCGGATGTTCGACGAACTTCAGTTTGTCGGGTCCGACAAGCTAAAGCATGTCGGACAGATGTCCGAGAGCGACATTTCCGCCGTCCTTCCCGAATTCCGCGGCGAGATCGAACAGGTGCCGCCGATGTACTCCGCCAAGAAGATCGGCGGAAAAAGGCTCTACAAGATGGCGCGGGAAGGAAAAGAGGTCGAGCGCGAGCCCGTTACGGTCACGATCAGCCGGATCGAATGCACGGGCGAGATCTCGTCCGGCGAAGGCACGAAGGATTTCGGGCTTAATGTCGTGTGCTCGGCGGGAACCTATGTACGCACCCTAGCCGAGGATATCGGACGCAAGCTCGATATCGGCTGCCATCTGGCGGAGCTTCGAAGAACACGTGCAGGACGATTCTCACTCGACCAGGCGCACACCCTTGAGGAACTCGCCGAATTTGATCCCTCCGCGGTAAAGCTTATCCCGATGAGCAAGGCAGTCGTGCATCTGCCTTCGATCACACTCACAGAAGCAGAACTGCAGATGGTCCATCACGGCCGGCGCTTTGAGGGCTCCGAACGGGACGTGTTCGGTGAAGGTGAATTCGCGCTTCTGACCGCCGACGGACGCCTCGCCGCGATCGGAGAAGAGGACGCTGAAACGGGGGAGATAAGTCCAAAGCTTGTTATGATATAACCGAACCTAAGGCAGGACAGCGTATATGAAGAAGAAACACATCGCGCTTGGTGTTGGAGGAGCGATCGGAGCCACGATCGCCTGGAAGATGATCTTGAGGCCGGACACGGTCAGTTGGGAAGACAACCGGCTGCTGGTCGATCATTCGGACAGTTCGAACTTTGTGGATGTTGACGGAATAAACGTCCACTATCAGGAGTTCGGGGATCCCGCCGATCCGACGCTGATGCTCGTTCACGGGTTCACGGCATCGACCTACGTCTGGAAAACGGTCGCTCCGATGATCGCAGGCCGCGGATTCCACATTATTGCCCCGGACCTTCCGGGATTCGGTTTCTCTGAAAAGCCTTCCTGGTACGACTATTCGATCGCTTCGCATTCGCGTGTGCTTCTACGGTTTATGAACAGGCTTGGAGTCGGGAAAGCGACGCTGGTCGGCAGTTCTTACGGCGGCGCTGTCTGTCTCTGGTTCACTCTCGACAACCCGGAGCGCGTATCGAAGCTGGTCCTTGTCGATGCGGTCTGCAACAACGGTCCGAAGAACCATCCGATACTTCGGCTCGCAGGCGTTCCGGGGATCGGAGAGGTGATCACGCCGTTCCTGGTCGATTCGAAGGCGTTCCTGAAGTTCCGTATGCGGAACACGCTCGATCCCTCCAACTACGAGATGATCACCGCCGAAAGGATCGAATCGATCCAGAGGCCGATAAAGGCTGCCGACGGCCATCGGGCGGCGCTTCTGACCTCTCGCAACTGGAACGCGAAACGCATCGAACGGGACGCGCACTTGATCGACCAGCCGACGCTTCTGATCTGGGGCGACAACGACCGTGTGATCCCAATCGAGTGCGGCGAGTGGCTTTACGACAACATACTCAACTCAAGGTTCGTGGTACTGAAGAACTGCGGGCACGTGCCTATGGAAGAAAAGCCGGAGATCTTCACCGAACTTGTCGACGAATTCTGCTCGAACCCGAAGGGCCGGCTTACTGACAGCGAGCGCGAGGATGTTCGGATCGAACAGGCGGGAAAGCTCAAGTGATGAGTGATGAGTGATGAGACGGAACGCAGGCGTCCCGCGTGCAGTGAGCGAAGCGAAAGTAAGGACTGAGAAGAATGGAGTCAGGAGTCAGAAGTCAGAAGACCGGCACGCCCCGCAGGCGCGTCGGAAGGTATCCCCGGGCAAGCCGAAGGCGCAGCCCGGGGGGGGGGGGGTTAGGGACCCTAATCATTCCGCCGCGGAGCGGGCGTCATATTATCAGCCTCACGTGGAGCGAAGCGGAATGTCGATCGGGCAGAGTCCGATCGTGTGCTTAATTGGCCGTGCATCGGTAAGCCGGAGGCTTACCGCACATCGAAGCGGCGGAGCCGCAGCTTCAACCCAGCGCGAAACGCTGCTCTAAACATTGCGACAGGCTGAAGCCTATCGTACCTCGGCGTCGATTCCCGATCACTCAAAATATCGATACCTTCCCGTGATCTCCCACTCGAACAGGCGGTTCTCTTCCTGCACGCCTCCGCCTATGTTGTGAATTATCAGGTGCCTTCCGGTCGAAGGGTCCTTTGCATCGGAGACGATCCCTATGTGGGTCATTCCATTTCCGTCAAGGTCCCACGTGACGATGTCTCCGGGCAGATAATCGGAATGATCGGTGGAAACCGGAAGCGATTTGCCCTTCCTTTCAAAGAATCTTCTCAGATTCGGCACGCGCCGATGATCGATGTTGGTATCCGTCGTCTTCAAGCCCCACTTTTTCGGGTACGAGGCGAAATGCTTCTTCATATCCTCGTGAACCTCTTTCTGCTGGTCCGAGCCGGCGTTGCGAAATGCGCGGATCACGACGTCGGTGCACGCTCCCGTCTCTTCCGGAACATCGCCGTTCGGGTAGTCAATCGTGAAGTACTTCTGGGTGTAGCCCGTGGTTACATCAAGCTGTTTCCGGGCGCTTTCGATCACCTTTCGGACCTTCGGAGACCGGATCTCCGTGCGGGTTTCCGGCACGTCGGGGACCCGGGTCTGAGCAGCACAGGATGCGGAAATGACGAGGACCAGAAGCGGCAAGAGCCTCGGGCTGAATACGGGAAACTTCATAAGTGGTTTTCCTTGACCAACAAACGATGCGGGTTCGGGATGACGGCAGTGCGGACAGCGGTTGCGCACGGGAAGTTCCGATGGCGGAAAAAAACATCGAATGCCTATCTGGCAGTCGATAGTTTTGACGGACTTCTTGTTGTGAGAGTCATTATTCTCGGACTCTTGATTATACCCGTCGCTCGCGCTCCGGGTTCTGAAGCCAGGCCCGTATTTCCTCGCGCATCTCGTCGGTGATCTCGTGTTCCGCCTCAAATTCCTTAGACTCGTAGGAAGGCAAAATTTCCCGGAGCTTCGAATCGAATTCCTTAAACTTCTCAAGCGGGTAGAACTCGTCGCGTGTGGAATACAGGTAAAGCACGTCCGCGTTCGTGGACCGGTAAACGGAATTCTCTTCGAGATCTGAAGGAATGCCGCCGCAAATACCTACGAAGCCGCGAAGCGCGTCCGGATAGGTGAGTGCGAGCCGGAAATTAAGCGCGCAGGCCTGCGAGAATCCGTGGAGATAAACACGTTTCGGGTCGATGGTCCCTTCACCGGCGTGCTTTTCGATCACATCGAGGACGAACTGCTGATGCAGCGCCACCGATTCCTTCGCGCGATGCTCGGTCAGCCATCCGGCCACAGGTTTGTACGCGCCATCTCCCGCATCTCGGTAGAAACGGTTGGGTGCTTCGAGCGAGGCGATCGCGAAATGCTCCGGCGCCACAAGCTTCGCCTCGCGCATCATGTACCGCTTGTGAGCCGCGTAGCCGTGGACCGTTACGATCAGCGGAACGGGGAGTTCGGCGTCGCGAGGGACAAAGAGGTCGTAGTAGAGGTTTATCTCCGCGGTTACGTGTTCGTCTTCCCTGATCATGATGCTGCCCGTGTGCGGGTTAGGAATGATTATGCCCGTCGCTTGCGCTCTGCCGAGGTACCGCAAACTTCTTCTTTGCGGTCCTTGGCGCCTTTGCGGCCTTGCGAGAGTTTCTTAAGAACTCAGTTCCTCGCAACGCTACGGATAGCTCAGGTGGAAGATTTCACGCAAAGGCGCCAAGTCGCAAAGTTGCGCAATGTAGAGAGAAAGCGACTTGCTCGCTCGGCAGCAGCCGATTGCATTAACCAATGGTCAATGAAAGTCACGCGACGCGCTCGATGCCGTACCTTTCGATCTTCAGGTAAAGCCCGCGGCGGGTCAGGCCGAGTTCGCGGGAGACGCGCGAGATGTTCCCGCCGTGCCTTCGCAGAGCGTCCTGGATCATCTGAGTCTCGAGCTCCGAAACGGCCTCTTCAAGCGTCGCGCCCTTTGTGCCGACGCTGTACACGCCCGACGAGCCCGACCTTGTCGTGATCGGCGACACGTTGCTTCCTTCTATGGGCGAAAGAGGCGTCGCACTTCGCTTCAGCTCGGGCGAGAGGTTATCCGGTGTGATCAGTTCGTTGTCCTCGGCACGCGCGACGATGCGCTGGATCTCGTTGCAGAGCTGGCGCACATTGCCTTCCCATTCGCACACCATCAAAAGGTCGATCGTCTGCGGAGTGATCTTAAGATTTTGCTTGCTGAAGCGCGAGGAATAGTGATTCAGGTAGTACCGCACGATCGGCTCGATCTCCGATCGCCGTTCGCGTAGGGGAGGCACGCGCAGCCTGATGACATTCAAACGGTAGAAAAGGTCCTCGCGGAAGAGGCCCTTCTCGACCTGTTTCTCAAGGTCCATGTTCGTCGCCGCGATGATTCGCACATCGACCTTGATCGGCCGCTTCTCGCCGAGCGGCTGGACCTCGCCTTCCTGCAGGAATCGAAGGAGCTTCGGCTGTACGTCGATCGGAAGGTCCCCGATCTCATCCAGAAACAGCGTGCCGCCGTCGGCGGTCCGGATCATTCCTGGCGAATCCTGAGCGGCGCCCGTGAACGCGCCCTTCTTGTATCCAAACAGATGGCCCTCGGCGAGCTCCTTCGGCACCGCCGTGCAGTTGAATGGCACGAACGCGCGGTCTTTCCGGGTAGAAAGCAAATGGATCGCCCTCGAGACCAGCTCTTTACCTGTTCCGCTCTCGCCCGTCACTAGCACGGTCACGTCCGACGATCGTATTTTGTAAACCTCTTCGACAAGGTCGGTCATCGCCGGCGAGGAATGAATGAAGCCGGGCATCACGCTGTGCGACGTGAACGGGCTCGACTCCTGTTCGCCGGTCCCGACCGACTCTCGGTCGCGGAGCGAGCACACATCCATCCCAAGCTCTACAACGCGAAGAAGCGGCCGCAGTTCACCGCCGTTCTGGAGCGCCCCGCCCGACCTCGGATAAACGATCAGCATCGCCGGATAGGCGTTCGAAGGCCTCAGAGGATGAAGCGAAAGGTTCTTCGTCTTCGCGAACGTATCGAGGTCCTTTCCTGCGGCGTTCAGCGATTGAACCAGTTCCGAGCTCTCGGCGGGTGTGTAGCCGTGCGTTATGAACGGTATGTACCGTTTCTGCTCGTTCTGCTCGGCGATGATCAGGCGGTTCGCCTTGCTCTCCTGCTGAAGCACGGAGGCCAGCTCCCTGAACAGAAGCTCGCGCGAGGCGGTCGCTTCCGCCAGCCTTTGCATAAGCAATTGTGAGCTGGCGGACGCTTCGGCGCCGTCCTCCTCGGAGGTATCGAGGCCCTCTATCATATCTTCCGCCGACCGGTGAAGATGGTCGACCTGAAGCTTCCTGAATGTCTCGCTGGCGGAGATCAGGTGGTTCGAGGCCTTTTTCGGATGGGAATCTGAAAGAACGACCCCCAGGTGATAGTGCGCAAGCGCCGTGTGGTAAATGTCTTCCGCAGTCTCGAAGATCGTCAGGCAGCGATTGAAGTGGTGTGCAGCGATCTTCAGATCGCCCTTGTTCTCGGCGAGCAAGCCGCGGATCCGCTGTACATTGCCGAGCACGAAGAGGTCCGATTCTCCGCCGTCATCTTCGATCCCGTCGAGCTCTGCCTCGCATTTCTTGCGGTTCCCTTTTCCAAGATAGGCTTCCGCGAGGACCAGGCGAGACATGCTCAGGAACTGCGTTTCGCCCATCTCGGTGCAGATCGCGATGTTCTCGTTCGCGGTCTTTATCGCCTTCTTGTAATCCTTCTTCGCCAGGTAACAGCGGGCGAGCGTGCGCATCGCCTGTATCGAGTACCAGCGCTTGTCGCGCTCTTCCGCGATCTTTATGCCTTGTTTCAGCAGTTCTTCGGCTTCGTCCAGCTCGTTGCGAAGGAGCTTTAGCTCGCCGAGCGAATCGAGGATGCCGGCGATATGCGGATGATCGACGTCGATCGCGATCTCGAGCGCGACCTGGATCATCTCTTCCGCCCGGAGCCAGTCCCCGAGGAGCATCAGGTTGATCCCGAGGTTGTTGTAGGCGGCGATCGTCTGAACCTTGTGCTCGGTCTGCGAGAAGAACTCGATCGATTTCTCCAGGCATTCGATCCCGTCCTTCGGCCTGCGGAGCAGCCAGTACGTCCCCGACATGTCGGAATAGATCTTGCCGAGAAGGAACGGCGCCGAATGCTTGCCGACTATCTTGATCGCGAGCTGAAAGTTCTCCAGTGCTTCTTTGCTGCCGCCTTCGGCCGAATAGGCGGTGGCGATCGTGTGATAGCTCTCGGCCATCCCGCGCCAGTTGCCCTGTTCACGGTAGTGTTTCAGCGCCTTCCGGGCGTTGTCGATGGCGATCGGAAACTCGGCAAGCTTTCGATAGACCCGCGCAAGCGCGACGTAGATCTCGCCCAGAAAGTCGTTGAGTCCGTGCTCCTCAGCTTTCTCAAGCGAATCATTGAGCAGGGTGACCGCCTTCGGGTGTTCGTTCGTGTTGTTCAGCGAGATGGCGAGCTGGTTGATGACGGAGACCTGAGTGTCGGGCTCGAGGGTATCGATCAATTCCTCGTTATCGTACCGGTCGATCACCTCGAGCGCCTCTTTGTATCTGCCGAGCGTTTCGAGCGTGTAGGAAAGATATCGGGTCAGGCGTGCCTCGTCTTCGGCCGAATGGGAGTAGTTCTCGAGCGCTTCGCGGAGAATCTCTTCGGCGCGCGCGGAAAGGCCCTGGTCAAGGTTCCCCCGGACCTTTGCGAAAATCTCCGGCAATCGGTCTTGGGGCATTCGGCGCTTCTTCGACGCGCTCCCGCCCGCTGACACTCCTCCCGAACCGTCTTTTCTTTCGGCAGTCGGCATTCGTCCTAAACTCTATGAATACGGTTAGAAAGGCCTAATCCGGGTCCGATTTCAGACTGTGCGGCAAGGCCCCGTCGTGGGAGGGTGCTTCAATGGTTAGCAACTATACAATAGTTTTCGGAATTGGGTAAGGAAAAGAAAGAGGGAAAAATCGGAACCCGGAGCGCAAGCGACGGGCATAATCGAAGTCCGAGGAGCCGCGTAGCGGCGAACTGCGTTTAGCCGTGGGTGGAGCGAAGCGGAACCCACGGAGTAAGGAGCCGAGTTATCAGAGCCGCGTAGCGGCGACACAAATTTGAATCCGAATAAACCGCCGCCGCTCCGTCAGGAGCCCAACCCGTTCGCATAAGACATTCGGCATCTCCGGAGCCGCGAACATCGACCCTGGACCAATGGGCGATTAACGGGGAGTTTCGACCTCGTTTCCTGATAAATCCGGGGACTACAGATCTTTTCTTTGCGGTCCTTGGCGGCTTTGCGTGAGTTTCTTTTGAACTCAGGGATCCCGCACCGTTCTGAATCACACGGACGGTAGACCTCTCGCAAAGACGCCAAGCCGCGAGTCCCGCAAAGTCGAAATAGGCGAATCCTCCGCTGCGTGGGAGCCGATATCAACGACCAATGACCAATGGACATTTGATTTTGAACGTTGAAATTGGAACTTGGAACCTGGAACTTGGAACCATCCTGTTTCCTCTTTTCCTTGCGGTCCTCCGCGGCTTCCCGGCTTTGCGTATTTCACGGTAAACACTATCGTTAGTGTCCTGAATGGCTGGAATGGATCTAACCGCCAAGATCACAAAGGCTTGCGGAAAGGTCGCAAAGGATTATTTGATAGCTCGCCACCGGGACGGAAGATCTCTCGCAAAGGCGCAAAGGCGCAAAGCCCCGCAAAGGAGAGGAAAAACAGTTCCATCGCTCCAGACGGAGCCGGAAATACCCGGGATCACGTTTCCAAAGCCCTCTGCGCCCCTGCGTTCTCTGCGGTTCCAACCTTCTTTGGTTTGCAATCGCCAGCTGTTGGGATAACTTAAACCGAGACGAAATGCCGAGAAAACAGACCGCCGAACACAAGCGACTCGCCGAGTCGGACGCGCACAAAAAGGACTGGAAGCTCTGGGGCCCGTATGTCAGCGAGCGCGCCTGGGGAACGGTCCGCGAGGACTACAGCGCCGACGGGTCCGCGTGGGAATACTTTCCTTTTGACATTTCGCACAAGCGAGCTTACCGATGGAACGAGGACGGGATCGGCGGGATCTGCGACCGCTATCAGAAGATATGCTTCGCGCTGTCGATGTGGAACGGCAGGGACCCGATCCTTAAAGAGCGTCTGTTCGGACTTTCCGGGACGCAGGGGAACCACGGCGAGGACGTGAAGGAATATTACTACCACCTGGATTCCACCCCGACGCACTCGTATCTTAAATTCCTCTACAAGTACCCGCAGGCGACGTTTCCGTACGGCGAGCTGATCGAGCAGAACGGCGTGCGATCGAAGGAAGACGAGGAATTTGAGTTGATCGAAACCGGCGTGTTCGATGAAGACAGGTACTTCGACATACTGCTCGAGTACGCAAAGGCTGACTTCGACGACATATGCGTCCGGATCACCGTTTCCAATCGCGGACCGGACGATTCTCAGATCCATCTGCTGCCGACGGTCTGGTTCCGGAACACCTGGTCCTGGTTCGAAGAAGCGGAAAGACCGGTCCTGCAGATCGCCGATTCGAGCGACGAATCGCTTGGCGCGATCCAGCTCAACGAGCCGCACCGAGGCATCTACTGGCTTCTCTTTGAAGGCGGAAGCGAGGTCCTGTTCACAGAGAACGAGACGAACTTCGAAGACCTTTTCGGATCGCCGAACGAAAGCCAGTACACAAAGGACGCCTTCAACCGCTATATGATCGAGAACGAAACCGAAGCGGTGAATCCCGACCGGAGAGGCACGAAGGCCGCGGTTCTTATCAAGAAAGCGATCAAGGCCGGTTCCGAAGAGGTCTTTCACCTGCGCCTGACCGGACAGGGCTCGGCGGATAAGTTTTCAATGAACTCGTTCAAGGAACTCGTAAGATCGAACGAAAGTGCGTTCAAAGCCCGAGTAAAAGAAGCCGGCGAGTTTTACTCGCGAGTTGTCCCGGAGGATCTTTCGGACGACGCAAAGCTCGTTACGAGAAGCGCCCTCTCCGGGGTGCTCTGGTCGAAGCAGTTCTATCACTACGTGGTCGAGGAATGGCTTGACGGCGATCCCGCGTATCCGCCCCCGCCCGAATCGAGGCTCAAGGGGAGAAACACGCATTGGAGGCACTTTCACGCGGAAGAAGTGCTTTCGATGCCCGACAAGTGGGAGTATCCGTGGTTCGCTTCGTGGGACCTCGCGTTCCAGTGCATCCCGCTAGCGATGGTGGACCCGGAATTCGCAAAACGCCAGCTGCTGCTACTTTTGCGTGAGTGGTATATGCATCCCAACGGCCAGATCCCGGCTTACGAATGGGCCTTCGACGACGTCAATCCGCCGGTTCACGCGTTCGCCGCGCTCAGGGTCTATCAGACCGAGAAGCGAATGAGCGGACGCGAGGACCGCGAGTTCCTGGAGAAGGTTTTTCACAAGCTGCTGCTAAATTTCACCTGGTGGGTCAACCGGAAGGACTCCGAAGGCGACAACGTCTTCGAAGGCGGATTCCTGGGGCTCGACAACATAGGCGTCTTCGACCGCAGCAAGGAGCTCCCGACCGGAGGCCATCTTGAACAGTCTGACGGAACTTCGTGGATGGCGATGTTCAGCCTGAATATGCTTTCGATAGCGCTGGAACTGGCGCTGAAGGACAAGGCCTATGAGGACGTCGCGAGCAAGTTCTTCGAGCACTTCATTTTCATCTCCAACGCGATGAACAACCTGGGCCACGAGGAGACCGAGCTTTGGAGCGAACGCGACGGTTTCTACTACGACGTGCTTCATCTGCCGGACGGCTACAACCTGCCGATGAGGATCAAGTCGCTTGTCGGGCTGATCCCTCTGTTCGCGGTCGAGGTGCTTGAACAGAAATGGCTTGACGAGCTTCCAGAGTTCAAACGCCGCACACAATGGTTTATAGAGAACCG
Source organism: Aridibacter sp. (assembly GCA_035513035.1). Taxonomy (GTDB): domain Bacteria; phylum Acidobacteriota; class Blastocatellia; order Pyrinomonadales; family Pyrinomonadaceae; genus Aridibacter. The sequence continues at coordinate 179,107 of DATKCW010000034.1, forward strand.
TCCGGACCTGATCCACGAGATCGCCTGTCTGCAGGCGCACGGCGAAGAAGACAGCCGGCTTCTTTCGCTCGTCAACACGGACCGGCTCGAACGAATACTCCGCACATTGCTCTCCGAGCAGGAGTTCCTTTCCGACCACGGGATCCGCGCGCTTTCGCGCGACCACAAAGCGAATCCGTACTTCCTTCTCTGGAAGGGAACCGAGTACAAGGTCGAGTACGAACCGGGCGAGTCGCGCTCGGGAGCGTTCGGGGGAAATTCGAACTGGCGCGGGCCGGTCTGGTTTCCGGTCAACTACCTTGTGATCGAGGCGCTCGAGAAATACCACACGTATTTCGGCGATTCGTTCAAAGCGGAGTTCCCGACCGGGTCCGGACGGAAGATGACGCTTGACAAGATCGCGTCCGAGATCGGCCAGCGCCTTTCGGGGCTGTTTCTCAAGAACCCCGACGGCGCCCGGCCGGTGTTTGGAAACGAGAAGAAGTTCATCGAGGACCCGAACTTCGACCATCCGCTGTTTTACGAGTATTTCCACGGCGACAACGGAAAAGGCCTCGGGGCCAGCCATCAGACCGGCTGGACGGCTCTTGTCGCCTGCATACTCTCGCGGTACGGCGGCTGACGCTTCCGGGTCCGGGTTTTCCAGGCAATTCGTGTTTATGGCAGAATCGACGTATGTCCGATACCCCGGAGTTTGAACACGACGAACAAGCGTTGGCTGAAGAGGAGACAAAGCTCGACAAGCCGGGAATGTTCAAGGTGCTTCTGCACAACGACGATTTCACAACGATGGAGTTCGTCGTGTTCGTACTGAACCACGTGTTCCTCAGGACGGCTGCCGAATCGGTGTCGATAATGCTGAAGGTTCACAACGATGGGGTCGGAGTTGCGGGGGTTTATCCTTACGAGGTTGCGAAGATGAAGGCCGAGAAGGCGATGAACCTTGCGAGGGCCCGGGAGTTCCCGTTTCTTTGCACGGTCGAGGAGGAGTAAAATGTTCAGTGTCCGCCGGCACACCGGCGACCCGAGGTAACTGCGGTTTATGTTGACTAAGGAATTGGAAGAAACACTGAGTTCTGCGGTGGACGAGGCAGTCCGGCGCAAGCACGAATACGTCACGCTGGAGCATCTCCTCTTCGCCCTGCTGGAGGACCGCTCTGCTCGTGACATCCTCTACAATTGCGGAGCGCGTCTGGAGGAGATCGGCAAGGACCTCGAGGATTACTTCGAGTCCTCGCTTGAAAAAATGCCCGACGACGTGTCGCAGATGCCGGAACTGACATCGACGTTCCAGGCGACCATCCAGTACGCGATACTTCAGGCGGAAGGCAGCGGCCAGCATCGGGTCGACGGCGGCAACATTCTGGTCGCGCTTTACCAGTCCGAAAATTCCCACGCGGTCTATCTTCTTCAACGGCAGAACGTGACCCGCCTGGACGTGCTCAATTACATCGCCCACGGCATCTCGAAGATCGATGAGTTCGACGAGGACGAGATCGACGAAGGCGAGTTCGGGGAAGAGCGCGCCGGTCAGCAGCAGCCTCGCAAAAGGCCGCTCGAATCGTTCTGCGTAGAGCTTGTAGCACTGGCGAAAGAAGGCGGGATCGACCCGCTAATCGGCAGGGAAGCCGAGATCGAACGGACGATCCAGGTCCTTTGCCGCCGCAAGAAGAACAACCCGCTTTACGTAGGCGAGCCCGGCGTGGGAAAGACCGCGCTGGCGGAAGGCCTCGCGCTTCGTATTGCCGAAGGGAACGTCCCGGAAGTGATCGCGGACGCGAAAGTTTACGCGCTCGATATGGGAGCGGTTCTCGCCGGTACCCGCTATCGCGGTGATTTCGAGCAGCGGTTCAAATCGATCATTAAGGACCTCAAGCAGAAGGAAAACTCGATCCTCTTCATCGACGAGATCCACACCATCGTCGGAGCGGGCGCGGTCTCGGGAGGCGCGATGGACGCTTCGAACATACTCAAACCCGCTCTCCAGCAGGGTCAGCTCCGGTGCATTGGATCGACGACATATTCCGAATACAAGGCGGCATTCGAGCGCGACCGCGCTCTTGCGCGGAGGTTCGAGAAGATCGAGATCCTCGAGCCGACCGTCGAGGAGACTTATCAGATCCTGAAGGGCCTTCAGAAGTACTACGAAGTGCACCACGGCGTGAAGTATTCCGACGAGGCGCTGAGGACCGCGGCCGAGCTTGCCGGAAAGTACATCGGCGACAAGCATCTTCCCGACAAGGCGATCGACGTGATCGACGAGGTCGGCGCGATGACGAAGCTGATGCCTGAGGACAAGCGGCCGAAAAAGATTTCCGTGACGATGGTCGAGAACACCGTCGCGAGGATGGCGAAAGTTCCGCCGAAGACGGTCGTGTCGGACGAGAAGGACCGGCTAAAAACATTGAAGGGCGATCTTCGCGACGTGATCTTCGGACAGGACGATGCGATCGACAAGGTCGTCGAGGCGATCCAGATCTCGCGCGCGGGGCTCGGGCACGAAACCAAACCAGTCGGATCCTTCCTTTTCTCGGGCCCGACCGGCGTCGGCAAGACCGAGCTTTCGAAACAACTCGCTGAGATACTCGGCGTCGAGTTCCTGCGCTACGATATGAGCGAATACGCTGAGCCGCATACGGTCTCCAGGCTTATCGGCGCGCCTCCGGGATACGTCGGTTTCGACCAGGGCGGCCTTTTGACGGAGGCAATTATGCGGCATCCGTACTCGGTGCTCGTTCTTGACGAGATCGAGAAGGCGCACCCGAACCTGTTCAATCTTCTGCTTCAGGTGATGGATTCCGCGACCCTCACCGACAACAATGGAAAGAAGGCGGATTTCCGGAACGTTGTCCTTATACTGACGACGAACGCCGGAGCCCGCGAGCTTTCATCGGGCGGGATCGGTTTCCAGACCGACGCCAGCACGAGGGGAAGCGCGAAAGGCGCGATCGAGCGAACTTTCTCGCCGGAGTTCCTTAACCGGCTCGACGCGCGTGTGGCGTTCAAGGCGCTCGACCTCGACGTGATCAAGCTGATCGTGGACAAGTTCATTCGCGAGCTTAACGCCCAGATGATGGAGCAGAGGGTGATCGTGAAACTCGACGACAAGGCGCGCGAATGGCTTGCGAAGAACGGTTTCGATTCCAGGTACGGCGCGCGGCCTATGCAGAGGCTGATCCACGACAGGATCAAGAAGCCTCTGGCGCAGGAGATCCTGTTCGGGAAACTGTCCGACGGCGGCAGTGTGACGGCAAAGGTGGAAGACGACGACATCGCGCTCGAGTACTGAGGGGTGAATGAGCGACCGGAACGCAGGCGTCCCGCCTGCAGTGAGCGCGCAGCGCTCGAATTTCCTTCGGCGAATGATATTGGGCACAGATAAACACGGATGTGGAGGAACACGCAAGTCCGGTCACTCCGTAGGAATACAATGTCAGTAGAGAATCGGCCATTTCCGCTGCTCCGTAGGAGTACAATGTCTGTAGCATCCAGTCACGAACGAATACGCGGGTTCCGTAGGAGCCCAATTTCTTGTCCAATCTTTGCTTTCCAAACGATGTTCGGCTCCTAACGGAGCCGGGCGCATTTCCTGAATACCCTGCTACAAACATTTGGCTCCTAACGGAGCCGAGAACATTGATCGACGGTACCTGAGCGACGATCAGCTGCCTCCCTCACAGTCCGTGCACGGTTCACGCTTCGCGCTTAATGCAGCGCGAAGCGCTGCTCTAAACGGGCGCGTCATTAAGGGCGCCGCTCGGGGCGGGGACAAGCCCCGCCCCTACGTTCGACTGCTCACAGCCGCGTGTACAAGTGCACAGGCTTAGCCGGGCTCCCTGCTGATTGCTCACCTCTCACTGCGATTAAATAGGCATTGAACCTGGAACATGGAACTTGGATTTCGCGTATTCCTGTCCATCCCGTTTCCCTATTTGTTGAGCAAACACCGGGCAGTCTGTTAAACTATGTTCAACGCACTCCTCTCGCCTCCCGCAGGTGCGCCGCGGAGATCCCCTCCCGAATTCCGGCACGGATCCCGAAGATCAGAAACATTATGGTCAACACACGAAGGCACCTGCTCGCGCTCGCGACGGCATTCCTATTTATCTCAAGCACATTTTCGCAGGAAACTAAGCCCGACACCGCGATAACAGGTGTCGAGCTCGGCGACCGTGCATCGGCTGAAGCACTTCTCGGCGACTACCAGCCAACCTTCGGCGACGACGGTCGGCCGGAGTACTACTTCTATAACAAGTTCGCGGACCAGGTGGTCAGGTTCACGGCAGATTCCTGGGAAGACAAGTTCCTTGTCACGGAGATCGAAGTCTATGCCGTCACGGACAAGTACCGCAGTCCCCACTTTCAGCTCAAGGAGACCGGATATTTCAAGACCAGCAACGATCTGTTCATAGGCTACAAGCAGTCGGCGACATCGCTTCTTGCCGCATTCACGATCGGAGTACAGGATCCCGGCGGAAAGAACCGGGTTCGCGAAGGGAAGGTCCAGAAGCTTTTCGGAACGCCGGACGAAACGGTCGAGGAAGCCGGGAACGTCACGCTGATCTACCGAACGTCAGATCTGAAGACCAAAGATCTGGAAGACCCGCTCGCGTACCAGGCCTCGTATTCCTTCCGGAAAGGCAAACTGAAGAGGATGTCGATCTCGGTCAAGCCCGAAAAATAAACCACGATCTCTTGCGGTCCGCCGGAGTGGCGGGAAATCCGGAACTCCGCCCGCCTTCGAGGCCGGCGGAGTTTTCATTTTCAGTTCATTCGCACCAGCAGAACAAATGCACGGCGCGGCCGTATATCCTACGTTCCAAACGTTTGCCAGACAGGCGATTAAATACTATCTTTTAGGCTCGCTGACGAATCGGGTCCCGCTTGCGAAATATGCTCAACAGAAGAACCCTCGGGATGCTAGTGCTTCTGGCGCTGTGCTCGGCTCCGTTTGCCCGCGCGCAGAAGTCCAACGAAGCGTCTTCGATCGCCGAGCGCGACGTTCGCGCTCATATGGAATTTCTCGCTTCCGATGCGATGAAGGGCCGCGCGAGCGGCTCCGAATACGAACTGATCGCGGGAGAATATCTCGCCGCGATGATGAGGCAGTTCGGCATCGAGCCCGCCGGCGATGAGACCGGCCCCGGACAGCGATCTTACATTCAGACGATCGAGATCACCCGTCAGGGCTTCGCCGGTCCTCCCGTGCTGAGTTACGGAACCGGCACGGATGCCGTCACGCTGACGCACGGCGAGGAAATGATCGTTTTCCGGATGGGCGCGACATCCTCAAGAGGCGGGCTTCAGAAGGTCGAAGCAGGCGGCATCCCTGAGGCGGGAAGAGTTGCGCTGATCCGTTACGACCAGAGCGATCCGGAAGGGTTCGCGCGCCGCTTTAGAGCCTTGTTCGACAGCCCGGCCGCCGCAGTGCTCATCGAGGAAACCCCGCAGTTTCGGGCGGGCTGGGAAAGATCGGCGTCGCGGCGCATCTCGTTCACAACCGTCAAGGGCCTGACCCGTGGGACTCAAACGAGCGTCATCATCGTATCGACGGCCGCCGCGGAAGCGCTTTCGAAGCTTGATGAAGGAACCGAGATCTCTATCGGCGGCGAACTCGGCGAGCCGGAGATCAGCCGAACGTGGAACTCGGTCGGAAAGATCGAGGGGTCGGACCCGGCGCTTTCGAAGGAAGTGATCCTGCTCAGCGCGCACATGGATCACGTCGGCGAGCGACCAAACACACCGGGTGACGACAAGATCTTCAACGGTGCGGACGACGACGCGTCGGGATGCACGGCCGTCATCGAGCTTGCGAGGGTGCTCGCCAGGGGCGAACGGTCGAAGCGGACGGTCTATTTCGCGTTCTTCGGAAGCGAGGAGGCAGGCGGATTCGGATCCAGGTACTTCGCGGCCAACCTTCCTTTTCCGAAAGAGAACTTCGTGGCGAATCTGCAGTTCGAGATGATCGGCAGGCCCGATCCCGCGGTCGCCGCGGACGAGCTGTGGTTGACGGGATACGACAGGTCGAACCTGGGAGCGGAGCTTGCGAAACGCGGCGCGAAGATCGTCGCCGATCCGCATCCGCAGCAGAACTTCTTCCAGCGTTCGGACAACTACAATCTCGCGCGGCAGGGCATCATCGCGCACACGGTCTCGAGCTACGGGCTCCACAAGGATTATCATCAGCCCACGGACGAGATCGGGACGATCGATTTCGTGCATATGACGAAGGCGATAAACTCTATGATCGCGCCTGTGACGTGGCTGTTGAACTCGGACTTCCGGCCGAGCTGGTATGAGGGGAGAGACCCTAGTCAGTGAGCAGTGAGCGGTAAGCAGTGAGCAAGAAGCGGTTATTTGTAGGGGCGGGGCTCTTGCCCGCCCGAGTGACGCCCTTAATAACCCGGCCGTTTAGAGCAGCGCTTCGCGCTGCATTGAGCGCGGAGCGCGAACGGGAATGTCTTCGCGGAACTTTGCGCCTTCGCGCCTTTGCGGGAGTTCCACGACCGTAGTACGCTTCGGTACCCGCTTCAAATCGAAATATAGAAAAGTTCTCGTAAACCCAAACCTGTCAAGGCGTTACAGCGTCAACGCCGGACCTTAACCGGACACAAGAACAATGACAAAGAACACACTTCTCGTAACTCTTCTCACACTGCTCCTTTCCTTAGCTGCGTTCCCGCAGTCCGACGCGCCTATGCTCTTCAGGACCCCGACGATGAACCGGACGCACATAACGTTCGTGTTCGCCGGCGACCTCTGGAGGGTCCCCCGTGCCGGCGGCGACGCGGAAAGGCTGACGACCGCCGTAGGGCCGGAGGTCGCACCGTACTACTCGCCTGACGGACGCTGGATCGCCTTCCGCGCAGGCTACGACGGCAACCAGGACATCTTTGTCATCCCCGCCGAGGGCGGTTCGCCCCGCCGGATCACCTATCATCCGGCGATCGAGACCGTGCTCGGATGGACGAACGACAGCCGCTCGATCGTGTTTGCCTCCGGCCGCACCTCCGTCCTTCCCGTCCCGATGATGTACAAGGTCGCGATTTCCGGCGAGGGAATGGCGGAAGAGCTCCCGTTCCCGATGACAGGCGGCCAGGCGTCGTATTCGCCCGACGGATCGCAGATCGCCTATATGCCGCTCTTTCCCGCATTCAACCAATGGAAGATGTACCGCGGCGGACGCACGACCAAGGTCTGGATCGGCAATATGTCCGACTCGGCGGTCACAGAGATCCCGCGCGAGAACTCGAACGACTTCTCGCCCGTCTGGATCGGCAGCAAGATCTATTTCCTCTCCGACCGCAACGGACGCAGTGTAACGCTCTACTCCTACGACACCGGAACCAGGCAAGTGAAGGAAGAAGTTCGCAACACAGGTCTGGACCTAAAAGCGGTTTCCGGAGGCTCGGACGGGATCGTTTACGAGCAGTTCGGCGGGATCTACACGTTCGATCCTTCCTCGGGCCGCTCGCAAAAGGTGAACATCACGCTGCGCGGCGATTTCCCCGAAGTCAGGCCCAGGTACGAAAAGGTGGCAAGCAGGATCAACAATGCGGCGATCTCGCCGAACGGAGCGCGTGCGGTCTTCGAGGCCCGAGGCGAGATAATCTCCGTTCCCGCGGAAAAGGGGAACTCGAGGAATCTTACCAATTCATCCGACGTTGCCGACCGCGATCCGGCCTGGTCGCCGGACGGCAAATGGATCGCCTATTTTTCGGACAAGACGGGCGAATACGCTTTGCATCTTCGCGACCAGTCGGGAATGGGGCCGGTGAAGGACATTCCACTCGGCAATCCGTCCTCGTACTTCTACAGCCCTCGCTTCTCGCCGGACAGCAAGAAGGTCCTTTTCACCGACAAGCGGCTGAACGTCTGGTACCTGGAGATCGAATCCGGGAAGATGACGAAGGTCGATACCAACACGTACGAGAACCCGTTCACGGTGCTCGATCCTTCCTGGTCGCCCGACAGCAAATGGATCGTTTACACGAAACAACTGCGCAACAGGCTCGGAGCCGTGCACGTTTACTCGCTCGAGACCGGAAAGAGCCAAAGGTTAAGCGACGGCCTATCGGACGCGCGCTACGCCGCGTTCGACGGAAGCGGAAAGTACATCTACTTCACCGCATCCACGGACAGCGGCCCGACGACCGGCTGGCTCGATATGTCGAGCTTCCCTTTCAACACGACCCGAAGCGTTTACGCGATCGTGCTGAGCCGCGACGAGGAATCGCCGCTGAAGCCCGAAAGCGACGAGGAGAAGGTTGCCGGACCGGAAGGCGAGAAAAAGGAAGGAGCGGCCGCTGAGAAAAAGGAAGGCGAAAAGAAGCCCGAGGGGCCTGTCGTGAAGATCGACTTCGAAGGCATCGACCAGAGGATCGTCGACCTTCCGCTGGCGAACCGGAACTACGTCGCGCTGGTCGCCGGCAAGACCGGAAGCTTCTTCCTTTTGGAATCCGTTCCTCCGAGCGGGACATCGGCAAGGCCCCAGCAGGGCGTCACCGTCCACCGGTTCAGCTTCGACAAACGCGAGGCGACGAAGGTCGCCGACGGCGTGAACCTGTTCGACGTTTCGGCCAACGGCGAGAAGATGCTTGTCGGACTCGGACCGGGACGCGTGGTAATTGCAAACGCGGCGGCACCTCTGAAGCCCGGAGAAGGCGCGCTTGACCTCGGCCAGATGGAGGTCTATGTCGATCCGCGCGCCGAATGGCGGCAGATGTACGAAGAGGCGTGGCGCATTCAGCGCGATTTCTTTTATGATCCGAACCTGCACGGAATCGATTACGAGGCCACGAAGGCGAAATACCGACCGTTCCTCGACGGTATAATGACGCGCGCCGACCTGAACTATCTGTTTCAGGAGATGCTCGGCAATATGACCGTCGGCCACCACAACTCCGGCGGAGGCGACCAGCCTAATCCGAGGACCTACAACGTGGGGCTTCTGGGCGCCGATTATTCGATCGAGAACGGCCGCTACCGATTCAGGAAGATCTTCAGCGGCGAGAACTGGAATCCGGGTCTCAACGCGCCTCTGACGCGGCCCGGTCTGAACGTGAAGGAGGGCGAATACATTCTCGCCGTCAACGGCAGGAACCTTACAGGCTCAGACAACATCTTCGCGTTCTTCGAGCAGACCGCCGATCGGCAGACGGTGATAAAGGTCGGCCCGAATCCGGACGGAAGCGGATCGCGCGACATCACGGTGGTCCCGGTCGGTAACGACAGAGGCCTTCGCAGGCTCGACTGGATCGAGGGCAACCGCCGCAAAGTCTCCGAGCTAAGCAAGGGAACTCTCGGATACGTGTATCTGCCAAACACGGGCGGAGCCGGGTACTCGAACTTCAATCGCTTCTATTTCGCGCAGATCGACAAGCAGGGCGCGGTCATCGACGAACGCTTCAACGGCGGAGGCTCTGCGGCGGACTATATGATCGACTACCTCAGGCGTCCGCTCTGGAACTACTGGTCGACCCGCGAGGGCGAGGACTTCACTACGCCGGTCGGCGCCATTTACGGCCCGAAGACGATGATCATCAACGAGTACGCTGGAAGCGGCGGCGACCTTCTGCCGTGGCTCTTCCGCGAAGCGAAGATCGGACCGCTGGTCGGCACACGGACCTGGGGAGGCCTGGTCGGAATTTACACATATCCACAACTGATCGACGGCGGCTCGGTGACGGCACCGAGGGTCGCGTTCCGCAACCGCCGCGGCGAGCTGGATGTTGAGAACAAGGGCGTTGCTCCGGACGTCGAGGTGAACCTGGATCCGAGGATGTGGCGAATGGGAAGGGACATCCAGCTCGAGCGAGCGGTCGAGATCACGATGGAAGCGGTGAGGAAGAACCCGCAGACGAAACCGAAGAACGGGCCTTTTCCGAACTACAGAAAGCCGTAAAAAAACAAGGTAGACAGGATGGTCAGGATGAGGAATTGAGAATTGATAGTTGAAAATTGAAAGTTGGAGATCGCGACCGATAGTCGATACTCCGAAGAATGTTGATTTGAGGCCCGGGTGGTCAGAATCGCAGTCCCACACGGAAGGGACTTATAGGTTAGCGAATCTCCAATTCTCAACTATCAATTATCAACCTTCAATTCTGACCATCCTGTCCATCCCTGTCATTTCTCTTCTTCCTTTGGCAAGGGATACTTCTTCAACCTCTCCACGCTGATCTCTGCCATTAGCCGAAGGTCCCGGCGCTGGATCCCCTGCGAAATCGTGTAAGCCAGATCGGGATCTTTCTCGGCGATCTTTTGAAAGATCTGGGTCACGCTATGGGCCGCCTGCGAGATCTCCAATACGAATTCCTTCTGCCCGTCAGATTCCCTGATGTCCTCTGCGCTCGGAGTCGGGAGGCGGTTCACCGCGGCGACAGAATCGCGGGCGATCTCCATCGCGTCGCCTTGGCTCATCTCCAGGGAAAGCGAGACGGCACTCAAGAACTGGCGGAGGGTTTGATTGGATCCGCCGGCCTTTCCGAGGAACTCCAGACCTCTCGTGAAATACTCCGAAGCTGACGGCTGCGAATCCTTGCGTTTGAACTCCGCAGCTGCAATAAACATCACCTGAGTTCTGTCAGCCGGTTCTTCAAGCCGCTCCAGCAAGTATTCGACAGTCTTCGTGTCGCCCGTTTGAATTGCTCTTCGCGGGATAGCCTCGGTCATCATAAACCAGTTCCAGCCGTTGAGACCCTCTTCACTTATCTGCGAAACTGCCTCTATAGCGATCCGCAGTTTGTTCTCTTTGAGCGCGATATTCGAAGCAGACCTCCAAAGTGTGGACTTCAGTTTTTCGTCCTTTGCCGCTTCAGCCTCGGCGATCGTGGCTGCAAGCTTGTCGTCACTTTCCTGTATCCGTTCGAACGCCTCTCTTGTTTGTCTTTCAAATTCGGACTGTGAAGCCTGAAGGACCTGTACTATCGATCTCGCCTCTTCAAAGGATGCCGGCAAATGCTTTTCGAACGCTTCTACCGAAGCCGAAAGCAAGGTGGCGGACATCCGTGTAAACTCCGGGTCCGAGCGGTCCGCGAGTGCCCTTCGGCCCAGATTCAGATAGAGCATGAGAAATCTGTTCCGCAGTGCGGGAGGCGTATCCGGCTGAAGGATTTGGAAGGTTATCGGGAGAAGTTCCCTATTGATCGCGATCGTACCAAGTCGTGCCTCATAGTGGGCCAGTACTGCTTCGAGAACGGCATTCGCCAGTGAGGGATCTCTTCTCTTAAGACCTGACACGAACCCGCTTGTCCCATTCGGGATGGTTCCCGACCGTATCTCTGTGATGACCTTGGCCGTTACGCTGGTCGGGTCATCTGACGCACTGAGCTCCATCCCCCTCGCCAGCGATTTGGCAAAGCCTTCGATTGGATACTCCTCTTCCAGGAGTTCCGCTTTCTCCCTGTCGATCTTTTGGACAAGGTTGAAGATCTGCGCCCTGTGCCAACCCAGCGAAAGAGGTAGAAATTCGCCCGAACTCCCCAGTGTTTCCTCAAGACAGGCTTCCGCAAATGCAAAAGCGTAGGGGTCGAGATCTCCGGACCCCGATTCAACCAGAAAACGGACGACCTCCTGCCGCGCCAGGCATCGCATCGGCGCGTCGTCGAGGCTCTTGATCCTTGAATCGTAGAGTATTAGCGAAAGGGAACGCTGACGGTTCTGGTATTCGTCGGCGGCCTTATCGTCCTTTTTCTCTTGTGCAAGTGGCTGCAGACATAGCGCGGGCAGGAGAAAGGCGGTGAGGACACTCGGCAAACGTCTCGTTGATCGTTTCATATCCTTCTGTGAGTTGCCCAACGGTCTACTCGGCAGCGGTTCTTTAACTCTGAATTATCCCGCCGGATGCAATAATATGACAGGATCACGATGTAGAGGGCCATCTTGCTATTCTCAATTATCAACTTTCAATCTCCCATCCTAATCATCCTGTCCATCCTGTTTTTTCTCTTGGTCCACAGGTAACGGGTACTTCCTGAACTTCTCGACGCTGATCTCTGCGATCAAACGCAGATCCTTCCGGTGGATGCCCTGAGCGTACATACTTGCCAGATCCACATCGACCTCTGCCAGCCACGAGAACGCGTTAGCGATGTTATGTCCGCTTCCGTAGAGAACTTTCTGAACATACTCTCGGTGACCGGTAGAGCCCCTGATATCTTCGGCCGGAGCGCTTGGCAAGCCGTTTGTGTTCTTCACTACCGGACCGGCGATCCGTTCCATATTTTCTTTATCAACCCGGCTTGCGACTAAAACGCCATTGGAAAGTAGGTTCAGCTTGAAAGCAGAAGGCTCCACATTTTCGAGCAGACGCAGGGCGTCGTCGAGATATTTCAGGGCGGACAAGGGCTCTTCTGTTTCTGCAAGATGCTTTCCGATTAACAGCATTGCTTCAGCCTTGTCCGCGTTTTGCTCTAGGCGGCTGATCGCATAGTTGGCGGCCTTCAAGTCGTTTTCTTTGACTGCGGCCGGGACTATGGTCTGCTTAATGAAGTACGGTCTGGTGTCAAAGGACTGAGACTTTACATTCACTATCGAATCAGCGGCGATCACGAATTTCTTTTCCCGGACTGCGATGTGGGCAGCCCTTCGCCAGAGCTGATTCGCAACGACCTCTAATTCTGCGCTCTTTGCTTCTTCGATCGTCTGGGCAAGCTTGTCGTCGCTTCGCTCGATACGGTCGTTGATTTCCTGAAGCGCTCTCTCACTATCCGATTGGCGAGCGTCAAACGTCGCCTTTAGCGCTTGGGCCGTGTCCAGATGTTCGGGCAAAACCGACCGAAAATGTTGCAAAGTCGTTTGCAACAAATTTCGCGCAAGATTTCTGAGGAACTGGTTTTCAGGATGCTGTAACGTGTAAGAAGAAAGGTTGATCACGAGATTAAGGAATCGCCTCTTCATATCAAGAGGGGTCGACTCTAAGAGAAACTCGTGTGAAACGAAGACGAGCGTGTTTTCAAACTCGAAGTTGCCTGCGCGGGATTCATAGACCGAGAGCAATTGCGACATGATCTCCAGTGCTCTGCTCGGATCACGCTCCCTCAATTTGGAGATGATAATCGAAGTGCTAATGGGGATTTCGCCGGACCGTAACCTCTCAAGTAGGCGACTGATAGGTCCTTCAACATCACCGCCGTAAAGGACGTCACTTTCGTCCGCATTCTCGAGATCCTCATCGTCAAAACTCTCGAGCTTTTCAACGCGCTTGGCATCCTCCGGTGCGAGTTTTCGGATCGCTCGAAGCAGTCTTGTCTTAAGCCAGGTCTTGGTTTGAGTCTCAAATTCTCCGGGCCGGCTTCGAAATTCTTCCAAACAGGCTTCAGCTGAGGAGATCGCGTGTTCTTTGAATTCAGGAACTTTCTGTTCCAGCAGGGATTCGAGAAGATGGATCCGTGCGAAGCACCGCATCGGCGCGTCGTCGAGGCTCTTGATCCTCGAATCGTAGAGAATCAAAGAGAGCGCCCTCTGACGGTTCTGGTATTCCTCGGCGGCTTTATTATCGGGCGGTTTCTGTGCGAAAGAGGGCGCCGCGGCGAGAAGAATCGCGGCGAAGATCATTGAAAGATGGAATCTTGCGTGCCCGCAGAACATGATCAGAGACGGCTACTGTAACCCACGACCGGGTTGGCTAACAACGAAAAGAGGGAGCAGGATGGGAGATTGAAAATTGATAGTTGAAAATTGATGATTGATGGTGGGGAATTGGGCTTCGCATCGGTTCTTCAGGAAGCAATTCCCAAGTTCGGACAATTCCCCTGGCTACCGGCATTTGGTCAAGCATCGTTTTCACTTGCCAAACCGCCAACTGTCGATTCCCAATTCTCAATCATCAACTATCAATTCCCTATCCCCTTCATCCCCTCTATCCCTGTTAATTCCCGATCGGGTCGCCTGGGGGTTCGGGAAGAGGGTTCGTCCCCTTTCTCGGCGTGTCGGGCCGTTCGAGGAAGCGCGTGATGTCGTCGATCGTCATCCTGTAATGCGCTCCGTTCTCGGCGTTCGCCGTCCGGGCCTTGAGGTTCGCGAGCAGGTCGCGCAAGGCGTCTGTAGAGATCGCCCGCACCTCGTATCTCGCAGAGGTGTTCCCCGCAAGTTCCATCAGCTTCATCACCGTGACCGACTGCACCGCGCGTTCGACCGCCGCGTGATAGCGGTTCGCCGAATACGGCTTTCGCCACGTCGCGGCCACAATCGAATTCACTACTTCCCTGAATCCCGGATAGCCGCCGTCGCGTGCGTTGAATTCGACAAGCCTCGCCGCGCGGTTCGGCTGGAGCAAGCCGCTCAAAGTGAAGTCCGCCGCGATCTCCGCTGCACCGATCGAATCGAAGATCGGTGAAGTCCGCTTCGGAAAGTTTTCCGACCGACCCGAGTAGAATCCGTACGGCGTAGGCGGAAGCAGGCGGAGGATGTTTTCCGGAAGCGCCAGTTCCTCGGTCGAGATCGTCTTCAAAGCCTCAGCAAGAGCCAACCTCTGCCGGTCGGCAGGGACGATCTCGTAAACGCGCGAAGGCTCGGCGGATGCGCCCTTTCGAACGGCATAAGTGTAATAGACGCCGCCCAAGGACTTGGTCGCCGCCGTCAGCTGATAGCGGTGGTGAAGGTAAAGCGGAAGCAGCTTCAGCTCGAGATTCGCTACCGGCTCGCCTTCCTCGAGGTTCGCGAGCCCGATCTTCGACAAGCCGATCTTCCTCACGTTCATCTCGTGAGAAAGGTTCGCAATCGGGTCCGGGCCGTTGTCCCAGAGGTTCGCCAGAGGATGCGCCGCGCTCGCCGGCCTCGTGTCGGAATCTGATATGAACAGCATCCCGTTCGCGATCCCGTCATTGACGATCCCCTCCAGTTCGGCAGGTTCGTCGGTGCCTTCGTCGAACTGCGAGTAGGCGAATTTGACCGAGAACTTGTCGAACTCGCCGATCCCCGTATCGTAGGCTTCGGAAAAATCAAGCTCTCTGTTGACGATCTTTATCATCGGCGCCGGATAGTCCATCACAGAGGCCCGCCCGTATGTGCTTGCGGCGAAATTGTGCGCGAATCCCAGCGTGTGCCCGACCTCGTGCGCGGAAAGCTGCCGGATCCTTGCCGCGGCGAGTGCGGCAGCATCCGTTTTCGACTGCGCGCCGAGGAGATAGTCGACATCCGGCAGAAGCGCGAAATCGCAGGCCGAGTTCGGGTCGGTCGCGTACTGCGGAGCGAGTCCCGAAGCGATCAGGAAGTCCTGCCTCGCCCTTTGAGAATCGAGCGTCACAACGCCCTTTATGATCTCGCCGGTCCTCGGATCTACAACGCTGCTTCCGTACGCCCACCCGCGGGTCGAACGGTGAACCCAGTTGATCACGTTGTACCGCACGTCCTGCGGATCGGCGTCTTCCGGAAGGACCTTCACCTTGAACGCGTTGCGGTATCCCGCGGCCTCAAACGCCTGGTTCCACCACTGGGCTCCTTCGATCAGCGCGTCGCGGATCACCTTCGGCGCGCCGTTATCGACGTAGTACACGATGGGCTCGATCGGTTCGGATGTGTCGGCGGATATGTCCTTCGGAAAGAGCCTGTGCCGCCTGATCCAGCGCTTCTCCAGATTCTCGCTGATGTCCGTTGCGTAATCGTAAAAGCTGATCGGGATCGCGCTTACGCGCGGATCGAACTCGCGAGGCGCGTAGCCGTCGTTGGGCAGTTCGACAAGCGAGTGCCTCTCACGCACTGTCACCGCCTCGCCGCTCGGAGCCGACTGCCGGATGAGCCTTCCCGGATCGCCTTTCGTCGTCAGCGTCAGAGTGACTTCGACCTCCGAATTCTTCGGAAATCCCTTCGTCCGGGGCATGTAAAATGCGCTGCGGCTATCGTCGAGCGAGTAACTCCCCTGGTTTGTCTGGCGGAGCCTGTCTGCAACGCCGTGCGCGTCACGGACAAAGAAATCCGTCGCGTCGACGACTATCTTCCCAGCGGACTCTCCGGCGATCTTGAATCCCCAGATCACCGATTTGGCGAACGATTCTTCGACCGCCCTTTTCTCGGCGGGATTGTCGCTGAGAGCCCGGAAGTCGTAGTTCGGCTGTACAAGCAGGATCTTGTTGCCGGCGCGCTCGAAATAGACAACCCTCGTCTGTCCCAGCTGGCCGCGGTCGAGGCCTATCGGGTTCGATCCTACGCCGGTCGCGAGCGAGATCTGGTAGAGGAACTCTTGGCCCAGGCGCGAGACCTCCATCATCATCTTGCCTGTGTTCTCGTCGTACCAGAGCGGGACGAAACCGTCGATCTTCCGGAGGTCTTCGGTCAGGTCCTCGACCGTTTTCTTTTCGGCGCTCTTGTCCTGCGCGAACGCGAGGGTCATCAATGCCAGGAGGCACACGAACAACAAAGTGATTCTTTTCATAACGGATGACTTGTCAGGGGATTTACCCGGAGAAGTTACCACTTTTTCAAAAACCCCGCCACCCGGCTTTGTCCGCTCGGGCCGGTTGTGCTATCTTCTCCGGGTTATGAAGACCCTTGAACTCAACAAGCCGCGCTCGTAACGTCTGTTCGTCCTGAGATTTTTTCGGGACGGCCGGATGTCCTGCTCTGGATCCTTCCAGCGTTTTTCTCTTAAGACAGGGGTTTTCAAATAATGTCATCAAGCAGTAATTCTGCGCCCTCTGTGGCGCACGACAACTCCGTTATTTCGGTGCTCAAGGAGGCGGTCCGCGGATCTGCGCGCGATTTCACCGAGGGACCGGTCGGACTGTCCGTGTTCCTGCTCGCCGTCCCGATGATCCTCGAGATGATCATGGAGTCGATCTTCGCGGTCGTCGACGTGTTCTTTGTCGCGAAGCTCGGGGCGGAGGCGGTCGCCGTGGTCGGCATCACCGAATCGATGATGGTGCTGATCTACGCCGTCGCGATCGGACTCTCGGTCGGGGCGACGGCGACAGTCGCGCGAAGGATCGGCGAAAAGGACTTTGACGGAGCGGCTCGCTCGGCGACTCACGCGATCTACATCGGGATCATTGTATCGGTCGTGATGGGAGTCGTAGGTGTCATCTGGGCCCCCGATTTCCTCGCGCTGATCGGCGCGGAACCGGCCGTCATCGAGCAGGGAGTCACGTTCACCAGGATAATGCTCGGCGCGAACTGCGTAGTGGTGTTCCTTTTTCTACTGAACGCGATCTTCCGGGGCGCAGGCGATGCCGCGATCGCGATGCGTGTGTTGTGGGTGTCGAACATCCTGAACATCATCCTCGACCCTATGCTGATCTTCGGGATCTGGATCTTCCCGGAGCTGGGCGTCACGGGCGCGGCGGTCGCGACGGTGATCGGCCGCGGCATCGGCGTGATCTATGCGGCGTGGGTGCTGTTCTTCGGCCGGAAGCGCTTCGAGATCCGGGCCGAACACTGGAAGTTCGACCTCGGGCGGTTCAGAAGACTGTTCAGCCTTTCGTGGGTGGCGGTCCTGCAGTTCATCATCGGCACCGCGAGCTGGCTCGGGCTGATGCGTGTCGTCGCGTTCTTCGGCAGCGAGGCGGTCGCGGGATACACGATCGCGATCCGGATCGTCGTGTTCGCTTTGCTACCTTCAATGGGGCTCGCGAACGCGGCGGCTACGCTCGTGGGTCAGAACCTCGGGGCGGCGAAACCCGAAAGGGCGGAGCGCAGCGTCTGGACGGCGGCGAAATACAATGCGGTGTTCCAGACGTCGATCGGCATCCTGTTCGTGCTTTTTGCCGGACCGATCGTTTCGATCTTCACGGCGGAGCCGTTGGTCGCGCAGTACGCCACGGACTCGCTCAGGATCATCGCCTACGGGTTCTTCTTCTACGCGGTCGGAATGGTGCTCGAGACGTCGTTCAACGGCGCGGGAGACACCTGGACGCCGACGTACCTGAACCTGTTCGTGTTCTGGCTTTTCGAGATACCTCTGGCGTACATTCTTGCGTTCTACGGCGGTTTCGGGCCGTACGGGGTTTTCTGGGCGATCACGATCGCGTTCTCGATGCTCGCGGTCGCCTCGACAGTGCTGTTCCGCCGAGGGAAGTGGAAACTGAAGGAAGTTTAGCGAGTTTTGAGAAGCGTATGCGGCGGAAAAACATGTTCGGAGTACAAGCTTCAGCTTGTCTCTTTCTTAAGGGGAAACAAGCTGAAGCTTGTACTCCGAGCACGTATTCCGAGTTAGGAGTTATCGATCTTCGAAAATCGAGATCAGACCGGACCGGGGATGCTCCGGGATGTAATCCTCGTGAAGCCTGGTGATGAAGTACGCGATCGTCATCCAGTAGAAGGCGTTGTAGAAGAGGAAAGCCACAGAACCCGCCGCAAAGTAATACGCCGGGTCCGCGCCCGGAAATAGGTTCACAAGCACCACGGCAATGAAGAGCACGATCAGCGCCGGAGGTCCGAAGAGGATGATCCGAAGCGGCTCGATCACTTCGTTTTCCAAGAATTCCGTAACCGAAGGACCGGAGTATCCGTAGCACGATGTGAATTCGAACTGCGTCTCTGATTCTCCCGAAACGGAGGCCTCGAAAGAGTGTGAAGGAGAAGGGCCAGGCAGTTCGATCGGGTTGTTTGCGAGCATAAATACGCTTGCGAACACGCTCGCAAAAAGCCATACATACACGAAAGGGGAAGTGAAGAAATCGACAAATCGTTCCGAAGGGTAGTTCATATCGCGCCTCCTCTGTTTAGCGGCAATGACCCTTCCCGTCCGGATCGGTTCCGGGGGGGATGAACCGCAGAGCACGCAGAGAGCGCGGAGAGAAGAACTGGACACAGACGGTCACGGATGAGGAAAGCTGATTATTGAAAACGAAGCCGGACCTACCACGCTGCGATCAAACTCCCCCGTTTAGAATATCCCTCCACGCTGTAGCGGAGGGCGAAGCCCGACTAACCATACCGCTATCAAAGACCCCGTTTAGAGCAGCCCTCCGTGCTGAAAAAGGAGGGCGAAGCCCGACTCAATGGACGGACCAAAAAGGTGCCCGTTTAGAGCCGCGCTACGCGCTGCTCTCAACGGGTGTTCGATAAGCTTGAGCTTGTCGCTAGTCCGCGCATTCGCGCGGCGCAAATTGAAGTTCGCGCTACATTGCGGAGGGCTGCTCTAAACTGTGGCCTCTGCGACTGCGCGCGATGGAACCTGGAACTTGGAACCTGGAAGTGACTCGAGCGATACGCTGCTCTTAAGGGGGACCTAGGACTTCCTCCGTGTCCATCTGTGGCAAATTCTTCCCTCTGCGATCTCTGCGGTTCAAACGCTTCTGCCGGTTTGATTTGGTAGAATATTCAACGGCGAATGGACATTTCCTTAAACACTTTCCCCGATCCGAGGCGGTACGGCTTTCCCGAGTGGGTCCAGATCGGACGTTACTACTTCAACGCCGCCGATATCGTCTCGTTCGGCGACGAGCTGACCGTCGACAACGTTCTCGAAGCGTATGCGAAAGGCATCTTTCCCTGGCACATCAACGGCCTCCCGCTTCCCTGGTTTTGCCCCGAATACCGGGCGGTGCTCGATTTTGAGGACCTGCACGTGCCGAGAAGCCTTGAGAAAGCAAACCGCAATTTCAGGTTCACCTGCACCTTCGACAGAGCGTTTCGGGAGGTGATCACGGCCTGCGCGAAGGTCCCTCGCGGGAGCGAGGCCGGAACCTGGATCACGTCCGAATTCATCGAGACGTATACTGAGGTACACGAGCGCGGCCACGCTCACAGCGTCGAGGTCTGGGACGGAGATGATCTTGTCGGTGGGCTGTACGGCATCGACGCCGGCGGCGTGTTTTGCGGCGAAAGCATGTTCTACCTGCGCTCGAACGCTTCGAAGATCGCGCTTCTTCGCCTGATCGATCATCTCGCCGAACGCGGATCTGACTGGATCGACATACAGGTGATGACGCCTCATTTCGAGAAGCTGGGCGCGCGCGAGATTCCTCGCGACGTGTTCCTGGACCGGCTTGAACTTACGAGAAGACGGGGCCTGAAGCTCTTCGGCGAGCCCGTTGACAGCTGAATCAGATTACCCATAGACTTGCGGATATCACGCGGTTTCGACCGATGGAGGATCGCACGATGCAGTTCAAATCAACCGCCCTGAAGGCCGCGATCATGGGACTTGCCGCCTTGCTTTTTTTCCTTTCGATCCCCTCCGCCGCACTGGCACAGGACGAGGATCCGGACCGTGCCGAAGCGATAAAGCTGATCGAGGAGAACAAGTACCTCGAGGCGCTTCCGATCCTCGAGCGGATCATCCTCTCTTACCCGAGCGACGCCGAACTTTGGGCGCATTTCGGCATAGCGCTTATCACGAACTCGACCGTGCTCCTCACGCCCGAAGAGCGTAAAACGGAGCAGGAGAAGGCGATCAAGGCGCTGATGCGCGCGAAACAGCTCGGGACCGACAACGACCGTGCTCTCGATCTGCTGGATCAGTTCGAGAGCGCGGACGGGTCCGACAACTTCATTTCCGATGATCCCGAGGTCGAAAAGGCCCTGCGCGAGGGTGAAGCGTACTTTGGCCGGGGAGAATACGACGAAGCGTTCAAGGCCTACGAGCGGGCCCACAAGATCGATCCGAAGAGCTATGAAGCGGTCCTATTTATGGGCGACTGCTTTTACGCGCAGAAGAAGTTCAAGGAGGCCGAGCCCTGGTTTGCGAAGGCGGTCGCGCTCGATCCGGACCGCGAGATGGCGCATCGATTCTGGGGCGACGCACTGCTGCTTCAGGAGAAATACGGGGAAGCGAGGGACAAATTTGTCGACGCGATCATCGCCGAGCCGTACGGCCGCATGGGATGGTCAAGTTTGGCAAGGTGGGCCGAATCGACCGAAACGGAACTGGGTGTTTACCAGATCGTTCCTCCCGGGAACGACGACGGAGGGCCGGTGGAGATCAAGGCGGATCTCTTGAAGGCCGAGGACGGCACGGTTCACTGGCGCGAATATTCGAGGGCTCTTGCGGCGAGGCCAATGGCGGCGTCCGTACCACTCCCGAAGTTCGCCGACGACATCGCCGCGTGGAGAAGCGTCGCGGCGGCTTTCCGAAAGGATCTGAAGGCGGGGAGAATAAAATACCCCGATCACAACCTTGTCAATCTGATCCGGCTCGACGACCTGGGTCTTCTGGAGGCTTATGTTTTTCTGGTCCGGCCCAGGAACCATTACGGCGCGGACTACGTCGCGTACCGCGAGAAGAACCGCGAGAAGATCCGCACCTTCATCCTCCGTTTTGTGATCATTTCGGAGGAATGATGCCTCATCACCGAAGGGAGAACATCGCGCCGGGAACCAAGGTGATCGTCGTGGTGAAACAGGACCAAAGGACAGGCGCTGAAACCAGGGGAATAGTCCGCGATATCCTGACCCGGTCCGCTTTTCATCCGCACGGGATCAAGGTCCGGCTCGAGGACGGTAGGGTCGGCAGGGTCAAACGGATAATCAAGGACACAGAAGAATGAATTTCCTGATCTACGGAGCCAACGGATACACGGGCGAGCTGATCGCGCGCGAGGCCGCCTCGCGAGGGCTGACCCCTATGCTTGCCGGAAGAAGCGCGGAAAAAGTCAGGTGCGTCGCGGAAGAACTCGGACTCGAATACCGGGTCTTCTCCCTTGAAGAGACAGAAGCGCTCGACGAGGCTCTCGGGCAGGTCGGGTTCGTGATCCACTGCGCCGGGCCTTTCTCGATCACCTCGAAACCGATGGTCGAGGCCTGCATCCGGACGGGGACGCATTACTTGGATATAACGGGCGAGATCGCCGTCTTCGAGGCGATGGCGGCAAGGGACGCGGCGGCCAACAAAGCGGAAATAATGGTGATGCCGGGCGTAGGATTCGACGTCGTGCCTTCCGATTCGCTTGCAAAGCACCTAAGCGAGAAGATGCCCAACGCGGTCGATCTGACGCTGGCGTTCTACGGCTTGGGGAGGATCTCGCACGGGACCCAGGCGACGATGACGATGAACGTCAGCAAGGGAGGCGCGATCCGTAAGGACGGAAAGGTCGAATCGGTCCCCGCGGCGTGGAAGACGCGTGAGATCGACTTCGGCGAGATGAAGAAACAGGCCGTGACAATCCCCTGGGGCGACGTCTCGACGGCGTTTTACACGACCGGGATCCCGAACATAAAAGTGTTCACGGTGATCCCGCCCGCGCAACTGAAGATGCTTCGGATGAGCAGATACATCGGATGGCTTCTAGCATCGTCTCCGGTCCAGGCGATCCTGCAGAAGCAGATCCCCGCAGGAGGGCCGACCCTCGAGGAACGAGAGAAGGGTAAGACGTTTCTATGGGGACGCGCAACGAACGCCGACGCCGAATCGGTCGAGGCAAGGCTGTTCGGACCCGAAGGATACAAGTTCACGGTGTTGACTGCATTGAAGATCGCCGAGCGGATCATCGGCGGCGAGTTTTGCACTGGATTCCGCACGCCGGCGGGATGCTACGGCGCGGAAATGGTCCTCGAGATCGAAGGCGTCCGGCGGGAAGACGCGGTTTGATTCCCTCCTGAATACAGAAAAGGCGGAGACGCGCGGAACGTCCGCTTGTCTTCGCCCTTTTCTCTTGGGGTCCGGTCCTTTACGAGGCCGACGCGTCGCCGGCCATCGGCGGGCTGTCGGTCTCGTGGATCTCGCTGGTGAAGAGGCTGAGTATCTTCTGGCCTTCCGCCGAACGCGCGCTGATCGTGCGGATGTGCTTCTTGCCCTGCATCTCCCAGATCGCGCTGATCTCGCCTTCCTTTTCTACGGCGTGGTAAGAGATATCATCGGCGTCTTCCGTTACGTGGATCGCTTCCGCCTTTGCTTTGACAGTATCGGTCCCGGCGGGAGTCTTTGCCTCGGCAGAATCAGTCTCGGCGTCAGTCTTCGCCTCGGCAGAATCAGTCTCAGCGTCAGCCTTCGCCTCGGCAGAATCGGTCTCGGCGTCAGTCTTTGCCTCGGCAGAATCAGTCTTAGCGTCAGTCTTCGCCTCGGCAGTTTTGGTCGTTTCTTCCGTGGCTGCTGCGGTTGCTTCTTCCGCTTTTACTTCCTCAGCCTTCTGTGTTTCGTTGTCGGACATTAAAAACTAATTTACTCCTTGGTTCTTACGCTCGTTTTTTGTCTTTGTGCAAATGGGGATTCTGCCACAAAGGGAAAGGGATGTCGAGTTTAAGGGGATTATCCTAAACGCGAAGGTCGCCAAGGACGCAAAGTCGAATTAGGGCTGTTGCGAATCAGCAGCCGGCTGATTCTTCCTTGCGTCCGTAGCGCTCTTTGCGTTGAACCACTCTCATTCAATAATCACTTCGTCCACGAAAATGTAAGCGTCAAACCCGGCGCCCGGATGCCACGCAGGGATCTTCCCGAAATTCACCGCCTTCACGCGGACGTACCTCGCCGTCACCGGATCGATCTGCTTCACGTAATCGCGGATCGTGTGCTCCATCTCGCGCTCCGGAAAGTCCGTTTCGATCTCCGCCGCCTTGCGCCACGTCTTCCCGTCGTCGGAGATCTCGAACGAAACAGACCGCGGCATCCAGATCCAGCTTCTCGCGACCTGCAGGAAGCCACCTCCGAGCTTCGAGATCTTCGTCGGCCGTTTGAGGTCGATCACGGCCTCGAAATCCTGGCCCTGGTATCCCTGCCATTCTCCGGAGGCGAAATTGGTCGTCCCCCGAAGGCCGTCGATCAGGCCTTTCGGTCCTCCGCCGGTGTACTGGTTCGAGTATTTCGATTTGATCTCGACGTCCCAGTCGTGCGGCATTTTGTGAAAGGTCGCTTCGACTGTTTGGCTATGCATGAATCGACTGCTAAAGGTCCTCGCTTTAACGGTTGTCGTTTCGGTGATCTTAAAAGCGCCTTCATACTTGTTCATTTCCGGATCAGGTTCAGAGCCGTCGGTCGTGTAAAAAACCTCATAGTCCTTCGGACCTATCTGCCTATTTGAAGGCCACTGCCTCGATATTTCAAAGGGCTCGGCCAAAGAGATCGAGATCGTCTGGTCGCCGGTGAATACCCTCTGACCCGAGATCCTCGGAACCGTAGGCGGCACAAAGTGGTAGTCAACTGTCCATCGGCTGAGCGTCGATTGCTGGTCTTCCGTAAACCACGACTTGACCGGTTCCCGGGACATCTCGAAGACGATCACACCGCCTCGTTTGATCGTTTGGTGGGTCAACACGGGATAGGTAAGTGGCTTGCCTCCCATATGCATAGATTTTATGTATGGACCCTGTCCTTTCGTCCTGATCACAAACTCTTTGCCGTTCTCAAGTTTGATCCTCGCCTCGTCGAAGATAGGCGAGCCAATCGAGTACGGGGAGTCAAATGACGGGGGGGGCAATAGGCTAAATGCCGGGTACGCTTCCCCAGGACTGACCGGGTAAAAACCCAAGGCGCTCAGAACGTACCAAGCCGACATCTGGCCGCAGTCCTCGTTGCCGATCAGCCCGTCGGGAGTCGGTTTGTAGAACTCGTCCATTATCTTCCGGACATAGAACTGCGTCTTCCACGGCTGACCGGCGAAGTTGTACAAGTAGGCGATGTGGTGCGAGGGCTCATTTCCGTGAGCATATTGGCCAATGAGTCCGGTGATGTCGGGCTGGTCGCGCCCTTCGAGCTTCGAATCGGTAGTGAATAGCTCGTCGAGCTTCTTGGCAAAGTTCTCCTTCCCGCCGAACAGGCGTATCAACCCTCCGACATCGTGGGGAACAAAGAACGTGTACTGCCAGGAATTGGCTTCCGTGAAGTGAAAAGTCACCTCGTTCGGCGAAAACGGCGCGATCCAGTCACCGTTTCTCTTTGGCCGCATAAATCCTGTTTCCGTGTCGAACAGGTTTTTGTAAAAGCGGGCTTGGTAGAGGAAGTGTCGCGATTCTCGAAAGATCGGATCAGCAGATCGGGGATTGAAACTCCGCATCGCCGTTTGCATTGTCTGAGGGTACTTCTTGTCGAGCAGGCGTTCTGCAATGACATGCAGACAATAACTGTTGTACGCATACTCGAGCGTCCTGGAAACGGACTCCTGCTCGTCCTCCATCGATATGTAGCCGCGCTTGCGGAACGCGTCGAGACCCTCGATGTCGAGCTCCGATGAATGCTTCGCCGCTTCGTACGCCTTCTCGTAATCGAATCCATCGATACCCTTCGCCATCGCGTCGGCGATGACCGAAACGGCGTGATAGCCGATCATCGTGTCGGTCTCGTTCGCGGCGAGCTCCCATACGGGGAGCTTCCCTCCCTGCTCGTACATCCGGATGAAGGTGTTGATGAACTCGACGGTGCGCTTCTCGTCGATGATCGTGTAGAGCGGATGCGTCGCGCGGAATGTGTCCCAGAGGGAGAAGACTGTGTAATGCCTCGAGGGCTCTGCCATCGAGTTCCAAGTTCCAGGTTCAAAGTTCAAAGATTCTGATTCAAATTGGGGCCCTGTGGTCAGGTCCCCGTTCTGTGGCTTGGAACTTGGAACTTGGAATTTGGAACTTGGAATTCGGAACTCATCAGCGATGTTGTGGATCTTCCGGTCCATCCCGCGGTAGTTCCCATCGACGTCGTTGTAGACGTTCGGCGCGATCATCGTGTGGTAGAGCGCCGTGTAAAAGTTGGTCATCTCGGCGTCGGTCCCGCCGGAGACCTCGATCTTCGATAGCTCCTTGTTCCACGCGTCGCGCGCTTCCTTTCGTACCTTGTCGAAATCCCAGTGCGGGACCTCGGCCTCGAGGTTCTTCCGCGCGCCCTCGATGCTGACGGCGGAAAGGCCGACTTTGAGGAGGAGGGGTTTGTTGTCGGAAGTCTTGAATCGGAAGTTCGCCTTAAGCGTACCGTCCACTTGTGTTGATTCTCCAGGCCGAATAGTTTGGTTTTGAGACCCTTGATCTACCCTTTGAATTATCTCTGAAGTCTCATCGATCGGCTTTGAGAATTCCGCCGAGAAGTAAACGATCTGATCCTTCGCCCAGGACCGCGACCGCCTGAAGCCCTCGACACGCCGGTCACCCACAATGCGAAGCTCGGAATCCAGGACCTCATCCCGCCATTCGAGATCAAGTGCGATCTTCGCTTCCTTTGTTCCTTTCGGGAACGTGTACCGGTGAAATCCGACGCGCTCCGTCGCGGTCATCTCCGCCAGGATGTCTTCGTCGTCGAGCTTCACAGAGTAATACCCGGGTTCCGCCTTCTCGTTCTCGTGCGAGAACTTCGACGCGAACCCCATCTTCGTGTTTTCCGGACTCGCCTCCCAGAAGTAGTAGTCGTTGATGTATGGCGCGAAGAGGATGTCGCAGTAATCGGGTATCCCGGTCCCGCTGAGGTGGGTGTGCGAGAAGCCGTAGATGATGTCGTCGGAGTAGTGGTATCCGGAGCTTCCGTCCCAGTTGTCGATCCTTGTGTCAGGCGACAGCTGAACCATCCCGAACGGCATCGTCGCTCCCGGGAACGTGTGTCCGTGCCCTCCGGTGCCAATGAACGGATCGACCCACCGCGCCGGACCCTCGAAGGCGAAGGCGGCGGTGACGAGAAGAAGGGTCGCGAGAAGGACGGATATGCGTTTCATCTGGAATTTCCTGAACTCGGGAATGCGTAAGTGTAGGTCTGTTTTGATCAGAAACTCAAGACTTCGGACAATTCGGATTCCGTCCCGTAGGGACGAAAGAGGATTGAGCTTCATTAAGGCCTGAAGGCCACGGCTAAGTTACAGCGTCCCTACGGGACGTAAAAGGATTGAGCTTCATTAAGGCCAGAAGGCCAACTCAAAGATACAGGCTCGCTACGCGATAAGTCCGCCGCGGAAAGCGGCTCCACTCGTTCAAATGGCAGGCAAGGACGGCCGTTCCCGCGTAAAATTCCGCGATTTGCGTGAAAAACCGCCAATCGGCCGTAATCTCGCGCCCGTAACCCCTTATACATCAACACCGAACTTACGGAACGGCGGTTGCGCCCTTAAGAGAATAATCCGCCAAACGGGCGGTCGTCGAAATGATCTTCTCTTGAATGTCTTTTTCCGCGGTCCGGCCGCACTGTACAAACAGAGAGAAGGGCAGACATTTATCGAGGAGATCGAAAAAGAAGGAGTCAAAAGCAATGAAAACGAACAAGATCATTAACACAATAGCCGTATTCGCCCTTCTCGCAGGATCGGCAATGACCTTTTCCCCCGCGGTTAGCGCACAGTCCTTTGACGACGACAGCGGAATTGAGGAGAAAAGGCCGTTCGATTATGCGGACAAGTATCTGGCGGAAAACGGCGTGGACGGTTCACAGGTAATTTCTCGAAGAACAGGATTCGACATGTATTCGGTCTTCGACTACATCAACAGTGATATCTACAGGGGCATCCGAATTTTGGAAACACGCACGGCATACGACGCCAACGGGAAGCAGATCTTCTGGGTCTTCTACGGCTACGTCGACAGATCGGGCTTCACGCGCGACAAGGCCGGCGAGAACGCGTTCAAGACCGCGACCAATGTACCTGTCTATTTCTTCCCGAGCACCAATTTCAAGGGTTTGGAACGCCAGGCGGCGCTGATCGACGCAACTGCGAGCGCGCCTGAGAAGAACCCGCTCGCCCTCGGAATGGCGGTCGACGTGGAATTCACGCGAAAGGCGTACACGAAAGAAGGACAGCGGATGCTCTCCGAGCTGATCGGCAAGAACGGGAAATCGCTCGACGGGCTTCCCATAATAAGGACCCCGTCCGACATAGGAGTTCTGACAAGGTACGAACTAATCACACAGCGCGCCAGGAGCATCGAGAACGAGGACACAGCGCCGTTCATAATGGCCCGGACTCTGGACGATCCGAGACTGGGCACGATATCGCCCGACGCTTATCTCGAATACACGGGAGTTGACGGCAAGCCGATCGACGCTGAGAAGGAGTTCGTCGAGGAATTCGATTGCCTGCAGAAATCAGGCAAGTTCTGTAAGGAAAAATAACAGGCCAGAAGGCTGAACGAAGCGCGGCGTCCGAAGAGGTATCGGGCGCCGCCTTTTCATTCGTTGCGTCCGTAGCGCCCTTCGCGTTGAAATGTAAATGCGAAGGCCCGAAGGGATCACAGCCCCTTTTCCCGGATCATTGTCAAGAGCACGATCAGCTCCTCCGGCAGGGGGACCTCGAAACTCATCCCCTTCTTCGTTACCGGATGTGTGATCTCCAGCTTCTCCGAATGCAGGAAGAACCTTCCCATCTCGCGGACCGCCTTGCGGACCTGCGCGTCCGGGATGGTGTTGTCGCGGCCCTCGTTGTAAACCGTGTCACTGACGACGGGATGCTTGATGTAAGCAGTGTGGACGCGTATCTGGTGGGTGCGGCCTGTGCGAATGTCCAGTTCCAGCAGCGTGAACCGTTCGAACCTCTGCCGCACTTTGTAAAACGTCAGCGCGTTCCGTCCGTTCTTGTCGACCGCCATCTTGACGCGGTTCTTCCGGTCGCGCGCGATAGGGGCGTCTATCTTCCCGCTCAAACGCCTCACGAAACCGTGGACCAGCGCGACGTACGATTTCGATACCTTCCTTGAAGCGAACTGCTCCGACAAGCGATCCTGCGTGATACTGTTCTTCGCGACGACGATCAGCCCCGACGTTTCGCGGTCGAGCCTGTGCACGATCCCGACACGATTCTTCCTGTCGTCTTCGGCGTCTTCCGTCGAAAGCCCGAAATGGTACGCGACGGCATTCGCAAGCGTGCCGCCGCTCACACCCGCGCCCGGATGGACGACCATCCCGTCGGGCTTGTTTATCACCGCCAGGTAATCGTCTTCGAAAACTATGTCGAGAGGAATGTCCTCCGGCTCGAAACGGTCGTCATCCGAAACGCTGAACTCGACCGAGATCTTCTCGCCCGCCCGCAGCTTGTGCGAAGACCTCACCTGCCCGCCGTCGACCGTCGCGGTGCCCTCGTCGATCAGCTTCTTGAGGCTCGACCGCGAGCGGTCCTCAAGTTGCGAAGATAGGAACACGTCGAAGCGCGTCCCTTCGTCTTCCGGCGATACAGTGGTCTCGAATTTTACAGGGGATTCGGACAATTGCTATTGCGCTTCCGCCTCGGCTTCCGCTCCGTCCGCGCGCTTCTTCATCTTGAAGTACAGCGCCGCGCCGCCTGCCGCGACCAGAAGCGCGATGATCTGCGAGGTCGAGAGCCCCGTCAGCGACGTCACGCCGAGGATGTCTCCGCGCGGATCGTCGCGAACGAACTCGATCAGGAACCGGACGATGCCGTAGATGACGCCATAGGCGATAAGCACCTGGCCGTCGAATTTCTTCTTCCGGTGCAGGTAAAGCAGAAAGCCGAACACGGCGAGCATCGCGAACGACTCGTAAAGCTGGGTCGGATGAAGATACAGGTCGCTTCCGTCGGGGCCGTAGATCGGAACCCCTGTGTTCGTGTGTCCCTCGTGCGAGAAATGCACTCCCCACGGAAGGTCGGTCGCCTTTCCCCAGCAGCATCCGGCCGAAAAGCATCCCTGCCGGCCGAGGACCTGCCCCAGCGCGGCACCCGGAGCGAAAGCGTCCCCGACCTTCCAGAACGGCAGTTTGTAGAAGCGAATGAGAATGACCAGCGTGACGAAACCCCCGATGAAGCCCCCGAAGAACACGCCTCCGGAACGCAGGAAATCGAGCGAGAGGATCTGCACGTTATCCTCGACGAAGAGCATAAGGATCTTCGAACCGAGCAGCCCTCCGAGGATCGTCCAAAGCCCCAGGTCGTAGATACGCTCCTTTGGAAGTCCGTCGCGCGCCGCGAGCTTTGCCGCAATCAAGAGCGCGAGAATGAGCCCGACAGCGAGCAAAACGCCGTAGGTGTTGATGGGGAAGTCCCCTATTCTGAAAAGTTCCGGATACATCTGTTACCTGATCGTGTAGCGCATTACTATCTCGCCGCTCTCCTGATCGGTCTCGCCGGTTCGCTCGAAACCGATCGAACTGTAAAGTTTCTCAGCTTCCGTGTTTTCGGGCACGTAGCTTAAATAAACCGCGTCACAGGCCTCCGTATTCCTCAGGTCCTCGATCACTCTCATCGTCGCCTGCCGCCCGAAGCCTTTTCCCTGTTTCGAGGCGTCCACCATCAAACGCACAAGGCTGTACTTGTTCTCGTCCGGATCGAACCCGTACATCACGAAACCGACCATCTCTTCGCCGTCGTAAACGGCGCGGACATTCAGAGTCGGATAGACCTTTGACTGCGCGATCGACATCAGATTCGTCGCCACGTATCCGCTTTGGGTCTCCGAAACGCTCATCCTTATGCACTCGTCGAAATTCTCGGGAGTGATCTCCCTAAGCTCCACCGCCATCTTGTTCCTCCTCGTTGCCCCTATCCGGTTTCCTGTCCTTTCGGAGGAACATGTCCAGGATAAGTAATCCGGCGCCTGTGCAGATCGCTATATCGGCGATGTTGAATGTCGGGTAATGCCAGTTTCCGAACTGAACGTCGATGAAATCGACTACATACCCTAGCCGCACGCGATCCGATACGTTCCCGATGATCCCCGCAATCAAAAGCGCAAGCGCGCCGAGAATGCGGTCATCCGACCGCGGCGTCTTCCAGAAGAAGTAGAGCACAAGCAAAGCGGCGACGAACGCAAGCCCCGAAAGCGCCCACCGCCCCGTATCGCCGTGGCCGTCGAACATCGAGAACGCCACGCCCGTGTTTTGGGCGTACGAGAAATTCAGGAAACCGTCGATGACGGAAATGTCCGTTTGGAAGCGCAGACGCCGGATCGCCCAGGCCTTTGTGGCCTGGTCGAGCAGGAACACCGCCGCGCCGGCGGCGAGGTATCCGAACTTCCAGATCAGGTCTCTCTTGTTCACTTCAAGCTTCGCCCCTACTCGGTATAGGGGAAGATCGATTTGGGCGCTTTGTGGTCCTTCCACCAGGTGGCGTAGCAAACGTCCGTACATCCTATCAGGTACGTGACGACCTTCCACTTGCCTCCCGTCTTACGAAACAGCGCGAAAATGTTGTTATCGAAGTACTCGCCGTCGATCGCCTCCTGATATTCGGTCGCGCTGTAATCCGGCATTCCTCCGCCCGGTTTGGACGGCGCACCCCCGAGGAACGCCCAGTTTCCGTCAACGTTCAGATCGTTGATGACGAAGATGACGTCCTGTTTCAGCTCCTTCTTCACAGGAACGCGGAGCGAGTCGATGATGTCCTTGCGGACCTTCGAGCCCTTTTCGGGCGTGTATGCCTGCGCCGCCGCCGAGGCGGCGAGCAATGTCGTAACGATCATAAAGTAGACTGCCCTTCGCATATCGGTTTTCCTCCGGTCACGCGGCCTGTTTCGCCGCGAGTATCTCATCGAGTGCCTCGACGCACCGCTCACAAACGGTCGGGAAGCGTCCGTCCTTGCCCACCAGCGTCGAAAAGTTCCAACACCGCTCGCATTTCTCTCCGTCGGCCTTCACGATCTCGGCCTCGATCGAGGAGCCTTCCTTCAGCTCTACCTGCGAAACGATGAATATGTATCTAAGCTGTTCGACGTAATCCTCCAGGAACGCCATCGTGTCGGGATCGACGGTCAAACGGACCTTCGCCTGCAGGCTCGAGCCGATCACCTTCCCGTTTCTCGCCTCTTCCAGCTGCTTGAGCACCTCGTCGCGGATCGCGAAAAGCCTTTCCCAGCGGGCCATAAGCTCGGGGTCGTGAGACCCTTTTGAGACGGGGAATTCGGCCAGGTGGACCGACTCGAATCTGCGTCCGGGGAGGCTCTCGTAGGCCTCGTCGGACGTGAACGCGAGTATCGGCGCCATCATCGTCGTCAGGCTCTCCGCGATCCTGTAAACGGCGGTCTGTCCCGAGCGCCGGTCTTTCGAATCGGGCGCGAAGATGTACAGCCGGTCCTTGATGATGTCGAAATATCGCGCCGAAAGGGTGACCGAAACGAAGTCGTATAGAGTCCGGTAGACCGCCTGAAAGTTGTAAGCCTCGTACGCGGCGAGCACCTTCTCGATCACGGCGTCGAGACTCGCAAGCGCCCACCGGTCGATCTCCAGAAGCTCGGATCCATCGACCGAATGCGCCTCGGGATCGAACCCGTCGAGGGTACCCAGCGCAAATCGGACCGTGTTCCTGAATTTCCTGTACGCGTCCACGACGCGCAAAAGGATCTCGTCGGAACACCGTACGTCTTCCGTGTAATCGACTGCCGCCGCCCATAGCCGAAGGATCTCGGCCCCCGAGCCTGCGATCACTTCTATCGGCGATGTGACGTTGCCCAGCGACTTGCTCTGTTTCTTGCCTTCGCCGTCGACGACCCAGCCGTGGGTCAGCACGGCCTTGTACGGGGCGCGGTCGTGCGCCGCCATTCCGCACATCAAAGAGGAGTTGAACCATCCGCGGTATTGATCCCCGCCCTCTATATAAACCTCGGCGGGGAAATGCAGGTTGTCGCGCGTGCCGAGCACTGCGACGCAGGACGATCCCGAATCGAACCAGACGTCGAGGATGTCCGTCTCTTTCGTGAATTCCTTGCCGCCGCACTCGCCGCATTCGAATCCCTCGGGAAGCAGCTCCGACGCCTCGCGGTTGTACCAAGCGTCGGAAGTC
This sequence comes from Aridibacter sp., assembly GCA_035513035.1. GTDB lineage: Bacteria > Acidobacteriota > Blastocatellia > Pyrinomonadales > Pyrinomonadaceae > Aridibacter. The sequence goes on from DATKCW010000034.1 coordinate 211,599, forward strand.
TCTTTGAGAAAGATGTCCGCGACGCGGCTCACTATCTCGGGACGCGCGACGGCCTCGCCGCAGTTCGCGCAATAAAAAACGGGAATCGGGACGCCCCACGACCTCTGTCTCGAAACGCACCAGTCGGGACGGCCCTTCAGCATGTTCTCCATCCGGCCGAAGCCCCACGAAGGATGCCAATCGACCTGCCTGATCTGCGAAAGGGCGTTCGCTCTCAGAGAGACATTCTCGCCCGCCGTTGCCTCAATGTCCATCGAGATGAACCACTGCGGCGTCGCCCGGAAGATGACCGGGTTTTTGCAGCGCCAGCAGTGCGGATATCTGTGACCGTAATCCTCTGTGAAAATCAGCGCGCCGGTCTCGCGAAGGAACTCGACGATCTTCTCATTCGCTTCGAAGACCTGCATTCCTTTGAAATGCTCGACCTCGTCCGTGAACCGTCCCGCGTTGTCGACCGGGCAATAGACCTCCAGCCCGTACTCGCGCCCGATCACGAAGTCGTCGTGGCCGTGGCCGGGAGCAGTGTGGACAGAGCCCGTTCCGGCCCCGGCTGTCTGGTTCTTCTCTCTCGCGTCGCTCACGTCGAGCTGGGTTTCCGCGTCCGATTCGCCGCCGAGCGTGACGTGCTCGCCGTTCATAAGTATCGAAGCGCGGTCGAGCCACGCGTGGCGCGCTTCGAGATTGTCCAGCTTCTCGCCTTTGAAGACGGCGAGCTCCTTGTATTCGCCGATTCCGCAGGTTTCAGCGAAGTTCTTGACAAGCTCGGTCGCGACGACGTACACCTCGCCGTTCGCCTCGATCGCCGAGTAATCGAATGCCGGATGGACCGTGATGCCGAGGTTCGCGGGCAATGTCCAGGGGGTCGTTGTCCATATGACGATGAAGACCTCGCGGCCGTCGAGCGCCGGATCGATCCTCTCCGGATCGGAGACCAGAGGGAACTTCACGTAGATCGAAGGCGATGTGTGCTCGCGGTACTCGACCTCCGCTTCGGCGAGAGCTGTCTGGTCGTGGACGCACCAGTACACCGGGCGCGCTCCCTTGTAAACGTAGCTGCGCTCCAGGAATTTCCCGAACAGCCTTGCGGTCTCGGACTCGTACTCGTTGGACATCGTCAGGTACGGGTTGTCCCATTCGCCGAGAACCCCGAGCCTCTGGAAGTCGGCGGTCTGCTCTTTGAGCGCCTTCGCCGCGTGCTCGCGGCAGATCCTTCGGAACGTGCCGACCGGCAGGTCGCTCTTGCTCTTGCCCTTCGCGGCGAGTGCCTTTTCGACGTATTTCTCGATCGGCAGTCCGTGGCAGTCGTAACCGGGCACGTACGGCGAGTCGTATCCGCGCATCGTCGCGGCCTTGACGATGAAGTCCTTCAGGATCTTGTTCAGCGCCGTCCCGATGTGGATGTTGTCGTTGGCGTATGGGGGGCCGTCGTGCAGGATGAACTTCTCGGAGTCCTTCCTGGACGCGCGGATCTGCCTGTAAAGCCCCGTCTCTGCCCATTTCTTTAGGCGCTGAGGTTCGGACTGTGCAAGGTTGGCCTTCTGCGAAAAGTCGGTCTTCGGAAGGTTGATCGTGTCTTTGAGGTTCAAAGGCTCGCTCATAGTCAGCTTTTGTGTACGGTCGAATGGTAAATCATAAAGTATCGCGACCGTTTGTCTAAATGAAAAAGCCCCAAGCCGTGTCTGACTTGGGACTCATACGGAACTCAGCCGATGCTCGCCTTCTAAGGCGAATCGTCCCAGTGAGTGCCAATATTGATTATCGTGTACTTCATAACTACCTTTTCAATATACAGCAAACGGGTTGCGAGACCAATCTGAAGCGGGTTTCTCTTACTTTGCGGGCCTTCGCGCCTTGGCGGGAGTAGTCCTCGCTAACGATCTGGTTCTTCAGAGAAAGCGAACCGCAGAGTTCGCGAAGGATTTCGCAAAGGGCGCGGAGGGGTTTCTCTTTGCGTCCTTTGCGAAACTTTTGAGACCTTCGCGGTTAAATTCTTTAATTGCCGTATCCGGCGTTTACAAAGATCGGCTCCCGAAGAACCGCCCCGATCCCTACGGCCTTTCGGCGAGCAGTGCCTCGACGCGGTCCGTCACGGCCCTTCTTATCTCCTTTAGCCTTTCCGGGGACCCGGCCTCAAAGCGCAGGACGAGGATCGCCTGCGTATTCGAGGCCCTGACCAGCCCCCAGCCGCCTTCGAAACTTATCCTCGCCCCGTCGATCGTGATGACGTCTCGGGTGCCGGAAAACTCGCGGGCTATAGCCTCGACGACCTCGGTTTTCCTTTCCTCCGGGCAGGGAACGCGGATCTCCGGGGTCGAGAAGGTCTCCGGGACATCGGCGAGAAGCGAGCTGAGCGGTCCTTCGTTCTTTGAGAGAATCTCGAACAGCCGCCCGCCGGCGTATGCCGCGTCGTCGAAGCCGTAGAACCGGTCGGCGAAGAAGATGTGGCCGCTCATCTCTCCCGCGAGGATCGCCCCTGTCTCCTTCATCTTCGCCTTGATCAGCGAGTGGCCTGCCTTCCACATAAGCGCCTTTCCGCCGTGTTCCTCTATGTCGTCGTAAAGCGTCTGCGAGCATTTCACTTCGGCGATGACCGTCGCGCCGGGGTTTTCTTCAAGGACCGCGCGGGAATACAGGATCATCAGTTCGTCGCCCCATATCACGCGGCCTTTCTCATCGACCACGCCGATCCGGTCACCGTCTCCGTCGAACGCGATGCCGACATCGGCTTCGTGGGCCTCGACGGCCTCGATCAGGTCCAGGAGGTTCTCCTCGACCGTCGGGTCCGGATGATGGTTTGGAAAAGCGGGATCCGGATCGGAGAAGAGCTCGATGAGCTCGATCCCGAGCTGTTCATAAAGCGGGACCGCCGTCACGGCCCCCATCCCGTTGCCGGAGTCGATGACCGCTTTCAGCTTTCGGGACCCTAGCTCGATCCTGTCAGCGAGATCATCGAGATAATCTTCGAGAACCTCGACCTCCAGTCGCGAACCCTCCCCGGAAAAGCGCTCTCCGCCTTCGGCGATCGATCGGATCTCGCGTATCTGCTCCCCGAACAACGCGTCCTTGCCAAGGCAGATCTTGAAACCGTTGTACTCGGGCGGGTTATGCGATCCGGTGATCATTATCCCGCCGTCCACGCCGAGGGTGTGTACCGCGTAATACAGGACCGGGGTCGGGACGCGCCCGATCGACACGACATCGATCCCCGAAGCCCGAAGACCCTTCGAGAGTACGGATTCGAATCCAGGGGAGCTTTCGCGCGCGTCGTATCCGATCGCAATTTTCTCCGCTCCGTACTTGCGAAAGAAAGAACCGATCGCGAGCGAGAGCAAGGCGACGGTTTCGGCGGTCAGGTCCTCGCCGACGATACCGCGTATGTCATACTCGCGGAAGATATGCGGATTGAGAGCCACGGTAGGAAAGGTAAGCGCAGGAAGATGAATTCGCAAGTGAGTGAGCGGAAAGCAGTGAGCGGTAAGCAGTAAGCGGTAAGCAGGAAGCAGGAAGCAGGAAACGTAAGCGGTAGAAGTAAGCGGTAAGCAGGAAGCGGTGCACCTTCTATTTCTAAGCAGCTCACTGCTTACCGCTCACTGCTCTCTGCTCACGGCTCACTGCGCACTGCTTACCGTTCTCTGCTCACGGCAGGCGGGGACAAGCCCCGCCCCTACATCTATCCGCTTACACGGCTTCCCCGACCTTTGATATACTTATGAACTTTAGGCGAAAGCAACAAGTCTCGCCCGAGGGGGCATCACAGGCAGTTGCCGATTTCCTCAACTCACTAAATTCGATATGAGAAAAGCAGTTCTCTTTTTGTTTTCCGCAGTGCTGGCTCTGGCATTCGCGGCCGCGGCGGCCGCCCAGGAAACCAGCCCGACGCCGCCCGGTGATGATGACCCGGTTTCGGTATTCGAGGTAAGGCTGCCTATCACCGTCGAAAAGAAGAAGGCTAGGAAGAACGAGGACAGGCTTGTCACAAATCTGACCCGAAGCGACTTTCTGATCTTCGAAGACGGCGTCCTGCAGGACATAACCTTCTACACCGACCAGCACACGAACCCGCCGGTCTTTGTAGGCGTGCTGATGGACACGTCGCCTTCGACGTCGGGCAAGATGCGCTTCTCGAAGCGCGCCGCGAAGGACTTCATCTACACCGTCACAAGGCTTCGCAAGGACCAGGCGGCGTTTATGACGTTCGACCACAGGGTGAACCTTGTGCAGGACTTCACCGACCGGCTCGACGTTCTCGACAAGGCGGTCGATGACGTGAAGGAGACCGGATCTCAGACGGCGCTTTACGACGCTGTCTGGCAGTTCGCGGATGAAAAGCTGAGGAACGTACCCGGACGGCGCGTGATCGTGATAATCACCGACGGCGAGGATACGTTCAGCCGAGCCGAGCTGGAGGACGCGATAGACATCGCCCAGCGAACTGAGACGACGATCTTCGGCATCTCGACGAAAGAAGGATTCCTAGGTACCGTCCCGGGCGTCCAAGCCGGGACGGTCAAAGACAAGGGCGACAAGCTTCTCGAAAGGCTCTGCGAAGAGACCGGCGGGAAGGCGTTTTTCACCGGCGACATGCTCGCTCTCGAAAGGGCGTTCACAAGGATCTCGAAAGAGCTTCGCTCACAGTACATCGTCACGTACCAGCCGGAAAACCAGGAATACGACGGACGGCAGCGCAAGCGCAAGATCGAGGTCAGGTTCCGCGACAAATCGCTCGAGGACAAGTACGAGATAAGGACCAAGAGGGAGTACAGGGCTATCAAGGACACCCTTCGGTAGTCTCCTAAGAACGTGAAGAGCATTACCAGAAACACTTTGGCGGCTGCGATCGCGACCGGAATTTTGTTCGGCGCGGCCGTACTGTTCACGACCGGGACCAGCGCCCAGCAGGTGCCCGCGCCTCCGAAACCGCCGGTCGCGGTCCCGACACCGCCTCCGCTGCCTGAGGACGATGAAGGGATCATCGAGATCGACACGGAGGTCGTCAACGTGCTCTTCACCGCGCAGGACCGCCAAAGGCGGCTTCTCACGAATCTACGCGACACCGATATCCGCTTGCTTGAGAATGGAGAGCCTCAGGATATAGTCGAGTTCGTACGGAAGATCGACCTTCCGCTCTCGCTTACAATACTGATCGACACTTCCGTCTCCCAGGAGCGCACGCTTCCTGAAGAAAAGGATGCCGCGAAGTCATTCCTTGAATCGGTCGTCAGGCCCTCAAAGGACGAGGTGGCGATAATCTCGTTCACAGGCGAGGCGACCCTCGAACAGGGGATGACCGGCAACGTCTCCAGGCTTCGAAGGGCAGTGGACAACGTGCGGTTCGTCCCGCCTTCCGGCTACGTCGGCGGCGGCGTGGTTGTCGGAACTCCTCCGATCTCGGGAGGTAACCAGACTACGGTCGGATCGACCGCCATCTGGGACGCCGTGTGGGTGACCGCCGAAGAAGTGCTCGGACCGGCGCCGGATGGGACGCGCCGGGCGATGATCCTCCTTACCGATGGCCTCAGCAATTACGGGCTGAAAAAGATGGAGCACGCGATAGAGGCTGCCCTGAAGGCCGAGACTGTGATCTACACGATCGGGATCGGGGACAACTTCTACGGAGGCGTGAACGAGGGCGCCCTGAAGAAGATCTCGGAGAGCACGGGCGGAAGCGCCTTTTTCCCCCGCGATGAAAGGGAACTCCGCGAGGCCTTCCAACAGATCCAGGAAGAAATGAGGTCGCAGTACCTCATCGCCTACGAACCCACAAACCAGGCCCGCGACGGGTCGTACCGCAAGATCGAGGTCCAGCTTGTGAATCCCCGGCTTCAGAAGGACAAGGTGAAGGTCACCCACAGGGAAGGCTACTTCGCAAAGACCGGCAATAGGAAATAGGAAGCGCTAAAGCGCGATGTCCTTGAGCAGAACTCCCGCTCCGTAGGCGAGCACCGCCGCGACGGCGCCCACCAGGAGCGTCTCAAGGGCGGACCGAAGCCACGAAGAGGTCGACCAGAAGCTCTTCAAAGCGCCAATTGAAAAGAACGTCAGTCCCGTCATCACGCTTGAAACGGCAAAACTCGATTCGACCTTGAATAGGTACGGAAGGATCGGAACAAGACCGCAGATCACGAACGCCGAAAATGTGCTTGCCGCGGCCTTCGAGGGAGAGCGGATCTCCGCGGGCAGGCCGTACTCTTCGGTCAGCATCGTCCGGACCCATCGTTCCTTGTCCGAGGTGATCAGTTCAACCGCCTTCTCGAGCTCCTCACCTTCAAAGCCCTTCGCCTTGTAGATCATCCTGACCTCTTCGCGCTCACCTTCCGGGACAAGCTCAATGTGCCTCAGCTCGATCTCGCGGAGCCTTCGGTAATCGTCCTGCTCCGCCCTTGTACCCAGGAAATTGCTCGCGACCATCGAGAATCCGTCGGCCAGAAGGTTGGCGAATCCCAGGATCAGAACGATAAGAGGCGAGAGCTGGGCGCCCGCGACCCCGGAGACTATCGCGAAGGTCGTGACCGCTCCGTCGATCCCGCCGTAGATCCAGTCCCTTACGTAGGAATGGCTGGTCGTGGCAAGGCGGTTCTTGATCGCGTCGCTTGTGTGCTCGTGCTCAAGGCGTTCCATCAGTCGTCATCCGAACCGTATCCTGCGGGCCTGACGACCTCCACCGAGCAGTGTGCGCGGGAAACCACAGCAGAGGAAACACTGCCGATCAGGTATTTTGTGAGGATGTCGTTGTATTTGGTCGCCCCGATAAAAATGCAGTCCGCATCCCACTCCTTCGCGAGAGATACGAGCCCTGTTTTCGGATTTCCCTCAAGCACCGTCAGCTCGGCATTTATAGGAATCTTCCTAAGGTCCTCGACAAGGCGTTCTCCGACCGACTTGATCTCGTCCACGTCGATCTTGAGCGAGCTCCTGACGAACATCGAATCTTCGACGATCGCTACCTTGACCTCGGTGTTCTCAGGCCAGTCCCTGTCTGCGACGGTCCTCACCGCGTCGCGCGCGCCTTCGGTGCCGTCATATCCGATCAGGAGCCGGATGGGCGATTCGTCGACGATCACCTTTCCACGCGAAACCCGTACGGGGCATTTGGCTTCGGTGACGACCTTCTGGGACACGCTTCCGAGAAGTACGCGCTCAAGCCCCGACATTCCCTTTGCGCCGACGACGACAAGATCGGCGGTCATCTCCTCGGCGAAAGCGAGTAACTCCCAGGCGGGAGAACCGTACGTCGAATCCGAGCTTACTTTCCAGCCCGGGAAAAGGCCCTCAACACGCTTGGCAGCCTCGGCGGCCTTCTCGCCCGCGTCTTTCAGCATCTCGACGTTCATTTTAAACCGCTGTTTCAGGGCAGGAGAGGCGAAGTGGCGGTGGGCGATATTGTTGTCGTCGTCCATCGGTGGAAGCCAGATCTCGGCGACGCTCACGACCTTGGCCTCGACCCCCTCTTCAGGGAATCCGGCGCGCAAGAGGTCGTCGAGCGCGGCATCAGCCGATCCGGAACCGTCGTAAGCAATAAGGATCTTCATTTCGTCGGTCATCGTTGGCGCCTCCTTGTTATCCAACTTATTCTCCAACGGTTGCGGGCCGAATGCAACGGAGGGCATAAGTAGGACTGAAAGGAAAGGACTGAGGACTGAGACAGAACGCACGCTTCTCTGATGTCGAAAGCCCGTCTCTTACCGCCGAGATAACTCGCGCCACGTTTAGAGAAGCCCTCCGGGTAGCAGAAGGAGGGCGAAGCCCGACTCGTACCGCCACTCAAAAGCCCCCGTTTAGAGTAGCGCTTCGCGCTGCCCTGAACAGAGGACGTTTTTTCGCGGTTTAATCGGGTCCCTCTGCGACTGCGCGGCCTTGGAACCTGGAACTTGGAACCTGGAACTGACTCAAGCGAAGCGCTGCTCTAAACCGGGCGTTTGGAAAAGAAGGGAAGCGAGAGTACCGTGCTCAGTCCTTAGTCCTCAGCACTCAGCACTCAGTCCTCAGCACTCAGTACTCAGTACTCAGTCCTCCTCAGTCATCAGCACGCGGAGTATCTCCGCGACACTCCACGCCTGGGCAAAGCAGCCGCGAGGCTGATGAGGTTCTCCGCCGTCGAAGATCTCCGAGATCTGGCCTATCCCGGCCTCTTCCGTGTGCTTCAGGAACGATTCGAAGATCAGCTCCAGATGCTGGTTCAGTTTCCTACCCTTCGGATAGACCCTTCTCAGCGAGTCGATAAAGGCACCCATCGGCCACGCCCAGACTGTGCCCTGGTGATATGCCGAATCGCGTTCGTATGGGCTTCCGGTGTAGACCGTGCGGTAGGCGGGATCTGAAGGGCTCAGCGAACGGAGGCCGTAGGGTGTGAAAAGTTCTTGTTCGACCTTTTGGACGACCTTCTTCGCCCTTGAAGCGCTGAGCATCGAGTGATGGAGGCTGACGGCAAAGATCTGGTTGGGGCGGATCGAATCGTCCACCCGGCCACCGTCGATCACATCGTACAGGCATCTCGCGTCCTCGTTCCAGAACTTCCGGTTGAAGCTGTTCCTTGAGGTTTCCGCCATCTCCCTGTATTTCTTCGCCTTTTTCTTTGACTTGAACCTTGTCGAAAGCTCTTCCATAGTGCAAAGCGCGTTGTACCAGAGCGCCTGGATCTCGACCGGCATTCCGATCCTGGGTGTAAAAACATCGTCGCCGTATTTGGCGTCCATCCAGGTCAGCTGGGTCCCTTCGGTCCCCGCCCGCAGAAGTCCGTCTTCATCGACCCGAATGCCGTATCTTGTTCCTTCGATGTGCTTCTTGATGATCTTCCTGAACTCCGGGAAAAGCTCCTTTTTCACGAACTCAAGATCGCCCGTATGTTCGGCGTAGGCACGGCCCGCCTCGATGAACCATAGCGTCGCGTCGGCCGTGTTGTATTCCGGGATCTCCCCTTCGTCGGGAAAGCGGTTGGGAATCATCCCCTGCGAGACGTAATTCGCGAACTCTCGCAGGATCCCCTTCGCGATGCCCTCCCTTTTCGTCGCAAGCGTAAGGCCCGGTAGGGCGATCATCGTGTCGCGGCCCCAGTCGGAAAACCAGGGATAGCCCGCGATGACCGTGTGTCCCTCGCCCCTCGTGACGATGAATTGGTCGGCGGCGATGACGAGGCGCCGTTTGAGCTCGGTGTCCGCCTCCGCGATCTCGCACAGGCCCTCGCGCCTTGCGGTTTCGATCTCTTCGAACTCGTCCGCGTCCGCGTAGTTGAACTGACGTGTTGAAACGGCGGCGACCGCAGGCTCGCGGCGGAGATCGAAATGCATCGAGAACGGCTGGAACAGGTCTTCGCTGAATTCGAAGCCGCGTTCTTCTTCGATCGCGTATTCAAAGTCCAGATACCAGTCGCCGGTCTTGCGGACCGCATCGGCGTTGTGATTAAAGAAGATCTCCGGCGCGTTCTCGACCGGCCGCATCCAAACGCATTTCTCCGTGGCGAAGAAGCTCATATCGACATCGTCCGACCTTTTTCGAAGCGAATGATAATCGACGTAAGAGAGCAAAGGTCTCAGCTCAAGCTCGATGTCTTCTTCCAAGGTCCGAAGACCCGGTACGACCTCCCAGCGGCAGACGACCGTGTTCTCTCCGTGGACCGCAAAGATCTTCTTGCTAATCTCGATCCCGGCTTCCTCTATCCTGTATTTCCAGACCGGGAACGGGTCCAGCGCGAACGATCCGATCAGGCGGAAGCCTTCGGGATGGACCGCGTCCGGAAAACGGTTGGCTGAAAGGGGATATTCGGCGCGGCCGATCCGCACTATCTCTTCAAACTTCGAGAGCAGACGGATCCGGCCGAGCGGAGGCCTCGCCGCCGCGGTGAGAAGCGAGTGATAGCGGCGGGTGTTGATCCCGGAGACGGTCGAAGACGCGAATCCGCCTATGCCGTTCGCCTCGAGCCACTCCCGCGACGACGACCGTTCCGGGTCGGTACATATGTTCGCGCCGAAATTCAGCATTGTCGATATAAACGCCATTATATCAGCAGTTGCGGATTTCAATAGTAGGGCGTCGGTGGCGCCGGCGCAAAGCGCTCGAACACTTCGCCACCGATCGCCTCGGAACTCAGGCAAGGGCATCCCGGCCGATCATCGAACGCGGATGCTTTTCTGGAGCCATAACCTCACTTTCGAAGAGTGGGCGTTGATTCCCAAAGTGCCAAAAACGGGCTGCTTTGATATTGTTATAGATTCATTTTGATACGGGATCTCGCCGGGATTCGGCGCTTTATATGAAGTCGGAATTCATCAGGAACTTTTCCATCATCGCCCATATCGATCATGGGAAATCGACGCTGGCGGACCGCATCCTCCAGCACACAGGGGCCGTGACCGATCGCGATATGGAGGCCCAGCATCTCGACAGCATGGACCTCGAGCGCGAGCGCGGGATCACGATCAAGTCGCACGCCGTCCGGCTCGATTACAAGGCGAAGGACGGACAGCAGTACGTATTGAACCTGATCGACACTCCGGGCCACGTCGATTTTTCGTACGAGGTATCGAGAAGCCTCTCGGCGTGCGAGGGCGCGCTTCTCGTCGTAGACGCCTCGCAAGGCGTCGAGGCGCAGACGCTCGCCAACACGTATCTCGCGATCGAGAACGACCTGGAGCTGATCCCCGTTCTGAACAAGATCGACCTTCCCTCAGCCGAGCCGGACAGGATACTGGAACAGATCAAGACCATCATCGGGCTCGAGACCGATAATGCCGTGCTTGCGTCGGCAAAGACCGGGCAGGGAGTCGAGGAAATACTCGAAGCCGTCGTGCGCGACGTTCCTCATCCGAAAGGCGACCAAGACGCGCCTCTCAAAGCGCTGATCTTTGACAGCTGGTACGACTCGTACCGCGGTGTAGTGGTGCTCTTCCGCGTGATCGACGGTTCGATCCGGAAGAAGCAGAAGATACGGCTTTTCAACACCGGACGCGAATACCAGATCGAGACGATGGGCGTGAACCGGCCGGTGCCGACCGCGATCGACGAACTGGGCGTCGGCGAGGTAGGTTTCCTGACGGCCTCGATAAAGACGGTCGCCGACGTGCAGATCGGAGACACGATCACCGACGCGGCAAGGCCGACGCAAGAGCCTTTCCCCGGCTTCCGCGAGGTGAAGCCGATGGTCTTCTCGGGGCTCTATCCGATCGAATCGGCGCAGTACGAAGAGCTACGGGACGCGATGGACAAGCTTCGGCTGAATGACGCCTCGTTCTTCTACGAGCCGGAATCGTCCACTGCGCTCGGATTCGGCTTCCGCTGCGGATTCCTGGGCCTTCTTCACATGGAGATAATCCAGGAGAGGCTCGAGCGCGAGTTCGACCTGGAGCTGATCACGACCGCGCCGGGCGTGCGGTACCGTGTTCACAAGACCGACGGCGATATGATCGAGGTCGATTCGCCGGCGCAGATGCCTGACACGGTCCGCATCGACCGCATCGAGGAGCCGTACATCGAGGCGACGATCCTCACCTCGGACGAATATCTGGGTGGTATCCTTCCCCTTCTCGAAGAAAAGCGCGGGGTTCAGAAGAAGTTCGAGTACGTCGAGAGCGCGCGCGTGATGCTGGTTTACGAACTGCCTCTGAACGAGATCGTGCTCGATTTCTACGACCGGCTGAAATCGGTCTCGCGCGGCTATGCCTCGCTCGATTACCACCTTTCGGGATACAGGCAAGGCGACCTCGTGAAGCTCGACGTGCTGGTGCTCGGCGAGCCGGTCGACGCGCTCTCGCTTATCCTGCATCGCAAATCGGCGGAGAAGACAGGCCGCGAACTGGTCAGCAAGATGAAGGAACTGATCCCGCGCCAGATGTTCGTCGTGCCTATCCAGGCGGCTGTCGGGAACAAGGTGATCTCGCGCGCGAACGTTAAGGCGATGGGCAAGAACGTGACGGCGAAATGCTACGGCGGCGACATCTCGCGAAAGCGGAAGCTGCTCGAGAAGCAGAAAGAAGGCAAGAAGCGTATGAAGAAGGTCGGCCGCGTCGAGATCCCTCAGGAGGCGTTCCTGGCGGTGCTGAAGGTAGGGGACCAGTAGGGGCGGGACCTGTGCCCGCCCTCTGAGTCTCGTAGGTAGTAGGGGCGGAACCTGTGCCCGCCCTCTGAGTCTCGTAGGTAGTAAGGGCGGGGCTTGTCCCCGCCTGAGGTACGATAGGCTTCAGCCTGTCGGAGAACAACCGCAGTGCGCGCAGAGATCGCAGAGGGGAAATACGCGAGGTTTGGCTACGGACACGGCCACTTGCATACGATATCGTTCGCGCCCTCCCTGACGGTCGGGCTGCCGACACGCGACACTCAGTACTCATCTCTCAGTCCTTCTTTATGCCGCCCATCACAGGATTCCACACCGACGAAGAAGGCCACTGGGTCGCCGAGCTCGCCTGCGGACACTTCCAGCACGTCCGGCACGATCCGCCTCTCACGAGTCGTCCCTGGGTGCTGACTGAAGCGGGTCGCGCGTCCCGGATCGGCCGCGAGCTTGCCTGCAAGAAGTGCGAGACGGGCGAGCCGCCGGACTTCTCAGTAGATCAAACAACCTGATCATAAGCACGAAGAAGAAACAGGATAGACAGGATAATTAGGATTGCGGCGAGTGCCCCGCGTTGGTTGATCGATCGTTACGAATGCCATTGCGAGTCCGGGAAATCGGACCCAGCCATCCTGCACATCCTGTCCATTTTGTTACTTCCCCTCAGTCAACTCGTAAGTGGGCCGCGCTGACCCTTCCGAACTCAGTCCTCAGTCCTTTTCTCCTAGTCCTGACCCCAGCCCCGATGAGACTATTCAATCAGGTTTTGCGCGTTTAGCTATACGCAGGAGGTCGCGAAAAATGGAATCCGTCATTCACAGCTTCAGATACTCGATCGGTTATCTAAGGGAACAGGTCGAAGATGTCACAGAAGAGCAAGTAACCGCTCAGCCCGACGGTGTCAGGAACCACCCGCTCTGGACGATCGGGCACATCGTGTTCGCCTGCGAGATGCTCGGCACGGTGATCGGGGTCGAGGAGTGACTGCCTCCGTACTGGGGAGGGAAGTTCGGTTTCGGAAGCACTCCGTCCGGGGACGCTTCGCTCAATGTCTCAAAAGCTGAGGCTCTGGAGATGCTTGCGGAAGCCGAACGGCGCCTGACATCGGCCGTGCGGGACCTGGACGAAACGGCGCTCGACAGGCCCTTCCCGGACGAAGCTTTCCTCGACGTCTTTCCCACGATCCGCCACGCGCTGATTCAGGTGCTTGTGGGCCACACCGCGTATCACGTCGGCCAGGTGGGCGTCTGGCGCTCGGCGATGGGCCAGTCGCCTATGCGAAGGTCGTATGAATAACGGGAAGAAAAAAAGAGGATGGACAGGGTGGGTAATTGATAGTTGATAATTGAGGATTGAAGATCGGGAGGTGCAAACGAAATTCAGAGCAAAATAGATTCTTGCATCCCGTTGGAAAAGAATGGTTGAAGTACGGTTACAAAAAAGACCCTTGCGCAACCCGGGTTCCCAACTATCAATTCTCAACTATCAATTACCCATCCTGTCCGTCCTGTTTCTATTCTCAATCCACTCTCACGATCCGATTTTCCAATTTCGGCGAGATCGTCTGATTCGGAGCCGCCTTGATCGCCGCCTCGAAGACGTCTGAGTCCTTCGGAGCCCCTTCCGCTCCCGAGATCACCTTTCCCTTCGAGAACATCGTGTAACCGTCGCCCGCGCGCGAGACCAGAAAGTCCGATGTCGCGATCGTGTACGTTATGTTCGCGACTACCGGTTCCCCCGCGACGTTAAGTTCGATCACACGGTTCCCCGCAGGCCTCGAGGCGTCGAAGCGGAAGCTCATCCCCGACACCTGAGGAAACCTGCCCGGTTCGCTGTCCTCGGCGGAACGGGCGACGCCGTGCTCGATGATCTCCTTCAGCACTGCGCCGGTCGCCTCGACCTTGACGATCGGATTATTGAAGGGAAGCATCGACAGCACGTCGCGCTTGGTCAGTGTCCCGGGATTGTAAGTCAGGTCCGCCCTGATCGAGCCTCCGTTGACGAATCCTATGTCGGCACCGACCGCCTCGCGGTAGGCGTCGGCGATGAAGTTCCCTATGTTCGTTTCCTTCGTCCTGTTCGAGACCGAAAGCGCGTCGAGCGTGACCGACGTCCCGCCGACCGGAACGGCGAGCTGTACAAGAAGGTCCTTGTATTTCGCGACAATCGGCGCGAATTCCGGCGCGTCGGGGATCTCGTCGGTGACGGGGATGATCTCCCAGTCGAGGCTTATCAGGCGCTTCGTCTTTCGGTCGAAATTGAGGTTGAACTTACCGAGCTCGCGCGCGTCGGCGGTCATTTTGAAGATAGGCGTCCCTTTCGCGCTCGACTGCAAAAGGCTGTGCTCGTGTCCGCCGAGGATCAGGTCGAAATCCGCGCATCCGGCGAGCCGCTTGTCCTGCTCCATGAACAGGTGCGTGACGCCTACGACCGCGTTCACCTTCTCCACTTTTCGTAAACGGCTGACGATCAGGTTGGCGGTCAGGCAGTAGTCGGTGACATTCAGCGAGTCGTCCATCGACGAGGTTTCCTTGGTTTCGGGCAGAAGGAGTCCGACTATTCCTATCCTCACGTCCTCGAATTCGCGGATGACAAACTCGGGAAGATCGGCGAAGGGCTTGCCGCTGTCGGCATAGACGACGTTCGCGCCGAGCCACTGGAATTTCGATTCCTCGATCCGCTTCAGAAGCTCTTCAGTGCTGATGTCGAACTCGTGATTGCCCAAGACCGAGTAATCCAGCCCAATTGCGTTCCACGCATCGATCATCTGCGCGCCCTTGTAAGTTCTCGTTTCGACCGAGGGCGACAGCGTGTCGCCGCCGAGCGTGAACAGCACGTGAGGATTTTCTTCCAACGCTCGCTTCTTCAATGTGAGCAGACGCGCGTGGCCTCCGCGTTTTCCACCTTCGACGGGCGTGAACTGGTACACGTCGTTCACGTGAAGGAACGTGACCCGGATCGGCGCGTTCGGATCGGACTGGGGGAGGGCGAATGCGGAAAGACCAGACAGGAATAAGAGGATTAACGCGACATTCTTAACAAATTTCATGACATTTATGGTTCAGGAGAGCTTTTCAACGCAAAGGCCGCAAGGGAAGCAAAGCCGTGCATTTTCTATTCTTTAGCCCGTAAACCGATCTCAATGACAGCTAAGCGATCCGGCGAAGTGAGATCATCAACAGACTTCACGTTCTTCGCGTTAAGAATTCCCTCTCCGGGCTCTGAGCGTATGGTTCACTCATTCGCCTTGCGGCGAATGCTGCAGGCGGGACGCCTGCGTTCCGTCATTGGTCAATGTTCAATGGTCACTGACCATTGACTTCCAGGTAAGTCCTTGCCTCCCAAAGCTCGGGGAAGAACTTCTTCTCGAGCGTTGTCCTCAGGTATCCGACGCCCTCTGAGCCGCCCGTTCCGCGCTTCATACCAAGCATACGTTCGACCATAAGCACGTGGTGATGGCGCCAGGCCGCGATGTTCTCGTCGTGGTCGATCAGGAGGTCCTGCATTATGAACAGGTCCGGATACTTCTCCGGATGCCTCAGGATCTCGACGATCGAATCCATCCTCTCTTCCTTGGTCCCCGAATGAAAGCCCTCCCGCTCGAGAAGTTTCCAGAACGCGTCGGCTAGGCTCGGTTCCCCGAAACGCTTCGTGAGGCGGTTGTGCGCGAATTCGTCGAATTCGAAGAACTTCAGGATCTTCTCGTCCTTCAGCCCCGACGCGAATTCCAGCTCGCGGAACTGCATCGACTGAAATCCGCTCGCCGGATTCAGCTTGTCTCGGAATTCCAGGAAGCCGATCTGGGCCATCGATTCGAGAACGTGGATCTGGCCGACCAGCACCTTCTCGATCTTGTTGACCGCCTTCAGAGAGTGATTGACGCGGAACATCCGCCCCTCGTTCATCCACCCGATCGTGCCGTCGATCTCGTGCAGGATCTGCTTGAACCAAAGCTCGTATGTCTGGTGGATGATGATGAACAGAAGCTCGTCGTGGCTGACGGGATCGGACAGAGTCTTCTGCAGTTCGATCAGCTCCGGCACTTTCAGGTACTCGTTGTACGTTAGCTTGGGATTCTTGCCGTATTCTTCCATATCGCGCCGCCCGGGGATTCCTCGGGACGCGACCATCTTCGCCAATACGCAATGCACTGTCAATCGGCACTCCGATTAACAGCTCGTTAACATTTTTCCTTGACAAGCCGTCGGGGCTTTATGTAAATTCGGCGACAATCTGTCACTAACACAACGCAACAGACACGCACCCCCCTTAAAAATCTTGCAGTTTAAGATTTGGCTGTAGCTTAGCAATGAGGTTGACTACAACTCTTTCATCTGCGCGCGGCTGACCGTAGACACAAGTCCGCGAGTTGCGCGGTTACTTCGTTGCCGGGGCCGGAATGTGCCTCGCGACTTTCCCCGGGCCCATAAGAAGGTCCGGATCTTTACTTGAAGTTGGTAGGAGGAACTGAATGGATATGTCAAAGACGACAGGCACTGTTAAGTGGTTTAACAACGCCAAGGGCTACGGGTTCATTGAACAGCCCGGCGAACAGGACATCTTCGTGCATTACAGTGCAATCACGGGAGACGGGTACAAAACCCTTATACAGGGCCAGGAGGTCGAGTTTGAGGTGACCAACGGGCCGAAGGGCCCTCAGGCCGAGAATGTGATCAAGGTCTGAAAAAAAGGATCTTTGAGAAGCAGAACGAAAAAGGCGCCTCCGTTCCCCGGGGCGCCTTTTGACGTTCAGTAGATCTCGTCTCCTTTCTCGCGCAGCCTTCGCCGCCAAAGGTGGCGGTACGAATTGTACCTGGACATTATCGTGTTCAGTTTGTACCGGCTGCCGTACGACATTGTCCGGTCGCCGTTGAGCCTGGAGAGCCTCGCTTCGAGGCTTGCCCGCGCCGCGTGCGGCGGTGTCTTGACCCCGCCATTGAAATAGATGTCGAAGTCGATCTTTAGCCGCCGGATGTCCTCTTCAAGCCTGTCGATCTGTTCTTCGACCGATGCCTGCGGGCCGTTCTTCTGCTCGTTGCGGCGGTCAAGCGAGTTTTTTAGCATTGCCATTGGAATTACCTGATCCTGGAAGGGGGATAGGGCGATTTGCACCCATTCTGTAATAAACTGCCAATGACGTGGATTTCCCGAAGCCGCTTTCCCGTCACGGAACAGAAATGAAAAGTGCAGAAAAAAAGGAAAACAAAGACGGACTCGGTTCCCTGCCTTCGGTCGATTTATTAATGCGAACCGAAACTGCGGAAGCCTATGCGAATGAGTTCGGCCGTGAACGGGCAGCACGCCGCGTCCGCTCGGTGATCGATTCGCTGCGGAACGAACTCGCGGAAGGGATCGTCTCCGGGAAAGGTCGTGACGAGTTGGTCAGCGAAGCGGAGGGCAGGCTCGCCGCGGCGCTCCTGACGGAAAGGAACAGCGGGATTCGCAGGGTCGTGAACGCGACCGGGGTGATCATCCACACAAACCTCGGCCGCGCGCCTCTCTCCGCGGCGGCGCTTGAAGCCATCTCAGAAGCTTCGGGCTACTGCGACCTCGAATACGATCTTGATACGGGAAAACGCGGAAGACGCGGAAGCCGCGCCGAGGAATTTGCCGCTGAATTGTCGGGCGCCGAAGAGGCCCTGATCGTGAACAACTGCGCCGCTGCGGCGGTGCTGGTGCTGACCAGCCTTTGCGAAGGCGGCGAGGCCGTCATTTCCCGCGGCGAGCTGGTCGAGATCGGAGGCGACTTCAGGGTGCCCGACGTGATGGAGAGGTCCGGCGCGAAACTGGTCGAGGTCGGCACAACCAACCGTACGAAGCTCGAGGATTACGAAAGGGCGATCTCCTACGGGACGAAACTCCTTCTGAAGGTCCATCCCTCGAACTACCGCATCGTCGGATTTACGTCCGCTCCTTCGATCGCGGAGCTCGCCGAGTTGGCGCATTCTAAGAGTCTTCTGCTCTACGAGGACGCGGGGTCGGGCGCGCTTGTCGATCTTTCGGGTCTTGGGCTCGACGACGAGCCACTTATCCGCGAGTCGATAGCCGCCGGCGCGGATGTGGTCACGTTCAGCGGCGACAAGCTCCTGGGTTCGGTCCAGTCAGGATTCATCGTCGGAAAGGCTGACGTGCTTTCGAAGATCCGCAGCCATCCGCTGTACAGAGCATTCAGGCCTTCGAAGATCGTCTATTCGGCGCTCGAATCGACGCTGCTTTCATTTCTTCGGGGAACGATGTTCGAGGATGTTCCGGCTCTGAAGATGCTGGCGTTGACCGCGGAAGAGCTGGCGAACCGGACGGAGGAGGTCGCGGCGGAGCTTAACGAGAGGCTCGGCAGATTAGAAGAGGCTTCCGTTGAGGTCGTCGAGGGAAGTTCGGTTGTCGGGGGAGGATCGGCACCCGCGTCGCATCCCTCCGGGAAGCTGATCGCGCTCCGGCACGCCTCGAAAAGCGCCAACGAACTGGAAGAAAGGCTTCGCGGATACGATCCGCCTGTCATCGCGAGGATCGAGAACGACGCTGTCTTGTTAGACCTTCGGACGGTCGATGACTCGGAGCTGGAGATCGTGAAGAGCGCGGTCTGCGAGGCGCTCCGATAGTTTTTGGCGGCTTTGCGGCAAGTCTTTGCTAAACGTCCGCATCCTTCAACCGGGGTTTAACCGCAAAGGACGCCAAGGTTTGCGCAAAGGACACAGAGAATATCTTTTTGACATTTGCGGTTTGCCGAATCCGCGCTTCAAGAGTAGACCTCTCGCAAAGCCGCGAAGACGCCAAGGACCGCAAAGCAAGTCAAGAAGGCTTCGGAGAAATCCTTTGCGGGTCTTTGCGCCTTAGCGCCTTTGCGGGAGGTTTTCGCTTAACGTTTTGATTAGCCGGCCGGGATTTACCACAGAGGACACCGATGATTGCGCAAAGGACACGAAGGAAGTCTTTCGATCGAAGGCGGAGAGTAATCCGCCGCTACTTTCTGTAGAACTCGACGCCGTCCCCAATCTCCATCCCGATCTTTCCCTCGGAAACAGCGTAATCGAGATGCGCGATCGCCTCGGATACCGCCAGGAACCGATGTACGTCCTTTCCGATCGCCTCCGGAAACAGCCTGCGCGCTACATCCCACGCCGTAACCCCGCTCGCTGTGACATAGCCGATGACCTTCTTCTGGCGCTCGTCGATCGCGCGGACATAGCGGTGGAAGATCTCTTCAAAGTCCCAGATCGGCTCCCCGTGACCGCCGTACACGATGGTCGGCGAGAAACTCCTGATCCTCGCCAGGCTCACGAGGTACTCGGAGAGCGAGCGGAACCTCAGCGCGGGATCGAGCGGATCGGGGCTGACCACCGGATTCGGCGTGATCCTCTTCAGGACGCAGTCTCCGCAGATCAACGTCCGGTCGGCCTCGCGGACGAACGAACACGATCCGGGCGTGTGGCCGGGCGTGTGCAGGACCTTCAGGACCCCGGTCTCGAATTCAAGCTCCAGACCGTCGGAAAGCACCGAATACTCCGCGTCCTCGAGCGAGTCCGTCAGAAGGCTTATCTCCTCGTAGACCGAGCGCATCTCCTCAAATACCTTTCCAGACACGCCGGCACTTTCCATATGGCTTCGGTGCGAATCCCTCGCGAGCCTCCCGAAAAGGTGCCCCGTTTCCCATTCGTGCACGAGTATCTCGGCGTTCTTCGCCTCGTCACGGACGCTTTTGGCGAGCCCGCAGTGGTCCTCGTGGGCGTGCGTCAGGAGGATCCTTCGGATGTCGGCGAAATCGACGCCCTCGTCCCTGAGGCCGCTCCGCAGCGCCTCCGCCGCCTCAGTGGTCTTGGGTCCGACATCGATCAGCGTCAGCGGATCTTCCTTGACCAGGTAGACGTTGACGTCGCCGACGTAGAACGGCGTAGGGATTGAAAGGGATACGATCTTCATCTCGGTCGCGGGAGAGATACACGAATACCACGATTGGAATGCAAAACAAAATGTGCAAATCCGCGCCGGCGCTGATAGATTTGAAGTTCGAATGAAAGCAGGGCAGAACGGCAACGGAAAGGTCGTGATCGCGGGCGCGGGGCCGGCTGGATCGAGCCTCGCCATCCGCCTCGCAAGGGCGGGACGCGATGTGTGTCTGATCGAGAGGGCCCGCTTTCCAAGGCACAAGCTGTGCGGCGAGTTCATATCTCCCGAATGCCTCGGGCATTTCCGCGATCTGGGGGTTCTCTATTCGTTGAAATTGGCGAACGGCGATCATATTCGCAAAACGGTCTTCTACTCGATGGCCGGATCCAGCGCCGAAGTGCCGAGCGAGTGGTTCTCAGGTTACGGCGGAGAGGCTATGGGATTGAGCCGTGCGGAGATGGACCATCGGCTGCTCGAAGCCGCGAAAACGGCGGGCGCGGATGTCATCGAAGGGGCGTCAGTCTCCGGCGCCGTTGTCGAAGACGGCCGCATTGCGGCTGTCGAGGTCCGGTTCGAAGACGACAGGCGTGAAACGTTGGAGGGCTCGGTTTTCATCGATGCGACCGGACGGCAGCGGGTACTGGCAAAATACTCGGCGGGGAAGAAGAAACAGACCGAGCCGAATTCTCCTTCTCTTGTGGGATTCAAAGCCCACTTTTCCGATGTCGATATGGAGCCGGGACGGTGCGAGATCTATTTCTTTCCGGGCGGATACGGCGGGCTCAGCTACGTCGAGGGCGGCTCGGCGAACCATTGCTTTCTGATAACTTCGGACAAGGCAAGGGAGTTCGGAGGGGACGCCGACGCGATACTCGACGCGTTGATACTTAGGAACCCAAGGGCGCTTGAGACCCTTGGGAAGGCCGAAAGGCAGATGGACTGGCTGGCGGTCGCCGTCAGAGGATTCGGCGCGCGCGAACTGAACCCGGTACCAAACCTGTTTGCCGTCGGCGATTCAGCTGCCTTTATCGATCCGTTCACGGGAAGCGGGATGCTGATGGCGCTCGAAAGCTCGGAGCTCCTTGCCGGGGCTTTACGGTCCGGAGACCTGCGGACGGCCGCGGAACGGTACGCAGGGTCGCACAGGACTAGATTCCGGACGCGTCTTCGTATTTGCGCTGTTATGCGCCGACTTTCATTCAGCCCGCGACTCGCCTCATTCGCCGTATACGCCGCGGGGCTAAGTTCCGGATTCCGCAGAAAGATCGCCTCCGCAACAAGAAAGGGCGTCCCGGGGAAGGTCCTCAGCCCGTGAAGAATGGCTAGAAAGTTACAAAATGCTTGCCTTTAACCCCTTGAAACATTAGAATTTTCGGCAATCAGATCGACGAATCCGTAGCCGCCTTCAGCATTCAGGACTTCTCTTGCAATACAAGTAGACCAGCAGTTCAATAACCGTATGGGGCCGTTTCGACGGCTTGCACGGCCAACCAGCGGCGGACATTGACGTTACGTGAGGAGAAACAAGGATGAAATCGTTTATTGTGGCAAGATCTGCATTCGTTTCAAGGTTTGTGGCGATCGCGGCGACGCTTATGCTCGCATCGGCCGCGGCGTTTGGACAAGTTCAGGCCAGCACCGCTGACCTCGCCGGCACGGTAGTGGATCCGACGGGCGCCGTCGTTCCCGGAGCGGCGGTGACGGTCAGGAACGCGTCTACGGGATTCACGCGAACGGTCACCGCCAGCGACGAGGGAGCATATCAGTTCATAGGGCTCCAGCCGGGCCTTTATGAAGTTTCGGCAGAGGCCGCGACCTTCAATAGGGCGGTCATCGCCGATGTCCGGCTCACGGTCGGCCAGCGGTACGAGCTTCGGATCCCGCTCGAGGTGGGCGACCAGGAAGTGGTCGTCAACGTCGGGATAGGAGAGGTCCAGCTTATTGAAACGACCAGTTCTACGGTTTCAAACACGATCGAACAGCAGAGGATCGAGAACCTGCCCATCAACGAACGCTCCGCGACCGGTTTCGCCCTAACGATCTCGACCATCGGACGCGACAACGGACGCCCGATCGGCCCGGCGCCCACCTCCGGCCTGAACATAGGCGGGCAGCGCGGCCGTTCGACGCTGGTCCAGGTGGACGGCGCCGATTTCACCGACAACTCCGTAAACGCCGCCCGCACGACGGTCTCTCAGGAGGCCGTTCAGGAATACCAGGTGGCGACGAACTCGTACGCTCCTGAATTCGGACGCGCGACGGGCGGCATCGTCAACGTCGTTACCAAGCGCGGAACAAACCGGTACTCGGGAAACGTTTTCGGATTCATCCGCGACAAGAGTATCCAGGCCCGCAGCCCGTTCGCGCCGGTTGACGACCCCGACTTTCGCCGCACGCAGTGGGGCGCCACGCTCGGAGGCCCGATCGTGAAGAACAAGACGTTCTTCTTCGCTTCGTACGAAAGGCGCGACCGCGACGAGTCCGGGTTCTTCACCAGCGATGTGGACCGCGGCCTGACACAATCGATCACGCTCGGTGCCCCGATCCTCCCGTTCACGCAGACATTCAACGGGCTGACCGCTGAACAGGCCCAGTTCGCCCAGACGCTGATCGGGACAGGAGTTCCGGGTTTCATCAACACCGCCGTCCAGTACTTGTATCTCGCTTCAAGCGGCTCCAACACCGCGCTCACGGGCGTGAATCCCTTGATAAGCGCCGGAGGCGCCATCCCGGCGGGGCAGGTCATAGGGCCCAGGTTCTTTCTTTCGGGAGCGCCCGTGCCTTCGGGCACGACGGGCGCGAACGGCGATTTCATCGCCTTCCGTCCGCTGAACGATCTGCGGACGATCTTCCCGGTTACCGAGAACACGAACTACTTCTCGATCCGCGGCGACCATTCGATCAATCCCGACCACCAGTTCACGATGCGCTTCGGGTACAACACGAACGACGTGACGGGCATTCAGGTCGAATCGCAGAACCAGTCGCTCGGCCAGAACGACTTCTCAAGAACCGGTATCCAGGACCTTACGGACTATTCGTTTACGGCGAGCCTCAACTCGGTGCTCAGCTCGAACTGGGCGAACGAGCTCAAGTTCTCGTACGGAAGGCGCGACACGACGTTCCGGTCCCAGACCGGCGACGCCGTGGCTTTCAATATCTCCGGAACGGCGTTCATCGGCCGCGAGCTGTTCTCGCCCGTCGACAGGACCGAGAACCGCTATCAGTTCGCCGACAACGTGAACTGGGTCTTCGGGGACCACATCTTCAAGTTCGGCGGCGACGTCAACTTCGTAAGGATCCCTTCCGCGGTCTTCGAACTGAACTTCGCCGGACTTTTCAACTTCGGTCCGACGAGGCTTGCGTTCCCCGAGGGCATCGAGCTCACGACCGGACAGGGCTGCATTCCGGGCGCCTCGCCGACCTGCGCGCCGGTCCCGAACTTCACGCCGGTGCAGGCGTACGGGCTGGGCTTCCCTTCGACTTACGTCCAGGGATTCGGCAACCCGGTTTCCGAGATCAAGAACACGCCTTTGGCGTTCTTCGCCCAGGACACCTGGAGGATAAGGCCGAACCTGACCTTTAATTACGGTATCCGCTACGATGTCGAGCTGACCGAGACGATAGCTCCGGTCGGCATCACCGACCCGCTTTCCGGTATCAGCCTTTCGGGCGCCGACATTCTCGCGGCGCAGGACGCCCTCAACGTCCAGCAGGGAATTCCGAGGGACACGAACAACTGGGCGCCGAGGCTCGGCTTCGCGTGGGACATCAACAGCGACGGCAAAAACGTCATACGCGGCGCCGCGGGCATCTTCTTCGATCACCCGCTTCTCGCCATTGCCTTCAACTCCGACATCGCTGACGCCGCTCAGCAGCAGCAGTCGGTCCTGACGGCCGGCAGCCCCAGCCCAACTTCGCTTCTCAATGCGGCGCAGGTATTCCAAGGCACGGTCTGCGTCCCCGGGGCGCCTTTGACGCCCGTCTGCGCATCGCTTCCTGCGGGCACGTTCACGCCGGGGGTTGCTCCGACGGCGGTCTACCAGTTCGGCAGGCAGAGGTTCGACGACCAGTTCTACACCGGGTTCGGAGCCGTGCTTCCGTTCTCACTGCCGATCAGTAAGGACTTCCAGTACGCTTCGGCATTTCAGGCTAACCTGGCATTCGAGCGGCGTCTGACCGAGGATATGGCGCTGACTGTCCAGTACATTCACGTCGGCGCGAGGCATCTGCCGCATCCGACCGACCTGAACACGCCGAACACCGCGCTTCAGATCGAAAACTTCCGAAGATTCGCGGGACGCGATCCGGTGAATACGACCGAAGCGCTCGCGTTCTCGGTCCCCACCGTCAGCAACGCGAATTTCACTGTCGTAATTCCAGGCATCCTCGCCATCAACAACAGCACGGGCCTGTCGTTCATCGCTCCTGCGATAGCGAATTTCTTCCGGCCGAACGCGCCCAACTATTTCCTGGCGCAGGCTCTCTCCGGCGGGCTTGTGACTCCGGCCGTCCTGGATGGAGCTCTGATCGCGACCAACTCGCTTCGCACGCCCGGTGTGATCTCGCCGTTCGGCGCGGTTAATGCCCAGATATCGGACGGAAACTCGAGCTACAACGCGATGAACGTCGAGCTGAAACGGCGCTTCTCCAGCAACATCACATTCCTGGCTTCGTACACCTGGGCGCACGCGATCGACGATTCATCCGACCTGCAGACGCTTCTGCTTCCGCAGGATGTGACCAGGTTCGATCTGGAGCGCGCCGATTCGCTGTTTGACCAGCGTCACAGGTTCGTCTTCAGCGGACTGATGACTTCGCCTCCGGGATGGAGATCGTCCGACGAGACCTGGAAGCGGATCTTCGCCGACTTCACGGTGGCTCCGATCATCGAGATCTCGTCGGGAAGGCCTTTCAACATCATTACGAACACCGACACGAACAACGACCAGACGTCGCAGACGGACAGGCCGAACGTGCTGTCCGACGGGACGCTCGCGACGCCTCCTGCGTTCTCGACCGGTAACCTGGGAAGAAACCGCGGTATCACGCATTCGTTCGCCTCGTTTGACCTAAGGATCTCCAGGGCGTTCAATTTCGGCGAGCGGTTCAGGATCGACCTGATCGCGGAAGGCTTCAACCTGCTCAACCGGTTCAACGAAGCATCGGCCTCGCCGTTCTTCAACGACGTGAACGAGTTCGGCCAGCGCGACAGCGGCGGGCGGTATTTCAGCCGGCCCACGGCGTCGTTCGATCCGAGACAGTTCCAGTTCGGGGCGAAGTTCAGCTTCTGATCGTGAGCGGGGAGCAGTAAGCAGTGAGCTGTGAGCGGAGAACCGGAGGTCGTGTCCGAAGCCCGACCGTCAGGGAGGGCTACCTCCACGAGTTCCAGGTTCAGAGTTCCAAGTTCAAAGCGGAGCGGCCTGCTCACTGCTCACCGCTTACAGCTCGCTGCGCACTGCTCACCGCTTACAACTCGCGGCTCACTGCTTACTGCTTACAACAAACCGCTCACTGCCCATGCCCTTCGCCTCCAAAATCTTCCTCGTACGTCCGGCCCGGTTCGGTTTCAATCCGGAGACCGCCGGAAGCAACGCGTTCCAGGAGCGCACGGACCTGGCGCCGGAAGACGTGAGCAAAAGAGCTCGGGAGGAATTCGACGGTTTCGCCGAAGAGCTTCGCTCACTCGGCATCGAGACCGTCATCGCGAAAGATCCGCCCGAACCTCACACTCCCGACGCCGTGTTTCCCAACAACTGGTTCTCGACCCATCCGGACGGGACTCTCGTTCTTTACCCGATGGAAGCAGCCGCCAGAAGGCTCGAACGAGTTCCTTCGCACGTCGAGATCGTTCGCGAGGCCTGCGGCACAGAAACCCTTATCGACCTCACATCCCACGAAGCGGAAGGCCGTTTTCTTGAAGGGACCGGGAGCCTCGTCATAGACCACGACACCCGGACGGCCTATGCCTGTATTTCATCGCGGACAGATCCTGACCTCGCCCGAAAGTGGGCAGAGGACACCGGGCACAGCCTGATCCTTTTCCACGCGTACGGATCCGACGGAAAGCCCGTGTATCATACGAACGTGCTGATGTGCGTCGGCAAAGGATTCGCGGTGCTGTGCGGCGAAGCGATAACGGACGAAGAGGAACTCGGCGCCGTTACGAACGCGCTCGAAAGTTCCGGTAGGGAGTTGATAACGATCACGCAAGGGCAGATGGAAGAGTTTGCGGGAAACCTCCTGCAGCTTGAGAACGCCTCGGGCGAGCCCGTACTCGTGATGTCGAGCAGGGCGCGCGCGGCGCTGACGGACGATCAGTTATCCGCGATCGAACGGCACACAAAGATCGCCGACCTCCCGATACCAATGATCGAGCAATGCGGCGGCGGGTCTGTCCGGTGTATGATCGCCGAGCTTTTCACCAACTAGTTTTGCGTTCCCTTTCAAAAGACAAGCGAAAAGAAGTGTCGCGGGCTATCAGGGACCTCGCGCTCGAATGCGGCTTTCAGAAGGTCGGCTTCGCGCAGGCGGATGCGCTGGAAGAAGAGGGCCGGCGGCTCGAAATGTGGCTCGGACTCGGATACCAGGGCGAGATGCGCTGGATGGAGCGCGAGCCGTCCATGCGCGCCGACCCCCGGAAACTGTTCGACGGCGCAAGATCCGTCATCGCGCTCGCGATGAACTACTATACGCCGCACGAACATTGCGGCGCTCCCGGAACAGGCAAGGTGTCGCGCTATGCCTGGGGCGACGATTACCACGAGGTGCTTCGGGACCGAATGCGCGAACTGCTCGTGAAGATCGAGGAACTGATCCCGGGTGTCCACGGCAAGATCTGTGTCGATACCTCGCCCGTGTTGGACAAAGCGTGGGCGGTGCGCGCCGGAATCGGCTGGCTCGGCAAGCACACGAACGTCATCACGACCGACCTCGGATCGTGGGTCTTCCTCGGAGAGATCCTGCTCGACGCCGAGCTCGAATACGACTCCGTCCGCGTCGAGGACCACTGCGGATCGTGCACAGCCTGCCTCGATGCCTGCCCGACCGGAGCCATCACGGAGCCCTACCTCGTCGATTCCAACAAGTGCATCTCGTACGCGACGATCGAGCTTCGTTCCGAAGATCTTCCCGAAAAGATCACCGAAAACCTCGAAGGCTGGCTTTACGGCTGCGATATCTGCCAGGATGTATGTCCCTGGAACCGATTTCAAGAAATAACAGATGAGAGGAGTTTCGAGCCGAGGCCCGGCAATGTGAACGCGGACCTTGACGACTTGCTCGGGCTCTCGCAGGAAGAATACGCGGCGCGTTTCCGGAAAAGCGCGATGAAGCGGACAAAGCTCTCGGGGCTGAAAAGGAACGCCCGCGCGCTTCTCGGCGAAGGACCGGAAGTTTGAAATTCGGCCGCGCGGGTCTAGAATTGAGAAACAGATGTCAATTTCGAGTGGAGCACTTAAGGACTCGTACGGAAGGACGATCCGCGACCTGCGCATCAGCGTCACCGACCGCTGCCAGTTCCGCTGTTTCTACTGTCTTCCGAACGGCGAGCCTCCCCTTGCCCGAAAAGACACTATCCTGACATTCGAAGAGATCCTGCGCGCGAGCCGCGTTTTCGTCCGGCTGGGGATCGAGAAGATCCGCCTTACGGGCGGCGAACCTATGCTCCGCCGCGATCTCGAGAAACTGGTAGCAGGCCTCTCGGAGCTAAAAACCGAGGGACTGAAGGATATCGCGCTTACGACGAACGGCTTCTCG
This sequence comes from Aridibacter sp., assembly GCA_035513035.1. Taxonomy (GTDB): domain Bacteria; phylum Acidobacteriota; class Blastocatellia; order Pyrinomonadales; family Pyrinomonadaceae; genus Aridibacter. Next base: position 239,281 of record DATKCW010000034.1, read on the forward strand.
ATACCCGCCAAGGCGAGGCTTTTGAAGGAATCCGGCCTCGACCGGATCACGGTGTCGCTCGACTCGCTGGACCGGAAGAATTTCGAGGACATCACCGGCGTGGACAAGATCAGCGAGGTCTTTGAGGCGCTCGAAGCCGCGAAGGCGGCAGGCCTGGATCCGGTGAAGGTCAACGCCGTCATCGTCCGCGGCCGGAACGAACACGAGCTAGTCGATTTCGCGCGGTTCGCACGGGACACAGGCGTCTCGATGCGGTTCATCGAGTTCATGCCTCTCGATTCCGGCCACGGATGGAAGCGCGAGATGGTCGTCTCGGGACGCGAGATCCGCGATGCTATCGAACGCGAGTTCCCGCTCGAACTAAAGAAGGATTCGCGCGGCGCCGAGACCGCCTGGCGGTACCGCTTCGCCGACGGCGCGCCCGGAGAGATAGGGATCATCGCGCCCGTCACCGAGATGTTCTGCGGACAGTGTTCCAGGATCCGCCTGACCGCCGACGGCCAGATCCGGACCTGTCTTTTCTCAGCGGTCGAGCACGACCTGCGCGGCGTGATCCGCAGCGGCGTTTCGGACGACGAGATCGCCGATTTCCTCCGCGCGGTGACGCTCACAAAAGAGGCGAGCCATCAGATCAACGACCAAGACTTCGTCCAGCCCGAAAGGACGATGAGCTTCATCGGAGGGTAAGGCTCACCATCGACGGCGCTTTTCCGTCGGCGCCTTGCGATCCCGATCAGTATTCATTTGCCAATCCTGGAAAGCCTCGGCTAGACTTCGCCGTATGGATCTCAGGGAAGCCGGGTCGCAGATCGCCGAAGCGGCCGCCGAGTTTTACAGGCGCGGTTGGGTGCTCGGCACGAGCGGAAATTTCTCCGCCTTGCTTGGAAGAGGGCCGATGCGCGTCTGCATCACCTCGAGCGGCAAGCACAAAGGCGAGCTTTCCGACGACGATTTCCTTGAAGTCGATGGTGGCGGAAACGTGGTTCGCGGCGACGGAAGCCCATCGGCGGAGAACCGGATCCATATCGCGCTGTACGACGAGCTGGAAGATTGCGGGGCGGTGTTTCACACACACTCGGTCTGGGGGAACCTGCTTTCGGACAGGTGCTTCGGCGAAGGCGCGATTGTCATCGAGGGCCAGGAGATGCTGAAAGGCCTTTCGGGCGTGACGACGCACGAGCACAGGGAGGAGGTCCCTTTGATCGAGAATTCGCAGGATTACGACGCGCTTTCGCGTGAGGTCGGGAAGATCGCTTCCGAAAGGAGCGACATCCACGGAATATACCTGCGCCGCCACGGGCTTTACACCTGGGGCGAAACGATCGCGGACGCGAGAAGGCATATCGAGATCTTCGAGTTCTTGTTCGAGATTACGGGGCGGGCGGCTAAGTAGGGGCCGGGCTTGTCCCTGCCCGTGAGCGATCGTGTGCAGTGTCCGAAGCCCGTCTCTAAAGACGGTTTCGTTGTCAAGGCACAATTCAGCCGTTCCGCCAATATCTGCGGTCTCGCGGTAGATTTTGTTGTTTGACAAGCTGTCTCGTTCATTTGAGTAAGTTCCTTGTTTTGGTCTG
>DATKCW010000035.1:0-20862 GCA_035513035.1 Aridibacter sp.
GTCCTCAGTCCTCAGTCCTCAGTCCTCAGTCCTCAGTCCTCAGTCCTCAGTCCTCAGTCCTCAGTCCTCAGTCCTCAGTCCTCAGTCCTCAGTCCTCAGTCCTCAGTCCTCAGTCCTCAGTCCTCAGTCCTCGTTGTGCCCGTCGCTTGCGCTCCGGGTTCCGATTACTCAGTCCTCAAGTCCTCAGCACTCGTCACTCATCACTCTCTTCTACATACTCATCCCGCTTCTTTGGAGGAGGAGCTCGAAGCCGGTCTTGTCGACCGCCTTGATGTATGCGTCGCGCGGTTCGACCAGGCCCTGCCGGACGAGTTCGATCAGCGAGTCGTTGAGCATCGACATTCCCAGGTTCTTGCCGGTCTGCATCGAGGACGGGATCTGAAATGTCTTGCCCTCGCGGATAAGGTTCGATATTGCGGGCGTGACGATCAGCACCTCCAGAGCAGCCACCCTTCCGCCTCCCTTCTTCGGAAGAAGCGTCTGGGCGATCACGCCGCGGAGCGATTCGGAGAGCATCACGCGGATCTGCTGCTGCCGGTCGGCGGGGAACTGGTCGATGATCCTGTCCACGGTCGAAGCGGCGGTCGTCGTGTGGAGCGTGCCGAATACCAGGTGGCCCGTTTCGGCGGTCTCGATCGCGATCGAGATCGTCTCAAGGTCTCGCATCTCGCCGACAAGAAGGATGTCAGGGTCCTCACGGAGCGCGGCTCGCAAAGCGTCTTTGAACGAGTCCGTGTGGTTGTGCACCTCGCGCTGGTTCACGAGGCACTTCTTGTTCTCGTGCGTGAATTCGATCGGGTCCTCGATCGTGATTATGTGATCCTCTCGGCGCTCGTTGATGTAATTGATCATCGCGCACAGCGTCGTCGATTTTCCGGACCCGGTCGGGCCGGTCACGACCACGAGGCCTTTCGAAAGGTTGCAGAGGTCGAGGATGTGCTTCGAAAGCCCCAGGTCCTCGGCGGTCAGCATATCGGTCGGGATGATCCTGAACACGCCGCCCATTCCCTTTCGGTCCATAAAGATGTTCGCGCGGAACCTCGCAAGGCCGGGGATTTCGTACGCGAAATCTGAATCGTTTCGACGCGCGAACTCTTCGAGGTTCTTCTGCGGCATTATCGACGTCAAAAGCGCCCTGATCGAATCGGTCGTCAGCGCCGGATTTCCCGCTTCGAGCGGCATCATCTTGCCGTCCTTTCGGATCATCGGCGGGACCGAGACGCTCATATGAAGGTCGGAGCTGTTGGCCGCCTCCATCTTCCTGAACAGTTCTTCCATCTGCGAGCGCGCCTGCTCGCTGACCGAAGCGATAAGCAAAGAAAGGTTCTCGTCCTCGGCCTCGACCGGGACCGGAACGGGGACGAATTGCGGCTGGACGGGAACCTGCTGAACCTGAGGCTGCTGTTGCGGAGGAGCGATCTGCGGTGAAGGCGCGGGAGGCTCGGGAGAGTATGGGGAGTGTTCGACGACGGGAGGCGAAGTCTGAACTTCAGGCGCGTTCTGCGCGACCGTAGGGGCTGCGGGTGCGCTCTCCTCTGTCGATTCGGAGACCTGTACCACTTCGGGCTCGTAAACAGGGCTTGATAAAGCGGCGGGCTCATCCTCGTCCGCGTAATTCGTTTCGATCACGATTTCATCCGGATCGATCTCGCGGAAAAATTCCGGTTCCGAATCATAGCTGATCCCGTGAATGTCGTTTGCGGAAGACGGAGAAGGAGCCACGGAATTGAACTCCAGGCCCTCAAGGGGGTCCGGAGCCGCGTCCTGTGCGGGAGCTGCGGGTTCCGTCCACGAATCATCGTCGTCGCCGGCCGTGGGGGCGCTCGCCGGGGTGATCGTCACGTTGAACCCGGAAGGCGATTTCCTGACGTGAAATGTGAAGTCCCCAAGATTGTGCGGATGCACGAACTCTACCTCGTTGCTACCGGGCAGCTGCTGTTTGACCTCATTGGGGATCAATGTGAATATCATCGAGTTGATCTGCGATCCCTGTAACGGCGAGGCCGAAAGGTCCGAATTTCCTCCGTCGGTGACGACGTAAGGGTTTTTGTTGGGTTCCAGGTGAAGCGCGCTTCCGGAATTCGAGACGAGCTTCTGCAGGTATTCGTTTAGATTTTCCATTGTGATATGTGACGGATTCGTCTTTCTGGCCGGATCTGAGGGAGTCTGGAGGGACGGAATTCAAAGGCTGAACTCCAACCGTAAGGCTAACATAGTTTAACTGTGTTTGTCACCCTGTTTTAGCGTGCCGAAAGGCGCTTTTATCCGGCGGATATGAAAATCGTCTCTTCCGAAGAAGCGGTAAGGAAAATCAAGTCGGGCGACCGGATATTCATCCAGAGCGTCGCCGCCGCGCCCCGGCAGCTTATCGAGGCAATGATCGGTCGGGCAGACGAACTGCGCGGAGTCGAGATCTACCACCTGCACACCGAGGGCGATGCTCCGTACGTCGACCCGAAATACAAGCAAAGCTTCCACACGAACGCGCTTTTCATAGGCGCCAACGTAAGGCAGGCGGTGGCGTCCGGCGAGGCCGATTACGTCCCGGCATTCCTGAGCGAGGTCCCTTTGCTGTTCAGGCGCGAGATCCTGCCGATCGAAGTCGCTCTGATCCACGTCTCGCCGCCGGACAGGCACGGCTACTGCAGTTTGGGGACGTCAGTCGATGTCTCGATCGCGGGCGTGCAGATGGCCGAACTCGTCGTTGCCCAGCTCAACCGCAAGATGCCCAGGACCCACGGCGACGGCCTGATCCATATCGACCGGATAGACGTCGCGGTCGAGGTCGATGATGATCTTTACGAGCTTCATCCAGGCCGGCTTTCTGACGAGCAGCTTGCGATCGGAAGGCATTGCGCCGATCTTGTCGAGGACGGAGCGACGCTCCAGATGGGCATCGGTGCGATCCCGAACGCTGTGCTGAAAGCGCTTGCAAACCACAGGGACCTGGGGGTGCATACCGAGATGTTTTCGGACGGATTGATCGACCTGTGCGAAAGCGGGGTGGTGACCGGACGGTTCAAAAAGGTGCACCCGAACAAAGTGACGGCGAGCTTCGTGCTCGGCACAAGGAAACTCTACGACTACATCGACGAAAACCCGGCATTCGTGATGCTTGACGTGGCCTACGTCAACGACCCGTCCGTGATAGCAAGGAACCCGAAGGTGACGGCGATCAACAGCGCGATCGAGGTCGATCTGACGGGCCAGGTGTGCGCGGATTCGATCGGAAGCAGGCAGTTCTCAGGCGTGGGCGGGCAGATGGACTTCATACGCGGCGCGTCACTCTCGGAAGGCGGAAAGCCGATCATCTCCCTGGAATCGCAGACGTCGAAGGGTGTCTCGAAGATCGTGCCGTATTTGAAAGAGGGCGCGGGAGTCGTGACTACCAGAGCCCACGTCCATTACGTCGTGACCGAGTACGGCTCCGTGAATCTTTACGGGATGGGGCTTCGGCAGAGGGCGAAGGCGCTGATCGGGATCGCGCATCCGGACCACAGGGAAGAGCTTGAGCGCGCGGCACTTGAGCGGTTCAAGGTCCTATAACGTGACGGCTTCCCGGTAGACTCCCCAGACCTTTCTCAGGCGGTTCGAGATCTCGCCGACCGTCGCATAACTTTCAACGCAATCGAGTATCAGCAGAAGCAGGTTCTCGTCAGTCGAGGCGGCATTCCCGAGCTTTTCGAGCGCCGCTTCCGTTCTTGCGCCGTCCCTTCTTTCCTTCAGGGATTTCAGCCGCAGAATCTGTCCGCGCTCGATCTCCGGATTGACCCTCAGCACGGGCACCTTGTGCTCCTCTTCGATCCGGAAGCTGTTGACCCCGACTACGATCGCATCTTTCTTCTCGACCGCTCTCTGGTACTCGTACGCGGCCTCCTGGATCTCCCTCTGCACGTAACCTGACTCGATCGCGCGTAGCATCCCGCCCATTTCGTCGATCTTCGATATGTACTCGTTCGCCATTTCCTCGAGCTTCGTGGTCATCGCTTCGACCGCGTAACTTCCGCCAAAGGGATCCACCGTGTCCGCGACGCCGGATTCGTGCGCGATCACCTGCTGGGTCCGCAGGGCGATCCTCGCCGCGTCCTCGGTCGGAAGCCCGAGCGCCTCGTCCATCGAATTCGTGTGAAGGCTCTGTGTGCCTCCAAGAACCGCCGCCATCGCCTGGATAGCGGTTCGCACGATGTTCACTTCCGGCTGCTGCGCCGTGAGGGTGGATCCCGCGGTCTGTGTGTGGAACCGAAGCATCATCGATTTTTCCGACTTCGCGCCGAAGCGGTCTTTCATCAACCGAGCCCAGATCCTTCTCGCGGCGCGAAACTTAGCGATCTCCTCGACAAGCTCGTTGTGCGCGTTGAAAAAGAAAGAAAGCCTCGGGCCGAACTCGTCGATGTCCAGCCCGGTCCCGAGCGCGGCCTCGACGTAGGCGATCGCGTCAGCGAGAGTGAACGCGATCTCCTGCGCGGCGGTCGAACCCGCCTCGCGTATGTGGTAGCCGGAGATCGAGATCGTGTTCCACCTCGGCACGCTCTCCGCGCAAAACGCGAAGGTGTCGGTGATAAGCCGCATAGAGGGCTTCGGCGGATATATGTAGGTCCCGCGCGCGATGTACTCCTTGAGGATATCGTTCTGGATGGTCCCGTTCAGCTTTTCGAACGAAACGCCCTGCTTGCGGGCTACGGCGAGGTACAGGCAGAGAAGCGTCGAAGCGGTCGCGTTGATCGTCATCGAGGTCGACACCTTGTCGAGCGGGATGCCGTCGAAAAGCTTTTCCATGTCCTCAAGAGAATCGATCGCGACTCCCACCTTGCCGACCTCGCCCGCGGCGAGGCTGTCGTCAGAATCGAGCCCGATCTGCGTCGGAAGGTCGAATGCGACGCTCAGGCCGGTCGTGCCGTTCTCGAGCAAGTATTTGTACCTGGCATTCGACTCTTCGGCGCTTGCGTATCCCGCGTACTGGCGCATCGTCCAGAATCGGCCCCGGTACATCGATCCGCGTACGCCGCGCGTGTAAGGGAACTCGCCGGGAGCCGCTATATCCCTCTCGAAATCTATATCGCTGACATCTTCGGGACCGTATTCGTTGGGCAGGTCGATACCGGAGGAAGTGCGGAAAGTCTCTCTTCTCTGCATAGGCACAGATTAGCAGAATCGGGCGCATCGCCTAAGCCGGGGCGCAACTTCGCTCCGGGACAAAAACTTTGACTAATCCCGCACTCTGACGTAAATTCTATGGAAACGAAAGATGGGTTTGCACGAGAAGCAGAACAGGGCCGTCCAGGAACTTGGCGACGCGATTAATTCGGCGATTGAGAATTCGCCGATCGTGGCCGACGCGCTCGAACATCTGCGCCGGCTCGGTTACGAAGCAGACCTTAACGTGAAACTGGAGATCCGCCTTCAAGAGGTCGAAGAACCGATTCAGGAAACGCTTGAAACAGTCGAACTTGAACTCACCGAAGACGACCGAAGGACGCTTCGCCGAATGAAGATCAGGGTCGATGACTGACCTGCCCGGAATGACTTCTCGCCTCGTCTCAAACGCTCCAACTTGAATCATTTCAATTACTTCAGCGAGATCGAATCGGCGTTCGTGCGCCGTCGCGGCAGGAATCTTCTGCTCAGTCCCGTGGACTGGGCTTTGATCGAATCGTGGGAAAAGGAGGGTATTCCCCTGAAGATAGTTCTTTCCACGATCGACGAACTCTTCGATCAGCTTGAAGCAGATCCCAAGCGCGCGGGATCGATCCGGACTCTCACCTACTGCAAGGACGCGGTCGAGGCCAGATACAAGGCCTGGAAAGAATCGATGGTCGGCGCCCCGGATAATGCCGTTGAGGCTTCCGTTGATGAACGGGATGGCGCCGCGGAATGTGTCTCCTTGCAGGACAGGCTGGCCGGCCTGGCGACAAGGCTCGATGAACTCGCGCCGCGATTCGAAGGCGAGGTCGGAAAGGCCATCGAGTCAGCGAAGGAAACGATCGATCGGCTGAGAAGCTCCGCCGGGGATCCAAAGGACGCCGAGGCCGAGCTCGACAGGCTTGACTCATCGATCGATGAAGCGCTGCTGCGGGCCTCGGACGAAAGAGAGGTACGAAGGATGCGCGAGTCGGCGCTTTGGGAGCTCGGCGAAAGGGCGACTTTGATGGACAAGGACGCGCTTGAAAGGACGACCGTGCTGATCGTGAAGAAAGAGCTGAGGCGGGCTTCGGGAATCCCGGAACTCGGCATTTTCCGGCTTTAGCCGAAAAGGAGACACAATGAACAAGCTTAGGATCAAGAAACTCGGGATCTGGTCGGTCGCGAAGATGTACGGGATAATGGCGCTGATCATAGGCCTTTTGATCGGAATACCGTACGGCCTGATCGTCATCATTCTCTCGCTCGTCGGGGCGAGTTTCGGCGGCAATGACGCGCTTTCGGTCGGCGGAGGCGGCGTCGTGATGGGGATCATCCTGATGATCGGGATCCCGGTCGGATACGCCGTGATTGGCATCATCGGAGGCGCCGCAGGAGCCCTGATCTACAATCTGTTCGCGGCGCTTGCCGGCAGAATCGAGATCGAAGTGGAACAGGTCACTTGAGCCGGGTTTATACAGAAGGTGACCGCCTGGAGGTCGAGGTCGTCAAGATCATACCGAACGGGCTGGGTCTGTCTTTCGCCGAGGACCTGACCCTGTTCGTCCCGCTTTCGGTGCTCGGTGACAAGCTTCTCGTCGAGATCGCAGAGCTAAAAGGCAGAACCGCTTTCGCGGGCATCGTGGAGATCCTCGAACCTTCGCCGGAGAGGATCGAGCCGCCTTGCCCGTATTTTGGCGAGTGCGGCGGATGCGATTTCCAGCAGATGTCCTACGAGGCTCAACTCGCGGCCAAGATCGGTATGATCCGCGACTGCCTGAAGCGGATAGCCAAACTCGGCGACGAGATCGAGATCGGGATCGTCCCTTGCCCCGAATCCTTCGGATACAGGATCCGCACGCAGGTCCATGCAGATCCCGCTTCAAAGCAGATCGGCTTTTACAAGCGCCAGTCGCACGAGGTGATCGAGGCGGAACGCTGTGCCGTTCTGGTCCCGGGCCTCGACGGGACCGTCAAGCGGATCAGGGCGACGTTCAAATGGCCGGAAGACGCCGTCGGCACGGTCGATATCGAGGCGGGTTTCTCCGGCGGAACAGCAAGCATTTTCTCTGGGGAGATCTTCGAACCGGTCGACGAACTCGTCTTCGAAGCCGCCGGACACGCATTCTCGTTCGACGCGCGGGCTTTCTTTCAGGCGAACCAATACATGGTCGAGCCTCTAATCGAGGCCGCGGTCGGGGGAATCTCGGGCGGAATAGCGATCGATCTTTACTGCGGCATAGGGCTCTTTACGGTCCCCCTCGCGGAACGGTTCGAGAAGGTGATCGGGGTCGAAAGCGCTAGGGAATCTTTCAGATTCGCGGAGAAGAACGCGTCGTTGAACGAAGTGCAGAACGCGGAGTTCGTGAATTCCAGGGTCAGGAAATTCCTCGAGGAGCAGAGGGAAGTTGTGGAAGCCGCCGATCTGGTAGTGGTCGATCCGCCCAGAAGCGGCGTGAAGGGGTCTGCCTTGAAGATGATCGCCGACGCCGCACCGAAGTTCGTCACCTACGTCTCGTGCAATCCCTCCACGCTCGCAAGGGACATCCGATTTCTGATCGACAACGGATACGAGATAGAGAAGTTCACGGTGCTCGACCTGTTCCCGCAGACCCATCACGCAGAGGCGGTCGTAAGGTTGGCGCGAGCCGCCTGAACCTTTCCCGGCCTCGAACCGTTAGACCTTCGACACTCAGCGAGTTTGAACAAGCGACGATCGGATTAGTAGACTCTCATTATGGCAAAGAAGAAATCGGGCGACGCCGACGAACCGGCTGCGATCGCCAAAAGCAAGAAGGTCCGCTGCAGGTACTGCGGACAGACGAACGCCGTCCGCAAGGACTACAAGAACGGACTGGCGAACTGCGGCAGGTGCAAGCTTCCGCTCTCATCCGAATATCACAAGAAATTCGCCGACCTGTCGAAGCACGATTACGTGCATCCATCTGACAGCAAAGCACTTGCGGCACTGAGGGCGATCCCCGGGATCGATTCGGCGCTGAAACAGCTTCTGAAGGTGACGGGCGAGAAGGCGATCCGCGTGACGTTTATGGCGAGCGCCGTGAAGGTCACGCCGAAGCAGTGTCCCGATCTGCACGCCAAGCTCCAGATCGCGTGCACGACGCTCGGAGTCGAGATGCCGGACCTATACATCCAGCAGAACCCGATCGTCAATGCCTTCACAGGAGGCGTCGACAAGCCGATCATCGTCCTTCATTCGGGGCTCATCGAGCGCCTGAACGACGAAGAGACGCTTGCCGTCATCGCGCACGAGGTCGGCCACATACACGCCGAGCACGTGCTCTATCTGACCGCCGCCCAATTAATCCTCGCCGTGGCGACAATCCCGCTCGCCTCGCTTCCTATCGCGGGGATAATCAAAGAGCTTCTGACCGCGACGATGCGCGGGGCGCTTCTGGCGTGGATGCGAAGAGCCGAGCTTTCCTGCGACCGTGCGGCGCTGCTCGTCATGCAGGACCCGCACGTGATCGGTAAGACGATGATGAAGCTTGCCGGGGGAACACTCGCTTCGAAGATCGATTACGATCTGTTCCTGGAGCAGGCAAGGGAGTTCCAGAAGGACTACGACGAGAAGATGCTCGACAAGTTCTGGGCGGACATCATCAACGCAGGCCTGACGCACCCGTTCCCGATCTGGCGCGTATCGGAGATCCTTCAGTGGGTCGAGAGCGGCCAGTACAAGGAACTGATGGATAAGTCGTAGGGGCGGGACCTGTGCCCGCCCGGAATCTCGGTGTATTCTGCGGCTTCCACGCGGAGCGAGTCGGTAGCCCGACCGTGAGGGAGGGCTGCTGCCAGTATTGAGAAGAAAGTACTGAGGACTGAGAATCTCCCGGGACACGGGTAGTGACCCCTGATCCTTGGTTCTTGAATCGTGAAACGATAGCCCGCGCTGACGCTTGGGTTACTGTCACTTCTTAACGTAACCTTCAAGCCATTTCCTATACCCTTCCGAAACGTTAGAAGCTTGCACAGCGACTATCTCCGGCTCGTCGTAGCTGTGATTTTCGAGAATGAATGCCTCGAGCGGCCCGTACGACGATTCCGACGTCTTGATCAGCAGAAGATGTTCGGGCTCCTTTTGTACCTCCCCTTCCCAGAAATAGAAAGAGGTCATTTCAGGCAGGACCTGGACGCAGGCGGCGAGCTTTTGACGGACGATCGCCTCGGCGAGAGCATCTGCCTCTTTGCGGTCAGGCGCGGTTGTGAATACGATTATCATTTCTGGTTTGGGGGCCTCGCGATCTCCGGTACGCCCGCGTCCCGCGGGCTTAGGCCGCGACAGCGGCCTTCAAAATGACAAAAATTGCGCCGTTTAGAGCAACGCTGCGCGCTGCCCAATCGGGCGAATGCCCGATCGGAATGCGTCCGCTCGCCCTCGTGAAGTGATTGCTTAGGAGCCCGCCTTCTCCAGTTCCAAGCGGGCTATGCCCGCCTAGCGCAACGCAAAGCGCTGCTCTGAACGGTGAATTTTCGACAATAAGGTCGATACGCTCTCCAAACCCAGCCAACTCACCAAACTCAGCCAACTTCGTCAACTCTCGTTCGAGTTCCCGTTCTCCGTGCAGCAGTCGATCACGAAATCGACAACGTCGCGGGGCGAGTCGGTAAGATACATCAGTCCCAAGTCCCCGGGGCTGATGTTCTTCTCCGAAAGCATCGTGGACTGTATCCACGAAAGCATTCCTTTCCAGTACGAAGAGCCGAACATAACGACAGGGAAGTTCCGTATCTTCCTGGTCTGGATCAGCGTCAGCGCTTCGAAGATCTCGTCCATCGTGCCGTAGCCGCCGGGGAAGATCACGTAAGCGTTGCTGTACTTGATGAACATTGTTTTGCGGACCATGAAGTACTTGAACGACACCTCGTGGCTCTGGAAAGGGTTCGGGACCTGCTCGAACGGCAGCTCGATGTTGCAGCCGACTGACACGCCGCCGGCCTCGTGCGCGCCGCGGTTTGCGGCCTCCATAATGCCCAGACCGCCGCCGGTGATCACCTCGAAATCGGCCTCCGCGAGCAGGCGTCCCGTTTCGCGCGCGGCCTGGTAGTATTCGTTGTCTTCCGGCGTGCGTGCGGAACCGAAGATCGACACTCCGCGGGTGATCGTCGCGAGCGCGTCGAATCCGTCGACGAACTCGCTCATTATCCTGAACACGCGCCACGAATCGGAGCTCTTGAACCGGTCGCTAGGCTCGGGCGAACGCAGAAGCGCCTCGTCCTCCGTAACGTGCCAGACCAGTCCTTTCTGTTCTTTGGCTTCGGCGACCGTCGCCGGCTCGTCGAGCGTCTTGTGCATAATCCTTTGGCCTTTCTTTTTCTTGCTGTCGTCAGCCATCGTGTAACTCCTTCGGGACCCGGCTCAGACTCCCATTATGTTGTATCCGCAATCTACATAGATCGTCTCGCCGGTTATGCCCGACGAAAGGCCGCTTACGAGGAAGAGTGCCGTGTCGCCGACCTCGCGCGCCTCGACGTTCCTACGGAGGGGCGATCTTTCCTCGACATGCTTCAGGAAACCGGACAGGTTCTTCACGCCGCGCGCTGAAAGCGTGTTAATAGGCCCTGCACTGATCGCGTTCACGCGGATCCCGTATTGCCCGAGGTCGTTCGCGAGATACCTTGTCGAGGACTCGAGCGCCGATTTTGCGACCCCCATCACGTTGTAGTTCTGGACGACCTTCTCGGCCCCGTAATAGCTCATCGTGACAATGCTCCCGCCGTCCTTCATAAGCGGCTGAGCGGCTCTGGAGATTTGGGTCAGCGAGTACGCGCTGATCTCCAACGCCGTCAGGAATGCGTCGCGGGTCGTCGCCAGGAACTCGCCCTCGAGCGCCTCGCGCGGCGCGAAGGCGATCGAATGGATCACGAAATCGAGCCGCCCGTACTTCTTGTCGATCGCTTCGAACGCGGCATCGACCTCCGCCTGATTCGTCACGTCGCACGGCAGAAGCAGGGCATCTTCGAGTTCCGCCGTTACTTTCTCGACGTTCCTTTGCAGCCTCTCGCCCTGGTAGGTGAAAGCGATCTTCGCACCGTGTTCGATGCATGACGCGGCACAGGCCCACGCGATGGAGCGTTTGTTCGCCACGCCGAGCACCAGGCCGATCTTGTCTTTGAGCATCAGGTTGTCCTCTCGATCCAATGGTTTGCGGCCCGTCCCCGTCATTCGTCGGAATACAGCCTCTGCAGTTTCTGAAAATCCATCCACCGGATGTCCACATTCACCGGCGTGGCCCTGAACAGGTCGGCGACCGTCGACCGTAGCCTCGCCTCGCCTTTCTGATCGAGCTGGGTCACAAGCAAAAGCAGGAGGCGTATCCGCGAGCCCTTGCGGAACTCCCCGAGAGCGTTCCTTGCGATCGCCGACTCGCGCAGAAGGCGGTTGATCTTCTCCTGCGGAATCGAAGGCCTGACAAGGAAGATCATCGTGACACAAGTAACCAGGTCGCCTTCGATCAGCACGGCGTCGAAATCCGCGGCTCCAAGCGTCACTTTCCTCATCAGTGGCACGCCTGATTCGCTCTGGATCCGCCTCAGCGCAAGGTCCTCAGCGACGATGTACGCCGCACGTAGATCGGCGAGCTGGCTTTCTCCGAGCTTGAGAATGGCGCCCAGCTCCCGGATCTCCAGGTTCAGCCGCCGCTTCTGCTTTTCCGGCGAGGTGGTCCGCCAGTCGATCGCGCCGTCGCGCTCCGCGAAGGCGATCTGGCGGGACTGGCTAAGGACCAGCCACGTCACGATCGAAATGCTGAATACCGAAAAGAGGATCAGGAAGGCGATCAGGAACCATATCTGCCCGCTCGTCATTCCGCCTGAACCGTATGCGAGCGCCAGCGCGACCGAAAGGCACACCAGCGCGATCAGAGCGACCACAAGGAACAGGTAGTTCCCGGCAGAAAGCTGCGCAGAGTTCCTGCCCGATGCCTCAGGCGCCGTTTCAGCCGTTTCGACTTCAGTTGCCATTCAGATACCGGGGAATGAAAAGCCCGGGCGGGACCGGACTCGTTTGCGGATCGGAAGGATCAGGGTCCCGCCGTCGTCGCCTGTTCGAACGGGATCTCTTCGAAATGCGTGAACCGTTTGAAATCCCTGAACCTGCCGTTGATCTCGGGGTAATCAAGCCCGTTGATCCTCTCTGTGCCGAACTTCTCGACGTTGAATGATGCCATCACGGAGCCGTAGATCATCGCCCGCCGCATTGCGTCGTTGTCGATATTCTTGCGGCTGGCGAGATATCCCATAAAACCGCCGGCGAATGTGTCTCCCGCGCCGGTCGGATCGAATACGCTCTCGAGCGGATAGGCGGGGATCGCGAAATACGAATTCCTGGTGAAAAGCGCCGCGCCGTATTCTCCGCGCTTGATCACGACCGCTCTCGGGCCCCAGCTCAGGATCTCCTTCGCCGCCGTTATCACGTTCGGGACGCTGGCCAGCTGGCGCGCTTCGGCGTCGTTGATGATCACGCAGTCGACGACACGCACGGTCTCGATCACGTCGTCCTTCATCGACTCGATCCAGAAGTTCATCGTGTCCATCGCGACGAACTCGGCGTTGGACTGCTCGCGGACCTGCTTCTGGAGCTTTGGGAGGATATTGGCGAGGAAGAGGAGCCTCGAGTTCTTCGAGTTCTCGGAAAGCTTCGGGTCGAACGTCTCGAACACGTTGAGCTGGGTGTCGAGCGTGTGAGCGGTGTTCATATCGTAATCGTACCGGCCCTTCCAGAAGAACGTCCTGCCGTCCTCGATCACCTCGATGTCATCCGTGTTCACGTGATGATGGCGGAAAAGCTTCCATTCATCGTCACCGAAATCGCCCCCGACTACGCCGACCACGTTGACACTCGAGAAGAAGCTCGCCGAGAACGAGAAATGGGTAGCGGCGCCGCCAAGCACCTTGTCCCTCTTTCCGAAAGGCGTCTCGAGCGAGTCGAATGCCACGGACCCTACTGCGGTAACAGACATAAAGAAAAATCTCCTGTAACGGAAAAAGCTAGATTATAAGGGCTCGGGAAGGGGGAAGCAAAGGGGCTCAGGAGTGATGAGTAACGAGTGATGGGTAACGAGTGATGAGTAACGAGACTGAGCGCACGGGTCCCGCGTGCAATAAGCGAAGCGAAATCCTCTGTTGGCAAACCTGCGCGTTTAGCGTGTGTACAAGTACATACGCTGAACCTTCGCGCTAAACCTTGTAGTGTGCTTTCGGGCGGGACGGGCTACCTGCCCTTCTTCATCTTCTCAAGGGCCTCTTCGGCCTTTTCGCGGTACTTGCTTTCGGGATGCTCGTCCACGAGCTTCGAAAGGAATGCGACGGCGTCTTCCCGGAGCCTTTCCTTTTCGTATCTTGGCCGGTCTTCTTCCGGGAGCCGCTCCAGGACGATCTTCTGGCTGCCCTTGCCTTCGGAAAGATAATAGCTGCTCATCCCGTACAGGTAGAGCACCTCGTCCATCTTCTTGTAGCCGGGAAACGCGGCGAGGGTCGCCACGGTCTCTTCCATTCTCATGAGGGCCGCCTTGTAGGCCTTCTTTAGCTTGAAATACTGCCACGCGACATCGACGTTGTGGTTGGCGTCCGCCTCGATCACCTCGTCGATCGGAAGCGGCTCGTCCTCGAAGGTCTGGGCAAAGGAGTTCGCCGCGAACGCGGCGATCAGCAGCGCTGTTATCGTGATAGTTCTTCTCATCTTCGCCTTAATGATGTTCCCACGCCGGAAGCCGTTTACTCGGCCGCCTTTTTCTGCGCGTACTTGCCTATGATGGCGTCGAGCTTCTTCGCCGTCTCCGGGTCCCAGTCCTGGGGCTGGGTGAAGATCGCGCTGCGGGTCGCTCCCTCGAAAGGGTTCGGCGTCTCCTTTGCGTCGACAAGCTTCACGGCTTCTTTCAGGACCAGCTGCGCATTGCGCACGTTCTTCGTCAGGTACTCGACTACCATATCGACCGAGACCGAATCGTGGTCCTCGTGCCAGCAGTCGTAGTCGGTCACAAGCGCGAGCGTCGCGTAAGCCATCTCCGCTTCGCGGGCCAGCTTCGCTTCCTGAAGATTCGTCATCCCGATCACGTCCATTCCCCAGCTGCGGTACACGTGCGATTCAGCCTTCGTGGAGAACGCGGGGCCTTCCATGCAGATATAGGTGCCGCCGCGGTGGACCGTGAGGCCTTCGACCGTTCCGCAGGCCTTTTCTAGTATATCGCCGAGTTCGTCGCAGACCGGATGCGCGAATGTGATGTGTCCGACGATGCCTTCGCCGAAGAAGGTCGATTCCCCGGCCCTCGCGCGTGTGCGGTCAAAGAACTGATCGGGAATGAAAAAGTCCATCGGTGCGTACCGCTCCTGAAGCGAGCCGACGGCGGAAACCGAGAGAATGTAATCGACGCCGAGCAGTTTCATCGCGTAGATGTTCGCCCGGAAGGGAAGCTCGGTCGGGAGTATCTTGTGCCCGAGTCCGTGCCTCGGAAGGAACGCGGCGGCCACTCCTTCCAGCTCCCCGATGATGAAGGCGTCCGAGGGCTTGCCGAACGGCGTATCTACCGTTTGCTCGCGAACGTTCTCAAGTTCGGGCATCTGGTACAGACCGCTGCCGCCGATAATTCCGATCTTTACATTCTCCATAGGTACTTTTCTTCCATCCGATCTCCGGTCAAATGCTCCCGACAAAGTTCGCGGGACAATGCGCCGCATTGCCCCGCCAAATCGGATCCGGCCCTTGGCAAAACTGCGGACCGGAATCCTCTATTCCTGGTTGTTCGTTGCCGGAGGAGGCGGATGAGGTGCAGCTCCGGGACCTTCATCGCCGCCTTCAGAAGACTGGTTCTGCTGTTCGATCATCTGCTTCAGCTGTTCCTCTTGCTGTTTGCGAAGCTGCTCCATATCCTCCACCGAAGGCTCGGGAACCTTGAAATCGGCGGGGATGTTGACCGGATTGTTCTTCTTTATCTCTTCAAGGACCTTTTCCTGCTTCTCTTTCTCAAGCTTTTGCCTGACGTACTGTTCGACGGGCATTTCCCTCGCCATCGGGTCTTCCGGGTCCTTGACGCGGGTCGAGATCAGGATGTGGCGGACATTGTAGCTCACGGTTGGCTGGCCGTCGTCGCCGGTCTTCTCTTCCTTCTTCTCGAGTTTGATAACGTGGAAGCCGTGGCCCGTCTTGACCGGCTCTTTCGTCACCTGGCCGGGCTCGAGCGCCAGCGCGGCCGCCTCGAATTCGGGAGCGAACTGGCCCTTTGAGATGTCCTCGTAAAGCCCGCCGTTATCCTTGCTGCCCGGATCCTCAGAGAATTCCTTCGCAAGCTCGGCGAATTCGGCGCCTTCGTTGATCCGTTTGATCAGGTCCGCGGCCTTGTTGCGCTTTTCGTCCTCGTTGGCGACCTCGGGATGCTCGGCGATGTACTTCTGGACCTCTTCCTCGGTTACCTGGACCTTTTTCGCGAGCTTGTCGCGCGCGTAGGTCTGGACAAGGAAAGTCACCTGCTGCAGCTTGATCTGAAGTTCGACCTCTTCCTCGAACTCTTCCCACTCCTTGCGCTCGGCTTCCGGAAGGCTGCCGATCGAAGCCAGCTTGTCTTTCGCTTCTTCATAGTAGATCTGGCTCTTCGCGAAATCCGTGCGGACCTGCTTGAGCTGATCGTCCGTCAGCTGAAAGTCCTTGTCGACCTGGCCGCTTTCCCGAAGCATCTTGATCTTGTTGTCGATAAACATCCGGAACTTCGCCTCGTGCCGTCGCGCGTCGGCGTTTCCCGTGATCCATCCGAGTCCGACAACGTCAAGAGCAGACGTCACGAATCCCTGGTCATTCTTTTCGGGAGTCGGTGCGGGAGCAGTCTGCTGAGGCTGCGCATTCGCGTCAGCCGCGTTAGTGTTCGCGTTAGGCTGAGCGGCGGGGGCGGTTTCCGGGCTTTCCGATCCCGTCTCGCCCCAGAATTCCTTCACTCGGTCTTCGGATATGAATCCGAACGGAGGCATCGGGCCCTTGTCGGCATTGATCTTGCGGTCGTAGTTGACCGCGAGGAGAGTCTCTCTCGTGCTCTCGAGTTCCGACCTGATCTCCGGCCGGTCCGTCATACCTTCCTTCTGCGCCTGGCTCGCGATAGCGAACCGCTCGCGTAGACCTTCGACGATCCGTTTTTTCTGCTCGGGGTTTTCGGCGAGCGCCCTGAGCTGCATCGGATTGAAGTCGCGCACAAGTACCTGAATCTCCTTTTCCGTCAGCCCGCTCAGGTCCAGGCTGCCGTGATCGCCGACCTTGCTCTTCCAGAAAACGAGCCCGGCGCCGAGCGCAAGGACCACGAGGAGCACGATCGTCGCCTTGCCTATCGTGCTCATCCCTTCGCTCTGGGAAGCGACTGCCTTGCCCGTAGGCGCGGACGCTGCCACCGCAGAATCGGCCTCGGTTTCGCCCTGTTCTTCCGTTTCGGCCGCATCGTCGTCCGCTGCTTCCGAAGCGGCTTGGGTTTCGTCCTCTTCTTCCGCTTCGGGCGCTTCGTCGCTCACTTCTTCCGAAGCGGCTTCCGCCGACTCTTCGGAAGTTGCCTCAAAAGCGTCATCTTCCGCGGGGGCAGCAGCCTCTTCTTCAGGAGCTTCTCCAAGCCTGGTCCCGTCGTTCGGACAGACCTCAACGTAGCTCGGGAATTCTTTGTTACAAGTTGGACAGATATTCATTCAAATTTCCTCAGTTGATGGATGATGATTCCGTTTCGAACCGGACTTTTCCGGTTCAGATCTTCTGGACCAGCTCGAGCAGGACGCCGTTCGCGGATTTCGGATGGACGAACGCGACGAGGCACCCTTCGACGCCTGTCCTGGGCTCTTCGTCGATCAGCCTCATTCCCGCTTCCTTCAGTCTTGCCAGCGATGCGTTGATGTCCTCGACCTGCACGGCGATGTGATGGATGCCGCCTCCTCTTTTCTCGAGAAAGTTGCTGATGGGCGAGTCGTCGCTAAGCGGCTCCAAAAGCTCGATCCGGCTTTCGCCCAAAGGCAGCATCGCGACACGCACCTTCTGGTCCTCGACCTCCTCGACGTGGACGCTCTTGAGCCCGAGCGCGTCCTCCCAGAACTTCAGCGCTTCCTGTATCCCGCCGGTCGCAATTCCAAGATGATCGATCTTCATTGCCTGCTGATCAGTTCCTCCGCCGCGGAATACGGATCGCGCTTCTTCTCGGCGATCTCTTCCGCAAGGCGTTCAAGTTCCTTTTCCGTGCCGTTGTTGTCCAGCAGTTTCGCCAGAAGCTTCTCGCGTGTGAGCTCAAGGAGCCTCCAGCGCGCGATGGCGACGCGCCTTTCGGTGCTCCGGCCGCCTTCTTTCACGAACAGCGAGTAGGCTTCGATAGCTTCGGACAGATCTTCGATGCCTTTGCTCTCTGTGGCCACGGTCTTTACGATCGGCGGATCCCAGAGGTCCTGGCGGTGAGCGAGCGACAGAAGCGCTTCGAGCTCCTTCTCGGTCCGTATAACGCCCTCGCGGTCCGCCTTGTTGATGACGAACACGTCGCCGATCTCCATTATGCCGGCCTTGATCGCCTGGATATCGTCGCCCATTCCGGGGACGAGCACGACCACGGTCACGTCGGCGGTCTTCACTATTTCGACCTCGTCCTGGCCGACGCCGACGGTCTCGACTATCACCTTATTGTATCCCGCCGCGTCCAGGATCGAGACCGCATCGACGGTCGTTCTCGCGAGGCCGCCGAGATTGCCTCTCGTCGCCATCGAGCGGATAAAGACGTTTTTGTCCAGCCCGAGCGTCTGCATCCGTATGCGGTCTCCGAGGATAGCTCCTCCCGAGAACGGGCTCGAGGGATCGACCGCGACGATGCCTATCCGCTCGCCTCTTTCCTTGTATAAAAGGGCGAGCTTGTCGACGAGCGACGATTTTCCGGCACCGGGCGAGCCCGTGATGCCTATGACGAGGGCGTTGCCGGTCTTCGGGAAAACGGCCTTCATAAGCTCGCCGGCGTCTTTCGAAGCGTCCTCGACCTTCGAGATCGCGCGCGCGACGGCCCTCGGCTCGCCTCTGAACAGCCTGTTTACCAGATCATCGGTCATTTGGCTCTGTCGTCCGCGGACCGGGTCCTCAAGGCGAATGCCGGCACTAGAGATCCGGGCTGAACGAAACCATTATTCTCGCATTTTTCAGGGCAAAATCAAAAAGAAGGAGACAGGAGACGGGAGACAGGACCGATCGTAGGGGCGGGACCTGTGCCCGCCCTCGCGGGTGAAGGGAGACAGGAGACGGGAGCGATTGTAGCGGCGGGACCTGTGCCCGCCCTCGCGGTTGAAGGGAGACAGAAGACAGGGTCTGTCGAGTTTTTCGAGTCGGGAGTCTCTTTAGTCCGCGAAGCGGACGTCATATTCGTAGCCCCACGTGGAGCGAAGCTGAACGTGGGGTGTCGAGGCAGTATTTCCTCAGAGCCGCGTTAGCGGCGGCACTCCGTTAACAAAATCAGGAGACAGGAGACTGGAGACAGGAGGCAGGTGACAGTCCGTGGTGGAAACGCGACCGTCAGGTAGGTTTGGCCCACTCACAAACGTTGGGGCTTTCGCCCGGCTCCGTTAGGAGCCAGATATCTGTAGCACGTGAACCCCAAAACGACATCAAGAGCCGCTACGCGGCGGCTTGAATTTGTTGGTCGACCACGACGTCGCTACGCGACGCGAAAGACGATTCGCCTTCCTGCTAAATTCCCGATGGTTTCACAATCTAACGACCAAGTGCCTGTTGACTCTCAACCTCTTATTGAGAGAGCTATAGCGCGTGACTAACATCTCTAGTCACGAACTCTTAACTGGAGTGCCGTTAAAACCGCTATTGGGGGCATTTAAGTTGAGTTTACAATCGGCTTAAAGCGGCGTAAACAAGGAATTCTGATCACGTCTTAGAATCGGTGGGATTGTAGTGAAACTGGTCTATCTATGCGAATTACAGGAGAATTGACTAGGAAGCTGTGCTGAACGGTAGGCTAGAAGGGCGAAAACTGCACGGCAACAAACATGTAATCCTTTGATCGGGCGAATCAACTCTATAAAAGTTCCGAGTACGGATCGACGTTTACGGTTACGCGCAGACTAAACGCAGGACGATAAAATAGACATAGAGAATGACTCGTCAAGATAAGAGCAAAGTAGGGAATTGACTGTTAGCGTTAAATTGAGTGTGAGCTAATAAAGGCCGTGAGGCGCCAATTACAAGAACATTTCGGTAAAGGCAGGGTAATACCGATAGATCTCACAATATGCGTCTATATCTTCTATTCTCATTTCAAATTCCGTTGGTGTCCACCCCCCCGCCGATGGCATTGACGCATCCAGAACAAACCTCTCTTTTCTAGTTATTAACGGAACCTTGATTCGAAACGGCTCGATATAGAGGTCGTCTCTGACAAAGGAGAGTTTATTCCAGTCCATATTGCCGAGCTTCGCCTTGTCCTTACTTGACGCAATCATGCCGCCGATGGACAACATTTCGTGTCCATCAGCATAGACAAAACTGAATAGCGGACGGAAACTCACGTCCGTGCGCCCTACAAGTCCTTCCGAAATTGCCTTTTCAATAATTGAAGCGTTAAGTAAGGGTAACTTGGAGCGCGCAAAGTCCTCATTCTTCATGCTAGGCTTCAAAAACCTGTTTGCCTCCTTGTAGTAGTGAGTTTTCCAGTCTCTTGGGCCGTCTTCACTCGGACCTGGAGGTTCCACATCAAGCGTCACTAACAAAAGGGACCCAGGAGACAGCTGACTCGAGGCAAGCACGATGGCGTCAAGAACATCTTCAGAAATCACGAAATCATAATCTAACCATAAAATGTGTTGTGTCTCTGCGGAGAGCAATGGAATTTGATCGGATATATCTCCAATCTCAACCCTAATTGATTCGTAAGGTCGATTGAATCTGACACGCTTCTCTACATCCGCAGAGATCTCCACACTTAGCATCTCCTGAATTCCGAGATATCTGTGGAACATAATGAAGTCGATGAAGTAAATCGATCCCAGCCCTGTATACTGATAATCTTGTATTGCAAACCCCACTGACATTAGTCTTTGGAAGACGTCAAGCAACATCCTTCTTTCAACCTGCTTGGCAGGCCGGAACTCATAGTGGACTTTTTCGTAGCTCTTCGAGACAGCTGTCACTTCAATCCCTCCTTATCTAAGAAGTAGTCCAATGTGTGCTTTCCAATTGTACTGGCCCCCATCCTTGGTTTTCTCAAGTGTTTTCGGATTAGTTCCAAGTCTCGATTCTCTGCGTCGAACTGTACTCGGGTGGTAGTCTTTTCCTTCTTGGTCGCGGTCGGGACCTTGAATGAAGTTGGCTTTTCACCGATAAGTTGGCCAATGTTTGAATCCTTAACATTGCGGGAAATTTCTCTTTCCACAGGTTCCTCGTCTCGTTCCGATGGATATTGCTTATTGATGAAAGAAATCACTGGTCTAGCGGCCAAAGCCATCTTGGAAAGGATTCTGAGGTAAACTCTGGATTCTCTATTCAAGGCTCTTTTAGTTGTCGTCCAAGGAAGCAGGCGTGGGTCCTCACTCTCGAAAAACACTAATCCGACAAAACTCCTGTGCTTCGGTTGATACGTTGGCATCGGTGCAATTCCCCAACCTGAGACTTCGGACTTGTCAGCGGAGAGAACGACGCGTCCGTTACACACTATGTACCATCCAGCTTGGTCTTGATTATACCGGCCTGACCCATCACGCTTTGCTATGGTTGCGATGATTCGAACCTTT
>DATKCW010000036.1:0-45388 GCA_035513035.1 Aridibacter sp.
CCCTCATTCATCCCTCGACTCGAGGACCCCGGATGAGGAATATTACAAAACTGCGAGGCCCGGCTACGCCGGGCCTCTGAAACTGGCGGCATGATGGGACAGGCCTTCCACCTTAAATCAGCCGCCAAACTGTCCAACGAATGGGGTCCATCTCTGCAGTTCGAGCCAGCTCTGTTTCGACACCCTCTACCCTTCCCCGATTGCCAGAAGGTGCTTTTTCCCGACACGGTCGGACCCGATCACCACAAGCGCGCACAGCTTCTCGTCCGAAAGCCCCGCCTTCAAATACACACCGTCAACCCAGACGTACAGGATCTCGAGCCCTTCAAGCTTTCGCGCCCCCCACTCGGCAAACTCCTTCGCGAACCGCTTGTTCAGCCTCGAGATACTCGACGGCGACAAAGGCGCGTCCTCTCCTACGAAGGCCCTCAGCGCCGGCTCGAAGTCCCTTGTCGCAAGCCCCTCGACGAACAACTTCACGAACGTCGAGTCCAGCCCCTCCGAACGCCTTCTGTAGGGCTTCACAAGCTTCGAGCGGAACTTCTCCTGCTGTTTGACACCCTCCGGCTGGCGGATATGTAGCGTCCCCCCAGCCGTCGTGATCATCCCTTTTAGGTCAGCCTATATTGATGCCCAAGTCGAGAATTATACTTTCATGACGGTCGGCATACAGCTACGACGCCGTCGCTCCGATCTTAATGGGACTGGATAAATTCCTGGGTCTGGTGGTCGATTGGGACCAATATCTGCCCGCTTTCGCCAACAACATGCTCGGCGGCTACGGGCACGAGTTTATGTACTTTGTTGGCGTGATCGAAATCGTGGCCGGCATCGGCGTATTTCTCAAGCTAAAGGTTTTTGCGTATATCGTTGCGGAATGGCTTGGCTTGATAATTCTAAACCTGCTGATGATCCCCGGATATTTTGATGTCGCGTTACGCGATTTCGGTCTAATGTTGGGGGCCCTTGCCCTTGGGCGTTTACGTCAGGAATTTTCTAAGCAGAATCTCAACGCGCCGGTTAGCCGGAAATTATCCTAACGGATTGTGTGCAGACGCACAGACCGGGGCTAAAAAAATGTGGAATAAATCTCTTCGGAATCAAAGTTGACAATTGGTTGGGCCCAACGGACATGAGCGACCGTTGGTGAACCTCTCTGAATAATCCGGACAATTGTCCGGGTTACTCGGCTCGCAAAGTTTCCCGCATCTATGGAGGTAGAAAAATGACACAGGCAACAACAGGAATGAGCAATTTCAAGACATATACTAGAGGCGGCGGCAAAGAGTTGGAAAAGCCGTTTGAAAAAGTGGTTGTTGTCCCGACAATCGAAAATAAGGACGCGGCGGCCCACGCTTGGGCGGACGCCAGGTTCGCGGTTGATATTATGGCGGAACATGCGATTTTCTTTTCGCTTCTCATGCCGCCCGAGACATGCGAGGCAGAGCGCAAAGAAGCGATCCGTTTCAGTGAAACTTTTACGAATCTATATCAGGAAATAGACTCGGCTCAACCAACTGCTGGCGAGTTGAAGCGTTTCGCGAGCAATTTTACTGAAACGGTCAAGCCGTTTATCGACTACAAAGCCCGGCTCGGCGAGACACAAGCGTCGGGGAAATTGCACAGTTTGGTGTGGCCACTTTTCTTTGACCATACGCGGCATGAAGCGGAGCGCTGGACGCGGCGGCTCGAAACCCTTGCCGGCGGCGAGTCGGAATTCGATAAGGACGAGGTTTCAACTTTCTGGACAAATATCATGGACGAGCATTGCCGGTTCGTCGCGCATCTGCTTGACCCGGACGAGTCTGAATTGATCGAAACAGCTATGAACACAAGCCGGGTTTTCCGCGATCTGCACGAATATGGCGGCATCGGCGGGGCTGTTGTCGCAGTTGCTCACGAACCATCGACGGTTGTCGGTTCGCTGATTCAAAATCCGGAGACGAGCGCCATACTGAGCGCCGCCGAAACGATCCTGGATTTCAAAACAAAAGCCGTGCGCGACATCGAGGCGGCCCGAATCAAGAGCATCATCGACCCGCGGCTTGCCGATCACGTGCGACGTGAAGCCCTGAAGTTTGTCGATGAGCTAAAACGCGCGGTCTAATAAAGAGTGGAAATTATCGACTGACTAGGACAAAGCTTTTTGTAACGTGGCAGTAATCGTCTGCTGAATCGTGATTAGTCGCAGCTACGCTCTTTCCGCAAGAACAGGAGAAGATAAAATCATGAGAACACAAACTTTAATCATTAGTTCACTCGTGAAGGGAATGGTGGAATAGTCTGGACTTCAGCATAGGGAGCGATAGCGATTGCGATTTATAAGAGAACAAATTCGGCATATTTGTGGATGAGTTTTCAGCACCACGGCAAACACATTCAGAAGAGCACGAAATGCAAGAATATGCGGGTGCTGAGGCCGTAGAGCGAGCGTATCGAACTCAGCTCGCGAAAGGCGAAGTGGGGCTGGGAGAAGAGAAGTTCGAGGCGGGTTTCGCAGAATCGATGCGCGAGTTCCTCGAGTGGGTACAGTTCGAACATCGGGCAAAGCCGAATACGGTTCTTTCACATCTCTCTACGAGCAAGCATTTGATCGCCTACTTCAAAGAGAAGGCGTTGGGAGCCATTTCCGCTGGCGAAGTCGAAGACTACAAGCGTTGGTGCAGTGCTCAGAAGTGCAAACCGCGAACTGTGAGTAAGAAGGGGCCACCGAAACCTACTAATCCTTTCAGTCCCGCAACGATCAACAGGGAACTTGCTCTGCTCAAGAAGTTTTTCAATCACCAGATCAAGAAGAACGTAGTTGGTCAGAACCCTGTCAGCCAGGTAAAAATGCTCCGGGAGGCAGGGCCAAAGGATCGCATACTCTCTGAAGACGAAGAGAGATTGTACTTGCTCGCTGCGAATCAGCCTTTTTAAGAATTCGCCGTCGAAATAGTCGATACAGGAATGCGTCCTGAAGAGGTATTCCGGATGATGCGTAAGAATGTGGATTTAGATAAAGGGACGGTCTTCAACCCTCACGGCAAGAGTCGAAACGCGAGGCGCACGATTCCCTTAACTCAACGAGTCCGTGAGGTGCTCCGAAGTACGGAAAAGAAGGCAAAAGTGCACCGATTTGGAGCGTAGTCGCTACATTATTCGCTACACCTAACTTTGTGGGTAAACAAGGATTGTGCCGAAAGGCCCATTTTTATTGGAGCCGGTGATAGGACTTGAACCTACGACCTGATGATTACAAATCAACTGCTCTACCAACTGAGCTACACCGGCTTGTTGTGGCCTCGAAGGGAGTTTGGCAAAAGAAAAGACTACAAAATGACCC
Organism: Aridibacter sp.; assembly: GCA_035513035.1. GTDB lineage: Bacteria > Acidobacteriota > Blastocatellia > Pyrinomonadales > Pyrinomonadaceae > Aridibacter. The sequence continues at coordinate 3,326 of DATKCW010000036.1, forward strand.
TGCGATGTGCAAGGCACAGATCAAAGGTCCGGCCGAGTGTTAAACAATGCAAAAAATAATTGACGAATGTTGAGGCCAGGCGTTAGGATAGGAATAGCCGTTCTGCGGCCAGACCGTTAGTCCAACCGTCATGCCGATCGGCAATTCCAGACGACGGAATCGGAATCCCCAGGTTTAATTCGCACAAGGAGAATCTCGTGAGACTTCATTTATCTTTCGCCAAATCCTTCGTTTTCGCACTGGCGTTTACGCTGACCGCATCTACGGCGCTTGTCGCACAACAGCCGGATCTTAACAAGAAGATCGACTCGGCGGCGATCGTGATCCCGGCCTCAAGCATGGACCGGCCCCTCACGGTTGTCGGTGACAACGACCTCTACTGCGCCGGTTATGTCCAGCGATCGCCGATCTCGACAAGCACTGAGATAGTCGGTGCAGAGAACGAAAAGGACCAGCATATCTTCTTCCAGGGCGACCTGCTTTACATCAATTCGGGATCCTCTAGCGGGGTGAACGAAGGCGACATGTTCTCCGTCGTAAGGCCGCGCGGCAAGGTCGATACCGACTGGACCCGGAAGGGTGATCTCGGATTCTACGTGCAGGAAATCGGAGCGGTTGAAGTCAAGAGAGTGATGCGGGACGTGTCAGTCGTCAGCGTCAAGACCTCCTGCTCGACGTTGCTGTTGGGCGATCTTCTTGTCCCGACACCGCAGCGCACGAGCCCTATGTTCGAATACAGGGGAGAATTCGACAGGTTCTCGCCTTCTTCAGGAAAAGCCTCGGGAATGATCTTTATGGCGCGTGACAACGCCGAGGTTCTTGGACAGAACACGGTAGTTTATGTCGATCTTGGAAGCGAGGACGGCGTCGGTGTCGGCGACATTCTGACGGTCTTCAGGCCGCTCGGAACGGGTAATATTCACAGGAAGGTTCTGAAAGAGTCGATCGACAACAAAGAAGACGGATATGAAAGCGACCGATACGAAGGCGGCCACTTTTCAAATCAGGCTCCGCGTAAGAAAGGCTCCGAAGGCGGAGGAGCGATCGTTACCTCCGAGAATGCGAAATCGCGCAGACCGTCGGATCTTAGGAGGATCGTGGGCGAGATGATGATTCTCAATGTGAAGGAAAGGACCGCGACCGCGATCATAGTGCGGAACTCTTCCGAGATACATCCCGGCGACCGTGTAGAGGTCAAATAGGTTCGACTTCCCGGAAACCTTCTTAGGCGGCCCTTTCGGCCGCCTTTTTCTTGCTTTCTTCGTAGAAAAACCTGAAATACCCGTACATCGACCAGCAGGCCGTCAGTACCGCGATCCAGAGCGACCCTCGTCCTACCAGATAGCCGAATACCTTCCAGTCGTTCGTCGTCAACGAAAGGTCCAGGAGATTTCGAAACGCGGTTTGGACTTCGGCAACTTGCCAGAAAGCCGATGGGAGCTGCCAGCCGAAATTCGAGACCGGCGGCGGCGAGTTCGCCGCAGCGACGAGAAGCGCCACGATGGCTATGCATTGGAACCACATCTTGACCTTGCCGACCGATTGGGCCGAGATCACGATTCCCTCCGCTGCCGCAACGGACCTGAGGCCTGTCACGACGAACTCGCGGCCCAGGATGATCACGACCGCCCACGCGGGGGCAAGGTGTTTTTCGACAAGCACGATGAGCGCGGCGGAGACCAGCAGCTTATCCGCGATCGGATCGAGAAGCGCACCGAATTTCGAGACCTGCTTGCGTCTTCGCGCGAGATGACCGTCGAGTATGTCGGTGAGGGTGGCAACAAGGAAGATCCCGATCGCGAGGGCGTAGCTCTGTATCCCGAACCATTTTTCCGAGTATGGCGTAAGGAGCACCACGACGAGAATCGGTACGAGGAAGATTCGTGCAAAAGTCAGGTAGTTCGGTAGGTTCACGTATTGAGCCGCAATGTGCCGGATGAACAGCAGTTTAGATTTCGTTATCTAAGAGTGTCAAGAAAGCCTCGATCGCAAAAGAAAAGGCGAGCCCTCGAACAGGCCCGCCGCCCGTGATCGCGTTCTATGAACCTAGAGCATGAACCCGAGGTCCGTTGATGCGAAGCTGCCTATGTTCGGAAAGACCGCCGAAAGATCTTCTTCGGCAAGACCATACCATCGCGCGAGTGTCGCCGCGTACTGTTCGACCGACGCGGTCGGGATCCATCGCCCGCGCGCGTTGGCAGAGTTGTTCGTTGCGTCGTCCGGCCCGTCGATTGTCAGGTTCGGAAACGGAGTCCCGTTCGAGGTGTTGATTCCGTAGAAATCGCCACCGTCGACCGAATCACCGACGATGAAGAGGTGATTTGACCAGCCGTGATCGCTTCCCACCGATCCTCCGGTGCCTGCCGGGTTCATCGTCCTGCCGAAGTCGGTCATCATGAAGGTCGTCACCTCAGCCGATCTGCCCTGTACCACCATCTCGTCGTAAAAAGCCCTTACCGCTTGGCTGACCTCTGCCAGATTGTTGGCCTGGCCTCCGAGCTGGTTGTTGTGCGTGTCAAAGCCGCCCCGCTCAACGTAAAAGATCTGACGGTCGACGTTAAGGTCGGCCTGCTTCTTGATGATCCTGGCGACCTGCCTCAGCTGTCTTCCGACGGATGTGTTCGGGAACGGCACAGTCACTTCCTGGTAAGTGGCAAGCGCCGAATTCGCCGCGATCGCCGAATCCGTGATCGCGCTTGCGGCGTCCACATAGTTGTTGTCCCGGTCGACGGCTCGCAGTTGATTGAACGCCTGCAGCCTTGCCTGAGAGATCGCGTCGTCGCCGAACCCGATCGGGTTCAGCACCTCGTTAAGCGGCGTGCCTGCGTCTGCGATCGCAAGCGCCTGCGTCGACTGGCCCGAGGTGAACAGCTGCGAGCCGTCGATCGAAGTGATCATCGGGATTAATCCGTTAGGATTGCTTCCCATCGTCATCAAGTCAGAAGCCCTTCCTCCCCATCCCGTGAACGAGAACGTATCGGATCGGCCCGCGTGGAACTGGTAGACCTGGTCGAGATGAGAGAAAAGCTGGAATGGCTTTGTGACTGAATTGTTCTGGTACTGTGCTTTCGTCAAAGGGCTGACGAGCGTTCCCACATTCGTCGCGAATGCAAGCCTGCCCTGCGCCCAGAGCTCGTGAATCCCGTTGTTGCCGCCCGTGACGGGGCCAAGCACAGGATGAAGGCCATAGGCGAGACCGCCCATCCTCGGCACCGAGATCGGAAGCAGCTGGTTCTGTGCGATCGCAAGGCCCTGGGGCGCCCTCGCTGCCGCGTAGGCCGAGTAGTTGCTGATCGTCGCGTCGTTGTGGTTCGGCACGATCATATTGTTTCCGTCATTCCCGCCGCCAAGGAACACACAGACCAGCGCCTTGTAACCTCCGCCGAGCGATCCTTTCCGGCGCCCGTTCACGTCGAGCTTTTGAGCAAGCGCGGTCATAAGCCCGAAATGGTGGACCTGGGACGCAAGTGTGGCCATTCCGAGTGCGCATCCTGCCGACTTTATGAAATTCCTTCTGGTTTCTTTCATCTCGTTCACCTCTGGATCTGGTACTGCGAGGAACTGGCGATCAGGAACAATGCGGTTCGTACCCTGAAGTCCGGGGCCTCGGGCGGGACCGCAAGCACCGCCTGAAGAATCGCGTTTCGCATAGCCGCCGACATCGTGCCGTGCATGAACTTTTGATCGAGCCGGTCCATCAGCTGATTGCCGGTCGGATCTGCCTGTGCAACAGGAATCAGGTCATCGATCTTGATCGAGGTCCCGAGAGGCGAATTTGGCGGGTTGCGGTTGTCTACCGGTATGTTGGAGAACGAAAGGATCGTGGCAATGTTCGCTCTTGCTATCGAACTTCCGGTATTCATAAGTCCGAATTCGGGAGCAACTAGAGCCGTGCCTGGAATGACGTAATTCGGGGGGTAGTAATTGAAAACCGTCGGAGCGCCGAACGGGTTCTGACTCATATAAGCCGAAACGTGAGGAACATAACCGTCGCTCTGCTGTGTGCCGTCCGCTGAAGAGACATCCAGCTGACGGTAGAGGTTCGTCAAAAGCTGGACAGGCTCCCTCAGCTTCCCGTAATTCGGATCGGTCTTCTCGTCTCCTCTTGCTTCCGGATCGAGCAGGATCGCGCGAATCACCGCCTTCATATCTCCCCTGACGCCGTTTCCGTTGTTGTTGAACGCCGAAGCGACCCTGCTTACGTAAGCGGGGGTCGGATCGCTAGTGACCAAGTGCTGTATAAGGAACCGTCCCACGAATGGGCCTACGTTCGGGTGATGGAAAATATTGTCCAGCGCCAGGTCCATCTCGGTGTTCCCGTTAAGGCCGGCAGCGATGTTCCTGCTCACGGCATTTGGATAGTCGAGCAGGACCTTGGCCGTGACATCGTGGTTGTTTTGGTTCAGGACCAGGGGATCCTTGAAGTTCACGGCCCCAAGGGTCGAGTTGGGACAGCCGACGTTGCAAAACGTCCAGCCGGTAAGAACCTTTGTGAAATTGTTGACGGTCTCCTGATCGTACGTAGGGATCGGATTGTCGTTCTCATCGAGCTGCAAGGTGCCGTCCTGGTTGAGCATGAAGAGGCCGATCGTGAACAGCTGCAGGATCTCCCTCGCATAATTCTCGTTCGGGTTGTTCTTTGTGCTGCGGGCCATGTCGAGGTAGTCTCCCATAGCGGGGTTGAGAGTCATGGCCTCCATCAGATCCCTGTAATTCCCGAAGGAATGGTCCGAGAGTACTTTGTGGTAGGCGAACATGTGGCTCGACTGCCTAACCGTGGGGAACGACGTTACCCAAAGTTGACTGAGAGCCCAGGCCATTCTGTTCCGCAGCTGCGGTTCGCCGTAGAATGCCTCTTTAAAAAACCACGTCTGGACCGGATACATCGAGTAATGGGTACGAACGCAAAGATTGAAGTCCAAAGTACCCCGCGGGAACGGGCATCCCGTCTCGATGTTGTTTGGTTTCAGAGGAATTTCCGGATAGGGATTCGATGGTGAAGGATACGGCTTGCCGAACTGCTCCGCGAGCCAGGTTCGGATACCGATCCTGCGTATCCTGTGGTCAAGAGCGTCGGTCGGACCAAATGTCGCCTGTTCAAGAAACCGGATCCTGTCTCCGGACCACCGGTAGCCTACAGATTCCGGAACTGTTTCGCCTTCATATGTGCCAGGCTTTTTGCCCTCCGAAACTTCGAATTTGAGGCCTCCCAAACGGCCGAGGCCCAGAAGAAGGGGATTACTGACCAGACCTCGCCAGGTCACTACAATTTGCAGATCTCCTGTTTCGGAAGGCTGCTCCCAATAACCGATCTCGTCCCGAAACCGCACAGTCAAGGCATATACGGATTTCGATGACTTGACCTCGGACAGGTCCAGCACGGGGAACCGGTATAGCCGCTTGTTCGCGTCCCTCGCATACACACGAAAGGCCGAAGCGCCTTCGCCGGGCATTAAATCCACCTCGGAGACAAACAGCCGGACCGTGTCGCCGAGACGGTACGGGACCGAATCACTCTTGGGAATGTTCTCCTGCTCGACATCGTTCTTCGATACAAGCGCTCGAGACTGATCGTCCTCGGCATGGAGAAGAACCGGTGTCGGGGAATTCGGATCCGGATCGATCTGCGAGAAGACCTGCTGAACTGCCAAACTCGCTACGATGAAGGCGAGCAAGGCAAGAGAGTTAGTGGCTCGGGAACCTGACATTTCTTGACCCTCCGGGATCGGGCATTAATGATTGTCGTTCGGGAGGTGTGCTGGCCACCGCAGGAAATGCGGTTTAACACTGTTGTTCGATAATATATAGTGTAATGGCGAGAAAAACTCAAACGAATCTTAAACAACCGCGCAAATTCGCGCTCGCCGATATGCGCCTTTGGACGCGGCACAGGGACTCGTGGCCGAAAAAACATAGCCCCCGATCGACAGTCTTTGTGTTTACGGGAAGGCAGAACATCAATCTGACTCAAAGTGGTTGCCCATCAGGAAGTGCGCGAGGTTCGGGCTTTCGTGCGAACGGTCATAACCTACGAGTTCGATATAAGCGCGCCCGTTGACCTCTGATCCCCGGCAACGTCCCGTAACCCTGCAAGCGCCTTCCCAATAAATGATCATCGTCGTGCCGCGTGTATCGAGTTCCTGATTTTCCATCACGGGATCCACTTCAAGTGAAATTCCCAGCGAAGGAGCCTCCACTTGCCATCCGCTCGGATAGGTTGCGCCGGATTTTTGACTTTTCCAGTATCCGCTGGGTGTTACCAGGATCTCATCGTGATCGAGTGAGGTCGGTTCTGAGTCGGCTGCGACGTAAACGCCGCTTGAATATTCGGAAACGCGGTTCGAGCCGTCGCGCAGCATGTAGATCATCAATTCCGATCCGTCATTAAGCTGGATCGAAAACCAATCCCAACCCTTCTGCTTTTCCGTTGCCTTCCAGGTGCCGAATTCCCGGTCCATCCACGCAGAACCACTGAAGCGCTCGGTTTCTGCGCCGATCTTTAGTTCGCCCTCGACGTCCATCCGCGTGAATGAGAAGTATCGGGAGGCTTCGCCCTCGTCCTTAAAGGACACCCCGTCTTTCTTCGGTCCATTGAGGACAGCAGCCTTCAACGGCTTCAGGCTCGCGTCGAAAATCAGGTCGCTGTTCAAGGAAGCTTTCAAGAGGTGGCTGCCGTAAGATTCCCTGACGCTCCAGTCGCCAAGCCGCAGGTAATAATGCGATTCACTAGCCGCGGCGGGATAGTCGAAGTAGCTGTTGCTGCTCTTTCTATGAGCATATCGAAACCGTTTCTCGCCGATGTCGGTCAGGGCAAAATGAGCGAAGTAGATCGGATTACCAAGCAAGCGAAGAGGCACAACGGTGAAGCGGTCCAGGTCTGTTCGTCGCTTGAAAAACACGAGCTCGAAGCCGAATCGCTTTTGCGTGTCTGCTTCGATATGTCCGGTGTAGTACCACCACTCTGTCTGGGCGTGAGCGTGAGCATACAGATCCCTGGACAGATCGACCGGATCGAGCTCGGAGCCGTCCCTCAAGCTGTCTGCTTCACCTAGCGCGGCATCGGCAAGTTTGTCCAGATAAACTGATGCGGTCGACTCTGCAAAACTCAATGCGTTCTGAAGCGCATTCCGGGTGTCGGAATATGCCGTCACGAATTTGTCCCCCTTGTTCGAAAGCTGATACTCAACCTATAACAATTGGGGGATCGCGAGTTCAAGTAGGATGGAGAGAAGGGTAGGGAAATCGGATAAAGTGAGACGCCCGCTATTGCGAGACGTCCACCCTCTGGATCTTCAACACGACCCGAACCGCGTCGGAATTTCTCGGCATCTTTGCGGGAAGGAACGGCGCATCTTCGGGATTCGTTTCGAATGCTCGTCGCAACTCTCGCATCGCTTCATCATCATTCGGGGGATCGACAACTTCTGCAATATTGGCGATCCCGTTTCCGAAGACATCTGCAACTACAACCACCTCTTCGTCGCTCATCTTTCCTCGAACGATCGATCTGGTGAGGGCGATGAGGGCACCGGTCGGGTTCACTTCCGGAGATGTATCCGGAATCTCTACCCGGAGGTAGTCCGGACTGCTTCCGTCAAGGTTAGACGTGTATGGAAGTGACTCGATCTCGATCTTCGAGACTTCCGGCCGGGGCTCATCGAAAAGACCGTTGGCGGGCCTTACAAACATAAAACTAAGGAAAAGAAGGGCGAAAGCAGCGGTTCCGACAGCCCCGGCGCCGAAAGGCATCAACCAATGGGAGATTCGTTCTCCGATGCCTTTCTTGGGATAAAGCTGTCCGAACAGACCCGGGTCCCGCCGTCTGGTGGGCAGAGAAGCGACTATCTTTCCACTGAGCTCGAAAGGAATCTCCGGATTCCCAAGTCTTCTAAGGCCCAGTCGCAGCTCGCGGTATTCATCTAATTCCTGCCTGCACAGAGGACAAGTCGGAAGGTGCGCTTCGATGGCCGTGCGCACGTCGTCATCAATTACATTGTCAGCGTAAAGCGGCAGATCGTATTTAATTTCTTCACATTTCATGGCGCTTCTCACCGCTCCGAATAATTATTCGGAGCCAAGTTGCGAAATGCATGGTTAACTGACCCCGGCTGTTCCCAAAATAATCGGGAACAACGCATTCACGGTTCCGAACTTTTCCTGCTCCTTTTACTCCGAATGCTCCGAGATGGATGTTGCTGGTCACATTTCAAACGCATTTTGGATTCACGGTTCAAGAAGCTCTCGACCTATGTTTGCTAGCCTCCGACCCTTATCGTTTGGCACCGATTGTGGTTAACGTTCAAAGGCTGGTACCGGGGCGAGTTAGCCATACACTGCGCTGCATCAGGATCCACTCGACTCAATGCGGCCGAGCTTTGACTGACGCGTTATCAAATATCCTTCAGTTTGCTCCTGAGTTCACGCCTGCCGCGCGAGATCCTTGATTTGACTGTTCCGATATTGATCTCGAGAATCTCCGCGATCTCTTCGTAAGCGAAGCCCTGGACATCGCATAAGACAACCGCTTCCCGGAAGTGTTCCGGCAGTTCTCCGATCGCGGTCTCAAGCATCGCGCCTTGTTCACGTCGAAGCGCATCCTCCTCAGGTGTCAGTTCGTCCCCGGCGATCACTTCACTTAAAGGTCGTTCGATCCCCGCCGGACTATCGTCAAGCGATACCGTCTTGTCCTTTTTCCGCCGTTGCCACCACCTGTATCGGTTGCGCGACTGGTTGATAGCGATTCTATAAAGCCAGGTCTTGACGGAAGCCTCTCCCCTGAATTTCGAGATCGCACGAAAAGCCCTTAAGAACGTCTCCTGCGTGATGTCTCGCGCTTCCTCCGGATCTTTCATTATCCGGTAAAGAAGTCCGTAGATCTCCGGCGAATAGCGATTAACCAACTGCTCGAATGCAACGGCGTCGCCGGCTCTCAATTTGTCAACAAATGCGACCTCCGCCTCTGACTGCGCAGAGCGCGACGGTTTCGCGATCGCGGAACCCCCGATCTTTTCGTCATCCAACGCAATTGATTTGCTAAAACCCATCTTTCGCTTGAACCGGAAAGCATGTTCTGGATGTAGCTGTCAGTGTTCGGAAAAGGCACGAACAAGCAATTGGACAGCAAATTCGCCAAATTGTTCCGGAAAAAGTTTCCCGTCGCTAAGGAAGTCGATAGCTGCACCCGAGTTGCCAGAACAAGCCCACTTACTTGCTCTGGCCAGTCTTTTGAGCTAGATTAAATCCTTTACGATCTTATCAATTAAGGCGATTGTATAACGTCTTCACGTTTTTCAATTGCACATTTTTTCCGGATGTCAATCAAGAAGAAGAAACCAAGGAAGAAACGGCAGCCGTCACCGGTCGTGACAGAGCAACAGGACGAGAAGGGAAAAGTCCAGTACCAGGACGAGTTTCAGACGAGTGTCGGGCAGAAGATCGAGAATCTCGGCAGCAGGCTGGAAGGCAAGGGGCGCAATATCCTCTACGGAGTCGCCGCGCTTGCGGTCCTTCTTGTGATCGTTGGGCTGTTCTACGTTTGGAACAAGAGGACGAACAATGCCGCCCAGGCGGCGCTCGGAGAAGCGATCGAAACTTCGCAGGCACAGGTGACCGACTCTCCGATTCCCGCCGGAGTGACGGCGAAGGTCTTTAAGACCGAGAAGGAACGGGCGGAAGCGGCGATCAGTGCGTTCCAGGCTGTTGTCGATAACTATGGCGGTCAGTATGCCGAGAAGGCCCGATATTTCATAGCTGTGAATCGGCTGGTAGTTGACAAGCAGTCCGGGATCAAAGAGCTTCTGGAACTCCAAGGCCTTTCCGGGGAGGTAGCTGTGATGGCCAAGTTCGCACTTGCCCAAGCCTATGCGGGTGACGGCAGTTTCGCGGAAGCCGAGAATCTTTACTCGGAGCTATCCGGCGTCGCGAACCCGGTCCTTTCGAAAGAGACGATCCGATTTGAGCTCGCGAAAGCGCTCGAAGCACAAAAGAAAACAAAACAGGCGGTCGATCTTTACTTTCAAATAGCGAAGGAGGCCGCGGAGGCCAAGGATGCCGAGGGACAGCCGGTGCCGCTAACCCAGACGGCCACGGAAGCGAAAGAAAAGGTGAAGGAACTCGACCCTGAACGGGCGAAACAGATCCCCGGGCCGGAACTTCCATCGGGCCTTCCACTCGGGCTTTAGCTTAAGAGCGGAGTTCATTTCGGTTTTTTGAGGAAGAGGGCGAATTCGCCCTCTTTTTAGATGAACACAAGTTGGCGACCTTGAATTCTTTTCAAAGCAGTTATTGATATACTTGTAACCACCTTGTCAGACCAGAACGAATTAATACGCGACGAAGAGAAAATCCCGGGCAGTACCGGTCGCAAAGACGAAACCACCGAAGAATTGATCCTTCCACAGAGGACCATAAGACACCGTGCGTCTCCACACAGCTACCTTTCGTTCATTTTGGTCGGGACTTTTTTCACCGGGCTTTCGCTTCATTTGGAAATCGATCTGTTAGCGGCATTCCTGTTCGCAGGTAGCTGGATCGCCGTCCCTATCCTCGCTCTATACGATAAATTGGAGTTCGATGGAACGAAACTACACAGGACCGGATTGGTTCCGAAGGCCTGGGCTGCTATCACTGCGTCACCGGTTACTATCTCGTTGGCAGAAATCGAATTGATCGAGACCCAGGCGCTGAGGGCGCTTCGCCGCGGCGGAGACATTTATTACCGTTACCGCACCCTCATTGTCGGCGAAGATGTTAGATTCACGCTCGTGTCCGGCGGTGAAAGCTACCGTGACCTGATCCATTCGCTGTTCTCCAGTGTCCCGGAAGAGATACTCGACAACAGATCTGTTGAACTTAGGGACTATTTCAGGGATCCGAAAGAGGTTCAGACCAAGGTCAAGTTCGCGAAGATTCCCTCCGCTTCGGTGTTGGAGCCCTCCATCCGATCCAGAAACGCGATATCCAGAGGTTCGAAACGTCAAGAGGATCCGATCGATCCGAAAGAAGCGAAAGAGCGGGCAGACTATCTACGCTTGCTGGCGAACGAACTGAGGGTCAACGGATATTTGGTTCAAGCGTTGGAAGTCTTCAGGCGGGCATTGCGACTCAGACCGGACGACGGTTGGCTGTTGTTCGAGTTTGCCCGATGTCTTCATTCTTACTCCGGAGCCGAAAAGAGCCGCGATCTGGAAAGGAGAGCGATGGCGGCGATGCGACTTGCCGAACGCCGGGCCGGGGATGACGAGAAACTCCTCTCGAGGCTTGGTGAGAGCTATTTTCAATACGGTGACTGGCAGAGCGCAAAGCGAGCCTTCGAGAAGACGATCGAATTTGCGGGCGACAGCTATCGCTCGGTGAGGGGGATGGCGGAATTGGCGTTGAGAGAAGGGAAGATCGCGCACGTGATCCATCACTTTTCGGCGGCAAACCGGATGGCGGAGCTCCCGGCGCTTCGCAGATGGTCCAGCTCCGAAGCCGCGTACTTCAATCGTCTGAACTCCGATGAGGACTATATGGACATGGAGATCAGCCGTGTGAATCTGCTCGACAGCCTTGAGCGGTCAAAGAAGACAACGTTGAGGATCACGGTCCTCGGGCTGCCGTTAATAATCAGCGGGATGATCATGGATGCCCAATTACTTGTGAATATCGGTTGGGCGGTCTCCGGTGTCGCACTGCTCGTTTGGACGGGGATCGTGATCAGCAAGAATATGTTCTCATCCAGGCTCCCGATGGAATCAGAATAGAAAGAGGCGACACGAGGGCCGCCTCTTCTTTGGTTAATAGCCGATCCTTCCTATTCCGAAGCCGCTGCTCTTCCTTCGCCGCCTTTCAGCAGTCCGTCCCAGCGATAGACCGGCTTTTCAAATCCCCTTTCCAGCCTGTCGATGATGAACTCGGTCATAGAATCAACTATCCATCGATGGTTGTACTCGCCTACGGACGCAAGCTCCGCGTCAGGCGCCGGGTTCATGAAGTCGATAGCGTAGGGAATGCGGTCCTTTATCGCGAACTCGATCGTGTTCAGGTCGTAGCCGAGAGCGTTACAGATTGTCCTCACGTCTTTTTCGACTCGTTCGGCGAGTTCAGGCACCAGGTAATCCGGGTTCGGAACATATTGCTCGCCGGAAAGGTAAGGCTTTGACGGATCATACGGCATGATCAGTACCTTTTCCCTCCCCACGCAGTAGCACCTTACGAACTGATCGTACTCGATCCCTTCCTGGAGCGTCATGCAAAGACGCCCGGTCTGGTTGTACTCATAGAGAAGCTGTTCGAGCGATTCGATCTTCGAAACGTTCTTCCAGCCGCCTCCGTCAAACGGCTTCATAAATGCGGGAAGGCCCGTGTAATTGACTATCGAATCCCAGTCGATCGGAAACTGCAGATTTCGAAGCGAATCGCTGTTGATGTCCTCGATGTACGAATGCTGCGGAAGTAGCACCGTCTTCGGGATCGCGACTCCGATCTTCGCGGCGAGCGAGAAGTTGAAGAACTTGTCGTCGGCGGACCACCAGAAGGGATTGTTAATGATGTACGTGCCTTCCAGCGCAAACCTCTTAAGCATCGCGCGGTAAAAGGGAACCTCGTGCGAGATGCGATCGATGACGACGTCGTAGCGCCTCTCTTCGTCCAGCCGGACACCCGCGGTCCTAACCATTTCGGCGACAACCTCGCCGCCGCCTTTTTCATTAATGCTCTTTATAATTGATTCCGGGAACGTCATCTCGCGCCCGGCAAGTATGCCCACTCTCTTCATGTCGTATTAATTGCCTCTTGTTGAACTTAAAAAGATCGGAAAAACGCTGAAAATCCAAACGAAGAATGTTATTTGAAAAGCAGGCCTCCCGCAAGCGCATCCCGCCCGTCCCGGCCGGCATTAAAAACAAAAAAAGCAGGCCGAAGCCTGCTTCTGAGCGACGTGTCCGGCCGGGTCAGTTGTTCTCCGGCAGAAGCTCGTAATTTCCCATCTCGCGATTGTAGGCGTCGAGCTGCCCGACCGAATCCGAGGTTGCGTCGAGCATCTGCTTCGTCATCGCGATCGAATCTGAAAGCTGTTCGAAATCGAGAAGCGAGAATTTCTCAGGAGTGGACATCGTTACGATCTCGTCGTTCAGATACCCGAAGAAGTTCTCTATCGACTGCAGCTGGCCCTCCACAAGCTTGACGCTCCGTTCGAGTTCATCAAATGAAGCAAGTCTTCGCTTAAGTATCTCGACGTTCGTCTGCTGGATCCGCTTTGTTTTCTCATCCGCAGTATTCTCCACAGCGCGGAACGCCTGCGAAAGCTGATTGTGAACTGCCTGACGATTGATCGACTTCAGGTGCTGTTTGCGCCGACGATAAACGTCCAGCAGATCCACGAAGTCCTCCCAGCGCCGGTCGAGCGATCTAAGATTGGTGGGCAGCTGGCGAACTCCGGCGAACTTCTTGTAATTCTCCTGGATCTTGTTTTTCTGCCAGCGAAGGTATTCAACCGCCTCTCGCTCGCGCGGACTGAAGCTCTTGATCAGTTTCTCGCGCTCGGCGATGTTCAGTGCCTTGAGTCGTTCCCGCTCACGGTTCTGAACGAGTTTCCTGTAGGAAGGAAGATTCGGGACCACAAGAACGTATGCGAATTCCGCGATGATCGCGACGAGAAGCGGAATGACGCTCCAGGTGTAAGCGGCGGCCACAGCAAAACCGGCCAGTGCCCAAAAGTTCACCGGCTCGGTCAATGCTTCCTTGGCGTATGAAGTCTGAAATTTCTCCAGCTGCTGCTGGTACTTCGCGATATCTGCCATAATTAGTTGCGCCCTACGATGCGGGTTTCCGATCTCGCGTTCTATGGAGACCCGCAGGCGTCACGAGATATCAATTGCCGCTTGTATCCTTCAGCACGTTCTCGGCCTCGGCGAGCAGTTCTTCCGTCGATTTCCCTTCGGACGAAGTGTCCTCTGCTTCGGCAGGTTCGCCTTCTTCGGCATCGCCGGACTCGATCTGCTTGGTTTCCGGACCCTTGCCTTCGCCCAGTAGGCCAAGATCTTTCTTGTACGAGAGCAGCTTGTCCTGAAGCTGGATATCCATCGCCTCGCGCTCGATATCCTGCATCTGGTTGTCGACCGAGGCCGAACCGAGCTGGAGTTTCGCTTCCGCGGCCGCAACGCGCCTGTCGATCTTCTCGCGCATTTCGCTGAAGGTCGAAGCATCGTCGCCGATGTCGAACGATTCCATCGTTTGCGCAAGCTGTTCCTGAAGCTTTGCCTGCTTCGAAGCGCTGATCAGCTGCATCGCCTCGGCGGTACGCTTCTTCATGTTCAAAACATAATTGTCGCGAGCTTTTAATGCCTGCTTCGAGGCGTTCACTGCGTACTCTAGCTGGGCATCAGTTTTCTCGAGATCAACCTGTGCCTGCTGAAGCTGCCCGATGTAGGCAGTGGCAATGTCGTCCCTGCCCATCTTGACAGACGCGCGGATCTTGGAGTCGAGTTCGACCACCTGTCCTTCCAGGCGCTCCCTGTTCTTATGAAGCAGCCGTTCGGTTGCCATAACCTGCGCAACCGAATTGTTGAGTTCGGGTACGCGGTCCCGCATATCGCGGACGGTCTGCTGCAGAACCATCTCGGGATTTTCTATTTTGTCCAAAGCGGCCCCGGTCCCCGCCCTGAACATTCTCTTGATTCTCTGCCACAGTCCCATTTTTAAGCCGTCGCTCCTAAATTTGTATAGAAAAAGAACTTATTTTCTGCTTCTTTACGATTGAAGCCTTCGAAAGTTGCAAGTGTCGGGTAGTATATCAAGAAAGTATCCGCGTGAATAGTGAGTGAAAATCTGCTCTCCCGCAGTGTCCGGATGTCACATTGTCCGCATCACACGGGCGAAACCCGCGTTTTGAAGATCCCTGCAAGCATTTCCGTCGCAGCACGTTCAAGCGCCGTCCAAAAGACTGCACCGTTAAACTTTCCGTGCGGAAACGGACCCGATCTCAAACAGGCGGCCGCACCCCGACGGGATCTTCCACGGGCGATTGCCCGAAGGACCCGGAGCCGAGGTGCTTTGGAAGCGTATAAGCGGGCAGAGCGGGAACAGGTATCAAAACATGAAACAGATAATTTCTTCGTTACTGGTAATCGCAGTTTACACGAGCCTGATCGCGCCGATCGCCCAGACGGCGCACGCACAGACGCTGATGAACACCCGTGATACACAGTTGAAGGACCTTCAGCAAGGCCTCAAGTTCAGCCTAAGCGAAGGGTCCGAAGAGGGATCTACAGTGGAACAAAGGCCGCTGGCCAAAACGTCTCCGCTGGACGAGTCCTTGACGTCAAGTCTCCTGAGCAGAATGCCGGAGCTGAAGACCGAGGACTCTGACAAGAAGGACTTCGCAAAACGGGAAGGCAGTCTCCCGGCTCCGAAGACCGGAAACCGGATCCCGGTCAAGTTTCCTGCTGACGGACAGCGCGACCCGACCGCGGCATCGGCGGACCGTTCGCTTCAGGTTCTACGCTACTCGCCCGAAGGCGAAGTTGCCTTGGCCCCCGACCTCAGCGTGACCTTCTCCGAACCGATGGTCGCGGTCACAGGCCAGCAAGAAGCCTCGAAGACCTTCCCGGTCAGAATGGAACCGGCAGCTGAGGGCAAATGGCGCTGGCTCGGGACAAAGACGCTTATGTTCGACACGGACAAGCGCTTCCCGATGGCGACGGTTTTCAAGATTACGATTTCCGCCGGGACAAGATCCGCAACCGGACAGACGCTCGAAAAGGACGTCTCGTGGACCTTCACGACCCCTCCTCCGAAGATCGAACAGCATTTCCCCGGGAACGCCTCGATCAATACGCGCGATGAGATCATCTTCCTGAGGTTCGATCAGCAGATCGATCAGCGGGCGATGCTCGAATCGACCACGGTTACCGGAGCAGGCAAGCGGCTTCCGATAAGGCTTGCGACCGAAGCCGAGATCAACGGCTCGAGGATCAAATATTACAGGGACCAGGCACAGCCGGGACGCTGGATCGCCATCAAGGCGCTAAATCCGGAAGGCGGCACGGAGAACGCGCTGCCCGCGGATGCCGCGATCACGGTCACGGTCAAGAAGGGAGCGCCTTCAGCCGAAGGCCCGCTCACGACGAAGGAGATACAGTCGTTCGGTTTCAGGACCTACGGCGCATTCAAGTTCGTCGAGGCCCACTGCGGACACCGCGGGAATGCGGAATGCTCGCCGTTCGACACCTGGTACGTGCGGTTCACGAACGGCATCGACGGTTCGGCGTTTGAGCAATCGAAGGTCAAGATCGAGCCCGCTGTCGAAGGCCTGAACATTTATCCGAGCGGCAACGCGATCTATTTCCAGGGTGTAAAAAGGGGCCGGACCACTTACACGATCACGATCGACAACTCGCTGAAGGATGTCTACGGACAGACCATTACCGGGAACGCGACAGCCAAGATCAAGGTCGGCTCCGCGCCTCCCAACCTTTACGCGCAGGGCGGCTTTATGACCGTCCTCGATCCGGCCTCGAAGAAACCGTATTTCTCCATCTACACGATCAACCACAAAGAAGTACGGATGAAGGTCTACAAGGTCGAGCCGGAAGACTGGTCTAAGTACCAGAAGCACGTCCGTTATCTCGACTACGAAGACGGAACGAAGGCTCCGATGCCGGGAACCTTGATCCGGAACGAAACTGTCGGGATCGAGAGCATCGCGGACGAACTGACAGAGACAAGGATCGATCTGAGCCGCTATCTCTCGAACCGATACGGAAACCTCGTGCTCTTTATCGAGCCGACGGTAAGAAAGGACAAGTATGACCGAAGCCGGGTCGTGACGTGGATCCAGTCCACTAGCATAGGGCTCGACGCGTTCGTCGATTCGAACGAGCTTGTCGGATTCGCTACGGAACTAGGCACGGGCAAGCCGCTCGCCGGCGTAGATCTCAGGATCTATCCAAACGGAGGCACGGTCAGCAGCACGGGAAACTCGGCTGAAGATCAGAGCTACGCCGCGTGGCTCTGGGACTGGATTACGAGCTGGGGAACCGCTTCCCCCGGCGAGATACGTTCGCACGGCCCTTCAGGTGAGGAGATCGAGATCGAATCGGTTGAGAAGGCTCAGACCAATGTGACGCCCGCGAACGGCGTCCTCAGGCTTCCGCTCCCCGCAAAGGCGGCCGGAGAACCGAACCTCCTGATCGCGAAGAAAGGGAACGATGTCGCGTTTCTTCCCGAGAATTCCAATTACTTCTGGCGCGACACAGGGAACTGGCACGTAAATCCGCAAAACGATTATCTGCGGTGGTTCGTCTTCGACGACCGGAAGATGTACAAGCCTCAGGAAGAGGTTTCGGTCAAGGGTTACATTAGAAAAGTGACCGGAGGCGAGCTCGGCGATGTGCAGGGACTCGGCGATTCCGCGCGCGGGATCACTTATTCGGTCAAGGACCCCAGGAACAACGAGATCGCGAAAGGCACTTCGAACCTTAACGCGTTCGGCGCTTTCGATCTGAAGTTCAAGCTCCCGGACAACGCGAACCTGGGTTACGCGCGCGTCGTGCTTTCGACACAGACGCAGCTTTCAGGCGGAAGCTATTCCCATCAGTTCCAGATACAGGAGTTCCGTAGGCCGGAGTTCGAGGTCACTTCGAAAGTCGTGACCGAGGCGCCTCACTTCGTAGGCGGCCACGCGAACGTCGAGGTCGAGGCGAAATACTACTCGGGAGGCGGACTCGCGCAGGCCGATGTCAACTGGACGGTACGTTCGAATCCCACGAACTACACGCCACCAAACCGGGGCGATTTCATATTCGGACGCTGGGTCCCCTGGTGGATAGGCGGAGGCGAGTACTACGGCGGCGGCACGACGCAAAGTTTCCAGGGCAAAACGGATGCTTCCGGCAAGCATAATCTTCGGATCGATTTCGAATCGGTCAAACCTCCGAGGCCCTACCAGATCACGGCTTTCTCGTCCGTACAAGACGTGAACCGGCAGACCTGGTCATCGACCGCGAACCTGCTCGTGCATCCGGCCGATCTGTACGTCGGCATCAGGTCGCAGAGGAATTTCGTCCAGAAGGGCGAGGATATAAAGATCGAGTCGATCGTGTCGGACCTGGACGGAAATCTCGTCGAAGGTAAGAAGGTCGAGATAAAGGCTCTGCTCCGGTCCTGGGTCTTCGACAAAGGAAAGTGGGAAGAAAAGGTCGTTGACGAGCAGTTCTGCACCGTTACATCCGCGGCCGAGGCGCAGATGTGCCGCTTCCCCGCGAAGCAGGGCGGCGTATACACGATCACCGCGCTCGTTATGGATGACCGCGAAAGGTTCAACGAATCCGAGATGACCGTATGGGTCGCGGGAGGAAAGACGCCTCCGAACCGGAACGTCGAACAGGAAAAGGTCGAGATCATCCCGAGCGGGAAGGAGTTCAAGCCCGGCGAAACGGCCGAGATACTCGTGATCGCTCCGTTCACGCCCGCGGAAGGGATCCTTACGCTACGGCGCGAAGGCGTTGTTAAGGCCGAACGGTTCACGATGACCGATTCGTCGGTGACGCTCAAGATCCCGATCGAAGAGGTTTACTTGCCGAACATCTACGCGCAAGTCGATATCGTAGGTAACGCGGACCGTACGAACGACGACGGCGAGGTGAACAAGGACCTGGCGAAACGTCCTGCGTTCGCTTCCGGATCGATCAACCTTCCGGTTTCGATCGCTTCACGCGAACTGACCGTCGAGGCCACTCCGAAGGACACGACGCTCGTGCCCGGCGGCGAGACGACAGTCGATGTTTCAGTGAAGGACTTCCGGGGCGAGCCGGTCGCTAACAGCGAGGTCGCACTGGTCGTCGTCGACGAGAGCGTGCTCGCGCTTTCGGCGTACAATCTGGCGAATCCGGTGAATGTTTTCTATTCGCAGAGAAGCGCGGGCGTGAGCGATTATCATTCGCGTGCGGACGTGCTTTTGAGCAACCCCAAAGACGTGACTCCTCCTCCGCCTCCTCCAACCGTCGATTCTGCTGGCTTTGCGGTTGGAAATATGATGACGAAGAGTCAGATTGAAGCGCTTCCCACAGCTGGAAGGCGTGCGATGGATCTCCTTCAACTGCAACCCGGAATTATGGCGGAAGAGGCGGACATTAATCGTGACAGCAACGAACAAGACCCGATCACGCTCCGCAAAGACTTCGACGCGCTCGCAGTCTTCGCTCCTTCCGTAAGAACCGATTCGTACGGGAACGCGACGGTGACCGTCAAGCTTCCCGACAATCTGACCCGCTATCGCGTGATGGCCGTTTCGGTCGATAACGCGAAACGGTTTGGAAAGGCGGAATCGGCGATCACCGCGAGGCAGCCTCTGATGATCAGGCCGTCGGCTCCCAGGTTTATGAACTTCGGCGACAAGATCGAGCTTCCGGTCGTCGTCCAGAACCAGACCGACAAGGATATGACCGTCAACGTCGCGGTCAGGGCCGCGAACGCGACTCTAACCGCGGGCGGCGGACGCAGGGTTCTTGTCCGGGCGAACGACCGTGAGGAGGTCCGGTTCCCGGTCTCCGCCGACATGGCGGGTACGGCTAGGTTCCAGATCGCGGGTTCGTCCGGCGAGTACTCGGACGCGGCGAAGATAAGCCTGCCGGTCTGGACTCCCGCGACGACAGAGGCATTCGCGACCTACGGGACCACGGACAAGGACGAACCGATCATCCAGCCGATCCAGGCTCCGGGCGATGTCTTTCCACAATTCGGCGGACTCGAGGTGACGACATCATCGACACAGCTCCAGGAGCTTACGGACGCGTTCATATTTCTTTACCGGTACCGCTTCGAATGCACGGAGCAGGTCGCCTCGAGAATGATCTCGATCGCGGCTCTCCGAGACGTGCTCAAGGCCTTCAAGGCTGAAGAGATGCCGACCGAGGCCGATATCCGCGCGAGATTCGCCGCCGATATGAAGATCCTTCAGTCGAGACAGAACGACAACGGATATTTCGGCCTCTGGAGACGCGACGGTGAAAGGTACAAGTATCCGTTCGTGACCGCTCACACGGCGCACGCGCTGATCCTTGCGAAGGCTAAGGGCTACGAAGTTCCGCAGGAGATGCTGGACAAGGTCAAGCCATATCTGAAGGACATCGAGAAGCACTATCCGAGCTATTATCCGCAGACGGTCCGCTGGACGATCTCGTCCTACGCGCTGTATGTGCGGAACGTTATGGGCGACAACGATTCGGCCAAAGCGAAGAAACTCCTCGCCGAAGCGACGATCGAGAAAATGCCCTTCGAGGCCCTCGGATGGCTGATGCCAGTCCTGATCGACGGAAAGAACGCGGACGAAGAAGTGCTTGCGATCAAACGGTTCCTTCTGAACCGCACATCCGAGACAGCCGCGACAGCCCAGTTCAACACGAATTACGGCGACGACGCGTGGCTGATAATGCACTCGAACCGAAGGGCGGACGGAGTCCTGCTGGAGGCGATGCTGAAGGCCGAATCGGCAGAGAAGGGAACCGGCACCGGACAGAGCGCCGGCGACCTGATCCCGAAACTAGTCCGAGGACTTCTCGACCACAGGAAGAAGGGCCGCTGGAGCAACACGCAGGAGAACGTGTTCATACTTCTCGCGCTGGACAAATACTTCCAGGCGTACGAGAAGGTGACCCCGGACTTTGTGACGCGTGTGTGGCTCGGGGACGCGTACGCAGGCGAACAGGTGTTCCAGGGACGTTCGGTCGATTTCAATCAGCTTGAGATCCCTATGAGCTATCTGATGGAGCAGGGAGGCTTCGCCAACCTGATCCTCGACAAAAACGGTCCCGGAAGGCTCTACTACCGGATCGGGATGAAGTATGCGCCTAAGGACCTTCGGCTGAAGCCCGCCGATTACGGCTTCACTGTGCTGAGGTCCTACGAGGCTGTCGACAAGCCCGAGGACGTCACGCAAGGTGCCGACGGCGAGTGGATCATAAAGGCCGGAGCCCGCGTACGGGTCAAGCTGACGATGGTCGCTCAGGCGAGGCGGTATCACGTCGCGCTGGTCGATCCGCTGCCGGCGGGTCTCGAGATCCTTAATCCGGATCTCGCGGTGACGGAGTTCGTGCCGAACGATCAGAACGGCAACACGCCCGTGATCGAGTACGGAAGTCGGAGCTACGGCGGAGGCTACTACTACTGGCGTTCGCGCTGGTTCGAACACCAGAACTTCCGCGACGAGCGTGCAGAGGCTTTCGCGTCGCTGGTCTGGGGAGGCGTTTACAATTACTCGTATGTCACGCGTGCTACGACGCCGGGCGAGTTCGTCGTTCCGCCCGCAAAGGCCGAGGAGATGTACCATCCGGAGACCTTCGGAAGGACCGGAACGGACATCGTCCACGTGAAGTAGCGCCTTTTAATTAGCAAACTCAAGGGAGCCGTCCGAGGCTCCCTTTTTTGTCTCTTGGAGACGGTACTTTCAAACTGAAGCGGTCATTCGATAGAATCGGACTTGTTCGGGAGCCGAGATATGAAAAAGAAACTCAGAAGATTGCAGGTCTTGGTCATCGTCACAGTTGTACTCGCGTCTGTTGTCTCAGCCCAGTACGAAGACCGCTGGGAAAGGGGGAGCCGGGATCGCATCCCCGCCGACGCCGTATCGGGAGGTAACGAGGTGGACAAAACCGTGACCTACGTTTGCAGGGCGAGATCGGACGGCGTCCGGGTCGCGGGCCGTCTTGTCGCGGGACGGTGTTACTTCGCCGACGGCCGTCGGGAGCGTTCGGACGACGATTTTGACGTGCTGACCGACAGGCGCAGCGACTTTCGTTGGACGCGAGATGGAGACAGGGATTACGCGGTGCCGGCGGGGGAAGAGAACTTCGTCTGCCGAGTGACGGACGGCAACGGAGTGTATCCAGGGAGCCTTCGCGACGATCGCTGCAGGTACGCCCGGGCGGGAGAGGGCCTTTCATCCAGGAATTTCGAGATACTCGAAGGAAAAGAATCCTCGGCGGATGTTATCCGTGCCTCCGAAAGCGGAAGCCTTGATCTTCTACGCGCCGCGATCCGAGCCGGACAGCTCATCGACAAGCGAAACAGCATCGGCAGGACGGCTCTGATGATCGCCGCCGAGAAAGGACACGACGCGCTTATTGAGGAACTGATCAACAACCGCGCGTCCTTGAACGCCAGCGACGACGCGGGGAATACGGCGTTGATACTTGCCTCGAAGGAAGGAAAGGACTCGGCAGTCCGCCGGCTCCTTCGTGGGGGCGCAGAAGCGGGGATCGCAAACGATGAGGGCGAGACTGCTCTGACGGAGGCAGCGGCGAACGGGCACGTAAAGGTCCTTCGCGAGTTGATGCGTGACGAATACTTCTCCGGGATCGACAGCGACGAGAGCCGCCGAGCTTTTTCAAAGTCCGCCGAGAACGGACGAGAGGACGCCCTGGAGGTGTTCGTTGAGAACGGAATGGATGTGAATTCCGCCGATCCGTTGAGCAGACGCACTGCGCTGATGGAGGCGTCGGCAGGCAAACACGGCGATGCGCTCAGATATCTTCTGGAGAACGGGGCGAACGTTGTCGCGATCGATACGGAAGGCTACTCGGCTTTTCAGCTCGCCGTGATCGCCGATTCGGACAAAACCCTCAAGATCTTTATAGAGGACACCCGCAAGATCCGTCCATCCGACGTCGAAGCTGAGCGCGGGCTCAGGACCGCAGCACGGTTCGGGAAAAAGGACTCTCTTGACTATCTGATCAAGCAGAACGTCGATGTGAACAGCCGCGGCCCCTTTAACGGCTTCACGCCGCTGATGTGGGCGGCGGCGGAAGGCAGGGGGGATTCGACGGAGATGCTGATCAAGGCCGGAGCGGATCTGAACGCGCAGAACGCCCAGGGCGAGACGGCTTTGATGCTTGCCGCGGCGCACAGCAAGACGAACACTTTGAAGGAACTCATTTCAGCAGGGGCAAAGCTCGACCTGAGGGACCGCCAGGGAAGGACTGCGCTCGATCTGGCTATCGCGAATGGACACGACGATACGAGAAAGGAACTCGAGAAAGCCGGCGCCGTCCGCTGAAATTGTTGCTCACGCAGTGTATTCGAACCAGCCGATGACCGCCTCCTTGGCGTTTTGGAAGTAAGAAAGCGGTTCGCGGACCCTGTAATCGCCGTACCAGGGGTCCATGTAACTGACCGAAGACGAACCGCTCCAGGGATCGGTCACGGCGTAGATCACGACGCAATGTCCGATCTGGCCGCTTGCCATCGTCATCCCACCCGCATAGAAGAGGTAGATGTGGCCGCGCGTCTTCAGCTTGTTGTAGATGAGCGACCCTGAGATCTTCGTCGCGGGCTTGCATACCTTGTATTCCATCCCCACGCCTGCGGCCATGAAGCGGAATCCCCATTGGATCTCGAGGGCTCCGTTCGTCTCCATGAACATATAGTAGTCTTTGATAGCGTCGTCCTGCGTCGAGATACGCCAGCTTGCGGGGCTTTGCGGTGTGACGCTCATCCAAGATTCGAGCGCCGCAGCCCAACAGGTAAATCTCCCTTCCTTGTACTGCTGGACCTTTCTCGGCAGTTCTCTGGCAAATTCGCCCATATCTCCCTCCGTAGCGCCGCGTGAAAACGTGCGAGTTTTGCGGCGGAATTGGTCAAGTACCGACCTATACTAGTTTGAGTGCGAACAAAGATATCACAACTTGTGAAGTGCTCATTTCTGCGGCGAAGGGAGCGGCCAGCACGGAGTCTGTGGATTTTGCGAAAATACCCTGCATCCTGTAATTTACGAACATCGGACGGCGGAACTTCCGGGGAGAGTTTGGAAAGAGGTGCCGAATCCGACCAACGATGACTCAAAGCCAGGACAGATTCTTCGAAATACTCCGCGTGGAGTCGGAAGCGATCGAACTCGCGGCGGAACGCCTGGATCGCGGCGCCGCGGCGCGAGCAGTGACGCTCGTGATCGAATGCCGCGGAAAGGTGATCGTGACCGGTGTGGGCAAGTCGGGCGTCATCGCCAACAAGATCGCGCAGACTCTGACTTCCACAGGCACCATTGGTGTCTTAGTCCATCCTTCCGACGCGCTACACGGAGGCCTCGGGGTAATCTCGAAAGGCGATGTCGTGATCGCGCTCTCCAACTCCGGCGAAACGGACGAGATCCTCGCGCTGCTTCCGGCGCTCGAATCGCGGGAGGTCAGCCTGATCTCGATCGTGGGGAACACGAATTCCGCGCTTGCACGAAGATCCGACGTGGTCCTTGACGCGTCCGTGGACAAAGAAGCGTGTCCGCTCAACCTCGCGCCGACTACCTCGACGACGGTCGCGCTCGCGATAGGCGACGCTCTCGCGATGGCGGTGATGGCCGAACGGGGGCTTACCGAAGAGGATTTCGCCGCGAACCATCCCGCGGGCCGTCTCGGGAAAAGGTTGACCTTGCGCGTCAGCGGGCTTATGCACGAAAGCCCGAACGTCTCTCCGGAGGCAGGATGGCTGGACATCGTCCGTTCGCTCTCGAACTTTGCGCTCGGCGCTGTGAATGTCGTCGAAGAGGACGGCCGGCTGTCGGGCATCATCACCGACGGCGACCTTCGGCGGACGATCGAAAGAGTCTCTTCGGCGGACCTTGAAAGCCTCAAGGCAAGCGAAATGATGACCGCGTCGCCGGTTACGGCCGCGCCTGAAATGCTGGCCTATGACGCACTTCGCCTGATGGAGGACCGCCCCTCGCAGATCTCCGTTCTGCCGGTTGTCGACGACGCCGGCAGGTGTGTGGGCCTTATACGCCTGCACGATCTCGTCAAAAGCGGCCTGTAAACTTATCGGTTATGCGCCCTCTGCTGAAAGTCTCCGAAATGGGAACCGCCGACCGGCTCACGACCGAGCGGTACGGCATTCCTTCGCTGCTTCTGATGGAGAATGCCGCGGCGGCAGTCGCCGGGGTGGTCGCGAAGGTGCTGGGAGACGCGGTGGCCGGTGAAACCATTACCGTTCTCTGCGGCAAGGGGAACAACGGCGGCGACGGCGCGGCCGCGGCCAGGCTCTTGTGGATCAGGGGCGCGAAGGTTCGTCTGTTTCTTTTTGGTCGTGTAGACGACACGAGCGGCGACGCTAGAACGAATTTCGCGGCCGCGAAGGCTTTGCACGGGCAGACAAGTTCGAACGGCGGAACGATTGAGTTCGCCGAGATTCCCGAGCTAGGGGTTTGGAGAGACGCCGTCAGTCAGGAAGTCGACCGTTCGGCGATCGCGGTCGACGCCTTGTTCGGAACCGGCCTGACGCGTCCGCTTGAAGGCGACCTCGCCGCCGCGGTAGAGTTGCTTCAAACAAACGGCAAGTTTGAGGAACCGATCATAATCTCGGTCGATGTTCCCTCGGGTCTTGCCGCGGACTCGTCCGAACCGATCGGCCCTCACGCGGTCGCAAACGCGACCGTTACTTTTACTGCCCCGAAGCTCGCCAACGTGATGCCGCCCGCGGGCACATTCAACGGCGACCTGTTCATCGAGGACATCGGAACTCCTTCGGATCTGACCTTTGAAGCGGGGTCCGGAACTTACATCTCTGAATTCGAGGACGCGACAGAATGGCTCGGAATGACGGCGTTCACGGACACTTCATACAAGAAGGAGCGCGGCACGGTACTGCTCGTCGCCGGATCGTCAAAGTTCGCCGGCGCGGCGGTCCTTGCAGCGAACGGAGCGTTCGAAAGCGGCGTGGGAATGGTCACGCTCGCCGTCCCGAAAATCGCTTTGGGAGCCGTCGCAGAGCGGGCTCATCCGGAAGTGATCGTCGTTGGCGTAGCCGAAACACCCTCCGGTGCGATCAGCGATGGAGCTTTTGAAGAGATCTCGAAGCTCGCGCAAACAGTGGATGCGATCGGGATCGGAAGCGGGCTCGGTTCCGAAGAGGAGTCAACGAAACGTCTTGTTCGCCGTGTGATCGAAAGCCGCAAAGTACCTGTCGTGATCGACGCTGACGGACTGAACTTGATCGCTCCGATGTCCATCGAGGGTAATGAAGACGCGCCGCTGATCCTCACGCCGCACCAGGGCGAGTTCCTGAG
The DNA here is from genome assembly GCA_035513035.1 of Aridibacter sp. GTDB lineage: Bacteria > Acidobacteriota > Blastocatellia > Pyrinomonadales > Pyrinomonadaceae > Aridibacter. The sequence continues at coordinate 29,352 of DATKCW010000036.1, forward strand.
GCTTCTCGGTACAGAGGACAAGGATGCCATCGCGGACCGGATCGGGGCCGTGCGGGATTTCTGCCGAAAGCATTCCGTGATCACGATCCTGAAAGGCGCGCGATCGCTCATTGGCGAGCCGAACGGGCAGGTTACCCTGATCATTACCGGGAATTCCGGTCTGGGAAAAGCGGGAAACGGCGACAATCTGACCGGGATCGTGACCGGTTTCGCAGCGCAGGCGAGGCGGTTCGGGATCAACCAGTTCGAGACGGCGGTCGCCGCAGTCCATCTTGCCGGAATGGCCGGTGACCTCGCCAGGGAAACACTCGGCCGGCGGTCAATGCTCGCTGACGATGTCCGAAGATCTTTTGCCCACGCCGTCCGGATAGCCGACGTGCGGAGATCGTGAGACGTGATCCTCCTGATGCGAACTTCCGTATTCACATCCGACGAACCGAAAGCGACTTTTGAACTAGGAGAACGGCTCGGGTCGATGCTGCGCGGAGGCGAGGTGATACTCCTGAAGGGGCCTCTCGGCGCGGGCAAGACACTTTTTACGAAGGGGATCCTGGACGCGCTTGGATTCGATGCGGCCGAGGTCACGAGTCCCAGTTTCACGCTCGTGAACCGCTACGACGCCGATCTGAGGGTTTATCACGTCGACCTGTGGAGGATCGAGGACCCGGGAGGGGCCGCTTTCTCGGTCGGGCTTGAAGAACTTCTGGAAGATGAGGAAGCCGTGATCGTGATCGAGTGGGCGGAGAGGCTCGGCGGGTTCGAATTCGGGTCGGAGCCGATCCGGGTTGATATATCGGGCGACGGGGAATCACCGAGAGAAATAAAGATCACCGGAGGTATCGAGCCTGATGGCGTTTAATCGATTCGCAACAAAAGGATGGCGGAACGCCGCATTCATTTTGGCGGCCGGCCTAGTTCTGTCGGGAGGGATTGCCGCCGGATTCATGATGTCGAATCAACAACGTGAGATCGAGGCGCTGAAAGACCCAAGAATCGAAATCAAAAAGTCAGATCGGCTCCTGACCCTTTTCGACGGTGACCGGCCCGTTCGCACATACGGGATCGGGCTTGGATCGGATCCTGTGGGCGATAATAAGAAAGAAGGTGACGGGCGCACGCCGGAAGGGGAATTCCGCGTGTTCGTAAAGAACCAGAGCAGCAAGTATTACCTTTCGGTAGGACTGAATTACCCTCTGCCCGAGGACGCCGATCGCGGCCTGGACTCCGGCCTCATTTCAAATGAGGAACACGACGCGATCATCGAGGCCCACGAGGAACGCTCGGCGCCTCCGCAGAAGACGGCGCTCGGCGGCGAGATATACATTCACGGCCACGGTATCGGCTCGGACTGGACAGAGGGATGCGTCGCGATTGTTGACGACGCGATGAAGGAGCTGTATGACGCGGTGAGGGTAGGGACACCGGTCCGGATCGTTCCATAAGGGAGCCAACTTGACGGCTCACCACCAAAACTGGATACTTTATTAAAATATCAAGTATTGAACTAAGAGGAAAAATATGCCTTATCCGGAAATCATGATCCAAGGGATGCGCCAGGAACTGGCCCGTCTAGGAATCGAGGAAACCAAGGAAGCAGAACAGGTCGAAGAGGCCGTCGGCGGTACCGAAGGGACGCTTATGGTCGTTGTAAATTCCGTCTGCGGCTGTGCCGCCGGCGGGGTCCGTCCGGGCGTGGCGATGGCGCTCGCGAACTCCCAGGCCAAACCTGACCGTACCATCACCGTTTTCGCGGGAGCCGATATCGACGCGACAGAGAAAGCACGCGAGTATTTTCTCCCTTATCCGCCTTCGTCGCCGTCGATCGCTTTCATAAAGGAAGGAAAACTGGTCAAGATGTTCGAGCGGAAGGACCTTGAGGGCCGTCCTCCGGAGATGATCGCCGGCGAACTGGTCAACGCGTTCAACGAGGTCTGCTCGAAGACCGACGCGGCGAACAACTAAGGAGATGATTAAAAAAAGAACGGGCGCCCGGCTGAAAAGCTGGGCGCATTTACTTTGCCACCGTTTAACAAACGAATTCAAATTTGTTGATTTGAAAAGGACGGCGGGTTAGAATGGTGAGGTCTTTTGGAGCCCGCCGACTTCCGGCCGAACCATAACTTACAGCAATGTCGATCAATCAGCGAAGGCATAACAGACTGGCCGTGGACCTTCCGGTCTTTCGTTTTACGAAAGACGGTGAAAGGATCGACACCCTGATTTACCAGATCAGCGTCGGAGGATGCCTCATCGCTTGGGACGATACAGTCTCTCAGGGCGAGGTCTTCAGGATGGAGATCCAGCTCCCGAACACGAACTGGCTCCCTCTAAGGTGCAAGACCGTATACTGCTTCACGGAAGACGCAATCGGGGTTAAGTTCGAGGACATCACGCAGTTCGAGCAGGACCTGCTTGTCGAGATAATGTCCAACAAGCTCACCCGCGAGGGCATTCCGTTCAATTTTGATCCTTATTCGCAGCCGTCCACGTACCAGGATTCGGAAGCGTTGGCCGATCAGGACTCCAAGGCCGGACGCAACGGCATCGCTGTTCCTTCCTAGACGGTTCCCGCGGACTCGATCCTTTTTCCCGCGATCTCCATAAAATTCGAAGTAACCAGTTCGTCCGCCGAAAGGCCGACCGCGTCCGCGGTTTCCGACGCGTCCAGAGCTCCGCACGAAATAGCGCGCCGAAGAAAGTTCAGGATCCCTTCCGCCGAAGCCGCGTCGTCGAACTCATTCCCCGTCATAGTCGCCTTCGAGGCCTTATCGACAAATCCCCTAAGCCGCGAGATCTGCGATTCAGCCGATTCGAGGTAGAAAGCGTAAACTGCCGCATACCGTGCGACGAGTTGTGCCGGATGAAGGTCCCAGCTCTGGTAGAAGCCGGAGTTCATCGACTTTGTGATGTTGTTGAAATGGAGCCGCCACGCCTCGTGGACCGAGCGGCGGTTCTCGCGGACCTGCCAATCCTTCAACTCTTTTGTGCGATGGACCGGGACAGGCAGTTTGATCGTCACCGAGTCGGAAAGCCATACGCTGCTTCCCGCGAAGGCGTTAAGGATCCGGTTCCGGGCGTATATGCACGTCTCGTGATGCAGGTGCTGTCGGTCGGACGCAATTCCGAGCAGTGAAGTGTAATCGTAGGCCCCAAAATGCGCGCCGCGCAGCCTTGAACCCGCCGCTTCAGCTATCTCCGAAAGGTCTTCGACCGCGGACGGAGTCTCGATCAGAACCTCGACCGGAACGGAACCTTCCTTCAACCCGAGCGAACCTTCGAGCTTCGCGAGCATTTCACAAAGCGCATCCACTTCCCGCGCAGAATCGACCTTCGGAAGCGCGACGACGAATCCCCTGGGCAGGATCCCGTTCGTCCTCTCGACGAGTTTTGAGACGAACATTTCGAGTGTCCGTACGGCTCGCTTAACCGTCTCCGGCCGGAACGATTTGATACGGAATCCGAGGGCCGGAAGCGCGATCCCTCTGGGTTTGCCCTCGACCGAGCCGTTCACGATCGCGGCCAGCTCTGAGGATGCCTTCAAACAATCCGCATCCTCTTCCTTGTCTGTTCTGAAACCGTAACCGTCCTCAAAATCGATCCGGAGGTCCTCGATCGGGTTCTCGTTGAGCTTGCGCAAAGTCTTTTCGAACACCTTCGAGATAAATCCGACTCCCGGATACACGCTTTCCGCGCGCTCGGGATCTTCGTTTACGAGCCTTTCTATTTCGGGGACCGCGTCAGGATGGTCGGGGAGGGAATCGGCGCCCTTCAGCCAAAGCGCTTTCGCGAACGTGACAAGGTCCGGAGCGTTTGCGGCGAGAGAACGGACCGCGAGCCGCCCCAGTTTCTCGGGAGTTTCTTCCGAAAAAAGGTCGGCGCCGCCGTACAGGACGTGCACCGGCTGGGTGCCGGATCTTATTGAGTTTGGGACTTTGCTCTCTTGTGCCTCTTCAAGCAGGCGATCGGCGAATTCTTCCAGGACCATTTGCTTAGCATACCGTACGAACGGCGAGTGAGCTCAAAAAAGCTCGTCCATCGCTTCCTCGAGGTTCCGGACGCCGATCACACGGGTCCCTAGCAGTTTCTCGAGTCCTTTCTTGTTCGAAGCTGGCACGATGAGACGTTTGAAGCCGAGCGTCTGAGCCTCGCGGGCGCGGACCTGCGCTTGAAGCACGCCGCGCACCTCTCCGGTGAGGCCTATCTCGCCGAAGACCGCGGTGTCGGGCGGGATCTGGAGGTTCTTGAAACTCGATGCGATCGCGGCCGCGATGCCAAGGTCCGCCGCCGGCTCGTTTATCTCAAGTCCGCCGGCCACGTTGACGTAAATGTCGTCGCCTCCGAGCTGGAACCCGAGCTTCTTCTCCAGCACCGCGATCAGAAGGGAAGTGCGGTTGTAGTCGAAGCCCTGAGCCATCCTTCGCCCGGAGCCGTAGTTGGTCCCGGAAACAAGCGCCTGGACCTCGACAAGCATAGGCCTCGTGCCTTCAATACAGACCGTGACGACCGAACCGCTGGCGCCTTCGGGCCTCTCTTGCAGAAATACCTCCGAAGGATTGCCGACCGGGACCAGTCCAGTGTTCGTCATCTCGAAAACGCCGATCTCGTTCGCGGCGCCGAACCGGTTCTTCGCGGCGCGTATGATCCTGTGGTTGTGGTGGCGGTCACCTTCGAAATACAGGACCGTGTCGACGATGTGCTCGAGCGCCTTCGGTCCCGCGATCGAGCCTTCTTTGGTCACGTGGCCGATAAGGAAAACCGGCCTGCCGGTCCGTTTCGCGAATAGCATAAATTCGCCCGCCGCCTCGCGGACCTGCGAGATACTTCCCGGGGCGGAATCCAGGTTCGAGCTGAAGACGGTCTGGATCGAATCGACGATCAAAACGCCGGGATCCTGTTTCTCGGCCTCGGCGAGTATCGATTCAAGATTTGTTTCGGGAAGGATGACCACATTGCCGGCCTTGAGCCCCAGCCGCTCTCCGCGCATCTTGATCTGCCTTTCGGATTCTTCTCCGGAGACGTACATCACGCGGCGGCCTCCTTCCGAGAGGTTGTCGGCGATCTGGATGATGATCGTGCTCTTTCCTATACCCGGGTCCCCGCCGATCAGGACGAGCGATCCGGTGACGATCCCTCCGCCCAGAACCCTGTCGAACTCGTCGATCCCGGACGGCGTCCGTGCATCGTCCTGCGGCTCGATATCAGAGTAACGCACGGGCTTTGCGGCCGTGTACTGCGGAAGGCCTTTTCCGGTGCTTGCGGCTCCGGCTCTCTGCGGCTTGAAGGCCTCTTCGACGAGCGAGTTCCATTCTCCGCAATCGGGACATTTTCCTAGCCACTTTCTCTCCTGGTGGCCGCATTTCTGGCAGGTGTAGACGGTCTTGGGCTTTGGGGACATGGGAGACAAGAATACAGGAGTCAGGAGTCAGAATACAGGGCATTTGTAGGGGCAGGACCTGTGCCTGCCCCCATCTAGTTAAAGGTTCCAGATTTAAAATTCAAAGTTCTACGTTCCAGGTTCCATGTTCAAGGTTCCAAGTTCCAGGTTCAATCGTTCGGATCGCGAGCTCTGGAAATTGCGGACATTGGTCATTGGTCGATGTAAATTGATCAATGACATAAGCATCCCTTCGGGCTGCGAAGGGAGGGCGAAGCCCGACAAAAGCCACCTCCGCAACCAGCCCAGTTTAGAGCAGCGCTTCGCTCAAGTCAGTTCCAGATTCCAAGTTCCAGATTCCAAGGCGCGCGGACACAGAGGCCCCCGTTTAGAGCAGCCCTTCGGGCTGCCAGAGACGTGCGAAGCACGGCTGACAACGTTGCCACCACAGAGCCCAGTTTAGAGCAGCCCTTCGGGTTGCGGCCTACAGGCAATGCATCGTCGATCGTAAACGAGAACGCGGTTGATTGTCTTCAATCGTTTTGAATTCTCGTCATTCAGAATCGGGCGTTCGCTCGATTGGGCAGCGCGAAGCGCTGCTCTAAACGGGGCCGTATCTTGTCCTCGCGATGAGTCGGGCTTCGCCCTCCTAATGCAGCGCGAAGCGCCGCTCTAAACGGGACCGTCCTGTCCTCGCGATGAGTCGGGCTTCGGCCTCTTAATGCAGCGCGAAGCGCCGCTCTAAATGGACGTACGATTGGCTTCAGCCTGTCGCGATTCCGCGCATTCGCGCGGCGCAAACCGAAGTTCGCGATATCTTAAACGGGGCAGGCACGGGTCCTGCCCCTACATAAGACCTTCCCTGTATTCTGACTTCTGACTCCTGTATTCTGCCGTCATGCCTACCCCCGGTCAGCATACGTTCTCCGAAAAGGTCGCTCTTGTCACAGGCGCGACGAGCCCTGTCGGGCGAGCCGTCTCGATGCAGCTTGGCCTGTACGGAACGTACGTCATCGCCTGCCACGGACCTTCTTCGAAGACAGATTCGGACGCGGTGAGCGAACTCAAGACGCTCGGGACACTCGCGCATTCGTTCGAGGCCGATATCGGAACGCTTGCGGGTACCTTAGAGGCGATTGACGCCGTCGAGGGGATCTACGGGCGTTTGGACCTTCTGGTCAACTGCCTTTCGCCGCCCGAGTCCGGCGATTTTGAGATGGTTACAGAAGAGAGCTTCGACAACACGGTCAAAGGGATCCTGAAACCCGCTTACTTCCTGACCCGTGAGGCGATGCGGCTCTTCGCCGGACGGCCGAAACCGCGGATCGTCAATGTGATCAGTTACAGATCCGATAAGGGAGTTCTCGTGTCGGCGCTGAACGCGTCGGTCGAAAGCCTCACCTCCTCCTTAGCCGCGCAGCTTCCTAAGAACTTCCGTGTCAACACCGTCGCGGTCAGCGAACGCGACACGGATCCCGAGCCTTTTGATGACCTTGATCCCGAGCTGTTCAGGCCAAGATCTTCGGTGGATGCGGACGACGTTGCAAGGGCCGTGGTTTACCTGCTTTCATCGGAAGCCAAAGGGGTTAACGGCCAGGTTCTTAGGATCGGATAAGATACGGAAACTCGTACGGTGCGGTTACCGATGCTTGAAATTTCGTGCTAATATCTGAAGCATAATGCAGCGCGACCTCCTCATAATCCGAATCGTATTCATTGCACTTCTCGCGGTTGTAGCGGCGGTCCTCAATCCGCTCGAAAACATTGAATTGCTAGGCGGTTGGGGCATCGACGCCGCCGGAACTAGGGTCGTGTCCTCGGCACTTGGCGTTCTGATCGGTGCATTGATCGTTTACATCGAGATGCTGGCCCGCGAGGCGTCGCTGAAGACTCTGATCGGAGGCGCGGCCGGCGCGGCGATCGGCATCGTCGGCGCGTACCTGGTCGGTATGCTGATCACGTCGCAGGAAACTGCTACGGTTCCGGGCGAGGTCAAGACATTCCTGACGATCGCTCTGGCGCTGTTTTTCGGTTACGTGGGGCTTATGGTCGGGGCTGCGAAAGGCGAGTTTATAGAGCTTTCCGCGCTCGGAGGCGTTTTCGGCGAGGCCGAGCTCTACAGGGACTACAAGATCCTCGACACGAGCGTGATCATCGACGGCCGCATCGCCGATGTAGCCGAGACCGGGTTCCTGACCGGAACGCTCGTGATCCCGCAATTCATTCTGACGGAGCTTCAGCAGGTCGCCGATTCGCCCGACTCTTCGAAGCGTCAGCGCGGTCGGCGCGGGCTGGACATGCTCCAGAGGCTTCGCAACAATAGCGCGCTCGACATCCAGATAATCGAGACCGACTACCCGAAGATCAAAGAGGTCGACCTGAAGCTGATCGAACTGGGACAGGAACTCGGCGGCGTGGTCGTCACGAACGACTTTAACCTGAACAAGGTATCGGAGCTTCGGGGCGTCGCGGTCCTTAACATCAACGAACTGGCCAACGCCCTCAAGCCCGTGGTTCTTCCCGGCGAGGCGATGCGCGTCTTCATTCTCAAGGAAGGGAAGGAATACAACCAGGGCGTCGCGTATCTGGACGACGGCACGATGGTCGTTGTCGATAACGCGCGCAAGCTTATCGGAAAGACCGCTGATATCGCCGTCACGAGCGTTCTCCAGACCACCGCCGGCAAGATGATCTTCGGAAGGCTTTGGGACGAGAGCCAGGACCCGCCTGATCAGATCAGCATCCACGACACCAAGTCGGAGAATATGCGAAAGCAGGCCGGAAACATCCGCCAGCAGACGCTCGCCGAAGAGAACTAGGCCCCGCCGCCTCCCGGACATTCCCGAATGAACTCAGCGATCATCGTTGCCGCCGGAGAAGGAAAGCGATTCGGCGGCGGCCGACCCAAGCAGTTCGCCGAAATCCTTGGAAAACCATTACTTGTTCATACGATCGAGAGGTTTGAGAAAAGCGACTCGATCGGTGAGATCGTTCTGGTACTCGCGGAAGGTGAGATTCGCTCGTTCTCCGACGAACTCGGGAATCACGGTCTGAAGAAGGTTACTTCGATCGTCATTGGAGGCGCGACACGAGCCGAGTCTGTTTTGAACGGGCTCTCGGTTGTGAGGGCAGAGGAAGCATCGATCGTCGTGGTCCACGACGGAGCGCGTCCCGTCGTTCCGCAAGCGGATATATCCTCAGCAATCGCGGCGGCAAAGGAACACGGCGCGGCGTGTCTCGTCGCGCCGGTCACCGACACTATAAAGGAAGTTTTCGAAGGATCGATCAAGGGTACGATCGACAGGTCGAGTTTGCGGCGCGCTTTGACGCCGCAGTGTTTCCGATACGAGGTCATACGGGAGGCGTTCCAAGCGCTCGGCCCGGAAAGCGACGTCACTGACGACAGCAGCCTTGCCGAATCGGCGGGGTTTGCCGTCAAGGCGGTCGAAGGCGATCCGTCGAACATCAAGATCACTTTCGAACAGGACCTTAAAACAGCAGAGATCCACCTAAAGGCGCTTCTGGAGATGGAATGAGGATCGGTTACGGCAACGACATCCATCGGCTCGAGGAGGGAAGAAAGCTCGTCCTCGGAGGAATTGAGATCCCTTTCGAAAAAGGATCGGTCGGCCATTCGGACGGCGACGCGCTTCTTCACTCGATCACGGACGCGGTACTCGGCGCGCTCGCGCTCGGCGACATAGGGACCCATTTTCCGGATACGGACGAGCGCTGGAAGGATTCGGACAGCACGCTCTTCCTTTCAGAAGCGGCGCGACTTTCGAGAGAGAAAGGTCTCGAAGTGATGAACGTCGATTCCACGATCTCGATCGAGCGTCCGAAGCTTCGGCCGTTCATCGACGAAATGCGCAAGAACATCGCCGAAGCGCTCGGGGTCCCGGTCGAATCGGTCAACGTGAAGGCGAAGACCGCGGAAGGGCTCGGCGAAATAGGAAACGGCCTCGCCGTAAGGGCAGAGGCCATCGTTTTGCTGAATTCCAAAGTCGACTGAACGTCTGACTAATACATCCCGCGGGTGTTCGCGCCGTAGCGTTCGGCTATCCTCAACACCTGGCGCCAGGTCTCGTTGATCTCCCTTGTGCTTTCCCTGTACTTCACAAAGAAGGCCTCGTCGCAGCATCCCGAAATGCCTCTGCTTCTGAGATCGGTTTTGCCGAGAAGTTCATCGTGAGCCTGCCAGGCCTCCATGTGCTCTCGCCACGCGTATCTCAGGTCGTCGGGAAGCGAAGCGTCGTTCATCGAGGACGAAGCGTTAACGTACTCTTTCACCGAGTCGCTGTAGCCCCAGACCTTCGAATCGGATTCCAATGGGTATGAGTACCGATCGGAGAGGTAACGTCGGACCTGTTGGTCCCTGAAGTTCCCGTTTCGGATGTCCTGTCTCAAGAAATTGGTGATCTCTGCGCTGACTCCCGTTTCGCCCGAGATGATTCCCGTAAAACCGAAAAGCAGCCCGACCAGCGAAACCGAAAGACCAAAGGTCAGAACGAATGCGGCAATACCAGATATTCCTTTCAGCATAATTAACAATTATGCACGACGTCCCCTGAAAAGAAAAGAATTTCGCGGAAATTCAGTAAATTTCCTCTTTGTAAAACCTAAGTTCAATCGGGTAAATTACTTACGTGAGACCTCAGGACATCATCGCCAGGAAGCGTGACGGCGGACGCCTGAACGAGGCCGAGATCCGCGCGTTCATCGACGGCGTCACCGACGGTTCCTGGGCGGATTACCAGATCACCGCGCTGATAATGGCGATGTTCCTCAACGAGCTCGATTTCGAGGAGCAGTCGCTTATCACGCGGGCGATGCTTTACTCGGGCGAGGTCCTTGAGTTCCCGGATATCGACCGCCCGATCGCCGACAAGCATTCTACGGGCGGCGTAGGCGACAAGACTTCACTCTTGGTCGCGCCGATGGCGGCCGCGTGTGGGCTTGCTGTACCTATGATCTCCGGGCGCGGGCTCGGGCACACGGGCGGTACGCTCGACAAGCTTGAATCGATCCCCGGGTACACCGTCGATCTTCCCGTGGAAGATTTCAAGCGGATCGTGAAAGAATGCGGTTTCGCGATGAGCGGCCAGACGGCGCGCATCGCGCCTGCCGACAAAAGGATCTATGCACTTCGCGACGCGACCGCGACCGTTCCGACAATCCCACTGATCGTCGCCTCGATAATGTCGAAAAAGCTCGCCGAAGGGCTCGAAGCGCTCGTCCTCGACGTGAAGACCGGCAACGGCGCGTTTATGAAGGATCTGGATTCCGCCCGGAGGCTCGCCGGAGAGATGGTCCGCACGGGAGAGGCATTCGGAGTAAGGACGCGTGCTTTGATAACGAACATGGGACGCCCTCTGGGCAGGTATGTGGGGAACATCTGCGAGGTTTACGAGAGCCTGAAGATAATGCGGGGAGAGGCCGACCCGTTGATGGAGCCGGCTATCGAACTCTCATCTGAGCTCGCTTCTCATATGCTCGTCCTTGGCGGCCTAGCGCCTTCGCACGACGAGGCGCGAGAGAAGATCGACGAAGCGCTCGCGTCCGGTTCTGTTTTCGAGAAGTTTAGCAGAAACATCGAGCTTCAGAACGGTGACGCGTCGATCTGCGACGATCCGGAGAAGCTGATCGCCAAGGGACTCGTCGAAGGCGAGGTAAAGGCGCCGATAAGCGGTTTCGTGACGGAGATAGACACGCTTGCGGTCGGGAATGTCGTGAACGAGATCGGAGGCGGAAGGGCAAAGGCCGAAGACGGCATCGACCACTCGGTCGGTCTTCGCTCCGAAACTACCACGGGAGATCGAGTTTCCAAAGGAGACACGCTCGCCGTCGTCTTCTGCCGCGACGAGATCACCGCAAAGAACGCTGTTCAAAAACTGCAGGCGGCGTATAGAATAGCGGACGATCCGAATGAAAGCTCAGATCTGATCCTCGAGGTCATACAGGGCGACAAACCCTGAATACCGGAACTGCACCGTACGGTTATGCGAATTAGACACTTCCTCGCGGCGCTGTCCCTCGCCGCTTTCGCGCTCCTTTCGATCTCCTGTTCGTCCGCCGGGGCGATCGAAGACACCGACAAGATAAAGGTCGGGATCGTCTTCGACATGGGCGGCAAGAATGACCGATCGTTCAACGCCGCTGCCTGGGAAGGCGTGAAACGCGCTGAAAAGGAGCTCGACATAATTCTCCGCGACGTCGAGCCCGGAAACCCGACCTCGATCGAGCCCGCGATTCGCGCCTTCGCCGAAAAGGGATTCGACCTGATTATCGGCGTCGGCTTTGCACAAGGCCCGATAATGCAGCGAGTCGCCGAGGACTATCCGGACATACGATTCGCGATCGTGGACGGCGTGATCTTCGAGAAGGACGGAAAGACGCCGAAATCGAACGTCGCTTCGCTCGTTTTCCGAGAGCACGAGGGCTCGTATCTCGTCGGTATGATCGCGGCCGAGAAATCGAGGTCGAACACGCTCGGATTCATAGGAGGGATGGATATTCCACTGATCCACCGATTCGCGAAGGGCTACGAGGAAGGCGCGAAGGCGGTGAACCCGAACGTGCGCGTGATCGAGAATTACGTCGGCGTGACGGACCACGCCTGGAACAATCCGGGAAAAGGAAAGGAGCTGGCGCTCGCCCAGATCGACAGCGGAGCGGACGTGATCTTCACCGCGGCGGGGAACTCGGGATTGGGTGCGTTTGACGCGGTCGAACAGGCAGGAAGGCGACCGCAGGGTGATCCCAGGGCATTCGTCATCGGCGTCGACTCGAACCAGAACGCTGACAAGCCCGGATTTGTCCTGACCTCGATGGTCAAGCGCGTCGATAACGCGGTCTTCGAAGCGGTGAAGGAAGTAAAGGAAGGCCGGTTCAAGGGCGGGTTCCACGTCTTTGGCCTCGACAAGGACGGGGTCGCGTACGCGCTTGACGAATACAACAAGCCTCTTATCCCGGAAGACGTCATCAAGCGAGTAGAAGAGGCGAAGGAGAAGATTATCTCCGGCGAGATCGTCGTCACCGACGCGATGACAAACTGAGAACTTATGCGGCTCGGGCTTACGATAAACGGCATTCTGGCTGTGGCGGCCGGCGCGGTATCGATCGCGTGGGGAGCCTGGGGACTGACCTTCCGCATCTCCGACATAATGAGCCACGGATTCGTGCTTCTGGGGATCGGCGTGATCCTGTTCGGGATCACCGACGGGTTCAGCGACCGCACTCACCGGGGCCAGTTCCTGTTCAAGGTCGGCGTCCTCATATTTCTCGCGGCCGCGCTGGCGCTCGGCTACGCACTCCTGAGGCAATTCTGAAATGCTGGAACTCAAGAACATAAACAAGGCCTTCGGCGACTGCGTCGCGAATCACGACGTATCGATGAAGATCGAGAAGGGAACCATCCACGCCATCGTGGGCGAGAACGGGGCCGGTAAATCGACCGCGATGCGGATCGCGTACGGCTTCTACACGCCGGACAGCGGCGAGATCTTCGTAGACGGGAACAAGGTCCAGATACGGAATCCGCACGACGCGATCGCTCTCGGGATAGGGATGGTCCACCAGCACTTCATGCTCGTGGACACGATGACGGTCGCGGAGAACATCGTCCTCGGCGCCGAAACAGGGAACGTGGCGATGCTCGACCTGGACCAGGCGGCGGAAGAGATTCGGCGGCTTTCGAGCGATCTGAGGCTTGGGATCGATCCGAACGCGCTGATCGAAGACCTTTCGGTCGGGCTGGAACAGAGGGTCGAACTGCTCAAGGCTCTGTACCGAAGGGCGAGGATACTGATCCTGGACGAGCCGACTGCGGTGCTAACGCCGCAGGAGGTCAAGGATTTCTTCGCCATCCTCCGGAGAATGAAAGAGCAGGGCGTGACCATCGTGATCATTACGCACAAGCTTGAGGAGGTCCTTGCTATCTCCGACCACGTTACAGTGATGCGCGACGGAACGACCGTCGGCGACGTAAAGACGTCGGAAACGGACAAGCGTGAACTCGCAAAGATGATCGTCGGCCGCGAGGTGCTTCTGAGGGTTGAGAAGACGGAGGCGAAGCCGGCGTCGATGATCCTGGATGTTCAGGGCCTGACGGTCAGAGGCCGGCACGGAACGGCGGTTGACGACGTTTCCTTTCACGTGAGAAAAGGCGAGATCGTAGGCATCGCGGGCGTCGAAGGCAACGGCCAGTCGGAACTCGTCGAATGCCTCGCCGGGCTGGCACTGCCCGGATCGGTCTCGGGAACCGTTTCGTTCGAAGGCGCCGACATTACGAGGATCCCGGCGCGAAAGAGGAAAGAGATGGGGATCGCACACATCCCCGAGAACCGTCAGAAGCGCGGCCTTTTGCTGGATTTCGATCTGACGGAGAACGCAATACTCGGCGTGCACTACCGGCCGCCGCTAGCGGGCGCGGCGGGTTTGCTTGATTCGAATGCGATCGACAAACGGACGACCGAGATCATAGAGGATTTCGACGTAAGGCCTCCCAGGCCCGAACTGACCGCGCGGTCTCTCTCAGGCGGCAATCAGCAGAAGCTGATCATCGGCAGGGAATTCGAGCTCGATCCGAAGCTTCTTGTTGTTTCTCAGCCGACTCGGGGCGTCGATATCGGCGCGATCGAGTTCATCCACAGGAAGCTGATCGAGATGCGTGACCGCGGCGCCGCGATCCTCCTGGTTTCTGCGGAGCTTGAAGAAGTGACTGCGCTTGCCGACCGCCTGCTTGTGATTAGGGAAGGAAAGATCGTGGGCGAGGTCGATCCTTCGGTCACGTCTGCGGAAGAGATCGGGCTGATGATGACGGGTGGAGGTCAATGATCAATGGCCATCGATCATCGGTCAATGCGCGTTGATTTTCATTGATCGATGATCACTGATCATTGTGCACTGTTTAGAGCAGCGCTTCGCGCTGCCCAAGCCGGGTGCAACCCGGCTTTTTCGAAAGGAGACATTGTCCTCTCTTTCCCTGCAAGTAACCTAGAATCAGCTCCCCTTCCTTCGCCTAAGCGTTGGCCGCTTCTCTTCCAACGGCTTCGGCTCTATCGGATCTCTATCCTGTCCGCACGTCATAACGAAGATGTTGTCCGGGTTCTTGTCTTTCCCAAGCACCGAGATCAGGAACAGATCGACAATTTCCTGCCAGGTGGTGTCGGGAATATTGCAGTGTCCCTTGAGCCTGAAGAGTGAATTCGCAGCGGTGATTGCGATCTCAGGCGTCTTTATCGGCCACTTTCTGGACGCTTCTTGAAGGGAAGAGATCGCCGCAACGGGTGCTTCCGGGTCTTTGTATTCGTATACCGTTAGCGTGAGATCGGGATTGAAGTTCCGGTAAAGATTTGCGACGAGATTCGAATTGAAACGGTAGTGCCGGAATTGAGCGACGTCGCCGTATTTTTTCCGGTCTTCGTCGGAAAACTCTGTCTTAATGATCGGGCGATTCGGGTAATCAGCGCCGACCTGAGAAGGGAACGAGGACTCCGGACCGTACTGTGTGTAGGTGGAAGCCGTTAGGATGGCGACGAACAAACCTATCCGAATCGCGGCGTGGACTCTCATCAATCTACCAGACTACTACGACGAATTGTTTAGGGCAGCGCTCTGCGCTGCGCAAATCTGCGAATGCCGGCTAATTCTGCGAGGGCTCATCTTTCTTGACCTTACGTATGTCACAAGGAATCGCGACGGAATCCTGCGGAACGTGTCCCTCGCCAAGCACAGCAAAATCGAACTTTCGCTTGATCGTGTCCCAGACCTGGACGTCAAAATAACAGGCTCCCCAAAGGCTGAATAGGGTGTCGTCTTTCACCAGGCTATAGTAAAACACAAAGTACTTGTCCTCGGGCCCGGTATCAGAGACTTTTGAAAGCGCCCGAAGGGCATCTTCTCCGGAAGCGTATTTCCTGGCAATCAGGATCACCTGAGGAGATCTTTGTATGCCGTCGACCTCGGTTTTCACTTTTCCCTGGAGGCGCTCAGACCAGTACCACTTGACTCCTTCAAGGTTAAGGAAGTCTTAATCCTCTTCCTTGTGAAATGGGAAATGCCCTAAGGCCGTGAAATCGGTGAGGCTATTGGAGAATCGTTTCAACTCCTCGTGTTGGGCAGACGCCTGAGTCGCACACGCGAAGAAAAGAGAGGCGGTGAATAGTGGTACCAAGAAGCGTTTCACGTTGATTAGTCTATATCGAAGTTCTCGAATCGCAAACGAAAAAGCCGCGCGGGGCGCGGCTTGGGCAGCGCGAAGCGCTGCTATAAACGGCGTCGTTTGTATCTCACTTCCAGCCGCGCGGGGCGCGGCTTGGGCAGCTAATCGAACGTGTCCGAAGCCCAAGCGTCAGCGCGGGCTACGATCAAGTGTCAGGGATCACGTAACAAGGATCACGGATCACGTATCAAGGATCACGGACCAGGTTTCAGATATCCAGGATCATGTGTCACGGGTCAAATATCCAGCGCTCGTGTGCGGTCTCTCTCAGTACTCATCTCTCATCTCTCAGTACTCGCGGTAGCCCTCCCTCACGGTTGATGTTATTAAAGACGGTTTCTCCCAGCTATGAACTAGAATCATAGTTGACAAGCAATGTCTCGTTCTTTGACAGGAGAAACCGTTATGGAAGTATACATCGGAGTTGATTTTCATCCCCAT
>DATKCW010000037.1:0-12573 GCA_035513035.1 Aridibacter sp.
TTTCCATAAAAACGCAAGCACCTCTGAACGCTATACTGGAGCAGTACCACTCGGAAACAAATGGCGATGCGAACGATTTAGTCATTACGGAAGAACGCATCGCCGGTGATGCGCCGGAAGGAACATTCTTTGATTACGCGGCGGTGCATCTTTTGACGACTGCGACATTGGAACGACTCCGAGAACTTTATCCGGGAGGGCGGTTTGAGGCCCGCCGGTTTCGACCGAACATCATTGTTAAATCCGGCTCCGAGGCAATTGATTTTGTGGAGAATGAATGGGTTGGACACATCCTATTTATAGGAGACGAAGTTAAGCTGCGAGTCACCGATCCTTGCCCGCGTTGCGTGATGACGACGCTGCCACAGGGAGACTTACCGAAAGATTCGGGAATTTTGCGAACGGCTGTGCACAATAATGTCTATGTTCCTTTCGCGCAGAAACCTCTCCCAAGTGTAGGTGTCTACGCTAAAGTCTTGCAGGGCGGAACGATTCGGCGAGGGGATAAAATAACAATCGAGTAATTTCCGTTACGGTTTATGACCTTTGCTTTCATCGGTCGTCTAACAAGTCATTGGACGTGAGGCGGAAACAGCGACTCTCTAATCGCGTCGTCTTTTTACCATAAAGTTGCGCG
Source organism: Aridibacter sp. (assembly GCA_035513035.1). Taxonomy (GTDB): domain Bacteria; phylum Acidobacteriota; class Blastocatellia; order Pyrinomonadales; family Pyrinomonadaceae; genus Aridibacter. The sequence continues at coordinate 638 of DATKCW010000037.1, forward strand.
TAGCGGTTTCCGCCCACGTCAACTCAATCGTTAAACCGACAATCGCATTCCAATATAGTCCTTAAGTTGATGGGTGGAAACCCGTTCCTGCTCCCACGTATCGCGGTCGCGAACGGTGACGGCGTTGTCTTCGAGTGATTCGTGATCGACGGTGACGAAGAATGACTCATCGATGAGTGCCACGTTTACTTTAATGGGATATAGATCACGCGACCGCGTAGTTTGAAATTTTCATTTTCTGCGATCTTTGCAATGTCTTCAATGACTCTTCCGATAGATGCGTTTTGGGAAACGGCGATCATTCCGGGAAATTCCTTTTCGTTTCTGATACGTTCGTAACCGAAACCGATCATGGTAGCTACGTCGTGTGTCAACAAGATCCGGTTTTCGCCGGCAGGCCGTAGGCGCAGTCTGATGCTATGAAAAGCGGCTTCCCGCTCGGTTCAGGTACAATGCGTTTGCGTGTCGAACACGTGCCTGAACCAAGGAGAAGCCACCATGAGAGTATACATCGGAGTGGACATACACCCACACCAACAGACGGCGGCATTCCTCAGTGATTCAGGGAATGTCAGAACAACAACGCTTCACCACAACAAAGACGACGTTCGCGACTTTTACTCTCAGTTCTCAAACGCAACGGTCGGAATAGAGGCGACAGGCTCTTACCGATGGTTCGAGAACATGCTCTTTGAACTTGGCCACGAACTTCTTATCGGATCTGCTCGTGAGATCCGTCTGCTTGTTCGCTCCCGGAACAAGAACGACAAGCTCGACGCAAAGCACATCCTGGAGCTTCTTCGCGAGGACCGCTTTCCTGCTATATGGAGGAGGCCTCAGGAGAGCAACCAGGTGCTCGAGCTTCTGCGCTTGCGCCACAACATCGTCAGACAGAGGACGATGTGCCTGAACCGGCTGCAGTCGATCCGGATATGGTTCGGTCTTCCGAAACGAAAGTCCTCTCCGCCGCTGCTGGCGGAGATCTCCGGAATGGACCTTCCGTTCTCCTATGCCTTGTCAAGGGACGTTCAGCTGAGCCTTCTCGGTGAACTGAACTCAAAGATCGCGGACGTGGAGAAGGTCCTTGCCGACCTCTTCCGAGTCGACCGGAGGGCTCAGCTTCTGAACTCGCACTTCGGTGTCGGGTATCTGACGGCGCTGTGCTTCGTCCACACGATCGTCGATCCCGAACGGTTCGCTAACAAGCGCAAGGTCGTCGCCTACCTGGGGTTCGATCCCGTCGAGGAGTCCTCGGCTGACAAACACAGGATCGGCGAGATCTCAAAATGCGGATCGAAACTCCTCAGGTTCCTGCTCGTCCAGTCGGCCCAGGCGGCCTGCCGGCGCGATCCGGAACTCAAGGAGTTCTACTCGAGGGTCGCTGGACGGCGCGGCACGCCAAAGGCAAAGATAGCCATTGCCAGAAAGCTGGCCATCAGGCTCTACAAGATGCTTCGCTACGACATCAGCTACGCACAGCTGCGCGGCGAAGCCTGAAGGAGCGTAGCCGGGAGGACCGGGTAGCCCCTTGATCTGCTTACCCCGCAAAGGGTCAGAAAGATCGTTGTCTGATTGGTCCCCCGGCCGTGCTCCGGTCTTGTGCGAACCGGAGCATGAACGGAGCAAGCATCATGAACCCGAACCGGGGTTCGAATAGATGATTGAGCGCTTCTTCAAACGGAAGACGCTCGCGAAGAGCCTACGCTCTTTTTTACAAAGATCGGTGAAAGGGACATGTTCGGTCACGCAAACAACTCAGTCTCGAAAAGTGCACCAGACTCGGCGCAGCACTCGAACTGCGTCTTGACAACAACGCCGCTTTCATAGACGGGGCTAACATCCGTCGCCACTTCGTGGCGGGACCTGAGGAATCGAACTCGACGGGTCATTTTGAAGGAGCCTGCCGTGACAAGAAAGATCGTTCTTCCTGACTCGGGAATTCTGACTCCTGAATTCTGACTTCTGAATTCTTAGGATCTGTCGCCTCTAAAGCGGCTCAGGAGATTTTGGGGGCGGCGAACCCTGGACCAGCCGAAGCCACAGTCCGGCCATATCATCCGTCCTCAGATCGTTGCACAAGTGTGATAAGTTTTTGTCCAGTAAGATGAGAGTGGCTCTTGGTGTCGTGTTAGTCTTGTTGTCCTCCTGGGCAGTCCAAGCCCAAACTGCGGAGTGGCACTCTGTCGTTTCTGATGAGGTTTACTTCATCGCACAATTTCCAAGCCGGCCGACGCTTACTGAAGGCGATATCAGTGGAGGTTTCGGCAAAGGCTACTCACGACGATGGACCTTGGAGACAACCGACGTGTTTTACGAAGTGTCGGTGAATGATTTTCCCGACCTTTCGATCGAAATGGATTACAAACCATTGAATCTGTTTTATGACCAAATTTGTGACGACCTGGCTAGTCAATACGGTGCCAAGTTCGACTACTACACTGACATACTGTTTGACGAGTACGGGAGAACCGCGGGCAGACGCACAAAGGAGTTTGCTGTAAGTGTTCGGATATATTTGGTGCGCCAACGTCTCTATCAGGTTAAGACAGTAAGGCGGAACTCGCTCGGAAACGACAAACAGACTTCAGAAGACATTAAACACTTCATGAAACAGTTCATATTTGTTCATCGCAAGGAAAATGAAAAGCAATACTCCCTTGGATTGCCTGAGACAGTATCTCAAGGTTTAAGACGGCGTAAGAATTAAGAACGCGGCCAACAGATCAACGGACGTGAGCACGAAATAGCGTGAGTTAGGTTGCCTGGCCTGAGCCGTTCGGCAGAACGAATGAAACTTCCACGGCAGATAGAAAAGGAAATTGAAAGGCGCGTCGAAGACGCTCGCCGCAGTCACTCGGCCTCTCTTAGCAAGGATGGTAAGGCTGTCCTCATTGACGGTGGCATCGGTTACGGTGCCTATATAAGCCCGAGCGGCGATATCTTCCTCGAGACATACGATCTCGTCGAGGGATCTGACCCCACGTACGATCGCACCGTTACCGGTCAGTTGCAGGTAATTCGCCTCGGCAGTAAGCGCATTCCCGAACTCCTGGAACTGCTGCCCTCAAGACCTGAATATTCCCTCGATTGTCAGGCCTGCAGTGGCAACGGCTGGCAGATCATTGGTCCAATTCGAATTATTTGTACCGACTGTTCGGGACTTGGCTGGAGTGGGCCGGATCCGCTGCGGTGGCCCTAGAGCCTATCGGAGTCGGTGCTTTCTGACTGGTTATTTTGAAACTAACGCGTCGAGCCGCCCGTAGCTCGACGGAATGTTATGCAGGCAAACTCGCACAAGCCGCTCTTTACGATCATTTTGGACTGGAACGGTGGAACTTATGTTTATCAGGTCCGGGCCGGGAACGCTTCGGATGCCGCACTTCGATGGACCAAACAACTGGATGTTCGCGAGATCCCGGGATTCGGGGAAGTGGCAAGGAGGACACTCAACGATAGCCTGACCGAGAGCGAGTTGGTGTCTCTGGACGGCCTCGAGAACGTGTGGTGTATGACTGCGTTGATCCGCGGGAAGCTCGCCCTCGTCAACATCGTGTGTACCCTCGAATGAGAAGTTTTTGGGTTCAGTCGCATAACAAGGCCTGAGGAAACCGGGAGTGTATGGGGTGTGGGATTCGAACCCGAAGCTCCGGGCCGGTTGTAGCGTAAGCGGGCAGGGTCCGTTATGGATCTCTTAGAACTTGTCGATTTGTTCTTGTCCTGGCGCCTCTATGCGGGCATTGCTCTCACAGCAATCGTTTGCTTGCTCCTCGCTTTGGTCCTTCCGAGCCAGAGCGCGCAATTGGCTGTCTGTATCCCAATCGGTTCAATTGGTGTAATTCTCAGTTTCCGTTGGCAGATCCGAGCGGACTCAATCAAGTGACATTGGTGGGGTTCAGGTGGAGGCGGCAGAATATTGACTAGAGGCCTGAAAATTCGTTCGAGCCGAAGACGCTTCGCTGCGGTGGACCGAGAGATTTCAGAAGTTAGAAGACTGCGGCGTGTAGTTGGCTGAGCGGAGGCGATCTTCAGTTGGCAAGTAGCATCAGTCGGCAGTCCGTTAATGAGGGACCGCGTCCGCGTACCGGAAAGGTGCATTCAACCGTGGGCAGGCCGAATTCGAAGGCCACGGGAGACGCGCTAACGAAACTCTCAGCCGCTTCAGTGGCGGCACAGTCTGATACGACACTGAAAGCCCAAAAGAAGGCAGAAACGCGACCGTCAGGGAGCGTTCCCGTCACGTTGGGCACGGGTTTCGATCGGAAGGCGATCTAACGGCACGCTCCCGGACGGTCGCGTCTCTGCCCCGACTTATGCCCGTCGCTACTGCTCCGGGCACTGATTTCATTGGTCAATGTTCAGTGGTTAATGAAAAGGCGCCGGATGCGAATTGCCTGGCTAACTCATCCGGGGAGTCTTGGCTGTTGCATAGGATTTTTGGTGAGGAAAAACTATTCTTGGTGATAGTATTCGAAAGTCTGAGAAATCCTAGAAATTTCAAAATTCGAGACCCATATCACACTGAAATATTGGATTATGGGTCAAATGAAAGATAATTATAATTAGATTTGCTGTGAGTCGCCGATCCAAGAGTTCGGACCTTTTCGGAAGGCCGATGAAGGCCAAAAGGCCCAAGTACGAGGCATCGCTCGAGAGACACGATAAAGCGGAACTGCCTCATCGAGCCTCTAGAGTAAGGTGGCTAAGCACGGTGATGCCCCAACACCGAGGCTACATGATGCCACTTGACTCACATCTTGTGTTTACTGAGGCAAAGGATTGCTTCATCTATGGCCAGTACGTAGCTGCCATTGTGCTTGCCGCCTCCTTCATTGAGCATTGGTTGGGGAGCATCGTTAGCCAAGCCGGATTCGAGAAGGAGCAGCGGAAGGGTCTTGCGGCAATAATCAAGTGCGCTCGCGAAAATGGCATTCTGCCTTCTACCCTATGTGATAGGGCAGATCATGTGCGAAGAAATAGAAACCCGTTTGTGCATTTGAAGTCATTCGACCATCCAGATACGGTTGTCCAGAGGGCTGTTACGGAAGGTAGTACGCCTTTCGAGATGCTTGAGCCCGATGCCAAGAACGCGATGATTGCAATGTACTCAGTCGCGATGTATGCAAAGCCGCAAATCTAACATGTCGCTCAACTGGACATCGCCACGCTTCGCGCGCCGCTGCCGGTTAGCTCTACGTTTTACGCCGAAGAGGTAGGCGAATGGGTCCCCGGCAGATAGACGGTTTTTTCTACGGCTTGTTCATGGACGCCCAAGTGCTTCGCCAAGCTGGAACGAAACCCTCGAACTTTCGTCGCGCATACGTGGTTGACTTCGCATTGCGAATCGGCCAAAGGGCTACATTAATGCCTTCCTCAGGTGCACGTGCCTACGGAATGTTGATAGCGCTGACTCACGCGGAGCTCGAACGTCTCTACAGCGCTCCAGGTTTAGAAGTCTATCGTCCAGAAGCAGTGGTCGCTCACCCTTTTGAAGGCAAGGCAATTCCCGCGTTGTGCTACAACCTGGTTCAAGCGCCCGAAACGCATGAACGGAACCCGGAGTATGCGATGCGCCTTCAGAGTGTCCTCAAAAACCTGGGATTTCCAGTTGAGTATGTTGAATCTGTCAAGTGAAACCGCGGCGTATATTTCTATTTGGCTGAAACGGAAGGAATGTTTATCTATATCATCGTCGCGATATTGGCTGGATTTGGAGTGGTTTATCATCTGTCCCAGGAACCTCCCGATTGGGCAAATACCAGCATAAAACTATTTATCGCCTTAAGTATGCTTGGAATGTATTTTTGGGTTTCATGGAATTACAATCGCCGCGATGAGACTCTGAGGTGGCTCCGAGACCACAAAGATGAAATCACCGACGAAGAACGGTATTTCAAAGACTCTCCGTTCCCGATGAAGGGAATTTCCAAAGAGACAGAGCTAAGGAATTTCAGAGTTGTTACATCACTCATTGTGTTCACCACAACTCATGACGTGGGTGGTGATTTGCGCGGTGGCGCAGTCCGTGGTGTGGTCGCAACGATTTGGACATTGATTTTTGGTTGGTGGGGGTTTCCCTGGGGGCCAATTAACACCATTAAGGCGCTTGCCATAAATTTTTCCGGAGGGGAAAAGCAATCCACGAACGAAGCCATCCTTACTGCGGAGGCGGCTTTCAGGCTTGAGGCAGATGAACAGTAGGCTAGATTGCAACTAAGACCACAGCTGACAAACGGTTGCCCCCGACGGTGGTGGCGCACCGCTGGTCTTGTCTACGGGCCAGTTTCCCCGTCGGCTGGGCCCTTCGCTAGGCGACTTCACTCGCCGCGCGGTTGAACCTTAAAGTTCACCGGATCTGAAATAACATGGTGTACCTCCGCGCAACACACAAAATGCTCCGCCGGTTGCCTCAGCCTGCGACCGAAAAAGAACGACAACCTGACAATGCCCTTGGGGATTGGTTCGTAAATCGTCTTGTAGTGGACCGGCGGCCGTTGCTCATTTTCGTAAGCGGAGCATCGCTGCTTCCGATCCTTGAACCCGCTCAAGAGGTCCGATCCCTACCGGGCAGACTTTCATACGTCGTTCAGCAACGGCTGGAACGCTTCGGCGTACCCACGGGGCTGATCGTTCCCGAAATTGAAGCGATGGGCGACGTTGTGGTCGCCCGCACAAACGATCGGTCGGTCGTCGGCACGATGGTCGATTTCGCCAAAGCCGTCCCGTACTACCTTCCTACAGGCTCTCGATGGGGCGAGCGGGAATTACACGAGGCTGAAGCGAAACTCGAAGGCACGCCTTGCCGATGCACAAGCCGAAACGTCGTTTTTCCGGATTTAGCGACGAAAGAGCTCCTCGTGGAACGGTGGACCGATGGTGCGAGCGACGGGGATAACAGTAGTTAACAGTCCGGAGTCAGGAAAGATAATCCCAATCATCACGGCGGTAACCGTTCAATTTATCCAGTGAGTTCGATCGATCTGATCCCTTCCCGAGCCGCTGCGTCGCTGAATATTCCGGCACGTTGTTCTCCGTCAATTCAATTCTCTGTGATCTACGTGCGCTCTGTGGTGCTGTCTTGGCTTGCCCGTCGCGACCGCTCCGGTTACTGATTTTTCCGCCGCTAAAGCTGCTTCAGGAAGGATAGGGTCACTTACCCCGGGTTTCGCCTTCGGCTCCACCCGGGGCTACCATCCGTCGCCACTTCGTGGCGGGATCTGAGTGATCGGACTCGCGTGATCATCTGGAAGGGGACAGCCGATACCGCCTGACTCCTGACTTCTCGCAGTAGCCCACGCTGACGCTTGGGCTTCGGACACGCAGGGTTCTTTCTCTTGGAACCTGGAACCTTGAACCTGGAACTTTTGACTGTAGCCCGCACTGACGCTTGGGCTTCGGACACATTCTTCCCGATCCCCTTCACCCCTGTCGATTTGATCTTCGCCGTGCTCACGGACGGGGACAAGCCCCGCCCTTACAAGTATTGCTCGCGGGCGGGGGCAAGCCCCGCCCCTACGACGAAAACCAACCACGCACGTCCTTCAAGACTACCTTCGCCGTGTTGTGCCCCGACGCCGCGAAGACGCCGCCGCCCGGGTGCGTCGAAGCGCCCGTCAGGTAAAGGTTCTCGAATGGCGTTCTGTACGCCGACATCTCGGGGATCGGCCGGAAGTAGAACATTTGGTCGAAGTCCATCTCGACGTGCATCACGTTGCCGCGCAAAAGGCCCAGCCGTCTCTCAAGATCGAGCGGCGACTGGACGAAACGGTCGATGATCGAGGCCTTCACGTTCGGGGCGTACTCATTCACCACATCGATCAGCTTGTCCGCCTCGCGATCCTCGATCTCGTCCCATTTCTCGCCGGTCGAAAGTTCGTAGGGAAAATACTGGCCCCATATGAAAAGCGTGTGTTTTCCCGCGGGGGCGAGCGTGTCGTCGACGGCCGAGAAGGTCATCGCCAGCGCGCCCGGCTTCTCGGAAGGCCTGCCTTTCAAGTAGTCCGCGTAGGTGTTGTCGAGATACTGCATCGACGGGCAGAGGAGCTGAAGCCCGCGGTGGCATTCGGCCGCGACGCCTCCGGAAGGAGCCGCGGTGTAATCGGGCAGTTCGGACACGGCGCAGCGGACGATCATCCCGAAACCGTTCCCGATCCGGACATTGTCGATCTTCTCCGCGAGCCCCTCCGGGAGATTCTCCCGCCCGATCAGCTTCAGGAACGTGGTATGAACGTGAGCGTTTGAGACGACCCGTTTCGCCTCGATCCTTTCGCCGTTCGCGAGTTCGATCCCTGTGACCTTTCGGCCGTCAACGTTTATCGCCACGACTTCGGCGTCCAGCATCACCTCGCCTCCGTGATGCTCCAGGCACTTCGCCATCGCCTGCGTAAGCGCGCCGGAACCTCCCCTAGGTCTTTTCACGCCCGAGCGATGGATCATCGAATGCCAGCCGAGAAAGTCCCCGCTCGCGGCGGCAGTCGGAGGAGGCCCGCTCTGCGCGGCGAGCCACGCCATCGCCGCCCGAAGGCCCTCGTGTTTGAAGGTCTCCTTCACCAGCGACCCGTAGCTCGACATAAGCTTCCGGACCATGTTCGCCGGATCGGTGTTCCGCTTCAGGATGATATGCCGCAGCAGATTCGTCAGCGTAGGCGGCTTGAGGAATGCGTCGAACACGCCCTCGTTCAGCTTCTCCCATTCGGTCACGAAAGCCTTGTAACGGTCGGCGTCCTCGAGCGAGACCGAAGCGATCGATTCACAGGTCTTGTCGACGTCTTTCCAGAAACAGATCGCGCCATCGCCGCCGGGCATCGGCGCGAAAGCGAACGGGTCGCAGTCGATGTATTCGAGTCCGAATTTCTCAAGCTCAAGGTCTTTGATCACCGGCGTGAGGTGGATCATTATGTGCGCCGACGAGCCGACGTCGATCTTGTACCCTTCGATCAGGCCGTCCTCGGTGCACACGGCGCCGCCGACTATGTTCCGCCGCTCGAGCACGACGACCTTCAGGCCCGCCTTCGCGAGATAGCAGGCGCACGTCAGGCCGTTGTGGCCTCCGCCGATGACGGCGACGTCGAAGAAGTGGCTCTTCATAAGATCATTCAGCAAGCAGGAGAAGATACAAACAGGATGGACAGGATAGGCAGGATGGGTGGTTGAACGTTTCCAAGTAGGTTCATTTCAGTTTGCGGCTTTCACGATGCGACATTAATTGAGCGCAAGTCGCCATCCTGCCTATCCTGTCCATCCTGTTACTTCCTCTGCTCTACCAATCTTTTGATCTCGTCCAGTTTCGCGAGCGCGGCCTTCTCGCCAAGCTCTATGAACTCGTCCATCTTTCCGATCTCGTCGGGTCTTAGATGAGAGACCTCCGGAACGATCACAACGTCCGCCTGGTAGTGCTGATTCGTCGCCGCGGTCCGAAGAAGCATCATCGCCGACTGGAAGAAAACCCCCAAAAGAGTATTCGGCGAGCCCCAGAATTCGGAGTCGGGCGAGATCACGTCCACCGCGATTATCTTTTCCGCACCGAGTTCTTTCACCGCCTCCGTAGGGATCGGCGCGACCACGCCTCCGTCAACGTACTTGTTTCCTTCCTTGTCCTCGACCGGTGCGAATACTCCAGGGATCGCGCACGAAGCGCAGACCGCGAACCCCGCGTCCCCTTCGTCTCTGAAAATCTTGGGCTTTGCCGTTTCAAGGTTCGTCGCGACCGCCGCGAACGGGATCACAAGGTCCTCGAAGCGGCTGAAAGCGAAGCGCTCGCGGATGATGTCGCCGAGAGGCTCGTTGGACAAAAGGCCCTTCGCGGAGAACGAGAGCCTGCTGATGCTGTACCATCCGATTGCCTTGCCTAGCTCCTCGATGCTGTCGGCCGACATCCCGGCAGCGAGGGCGAGCCCGGCGACCGCGCCGGCGGAAGTGCCGGATACGAAATCGATCGGAATCTTATGCTCCTTCAGCACTCTAATGACGCCTACGTGCGCGAATCCGCGCGCCGCGCCGCCTGAAAGTGCAAGGCCGATCCTGGGTCTGGTCATTTAGTGAATCGTGAATAGTGAATCGTAAATGTGAATAGTGAATTGAGAATTGAGAATTCGGGATTGAGAGTTGTAGGTCCAAATTTTCCGAGCTTCCAAAAGAAAGCTTCGGAAGCAATCCTAACAGCTGATCCGCAATCCTCAATTGCGATTGAATTCGATCCATAACCGCTATTGCACCTTATCAAGAACCTGACTTCTCAACCATCAATTCTCAATTCTCAATTTACGATTCACGATTCACGATTTACTCGATACTGCGCCTATAATCGAAAATTATGGATGCAGACAGATCTGCCGTCCGCTCTAGATGACTCTACACGAGGCAAAATCCCTGAAAAGAAGAAAGACATCCGCCGACGTCACGGCAGGCGAACGGAACTGCGCCGTCTGCTCGCGCGAGCCCGGAGAAGCGGTCGTCGAGATCTCGACACTCGAGCCCGATCTCGAGAAGCTGATCCGGGCCAACGCCCCCGGCGTCGAGGGGTTCGATGCCGTCTGTGCCCGATGCGCGAGGCTGTTCGAGCGCGGGAAAGAGAGCATTCTGAATGACGCCGCGCTGAAGAAGGACGGCTCGCACGTTCTTTCGACCCCGGTCAGGCTCGATGCCGTTGCGCGCTTCACAGGAAAAGGCGCGACCATCGCATTTCTCGATTCCGGCTTTTACCCGCATCCCGACCTGACAAAACCGGCCGACAGGATCATCGGCTACCGAAGCCTGCTCCACAAGGAAGGCGACGATTCCCAGCTTTACAAGCCCGATGTCGCAAGCTGGCACGGGATGATGACCTCGGTCGTCGCGACGGGGAACGGATGGCTCTCCAACGGTTTCTACCGAGGCCTTGCTCCCGACGCTAAGGTCGTTCTCGTAAAGCTCGCGAAGACCGGGCGGATCACCGAGCAGAACATACAGGACGGACTCGAATGGGTGCTCGAGAACCGCACGAAGTTCGGGGTGAACATCGTCAACATTTCCGCCGGAGGCGATTTCGAACAGAGCTACCTCCACGATTCGCTTTCGCAGGTAGTCGAAGAGTGCGCTTCAAAGGGGATCGTCGTCGTTTGCGCGGTCGGGAACGCGGGGCACCTGCCGACGCATCCGGTCTTTCCGCCGGCGAGCGCGCCTTCGTGCATCGCGGTCGGAGGCCTGGACGACAACAACTCGATCGACCGGAGCCGAAGAGGAATGTACCGAAGTTCCTACGGGCCGACGGTCGACGGGCTCCAGAAGCCGGAAGTGATCGCCCCGAGCATATGGGTCCCCGCGCCGATCCTTCCGGGAACGCCGACGGCGAAACAGGCGGAATTCCTCGAAGCGCTCGACAACGCGCCTGACAAGGACCTGCACCAAAAGATCCGGGCCAATCCGGGAATCGTGATCGAGCTCGACGCCGCGCTTGACCGGCCGGTGCATTCGCTTAGGCAGATCATCATCCTGAAGCTCCGCCAGGAGAACGTGATCAACAAGTACTACAAGTACGTCGACGGCACTTCTTTCTCGGCACCTATCGTTTCTTCGGTCGTTGCGCAGATGATCGAGGCGAATCCTTCGCTTACGGTCCAGGAGATCAAGCGGATCTTGATATCGACGGCGGAAAGGCTTCCGCACTACGAGGTAGATCGGCAGGGCTGGGGCGTGATCGATCCGAGATCGGCGGTGGAAACCGCCGCATCTGTGAGCGGTGAGCAGTAAGTGGAATGCGGGACTGAGAAGGACTGAGAGGAAAGGACTGAGGACTGAGAGAAGAACTTGACATGCGACCGAGCCGCGGCGAATCTCCCTCAGTCCTCAGTCCTCAGTCCTCAGTCCTCAGTCCTCAGTCCTCAGTCCTCAGTCCTCAGTCCTCAGTCCTCAGTCCTCAGTCCTCAGTCCTCAGTCCTCAGTCCTCAGTCCTCAGTCCTCAG
>DATKCW010000038.1:0-90611 GCA_035513035.1 Aridibacter sp.
CAAAGTTCCGGGGCATGCGGACTGAGACTTTCTACTTGCACCTGAAAGAGTGTGAGTTTAGGTTCAATTACAGAAAACAGAACCTGTACCCGATACTCTTGAAAATTGTCAAAGATTTCTGATTTAACTAGTCATGACCCAAGATTTCTGATTTAACTAGTCATGACCCTTGACCATTGATCAATGAAGAGTCGTGCAACGACGACCTGCCTTAAGCCGTGGGTGGAGCGTGTCCGAAGTCCAAGCGTAAGCGCGGGCTGCCAAGAGGACTGAGACGAAAGGACTGAGGACTGAGTCGGACCCGGAGCGCAAGCGACGGGCATAACGGAACGCACGCGTCCCGCGTGCAGTGAGCGAAGCGAAAATGAGTGCTGAGGAATCGGAACCCGGAGCGCAAGCGACGAGAAAAGCAGGATCAAACCGCAGAGCACACAGAGAGCGCAGAGACTTAAGGAGAACCGATTCCCACGCTCCATATACTCAACAGCGCATCGATCAGTGCCGAGTCCCGTAGGGACGACCGTATCCTAGCCCCGGTCTTTAGACCGGGGAAAGGCGATTCCCTCCACCATTTTGAGCCGCTTTAGCGGCGGCACCGATCGGAATCCGGAGCGCCATTCGGAACCCCGAATGTCAGCGAGGGGGCGGCGGCAGTTCCAAGTTCCAGGTTCAAAGTTCCAGGAATGATCCGGACGGTGCCGGTCCGGATCACGCAATCGCTACGCGATGCGTGGATGATGCGACTTGTCCCGTGGGCTGCGCGCTGACGCGCTTGCCCACGGCTAAAGGCAGGTCGTCGCTGCGCGACTACAGACATCTGGCTCCTAACGGAGCCGGGAACGCGGGATCACTCGCGTGCTACAGAGAATTGGCTCTTAAATGAGCCGAACGCCTGATCCCGTCCTCCTGAACTGTCGTCTTACGAGGCCCGGGCCTTTGATCGTCTCGTCCCTTGTATTGAAAGTGTAAGCAGCTTCCTTCCGCTCAGGCCCTCGAAAAAGAAACTCGCGGGAACGATCTTCTCCAGCTTGTCTTTGTCTTCAAACACTGCAAAAGTCCCCGGATCCTGCCCATAGGCGGTCCGGAAGAATGCGGTGACGAAGAGCGCGAGCATCACTGCGGCAAGTACTCTTTTCATCCCGACTCCTCTCCGGTCGATCTTACGGATATGAAAGAAAATACCGCAAATCCGGGGATTCGCGAAAATCAGCTAACTTTTTGAAACAGTGGTTCATATCGATCCGGAAACAATCTTGCAGTATTTGGGGCTTTGGAATAGAATTGCGGCATCCACTATCCAATCCCAGTCTAAATAGGAAAATCTTCGCCCGATGAGGACAAAACCTTTCTCAAAAGTCCATTTCGCTCTGCTTTCGATCTTTTGTGTACTCTTACAACAAAGTGCAGTTGTTTTAGCCGTTTCCGGCTCTGTGCGGGCTCAGGATGCCGTAACCAGCGACGAGTACCTGGGGACGGCCGGGAAGCGTCCGACGCTTCCCGATCATACCGCCAGGATCAAGGACCTGCTGAGCCTTATGACCCTCGAAGAGAAGGTCGGCCAGATGACCCAGCTTCAGCTTGGAATGATCGCCGAAGGCCAGGATTCGGAGATCAGGATCGACGAAGAAAAGCTTGAAAAGGCGATCGTCAAATACGGCGTCGGATCGATCCTGAACGTCAGCAATCACGCGCTTCCGGTCGAACGATGGCACGAGATAATCGGCGCAATCCAGCGCGCAGCGGGACGGACACGTTTGAAGATCCCCGTCATCTACGGCATCGATTCCATTCACGGGGCCAACTACGTCCGCGAGGCGACGCTCTTTCCTCAGCAAATAGGGATGGCGGCAACCTGGAATCCGCAGTTGATGCAGGACGCCGCCGAGATCACGGCGATGGAGACACGCGCCGCTGGGATCCCCTGGAGCTTCTCGCCGGTGCTCGATGTCGGACGCCAGCCCCTTTGGCCGCGGTTCTGGGAGACCTTCGGCGAAGATCCTTATCTGGCGTCAGTGATGGGAGTGGCGTTCGTTAGGGGCCTCGAAGGCCGGGACGTAAGCTCAGGAAAGCACGTCGCATCCAGCCTGAAGCACTATGTCGGGTACAGTTTCCCTCTCAACGGCCGTGACCGGACACCCGCCTGGATACCCGAAAATTACATGCGGGAGTATTTCCTTCCGCCTTTCGAAGCCGCAGTCGATGCAGGCGCGCGGACGATAATGGTCAATTCGGCGGAGGTGAACGGTGTTCCGGGCCACGTGAACAAGCACCTTCTCACCGAGGTCTTGCGGGACGAGTATGGATTCGACGGCTTCGTTGTCTCTGACTGGGAGGACATCAAGAAGCTGGTCACGTTCTGGAAGATAGCGAAGGACGAGAAAGAAGCGACGCGCCGGTCCGTGATGGCCGGGATCGATATGAGCATGGTCCCGAGCGATTACAGCTTTGCCGATGTCCTGATAGAGCTGGTCAAGGAAGGCAGGGTGCCGATGTGGCGGATCGACGAGGCCGTGGCACGAATCCTCAGGGTCAAGTTCGAACTCGGGCTGTTCGAGAACCCGGGCCCGGACAGCTCGCTTGTAGAGAACTTCGGCAAGGCCGAGTACGCTCGGGCAGCACTCGATGCCGCTCACGAATCTGTGATCCTCGCCAAGAACGCCGACAACGCCCTCCCGTTGGCAAAGAACCGCAAGGTGCTTGTGACGGGGCCCACGGCGGATTCGCTGATCTCGCTCAATAACGGCTGGACGTGGGTCTGGCAGGGATCCGAGCCTTCACTTTACAAGCAGGAGAAGAACACGGTCCGCGAGGCGATCGAGAAGAAGATCGGCGCGTCGAACGTCACTTATGTTCCGGGAACAGAGATCGTAAGAGACACGAACATCCCGTCGAACGTTTCGCCGACGATGATCGACCGCGAGATCGACATTCCCGCGTCCGTCGCTGCGGCGAGGAACAGCGATGTGGTCGTGCTGTGCCTTGGCGAAGGGTCTTACACCGAAACACCGGGCAACATCACGGACCTTACGCTTCCCGAACCGCAGTTGAAACTCGCGGAGGCTTTGATCGCGACCGGAAGGCCCGTGATCGCGGTGATGATCCAGGGCCGGCCGAGGATCATAAGCAGATTCGCCGAGAACGTGGCTGCGATCCTTGTCGCGATGAATCCGGGAGACGAAGGCGGCGACGCGATTGCGGACGTGCTGTTCGGGGATTACAATCCGGACGGCAAGTTCCCTTTTACGTATCCTCGCACGCCGAACAGCCACCTTAACTACGATCACAAGCTGTTCGAGGTCGAGGAAACGCCGTTCGGCAACTCGCCGTTCGAGCCCCAGTTCCAGTTCGGACACGGCCTTAGCTACACGACTTTCGAATACAGCGGGCTGACTCTCAGCAGGAGCGATATCTCGAAGTCGTACGGCCTGGACGTTTCGGTCACCGTCAGGAATACAGGGAGCCGGCAGGGTAAGGAGACGGTGATCCTGTACGTGCGCGATGTCGTCGCGAGCCTTTCGCCCGCCGGAAAGCGCGTCAAGAGGTTTGCGAAAGTGAACCTCAGGCCCGGCGAAAGCAAAACCGTGAAGTTCTCGATCGAGCCCGAAGACCTTTCGTTCTTCGGCACCGACGGTAAGCCCGTCATCGAGCCGGGCGAGTTCCTGGTCCTGGTCGGAGGACTCGAAAAGAGTTTCACGCTCAAATGAGGCGGCGGGCCTGTTAAGGCCCGACAAACGGAATGAAAAAAGGCCCGGCGCTTTTATTGATCTTGGCTCTTCTCGCCCTTTCCGTTCACGCAAAGGACACGGCGAAGGAACGCGCGGAGCGTATGGGGCCGGGGATGAACCTTTCGTTCCTCGAGAACTTTTGGAACGGCACCAAAGAAAAGCACTTCGCTGATTTCGTCAACCGCGAGGAGTTCGAGGCCGCGAAGCAGAGGCTTATAGACATTCGCCGGGCGGGATTCACTACGGTCCGCCTGCCGGTGAACTTCAGCGCGTGGGCGTCTATGGAGCCGCCCTACGACTGGGAGTCCGAAGATCTTCCGAGGCACGCCGACCAGCTCGTAGAATGGGCGCTCGAAGCGGGTCTGACTGTCATCATCGACCATCATCATCCGGAGCTCGACGAAAGCTTCCCGGTCGCAGTTTCTACGGTAAGAATGGTCGCGCTCTGGACCCGGATCGCGGAGCGGTACCGGGACAGGGATCCGGAACGCGTGATTTTCGAGCTCCGGAATGAGCCGAAGAACATCGAGTCTGAAGTCTGGCGGGCGCAGGCGGAGGCGCTGATAAAGGTTGTCCGGAAGGTCGCGCCGGAACACACCCTGATCGTCGGCTACCACGACTGGAACTCGCGCGACGCGATGATCGCGTCCCGGCCTTTCGACGATTCGAACCTGATCTATACCTTTCACTATTACCACCCGTTCATGTTCACTCACAAAGGCGCGACCTGGGTCGCACCCGGCATTTCCGATCTGCGGAACATTCCCTTTCCCGGCGAACCTGGGACGAAACTCGCCGCGCCGGAAAAAGCGAAAGGAACCTGGGTCGAACAACAGCTCAGGAGCTATGGAGAGGACGCGAACGCGGCGGTGATCGACTCGCATATGAAAGAGGCAAGGGCGTGGGCGGACAAGCACAAGGTGCCGATCTTCCTCGGGGAATTCGGATCGCTGAGCACGTTTTCGAACTATGAAGACCGCTGCCGGCACGCCGAGGCGGTTTACGCGGCGATTGGGAAATACAGGATACCTTCCGCCTGGTGGGAGTGGTTCGCGGGATTCAATTTTCTGGACAAGGAAGGGCGAAAGCCCGTCCCGTGTTTCGCCGAGGCGTTGAAGAAATACTCGGCGGCTCTCGATATGGCCGACTGATACAGCGATGAAGAACATCACCCTGATCGCGCTTTTCGTTGCGTTCGCTTTCGGAAGCGGCGCGCCTCCGGCTTCGGCGCAGGCGGCGGGAGCCGATTCGGTCATTTCACACGACCTGATGCCCGTTCCGGAATCGATAGAGTTTCGCAGGAATGTGCGCCTTCCCGTTTCAAGAGATTTCCGCATCGCGTTCGCGAACTTCGCAGACGAGCGTTTGAGGGCGGCGGCGCAGCGAACGATCGGGCGGCTCCAAAGGAAGACGGTGCTCGGTCTCACGAGTAACAGTTCCGGTCCCGTCGAAGGCGCCTTCCTCGTAATCGAGACCGAAAGGGCAGGAGCGATGCCGCCGAGGCTCGGCGAGGACGAGTCGTATTTGCTCGACGTGACCTCAGAGAGAGCGGTTCTGAAAGCGCCGACCTCCACAGGGATTCTTCGCGGCCTCGAGACATTTCTGCAGCTGGTGCGGAGGGATTCCGAAGGGTTCTACCTTCCCGGCGTCGAGATCCGCGACAAGCCCAGGTTCCCTTGGAGGGGACTCCTGATCGATGTCGCCAGGCATTTCCAGCCGATGCACGTCCTGAAACGGAACATCGACGCGATGGCCGCCGCGAAGATGAATGTCCTTCACTGGCACCTGACCGAGGACCAGGGCTTCCGACCCGAAAGCAAGACGTTCCCGAAACTTCACGGACTCGGTTCCGACGGCGACTTCTACACGCACGAGGAGATGCGCGAGATCGTCGATTACGCGGCGCAGCGAGGTATACGCGTCGTCCCCGAGTTCGACATGCCGGGGCACGCGACGAGCTGGCTGGTCGGGTACCCGGAACTCGGCTCCGCTCCCGGCCCGTACGAGATCGAACGCGATCCGGGCATCTTTGATCCGACCTTAAATCCAATAAAGGAAGGTACTTACGAATTCCTCGACAAGTTCCTGACCGAGATGGCCGGGATCTTCCCGGACGAATATATGCACATCGGCGGGGACGAGAACGAGGGCAAGCAGTGGGACGCGAACGAAGAGATCCAGGCGTTCATGAAGGAGCGAGGGATCAAGGACAACCACGAGCTCCAGACATATTTCAACAAGCGCGTCCTCGAGATACTGAAAAAGAACAACAAAGTAATGATGGGCTGGGACGAGATCTTTCAGCCCGACCTTCCGAAAGATGTCGTCATTCACTCGTGGCGCGGACAGGAGGCGCTCGCCGAGGCCGCCAGGCAGGGATATTTCGGCGTGCTCTCGAACGGGTACTACATAGACCTGATCCATCCGGCGTCCGAACATTACTTGGTGGATCCGATTCCCGCGGACAGCACGTTGACCGCCGATGAAAAGAAGCGCGTGCTCGGAGGCGAGGCGACGATGTGGAGCGAGTGGGTTTCGCCCGAGACGATCGATTCAAGGATATGGCCCCGCACCGCGGCGATCGCCGAGAGGCTCTGGTCCCCGCAGAATGTGAGGGACGTTGACGATATGTACCGGCGGCTGGAGGTGATGTCCAGGAGGCTCGAGAATCTTGGCCTTACTCACAAGAAAAACCAGGCGATGATGCTTCGAAGGCTGGTGGGATCGGACCATATCGGAGATCTGGACATTCTCGTCGATCTTGTTGAGCCTGTGAAAGGTTATCGACGGTACCAGGTCCGTCCGCAGACGATGCTCGATCCATTGACCGGCTTTATTGATGCGACTACTCCAGAAGCCTCCGTGCGAAGACGATTTGCTGCGTACGTTTCAGACTTGCTGGCCGGACGAAAAGTCCCAAACCCGGAAAACGCGTTAAAGGTTGAATTCTATATGTGGGAGTCAGTTGCCGAAGGGGCGCCGCTCGTGATTGAAGGCAGGCCTTCACTGCTCGAGATCCGCGAGCTTCCATCGGCTCTTGAGTCGCTTACAGAGATTGGAAGGCAGGCCGTCGCATATTACCAAGGCGAAGCCGGGCCGCCGTCGGGCTGGAAAGAGGACACTCTCAGGAAGATCGACGAACTTGCTGAACCGAAGGGCGGGGTCGAATTTGTTTTCATCGACGATCTGAAGCGGCTGGTCGAGGCCGCGGCCGCCGAAAAGGAACCTCAATAATTATGAAGAGGATGATCGCGATCCTGATCCTGCTGACTCTTGGCGTTTCGAACGCCATCGCCCAGAAGTACGTCTTCCAGGATGAGTTCAACGAGGTGATGGACTGGCCCGTGGACAGTTCCAAGTGGGTCCTCGAGGAAGGCGGGCACGGATGGGGCAACAATGAATTCCAGTACTACCGGAATTCGAAGGAGAACGTATTTCACGACGGAAAAGGCTCGCTCGTGATGAGGGCGATCAAGGAAACGCCGCCTCTTGAACTGAACTGCTGGTACGGCCCCTGTAAGTACACTTCGGCCCGCATCAAGACCAAAGGAAAATTCGAAGCTGCTTACGGTCGCTTCGAGGCCCGGATCAAGATCCCGCGCGGACAGGGGATATGGCCCGCTTTCTGGCTTCTCGGCGGGAACATCGACAAGGTCGGATGGCCGGCCTGCGGCGAGATCGACATTATGGAGAACATAGGCCGCGAGCCGAACATCGTCCACGGAACGGTCCACGGGCCCGGCTATTCCGGCGCGAACGGCATCGGGGGAAACCTCCCCGGCAAGGTGCCCTACGCCGATGATTTCCACGTCTTTGCCGTCGAATGGTCGGAGAACAAGATCGAATGGTTCGTCGACGGCGAGCTTTTCAACACGATCACTCCGGCGAATCTCCCCGCCGGCGCTCAGTGGGTGTTCGATCACGATTTCTTCATAATCCTCAATGTCGCGGTCGGCGGGAACTGGCCGGGGAGCCCGGACGAGACCACCGTCTTTCCTCAAACGATGCTGATCGATTACGTGAGGGTCACGCAAGGAAATGCTTCTGAAAGAAAAGACAAAGATCAGTAGGCTGATCATCACTGCGCTGATCCTGTCGGCGGTCTCCCTTTCGGCGCACGCGAGATCGGTTTCCCGTTCGGTCTTCGAGACGGAGATCTCTGACGGATGGCAATTCCGCCAGGTCGGGAAAGATGTGTGGCACCGGGCCGAGGTCCCGGGCTGTGTTCATACCGACCTTCTGAAAAACGGCTTGATCGAGGATCCTTTCTACCGCGACAATGAGAAGGACCTTCAGTGGATAGGAAAAACCGACTGGGAATACCGGACGACCTTCGACGTGTCGCGCGAACAGCTTTCGAAGCAGAGGCTCGAACTGGTCTTTGAAGGACTCGACACGTATGCCGACGTCTCGCTTAACGGCGCTCCGCTAGTCAGCACGGACAACATGTTCCGGACCTGGCAGACCGACGTGAAGGGAAAACTGAAAGAGGGGGCGAACACGCTTCATATAAGGTTCCGCTCTCCGATCAACGAGATCCTGCCTTTGATGAGCAAGCTCGATTACCAGATCCCCGCGCCGAACGACCAGGGCGAGGTCACGAGCCCTTATACGCGAAAGGCGCCGTATCACTTCGGCTGGGACTGGGGGCCCCGGTTCGTGACAAGCGGGATCTGGAGGCCGGTGAAGCTTCGGACGTGGAACGAGGCGAGGATCGAGAGCGTGTTCATAAGTCAGGACAAGGTAACCGCAGAGCGTGCGGATATTACCGCGGAGGTCGAGGTCGAGGTCGATAAAGCCGGCAAGTACAAGGTGGTTATCGGCCGGGGCGACTGGACCGGAGGAGATGCATTCGATCTGCGGAGCGGCACGAACAAGGTAAGGATCACATTCTCGATCGACAAACCGGATCTGTGGTACCCGGCGGGGCTAGGAGATCAGCCGATGTACACGTTCAAGGCCTCGCTTAGCGGCGAATCCGGCCCCCTGGATGAAGAGACCGTGCGGACCGGCCTCCGGTCGGTCGAACTTCGCCAGAAGATCGACCAGTGGGGCAAGAGCTTCGAGTTCGTGATAAACGGAATTCCCGTATTTGCAAAGGGCGGAAACTGGATCCCGGCCGACAGTTTCAACACGCGGGTCACGGAAAAGAGATACCGACATTTGCTCGAATCGTTCCGGGACGCGAACATGAATATGGTCCGCGTCTGGGGCGGCGGGATCTACGAGGAGGACGTCTTTTACGAGATAGCCGACGAGCTGGGACTTATGGTCTGGCAGGACTTCATGTTCGGCGTGTCGATGTATCCCGGGGACAAGGGGTTTCTGGATAACGTTCGCGGCGAGGCGATCGACAATGTCAAAAGGCTCCGGAACCACCCTAGCATCGTGCTTTGGTGCGGAAACAACGAGTCCGAGACCGCCTGGCAGCACTGGGGCTGGAAAGAACGCCTTCCGGATGTGCTCTGGGAGAATTACAAGAAGATCTTCCTTAGGCTCCTGCCGGAAGTCGTCGAGGAATACGATCCGACCCGTGAGTACTGGTCGAGCTCGCCGAGTTCCGACCTTGAGGACGACGCGGACTCGCAGAAAAGCGGCGATGTGCATTACTGGGCCGTCTGGCACGCCGAACTGCCCTTCTCGGAGTACGAAAAACAGTTCCCTCGCTTTATGAGCGAGTACGGCTTTCAGGCCTTTCCGCCGATCGATACCGTCCGCGCTTATACCACCGAAGAAGACCGGAAGAGTATTGAAACGCCGGTGATGCTGGCGCACCAGAGGCATCCGCGCGGGAACCAGCTGATCCGCGAGTACATGCTTCGCGAGTTTGAGGAGCCTAAGGACTTCGAGTCTTTCCTTTACGTCAGCCAGGTGCTTCAGGCGGAGGGGATCAAGCTCGGAACGGAGCATCTGCGCAGGATAATGCCCAGGAACATGGGCGCTCTTTACTGGCAGTTGAACGACACCTGGCCCGTCGCGTCATGGTCGAGCACCGACTATTTCGGCCGCTGGAAGGCTCTTCACTATTATGCCCAGGACTTTTTCGAGAAGGTCTTGGTTTCGCCGACCGTCGAGGGCGATGAGTTAAGGATCTACGTGGTTTCGGACGATCCGAATCCCACAAGGGGAATGCTTACATTGACGACCTATTCTCTGGATGGCGAGAAGGTGTTCTCCACGGAGAAAGAGATCGAAGCGGAGGGACTGAAAAGCAAGGTATATCTGAGCATCGGCTTGGAAGAGGCACTGGGTGGAAGAAACAAGAATGACGTGATGTTTTCCGTGAAACTCGCGAACGGCGGCGAGGTGATCTCGCAAAATGAATATTTTCCGCTGCCTTTCAAGGATATGAATTTTTCTGATCCGGGGCTTTCTGCGAAGGTTCACGTTGAGGCCGACGACGGAATTGGCATTCAGATCTCGACAAAAAAAGTGGCCCGTGCGGTGATGCTTACTGCCGCAGGTATCAAGGGAAGGTTCTCAAATAATTTTTTCAATCTGACGCCCGGAAGTCTTCATTTTGTACTGTTCAAGCCCGAAGGAGATGTGACTGAGGAACAGCTCGCGAAATCGTTGAAGGCAATGTCGATGACCGATGCGTTTATGAAGTGAAGTTGATAGAGGTTGATTGCGTACGCCAGTATCAACCACAGGATTCTTGACGGCAATGGGCGATGATAGCGAACCGCGTCCGTCTGTCCATCGAGCAAGGAGTTCGCGAGACGAGGAACAGGCAATTATTTTAAGGAGTAGACAGTTATGAGTACCAAACTAAGTTTTGCAGGAAAGTTGGCGGCATTGGCTTCCGTTGCCATTTTGGTTGCGGTCACCGCCTCGACCACGGCGGCGCAGAGTGTCAGAGTGCTCGAGCGAAGCGAAGCGAAACCGTTGATCCCGACCAGTTTCAAATTCGAGGGCGAAAGCGCCGGCACGCAGATGCGGAATTCAAGCGCGGCGTCCTTCGGGCGTAATCGCCATGTTGCCGTCGGGCTCGTGGACAATTCCGGATATTCGACCGATGCCGCGAAGGAATACGAGGGATTCTTCATAACCGGCCTTGCGGTCAGGGTCGGCGGAGTCCGGCTTGCGAAGGGCTCATACGCGTTCGGGTTCCTGAAGAACGGAACGGTGAAATTCAGAAGCTCCACCGGAAAAGCGTCCGCCGTCGCGAGCACCAAGAAAGATACAGACCTGAAACGACCGCGGCCTCTTATGTTGACGGTCGTCAACGGCGAACTGCGCTTCTACAAGGGCAGGGAGTATGTCGTCGTTAAGGCTGATTGACGGTGCGCCGGACGGGATGGCGGGATGCTGATGCAAGGAGGTGGTGTTTACCCGCGGCGACGGTATGCCGTGCAGGGAGCTTGAAAACAGGATCGGCGTATCCTCCTTTGCGGAAGCATTTTGATTGCCGCGTTCTTGAACAGCGAATGCCGCATTGCGGCGTAAACGGTGAGTCTGATGATCAGACGAATAGATCTAAGGAAGACGAACGTTGCCAGATCGAATACGATCCGGGACATCAATCGTCAAATTGTGCTGAATTACATTCGGGAGGAGGGGCCGATCTCGCGAGCGGACATTGCGCGGGTGACCGCGCTTCAGCGATCAACCGTTTCTTTGATCGTCGATGAACTCGCCGAGCTCGGTCTGGTACAGGAGATCTACGGAGAGTCTTCCGGAGGAAGGCCTCCCAGGCTGCTCACGCTCAAGACGGCGAATCCCGTCGCCCTGGGGATCGATCTCGGAAAGAAGTCCACCTCGGTCGGCGTGTGCGACCTGGGCGGGCGGCTGC
This sequence comes from Aridibacter sp., assembly GCA_035513035.1. Classification (GTDB taxonomy): domain Bacteria; phylum Acidobacteriota; class Blastocatellia; order Pyrinomonadales; family Pyrinomonadaceae; genus Aridibacter. The sequence continues at coordinate 11,521 of DATKCW010000038.1, forward strand.
TGGACCAGCAGAATTTCCCGACCAGCCGAGACTCCTCGAAAACACTGAAGCGGATCATAAGGGTCTCAAAAGAGCTGATAGCTAAAAGCGACAATACGATCGAGGGGATCGGTCTCAGCGTTCCAGGTCTTGTGGAATCGTGGGATGGAAGGCTGCTCGTGATCCCGCATCTCGACTGGCACGAGCCCGACATTGCCGACAAGCTGGTCGACGCGACCGGGCTTCCGGTGCGCATCGAGAACGACACGAATGCCGCCGCGTTCGCCGAACTATGGCTGGGGCGTCCGGAGATCAGCAATGTTCGCCATTTCGTCGCGGTGCTGATCCACGAAGGTATCGGTACGGGCGTCGTGTTCGATGGACAGATCTACAGGGGAAAGGGCGGCGTGGCCGGCGAATTCGGACATATGACCATCGGGACAGGGGCTCCGAGCAGGTGTTCCGCCGGAAACGACTACTGCTGGGAGGCATTCGCCTCCGAGAGGGCGTGCATGGCCCGCTACAGGGACTTGATGAATGGCGATATTGACAAGAAGATAGGCTTCCCGGACGTCGTGAACCTTGCGCTGGAAGGAGACGAACAAGCGACAAAGGCGCTGAAAGAAACCGCGAAGTACATCGGACTAGGTATCGCCAATGTGATCCAGGGCCTTTCGCCCGAGGTAACGATCGTAGTGGGCGACATCGTCCGCGCCTGGCCGGTCGTCGCGGAAGAGATAAACAAGTCCGCTGAAAGGGCGATCTGCCAGCGGTATCCGAAGGTCAACATAATGCCTTCAACGCTCGGTTCATATCCGACATTGATGGGCGCGCTGAGCCTCGTTCTCGCGGATAAATTCGCGTCTGTTCCGGTGACCTGATCCTTACCGTAGCCACACGCTTCAGATCTTGATGAAGATCTTCTTGCGATAAAGGATCGCCAGGGCGCCGAGCCAAAGAAGAACGAAAGTCAACGCGAACAAAAGGGAAGCGTTTGCGGGAGCAAAGAAGGGCTCGAACAGATGTGCGTAGATCGCTTCTTTCAAAGTCGTTCCGTCAGGTCCTGTGCCTGATGCGTTGATTGAAGTAAGCGTCCTAGCCAGCAGTTCGGCACCCATATACAGAAAGATAGCGTTGACCCCTAGGATCTCGAAGGGCTTCGCCCATTTTTTGAAGTCCTTGATATCGCAGATCCAGTAACAGCAGCCAAGGAAAGATAGTGCGAGACCGGAAGTGTAAAGAACATAGGAACTTGTCCAGAGACTCTTGTTCAGAGGGAACCAGAAGCTCCAGATCCAGCCCAGCACGAGAAGGATCGAGCCGGCGAAAAACATCCCGGCCGCTTTTTCATACTCGCCCCGCACAGATCTTAGCCACGTCCCTGTAAGCACGCCGGACAGGGTCGTCGCGATAGCGGGCACGGTGCTGAGGATGCCTTCGGGATCATAGACCTTTCCAAGCGACCATATATGGCTCTCACCGAGGATCAGCCGGTCGAGGTAAGCGGCGACATTGCAGGCCTTGTCGTCGATGGTTGTCACGTCGCATCCGGGCACCTGAAAGATGTATAGAGATGCCCAGTAAAGGATCAGAAGGCCGACGGCGACGGCTCCCTGCTGTTTCCATCCGGTGTGCAGGAATATCAGCGAGGCGACTAGATAACAAACGGCGATCCTCTGAAGGACGCCCGGGATGCGCAGGTGCTCGAGATCGAAGAAGGGGAATGCGTTCAGGAAGAGTCCGAAAACGAAGATGACCAGGAACCGGCGGACGATCTTCTTGTAAACGTCCTTCTTGTCTGCTGATTCGGCTCTTTTCCCGAGGGCTATCGAGATCGACACGCCGACGATGAACAGGAAGAAAGGAAAGATGAGGTCGGTGGGGGTCAGGCCGTGCCAAGGCGCGTGCTGAAGGGGTCCGTATATGGCCTCCCAGGAGCCCGGGTTGTTGACCAGGATCATCCCCGCGATCGTTGCGCCTCGAAATACGTCGAGTGAGTAGATCCTCGGGCTTTTCGGTCCGTCAGTCATCAGCGCAGCCTCCTTTTTTGGGCGCAATCATTTCACAGATCGAATTGACGCGCTAATCGCGAATGCGAATTTGAAGGCGGCCGGCGCGATTGAGGAAGGGCCGCAAAAGCAATAGAATTGGCTATCGCCACAAGGTCCGGGAAAGTGCCGGGCGGAATACACAATACCAGGAGTTTCACCTATGAGATCGTTCAGGACCATTTTGCTCATTCTCGCGGCCGCTCTTGCCTCCTTTTCGGGATGCGTCACGTCTCCTCCGGACCAGGCGGCCGACGGCGCCGCGGCAAGGGACGACGGGAAGATAAAGATCGGATTTTCGATGGCCACGCTCAAGGAGGAGCGCTGGACGAAGGACAGGAAGGAATTTGAGGACCACTGCAAGAAGCTTGGGGTGGAGTGTGTCGTCACTGTGGCGAATGCCAACGCTCAGAAGCAGGCGAACGACGTCGACAATCTTCTCACTCAGGGAGTCGATGTGCTGGTGATCGCGCCTCACGACGCTACCCAGGCCGCTTCGATGGTCGAGAAGGCCAAGGCGCAGGGTGTCCCGGTCATAAGCTACGACCGCCTGATCAACTCCGACAAGATCGATCTGTACATCTCTCACCAGGTCCCTGTGATCGGCCGAAGAATGACCGAATATGCCGTGGAGAAGGTTCCGAAAGGCAACTACGTCCTTGTTTACGGCGCCTCGACCGACAACAACGCGATGATAATGAAGAAAGAGCAGAACGAGGTCTTGAAGCCGTATGTCGAGCGAGGTGACATCAAGATCGTCGCGGATCAGCACGCCACCGACTGGAAGGCCGACGAGGCGCTTAAGATAGTCGAGAACGCGCTCACTCAGAATGCCGACAATATCGACGCAGTGATCGCTTCGAACGACGGCACCGCGAGCGGCGTCGTGGCGGCGCTTCAGAAGAACAACCTGACCGGCAAGGTGCTGGTTACAGGCCAGGACGCCGAAAAGGCGGCGCTTCAGAGGATAGCCAAAGGCGACCAGACGATGACCATCTACAAGCCGATCAAACCGCTTGCGATGGGAGCCGTCGAGGCCGCGGTTAAGCTTGCGAAGGGAGAAAAGCCCGACACCGAGCCCTTCACCAACGAAGCGATCAATGCTCAGGTCCCCGCCATTTTGTTGGAAGTTGTCGTGGTGGACAAAAGCAATCTTGTTGACACGGTGATCAAGGACGGATATGTCTCGTACGATGATGTGTTCGCCGTGCTTCCGGAGAAAGAGCGGCCTCCTAGGCCGGAGTGAATATCCCGCCGCGATTCCGCTCAAGATCCCGAAGAAACGCCAAGCCCCGGACTGCGCCTTCGGCTTGTCCGGGGCTAACATATCACCGTCCCTGCGGGACTTGTCCTAAAGGCTAACGTTCCGGAGTTTCGCTATCACACACCTCCGATCTCGGGACAAACCGCTTTTTACCGTTTCTCCTATTCTTCTCTCCTCCTGCGGTAGCGCCTGTGGCTGCTTCGGCCCCCGCCGAAATAGGTCAGGAACAGTGCCGCGAGATGAGCCACGAACCATAAGTTCTCGTAACCCATGTTCTGATAGATGTAGATCAGTATAAGGATCCTCGGGAAAAGAACTCCCAGAAGAATGTCTCCCCAAAGGGGCACCTGATTCGCGGGGAACCGCTCGAGCGCGAGGAAGACGAGCATCACGATACGCGGAAAAAATAGCGAGAATAGCAAGAAATAAAAATCCATCGTCTGCTCCTTAGTTTCTGTTTACGTTTTGAGTTTCCTCGCCTTCTTACGGTGGTCACGCGCCCAGCGTTCGATAAATGCCTGCGAAGTAAAGCAGAGGCCTTTTGCCCGTGACCTGCGTATTTACGACCTCAAGGATGAAGATCGTGTGGTCGCCGCCTTCGCAAGATTCCCGCACGGCACATTCCAAAACGGTTGCCGCGCCTTCAATAACGGGCGTCCCGTTCTCGTTGAGCGAATAGTCCATACCCTCGAACTTGTCTTCCAATTGTGTCGCGAACCGCTCCGAAACTTGCCTTTGCTCCTCCGCCAGAACGTTCACGACAAGCCTTTCGGCTACCTTGAAAGCGTCGTGGCATCGCGCGGTCTTCTCGATGCAGACAAGGACAAGCGGCGGCTCGAGCGAGACCGAGCAGAATGCCGAAACGGTTAGCCCGTAGAGCTTTCCATCGGGAGTTGCCGCCGTCACGACCGTCACCCCGCTCGCGAACGTTGCGAGCGCGTTCCTGAATTCCTGGTTCGATATTGCCATGCTTGTTCGTTGACGGCCGCTTATTAGGCTCCGGTAGCGCCGGCCATCGAAAAGGTCTCTTCCATCCAGCGGTCCCATTCTTCAAGGGCCAGTCCGACCTGGATGGCGTGCCTCTCGCGCTTGTTCCTGTGTTTTCGTCTGAGCTCTTCCGGGAGGGGTTCGAGAACGCCGAAGGTGATGTTCACCGGCTGGAAGTTCTTGGTTTCCGCGGTCGCGACGTACCTGCAGAGCGAACCGATCGCTGACTTCGACGGAGCTTCCAACAGGCCCATTCCCTCCGCGAGCCTCGCGGCGTTGATGCCGGCGAGCCATCCGGTCCCGACCGATTCCAGGTAGCCCTCCACACCCGTGATCTGGCCGGCGAAGAAAAGGTTCGGCTGTTTCTCGACCTGAAGCGACTCATTGAGCAGTTTCGGTGAATTGATGAACGTGTTCCTGTGGATCTGTCCGTACTGAAGTATTTCCGCGTTCGCGAGCCCCGGGATCAGGCGGATGATCCGTTTCTGTTCGGGATAGCGCAGGTGATTCTGGAACCCGACAAGCGACCAGGCGTCGGCCATCTGGTTCTCCTGCCTCAGCTGTACGGCGGCGTACGGTTCCCTTCCGGTCTTCGGATCCGGCAGGCCTCTCGGCTTCATGCACGCGAATCGCAGCGTGTCCACTCCGCGCCTCGCGGTCTCTTCGAGAGGCAGGCAGGCCTCGAACCAGCGCGTTTCCTCGAAGCGCTTTAGAGGTACCGACTTGGCATTGGCCAGATCGTTGTAAAACGTCTCGTACTGCTCCTTCGTGAACGGGCAGTTTATGTAATCGTCGCCGCCCTTTCCGTATCTCGCAGCTTTGAAAGCGACCGACATATCGATCGAATCGGCGGAGACGATAGGCGCGATGGCGTCGTAGAAATAAAGCTGATCGTCGCCTGTGAGGCGTATGATCTCGTCGGTCAGCGCGCTGCTGGTAAGAGGCCCCGTGCAGATGACGGTTATCTCGTCATCCGGCAGTTTCGCAAATTCTTCGCGGACGATCTCGATCTTCGGATGAGCCTCGATACGCTCGGTGATCCTTTCCGAGAATTCGATCCGGTCAACGGCGAGCGCGGCTCCGGCCGGAACGCGGTTCGAATCGGCGGCTTCCATTATCAATGAACCTCCTCGCCTGAGTTCTTCCTTCAGAAGATAAGGCGCGGAACCAGGCTCGTCGGTTTTGAACGAATTCGAGCAGACTATCTCGGCAAGCTTGTCGGTTCTGTGAGCGGGAGTTTGAACCACGGGGCGCATCTCGAAAAGGCGGACACCGGCGCCTGCTTCGGCGGCCTGCCACGCTGCCTCGGCGCCGGCAAGGCCTCCGCCGACTATGTTGATTGGCTTCTTCATCGGTAACGCTTAAATTCTACGGGCGGGCGGAGGGTCTGTCGAGTCGGATCCGTCTATCGGGTCTGTCGCGTCTGTCGAGTCTGTCGAGTCGGCGCGGAATGATTGGAGCGCGGGCAACTTGCCCGCATTGAGCGGAGCGAAAGACGATTTCGCGAGTCTATCGCGTCTGTCGAGTCCTCCAGGTTAGCCGAATTCGCCGAGTTGACGGAGTTTGGCGATATGTAAGGGCGGGGCTTGTCCCCGCCCCACCTGCCATCAATATTCGGGACCGTTTAGAGCAGCGCTTCGCGCTGCCGAAGCCGTGCGAAGCGCGGCTGGATCATGTTTCAGGGATCAGAGACCATATATCGAGGCTCAGAGATTATTTGCCAATGCTCTGCGATTCCCGATTCCCGATTCATGCTTCTTGGAATGTGACCCCTGATACATGATCCCTGAAACATGATCGCTGTTCATTGGTCGTTGACCATTGACAAATGTTCATTGTCTGCTGAACACCATCTTCTGGCTGCGGTTCCCTCGCGGTGTTTCCGTCGAACTCAGGACCGTGAGCGTCTTGCCGTCGGCCGAGAGTTTCCACAATTCCAGCGTTTTGATCGAGAACGATCCCATTTGTGTGTCCAGGTTTCGCTTCTGCAGAAGGATCAATCCTCCCTCTTTACCGACCTCAGCAGTCAGAGCGACCTCGCCGCCCATCGCGCCTTCGCTCTTCGTTTCCTTTCCGGAAAGATCGTACGTCATCTTTCCGCCGCCCAAATTTCCCCCGGCCAATCCGCCCACTCCCTCGCCGCCGCGGGCGAATTTCGGGGTCCGTTCGACCGAAAGCGTGTCCGCGGTCTGTTCGACAGTCATATCCATCGACTCGAGCATCGATCGCTCGCCGAGCTCGCTCTTCGACATATCAAGCTTCCACTTGCCCGAGTAATCGGGCGTCTTGTTCTGAGCGGCCGCGAACGAGACCGCGGCAAGCACGGCAAGCGCCGCGCAGGCGAATATCCTTTTGTTCATTGTAAACATCTCCGTAAGAAGTTATCTCGCGATAAGAGCGAGATCATAGCCCCACGGCCGGGGGAGTACTGCAAAGAAATGCAAGGGAGTACATGTTCGAAACGATGCGATGCCCGATCGGGTTCGTAGACAGACTTACAAACGGTCGTAGTACATGACGCTGAGAGTTTTCGAGCTGTTCAACTTCGGTCTTCGCTCGACCGTGATCCGCTTCTTGTCAGAAGAAAGCGTCCAGATCTCCGTAGCCTCACGGCTGCGAAGGGCGGAAAGAACTGGAGAAAGCGTTTGGTCCCGCACGAGTTTCTCAAGGATTATCAGCCTGGCTGAATCGTCAATCTTAGCCCGATGTAATACGGAGGCCCCGGAAGAATGGCGGGAGAACCGTCTCTTCCAGTCCAGGGTGAGATGCAAAATGCCTTCCGTGTGAACATTCGGTATTAAACGGTTCAATTTCAAAGCACTTTCCCTATCTTTCTCGGACGCCCAGGAGATCTTCTTCTCGATAATCAGTTCCGATTCCGACTGCTCAATCTTCAGTGTTATCGATTCGATCCCGTGATCCGTGTCCAATTCGGTCTCCGAGGTATCCAGTTTCCATTTGCCGGAGAAGTCAGTCGTGACTTGCTGACCGTAGATCACGGGACTACCCACACCCAAGAGAACAAACACAAGGGCGAGTCTTCCGAAAAATGCTCTGATGGAAGTTCGGTCTAGCACGCTTATTCCTGTCGCGACATCGGCCATTCGATCAAACGGAAGTTCAACAAGGGACTCAGCGGGAAAAGTACCAGGTGAACGTGCCGAGAAGCGCGATCACTGCCACGGTGAACGCCACGACGAAGGCGTACACGCGGTACCACCATTCGTTCGGTTTCTCGTCAGGAACGCTCTGAGGCGCTTGCTGTTCTGGCTCCGAGGACCTTTTCATAGAAGTTTATGTATTGCGGGATGATCTCGATGGCGCTGTATCGGGTCACCGCGCTCTCGCGGCCCGCTTTTCCGAACGCCTCCCTCAGATCTTCACTTCGGATAAGCTTCAGTGTGTCTTCGCTCATCTTCTCGATGTCGCCGATGTTGCTGAGGAACCCTGTCTCGTTGTCAGTCACCACTTCCGGGATCCCGCCTACGCGCGAAGCGATCACGGGCACCTCGCAGGCCAGCGCCTCTAGCGCAGCAAGTCCGAACGATTCAAGCTCGGAAGGCAGAAGGAAGATGTCCGACACTGCGAGGTAATCCGAGATGTTCGCCTTCTTGCCAGCAAAAGTGATGTATTGTTTGATCCCTAACTGCTCCGCCCTGTATTCGCACGCCGAACGCTGAGGGCCGTCGCCGACCATCACGAGCCTCGCTTTCGCTCCTTTGTCGAGGACCTTGCCGAGTATCTCCACGCAGTCTACAGGGCGCTTCACGGTCCGGAAGTTCGAAACGTGCGCAAGCAGCGTCTCGTCTTCATCCGCCAGCTCTTTCCTCAAAGGCGAGCTCGGGTCTCTTTTGTAATGGTTCGGACAGATGAAATTCGGGATCACCTCGACCTCGTCGAAATCGAAGGTCTCGATCGTCGCTTTCTTCAGGAACTTCGAGACCGCCGTGACGCCGTCCGACTGCTGGAGCCCGTACTTCGTGATCGGAAGATACGAGCGGTCTGCGCCCACCAGGGTGATGTCAGTGCCGTGAAGGGTAGTGATGACCGGAAGATATCGCTTCGCTTTTATCGACTCGCGGGCGAGAATCGCGCTGATCGAATGCGGTATCGCGTAATGCACGTGCAGAAGGTCGAGCCGTTCGGCGCGCGCGACGGTCGCCATTTTCGTCGCCAGAGCGAGGCTGTACGGCTGATGCTCGAACAGAGGATAGGTCATCATCTCCACCTCGTGGAAATGGATCCGCTCGCTGAGCTCCGTCAGCCTCGAAGGCAAAGTGGAAGAGATGAAGTGGACGTTGTGCCCGCGCTCGGCGAGTTCTGCGCCGAGCTCCGAGCCCACGATTCCGCTTCCGCCGTACGTTGGATAGACCGTGATTCCTATGTTCATAAGACCAAGATGTCGATGCCGCTCCGGGATATTTCAATGTAACATCCCGCCCGGAGCTTTTGCCAAGCAGAACTTTACTCACGCGCAGCGTTTTAACTCACGAGAAAGATGTTGCAGAATACGCAAATGGACCTTACAAGATTCAAGATCACCGAAGGAACCGGTTTCGACCTTGCGGAACACGATCCGGCATTCACGGGCGGCTACACGGACCATGAGGCGGCAAAGCGCGACACAAAGACGAACGTGAAGCGCCTGAGGGATCTCCAGGGCGTGCTTTATGCCGACAACACGCGGTCGCTTCTGATCATTTTCCAGGCGATGGACGCCGCCGGAAAGGACAGCGCCATCAAGAAGGTTATGAGCGGGCTTAACCCGCAGGGCACGCAGGTTTATTCCTTCAAGAGACCGTCTGAGGAGGAGATAGACCACGACTACCTATGGCGCTGCTCGAAGGCTCTCCCGGAACGAGGGCGGATCGGCATCTTCAACCGCTCGTATTATGAGGACGTTCTGATCGTGCGGGTGCATCCGGCGATACTCGAATCGAAGCGAGTTCCCGAATCGGTCAAGCGCGACCCGGATATTTGGAACAACCGCTTTCGTCAGATTCGCGGCTTCGAAAGACACGTTTCCGAGAACGGCACAAAGGTGATCAAGTTTTTCCTGAATGTCTCAAGAGAGGAACAGAAGAACCGCTTTCTTTCCCGGATCGACACTCCCGAAAAGAACTGGAAGTTCTCGTCCGCCGATGCAAGGGAACGCGGCTTCTGGGACAAGTATATGCACGCTTACACGGAAGCGATCAGGAACACTTCAACCGAAGACGCGCCGTGGTATGTCCTGCCCGCGGACAACAAGTGGTTCACAAGGCTCGCCGTATCGGAAGCCGTCGCGGACGCGCTTGAGTCTATGAACCTGAAGTATCCGGTGATGACTGCCGAGCACCTCGAAAGCCTTGAAAACGCAAGGGAAATGCTTTTGAAGGAAGGCGGAGAGGGAGCCGCTTCCGGTCAGACCTGATTGAGGATCACTATCTCGGCACGTGACTCAGCGTTGTCGATGAACCGTTCGATGTCCTCCGCTACCTGCTCCCTTGTAAGTATCGCGTTGATCTCTTCCCTGGCCTCGTCAAATGAAGGCAGGATGCGGTCGGGATTCAACTGTCGGAACTCCGGCGTGTAGATCTCGCGGTAGTACCTGAGCTCCTGTTCGGGAGTGATCACGACAAACGAACGGAACCGGAAGTCCACGTACTTTTCGATAGCGATCCTTTGGGCGATCAGGTCCTTGAAGTTCGGATCGTCGACCGACTTAAACCCAACCGTATTAAGCCTTTCGATGAAATCCGCGGTCGAGGGAAACGACCTCAGCGTGATCTCGATCTCGTTCCTTATCTCTTCTTCCGTCGGTTCGATACCGCGCGGCAGCCTCTCCGCTTCGATCGCGATCAGGCGCTGGCGTATCACAAGCTGAAGTGCCCGGTTCAGGTCTTCCGAAGAGGGAGGAGTGAGTGATATGCCGGGGACGAGCGCCAACTGCCACCGAAGGTCGGAATACGTGATCAGCTCCGTCCGGACACCATCGCTGACGGTCGCGACCGTCTTGTCCACGACCTGCTGAGCGGGCGCCGCCGAAAACGCGACCAGCACGATCACGGCCGCGATCAGCGTGTAAAAGATTGAACGGGTTAGCTTTAACATCCCTTGAGACACTTCTGACAGGTCGATTCTCCGAAATGCGCGTAAGCGTGTCAATGGCAGACCGTCGACTGTTTAACACATTGACAAAATGCACAAAAATGTTTTTAATCTTAAGGAGGAGTAAACGCGCTCCATAGAAGATGTTAACCCTGCCTCGCGCGTCTCCGATGACGAACGCTCCCCTCGGTTTGTCGCACCAACAATCAGTACAAAATGCTTTCTAAAGAGAATTCCACAAAAGGGACGAAGAGCGCCCTTGCCGCGGGACCGATGCAGAATCCTTCTTCGGGAATGAGGTTCATCTCGGAACTTGGCAGAAGCCTTCTCTTCACGGTCCATCCCAAGAAGGTTGCGAACGTCGTCTCTGAGTCGATCAGGACCGGCGTCGGGGCTTCGGCGTCCGCCGTCGCCGTTAACCTCGCGCACATCGGCCTAGTGTGCAGTGTTTCAGGGAGAGACGCGAAAAGTAAGGAATCCGCGTTCAAGCGCGACCGCTTCCGCAGGTGGCTGTCCCTGCTCCCTCCGCAGGTGTCCGTCAGCAACGACAATCCCGAGAAGTTCTTCATCGACGGAGGAGACCATACCGCCGAATACGTCGCTCCGATCCACATCGAGGGTGAGGTAAAAGGCGCGGTCATCGTCGGGTTCCGGGATGCGGAAGATTGCACAAGGGAAGTCCGCCAGCTGATCGATGCCGCCACGCAGATGGCTGCGATGAGCATCAACCTTACCTCGCATTACGAGGCGACGATAAACAGCTCAATCATCGAGGCGAAAGAAGAGCACCGCAAGTTCACCGAAGCCGTACTCGACACGCTTCCGGTCTCGCTTTATGTCATCGACCGCGATTACAAGATCGTGATGTGGAACCGCCATCGCGAGATAGGCATTCAGGGAATGCCCCGCGACGAGGTTATCGGCCGGAACGTGTTCGAGGTCCTCGCAAAGTATCCCAGGGGCACGCTGAGCCGCGAGTTCGATCGCGCCTTCAATACCGGCAAGATCGAGCGGATCGAACAGCAGACCACCGACAACGAAGGGGTGACGCGGCACTGGCTTGTGAGCAAGGTCCCTATGCGCGACGAGAACGGCGAGATCTCGCACGTGATCACCGTCGGCGAGGACATCACGATGCGCGTCGAGGCGATCCACGCCGTAGGGCGCGCCGAAAAGCTCGCCGCCGTCGGCCGCCTCGCCGCCGGCGTGGTTCACGAGATCAACAACCCTCTGGCAACGATCTCCGCCTGCGCAGAGGCCCTCGAGTCGAGGGTTGATGAAGGCGTCTTCGGGACCTCTTCCGATGTCGAGGACCTGCGCGAGTACCTGGGGCTGATCCACAGCGAGGCGTTCCGCTGCAAATCGATAACCAACGGGCTGCTTGATTTCAGCCGCGTCCGCACGGGGAACCGCAATGAGGTCGATCTCGGCGAGGTGATCCGCTCATCGGCCAATCTCGTTTCACATCAGAAGCGGGGTGACAACATCGAGATAGTGATCGAGGTCGAAGATTCCCTTCCGGCCGTCAAGGCCGACGAAGGCCAGATCCAGCAGGCGATCATCGCGCTAGCCACTAACGCGATCGACGCGATGCCGGACGGCGGCAAACTCACGTTCCGAGCGAATGCCGACGGCAAACGGCTTCTGATCGAGGTCCGGGACACCGGCATAGGGATAAAGACCGAGGACGTGTCGAGAATCTTCGAACCCTTCTTCACGACCAAAGAGGTCGGAAAGGGCACCGGCCTGGGCCTCTCGGTCTGCTACGGGATCATCACGGATCACGGCGGTCGGCTGAATGTCCGGTCAAACCCCGGAAAGGGTACCACCTTTTCGATATACCTGCCGCTTTCCGGATGACCTCATTCACAACCCACCCTAATCTTTCCATTCACCGATAGAAACGACACAATATGGCAAGGATCCTTGTAGTTGACGACGAAAAGAACCTAAGGCTCGTGGTACAAAAAGAGCTTGCGCGCATCGGCCACGAGGTCGAGGTCGCGATGAACGGCGAAGAGGCGTGGGAGTTTCTCGAGGACCGGGACTTCGACGTGATGCTGAGCGACATCAATATGCCGAAGCTCGACGGCATGGCTCTGCTTCGAAGGCTCAGCGAGAATCTGCCCGACCCTCCGGAAGTGATAATGCTGACGGGACAAGCCACGGTCGAAACCGCGATCGAGGCGATGAAGCTCGGCGCTTACGACTACCTGACGAAACCTTACCGGATCAACGAGCTGACGATGCTGGTCTCGCAGGCGGCCGAGAAGCACGAGCTCAAGACCGACAACCAACGGATGAAAGCGCAGATCGAGCGGACGAGCAGCTCGATGCCCGAAATCGTCGCCGAATCGCCTCAGATGAAAGAGATCCTGAGGCTGGTTCAGCGTGTCGCTCCGTCCGACACTTCCGTGCTGATCGCCGGCGAGTCGGGAACCGGAAAGGAACTGATCGCGCAGTCCATTCACCGCCTTAGCGAACGGTCCGAAAACACGTTCATCGATCTGAACTGTGCCGCGCTTCAGGACACGCTTCTGGAATCCGAGCTCTTCGGGCACGAGGAAGGCGCGTTTTCCGGAGCGGCAAAGCGAAAGCTCGGGCTGTTCGAGATCGCCGACGGCGGGACGCTGTTCCTCGACGAGGTTATGGAGATGCCGCCCGCTCTACAGTCTAAACTTCTGAGGGCGCTCGAGACGCGCACGTTCTTCCGGGTCGGCGGCGTGAAAAAGGTCGAGGTCGATGTGCGCCTCGTCGCCGCGACGAACCGCAGTTCAAGGCAGGCGGTCGAGGAAGGCATCTTCCGTTCGGACCTGCTCTACAGGATCAACTCGTTCGAGATCAACATTCCGCCGCTTCGCGAGCGCCGCGAGGACATAGAGCCTCTGGCGAGGCATCTGCTGACACAGATCTCCGGACAGAATCCCCCGGACCTTGCTCCGGAGGCGATCGATTCGCTTGTTTCGTATAAATGGAACGGCAACGTGAGGCAGCTTCGAAACTGTCTCGAGCGGGCGGTGCTTCTTTGCGACAACGGAAGGATCACGCGGCGCGAGCTCGCCCCGGAGGTCGTGTACGAGCGGGCGGAGCCCAAGGTGTCCTTCAGTTACGGCGAGCCTTCCGGAAATTCGACAAACGGTTTTCATAACGCATCACCCACCAGCCTCAAGGACATCGAGCGCCAGCAGATACTCCACGCACTTGAGAAGACGGGCTGGCACCGAGGCAAGACCGCGGAGCTGCTCGGTATCTCGCCCTCGACTTTGTATCGAAGGCTGAGAGAGTACGAGCTCGACGCGAGATAAATTAGTTCCAGGTTCCAAGTTCCGCGTTCCGGGTTGCAGGTTCCAGGTCCCAGGTCCCGGGTTCCGGTTCCAAGTGTGAATCGTTTAGCTTGCGCACTTGTGCGCGAGACAACGAGCCGTACGGTGTGTTGGTAGCCCGAGCGTCAGGGAGGGCGTAGGTTCAGGACTGAGAGAAAATGACTGAGGACTGAGTGTCGGTAGCTCGACCGTCAGGGAGGAGTATGTCATACAGTCGACCCTACCGGCATACCGAGGGTAGCCAAGGCGGGCCGCTCGTGGTTGTCATTGATGCCGTGAAGCATCAGTCCAATGTCCGCCAAAGTCCGTTGTTTCAATGTGAGTAACCTGATCGTCCAGGCCCGAGACCAAATCGAGTACTGCGGTTCCTTTCCCGTCAGGGCGTATCTCCATTGTTCTGATACAGTTGTAAAGACACTCATCGCCCTTCGGGTAGGTATCCCACAGAGAGTGCCTCTTCCAGGTTTCACCGCCGTCTAATGAAACAGCGTATTCGTAGTTCATGAAGATTACGATCGAGTTCGGACCGCCTATTCCAACCCAATTCTCAGGAATAGGAATTGGATCGTCGTGTCGTGCGGTCATTACCTCTTTCCATTTGACAGAACTTTCGGCCGAGACTTCGAATTTGTAATACGCGCCGTTTAATGCGGGCATAAATCCTCCCTCTTCCCGTAGCGCAAGGACCCGAACTCTCGTCTTACCGCTTTCCACGAGTTTTTGCTGAAAGATGGCGCCTGGTTTAGGACCTCTCATAACGGACATGATCGGTTTCCAATAAACCGCGACGACCGAAACGACAAAGCAAACGAAAAACGCCGTGAATGCAAGAACCTTCTTCATTTCGTTTATCTTACCTCAGAATTCAAGCCAGTAGAGGACAATTGGTCAGCGTGCTCTAATCGAACCAAGCAGCGAAAAGATTCTATAGGGTAATGTGTTGGCCAGTAATTCGGTTGGCAATGTATGTCACTTCCCAAGCGTAGCCCTCCCTGATGGTCGGGCTTCTGACACGGTCCGACATTAAACCGACTCACGTTCTCGCGCACAAGTGCGCAAGCTAAACCGAACATTCTTGAAACCTGAAACCTGGAACCTGGAACTTCGAACCTGGAACCCGGAACTTTTTAGACGGCGTTGATTTGTGTATCCTGTTGCCCGATATCAAAAAAGCAGGAGACACAAAGGATGCGCCTTTCGACGATCGTTCTCACCTTAGCTTTGCTGGCGACCCCGGTTGTCGCACAGACAGCGCGCTCGCTCGACAACGAAGCGACCCGCGAACTTTACGACTTTTTCAACGAACGCTGGGAACAGAGGCTGAAAGAAAGCCCGACATTCGCCTCGTTCCTCGGAGACAAGCGCTACAACGACCGCTGGAGCGACAATTCGCTCGCGGCGGTCGAGCGGCGGCACCGTGACGACATCGAGGCAATGCGGAGGCTGAAGTCGATCGACCGTTCGAAACTCTCCGATTCGGACAAGCTTAACTACGACCTGTACTTAAAAGACCTTGAAGGCAACATCGAGGGTTTTAAGTACAAAGGTTACCTTGTGCCTTTGAACCAGCGAGGCGGGATCCAGAACGCGGACGGGATCACGAGGATCCTCAGGTTCACCTCGGTCAAGGATTACGAGGACTGGATCGCCAGGCTCAATTCGTTTCCCGCGCAGATGCAGAATACGATCGCGCTGATGCGGGTCGGTATGAAGGACAAGAGCGTCCTTGCCCGGAAGGTCCTCGAGCGAGTGCCCGGCCAGGTCGATGTCCAGATCGTCGGGAATCCGGAGGACAGTCCGTTCTACAGGCCGTTCAAGGAGTTCCACGAATCGATCCCGGAAGCCGACCGGACGAGGCTGTCGAAAGCCGCCGCGGAAGCGATCGTCAAGAACGTCATCCCGCAGTACAGGGAATTCAAGAAGTTCTTCGTCGAAGAATATCTTCCCGCGTGTTTTCCGGAGGCCGGGATCTGGCAGCATCCACAGGGCGGCGAGTACTACGCGTTCCTCGCGCGGCAGTTCACCACCACGGACATGACGCCGGAGGAGATCCACAATAAGGGTCTTTCGGAAGTGAAGCGGATCCGCGCCGAGATGGAGAAGATCAGGGCGCAGGTCGGATTCGATGGCGATCTGAAAAAGTTCTTCGAACACCTACGGACGGACGAGAAGTACTTCTACAAAACGCCCGAGGAATTGCTTGACGGCTACCGCGCGATCTCAAAGAAGATCGATCCGGAGATCGTTAAGGTCTTCCGCACACTGCCGAGAATGCCCTACGGCGTGACCCCGATCCCCGACGCGATCGCCCCCGACACGACGACCGCCTATTACAACTCCCCCGCAGCTGACGGTTCGCGTGCGGGCTATTACTACGTGAATCTGTACAAGCCGGAAACCCGCCCGAAGTGGGAGATGATGGCGCTTTCGATCCACGAGGCGGTTCCCGGACACCACCTTCAGATCGCGCTGCAGCAGGAACTGGGCGAGGTTCCTAACTTCAGGAAGTACGGCGGCTATACCGCATTCACAGAAGGCTGGGGCTTGTACAGCGAATCGCTCGGCGAGGAAATGGGGCTGTACGGGGACCCGCTCGATAAGTTTGGCCAGCTCACTTACGAGATGTGGCGCGCGGTCCGTCTGGTCGTGGACACAGGCATTCACTTCTACAAGTGGGACCGGCAACGGGCGATCGACTTCTTTATGGACAACGCCGCTAAGACCGAGCAGGACATCGTGAACGAGATCGACCGGTACATTGCCTGGCCCGGACAGGCGCTCGCGTACAAGATCGGAGAGCTGAAGATAAAGGAACTGCGGGCAAAGGCCACGCGCGAGCTGGGGGACGATTTCGACATCAAGGAGTTCCACGATGTCGTGCTGCTCTCGGGCGCCGTGCCTCTGGACATTCTTGAGAGGAATGTTGACGAGTGGATCGCTTCGAAGAGTGAGCAGTGAGCAGGAAGCGGTAAGCAGTGAGCGGGTCAAGCAAACACGTTCGGAGTTCAAGCTTCAGCTTGATCCGAGCCGTAAGCGGTTAGCGGGAAGCCGATCCTGCTACCAGAAGGGGAATGAGCGCATTCGGGCATTCAAGACTCGGTATCGCGTCCGTGACGATAGCGGGAGCATATTCTCTATTGCTGATATTGCTTTATGCCGTAATGCTTTCGCACGGCAGAAGGGGAGGCGAGCCCGGGCACTTTCTCGTTATCCACGCGGCGATTCTTTCGGTCCTCGCACCATTCGCTCACCTCGTAGGAGCGGGGCTCGGCATCGGCGGCCTCTTCACGAACAGGCGCAAGCTTTTTCCGGCTACCGGTACGGTATTGAACCTGCTATTGGGACTTGGTGGGGCGCTGATCCTAGTCTGGGCCGCGCACGACTTAGGTTACGGGTTTCGTTGACGGGCCGACGGGGGTTATCCAAAGGTTCGGTAGGGCGTGGACTCAGGACTGAGAAGAAAGGATTGAGGACTGAGGACTGAGGTCGGAAGCCTGACTGGCGCCTCATACGGCCGTTCTGCTCACAGCTTACCGCTCACTGCTCACTTTCCGGCGCACAAGTGCGCCGGCTAAACAGCTCATTCCGCCACAACCATCATGAAGATCGCGATCCCGAGCGCGATCAGCGCGGCGAGGATCACCAATGCAAATCTCCCGGGATTCTGCGCCTGTGCCTGCGTGTCGGGATAGATCGACTGCGGCTGCTGTTCCTGCAGGGCCTGATAATTCTGCTGGAGAGCCGATCGTGACATGTCGGGCTTTCTTCCGAACTGCATCGCCTCGACGGCGTCTTTCGCCTCGGCGAGACCCGTCCCGAAAGTCTCCCGGAACATCGCGATCGCCTGGATCTTGTTCCCCGCCTGAAGCTCCTTTTCGATCTCGGCGAGCCTCAGGTCCCTTTGTTCTTTCAAGGTGAATTCGGTCGGGTCGGCGGCGATCATTTCTGCCTGATTCACGGCGTCGGAGGGCACCATTATTTTGCCCTGGCAGTGGTGGCAGTTTTGAAATGTCGAATCGCCGCGTTCGTAATATAG
Organism: Aridibacter sp.; assembly: GCA_035513035.1. Taxonomy (GTDB): domain Bacteria; phylum Acidobacteriota; class Blastocatellia; order Pyrinomonadales; family Pyrinomonadaceae; genus Aridibacter. The sequence goes on from DATKCW010000038.1 coordinate 29,248, forward strand.
TGGCCTGAGACACGACGGGCACTGATATGCGATACTCATAGTTCTCTCCCGCGACCATTCTCAATTCACTCGCAAGCAAAGAGGTTCACACGCGATGATCAAGTATTTTACAGCCGCTTTTCTCATTATTCTAACATCTGCCGTTTCTGGGCTCTCCCAGACGTCCGCTGAAAGGGCCCTGGCGCTCGCCAGGGAGAGGGAGGCCGAGGTTGGAAAGGCGTTCGAGCGTCTTATCGAAGGGATCAGACAGGCCGACGTTGAGAAGGTGATGAGCGTTTATCACAAGGACGACCGGACGCTGTTCTTCAACTACAACGGGACGGCTACGATCGGCTGGCATCAGATGTACGAGAACCGTAAGTCCTCGTACGAGAAACGCTCGAATACCTCGCTCGAGACGACCGGCGTTCGGATCGAGATCCTTAGCCCGACATCTGCTTATGTCTCGTGCAAGTGGAAACAGACGCAGGAATTCGAGGGCAAACTGGAGCAGTCATCGGGAAGAATGACTCTCGTTTTCAAGAGGATCGATGGCGAATGGAAGGTGCTCCATCTTCACACATCGCCGGACACGTTCCCTTCGGCCGTGATGGTCCCCGCTTCTGAGAATGATCAGTGAGGCGGATAGTGAATCGTAAATCGTAAGTCGTGAATAGAGAAACCGTTTAGCCTGCGCACATGTGCGCAGGACTGTGTGCAGTGAGCTGTGCTGGTAGCCTGACCGTTAGGGTGGGCTACCAGCACAGCTCACCGCTCACTTCTCCAGCACCACCTGCGCCGTCGCGTGTTCGTGGGTGTGCGACAGAGAGACGTGGACCCGCGTCGCTCCCATCCTCGCGAGGATCTCCAATGCCTCGCCTGTTACCTCGATCGAAGGGGCGCCGTATTCATCGATCTTCACCTCGATGTTGTGCCAGGTGATCTTGCCCCGCCATCCGGTCTTCAGAGCTTTGAGGAAAGCTTCCTTCGCAGCGAACCGCGCCGCGTACGACTGCGCTGCGGCGGCGCCCTTGGCTTCGCAGTACTCGCGTTCGGCCTCGGTATAGACCCTCTCGAGAAACCTGGGAGTTCTTTCGATGGTCTCGCGTATGCGGTAAACTTCGATTATGTCGGTGCCGATGGAAACGATCACGGGAAGAGAATACTAGAACGCGTGTGCGCGAGTCTATCGGGTCGATCGAGTCTATCGAGTCTTTCGGGTCCACCAAGCTTTACGCTTTTGGTGATTTTGGTCTTTAAACCTCATTTGCGAAATTGCGAAGCAGCAAATTTCTACGTTCGCCCTCAGATGACAGTCCAGACCCGTCAGACCCGATAGACCCGACAGACCCCAGTCAATGGACCACTTCTACTGGAAAGAAAATGCCGAACTGAAACTCCTTGTTTCAAGACATCTGGAGGCGGCCGGATTCGTCAACGGGTTCTCAACGCGCCTTGGAGGCGTGTCCCCGTTTCCGAAAGACGACCTGAACCTTGCCGGCTACGGGGAGGACACCGACGAGAACATCGAAGAGAACCGTCGCCGTTTCCTCCGTTTCTTCGAAAACGGCTACGCGATCTCGACCGTCTCGCAGGTCCACGGCGACACGGTCAAATCCGTGAGGAATGAAGAGGAGCCCGGCGCCACCGAATACCGCGCCGACGCCATCGTTTCGGATCTCGAAGATCTATTGGTTGGCGTAAAAACCGCCGACTGCGTCCCCGTGTTGATCGGAGATCCCGAAACGGGAGCGTTCGCCGCGGTCCACGCCGGATGGCGGGGAACGCTGCAAAGGATTACCGAAAAGGCGATTGCGAGACTCACCGACGAGTTCGGCAGCGATCCGTCCCGCCTCGTAGCGGCGATCGGGCCCGCCGCCTGCGGCCGAAACTACGAGGTCGGCCCGGAGGTCGTCGAGGCCTTCGCCGAAGAGTTTTCCACAGGTGGAAAATACTTTTCGCCGACGTTCGGCGGACACGCGCTCGTCGATCTGCATCTTGCCAACAAAGATCAGCTGACCGGCGCGGGGGTGGTCGAAGAAGCCGTCTCGGTCGCACCTTACTGCACGATGGAAAGAACCGACCTATTCTTTTCTTACCGAAAGGAGAAAAATCTTCACGGAAGGACCGGCCGACTCTTGTCCGTCATCGGCCGATCGTGAGCAATTTTCTTAACGATCCGGCCTAGTTGGTGTAAGATCGAAGTCCCCGCCGGGAGAATCTTGTTTAAGGGATAGAACTATGACCCGCAGTCTTAAACAAAAGCCTTTCAGGATCGCGTTTCTTCTGCTCGTCTTGCTTTCGTTCGCCGTGAGTGCGGCCGCTGCCGACGAATGGATAAGCGTCAGGTCCAAGAATTTCTTCATCATCGGGAACGCCAAGGAAAAGGACATACGCGCCGCGGCCGAAAAGCTCGAGCAGTTCCGCGAGGCGTTCAGGCTCCTTTTTCCCAGGATGAAGGTCGAGGCGTCGATCCCCACGAATGTCGTGGTCTTCAAGAACGACAGGGCTTACTCGTCATTCAAGCCAAAAACCGCCGACGGCAAACCGGACAAGGGAATCGCCGGCTATTTCCAGCCCGGCGAAGACGTCAACTACATCACACTCTCGACCGACGGATCGAAGGAAGATATCTACGGCACGATCTTCCACGAGTACGTCCACTTCCTGATCGACACGCATTTCGGAAAATCGCAGGTGCCGCCCTGGTTCAACGAGGGCCTCGCGGAGTACTACCAGACGTTCGAGATCGAGAATGACCAGCGCGTCTTTCTCGGAAGGCTCCAGGAGGGCCATCTGTACCGGCTCCAGCGTTCCAAGCTGATACCGTTCAGCCAGTTCTTCGAAGTCGATAATTACTCCCTGCACCGCAACGGATCTCATTCGCGCAGCATTTTCTACGCGCAGGCGTGGGCGTTGATGCACTACCTGATCCAGGGCGGTCAGAGCCAGAACCTGAGCAAGTTCCTCACCCTTGTGATATCCGATATGAAGCCGGAATCCGCCTTCAAGCAGGCGTTCGGGATGGACTACTCCGCAATGGAGAAGGAGCTTGAGGATTACGTTCGTCAGAGAAAGTTCCAGGTCCGCTGGGTCGAGTTCGACCAGAAGCTCAATTTTGAGACCGAGATGAGCGTCTCGCCGCTATCGGAGACCGACACGAACGCTTATCTCGGTGACCTTCTCTACCACACTCGCCAATACGAAGACGCAGCGACGTACCTCAAGCAAGCCCTCGCTTCAGATCCGAACCACGCTCTCGCGAACACCGCCTACGGAATGGTCCTGATGAAGAACCGCAAATTCGACGAGGCGAAGCGGTACCTCGAGAAAGCGGTCGCGATGAACAGCCGGAATCACGTCGCGCAGTACACCTACGCTTATGTGCTTAGCCGCGAATCAATGGACGAATTCGGCTACGTCTCGGTCATTCCGGAGGCTTCCGCCGCGAAGATGCGCATCGCACTGAAGGCGGCGATAGACGCCGAGCCGAACTTCAGCCCCAGCTACCAGCTTCTTGCATTCATCAACCTGGTCAACGGAGACGATCTCGAAGGCGGGCTAGAATACCTCGACAAAGGCCTGAGGGTCTCGCCCGGAAATCCCGAGTTCGAGATTCTGAAAGCGAAGATATACCTTCGTCAGGAAAAGTACTCTGAAGCTGAGAAGCTCGCCGACCGCGTCGTGCGAACGGCCGAAGCGGAGGAGATAAGGGCCGATGCCCGCCGGATCATCACAACAGTGGCTTCGTTCCGCGAAAATCTCGAACGGATCAAACAGAACGCCACCGCGCAGACGGGAAGCAGGGGCTCGCCCGTGCTTTTGAAGCGTTCGGAGATCACCGGGGCCGATGTCGAACGCGTTAACCTGGAGAACCTGATCAACCGCCTGCATATGGAACTGCCAAACCTCGAACGTTCCGAGAAGATGGTGATGGGCAGGCTCGAAAGCATCGTCTGCGACGGCGGAAATCCGAAGTACCGGATCAACACCGATCAAGGCGTCCTCGATCTCGTCAGCGAGGACTTCACGAGCCTTCAGCTTCTTACGCTGGACGAGAAAGGGATCGTCGTCGAGGTCGGATGCGACGCCGATCTGAGCGCGATAAAGACCGTGTTCACTTACCGGCCAGCCGGGGACGGTTCTGCAGGGACGCTTTTATCTATGACTTTCGTTCCTGACTTCTTCAGGCTGAAGACTGCGGAAGAAATAGCCTCGACCAGGCCGGTTGTCATCATCGATGACGAACGTGAATCCACAGACAGGGTCGATTTCGACGAGTTGCGCCGCGAGTCGATGATGGAATCGCTGAAGCGCGCGCTCCGCAAGCCCGGTGCGGGCGAGTCCCGCGTGCTCGGCAAGCTGATGAAGATCGAGTGCGGCCGCAAGTTCACGACCTACGTGATAGGCGCCGGCGGACGCACGCTAAGGCTTCGAAACGACCCGGACGTCACTTTGCATATAATCACCTACACGCCGGACGCGAACGGCATCGAGTTCCGGTGTGGGTTCGGCCCGCTCGATACACCGGCCCTTGTCACGTTCCGGGGCACAGGCGAGAAAAAACTCGACGGCAATATTGTCGCCATCGAGTTCGTTCCGCCCTCGTTTACTTTGGATTGAGTTCTCTTCAGGAAGATGAAGGGCGGGTCCGGTTACCACCTGCCGGTTTTCACGGATCATTCGGCTTGCTGTCCGGCGCACGAGTGCACCGGCTAAACGGCTCACTGTAAGGCCGTCTATCTCACGCGCACGTTGAGATAGACGGTCTTCGTTTTCTTCGGGTAACAAACCTCGTCGGTGCAGGCCTGGTATGTGACCTGAGCTTTCAGTCTAACCATCCGGCCCGAAAAATTGCTCGGGACCGTCACGTTGAACCCGAACGAGACCTGGTTCTCGTAAATGCTGATCGGCGTTTCGGAGAAGCTGAACTTCTTCATCTTGCCCGGAGGATAGGACACCGCGCCAATCGTGGCGCCTTCCGCCGTAACGGTCACGTGGGTCGGGATCGCGTACTCGCTCCTTGGCCGGTTCGAATTCACGTGGAGGCCGCCGGGTATGTTCATCACCACGCTCGCGCGGGTGGTCTTGCCTTTCGCAAAGCCTCCTTTGCCGGCGCTTAGGCTGACGGTCTGAGCCTGTGCTTGCTGAACCGCGACGAACACCGCCGCGAACACGATCAGTATCGCTATCGTCTTTTTCATAATTGCTTGTGTCTCTGATTTCTCCGGATCGGGAGCTGATCCGCTCCTTCCCCTGATGCCCACGTCCGATCTTCGGTTCGATATTTATTGCTTTTTCATTTCAGCTTGAACGAGTCTAGTAATGCCTCGATCCTCTCCGAGTATTCCTCATCGTACGGGACGAGCATAGTCGCGCGAAGCTCGTATGTCTTCCCCCGCTCCCCGGATTCGACGATCTTGCGTCGGACGACGTACTCGGTCTCGTCTTCGGTCCGCCGGCTTTCGATGCGGGCGAGGCGTTCGCCGGGAGTCCCTTCTGAGATCTCCGAACTTGTGACCGCTTCGGATTCAGAGGTTTCGGAAGCGATATCATCGAGCTTCAGGCCGCCGCTCATCCTCAGCCTGGCCCTCGCACGCCATATGTTCCGCGTCGAGCGTTCGCCGAACAGCTTCGAGTACGCCTCGAACGGGAAATCCGGAGGCTCGCGAAGCGGGTGCAGAAAACCCTCGGGTTTTTCAACCGAGAACTCGTCCGTCTCGATCACGTCGGGCTCGAATGCCTGCGCGGCGCTCCGTTTGATACGGGTCGAGACGATCACCATAATAAGCACGACGATGCCGCCGATTATTAGGATCTCCATATCGCGCCGCCTCAGGCGGTGGTGAACGCCGCCTCCTTCTTCGCCGCGAGCTGTCCGCAGGCGGCGAAAATGTCGCGTCCTCTCGGGGTTCGTACGTACGCGGGAATCCCCTCGCTTTCAAGGATCGATTTGAATTTCGCGACGTTCTCCGCCGAAGGCGGCCCGTACGGAAGCGGGTCCGCCGCGTTGTGCGCGATCAGGTTCACCTTTGCCTTCTGCAAACCGTGGCGCTTTAGACGGTTCGCGAGTTCCCTTGCCATCTCGGGCGAATCGTTGACGCCGGCGAGAAGCACGTACTCGAAAGTGAATGTCTCTCCGCGCCTGAGCGTATTCTGGAACGCTTTGGCGGCACTCAGGAGCTCGTCGATGTTCCACTTCCTGTTGATCGGCATCAGCTTGTCGCGCAGCTCGTCGTTCGGCGCCGAAAGCGATACCGCGAGATTCGGCCGCGTGTCGAGTCCGGCGAACTCAAGGATCCTCGGCACGATGCCGGCGGTCGAGACGGTTATCCTCCTCGGTACGATGTGCAGGCCGTTCTCTTCCGACAATATACGGACCGCCTTCAGGAGCTCGTCGAAGTTCAGGAACGGCTCGCCGGCGCCCATCGCGACAAGGTTCGTCCCGTGCGGGGTCTCGTTCCCCTCGCCGTAAACATCGTTCAGGACGATGATGATCTGCTCGACGATCTCTCCGGCGGTAAGGTTCGAAAGCAGCCCCAGCCGTGCGGTCAGGCAGAAATCGCATTTCAGAGCACAGCCCGACTGCGAAGAGAAACAGATCGTGTCCCGGTTCTCGGTCGGGATGAACACCGTCTCGACCGGATTCCTCGCCTCTGTTTCCATAAGGTACCGACGCGTTCCGTCCTCGGAAATGTATTTCGAAAGGACCTTGAGCGATGAGATCTTCGCCTTTTCGGCAAGCGTCTCCCGGAACGCCTTCGGAAGGTCGGTAAGATCCCCGAAATCCCGAACCCGGCGGCCCCTGATCCCGCGGACGATCTGGTCCGCACGGTATGAGGGCTCGCCAAGCGACTTTACGAACTCCGCAAGCTCTTCTTTTGTGAGACCCGTTAGATGAGGTTTCTCTTCCATCACGCTAAATGTTAAAAGATTGGAGGTGAAATGGTAAGTTGTGAAACCGTCGCCGGTCCGCCGGCGATCCGGCTGACGCTATGAACGGACTCCGATGCCCCAAATGTGAACTGGTCAATCTTCTTAGCGCCGAGACCTGCCACCGGTGCGGAGCGGCGCTCACTGGTCTGCCTTCGACGGCCCAGGTGTCTGTTCCCATCGAGCAGACATTCCTTGCTCAGCAGGCACAGGCGGGCGCGAGGCCGCCCGGCGGAAGGATCCCCCGGGACAATGAGACCGGGAGAAAGACCTTCTTTTGGTACAGGGTTTACTGCGGAGGAATGTTCGCGCTTTACGGGTTGCTGGTCCTTATGGGGATCTGGCTGGTGTATGCCGGCACCAGTCTTCACATGGACGACCCGGAGACTGCGGTTGCGGCCGGGATCATATACGGCACGCTCGGAGCGGTGTTCGCAGTCACCTATTTCATCGCGCTCGTGCTTCCAAGGCGGTCGTACAACTGGATAGTCGGCATCGTGATGATCGCGATCGGGCTCACGAGCTGCTGCTTTCTGCCGGCGGCTTTGCCTTTATTAATCTTCTGGCTGAAGCCGGAAACCAAAGCCTATTTAGGAAGGGATTGATGAAACTAAGAATACTCGCTTGCGTATTTTGCGCGGCGGCCGTGCTCATCGGAGCCGGCGAAGCAAATGCCCAGAGATCGACCGATATGAACGAAGGCAAAACCGAAGCGTACTCGAAGGACGTAGCATCGGTCGATTCGATCATTGCGGCGCTCTACGATTCGATCTCCGGCGGCCCGGGAGTCCAGAGGGACTGGGACCGCTTCAAGAACCTCTTTATCGAAGGCGCGCGACTTATTCCAACGAACAAGGACCAGGCCTCGGGCCTTCACAAAGCCGGCGTCTTCACGCCTGAGGATTACGTGAAGCTCTCAGAGCCGTTCATGATGAAGAACGGGTTCTTCGAAAAAGAGGTCGCGCGGAAAACGGAGAAGTTCGGAAATATCGTCCACCTCTTTTCCACTTACGAAGGCCGGAACAAGGAATCGGACGTGCAGCCCTTCTTGCGGGGGATCAACAGTATCCAGCTTCTGAACGACGGAAAGCGCTGGTGGGTCGTCACGGTTTACTGGCAGGCGGAAACGCCGGACAATCCGCTTCCTGAAGAGTTTCTGCCGTAGAGGAAGACAGAAGTCAGGAGTCAGAAGTCAGAAAACAGGAGACAGGAGACAGAAGACAAGAAGCAGAAGACAGGAGACAGATGTCAGGAGTCAAAAGTCAGGAAAAATGTAGGGGCGTGCCCTGTGCCCGCCCTTACTACAGAAGTCCGTCTTTTACAGCTCTTCGTTCTTCAATGCAGGGCAAACACTTTCGGTAGTCGATAGGCGACCCGGGCGGCGTTTACGGTCCTAGAATGTCGTCGCCGAAGGCGACGGACAGCATAACATGGGGCAACGCCGCAGGTAGTCCGATTTCAGACCCATGTCGCCAATAGAAAAGAACAGCACGGCCCTGGGAGCTGATCGGAAGTCTCCAAATTCCAGTTGTTCGTCTGCATCGCTGACGGGACCTCAATCCTTCACTGGAACCGGAAGTTGCAACTATAGTGTGCGGGGAGGGTTTCAATCTAATGCCGCAAAAGATCTACAAAGTAAGTTTTGCCGTTATTGCCGTTCTCGCAGTCTTTGTTTTAAACCATTACGCAAACACCGGAAAGATCACGGGTGAGATCAACCTCAATCTGCAGGAGGAGAAGATCTTTGCTCGGCTCAAATACGATTACGTTGCGACGGGCGAACCGGAATCGCATGTAAAGTTTTATCTCAACGAAAGTTTTAATGTGAAACTGGTTGAATGCGCAAGATGCCGGTCGTTCAAATTTGACCGGGAATCGGAACGGCTTCCGGTTTTGATCATTCCGCTTGCGGAACCATTGCAGAAGGGCGAGCGGCTTATGATCGAGATCGAGTATGACGGAAGTCTCGCGGAGATGTATCACCGGGAATTTCGGTTCCTGGAACTGGGGCTTGATTGGTTCTGGTATCCTGTCCACCGCCAAATTGGGCAGTTTGATTTTCGTTATCAGCTTACCGTCAAAACCGATATGCCTGAGTTTCAGATGGCCGGCAACGGTCGGGTGGTGAAACAAGGAAAGAACTGGATTATCGATTCGAAAGTCCCCGATTATGATATCGATCTTGTTTTAAGCGACCGCCTCTTGTTCAAGCGCTATGCGCAGGATGGCTACGATTTAGAGGTAGTTTCCAAAAACCTGCCGGAAGAAGTGGCGACGGAGCTGCTGGAAAATATTAGAGGAACGTTGTCTTTTTATAATTCGACGTTTGGCAAGCTATCCCCACAGCGCGAAGTGACCGCCGTCATTCGTCCTTTTCCCGAAACGTCCGGGCAAGGCGGTTACTTTCGCAAGGGTTACTTTATTCTGCCGAAAGTCGAAAGGGCCGAACAATTCTTCTTTCCCATCGCTCATGAACTCGCGCATTACTGGTGGATCGGCGCCGACCAGCAAAACGCCTGGCTCAACGAGAGTTTTGCCGAATTCAGCGCGATGCTCGCCGTCAGAAAATTGAAAGGCGCCGACGCCTTTAACGAAATTCTGGAAAAGAAGAAGAAACTCAATGAAAATCTGCCGCCCGTTTATGGATTCGACCGCTCAAAAAATCGTCAACAGTCGCCGCTGGTTTTGTATGTCAAGGGGGCGTTGAAACTCTATGAACTGGAAGAAGATTTGAGCAAGGAAAGGTTTCTGGAGTTCTTGCGGAAACTTTCAGAAGCAGATGTAAAGGACACAGACAGTCTCATCGAACTGCTGGCGGAGTTTTCATCTCACGAAGTTGCTGACAGATTTCTGGCAAGACTGAAAGTATAGAGTTGAACCCCGCTTGTTAGACAGTTTGGCGGCTGATTCAAGCTGAAATGCCCCGGGTTTCATGCCGCCGGTTTAGGCGGCCTGTTCGGCACGAAGCGCTGCTCTGAACGGGTGTACGGTAAGCTTCAGCTTATCGCGATTCTGCGCATTCGCGCGGCGTAAACTGAAGTTCGCCATACGTCGCTAAGCGCTACTCTAAACGGGGCGCGGGTGGCAGTCGGGTTGAGTCGGGCTTCGCCCTCCTCTAGCAGCCCTGAGGGCTGCTCAAAACGGGGCGTGCTTTGTCCGTCGGCCTTAGTCGGGCTTCGCCCTCCTCTTGGAGGTTCCGCCCCGATTCTCACTTGGAACCTGGAACCTGCAATCTGGAACCGTTCTTCAGCCCCACTCGCTAACGCTCGGGGTTCCGCTTACCGTTGACCCTCAGCATTTCATTCAATCTGACCGATTCCCCTCAATCTGACAGTTCACATCGCCCGCCCGGCATCACCCACAATTCCTGAAATCATTGAAAGCCCTGCATTTACAGGCCTGTCGTGACCGAACGCCGTTGGCACGGGCCTTGTACTTATCCTCTGCGAGCCGGTGTACGGGATGGCTCAGATAGATCGGCGGTATCGCTACGGCTCTATCCTCTCCCAAGAGTATCCCTCCAGAACATTCGCACGTCCGTCGTGCCGGAGAAGATATCCGTGAAATTCGCGAAGCCAGATCTGTACAGCCTGTTCTCCAAGATGTTTTGGGGTTCGGCTATCTCGTTCGCGCTGATCCTCGCGTTCTTCTCAATCTTCGTGTTTCAGCTTCAGGGTCCGATCCTCGTCCTGGGATTCGCCATTTTCCTCGTCGCTATGTTGGGCATCGTCTCGTTCCGAGCGCAGAAGTTGATGCTCGACAAAAAGACCCACGAGATCCACGAGGCAAATCGCGTTTACATCTCGACGGTGGAGGCGCTCGCGACGGCGGTAGACGCGCGTGACCAGATCGGACGCGGGCACGTGAACCGCACACAGCATTTCGCGGTGAGGATGGGCGAAGAGCTCCGACTTAAAAAGCCTGATCTTGAAGCGCTGAACACTGCCGCCCTGCTCCACGACATCGGCAAGCTAGCCGTTCCCGATCACATACTCAACAAACCGGGCGAACTGACGCCCGCAGAACTCGAAAAGGTCAAGACTCACGCCTCGGTCGGGGCCTCGATCATTTCCGAGATCGATTTTCCTTATCCCGTCACTCCGGCGGTCATGCATCACCACGAGCGCTGGGACGGGAAGGGTTACCCGGACGGGTTGGCGGGAGCCAACATTCCTCTCACGGCTCGCGTTCTCGCGATCGCCGATGCCTACGACACGCTTCGCGTGACGCGTCCGTACAGGCCCGCAGTTACTCGCGAAGGCGCCCGCGCCTTGCTGAAGAACAGCTCAGGAACACAGTTCGACCCGGAGCTGGTCACTCTATTTCTGAAGAACCTTCGGAAGTTTGAAGAAGAGATTGCCGCGAAGGGGCTTTCATACGACGAAGACCACGACACTCCGCTCAAGCCCGCGAGCGGGGACGAACAAAGAGGCGGCTATGTGGAACAGATCAAGAAGGCGAACCGCGAGGTGTTCACCTTGTTCGAGCTCGCTCGCGTGTTCGGCACATCTCTGAACATCGACAATACGCTGTCGCTGTTCACGAAGAAGATCTCCGAACTGCTTCCTATGGACACCTGTGTCGTCTATCTCCTCAACGAGACCGGGTCTGTCGCGATAGCCAAGCACGCCGAAGGAGTCAATTCCGAAGCGCTCAAGAACCGGAAGCTGAGGGTCGGCCAGGGAACGACCGGCACGACGCTCGAGACGCTCGAGTCGATCTCGACCGCCGGACCGGCGGAGGACTTCGCCTCGTACGAGCTCGACTTCGTTAACTCGTACAAGGCGATGGCTTCGGTCCCGCTCGTAGCGCACGAAAAGCTCCTTGGCGCGGTCTCGATCTATTCCTGCGAGCTTGAAAGTTATGAAGAGGAGCATATGAGGCTTCTCGAAACCGTCGCCAAGATCGCTTCCGACGCGATCTGGACCGCGCTGACACACGCCGAAACGGAGGTTCGCGCGCTGACCGATCCGATGACCGGACTCCCGAACTCTCGGAGCCTGCAGGCACGGTTCGAAAGCGAGATCTCCAGGGCACGCAGGACGGGGAACCGGTTCCAAATCCTTATGATCGACCTCGACGGGTTCAAGGCGGTCAACGACACGTTCGGCCACAAAGCAGGCGACCTGCTTTTGAAAGAGCTCTCCGACCTTATGAAGACCGAGCTGCGCGAGTACGACTTTCTCGCCAGGTATGCCGGTGACGAGTTCGTCGCGATCATTCCGGAGGCGGACTCAAAGGCCGCAATCGAACTTTCGCAGAGGATCGAGAGATCGGTCAGCAGGTTCAGGCTGGACGTGGGCGACGGAAGGTTCGCGAGCGTCGGCGTCAGCATCGGTTACGCCGCGTATCCGAACAGCGGCGAAACGCTGGACCAGATCGTCATCGCCGCCGACAAAGCGATGTACGCGGTGAAGGAACGCCGGAAGAGGTCCGTGAAGGAACTCGATAATCTGAAGAAAACCGGCGACGGCAAAGATACATTTTCTCCCGAACCCCTCGATGAAGACAGGGCAGAGGCTGATGGCGTCCGCTCCCCGGATGCCGAAGAGTGCGATCTGATCATCGAACTCGATGATCGGCATATCGTCTCGACATCGTCGGTCAACTGACCTTCGTTGCGGTCCTGCCTTATTAAAGCCCGGCACTCCCACGGCCGGGCTTTTTTTTAGAAAGCCTGAGAGAAGCGGAAGTGGACCTGGCCCTGCTTGAGGCGGAAGATCCCGTCGGGCCCGTTGTCGTTCGGGATGATGAACTTCGGCGGATTCAGCAAGTAGCCGTAGTCGATCGCGAACTCGCCTCCGAAGGGCGTCTTGATCCGAAGGCCTAGTCCGACCGTGTGTGTCCAGACCGCGCGCACGTTCGTTTGGAACTGATCGCCCGGCTGTTCGTTCGACGGGTTGAATATCTCCGACGCTTTGCGAAAGACATTTCCGCCGTCGTAAAAGGGAACGACGCGGAACGTGTCTGTGAATGGGACGCGCGCCTCCAGATTGACTACCGCGAGGCCGTTGCCGCCGAAGGGGATCGTGAAAGGGTTCAGGGTGATCTCCTCGCCCTGCTGGTTCCTGAACGAGCCTTCGGGTACGATCGCTACCCTGGGTCCTGCGGATTCGAAAGCGAATCCGCGCAATGTAGTAGATCCTCCGGCGAAGAACCTCTCGCTGATCGGAAGCAGGCCGTCGAGGCCGGGAAAATCGGTCCCCCCGAACCTGTTGCCGCCCGAAAAGACATTCGCGATGCCGAGTATTGCCCGCCCCGCAAAGGTCGTCTTTTTCAGCGCATTGACTGTGAAATAGCGGTTGTAACTGATCTGGAACTTGTTGAACCCGACGTTCGCACCGAGTATGGGGGTTGAGAACTTGTACTCGGCGGTCAGGTAATCGCCGTCGGTCGGATCGCCGGAACTGTAGCGGCACCTTTCTCCGGGCTCGCCGCGCGAGATTATCTCGAGCAGGGTGTATTTGATGTCGCAGTCCTTCCGCGTGTCGCGGACGAACGTGGCGGTAAAGCCGGAGATCCGGATCTTGGCGTCCGGCCGGAGCAGTTCCCTGATCAGAAGGCTTTCGAAGTTGAACAGCCGTACATCCTCGAACCGGTACCTAAGGAAAAAGATCGCGCGGTCCTTTCGGCTGATCGTCCGGTTTGTTTCCGCCGACAAAGAGAAGCTGTTAATTGTCGGGTCGCCGGTCGAGTTTCCAAACTCGTCGATCGGGTTTCCCTCATCGTCGACCCTCTGGACGATCCCGAACGTTCCCTCGTCGAACGTCGACCGGAAGAAGCGGGTCACGGTCGAATCCCTCTGGTATTGTGCCGAGAAAATGAGAGGCGCGAAACGCTTCTTGCCGTTCTCGTTCACCCCGTCCGAAAGGAACCTGGGGTTCACGTAATCGAACTGAACAAGCTGGCGCCTTTGGCTCATACGGACCTGCGCCCCGCCCTGGTGGAAGCGACCGAAGAGATTGAAATGCCGTATGTCGAAAAAGCCGCTCAGGCCCACATCGGTCGAGTAGCCTCCGCCGTAGGTCATCAGCCGGGGAGGTTTCTCGGTCAGCCCTATTAGAACGTCGTAAAGTTCCGATTCTCCGTCGGGAGCCTCGCCGGCGGGTTCCGGTTTGACCTCGACAAGATCGAACACATCGGTAGCGTAAAGGTTCTGTTCGCTTGTGAAGATGTCGGTCTGCCGGAGCACCTCGCCGGGAGCGATATCGATCGCCTTAAGCACGGCGCTTTCTTTCGTGTCCTCTGTGCCTGTGATCAGGACTCGGTTGACGATGACGCGCCGGCCTTCCTGCTCGATCCTGTACACAAGTTTGATCTCGTCGAACTCGCCTTCCGGTCTGTCATCCACCTCGACAACCGCGTAATCTACACGGGCATTGAAGTAGCCCTTGTCAGCGTAAAACTGTGAAAGCTTGCTCACCCCGTTCCGGGCCTTGGCGCGGGAGAAGTTCTCGCCCGCGATATTCGGGACGACGGCCCCCAGTTCGTCATCGGTGAACTCGTCGTTGCCCTCGATCTCGATCGCCGAGACCTTCGTCGGCAGTCCCTCTTCAACGATGAAGGTGATTATCAGGTCCTCCGCGTTGGGTGCAACACCTTGCCGCACCCCGACCTGGGCATTGCGGTAGCCGAGCTCACGCATAATGGAAAGGATAGTCGTCCGGTCCTTCTCAAGAAGATCGAGGCTTGTGTAGCCGCGGCCGTAACCCAGGTACGGGATTATCCCGAAGATGCTGGCTTCCTGTGATTCGAGGACCGACGTGATGTCGTCGATCGAAAGCACGTCGGTTCCTTCGAGCCGGATGTCGATGAGCTTCAGCCGAAGACGAAGGTCGGCATCGTATGTCACGTTAACGGTGCGGTTCTCGAGAGGGGCGCCGGAGAGGGCGGTGCAGAGTTCCTCCGATCCGTTGGTGGTCTCGAACGCTTCATCGGGGCTGAAGCCGGGCTCGACAGAGCAGACCGGCGTTACGCGGGCAAAGAAGTAGCCTTGCTCCTGGAAGTAATTCTCGAGCCTCCGTTCGCCTTCGACGATTGCGGAATAATCGAGCGTGCCCTCGCGAAGGATCGGAAGAAGCTCGGTCTTTCTGCTCTCGCCGATCTTCACGCCTTCTGCGTCGACGACGACGTTGACGACGGGGCCCGCGGCGCCCGTCACCTCTATGTCGATCGTGTTCGTCTCGCGGTCGAAAACGAATCTAGATTCACCGATCCGCGGAGCGTAAAAACCCTGATCGCGGAGTGCGGACCGGATCAGCTCTACGTCGTCCGCCAATGCCCTCTGCGAAAAAGGCGAACCGGACTGCAATGCGAGCTCCGGCACGACCTCCTGTTTGTTGAACCTTTCGATCTCGATCAAGAACTGGTCGACCGTGGCTTGTTCTCCCGGCGTGACGTTGAATGTCACATTGACGTCGGTGTCGTTCTGAACCGGTTGTTGATCGTACTCGACCTGTGCATTGTAAAAGCCTTGGGTATAAAGATACGAGAGGATCGCGCTGGCGTTTTCCTCCAGGACCCTTTCCGAGAAAGTGCTCCCGGGCGAAAGCAGGTTTAGCCTGAGGAGGATGTCGGCCTCGGATATCGGTGTTTCTTCCGGCTCGATGATGTTGACGGCGATCCGCCGCACTCTCGATTTGCGCTTGATAATGAACCGGATGATGACCTGGTCGTCGCCCACGCGTTCGGCCTCCACGGTCGAAGAAACGATCCGGTCCGTGCGGTAAAGAGCCTCGAGCGCACTCCGGATGCGCACGGCCGAGTAGGTCGGCCCGAGTACGTCCTCGACAGTATTCCGGAACTGCTCGAACACCGCGACGTCTCGGTCGGTGCCTTCGAAAGTGATGTCGATCCTGGCGATCCGCCTGTCCTCGAGGTCGCCCTGCCCGAATGCGGCAAACGCGGAAAGAAGAAGCAGGACCAACGCGGCCGCAGGCGCAACCGGGCCCCCGGCGAGAGGCCGGAGCCCGGGAAGAGGCGGGAGTTTTCCAAGCCGGTCTCTGCTCACTAGAACCTCGTCCTGAGCCTTATCTCGAAACTGAATGCATTGCGTTCGCGCGTGACGTTAGCGATCGATCTCTGTTCGTACTGAGCGACGAACGAGAGGCGGTTCGACACCCTGTATTCAAGCGCGAGGACCTGGTTTTGGTCTTGCGAGAGGTTCGTCGCGTAGGTAACGAGAAGATTGCGGTTGATCTGTCTTCCGACCGTGAGCCTCGCCGTAGGATTGCCGCGCTGCCCGGAGACGATCGGGTCCAGATTGAAGCGGTTGAGGCCGAACAGGCGGTCGGTCGCCCTAGCTACGGGCTTGTTGATGATCTCGTCGGTGAGGATCTCCGCCGCGGTGTTCAGTCCGCTTTGCGCATAGGTCGGTATCCCGCTTCCGGTGTTCGACAGGTTTCCGGTCGTGATCAGGGATACGACATCGGCCTGCGGCAAAGAAGGGTTCGAGCGAAGCGTTGCGGAGAGGGAATCGGCGTCGGCAAGGCTGCCGTTAAGCGTGACAAAGATCTGATAGCCCCGGATCTCCGATGTTGCCGAAAGATTGATGACCGGATCGCTGTTGGTATTTGGCGGGAACGTCAGGGTCCCGCGCTGAAGCTCGTAGCGGTCGTCCCGGAAGAAGATAGTTCCCTCGTTCGCGCTGATCCTGCCTGCGATCTGCGGGCTTTCTGCGTCACCCGTCACCCTAAGATCCGCCGACGCAGTGAGATCGGCGAGGTTGTTCCTCACGACCAGCGCATCGCGGCCCAGTATCCGGATGTCGAGCCTCGCGTCGGCAAGGATCGAACTGCTGTCGGTTCCGGTCGCAAGACTGGCTTCGCGCCGACCGCTTATGAAATCCGCGATGTCGATGTCCCGCGTGTACACGCTTCTGCGGGCGAAGATCATTCCGGTGATCAGGGAATTGAACTCGGTGCCGGCCCTCCGGCCCGTGATCGCCAGGTCGGCGTTCCCGGTCGTTGTGAAGCCCGTCGGGAAAGGCGCCGTGATGTTCGTCCCTTGTATGTCCACACGGAATGCGTCAAGCAGAAGATTGTCTGTGAGAACCGCCTCACCCGAAAGGCTGATCCGGCCGCCTCCCATGCTTCCCGTGATCCTGTCGCTTCCGGCCGTTCCGTCGTTGCAGCCGATCAGAGCCTGCTTCGTGTTAAAGAGCACGCAGCCGTTGAGGTCGTTAAGCGTGACCCGCTCGGCTCCGACGAATGTCGAGAATGATCCCCTCTGTAGTTCCGCGCGTCCGTTCAGCCTCGCCGTGCTGTTCGGGCCGGTCAGCGTGACCTGTAAGTTGGCTATGCCGGCAAAGAACAGGTCCGGCGAGATCGCGTTAAGGACCCGCAGGTCGATCCTTCCGTTCATCGCCAGGTTGTTTACCCCGTCGGACGTAAGCGCCTTGGTGCCGTTTACGGTCAGGTTCGTGCCGCCTCCGGAGAAACGCGCGTTGTCAACAGTCACTTCGTCCGTGCTGAAGCTGACGTTCACCGTCTCCGAAGCGACGAGCGGGAGGTCGCCGATGACGAGCTGGAACTCGGTCAAAGCTGCATTCCCCCGAAGACCGTCGAGGCTGAAAATCTCTTTCCCGTTCGCGTCGCGCGTCACAAGATCGCCCGCGAAGACGATCCTGCCGGCAGCGGAACCGTCGAGCGTGACCTGTTCCGGGTCGGGCTTTCTGAAGATCGCGATGAACGGCCCCAGAGGCGTGCCCGTCAAAGTCGTTTCCGCCCTGAACGGGACCTCCGGTCTTCCGAGGTCCGCGGTCGCGTTGACGATCTGTTCGCTTCCTCCCACATTCGTGACCAGGCGTGCCGTGAGGACACGGTCCACGGTGTTCCCGGAGAAGGTCACCTCCCCGAACGAATTGTTGTTTACGATGATCCCCTCGCCGGAGCCCGTGAACTCGATGTCGTAGCTTGATGTGTCATTGACGGTACCCTCGGCGGTCAGATCGACGTCGAGCGTGCCTTCGGCATCCGGGATCGAGCTGTTCTTGGGGAAAAATGCGAGCACCCTGGAGGCCGGTACGTCCCTGCCTTTGACCTGCGCGATGAACACCTCGGAATCGGTCCGGTAAAAGCCATTAGCTGTGAGCGTGCCTTCGCCGAATCGCGCCTCGAACGCCTCGACGTTGACGAGCGTGCCGTCGAAGCTGATGGCGGTTCGAAGGCTGTCGAACGTCTGTCCGTTGAGCGTCCCCGCCCCCGCGTTCAGAGTCGCGGAGCCCTGCATTTCATTCGGAAGCCCGGTCAGGTCGAGCTCGCCGGACGTGCTCGCCTGGAGGTCCCTGAGCGAATCCGGAAGCGATCTGCTCGGGATCGCTGTCAGCAGGGTCCCGATGTTGAAGTTTTCGAGCCGCGCCGCGACCGAGGTGTTGTTGCTTCCGTACGAAGGAATGGTGACGTCGAAGGTCATCCGGCCGCCGCCGGGCTCCTGCAGAATGCCGTCCGTGATCTTCGTCATCTGCGAGTCTATATCGAAGTCTGCGGCGAGCGAGCCGAGATTCCGACCACTCGCGACCAGCGACTCGAGCTCCGTACGCCCGGTCACAGAAGGGTCTTCCACATTTCCCGTAACGTTTCCGCGGAACGTGAAATCGCCCGCGAGATGACCGTCGAAGGTATCCATCTGCTCGCGGAGCTGCGGCGAGAGCTCGAAGATCCGTATGACCCTTTCGATCTCCGAAGCGTCGGTCGAATCGATCGAGAGATCAAGGTTGGAGTCGTTCTCGAACAGGTCCAGGCGGCCCGTCGCAAGCAGGTCGGTCGCGCCGCTCGAAAGCCGTGCGGTGTCGAATGTGACGAGCCCGTCATCCGCGCTCGCCCGAAGCTCGCCCGAAACAGGAAGGAAGCCGCCTTCCGTGTTTCCCGCTGTCGCGGCGACGGTCGCCGAAAGAGTTCCGGTCGCGCGCCTTATTTCGGTGCCTGCAAACGTCAGGTCCGCCCTTCCGGAAGTGTTTCCCTCAAGCGGGACCACGTTCCCCGACGCGACCGCGATCAGCTTGGCTATGTCGAGGTCCGTAAAGTCGGCGGCGATCCCCGAACGGGACGAATCCTTCATCGCAACGACCGCCTCGCCGCTCAAACGGCCTTCCATCACTTCCGCGTCTATGCCGTTGAGCAGGATCTTGTCATTGTCGGCGACTACGGAGGCGCGCGCGTTCCCGAGGTCAATCGACCCGAGAAGCCCCCCGCCGAGCGTCAGGTCGAGGCTCGCACGGTATCTGCCCGAAGGTTCGAGAACGAAAACGGGCTTGTACACGGCTACGTCGTCGAGCTTGCCGTTGCCTTTCAGATCGACGGTGCCGGGTGCGAAGTCGTCGGTCGTCCCTGTAATGACCCCCTGCCTCACGGTCAGCCTGACACCCGCTATGTTTAGGTTCGCGAGGATCGCCGAATCGGTCTCGACCGCCGCGATCCGCAATCTCGACAGCTCGATGTTGTTGGTATCGCCGTACGTTTCGACCTCGACATTTTCCGCTTCGGCGTTCCGGATGTCCGCGCTGCCTGCCGATGCCCGGTCGGCATTGATTCTTCCGGCGACGACCGAGGTC
Organism: Aridibacter sp.; assembly: GCA_035513035.1. GTDB lineage: Bacteria > Acidobacteriota > Blastocatellia > Pyrinomonadales > Pyrinomonadaceae > Aridibacter. The sequence continues at coordinate 48,710 of DATKCW010000038.1, forward strand.
CTTCCGTCGCGGTTGAAGACCCTGATGTCGTTCGCCGTCACGTCGGAAAGCCTTGCGTCGTTCGTGTCAAGCCTGTCGACGCGGACGTCCCGGACGTCGATCTCCGTATTGTTGCGTCGGCTGCGGACCTCGATCCCGTTGATGTTGACGCTGCTGAGCGTGGCGCCTTCGGCGTCGATCCTCGCCGCCGTCGCGGTTTCGACGAGCGCCGTTGTGAGGTCGTCGGTCGAGATGATCCTGATCGAGGGCGTCTCGATCGACTCCAGATATGCGTCGGCCGAGGTGAATTTCGCGGCACGGACCCCGTTCAGGTTCGCCAGCAGGGCGTTGTCCCTGTACTCGGCGGCGGCGTCGTTGATGAAGAGGCTCCCGACCGTCCCCATCGGCGAAGAGAGCGCCGCGGCCTCGAGCGCGCCGACCCATCTGAAATCGGATCCCGTCCCGCGGATCGTCCCGGTGATCTGCGGGTAGTCGAGCCTGAAATCCTCGAACGTCAGAAGTTCGGCGATCGCCTTTCCGGTCGCGCGGTAAACGGTACCTTCTCCGTCCGCGACCGCGTTGATCTGAAGAGCTTTCAGCCGGACGTTCGAGGCGGCCATGGACTCAGAAGTGACCTCGCCTTCGATCCGGTATTTCTCGCCTTCGCCCGTCACCCTGCCCTGGAAAGCTCCGGTCCCGGAAACGGCGGTCCCGAGAGGGAAGACCCTCGACGCCTGCGTAAGGTCCACGTCAGAAACGATCAAAAGGTCGTACTTGAAACGGTCCCAGCCGTCGATGCTCCCGCGGAGCGTAGAGGTCCCGAGAGGAGAGATCAGCGATAGCGAGTCGAGATCGATGCCCAGCTCGGTCACGTTCCCTATGCCGCGGACGGCGATCGGCTCGACCTTTTCACCGGCGTATGTGAACTCGGCCTTTGTCGTCGAAAGATCGAAGCGGTAGTTGATCTCGGACCCTTCGACCGAACGTTCGTCCGGGACGAGCATCAGTGCGAGGTCTTCGGCGTCGCCGGAGATCTCACGTTTCGTGTCGTTGAATATGAACGCGCTGTCGCGGACCGAAACCCGGGCTGAAGCGTATCGGAACTTGACGCGGCTCGTCGGAGGCGCGATCTCGATGCCGTCAAAGTTCGAACGGCCGTTCTCGTCGATCTTCAGGAAGACGTTCAGCCCGTAGATTTCAGACGAATCGATGTTGATATTGCGCTCGGTCCTGAGAGCGAAGAGGTCCAGTATGGTCATCGAGAACCGCACCTCGCGGGCCGTAGCGATGACCTCGCCGGTCTTCTTATTTGTGAAAACCGCGTCCTCAAGCCGCATTACGAGCGGCGAAGCCTGGACCGTGAACTCCTCCGCGGTAAACTCGATCCCCATCTCGTCGAACGCCGCCACGAACTGGCCCTTGATGTAGTTGTCGATCGTGCCGATCTGATAAAGCCCGACAACGACGATCGCGGCGAGGATCGCGGCGGACGCAGCGATGCCGAGCCCGATGCCCAGACGTTTCTTCGTCACCCGCCGCTTCTTCCGAGGCGCTTCCGGCGACTTGTCCCGTACGTTGTCTTTCTTTTCTTCCGGCATTTCCGCCAAAGCTCGAAGTTAAAGCGATTCGACCTCTGCAATCTCAAGGTCGAAAGCGTCGATCGCGGCCACGCGGGGAGGATGATTCGTGAGCAGCCTGATCTTGCGAACGCCCAGGTCCTTCAGGATCTGGGCGCCGATGCCGTAATCCCGGAAGTTCCCGTAACCGGTCTTCTTACTGGCTTCCTGAAAGCCGATGCCTTCTTCCTGCATCACCTTGTAGGTTTCTAACTGGTGGATCAGGTCGAGGTTGTGTTCTCTCTGCCTTAAGTAGAGAAGAACACCGGTTCCGTTTTCCGAGATCTTTTTAAGGGAAGAGTCTATGGCGAGCGCGGCTTCGCCGAGCCGCGAGCCGAACATCGCAAAGGTAACGTTCTCTGTCTGGACGCGGACCGGAACGGCGCTCGTTGTACCCGCGATGTCTCCCATCGTCATCGCCACGTGGGTCTCGCCGTTGATGACGTTCCGATAGATCACCGCGCGCATCCGGCCGTATTCGGTCGGGACCTCGGTCTCGATCACGCGATCGACGAGCGTTTCCTTCTCGATCCTGTAGCGTACCAGATCGGCGACCGAGATGATCTTCAGGCCGTGTTCCTCCGCGAAGACGTCCAACTCCGGCATACGGGCCATCGTCCCGTCGTCGTTCATTATCTCGCAGATGACCGCCGCGGGCGCAAGCCCCGCGATCCTCACGATGTCCACGCTCGCCTCCGTCTGCCCTACCCGGACCAGAACGCCGCCGTTCTTCGCCCTCAAAGGGAAAATATGGCCCGGCCGGGCCAGGTCGTTCGGCTTCGTGCCGGGATCGACCGCCGTCAGGACGGTCTTTGCCCGGTCGGAGGCGGAGATCCCGGTCGTTATGCCTTCCTTTGCCTCGATCGATATCGTGAACGCAGTTCCCATCCTAGAAGTATTTTCCTGGGACTGCGGCGGAAGCTGAAGAAAATCGCACCGCTCTTCCGTGAGCGGCAGGCAGATCAGGCCTCTGCCGTGCTTCGCCATAAAGTTGATGACCTCCGGAGTGATCTTTTCCGCGGCGCACACGAGGTCGCCTTCGTTCTCACGGTCCTCGTCGTCGACGATGATGATCAACTTGCCGTCGCGGATATCCTCGGCGGCCTCTTCTATAGAGCTAAGCGGCATATACTTCAAGGGGCGTTTGCCCGGCGCCCGTCCGAAAGTGAATATTAACTGATACTACAGCATTAGGCTAACATTCTCTCCCGCCGTGGCAATTCCGCTTCTTTCGGTAAAGAAACGGTTTACGTTGGCGCCAAGGCTGTTTAAGATTACCCGGATGCAGATAGAAGCGAAGCTCGCCGCAAGATATTTCTTTTCCGGACGAAGCCGGCTCGCGCGGTTCACGTCGCTTGTCGCCGTTGCGGGGATCGCGGTTGGGCTCGCCGGTTTCATCGTGGCACAGGCGCTTTCGAACGGGTTCGCAAACGGTGTTCGGGAAAAGGTGCTAGCAAACACGGGCCATATCACAGTGACCGGGCTCGGAGACGTCTCTGCCGGTCGTTCCCTGATCGAATTGAAAATACGGTCCGCCGGAGGAGTGTCGCGGGTGGATGCGACGACGTTCGAGCCGGCGGTCGCGATACTCGACGGCGTAATAGGCTACGCCGTGATCCGCGCCGTGGATGACTCGCACGGGAGATTCCGGAATGCTCCCCCGGCGGGATCCTCGGGCGAAGAAGGAATCCCGGTGCTCTTCGGATCCGCTTTCCCGGACTTTGAGGAAGCGATGATCCTGACCGCGGATACGGAGGATGGTCAGAACGGACGGGTGATCGCGGAAGCGGGCCGCGTAGAAACGGGGCTTCTTGAATACGACTCGACGTGGATCTACGTCCGCGAGAGCGACTTCGCGCGTTTGAAAGGCTCGGAGCGCTTCGAACCCCGCGCGTTCATTGTTTACGTCCAGGATCCGTATTCTTCGGACGAGGTCGCCGCAATTATCCGAAGCGTGCTCGGCGAGAACTTCGAGGTGACCGACTGGAAGGAGGCGAACCGGCCTCTTTTCTCGGCGCTGGCGCTCGAGCGCCAGGTCGCGTTGTGGGTGATCGGGCTGATCGTTCTTCTTGCCGTGATGAACATTACGACCACTCTTTCGCTTCTTGTGAAGGAACGGCTCCCGGACATCGCGGTCCTTCGCACTCTTGGCGTGGACACCAGGATGCTCGCGGCGATGTTCCTTTTCGAAGGCTGGATCCTTGCCGTCGCAGGGATCCTGATCGGGATCGCGGCCGGCTCTCTGACCGCGGTCGTTGCCAACCGCTTCCGCCTTATCAGTCTTCCTCCCGAGGTCTATTCGCTTAACACGGTGATGCTCGATCACGATCCGATATCGACCGCCGCCGCCTCACTTGTGACATTCCTGCTTGCTACGGCCGCTATGGCCGTTCCGGTCGTTCGCGCCGCGAGGGTCAAGCCGCTTGACATCCTTCGAATGAAATAATCCGAGAAGTTTGATTCGTCTAAATGTTTGCGGCTAAAGGCCTCAAGCGGCAAGTCGCCGACAGGTGTATTCTGGATTTCAGGTGTGTTTCAGACTATCTCTAAGCAAGTCATTCAGAACTTTTTCCGAAGAAATTTGGCATCTTTGCCTGTCGCGGGGCTATAATCGGGCTTCAACCGACAGGGAGGGCCGAACAGTTTCATCTATGTTTGAACGCTATACCGAAAAAGCGCGGCGCGTGATTTTCTTCGCCCGGTACGAGGCTCTCCAGTACGGGTCGGAGGTCATATCGCCCGAGCACGTCTTGCTCGGACTGATGCGCGAGGACAAGACCATTTCCGCGCGCTTCTTTCCGTTCCGCCACAGCCTTACCGTGGACACCATCCGCCGCGAGGTCGAGGAGAGGATCGTGCCGAAAGAGAGGATCCCGCAGTCCGCGGAGCTTCATCTCGCGCCCGAAACGAAGCGAATCCTCTCTTACACAAAGGAAGAAAGCGAGCGGCTCGGAAGCCGCAAGATAGGCGTCGAGCACATCCTGCTCGGAATCCTTCGGGAAGAATCATCGATCGCGGCGGAGATACTTTACCAGTACGGCGTGAGGCTTCACGGCGTCCGCGAGAAGATCTCCAAGCACAGCGGCGCGCCCGGCAAGCGGATCGAAGGGGACAAGTCGGACACGCCCAACCTTGAGGAGTTCACGCGGGACCTGACGGAAGAAGCGGCGCGCGGGAGGCTCGATCCGCTGATCGGCCGCGAGGTCGAGACCGAGCGCTTGATAGAGATCCTCTGCCGAAGGACGAAGAACAATCCGGTCCTGATCGGGGAGTCCGGCGTCGGAAAGACGGCTATCATCGAGGGGCTAGCCCAGAGGATCGCCGACAAGAACGTGCCTTCGTTCCTCGAGAACAAACGCATTCTCTCGCTTGATCTTTCGCTGGTCGTCGCCGGTACGAAGTATCGCGGACAGTTCGAGGAAAGGCTTAAGAAGATAATGTCCGAGCTGAAGCACAGTCGGCGCAACGTCGTATTCATCGACGAGATCCACACACTGGTCGGGGCCGGATCGGCCGAAGGGTCGCTTGACGCGGCGAATATTTTGAAGCCCGCGCTTTCGAGGAACGAACTGCAGTGCATAGGCGCGACGACTCCCCGCGAATTCCGTATGTCGATCGAGAAAGACCGCTCGCTCGAGAGGCGCTTCCAGGCGGTCAAGGTCGTTCCCCCGTCCGAGGAACAGGCGTTCGAGATCGTGAAAGGGATCGCCGAGCGATACGAGGCGTTCCACCAGATCCGGTATTCGGAAGATGCGTTGAAAGCAGCCGTGTACCAGTCGAACCGGTACATTCCGGAGAGGTTCCTCCCCGACAAGGCGATCGACGTCCTTGACGAGGCGGGAGCGCGCGCCAAGCTCAAGTACCAGCAGGAGAATACTTCCGAGCCTTCCTGGAAGGAAGCAGTCGAGAACTGGAAGAAGGCGACCGACGAGGACAAGCTGCTCTCGCTTGAACTGAAAACGCTGGAGGATTCGTTCTTATCGGTCGAGGTCTCGCGAGATGACGTCGAGGAAGTGATCGCGCGCTGGACGGGCATCCCTATCCAGTCGATCAAGCAGGAAGAGGCGGCGAAGCTCCTGAAGATCGAGGAAGAACTTCACAAGCGCATCGTGTCTCAGCGGTCAGCGATCTCCGCTCTCGCGAGGGCGATCCGTCGCTCGCGCGCCGGCCTCAAGAATCCGAAACGTCCCGTCGGGTCGTTCCTTTTCCTCGGCCCGACCGGCGTAGGAAAAACCGAAGTCGCGAGGTCGCTCGCAGATTTCCTTTTCGGCTCCGAGAAGGCTCTGATCCGTTTCGACATGTCTGAATACATGGAGAAGCATACGGTGGCGAAATTTATCGGCTCGCCTCCGGGTTACGTCGGCCACGACGAAGGCGGACAGTTAACGGAAAAACTGCGGCGCGCTCCGTATTCGATCGTACTTTTCGACGAGGTGGAGAAGGCGCATCCGGACCTGTACAACGTCCTTTTGCAGGTGTTCGAGGACGGGAACCTGACCGACGCTCAGGGGAACGAGGTTGACTGCCGCAACGCTTTGTTCATAATGACCTCGAACATCGGCGCCCGATTCATACAGAAGCGGACGGCGGTCGGTTTCCAGGCGACCGAGGAGGATTCGCGCGAGAAGGTGAGCGAAAAGGTGATGAGCGAGGTCAAGCGGACATTCGCTCCGGAGTTCATCAACCGCCTCGATGAGATCGTACTTTTCGGCGAGCTGACCGACAAGGACCTTGTGGACATCATCGATCTCCAGGTGGGCCAGCTTAACGATATCCTCAAACAGCACTCGCTGGAGATCGCACTGACCGACGGCGCAAAGCAGTGGCTGATCGACGAGACGTGCGCCGACAGGAGCTACGGAGCGAGGCCGATCCGGAGGGCTCTTCAGAAGCACGTCGAGGACGAGTTATCCGAGGCATTGATCCAGGGCAAGCTAGAGGGCTGCAAGCGGATCGAGGTAGTTCGGGACAAGGAAGGACTTCGTCTGAAACCTGCCGGAAACGGCAAGGCGAAGAACGCGGTTACGACCTGACGACGCGTAATTACTAGGTGAGAAAGCACAAAAGCGATTTGCGGAAAGCTTTTGTGCTTTTCGTTTTTGCAGGCAATGCCTGTATAATTCGAAAGTTTGTTGGACAGTCAGGTATCTGTGCGGTTGGTGAAGCAACCGCCTTTAGGGGGTCAGAATCAAACGCCCCAAATTCAATCTACCGTCAGCCCGACCCAATTTATTGATAATTCTGTTAGAACACTCCCCCGGACTGGTCCTCGGGGCGGAAGGCGTTTTTGAATATCTCTAATCTCATACTAAGTATTATCAGGAACAGGAAAGCAGGCATTATGCATATCGCACGGGCTCTAGGGCTTGTTTTGGCAGTACTCTCGGCCGGGTTCGCCGTTGCGGCGGCGGAAGGCCCGGAGAAAGCAGTTCCTCCCCCCGAAGCACTTTCTTCTGCTGTTAACCAGCAGCTTGTCGAGAACGTCGACATCCAGGGAAACCGGCGGCTGCGTGACGAGGACCTTTTTTATTACATCCGCACGCGTGCCGGCGACACATACGATCCCGCCCAGCTTGAGCGCGACCTTCGTGAACTCCTTTCCCTAAGCTTCTTCGACAAAACTTCGGCCAGGGTTCTGACCGAGCCCGGCATACGGGGTGGCGTCAACGTGATCTTCGAGGTTCGGGAGCTCCCGATCATCAGGGACCTTCAGTTCGAAGGCGGCGACGCGGTGCCGGAATCCGACATTCTCAAGGCGTTCCGAGAGAACAGGATCGGGATCTCGAAAGAGTCCGTGTTCGACCCTGCCAAGGCGCGCGACGCCCGCCGCCTACTCCGCGAGCTTTACGCCTCGAAAGGCTACCCAAACGCGGCAATCGAGGTCCGCGAGGAAGAAGTGTCCGCCACTTCGACGGCGATAACGTTCGTCATCGACCAGGGTCGGCGATCGAGGATCGTGGACATCGACTTCGAAGGCAACGAGAATTTCAAAGACGGTGAGCTCAGGAAGCAGCTCCAGCTGGTTCAGGAGACGGGTCTTGTCTCGCGCTTCCAGGGCCAGGACATCCTGGATCTTCGCAAGCTCGAGTACGACCTAAACAAAAACGTCCGTGAGTACATGTTCTCGAAGGGCTACTTCCAGGCGAGGATCGGCGAGCCGAGGATCGAGGGGCTCGGCGTTCAGAGGACCGGATTCCCGATACTGAAGTGGTTCCCTCTGCCGCTCGTCACTTCAAAAGACGACACTCTGAGGATCGTCGTTCCTGTCGTCGAGGGCAGGATCTTCCGCGTCGGCGAGGTCTCCATCGAAGGAAATTCGATCTTTTCCGAACAGCAGATCTCGGCGATCGTCGGTGTGCAGAAGGGCGAGATCGCCAACGGAAAGCGGCTTCGCACGGCTTTGTTCGAGGACCTCAAGAAGATCTACGGAGCGCAGGGTTTTGTCGAATACGACGTCGAGCTCGAGCCGGAATTCCGCGACAATCCGGATAATCCCGCAGAAGGCATCGTCGACATCAACATAAGGATTGACGAAGGCACGCAGTTCAGGCTCCGCAAAATTGAGTTCACAGGGAACACCTTCACCCGTGACGTGGTGCTGCGACGCGAGATGCTGGTCAACGAGGGCGATATCTACAACCAGATCAGCATCGAGAACTCGGTTCTGCGCCTGAACCAGACCGGTTACTTCGACCCGATAGACAAGGATCAGGACCTGGAGATAAGGCCGAATCCCGATCAGGGCGAGGTTGATGTCGCGCTGAAGGTGCGCGAACGCGGACGCCAGCAGATCTCGTTCAACGGCGGAACATCGGGGCTTAGCGGGACCTTCATCGGACTCGAGTATTCGACGAACAACCTGCTCGGCCGCGGCGAGGTCCTCTCCTTCGCTCTCGGAGTCGGCAACCGCCAAAGGAACTTCCAGTTCACATTCCAGGAGCCTTACTTCCAGGACCGCCCGATCGCGGTCGGCGTTTCGGTGTTTGCCTCTAGTTACAAGTTCTTCGGAGAGGGCACCTTCCTTTCGCAGAATCCGGATGCGATCGCCGGCGCGCTGAATCCGTTCGGGACGATCATCACGGACGAGAGCACGCTCTTTACACAGAATACGCTCGGCGCCTCAGTATTCGCGACCGCGCCTTTGTCCGAACTGTTCTTCAGGAAGCAGAGGTTCACGCAGTTCTCCAGGATCGGACTTTCGTATCAATTCACCGCGACCTCCATCGAGGACCCGCCGATCAACGAATCGCTCGATCCGGCGGACAGGATCCCGATCATCTTCGAACAGCCGAACATCATCACGAGCCGGATCACGCCGACGTTCGTATACGACACTCGTCAACCGGCGTCGAACGGCATCGACACTTTGCGCGGCACGCAGATCTCGGCCTCGTTCGCGTTCGCGGGTCTAGGAGGCGATGTCAGGACCTATCAGCCGAACGTCACCTATACGCAGTTTCTTCCCGTCAGGCGGAAGAATTCGGACAGCGCGGAGGTTTTCGGATTCAGGATCCAGGCCGGTACGATCGGAAGCTTCGCGACCACGGACAAGATCCGGAACGCGAACTCGCTTTCGTTCGTCGGAGGCGTTCCGATCTTCGAGAGGTATTTCCTCGGAAGCGAGTTCGACGTCCGCGGGTACAACACACGCTCGATCGGGCCGATCGCGCCGTATGACAGCTACATCACGACGCGAAACATCGTCGTGGCGAGGAATCTTGTCGGCGACCCGGAAGCGGCTGCCGGGCTTCCCGACAACAGGCGGGATGAGATCGCGGCGCTCGGCCTGCTGAACGGACCGGACGGCGAGCTCAACGCATTGTTCAGGAATAATTACAGATTTATCGGCGGTGACACGAGGCTGCTCGGGAACTTCGAGTACAGGGTCCCGATCTTCGGGCCGCTCACGCTCGCGGCTTTTGCCGATGTCGGCGCGGTGTTCAATCTTCGCAATACAGGAACGCAGCGGATCAACAGCGAGTTCCTCAGGGACGACACTTTCCTCGGGGCCGGTACGCTTGGCCTTCTGGCGCTCAGGAATTTTCCTCAGCTCGCCAATAATTTCGGCTCCCTGCTTTACTTTCAAGACCAGTTGTTGACCAACACTACGTTCCGGCGAATTTTCTGCCCGAACCAGGCGTGCCCTGACAGTATTCCGCCCGGCGTCCAGGCGCTTTTCCTTCGGGGCGAGGCGCAGACGAACTCACTGCTTGAGGTGGACAACGCGGCATTCAACGGCATCGGCGATTTCCGTTCGAGCCTCGGTATCGAGGCGAGGATCCAGGTGCCGGTGGTAAACGTGCCGTTCAGGCTGATCTATTACTATAATCCGAACGGCGTTTTTGGGTTCACGGAAGAGGTTCCCGGGCTTTTCCTTCCGGGCAAAAGCAGTGGCTTCAGGTTCACGGTGGGCCGGACATTCTAGGCCGGCGAGGAAAAACGCCGACGGTCGAAGCATCATTTACGGGCGGGTCTTCATCTAGGGGATGAATTCTTGCCAGACAGAAATTTCAGGGGAAGCCGGCGAAGGCGGCTACCGGACAAGCAATAATTTTTTAGGATCCAATGTGGTTGGGAAGGAACGGCCGGACCGTGATTTTCCTTCTTCGGTGTCCAAGGAGCAACTTACTAATGAAAGCACTTCGTTTAATTACAGGCGGTTTGATCTTTACGGCGATCTTTGCGGTTACGGCGTTCGCTCAGACCCAGGAGACGCTAAAGATTGGCGTCATCAACCCATTTTTCTTTGAGCAGGAGAAAGGCGGGATCGCGAAATACATCAACGCGCTCACCAGCCTCGACAACGAGTTCAAGCCTGACAATCAGAAACTCCAGACGCTGGCGAACCAGATGAACACACTCAAGACCGAGATCGAGACCCTTCAGAAGCAGACGGGAACCGTACCCGTTAAGGCCGATGACGTCAACAAGAAGATCGAGGAATACAACCGGCTTGCCCGCGAGTTGGAGTTCCAGAAGAAGGACGCCGAAGCCCGGTTCGAGAGCCGCCAGCGCGTGGTGATGGGCCCGATAATGCAGGACATCGGCAAGGCGATGCAGGAATTTGCGGAGAAGAACAGTTTTTCGATGCTGCTTGACGCCTCGAAACTTGACAACGCCGGACTCTTGCTGGCTTTCGACCGGAAACTCGACGTGACGGAAGACTTTATCAAGTTCTACAATGCCCGTCCCGCAGGGACCGCGAGCACCAAACCGTAACTTCACGTTGATCGGATCGGCGATGGAGCCGCGCGGAGTCATCCGTGCGGCTTCTGACTTTCTGCCGCGTGGCTTATAATAAGTACCCGTAGGTACGAAATTTTCGAAGCAGGCGTCAGGCACGGCGACGTTCGCCGCGGCCTCGCACGCCCAAGGAGCCTTTACCCAACATGAGAACCATTAGATCAGCAGCATTCATTCTGGCAGTAATCTTCATTTCCGTCTCTGCGGCATTTGCGCAAGCTCAGCCTGCCGGAAAGGTAGGATTGATCAGCATTGACGCTTTGGGCGCCGAAGGCGGGGTCGCGAAGTACATAAGCGCACTCGCCACTCTCAACAAGGAGTTTGACACGGAGCTCAAGGGGCTTCAGACACTTGCGACGACGATCAACACGAAGACGCAGGAGCTTCAGAAGCTCGCCGAGCAGGCGCGGAATCCGGGTTCGCCGGTCAGCAATGAGACCCTTAGGCAGCGCAACGACGAGATCGAAACGCTCAAGAGGCAGGCGGAATTCAAGCAGAAGGACGTGCAGGCGCGCTACCAGAGCCGAAGGCAGACACTTGTCGGGCCGGTGTTCGGTGAAATGATGACCGCGCTCCAGGAGTACACGGTCCAGAAGGGCTACTCGATGATCCTCGACGGCGCGAAGCTAGAGGAATCGGGAATTCTTATGACCTTCGACACGAAGTTCGATGTGACCAAGGACTTTATCTCCTTCTTCAACTCGAAGCCCGCGGGAAGCGCGCCTGCAAGCCAATAGCAGGCCCGGAAGGACAGAACCGAAGTCAGTGACCGGAGGACGCCGTCCGACGGTTTCTGACTTCTTGTTCTTTCAAATATAATAGCGCCCCGATTATGATCACCTACGACATAAACCAGATCAGGGAGATCCTCCCTCACCGGTACCCCTTTCTGCTTGTCGACAAGATAATCGAGCTTGAGCCGCGCGTCAGGATCGTCGGCGTAAAGCAGGTCACCTTCAATGAGCTGTTTTTCCAGGGTCATTTTCCGGAGATGCCCGTGATGCCCGGCGTGCTCCAGATCGAGGCGCTCGCGCAGGTCGGCGCGATTCTCGCGCTCCGGGAGTTCGATGACCGCGACAGCCGGATCCCTTTCTTCAGCGGGATCGAGAAAGCGCGCTTTCGCAAGCCGGTCGTGCCCGGAGACACGCTCACGCTTGAGGTGACCGCGCTACGCATAGGGAGCCGGGTCCAGAAAATGCGGGGCGAGGCGAAGGTCAACGGCGACATCACCGCCGAAGCGGAGATAATGAGCGTTATCGCCGAACGCTAGCGCCGAACGCGCGTCGACCTCCCTTCCTAAATGTCAGAGATCCATCCAACAGCCATTGTCAGCGACGGAGCCGTGCTCGGTGAGGATTGTTACGTCGGTCCATACTCCACGATCGGAGCCGGCGTCGTGCTCGGCGACCGCGTCTGCATCGATTCGCACGCCGTGATCGACGGATCCACTTCCATCGGCGACGACACGCACGTGTTTCCCTTCGTGTCGATCGGCCTTGCCCCGCAAGACCTGAAATACGGCGGCGAGGAGACTCGGACCGAGATTGGGAAACGGAATCAGATCCGCGAGTTTGTCACTATCCACCGCGGCACCGCGGGCGGCGGAGGCACGACGAGGATCGGCGACGACAACTTGCTTATGGCTCAGGTACACGTCGCGCACGACTGCAATGTCGGCAGCGAGGTGATAATGGCGAATGCCGCTACGCTCGCGGGCCACGTAGAGATCGCCGATCGTGCGAACATCGGTGCCTATTCCGGAGTTCATCAGTTTTGCCGCATAGGCCGCGAGGCGTTCGTCGGCGGCTATTCGGTGGTTGTCAAAGACGCGATGCCGTTCGCGATCATCCAGGGCAATCACGCGAAATGCTACGGCCTCAACAAAGTCGGAATGAAGCGGCGCGGCTACCCGAAAGATACGGTCAAAGCTCTGAACCGGGCGTTCCACTTCCTGCTTTCGGCGAAGCTGAACACGACCCAGGCGATCAAGAAGATAAGAGAAGAGATCGAAGGTTCTGAAGAGGTTGATCTTCTTGTCCGATTCATCGAGTCTTCTGAGCGCGGCGTGGTCAAGTGACGCCCTTCAACGACGGTTTCAAATGAAATACGGCCTCATAGCCGGCAACGGCAGATTCCCGTTCCTCGTCGCGGAAGGCGCGCGGAAGGCCGGCTGTCGGCTTGCGGTCGTCGCGATCAAGGAAGAGGCCGAACCCGACATCGAACAGGTCGCCGACGAAGTCAGGTGGATCGGCGTGGGGAAGCTTGGCAAGATGATCTCATACTTCTCGGAAATGGGCGTGACGAGGGCGATGATGGCCGGGCAGGTCAAGCACGTACAGCTCTTCAGCGGCGCGATCCCGGATTTGAAGATGGTCAAGATGCTCTGGAACCTCCCGGCGAGGAACACCGACGCTTTGATCGGCGGGATCGCGAAGGAAATGGAAGATGCCGGGATCGAACTGATCGATTCGACATTCTTCATCAGGGACCAGCTCGCCGGTGAAGGTGTCCTGACCCGCCGGAAGCCTTCGAAAGATGAGCTGAGGGACATAGAGTACGGCCTCGGTATCGCGAACGGGATAGCCCGGCTCGATCTGGGCCAGTCGGTCGTGGTCCGTGGAGGGGCATGCGTGGCGGTCGAGGCGATGGAAGGGACGGATGAGGTGATAAGGCGTGCGGGAAAGATCGTGTACGGAAAACTTACCGTGGTGAAGGTCGCCAAGCCGGATCAGGATATGCGGTTCGACGTCCCTGTTGTGGGCATCCCGACGATCGAAACGATGACTGGGGCGGGTGCAAGATGCCTTTCGATCACATCGGGCAAGACGCTTATGTTCGACAAGAGCGAGATGATCGCGCTTGCCGACAGCAAGAACATATGCATTGTGGGCTCGCCTGCCGAAACAAAAGGCGTCGAACCTGCGTAGATTGCACGCATACTAAGCCCTACATTATATTGGCGCGCACGGTCCTCCCGTAGGAATATTGCGCGGACAGGCATTCGGAGACAACATTTAATGAAGAAAAGACTAATTGCGCTTGCGGCCATTTTTGCGTTCGCTCTGCAGGTGACGGCGCTCGCAAATGACCCAGTAGTGACGATCACGGCCGCCGAAAAGAAAATGGCGGAAGCGATCACGGCAGAACAGCTTAGCGATTACCTCTATTTCGTCGCTTCCGATGAAATGGGAGGCCGCGACACGCCCTCGCGCGGACTCGACATAACCGCGAAGTTTCTGGCACTCAACCTAAGCCGCTGGGGTTTCAAACCGGCCGGCGACGACGGCACGTTCTTTCAGAGGATGTGGATCGTAACGAACTCGATCGACACCGACGCCACAAAGCTGAAGGTCGGCGGGAAGGAGTTCGCCTTTATTGAGGACTTCTACCTTCTGCGCGGCAACGGCCTTGCGGAAGGCGATCTGGTGTTCGGCGGCAACGGCTGGATGGTAAAGTCGAAGAACTTCGACGCCTTAGCCGGCGTGGATGTGAAGGACAAGATCGTGGTCCTCTACAAGACCGGTTTCAGCGGCCGGGGATTTCAGGCGCCTGGCGATCTGGCGGAAGTCGGGATGACCGGCGAGGAAGGCGTCGACTGGGCGAATCCGATGGACCACGCGAAGATGAAGGGCGCGAAAGGCGTGATCATCGTCGCCGATCCTCAGATCCAAAGGTTGTGGCCGCGGTTGGCAAGCTCCCTCGGGCGCGGAAGATCGTATGTTGAAGGCCTCGGCGGGGGCGGCTCCACTTCGGACTCACTTCCTTTGTTCCTGGCCTCTCAGGAAGTAGGGACCGCGATCTTTGAGGGCGCTTCCGCAAACCAGGATTCGGCAGCGGCTTTTGCGATCGGCAAGACGGGAACACTGTCTGCCGCAGCGAAGACGGTGAAAGTCCCGACACAAAATGTGGTCGGTCTCTGGGAAGGCGGAGATCCGAATCTCAAAGCCGAAATGGTCGCCGTCGGGGCGCACTACGATCACGACGGAACCCGCGAGAATGCTCCCGGCGACGACAAGATCTGGAACGGAGCCGATGACGACGGGTCCGGAACGGTCGCGGTACTCGCCATCGCAGAAGCGCTCGCGAAGGCTCCCCAGCGTCCGAAGCGGTCCGTACTTCTCGTTTGGCACGCCGGCGAGGAGAAGGGCCTTTGGGGAAGCGAGTACTTCAACAAGTATCCGACGGTGGACATCAAAAACGTCGTGGCCCAGCTCAACTTAGACATGATCGGAAGGAGCAAAAAGCCGGGTGACCGGAATCCGAAGAACAAGGAGCTCTCCGGCGAAAACGAGATCTACGTGATCGGTTCGGAAATGATGAGCTCGACTCTCGGCGCGGTTACGAGGGGTACGAACAGCGGCTACCTCAACTTATCGTACAACTACAAATACGACGATCCGAAAGACACGAACCGGTTCTTTTTCAGGTCCGACCATTTCCATTACGCGGTGAATGGCATACCGGTCGTGTTCTGGTTCAACGGGGTTCACGAAGACTACCACCAGCCGAGCGACCATCCGGACAAGATCGATTACCAGAAATTGGAGAAGGTCACCAGAACGATCTTCCTCACGCTGTGGAAAATCGCGGAACTTGACGACCGGCCGGCCGTTGACAAACAGCTTCCGCCGGAGCTTTCAAGGAGAAACTAAAGCGGGAAGAACCAGTCTATAATGGCGCCTCCTATCGGGGGCGCTTTCTATTTTTCGTCTTTGTCGAGAATATGGAGCCGGCGGTAAGCCTGCGAGCGGGTGAGTCCGGACTCTCTCGCGGCCTGCTTCAGTGCCTTTTTCGGGTCGGTTCCCTGTTCCAGAAGGCTGTTGTACAGAGCCGCGATGTCCGGGCCTTCGGTTGCCGCAGGTTCCTTCGAAGTTCGGTCGATCACCAGGACGATCTCTCCCTTCGGCGGCACAGATGTCACGCGATCTATGAGCTCTGACAAAGTGCCGCGAAGGCATTCCTCGTGAAGCTTTGTGAGTTCCCTTGCCAGCGCCGTGTCGCGATCGCCCAGGACCTCCTGGCAATCCTTCAGGCTTTGCTCGATGCGGTGGGGCGTTTCGTAGAAGACGAGCGTGGCAGGAATTTCACGCACCTCCGTCAGCCTTCGAATCCTCTCGCCCTTTTTGGAAGGCAGAAAGCCGCCGAAATACACAGCATCGGTCGGAAGTCCCGAAACAGACAAGGCCGCGACGAACGCGGCAGCTCCGGGGACCGGGACGACTTCCGCTCCGACCTCCAATGCCTTGTTCACTGCGCGGAATCCCGGATCCGCGATCCCGGGCGTTCCAGCGTCGGATACCAAAGCCACCGAGGCGCCTGATCCGAGCAGTTCGCCGATCTCTTCCGCTTTCTCCGCTTCGACGTGATCGTAATAGCTGATCAGCCTGGCTTTTATCCCGAACTCTTTCAGAAGTTTTCCGGTCCTTCGCGTGTCCTCGCAGGCGATCACGTCGGCCTGTTTCAAGACATCGACGGCGCGATACGTCATATCGCGGAGATTCCCGATCGGCGTAGATACGATGTAGAGCGTTCCTGGCACCCGAAGATGGTACTTCCTGCGGATATGTTTGCAAAAGGCGGCAGCAACAAAAAGAAGCCCGGGCGGATGCCCGGGCGAAAAGGTGTCTCGGCTGATCGTGATCTAGAACGGCCAGTCGCGGATTATGTCTCCGATCCCGAAGCCGCCGCCTCCGCTGTAGCGAAGATTGTAAGCGTTAGCCAGAACGCGAAGATCTGCTTCGATCCGGTTCCAGTCACTGCGGATGGAACGGTTGACCCTTGCCCGGGACAGTTCGCGGTCAAGCTGTTGGCCTATGCTGAGGACGTTCCTGACATCGTTGTGACTCCGGCTTTGATCCCGGCGGTCGTCGTACCTGTCCTCGAGTCTGTCCACTGCCTTCTTGAACCTGTTGGCGAGATTTTCCAGGTTCTTACTTGACGACCTGTTGCCCCAACGGTCGCGGTCGTCGATGTCGTCGACCCTGTCTTCAAACCGTTTCGCGTTGTTCTTCAGATTCCGGATTGTTCCGCTCAGATTCCGGTTGTAGGGGCCCCTGTTCACGATCGGTCCCCGATTGCCGCCTATCGGGCCGCGGTTTCCGCGACCGTATGTGCCGGTGTAGCCGACGTTATAGGCGCGGGCAATCACTGACAGGTCGCGTTCGATGGCCGACCAGGAGGCCTGAAGGTTGTAGTTGTTGTAGGCGAGCCCCGATCTGGAAAGTGCCTGATCGAGTTGGGAGCCGTACTGGACCACGCGGCGCGCCTCGTTGGCGCTGCTTCTGCCGCGTCTGGCATTTCTCTCGTATTCCTTATCCAGGTCTTTCGCTGCATCCCTAAAGCGTTTGGCAAGATTGTTGAGATTGTCTTCAACACGTGTGCCGTCGTATCTGCTTCTGTCAAGTTCCCGGTCAAGCACACTCCGGAAGCGGCCTGCGTTGTTTCGGAGGTTCTTCACCGAGTAACCGATCGAGACGTTGTTCTGTCCGTAGTAAGGATCGTATGAGCTTCCGCGGCGCTGTGCGGAAACAAATACCGTGAGGGCAAGTATCATTGCGCCGATGGATAACGCGGCGTAGACGTTCTTATAGCTGTTCATTTCGGTCTCCTTTGAACTTCGAAAATACCGTGCTGCTTACTTGATATGCCGAGGTTCGGCGGGTTGTAGGCTTCGTCACGCTGTAAGGAGTCCGCAATCATTATGCCAAGTGTTTATGGCAGTATGGAAAGTCAATCACAGCAATCAGTTACGAAAGAACTTCGATCTCCGGCAATACCGGTCTGCCACGATGTCGTTGCGGGGGTATTCGATATCGTTGCAAACAATACAAGAGCCGCCGGCCTTTCGGACCGACGGCTCGTAGAGCAATTCACGCGGGAATCAAGAGCTTGTTGGGTGATCAGTCGCCCAGCGCCTTTCCGGCGTTTAGCCTTCCTCCTGTCTCGACCTTGTCCTTGAGAATGTCGATCGGATCTACGGACAGCAGAAGCCGCTTCCGAAGCTCTTCGACATTGATCTTCTGATTGCTGGCCACGATGAGCGCCGCAACGCCCGCGACCTGCGGAGTGGCCATCGAGGTACCCGATGCCTCACGGTACGCGTCATTCAGCCACGTCGAAAGGATGTCCTTGCCCGGTGCCGCAATGTGGACCGAGTTGATGCCGAAGTTCGAGAACTGCGCAAGCGTATCCGCGCGGTCGAGTGCCGCCACGCTGATCACGTTCGGAAGGTCGTAGTTAGAAGGATAGTGCGGCTTGCGGTCGTTATCGGTGCTGTTGTTTCCAGCAGCCGCTACAAACAGGATCCCCTGTTCACCCGCAGCGCGGATCGCGTCTTCCAGCGCTCTTGAATATAGCGTGGAACCCCAGCTCGCGTTTATCACCCTGACGTTGACGCCGGCCTTCTTGCGGTCGACCGCGTAGTTGATCGCCTCGATCGCATTTTTGGTCGAACCGAAGCCGCCCTTGCCGATGAACTTCAAAGGCATTATCTTGAGCTTCCAGTTTATCCCCGTAATGCCGACACCGTTGTCGCCTTCGGCGCCTATGATCCCGGCGCAGTGAGTGCCGTGGCCGTTGTCGTCCATTGGATCGCTAGCGTTCTCGACCGCGTTGAAACCGTTCCTGTCATCGACCGCACCTAGCTCGTCGTCGAAATAGGCGGGCACCTCGTCCGGCCGTATCCAGATGTTTTCCACGAGGTCCGGATGCGTGTAATCGACACCGCTGTCGAGCACCGCGACCACGACTTCCTCGCTGCCCTGCGTCAGGAGCCACGCCTTGAGAGCATCGATGTCGGCCCTTTCCTTGCCGCCGTTGCTTCCGTCGTTCCTGAGCGCCCATTGCTCTCCGAACATCGGATCATTGGGAGCTCCGTCAGCCGCTGTACCGGGATCAAGGTCGTAGACTTCTTCAACTGAAGTTAGCGGGTCCAGCTCGATCCGGAAATTGGGCTCGGCGTACTCCACGTATTGATCCATCGCGGCGTACAGTATCGCGACATCTTCGGCATCGGCGTTGTCGAGATCATCGATCGACACCAGGCCCTCGACGATCTCGATCTCGTCCTCGATCCGGTCATTATTCGCCGCGGCAAGCTTCTTGATGGTGGAAAGCGCGACACCGGGCTTAAACCTGACCAGAACTTCCGGCTCGCTCTCAGCAACGCTTCTCTCGACCGCCACGGGTTTCTCAACGGCCGGGCCGGGGTCGGGAGTGAGGTCAAAGTTGGTGACCTTCATCCGGTTGATCTGGCCTGCGATAGCCGCGATGACCACGAAAAAAGCGGCGAGACCGACGTGTATCCATAAGTTTTTTCTGTTCATCATTTGCTCCCTAATACTGCAAAAGCAACGAGCCTGTTCCGGGTTAAGATTCAACCACGTGGTTCTTGCCTTCAAATCCGACGAGGCGGAGTTGGTATTTGTCAGCCCTGTACTCGTAGTTCCGGCCTTGTGCCTTCAGGTCGATCTTCCATCCGCTCGAGATCATCTGGGCGGCCATCTCACCTGGGACATTAGCGCCCAGGGACATATCTGGGAAGTCCTTTTCACTCACGGAACTGACATCTATGTCGTTCTCGTCTACTTCCAAACGCCGGGAAAGATCCCGGACAGCCCTTCTGGACGCACTTTCCTTTGTAAAACTCATAATCAGACCGAAGCAGTTAATAAAGAAGGTAAAGGTAATTTTCCTATGGCTAGGCGGATTAGTCAATGATCTTCCGGCAGATGCTCCAATATACGAAGTGCATTCCTGTTCGAAATTCCTGCCGATCGGAGAGCGGCAAAGGACCCAAAAGAACAAGGGGTTGTCACAGAGGGGAAATGGGTCTATACTAAAGTCTAGTATCAGAGCGTGGAGGGGAACCTCCCGCCAACAAACTATCGAGAATCATTATCGAGAATAGTTTATGACCTCAAGGCTGCCTTAACCGGCAGCCTTCTTGCTTTTCGCGATGGCTCTGCTGAGCCCCATTTCCGCGAGCTCGATCAACGCCGGAACAATGAATACCGCGCAAGCAACTCCGAGGATAAGTCCCGTGACAACCCTGGAGAATTGCGTGTTCTCGACAACGCGGAAGTAGCCGAGCGACCAGTCGACCGCCATCGGAACCATCGCGGCGAAAAGCCACGCTCTTGGAAGCGGCCTCGATTCGTCCATTGGCCTCAATCGAGGATACGCGAGAAGCCCTCCAAGAAGCCCGAAGTAAACCCCGAAGCACCTCGAACAGACGGCAAACTTCCCGCCGAAAATATGAAAGGAACGCGCCGGGTCCTGATGGCAGGCGTAACTGAAGAACCCGTAAAGAGATTCCGAAACCGAGTGGCCGCCGAACGCGTGCACCGTTGGTGCGCCGACGATCAGAATGACCCAGACAAGAGCGATTGCCGCGACCACTGCCCAGAATATCCTCGCCCTAAATCTTAAATCACCCCTGAATTCGGCGGTTCTGTACTTCTGCTGCGCCGTTTCCTGCATTCAAATCGCTATGCCGCGGTGGCATGCTGTCCGGATCTGCCGGGGGGAACGAATCCGGTGGGAAGATCGCCGCAATCCTCCCTCAGATACTGCAGCTGTTTCGGGCGCAGGGTCTCGATAAGCTCGGACCTCGACTTCGTCTCAAACGGCTTCCCGCCGTAGATCTTGCCCATCTTCACGAGCCGCTTTTCGGATAGCGCCCCGGAGAACATCAGCAGAGGGTACGTGAAGTTCGGGCCGTTCAATTTTCGAAGTTTGTAGAGCCACATTCCAATCGACCCAACTCGCCACGCCGTCGGTCCCCACCAGCTGTACTGGCCGGGCCTAAGGTTCATCTTCCAGCACTTCATCATAAGCTGCCACTGCAGCGGAGTAAGCTGTTTCGTCTGCGTCACGCCCTTTTCCATCTCCATACGTGTGTCGTGGAGCGGAGTGAAAATAGAGGGTATCAAAAACGCGAAAAGCCCGCGGCGTTCCATCTCGTACACAAGGTCGAGTGTAGCCATCACGTCCTCGTCCGTCTCGTCCGGATTGCCGACTATCAGCGTCATCGCGGGGAACCAGTTGTTCTCGTTCAGTACCCGGAGACCCTCAAGAACGATGCTCGGCCACTCCTCGATCGAGAAAGGCACGCCCTTGCCGGGCATCACCTTCTTTGCCATCTTTACCGATCCGGTCTCGAGACCGATCAGGGGCGCGAGCGCCTTTTTCTCGGGATGCGAGCTGAGATACGGAAAGTGGATCGGACTTTTCGGCAGAAGCAGATCCGAAAGCTCCTTGATCAGGACCGGATCGACCACGGCCGGAGCGATCGTGGCGTGGCTGAGCACGTGCTGTTCGACGCCGGGCGTGTTCACTACATCGCTGTAAAGGTCGAGCAGAGCCTCTCGGTTCGGGAAAAAAAAAGGCGTGTCCGTGTGGACCTGGCCCCAAATGAACATATCCTCCGTCGCGAGCGAGATCTGGCGGTTACCTTCGCGGACGTTCGCGCGTACCGCTTCCATTATCCTGTCCTTCGGGAGGTCGATCTGCGGATTCAAGTCCGGGAGGCAGAACTTACACCGCCGGCCGCAGCCGGTAGTCATCTCGACCACACCGAACGTCGTGCGCTTGTCCGGAAACAGTATGCTGTCGCGGTCGGTAGGATGCTTGACCTCGATCTCTTTCGGCAACTCCTTTCCTTCGATGGCATCGCGGAACAGCTTCAGCGTTTCGTCCGATTCGCTGCGGCCTTCTACCACGCAGTCTACGCTCAACTCCTCGTACATATCGGTCTCGATGATCTGCCATCCTCCCGATCCGCCGACGATCACCTTGAAGTTCTCTCGATACGGATCGTCCTTCAGGCGGGCGAACAGCTGGCGGGCATAGTGAGAGTTGATCGGCATCTTCGATGAGCCGAAGATCGAGGTGTAAACGCCGGCGGCAAACGTGACGCCCAAAGGGTTGTGCGTCGAGACTGCCACGACGCGCGTCTCCGGGCCTACGAACTTGTCCAGGTCTTCCGGAAAACAGCAAACGATGTCGTCTTCGGCGTACGCGCGAAGCAGCGACTTCTCCAGCAGCCTGACGCCGGCCGGCATATACTTCGCCGAGCCGTCCGTGTTGTGCTCGACGTCCTTCCATTCGGGGTATTTTCGGTTGAGAATGCCTTCCAGCCAGATCGGAAGCGACGCCATCGCCATCTGGATGAAGTAGCCGGCGTGGTCTATCGATTCCGTTAGGGGAGCGGTCAGGACGATCAGTTTGCCGCCTGTTCCGTTAGGAGTTGAAGGGAAAGACGCCGCAACCGGGCCGTCACTTACTTCTGATTTCTTCATAATATCTCCGGAGAACCGGCGAAGGCCTTCGAAGGAAAAGCGCTAAACGTGGTCCTTGCATCCATCATACTCGAAGTGGGGGTTAGAATCTTATTACCGAATCCGGACCTCCTTCTACGTGTACAGTATCGACGAACCTTATGTTCTTTGTGTCTGTGGTCATTACAACTGAATTTGTTCGCTTGCCCGCGCCGAAGAACCGCACGCCGCGGAGCAAAGCCCCGTCCGTAACGCCTGTGGCGGCGAAGATGACACGCTTGCCGGGGGCCAGGTCGTCCGTGCTGTAGATCTTGTCCGGATCGTCGATCCCCATCGACTTTAGCCGTTCGCGCACCTCTTCAGGCGGAGGGACCTTCGACGCGTCGACGCTCAGCCGCTTTGGATCGTACACGAGCCTCGCATGGATCTCGCCGTTGAGGCATTTCATCGCGGCCGCAGTTATTACACCTTCCGGTGCCCCGCCTATTCCCATCAGCGCGTGAATGTTGGTCCCGGCCACCGCCGCAGAGATTCCCGCCGATAGGTCTCCGTCTGAGATCAGCCTGATCCTCGCTCCCGCTTCGCGCACGTCGTGGACGAGCTGTTCGTGGCGCGGCCTGTCGAGGACGATCACGGTCAGGTCGTCGATGTCGCGGTCGAGCGATTTCGCGATCGCTTTCAGATTGTCTTTGACCGGGGCTTCGATGTCGACCGCGCCGCGGCACGAGGGCCCGACGATGATCTTGTCCATATAAATGTCGGGTGCGTTCAAAAGCCCGCCGCGTTCCGCCGCGGCAAGCACGGCGATCGCGTTGTTCGCGCCCAGCGCGCACAGGTTCGTGCCTTCGAGGGGATCGACCGCGATGTCTATCTCCGGGAACGTGGCCCTCGCTTCCTCTGAATAGCCCTTTCCTCCGACCTCTTCACCAATGTACAGCATCGGGGCCTCGTCGCGCTCGCCTTCGCCGATCACGATCTTCCCGCGCATCTGCACGGTATCCATCACATTCCGCATCGCTTCGACGGCGACGTGGTCCGAATGCTCGCGGTCTCCCTGCCCCATCGTCCTCGCCGATTCGATGGCGGCGGCCTCGCATACCCGCAGAAAATCGAGCGCGAGCTCGTCCGATCTGGCGTTCTTCATATACGGTTCCTTATAGTTGATTCTAAACTTCTTAGGGAAATATGGAGGCATTCTAACACTTGTTAAGCCCGCTTTGACAAGTGAGCCTCTGAGTATTAACGTCGTAGTTTGATTTTTTCCCGAGAGAGGAGATTGTTTCCAGATGACCTATATCGTTACGGAGCCGTGCATCGACTGTAAGTACACAGATTGTGCCGCGGTTTGCCCTGTGGAAGCGTTTCACGAGACGCCCGACAGGCTCCTGATCAACCCCGATGTCTGCATCGACTGTGATGCCTGCCTCCCGGAGTGCCCGGTGGAGGCGATCTATTCAGATATGTCGTTCCCGGAAAAATACACCGATTGGCTGGAGAAGAACGCGGAAGCGGAGAATTACCCGATAATAAGCGCGAAGCAGCCGGCTCTTTATGGGCCGAACTGCACGGGAGACCCCGAATAGTTCAAAGTTCCAGGTTCAAAGTTCCAAGTTCAAAATTTAAGGTTCCAAGTTTGAGAAGCGAGATTTAGCAAGGTTAAGGCCGTCCGAAAGGGCGGCTTTTTCAATGCGCATCGACCATGAACATTGACCAATGAAGAGTCGCGCAGCGACGACCTGCCTTTAGCCGTGGGTGAAGCGAAGCGGAAGCCACGGTACAAGTCGAATAATCATCATGAGTCGCGCAGCGACAACCTGCCTTTAGTCGTGGATGGAGCGAAGCGGAACCCACGGGAGAGTCGCCTCTTTTCAAAAGAGCCGCGTAGCGATGGTCAATGTCACCCCCGTCGCCCGAGTGCCGATTCACGCCCTTCCTGACGGGCGGGCAACAGACACTCAGTCCTCAGTCCTTTCCTCTCAGTCCTCCGCAGTAGCCCGCGCTGACGCTTGGGCTTCGGACACGTCCGCGCTGACGACCGGGCTTCGGACACTCCCCGTCGCTCCCACGGTGCTGAACTCCATCGCCTCGTCCTCGAGGCGTGCATAGCGAAGCATCGTGAGGTCCCTGAAGTAGTTCTGGTGCAGCTTCCAGGGCATCTTTGATCCCTGGCTCGGAAGGGTGTCTAGCGCCCGCAGGACATAGCCCGAGTTGAAGTCGATAGCGGGCTCGCGCTCGATGGAAGGATCGTTGAGCCTCGGAGTGCAGGCGTCGAAGCCGTGGCGGTCCATGTGTTTGATCAGACGGCAGACATACTCGGAAGTAAGATCGCATTTGAGAGTCCAGGAGGCGTTCGTATAGCCCAGAGCGGAAGCCAGGTTCGGCACGTCGCTGTACATCATCCCCTTGTAGGTCAGCGTCTTAGAGAGATCGACAGGCTCGCCGTCGACGACGAGCCGCAGGCCCGCCATCAGTTTCAGCATGAGCCCCGTAGCGGTGACGACGATGTCCGCGTCGAGCCGCTTGCCCGATTCGAGTTCGATCCCGGATTCCGTAAACGTCTTGATGTTGTCCGTGACGACGGACGCCTTGCCTTCCCGTATGGATTCGAAAAGGTCCGAATCGGGAACAAGGCAAAGCCTCTGGTCCCAGGGGTTGTACCGGGGGGTGAAGTCCTCGAGCGCATCCTCGCCAAGCTCCTTTCTCACGCCTTTCGCGATGAACCGCTTCATCGCGGAGGGCCGCTTGCGGGAAAGCGCGTAGAAGAACATTGCGATCAGGACGTTCTTCCATCTCGAGAGCGCGTATGCGGCGCGAGATGGGAGGACCGCCCGAAACAAATTGGCGATCCTGTCCTTCGCCGGGATCGAAAGAATGTAGGTCGGCGACCGCTGGAGCATCGTCACGTGCTTCGCCTTCTCGGCGAGCGCGGGTACGAGCGTGACTGCCGTGGCGCCGCTGCCGATGACGACGATCTCCTTTCCTTCATAGTCGAGGTTTTCCGGCCACTTCTGCGGATGGACCATCCTGCCTTCGAAGCGTTCGGTCCCCGGCCATTCAGGCGTGTAGCCTTCTTTGTAGTCGTAGTAACCCGTGCAGAGATACAGATAACTGCAGGTGAAACGCGCTGTATCGCCGTCGCTCTTTTCGGCCCCGACCGTCCAAAGCGCGTCCTCCGAAGACCAGGATGCTTTCTTCACTCGATGCCCGTAGCGGATCTTCTTTTCCAGATCGAACTCGCGCGCGGTTTCCCTTATGTACTCAAGGATCGAGGGCCCGTCGGCGATCGCCTTCGGGTCGTTCCAGGGGCGGAACCTGTACCCCAGCGTGAACATATCGGAGTCAGAGCGGATGCCGGGGTAGCGGAAAAGGTCCCACGTCCCGCCCAACGCCTCACGGCCCTCGAGGATCGCGAAGGTCTTGTCCGGGCATTCCATCCTTAGATGCGCGCCCGCGCCGATGCCGGAGAGTCCGGCGCCGACGATGAGTACATCGAAGTGTTCCATTTTTCAGCGACTAGCCTGAAATTCCGTGTGCGGAAAGTCAAGCGTCTCGCGCCTAATTCCAGCGGATTCCGGCCCGCACGGTAAACGGCGCGCTGACGGTGCGTATGGGCGTCAGTCCGACCGTGAATCGCGAGTTGAAAACGTTCTCGATCGCGGCAAAGATCCGCGCGCTTTCGCCGATCCGGAAACCGCCGAACAGGTCGAGCTGGAAATACGGCGGAAGCCGGAACTGGTTCAGGTCGTCGTCAAACTGCGAAGACGAAGCTCTCGCCTGCGCGGCGAAGGTCTTGCCCGAAGCATCGGCGTACCGGAACCGCATCGTTAAATTGTGACGCGCGGATTGAGGAAGCTGGTTTCCTTCAAGGTCCGGCTCAGCCGGAAAACTCTCGAACCGCGCGTCGGAGAAGAGGTATCCGGCGGAGAACGAGAATTCGCCGAATCGAAGGTCGGCTTCCGCTTCAAAGCCCTTCACTAGCACTTCCGCCGCATTCCGCCTCTGCCTTATGATCGGCGAGCCGCTCGGGTCGATCGTGACGTTCGTTACCGAATCGTCTATCGATGCCGTGAAAACAGCGGCCCTCAGCCCGAAGTATTCTTCCCAGTAGGACACGCCGCCCTCGATATTGAGTGCCCTCTCGGCGCGAAGGTCCTCGTTCGCGAGCGTCACGATGTCTCCGACGCGAAATCCTCTGTAAAGCTCGTTGAGCGTCGGCGCGCGGAAGCTCTTCGAGACATTGAAGTAGCCGGAGACCCTGTCGGTCATTTGAACCAGCAGGGAAGCTCCCGGGCTCAGCGCTCTCTCGTCGCGATCGGCGAATTCCGTAAGTGTGAAGTTTCCATCGGAGAGCCGCAGTTCCGAGCGGAGGCCTCCGTAGTTGCTCCACGAATCAAGACGCAGGCGGCCGGTCAAGATCACTCGGTCGGAGATCGAAACGCGGTCCTGGAGGAAGATCCCGGTCGTCGTCTCACCGCCTCCCGAGCCCGTGATGGTCGTCGGATTGCCGGCGAAGAATCCCGTCTCGTCGCTCGCGCCGCGCGTGTTCCGTGTGTCGAATCCGGCGAGGATCGCGTGACTTCCGACGACGGTCCCGAACCTTGCCAAGAATCCGAGGCTTTGCGAAGGGACCCTCTGGATCCGTACAAGCGATTCGCTATTGTGGTCGTCCGACACGGCGGAGAACGTCTGGTCGAATACCTGGAAAATGCCGAAGGCGCGGAAGGAAAGGGTTGTGGCGGGGGAGCCGGATATCGAGGGATCGGCTCCCGCCTCGAGCCGCCTCGAGACGGTGCGGTTCGTCTGAAGCCGCGTTCCGTTCTTCCTACGGTCCGCAAAATATGAACCGCGGACGAAGGCGTTGACGCGCGATCCGAGGCTTGGCGCGAATCTGCCGGACAAGTTAAGGTCCCGCGATCCCACGGCTTCGTCCGATAGGCCGCGTCCCGCTTCTTCCACAGGGATGTAGCCTTCCGTGGCGAATACCGAAGCGGCGAGGTCGCCTTCGAAACCTTGCCGCCGCAAACCGCCGAAGAACGATCCGGAAGCTGTCCCGGAACTTCCGCCGTAAGCCTCCGCCGAGAATGTGTTCGCGTGCTTCAGCGTACGGCGCCGGATCGCGATCGTGCCGCCGATCGAGTCGCTGCCGTATAGGCTGGACGAACCGCCGCGCAGGACCTCGACGGACTCGGTTCCAATCCTTGGAACGCTCCCCCAAGGCACCCATCCGCCGAACGGATCGTTCAAAGGGACCGAATCGAGAAGGACGAGCGAACGGCTGGCGCCGCTCGGGTTGATGCCTCGAAGCGAAGCTCCCTGAGTCGTCGGATTGGCCGTCCTCGATGAAGATCTGCGGAACAGCGTGAACCCGGGAGTCTGGCGGAGCGCGTCGTCGAGCCCCGTCGCTGCCGTCGTCCGAAGTTCTTCCGTCGAAAGAACGGCGATACTCGCCGCGGTCTCTCCGATCCGTGACGGAGATCCTTCGGCGGATACGACGACCTGCTCACGGAGTGTCGCCGTCTCGAGCGTGATCGTCAGCCGCACTCCGAATGCATCGGCTTCTGAAAAGCCAGCTTCGTATGTCCTGAAACCGTCCGCGGAAACCTTGATCGAGAGCGTTCCCGTCCCTTCCGCGGAACACTCGAATCGTCCGTCATCTTGCGCCGGGCAGACGTTGAAAAGCCCGGGCCGATCGATGACGATCACGGCTCCCGGGACAGGGTCGCCGTTTGCGTCAAGCACCATTCCGCGTAAAATCTGCGTATCCGGGACTTGTGCGAACGCGGCGGCGGCGAGCATCGCTGCGAGTGCCGATGTGAAAAGGATGCGGACGAACAACGGGCGCATTCGGTGACCTATGGAAAAACCTCTAGAGGGAAACGAACAGGGATCCAGCGGCCGGTCCGCTGGAAAATCGGCGGCGAAGATCCTCGTCCTCTTCGGCACGCGCCCTGAAGCTATTAAGTTAGCACCCGTAATAATCGAACTCAAAAAGACCCCGCACTTCGAAACGGTCGTGGTTTCATCGGGCCAGCACAGGGAATTCCTTTCGCCGGTGCTGAAGGTCTTTGGGATCGTCCCCGACCACGATCTCGAGGTTATGCGCGAGAACCAGACTCCGAACACGGTCCTCGCCGACACCGTCAGCAAGCTCGACACTCTTCTGGAAAGCGAGGCGCCCGATCTGATACTTGTCCAAGGCGCGACTTCGACCGCGCTTGCAGGCGCGCTGGCCGGATTCAACCGCGACATCGCCGTCGGACACGTCGAGGCCGGCCTCAGGACCGGCGACCTTCGGTGTCCGTTTCCCGAAGAGATGAACCGCCGGCTGATCACACAGGCGGCAACGTTCCACTTCGCACCGACCGCCGAGAACCGGCAGAACCTCCTAAAAGAAAGCGTTTCGGACAAGCAGATCTTCGTGACGGGGAATACGGTCGTCGACGCGATAAACATCGCCAGGAAGACCGCTCCGAGCGGGCAGGTCGAGAAGGTCCTCGCGATGACCGAGGGCAAGAAGCGGATCGTGTTGACGATGCACCGTCGAGAGAGTCTTCGGAAGCGGATGAAGGAGTACCTGACGGAGATCGGCGAGTTCGTCGATCGGCACGAAGAGGTGGCGCTCATTTTCCCGGTCCATCTGAATCCCCAAGCACGAAAGATCGCGACCGACATTCTTGCCGAGCGGGACAGGATTCTTCTACTCGAGCCGCTCCGCTACCCCGATTTCCTTTATCTTATGGAAAACTCCTGGCTGATCCTCACCGATTCGGGCGGAATCGTAGACGAGGCGCCGAGCATAGGCCGGCCGGTCCTCATACTTCAGCCGAAGACAGAGCGCGTAGAGGCCGTGATGTGCGGCATCGCGAGGCTCGCCGGCTCGGGACCGGACCCGTTCAAGGACGTGCTCAAGCACACGTATCTCGCCGAAAGCTGGATAAATTCTCTGAAGCCTATGCAGAACCCCTTCGGAGCCGGGGACAGCGCGGCGAAGATCGTCGAGGTCCTGACCGGGATCTGCCGGATCCCGGAACCGTGAGGCCGGGCCTGCGTTGCCGAAAACAGCCGCTCGGATTAAACTGTAGCTCGCCCGTAGAGACTTCCTGGAGTAGCGGAATGAAAGTGGAACTGAACAACCGAAATCCCAAGGAGATCGCCCGCTGTTCGGAATGCGACCGGGAGGTCGATCATTACTACACCTTCCTCACGCCGACCAACGAGACCCGCGTCGTCTGCTGGCAGTGCCAGATGAGGGGCGAGAAGGGATTTAACGCCAAGCGGAACTTTCGCCGCCAGTCGCGGCAGGGATACATTCCGAGGTAGATCTCCGCCTTTCGGGGATGCCGCGCCCTTTTTTCGATCCGGATGAGCATCAGGAAGATCACCGAATATCCCGAGGAGGTCCTCGCGCGTGTCGGCGAGCCCGTGACGAAGTTCGACGACGATCTGAAGGCGCTCTGCGACGACATGTTCGAGACGATGTACGACGACCAGGGCGTCGGGCTCGCGGCCCCGCAGATCGGCCTGTCGCTGAGGCTGTTCGTGATGGACTGCGACGGGATCAGGCTGATAGCGGCCAATCCCGAGATCCTTGAAACATCGGGTGAAGATCCCGGTCCGGAGGGCTGCCTTTCGCTCGGCAAGGTGCCGGCAGTCGTCACGCGGGCAATGAGGGCGAAACTTCGCGCCCAGGACATCAACGGCGAATGGTTCGAGCGCGAGGCGGAGGGCTATGCGGCACGCGCGTTCCAGCACGAGACGGACCATTGCGACGGCAAGCTGTTCATCGATCATCTTCCGAAAATGCGCCGTGAGATGGTGATCAAGAAGTTCAGAAAAGAAAAGAAGCTGGGTTGAACTCGGGCCTCTAGAACTTGCAGGCGGCCGCCGCGGAGAGTTCGTCGATCCCTTTCTCGCTAAGAAGCTCTAGCAGTTTTATGAAGATCATCGCAGTAGCGCGGGCGTCCGCCGAGGCCCTGTGATGGTTTGTAAGGTCGATCGAATAGAAGTTGGCCACGGTGGCGAGCTTGTGGTTCTCGATACCGGGGATCAGCTTTCTTGAAAGCCTTACGGTGCAGAGATACGGATTCGCCACGCGGTACTTCCCGTGGACCAGGCCTATCTCGTGATTCAAGAACCTGATATCGAACGGCGCGTTGTGTGCGACGAGGACCGAATCACCGATGAAGTCGAGCAAACCGCCCGCCAGTTCCCGGAACCTGGGCGCTTCGCGGACCATGTCGTCATTTATTCCCGTTAGGGTGGCAATGAATTCGGGAATGGGCGTTTCGGGATTGACCAGCGAGTGGTATTCTCCGGCGATCTCGCCTTTCGAGACCCTGTAGGCGCCGATCTCCGTGACCCTGCACGGAGGCGCTTTCGCCCCGGTCGTTTCCAGGTCGAAAACGACGAAATCGGCCTCGCTGAGCCTTTGTGCTTCGCGGTCGACCTCGACAAGCTCGACGAAGTCATCGTCGAGACGCAGCCTTGGGTCGGTGCTGACAAGGTCCGAAGCCAGCATCGTCGCCAGCGAAGGCGCCGGCGAGGATATGTTCATTACGTAATCGACGACCGTCACGGCCGGGACCCGGCCTCCCCGTTCCCTTAGGAGCTCGATGGTTTCTTTGACAAGTAGGGAGTCTGAAATTAGGTTAGGGAACGGCGTCATCTGAACGATTCTACCTGCTTGGACGGGATCTGCAAAAACGTGTCCGGGCGCTATCCCGGACGGCTTGGCATAGAGAACTATGGATGCCTCGAACCCCGAAAGCGTGCTGAAGCACTTTCGCGATTCCGAAGCCCTCCTCGAAGGACACTTTGTGCTGTCGAGCGGCCTTCACAGCCCGAAATATCTGCAGTGCGCGAGGGCCCTGCAGTACCCGGCGGACGCGGCCGTCTTCGGGCACGCGATCGCCGGCCATTTCGTCGAAGACGCGATCGAGACCGTCTGCTCGCCGGCGATCGGCGGACTCGTGATCGGTTACGAGGTCGCGCGGGCGCTGAACGTCAGGTTCATATGGACGGAGCGCAAGGAGGGCGAGATGGTCCTAAGGCGAGGATTCTCGATCCGCAAAGGCGAACGTGTCCTTGTGATCGAGGACGTTATAACGACAGGCGGGTCGACACTCGAATGCATGGAGGCGATCCGCGCGCACGGCGCGAACGTCGTTGCGGCGGCGTCGATCATCGACCGTTCCGGCGGAACAGCGAACGTAGGTGTGCCGAGGATCAGCCTTGTCGAGATGGGTGTTGCGAGCTACAAGTCAGAAGAATGCCCTTTGTGCGAATCGGGTGACGAGGCGGTGAAGCCCGGGTCCAGAGGATCTGCCTGATCCGTGCCTGCGATGAATTACAAACTTCTTATCCAGTACGACGGCACCGACTTCCACGGTTGGCAGGTGCAGAACAACCAGCGGACGGTGCAGGGCGAGCTTGAGCGCGTTCTTTCGCTGCTCGAGGATGCCGAGGTGCACGTGGCGGGATCGGGAAGGACGGACGCCGGCGTCCACGCCGAAGGCCAGGTCGCGAACGTCAAGATGAACAAGGTCTTCAAGCCTGAGAAGCTTCGCGGCGCGATCAACGGGAATTCGTGGAGGGACGTGCGCGTCCTCGACGCGACGAAGGCGGATGACGATTTTCACGCGCGCTTTTCGGCGAAAGGAAAGACGTACCTCTACCGCGTCGTCAACGCGCCCGTGATGTCCCCGTTCTGGGCGCGCTATGCGCATCTTGAATCGAGGCCCCTTGACCTTCAGAGGATGAACGAGGCGGCTCCGTTCTTCCTCGGCGAACACGACTGGACAGCCTTCAGCTCGGCTGGGTCCGATTCGGAGAACAAGGTTCGAACGATAACAGGTTTTTCTATAGAATCCCGTTGGGACCAAAGGTGCGGGGCTTCGATGATCGAGTTCAAGATTACAGGAAACGGGTTTCTGCGATATATGGTCCGATCGATCGTCGGGACGATGCTCGAGCTTGGGCGCGGAGAGCGCGACGACGATTCGATACGGACCGCGATCGTCACCCTCGACCGCGAGCTCGCCGGCATCACGGCTCCGGCCAACGGCCTGACCCTGCTTTCGGTCGATTACGGCTGATCCGGACCGGATGAACATTTACCACATCACGACGCCCGAGGCGTGGGAAGCCGCCGAGGATCCGGAAGGATACAGGGCCGCGAGCCTGAAGACCGAGGGCTTTATTCACTGCAGTTTCAAGGAACAGCTGAACGGCGTGCTCGAACGTTACTACAAACGTGCGGGTCCGCTGCTGGTGCTAGAAATCAATCCCGCGCGGGTTGTTTCGGAAATTAGGACCGAACCTTCGACCGGCGGCGAGGACTATCCGCATATCTATGGTCCGTTGAACAAGGACGCGGTGGTCGGCACGGCGCGGATCTCGGCCTCCGAATGAATCCACCCCCGGATAGTCTGATGCTCAAGAATTTCAAAGAAGTTATTGAACCCGGTTCCGACGATGCGGAGCTTCTTTCAAAGATCGACCCGGAAAGGCTGCCGAGGCACATCGCGGTGATAATGGACGGGAACGGCCGCTGGGCGAAACTGCGCGGCGAACCGCGGATTAACGGCCATCGCGAGGGCGCAGAGTCCGTCAGGGCGATCCTCGACACCTGTGGGCGGCTCGAGATCGAGGTCGTCACGCTCTACGCATTCTCGACCGAGAACTGGAAGCGGCCGGCGGACGAGGTCGACGCGCTGATGCAGATGTTGAAGTACTACGTCGGCAAAGAGCTCGAGAACGTCCACCGCAACAACTTTCGGTTTCGCCCGATCGGCGATGTCGACGGTCTCGCTCAGGACGTCCGGGAAGCGGTCCGCAAGGCGGAAGAGCGCACTGCTGAGAACACGGGAACGATAATCAACGTCGCTTTGAACTACGGCGGCCGGGCGGAGATTGTCGAGGCGGCGAAGAAGGCATTCGCAGGGCTTGTGTCAGAGGGCAGGCCGCCGGAGGAACTCACCGAAGAGGACATCGAGGCGAACCTTGACACCCGGGGGCTTCCGGAAGTGGATCTCCTTGTTCGTACGAGCGGCGAGATGCGGGTGTCGAACTTCCTCCTTTGGCAGATAGCCTACGCGGAGATATACGTCACCGAGACGCTGTTCCCGGATTTCCGGAGATCGGAGATCTTCAAGGCAATTCTTGAATTCCAGAATCGCAGCCGCCGGTTCGGCGGCGTGAACTGACGGAAAGGCGGGCTTCTTGCCCGCCGGCCCCAATTTTATGAAAAGCCGTTTGATCACCGCGGCCATCGCGCTGCCGATCCTGATCTTCTCGATCGTCTACCCGGCATATGCCGACGGATTTCCGCAGGCGGACCTCTTGTTCGTCGCGATAGCCGCGGTGGCATTCGCGGCGGGCCTGTTCGAGTACTTCTCGCTCACGAAAAAGCTCGAACTGAAGGCCGATGCGGGGATCGGATACGCGGGCTCCGCGCTTCTCTTCGTACTGTTCGTCCTCGACGCCCCAACGGAGGGACCGGACGTGCTTCTTGCCGCGTGCGCGTTCTGCGTCGTGATGGTCGTCGTGACCCAGACCTTCAGGTTCAGGGAAGACTTTTCGAAGATGCTTTCCGGTATCGGGGCCACCTTGCTGGGTATCTTCTACGTCGCGTTCCTGGGCGGGTTCATCGTCGCGATGCGGACGGGGTTCGATTCGGATCCGGGCCTTTCGACCAAACTGCTCGGATTTTTCTTCCTGACGGGAATGGGATCGGACGTTGGGGCATATTTTACGGGCAGGGCGATAGGGAAGCACAAGATGTCGCCATCGATCTCGCCGAACAAGACCTGGGAAGGCTTCAGCGGAGCGATCCTGCTTGGAGCAGGTTTCGGGGCCTTGTCCACGGCGTGGTTCTTTCCGGAGCTTCCTTATCAGGTCTCGATCCCGCTCGGGATCGCGGTGGCGGCGATCGGGGTTCTCGGCGACCTTGCGGAAAGCGCGATGAAGCGCGCGGCAAAATCCAAGGACGCGGCGAGCGTGCTTCCCGGCCACGGAGGCTTCCTGGACCGGATCGACAGCCTGCTGTTCAATGCGCCGCTGGTCTATTATTTTGGGAAAGTGTATTTCCAATGATCATCGAGCATTGATCAATGATCAGCGATCATCGGTCAATGAAGAGGAAAACTCGCGTCGTTTCTTCGTTATTTGACGGAATCCTTAACTTTTCCGGGGGGATTTCATTGGTCAATGATCGATGACAATTGAGCAATGAAGTGGCTTGACTGGACAATCGTAGCGGCCTATCTGGCGTACGTCATATGGGACGGTGTGCGTCTTTCGAAGGGCAGCCGCGACAGCGCCGAGGGATTCTTCCTCGCCAACCGAAGCCTGCCCTGGTGGGCGGTCGGTCTTTCGGTGATGGCGACCCAGATGTCGGCGATCACGCTCGTCGGGACCACCGGCCAGGCTTATGACGACGGGATGCGCTTCCTTCAGTTCTACTACGCGCTTCCGTTCGCGATGATCATCCTCTGCGTGACGGTCGTCCCTTTCTTTCACCGCGCGAAGGTCTACACCGCGTACGAATACCTAGAGAACCGTTTCGATCTGAAGACCCGCACGTTAACAAGCTTTTTCTTCCTCATTTCCCGGGGCCTGGGAGTCGGCGTCATCATCGCCGCCCCTGCGGTGATCCTTTCGATCGTCTTCGGCTGGAGCGAGATAATAACGATCTTCGTCATCGGCCTGACGACCACTTTCTACACGATGTTCGGCGGCGTCCGCGCGGTCACCTGGACGGATGTTAAGCAGATGGTCCTGATCCTTACGGGACTGACGGTCGTGCTGTTCGTGATCATTTCCGCTTTCCCGGCCGATGTTTCGCTCTCGGACGGGCTGCGGCTTGCCGGGGCCAGTGGAAAACTTACGACGATCGACACCAGCTTTGACCTGAAAGAGAAATACACGATCTGGTCGGGCCTGTTCGCGGCATTGTTCCTGTTTCTTTCGTATTTCGGCTGCGACCAGAGCCAGGTCCAAAGATATCTCACCGCGAAATCGGTGGATCAGGGCAGGACGTCGCTCCTGATGTCGGCGTTCCTGAAGATCCCTATGCAGTTCATGATCCTGCTTATCGGGGTGCTCGTTTTCGTCTTCTACCAGTTCCAGACTCCTCCGATGATCTTCAACAATTCGGAGGCAAGGGTTGCCGCCTCGAAAGATTCCGCCGGTTATTCGGACTTGGAAAGAAGATACAGAGAAGTTCACGCGGCAAGAGGCAAGGCGGCGGTCGATTACGTTACGACCGGAAAAAGCGAAGGCGAGGCCGGCGAAAAGGAAGCCCGGGCCGCGTACCTCGAAGCGCACGACGAGTTCAAGAATGTTCGAAAGGAAGCGACCGAATTCATCAAGACGACGAACGAAAACAGCGATTTCAACGACGTAAATTACGTGTTCCCGATGTTCATTATTCAGAACATGCCGGTCGGAATAGTCGGTTTGCTGATCGCGGCGATATTTGCGGCGGCAATGTCGAGCATCTCGTCCGAGCTGAACTCCCTCGCCACGGCCTCGACCATCGACTTCTATAAACGGCATTTCAACCGGAACGGCACGGACCGCGAATTCGTGATGTTCGGCCGGTTCGCTACGCTCATATGGGGCATCTTCGCCTGCATCGTGGCCATATACGCGACGAACCTGGGGTCGCTGATCGAGGTCGTGAACAAATTCGGATCGTATTTCTACGGATCTCTGCTCGGGGTGTTCGTGCTGGCGATCGGTGTAAGACGCGCCCGGGCCCGCGGGGCCTTCTTCGGACTTCTGATCGGAATGGCTTCGGTGGGTCTCGCTTCGAACTACACGGAGATCGAGTTCCTTTGGTTCAACGTCGTGGGTTGTCTTGTGACGGTTGGCGCAGGGTACCTGATCAGCCTGACCACAAAGTAGGGGCAGGACCTGTGCCTGCCCACAGTTGGAAGGGGCGGGACTTGTCCCCTCCCAGCCAATGACCATTTACCAATGATCATTGACCAATGAATCAATACCCGGAGCGGCAGCGACGGGCAGAATAGTGAATTCGAATAATTGAATCACGGAGCGACACAAAGGGACTCGAAGTCACTTCCGCGCTTATTCGTGTCACTTCGTGGCCGGAAAGAATCGTACTCGATGAAAATGAAAAAGACGCGATTGGTTTTTGCATTGCTGCTCGCCGCGTTTGTTGTCTCCCCGGCTTCCGCCCAGCAGACGAAAGAATGGTTGAAATCACTCGAGAATCCCGCTCACGAGTCCGAGCGCCTGAAGCCCGACAACCTGATTGAGAAGTACGAGTCCCACGATATCTCGCTGTTGCTCGCGCCACACTCCGAATTCCTCGGCTATATCGGGGAGGACTTTCAACGCCTGCATATTTTCTACACTTCGCTTACACGAGATTCCGCTGATCCGAGACGATACCTGGTCAAGGGGCATTCGGTCGTCAAAGACCAAAAGAACTCCTTCTCGGGGACAATAAGAATGATTCAGTTCCGAGAGTATTTAAAACCGAGTTCGGTTTGGATGACCAGTACAAGAACGCTGGTATCAATGCAAGAGGCATCGCGATCGGAGAGTACCGATTTGAAGAGCCGCGGAGCGAGAGGCAAAGCGGCGTATTTGAGGGCATCGTGACCTTAACCTGGCACCTGAACAGGCGCTCGATACTTCAGTACGACAGGATATTGTTTCATTCCTACAGTTACGCGAACAACCAATACGTGGGCACCTGGACGGAGCACGGAGCGAAGCAATCGAAAGCAGCGAACTGGGGTGAATACAGGATCCCGTTCTCCGGCGATCTCGACATAGGCGCCGGCGAATTCAGCCCGAACGAAAAGTATCTGGATAGGGGTTGGAAGGATATGCAGCTGCATTGATCCATTCTTGATCAGCGATGCTCGAATCACGGAGCGGCACAAAGGAACTCGAAGTGGCTTTTGTGTCTCTCGGTGTTCCTTTTTGGCAAACCGATGATTCTACCTATTCGGACTTGCCCTCCAGCTTTCCCCTCAGGATCTTCTTGCTTATAACATGATCTCCGTGCTACTATGCTTCCGTGATAGAATTGTTTGCTGATTCGGGGACGGAAGATATCTTCAACGGGCGAAACACAAGATCGGCTCGCAGCCCATGTCCTCGAATCCTATGGGCAGTTGCATATCGCAAACTTGATCAGCTCGATTCGGCAGAGATTCTTGAAGACTTGAGGGTTCCTCCGGGTAATCGCCTTGAAGCCCTCTCGGGTGCCCGCAAGGGGCAGCACAGCATACGGATAAATGAACAATACCGAATTTGCTTTGTATGGACCGCCGCGGGACCAAATGAAGTGGAGATTGTTGACTATCACTAAGGAGAGAAATGGTTAGAATTCCGACAGACCGACAGCCGACGCATCCCGGGGAGATGCTGCGCGCCGAGTTCCTTGGCCCTTTGGGCATCACGCAAAGCGAGCTCGCGGAAAAGATAGGTGTGCCGTTCCAGCGCATCAATGAGCTGGTTAACGGCAAACGCGGGATAACGCCTTCGACGGCTTTGCGGCTGGCGAAGTTCTTCGGGACCACCCCCGGATTCTGGATGAATCTGCAGATGCGGCTCGATCTGTACAATGCTCAGCGGAACGAGGCGGAAACGCTTGGAAATATACGAGAACTGCAGTTGCCATAGGCCGTTCCCGCGATCACGAACCACGAAGGGGCACACAGGGACACGAAATCCCCTTGGTGCACCTTCGTGACCCTTCGTGGTGAAATCTTTGAAGGTTGGCCAGAGGGCATTCAGTCCTCAGTCCTTTTCTCTCAGTCCTGATTTACGCCCGCGCTGACGCTTGGGCTACCGAGCGCGTATTGTCAGGCTACCGACACATCTCATCTCGCATTCTCTCTCAACCAGCCGGCGAGGGCTCCCTCATCCACACTGCCGTCCGCAACGCCTTCGATCACGATCACGGCCTCTTCTTCCGGCGGATCGAGATCGATGCCGTTTAAACTAAGGAACACGTAGGCGCAGAGAAATCCGACGCGCTTGTTTCCGTCGATGAAAGGGTGGTTGCGGATGATCCCGAACGCATATGCCGCGGCGAGTTCGAACAGATCGGCGTCGCCGTACGCCTCGCGGTTCCGTGGCCTCGCGAGCGCCGATTCCAGAAGCGCGCGGTCCCGAAGCCCCGCATGTCCCCCGAAGTCTCTGATGACCTCGTTATGTATCACAAGGACCGCCGAGAGCGGGATGAACCGCGTCATTTCGCGAGCTTCCTGAGCGCATTCCGGTACTTTTTCATTCCAGCGCGGGCTGCTTGGAGGGTATCCTCGAAGTCGGGATCGTAAGGCGTCAGCCTGATCCCTTCCTCGTCCACACTAACGAGGACTTCGTCGCCTTCCTCGATCTGAAGGCGGCTGAGCGTATCGGCGGGAAGGATCGCACCGAGCGAGTTTCCTATCTTTCTTATCTTCACTTTGACCATATCGACCTTTTGTTGATACGGATGTTATAACAGGCACAGATCAATCACAAGCCGCATGTGTCGGAAGCCCAGGCGTCGGTGCGGGCTACCCTTCGAACAGTTAGCCACTCGATCTTGCCGAAAATGCCTCAAACGGCAGAGCGTTTACGTGAGCAGTCGATAGATACTGGTATAATCAATTTGTCAGCTTTTCTGACTAAGTATGCGAATTCCCGTGATCAAAGGCACGATCGACAGGCGGATCCTGACGAATTTCCACATTGATCCGGAGGTAATGGAGCGAAATCTGCCGCCGCCTTTTCGGCCGAAGATCGTACGCGGAAAGGCAATCGGCGGGATTTGCCTTATCCGCCTCAAGGATATCCGTCCGCGCTTGTTTCCGCTTCCTTGGGGAATCGGTTCCGAGAACGCCGCCCACAGGATGGCGGTCGAGTGGGATCAGGACGGAGAAACGATGGAAGGTGTTTATATTCCGAGGCGCGACACAGATTCCCACCTCAACGTAATCTCGGGAGGCAGGTTCTTTCCGGGAGTTCACCATCACGCAAGGTTCGACGTTGAGGAGTCCGAAGGCAGATACACCGTCTCTATTGAAAGCGACGACGGCAATGCAGGGCTTCACGTTGAAGGGTCGACGACCGCAGAACTGCCGGATTCCTCAGTCTTCGAGTCGGTCGCGGAGGCGTCTAAATTTTTTGAAAGAGGCTCGATTGGATATTCGGCCACAAACGAAGGTTCCCGCTTCGACGGGCTTGAGCTGAGATGTAAAAGCTGGAGCGTCAAACCGCTTGAGATCAAATCGGTATTCTCCAGTTATTTCGAAGACGAGACCCGATTCCCGAAAGGCTCTGTAGAATTCGACTGCGCGCTCCTTATGCGAAACATCGAGCACGAGTGGCACGGGCTCGAAGATCTTTGCTGTTAGATCGCGATAAGATTCCCATTTTTCTCCAACCACGAAGTAACACGAAGAGTTCTTTGTGCCCCTTCGTGACCCTTCGTGGTGAAGCTCTTGGATCGGACTATCGACAATTCGGATGCGAAGGCGGGGACAAGCCCCGCCCGTACAACGAAAATGGAAATTCGCATCGACGACCTCGAAGGCCTGGAGATAAAGGCCCTGCTCCAAGAGCACCTAAGGCGCATGCAGGCGACGTCGTCGCCCGAGAGCTGCCACGCTCTCGACCTCGGAGGCCTGAAGAAACCCGAGGTCACTTTCTGGACCGTCTGGGAAGACGAAAGGCTGGCGGGTTGCGGGGCGCTTAAGGAGATCGATCCCGCGCACGGAGAGATCAAGTCGATGCGGACCGCTGACGAGTTTCTGCGAAGAGGCGTCGCCTCGTTGGTAGTCCGGCACATCCTCGACGTCGCACACGAGCGCGGGTACCGACGACTCAGCCTCGAGACCGGCTCGATGAGGGAGTTCGATCCCGCTCGCGCTCTCTACAAGCGGTTCGGATTCAAGGAATGCGGTCCGTTCGAAGGCTATGAGGAAGATCCGAACAGCGAGTTCATGACGAGGGAGCTGGCTGCACCGAAGCGTTGAGAAGTGAGGAAACAGGAGAGGTTGTAAGGTCGGGACCTGTGCCCGCCCGGACAGGAGACCGGAGACCGAAGACCGAAGACCGGAATGCCCCGAAGGGCTACGGATGCTAGCCCGGGGTGAAGCCGAAGGCGAAACCCCGGGACTCGGGGAAAAATGATCCAAAGCCCCGGAGGGGCGACGCAATATGCGGGCGGGACGCCCGCGGTCCATGGCGGGCAAGTATCATTCTTCCCTGATCCCTGATCCCTGATCCCTGATCCCTGATCCCTGATCCGTGTTCATCCATTTCATCTGTGGCTAACTTCAGAAATTGATGGTCTATAATGCTCCGAATGCAGGCCGGGTCAGTGAAAGACAAGCTCAGATTATTCGCGAACCGAATTCACGAGCACCTTTGGTTCAGGCCCGCCGTGATGTGCGTCGTTGCCGTCGCATCGGTTTTCCTGGCGCGCGCCGCGGACTATCTGAAGTTCGGCCGATACGTCCCGGACATCTCATTTGAAACTCTCGAGACGCTTATTACCGTGATCTCGGGCAGTATGCTCGTGATCGCGACTTTCGCCGTCGGCTCTATGGTCAACGCCTACGCTTCGGCCAGCAACACCGCCACTCCCCGTTCATTTTCGCTTGTCGTCGCCGATGATGTCTCCCAGAACGCCCTTTCGGCGTTCATAGGCGCATTCATATTCAGCATCGTCGGACTGATTGCCGTGGAGAACAGCTATTTCGGGCGTGGGGGCAGGTTCGCGCTTTTCGTTCTGATCCTCGTCGTCTTCGTGATCGTGATCCTCACATTTATGCGGTGGGTCGACCGGATCGCGCGCCTGGGGCGCCTTGGGCCGACGATAAGAAAGGTCGAGAACGCGGCAGCGGTCTCGATGCGGCGGCGAAGGGACGATCCGAGGATGGGCGGTGTGGAGGTCACCGACCGGCAGGAAAATGCCGAAACGATTGTCGGTTCTCAGATCGGCTTTATCCAGAGGATTGATATTTCGGTCCTTCAGGAGATAGCTGAGCAAGCTTCCGCGAGGATCGAGGTGGCGGCTCTTCCCGGATCGTTCGTATTTCCGGGCCGTGATCTTGCGGTCATAAAGCCGGACTCGAAAGGATACGGCGGCGTGGATCCGGAAGAGGTCCGCGAGGCTTTTGTAATCGGCGATGAAAGGACCTTCCACGAGGATCCCAGGTTCGGTCTTGTCGCGCTTTCGGAGATCGCGAGCCGCGCGCTTTCGCCAGGCATCAACGATCCCGGGACGGCGATCGAGGTCATTACATCGCTTGTGAGACTGTTCGCGATCTGGTCGGAGGAGCCTGACCAAGATCAGAACGACAGCAGGCCGGACGCGGACAGGGTTGAGGTTCCGGAACTTTCTCTCGAAGAGATGTTCGACGACGGCTTTGGCGCCGTCGCGCGTGACGGCGCGGGGCTTGTCGAAGTCGTGATCAAGATCCAGAAGGCGGTCGGTTCGCTGGCCACACGCAGCGACGAGATGCGCGAGGCGGCTGACCGGCTCTCGGCAAAGTCGCTCGATCACGCCGAAAAGGCGCTCGAGCTTCGTGAAGACTTAGAGAAGGCCCGCGGAGTCAGGAAGAGATTCTTTTCGGAGGAGGCCGGAGACTGAAGACAGAAGACAGGAGACAGGAGACAGGATCGATCGTAGGGGCGGGACCTGTGCCCACCCTGACAGAAGACGGGATCGATCGTAGGGGCGGGACCTGTGCCCGCCCTGACAGAAGACGGGATCGATCGTAGGGGCGGGACATGTGCCCGCCCTGACAG
>DATKCW010000039.1:0-21148 GCA_035513035.1 Aridibacter sp.
GGTTATCGAATTGAGGGAAACGACGATCCATGCTTCGGGTCAATCTACTGCTTAAACGGTGATTAAGGGGCATACGGTCTGTCGTTTCCCGTCCTTCCAACCTGATACTAGCTCATATTGGACATACAAGGGGCTACGGATGCTAGCCCCGGGCCAGCCGAAGGCGCAGCCCGGGGTTCAGAGCCCAAAACCTATGGCTAGCCGCGGAGCGGCGGCATGATCAGTACCCGGAGCGGTAGCGACGGGTAATGGGAACCTGGAGCGCAAGCGACGGGCATAATGATTAAGCCGCGCTTCGCACGGCTCGGACAGCGCGAAGATCTGCGTGCACACTGGAGTCGTGCGTTACGGCGGGCGGGGACAAGCCCCGCCCCTACACTCGATTTGCACTCGGGACGCGTGCGTTCCGACGGGCGGGGACAAGCGCCGTCTCTACATCCGCTCAAGCTCAGCCTCGGCCGCGATGTATCCGAAGCTCGACCATTGGTCCGTCTCGAGTATCTTTTTAAAGATCGCTTCCGCCTTTTCCTTGTCTCCGTGGATCAAGAAGTACGTCCCGATACCGTAGCCCGTCGTCGCGTTCTGATGTCCGTCCCCGCTGTCGCGGATCTCGGTCAGAAGCGTCTCGGGACGGATCTTGTCGGCGTAAAGCTTCAAAAGCTTGTAATAGCTGTCGTTCTCGATGATCTCGAGCCCGTCCTTCACCGACTCCAGCACCTTCGCCGCTTCTTTTTTCTTTCCAAGCCGCGTAAGCGTCAGATAATGCCAGTTCTGGGTCGCGACAAACATGTCCGGGTTCTTCGAGACCTTCAGACATTCCTCGTACGCCTTCAGAGCGTTCTTGAAATTTCCCTGAAGGTAGTATGCGAGTCCGAGGTGATAGAAGATGTTCGACTGGAGCGTCGATGTGGGGATGTTCTTGGCGTTCGGAAGCCCGTCGGGCTCGACTTCGTCCGGCTTGCCTTTCACTATTTTCGCAGCCTTCGCGAGGTCCGCGACTGCGTCGTCGAAACACCGGATAGATATGTAACGATGTCCCCGGTGGCGGTAAAGCCTCGGGTCGTCCGGATGTTTCCCGATTGCTTTCGAGTAGATCCCGATCGCTTCCTTGTACCTTCCGAGGTAAGCGGTCCTTCGGCCGTACCATATCGCCGCGTCCGCGCTTCCCGGGTCCGCATCGAAGTCCGCCTTCGTCTTCGCGAGCTTGGCTTCGAAGTCCTTCAGGATCTCCTCGGAAAAGGAAGATTCGGGCGTCTCGGCCTCATCGACACACTTCCCGTTCTGAGCGAACGCCGAAACACATAGAAGAAAAGAAAGGGCAACAAAGAGCAGCAGCTTGTTCATAGCTGCGGATGATACTTCATACTGCGGAATCCCAAAAGCCGACTGCTCTACGCAAGCTGCCGCTCTTTTGCCAACAGCTTTTCTTTCCGCTTCTTCCCCCACCGATACCCGCTCGTATCGCCGTTGCTCTTGACGACACGATGGCAGGGAATGACCAGAGCGACACGGTTCGCCGCGCAGGCTCCCGCGACCGCGCGTACCGCTTTCGGATTGCCCAGCTTTTTCGCTATGTCCGAATACGAGACCGTCTCGCCGTAAGGTATTTCGCGGAGCGCCTCCCAGACCCTAAGCTGAAATGCCGTCGCCTGTAGGTCGAGGGGAAGCACTAGCCGCTTGCGGCTGCCCTTTATGTTCTCGAGTATCGCCTCCAGGAACTTGCTGACCGCGCCGTCGTCGCGCGAGATCTCCGCTTCCGGGTACTCTTCCGTTAGCCCCTCGACGAGACCCTTGACGCTGTCGCCGAAGTTCACCGCGCAGATCCCTTTCTTCGTCCTCGCGACCAATATCTTGCCGAGCTCGCAGTCAGCCACCGCATATTCGATCTTCATTCCGATTCCGCCTCTCCTGTAAACCGCCGGTGTCATTCCCAGCTTCGTTGAAACATTCTCGTAAAGCCGGCTGCTTGAGCCGAATCCCGCGTCGTACATCGCGTCGATCACTTCACTGCCCTTCTTTACCCCTCGCTTGAAGTTCTCGAGTCTTACCGCTTCGCCGTATTTCCGCGGGGACACGCCTATGATCTCTTTGAATACTTTCTGGAAATGTGCTGGGCTCATTCCAGCTTCGTCCGCGAGATCGCCGAGCGAGATATCGCTCGACTCTTCGAGGACCCCGCACGCACGGACGACCGCCTCCGTAGCCGCATCCGGTTTCTCTGTGCCGGGCCTGCATCGCTTGCACGCGCGGAATCCCGCCCGCTTGGCAGTGTCGCAGTCGAAAAAGAAACTTACATTCTCGCGCTTGGGCGTGCGTGCCGAGCACGAGGGTTTGCAGTAGATACCGGTCGAGCTCACTCCGTAGTAAAAGGCTCCGTTAAACCTCTCGTCCCTTTCGGCCACCGCTTTCCAGAAAATCTCTCGTTCCATATGCGCAAGTTTAATGTGACCGTTCCGGCAAATCTATCCGATTCTTGCGGTTGAATTCCGAGTTTCGAAAATTGTCTGTTAGATTGTCTCTATGCTGACGAGATTTTCGATGGTTCTTCCGGTCGGCGTACTGGCGCGTCTCGACGAGGAACTTGCCCGAATTAAGGACGAGCGCCTGATCTCGCGGATCTGGGATCGCGACGCTTCCGTCTGGACCGACGGAGAGGAAGGAAAATGGCTGGGCTGGCTCGATATTGCCAGGCGCGAGCGGGATGACCTTGGAAAATATGAGGCAATAGCGGACGCGCTCGAGGAGTTTGACGACATAGCCCTGCTAGGGATGGGCGGGTCTTCGCTCTGCCCCGAAGTTTTGTCCAGGGTGTTCGGAGTCGAGCGGTTCCACGTGCTCGATTCGACAGTCCCCGACCAGGTCGCTCGCCTCGAACGCGCGATCGATCCCTTCCGTACGCTCTTCATCGTCGCGAGCAAGAGCGGGACGACGCTCGAGCCGAACATTTTCCTCGATTA
This sequence comes from Aridibacter sp., assembly GCA_035513035.1. GTDB lineage: Bacteria > Acidobacteriota > Blastocatellia > Pyrinomonadales > Pyrinomonadaceae > Aridibacter. The sequence continues at coordinate 2,958 of DATKCW010000039.1, forward strand.
CTTCTTCGATCTCGTCGCAACAGCGATAGGGAAAGAGTCCGCAGGAGGGAATTTCGTCGCGATCACGGATCCGGGCTCGAACCTCGAAGCGCTCGCCGGACGCGACGGATTCCGGAACGTTTTCCTGGGAGATCCTCAGATAGGCGGCCGGTTCTCGGCGCTTTCGGTCTTCGGAATGGCTCCCGCTTCGGCGATGGGGCTGGACATCGAGGCGATACTCGAGACGGGCGTCCGTATGGCCGAAGACTGCTACGGCAGCGAGCCATCGATGAATGCCGGAGCGGTGCTCGGTGCGGTTCTAGGTACGTGCCGGAAGCAGGGAAGAGACAAACTGGAGATACTCGCCTCGCCGCCGGTCAGCTCGATGGGCGCCTGGCTCGAGCAGCTCATTGCGGAGAGCACAGGAAAGGATGGGAAGGCGATCATCCCGTTCGACCTCGGAGGCAAGGTGTCGGGTGATCCCGGAAGAAAGGATCGTGTTATTGCCTACCTTCGGGCTTCAAAAGTCGTCTCGCAAGATCACGAGGCGTTCGTGGAACGTCTCAACGCGGCCGGCGAGCCTGTGATCACGATCGAGATGGACGAGAAGACCGACATCGGCGCCGAGTTCTTCCGATGGGAGTTTGCGACCGCGGTCGCGGGGGCGTTGATGGGCATCGACCCGTTCAACCAGCCCGATGTCGAATCGGCAAAAGTGGAGGCGCGAAAGCTGACGGAAGTCTACGAGCAGACCGGCGAGCTTCCTGCCGAAAAGGAGTTCTTCGAAGGCGAGGGCGTTGCGTTCTTCACAAATGCCGAGAACCGGGTTGCCATCGGTGATCATTCCGAAGCGAAGGCGATCCTGAACGCGCATCTCGAGCGGATGGCGCACGACGATCACGCCGCGATGCTCGCCTATGTCGATATGAACGAGGAAAACACGAAGGTGCTGGAAAGGATCCGGGGGAGCATCGTCGAGCGTTTCGGCGTTTCGGTGAGCCTGCAATACGGCCCTCGTTTTCTTCACTCGACCGGACAGGCATTCAAGGGCGGATCGAATTCGGGAGTCTTTCTCCAGATCTCCGCGGTCGATTCAGAAGATCTGGCGGTGCCGGGCAAGGACTATACTTTCGGTGTCGTGAAGGACGCACAGGCGAGAGGAGATTTCCGGGTGCTGCTCGACCGTGGGCGAAGGGCGCTGCGCGTGCAGTTCGAGGGTCGGTCCCTTGATGCCCTCAAGAATCTCGAATCGATGATTGGCTGATATGGACTTCAAACATTCCGAACATTCGAGAGAAATGCTGGCCGCCGTCAGGCGGTTTATGGCGGAGAACGTATATCCGAACGAGCGCCGTTATCGCGATGAGATCTCTTTAGGCGACCGCTGGAAGCCCCTTGGGCTGATCGAAGAGCTGAAAACGAAAGCGAGGGCCGGGGGACTCTGGAATCTCTTCCTGTCGGACATTTCCGGACTTTCGAACGTCGATTACGCCCCGCTCGCCGAGGAGATGGGCCGAGTGTACTGGTCGGCCGAAGTATTCAACTGCTCTGCGCCTGACACGGGAAACATGGAGGTCCTGCATATGTACGGGACCGAAGAGCAGAAGGAGCGTTGGCTGAAGCCCCTTCTCGACGGCGAGATCCGCTCGTGTTTTGCTATGACCGAGCCGGATGTGGCTTCATCGGACGCGACGAACATACGCGCCTCGATCGAGCCTGACGGCGACGAATGCGTCCTGAACGGGAGGAAATGGTGGTCGACGGGCGCGATCGACGAAAGGTGCAAGATCGCGATCTTCATGGGCCGCACGGACGATGACGCTCCGAAGCATCAACAGCAATCGATGGTGCTTGTCCCTATGGATGCCGAGGGCGTGAAGGTCGAAAGGCCGCTGACCGTGATGGGATACGACGACGCGCCGAACGGGCACGCCGAGGTGAGCTTCGAGAACGTGAGGGTCCCGAAGTCGAACATTTTGCTCGGCGAGGGGCGCGGGTTCGAGATCGCGCAAGGCAGGTTGGGTCCCGGGAGGGTCCATCACTGCATGCGTTTGATCGGGCTCGCGGAACGCTCGCTCGAGTTGATGTCCGAAAGGGCGAATGAACGCGTCGCATTCGGGAAGAAGCTTTCGGAGCAGGGCGTGATCAGGGAATGGATCGCGCGTTCGCGCGCGGAGATCGACCAGGCGCGCCTGCTCGTGCTGAAGACCGCCTGGATGATGGACCGGGAAGGCAGCAAGGCGGCGCGAAAGGAGATCGCGATGATCAAGGCTGTCGTGCCTTCGATGGCGCTCGGGGTTATCGACCGCTCGATACAGACCTTCGGAGGCGCCGGCGTTTCTCAGGACTTTCCTCTGGCGTTCGCCTGGACGACCGCCAGGATGCTCCGGATCGCCGACGGTCCCGACGAGGTCCACTGGGCGAGCGTAGGGAAGATGGAGGCGAGCGGTGTGAATCGTAAATCGTGAATTGTAAATCGTTGGAAGTGGATCGTGAGTGGAAAGTTGATGGTTGAAAATTGATAGTGGAGAATCGGGCTCGAATTTTCGGATGATCTTGTTGGAGTGATCCCACAGTGGTCATTGTTTCACAGATCGAAGAACGCGAGACCGAACTTTCAATTATCAACTCTTAATTCTCCATTCACGATTCACGATTCACTATTTGCCATTTACGATTCACGATTTACTATAGGAACCTTCTCGTCATGGACATCCGCCACGCTACAAAAGAGGACGCAGGGCAGATCGCCGAGATCTACAATTACTACGTCACGCATACCCACCACACTTTCGAGACCGAACCGGTCGAGGCCTCCGAGATGGAGGAGCGAATCGAGGAGGTGTCGAACGGATATCCTTTCCTTGTAGCGGTCGACGACGGGAACATCCTCGGCTATTCGTTCGCCGCACAATTCAAGCTTCGCCAGGCGTACGAGCACTCCGCCGAGGTTTCGATCTACGTCAAGAACGACGCGAAGCAGAGAGGGATCGGGACGCGTTTATACGACAGGCTGTTCGAAGAGCTTGGCGAGACTCTGACGCACGCCATCATCGCCGGCATTGCACTGCCGAACGATGCCAGCATCGCGTTCCACGAGAAGCTGGGCTTTAAGAAGGTGGCCCATTTCCGGGAGGTTGGATACAAGCTCGGCCGCTGGGTCGATGTCGGATACTGGGAACTTCTGCCGGAAGTGTAGTCGGTGAGCGGTAAGCCGTAAGCAGTGAGCCGTGTCCGAAGCCCGACCGTTAGGGAGGGCTACTGCGAGTAGTGAGCACGATGTAGGGGCGGGGCTCGTCCCCGCCCGATTCTGAAGGATTGATCGCGGGCTTCGCCCGCATATGCAGCGCTTCGCGCTGAGTGCCCGCGGGATGCGGGCGTCCCGAGGGGCTCGAATGATCTTCGATATTGCGTGACGAGCCTGCTGCCCCTCCGGGGCTCGAAGAGTATTTTGCCTTCTTACCCCGGGTTTCGCCTTCGGCTCCATCCGGGGCTACCCTCCGTCGCCCTTGCAGGGCGAAGAGGACTACCGCCCCCTCCGTCATCTCTCAGCACTCATCTCTCCTTCTCCGTCCGTTCGTATAAAATCCGCGCTGGCGTAACTCTAACGCCAATCCCATCAATCAATTATCAAAAGAGAGAGAATTGAGACATTAAGCCGGAACGACCGGTGTAATGTGCTCAGAAGGCTTGGACTATTGATACCGAATTCATTCTGCAAGACCGGTACCCGGCGGGATGCAAGCCTTTACTCTTCCTCCGGGCGCTGATCTTTGAAACCGTCCGACGCGATCCGGCCGCCGTTCGCGTCCTGGAGAAGACAATGAGAAATACCTTCATACTGCTCGCACTCATCATTCTTACGGTTCAGGTAAACGCACAGCTGAGAGACCGCTCGCTTCGAGTAGGCGGCGAGACAGCCGTGAAGTCATTCACCGATACGAATTCCGTTGAGCCGAAGGACTTCGTTTCGCTCAACCGGCTGGGAGTCGAGACGGGACTCGAGCGCGGGGACTACTCTGCCGCGCGCGTATACTTCGAGAAAGCTCTGACGGCAAACCACGAATGCTTCGTGTGCCGTTACAACCTGGGCCGTGCTTTGATAAAGCTGGATAAGTATCCCGAAGCGATCGAACAGTTCGAAAAGCTTGTCGAAGAACAGCCGGGGTTCGCGGACGGCTACGCTTCGATCGGAGAGGTTTACAGCCTTGCGGAGCGACACGAGGTCAGCACACGATACTACAAGAGGGCGCTCGAACTTGCGCCCGATGACGCGATCACGCTCAATAATTACGCAAGCTCCCTCGACCGGCTCGGCTACTTTGACGAGGCGCTGAAGCTCTTCAGGAAAGCGATCAGGATCCGGCCGGACATGGTCGAGGCGCATTGCTCGTTGGGAGTCACTCTATACAAGGTCGGAAAGAAATCGGAAGCCTACGAGAGGCTGAAGCTTGCCCACGAGATAAATCCAAAGGACGCCGAGACGCTTAACAACCTTGGAGTCGTGGTGGACGATCTGGACAAGAATAAGCAGGCTTTCAACTATTTTAAAGAAGCTGTCCGGCTGAAGCCCACTTTCGCGAACGCTGTATACAACCTTGGTCTCATGCATATAGAGCGAGGAGAGCGCGGGGAGGCGACCGAACAGCTGAAGGCACTCGAGAAGCTCGACGAGGTCCTCGCCAATGAACTCCGCAAGCACCTCTGGTCGAAGTGGGTGCTTGACGCGAACGAGGTCGGCAGCAAATGAACCGTTTGGCACCGGTTCCCTCTCCTTGCCGGCGGCGTCCGTCCCCAAAGGGCGAAGCCGGCGGGAGATCCTCCGCCCGCGGCGCGTCGGCTTCGGCCCGCCTTTTTGTTATCATTGCGCTTCGCACCGATGACCACCCGCCGGATACATTTCGCCCACGCGAACGGATTCCCCTCGCTTACATATAGAAAGCTGTTCTCCCTGCTCGAGCCGGAATTCGCCGTCGGCTATCTCGAGAAGCACGCACACAACCCGGATTACCCCGTGACCGACAACTGGAAGCATCTCGCCGGCGAGCTCAAGGCAGAGATCGTGGAGCGGTACAGCGAGCCTGTGATCGGGATCGGGCATTCGCTCGGCGGAGTGCTGCACCTGCTCGCCGCGTTCGAGAAGCCCGAGCTGTACAGCGCGATCGTCCTGCTCGACGCTCCGATAATAAGTCCCGCAAGCAGTTTTGGCCTCAAGGTGATGAAAAGAACGGGACTCCTGAAAAGGTATCCGCCGGCCTCGACGACCCGGTTCAGGCGGCGCACGTTCCGGAGCAGGGAAGAGGCCGAGGCATACTTTCGTTCGAAGCCGAAGTTCGCCGCGTTCGATCCGGAGGTGCTCGATGATTACCTCGACCACGGTCTCGAGAAGAGCGACGATGGTCTGAGGCTTTCGTTCGAGCCGGAGATCGAAGCGAGGATCTATGCGACGATCCCGACCGACCTGCCGGAATACAGGGGGCGCTTGAAGGTCACGACCTTCTATATAGGAGGTACGGACTCTTACGAAGCGCGGCTCGCGCGGCTCGGATTTATGAAGAAGAATTTCCCTATCGAGTTCCGGTTCATCGAGGGCTCTCACCTGTTCCCGCTTGAATCTCCCAGCGTGACCGCACGCACGATCAGGGATCTTCTGATCTGACCGGAAATCGGTCGCCTCACCGGACCCTTGCCTGCCAGCCTGAACGAGCATTATTCCTTTCTGAAAGAAATTCAATCAGACTGGTGTTTAACATCGTAAAAAGATGTTGACATCATTTGGCCAATCGTGTAGCTTTGTTAAGTGACAACACAGACGTGTTGGATCCATTCGCCACCTAGCTTCAAATGCAAGTGTACTTTCACATCGATCACTCAAGCCCGATAGAGCCTTCCGAACTTCAGACTTCGTTCTAAACGGGTATCGATCACAGAATTTTGGTCAGACACACCGATCCGACCTATTTCGCAAATCCTGTCCCAACCGTCAACTCAACCCAGGTGGCACAAGCCTGCAGACGGCCGGAATTCTGTGATCGACCATTTCAAACAACCTGCTCACACCAACTCAAGAGATTGACCCAGAAGCCCTAAGGAGTAAATAAAATAATGCTGTTCGGTAAAAAGAAAAGCGTTGCCGGTTTGGATGTCGGCTCAAGTTCAGTAAAGGTCGTCGAGCTCGACGGCAAGATGAACAATTTAACCCTGATCAATCTGGGATTCGAGAATCTCCCGGACGAAACGGTCGTCGACGGCCAGATCATGGAGCTCAACGCGGTCGCGGAAACGATCCAGATCGTCTGCAACGACAGCAGCGTCAAAGCTCCCAAGGTCGTCACCGGAGTGAGCGGACATTCGGTCATCATCAAGAACATCGTGCTACCCGCGATGAGCAGGGAAGAGCTCGAAGAGTCGATCGACTGGCACGCCGAAGAGCACATCCCTTACGACCTCTCCGAAGTCAGCCTTGACTATCACGTCACGAATGAAGATGTCGACTCGACGAACGTGATGATCGCCGCCTGCAAGAAAGAAAGGCTTAACAACATCAAGCAGGCCATCCAGCTCTCCGGAAAGCAGCCCGTCGTAATCGACGTCGACACGTTCGCCCTTCAGAACTGCTACGAAGTCAACTACCAGCCCGATCCCGAAAGCGTCGTCACGCTCCTGAATATCGGCGCCTCGACGATGAACGTGAACATCGTCAAGGGAAACCAGTCGCTCTTCACGCGCGACATGACGATCGGCGGCAGTCAGTTCACAGACATCCTTCAAAAGAACCTCGGGTTCAGCTATCAGCAGGCGGAGGCCGTCAAACGCGGCGTCCCGGAAGCGATGGACAGCGTCGAGGAGACCGCGATCCAGCCGCTTATCAGCAATGTCACCGAGATGGTCGCGATGGAGATCCAAAAGACCTTCGATTTCTACCGCGCGACGAGCGACAACGACGACATCAAGGTTGAGAAGATCCTTATCTCCGGCGGCGGTTCGAAGATGGCCGGGCTTCGCGAAGAGCTTTCCAAAAAGCTCGAGATGCCCGTCGAAGTTCTTGATCCTTTCCGCCAGATCAACGTGGACCCGAAGAAATTCGATCCCGATTACCTAAGTGAGATCATGCCCGAAATGGCGGTAGCCGTGGGTCTTGCACTGAGAGGAGTAGAAGTCAAATGATCAGATTCAATTTGCTCAATTCTGTTACCGAAAGACAGGGCGGCGCGGTCGTAGCGGTCGAACGCAAGACCTCCAGCCCCGTCACCCGCCTCCTCCTGCTCGCGATCGCGGTATTCGCAATGACCCTAGGGGTTATCGGCTGGGACGTGATCAGCACGGTCCGGGCCAAGGCCGATGCCGAGCGCCAGCTTGAAGAACAGAAGCGCAAGGCCGCGGAGCTGGAAGCCGTGATGAAGGAACAGCGCGAGCTCGAGGCCAAGATCAAGAACATCGATCTCAGGATCGAGGCGATCAAGAAGCTCCGCAACTCGCAGGCAGGCCCCAGCGCGGTGCTTGAGGCCCTTCGCGAAAGGATCAAGATGACTCCTGACATCCACCTCCAGAGCGTGGATCAGGCAGGAGATCAGCTGACGATCAAGGGAAGTTCCAGGAACGAGCTCGCGATCACGCAGTTCGGCCGCAGCCTCGAATTCTCCGGAGGCCTGTTCTCGAATCTCGGTATCGAGACCCAGCGGAAGGAGGTAAGGGCGCAGAACACTTCCGCCGGCGAAGAGGCTCCCGCGCTTGAAGTGGTCGATTTCACGATCCGATGCGCTTACACGCCTGAAAACTCAGGCTCGTCGGGGTCAACCCTCGAAGCCGACGCGGGGTCCGCCGCGAAGCCCGGCGACCAGTCCGTTTCCGGACCGAAGTCCTAAGCCGATAACAAATCACCGAGCTTGAAGCCCATCCGCCGAAAAGCCGAATAACAAGGATGTTGAAGAGATGAATAGACTCAAATCACTAACCTGGTACTGGCAACTCATTCTTCTGGTCGGTATAGGATCGCTGATCTACCTGTCGGTCTGGTATTTCTTGACGGCGGGGATGCGCGAAGAGGTCAGCCAGCTGAACGATCAGGTCGCTCAGCTGCAGGCAAAGAACCAGGCCGCGCAGATCGCAACCCAGCGGATCAACGAGTTCAGGTCGCTCTATGCAATGAAAGAGCAGGAGTACGACGAGCTTAAGGTGCTTCTTCCGGAGCAGAGGGAGATCACAAACGTCCTTCAGGGACTTCAGGACACCGCCCGCGGATCGCGCCTGATCGTCGCCAGGTTCTCGCCCAGAGAAGACACCCAGCAGGACTTCATAATGGCGAAGCCTGTGGAGGTCGAGGTTGACAGCAACTTCACCAACCTTAGGGATTTCTTCGACAAGATGGCCAAGCTCCAGCGCATCGTTTCGATCACGGACTTCAGTCTCACCCAGATCGACAAGCAGTCCGCGAACAAGACACTTCACGCCAAGTTCCTGCTTACGGCCTTCTATGCTTCACCGGAAGATCTCGATAACCTGACGAATCCGCCGCAGGTAGGCCCCGACGGCAAGCCCCTCGTGGGCCCCGACGGAAAGCCGCTTCCGGCAAAGCCCGGCGCAGCTCGGCAGCCCGGCAAGACCTCCGTCCCGCCGACCGTACAGCCCGCCAAGTGATCATCTTGTGGTTCAAACACAGCTAGTGAGTGAGAGTAACGATGACTAAATCAAACACCAGACGAATTCTTACTGTGGCTTTCGCGGCCGTCGGCTTCCTGCTGGTATGCGGAAGCGAGGTTTCCGCACAGTGCTCCGGCGACCCCTTCTGCAAGCCGGCCTACGAGAGAAAATCGGACAGCAAGGGCGGATCCGGCTCCTCGAAGCCCACCGGCCCGATTGTGGTGACTCCGCCTCCGATCGAATCGAGGATCGAGTACTACAAGCAGATGAGGGAACAAGCGGCCGTGAACGGTCAGGCGATCCCGAAGGTCACGTCGGTCCTTCTCCTCGACGAAATGTCGGTCACCGGCATATTCAAGACCCCGCGCGGTTACGCGGCGATGGTCGAGGCGACCCCGATCAAGCTCTCTTACACTATCTACCCGGGCGAGAAGTTCTTTGACGGCCAGCTGGTAGCGGTTGAGGAGAACCGGCTCGTATTCCGCAAGGTAACGAAGTGGAGCAATGACAAGTTCGTGTCGTCTGTCGAGAACAAGGCCCTGAGGCAGTACTCGATGGAGCAGGAGATCCAGGGTACTGCGCCTGCCGAGGAATATATTCCGAGGGTGAGGACCGCCGACAGCGCCGGCAAGGAGGGCGCCCCCGCCTCGATAGTTTCACCGCTTGAGGAAATGAACCGCAGCGCGGCAGAGGAAGAAAAGGACGCCGGCAAGGCTTCCAAGACCTCGAAGCAGCAGTCTTCAAGCAAAAGAAAAGGGTCCTAACGCCGGATACCGGCGATCACAAAGTGCGGGCGTTCAAAGGCAAGAGGTCCGCGCATGCCATAGGCAAACTCGCATAAATGGATCTCTTTCACTCCGAAAGAGGCCGCTTAATGAGGTAAGAAACAATGACACTTGTTCAGAAAATAGGCAAAATGGGCTCAAAGGCGATCTTTGTCCTGCTTATTATAAGCAGCCTGATTGTGACGGCCCTTGCCCAGGACGTGGCTCCGCAAAACCAGGGAATGAGGTATGGTGAAGCGGGCTTCCAGGGTGAGGCTATCAACCTGAATGTCGTTAACGCCGACATCAGGGACATACTTAACTACATCACCGAACAGTACGGGATCAACTTTGTGATCGACAGGTCCGTCAGGGACGTTCCAGTCACTGTCAACGTCAGCGACGTTCCCTGGAACGTGGCTCTCGACTCGATCCTCAGAGCGCAGGAACTCGGCGTTCAGGTAAACGGGCCGATCCTCAGGATCTCCGACCAGAAGTCCCTCGCGCAAGAGAGGAAGCTCCTTGAAGAGATCAAGGAAAGCCAGCTCGACGGCGCTCCTCTTTATACGGAATTCGTACGGCTTAATTACGCCAGGGCGATCAACAACTTGAGCAGCCAGGGTGGACGTTCGAGCGGTTACACGGGCGGCCAGACCAGCGCAAATGTTGGTTCCGGTGCCGGTGTGTCGGGTATGGCCGGCCAGGACCAGGGTGTTCTCGGAATCGTCCAGAAGCGTCTCTCGAGGCGCGGAACGGTCGAGGTTGAAGCCCGGACCAACACGCTTATCATCACGGACGTGCTCGAGAACGTCAGAGCGCTGCGCAGATTGATTTCCTTCCTCGATCAACCCGCTCCGCAGGTTGAGATCGAGGCGCGAATCGTCGCCGCGACCCGCAGTTTCAGCCGTGACCTCGGCCTGAAGCTTTCCGGAGTCGCCATCGGGAACGGCGGAGAGACAATCGTCGGAGCCGGAACCGATTTCGGCAACGTCGTTTCGAACACGATCATTTCTCTCACCACGAGTGCCATCGGCACGACCACGATCAACGCCGAGCTCGCTGCCGGTGAGCAGAAGGGCCAGGTCAAGACGATCGCGACCCCGCGCATCACCACTCTTAACAACCGTCCGGCGGAGATCGAGAGCGGATCACAGATCCCGGTCACGACGATCCAGCCGAACAGTTCCGATGCGGGCGTCGTCGTGACGACCGAGTACGTTCCGGTGCCGCTCAGGCTTGCCGTGACGCCTCAGATCACGAACGTCGGTACGATCATCCTTAACGTTGTCGCCGAGAACAACACCGTTCCGCCGAGCTCCGGCGCTGAAGGCGCTCCACCGATCAACGTCCAGAGGATGCAGACGGAAGTCATGGTTCCGGACGGCGGCACGACCGTGGTGGGCGGCGCACTCTTCGATTCGGAGAGCGAGATCGTCGACCGGACCCCCGGCCTCTCCAGGATCCCGATCTTCGGAAACCTGTTCAAGAGGAAGCGGACCGCGCGCGACACAAGCGAGATCCTGTTCTTCATCACGCCGCGTATCTACCGGCCTGACTTTGCTCCGGCTCCGGATGCGGACTTCGATGAAGGCGCGCTTCTCGTACAGCCTGTCCCGCTCGGCAACCCGCCGTCGAACTCAACACCGGCACAGCCGCAGCCCGCAAGGCCGACGGTAGTGATCCCGGGAGACGAGCCGGGAACTACCGAGGTTCAGCCCACGGCTTCACCGAAGCCGAACAACTAAGGCGAAATGAGGTAATGTTCAGGAAAGTTCTGCACGATATTTTGCAGCGCACAAACGGTTGTCTCGGAGTTTTGATAATGGGCTTTGACGGGATCCCCGTCGAGGAGGTCTGGAGCGAGGGGCTCCCCGATCCGGACCTGGAGATCACGGTGGCCGAGTGCTCATCGCTGGTGGTCGCGGCAAGCCGCGCCAACAGGGGAGGGAAACTCGGGAAGCTCACCGAAATGACGATCTCCGGTGCAAACAAAGCCTTTATCGTCCGCCTTATGAGCAAGGATTATTTCATAGCGATGATCCTTACGTCGGACGGAAGCTTCGGACGCGGCCGCTACGAACTGGCTCGTGCGGGACTGATCCTGAAGCCTGAATTCGCACATCGATAGAAGTCGTTTCTTACTTCTCTGACCGCCCGGATCGAAAGGTCCGGGCTTTTTCATTGGTCAACGATCAATGATCAAGAGAGAAAAAACAGGATGGACAGGATAGGCAGGATTGCTGGGTCCTAGAAATCACGCTGAAGAATATTCAGTCATGCGATTATCGGAAGCGAACAATCCTATCTATCCTGTCCATCCTGTTTCTTCCCTGACTCCTGACTTCTGACTTCTTCAGTTCACACTGACGGAGCTTGGCAGCGGGACATCTCCCGGAGACCCGAACTGCACCGCCTCAAACCCGTTCGTCGTCCCGAAGATGTACCAGGTCCTGTCGGAAGGCCTCCAGACAGCCGGATCGGTCAGTCCGTCGCCGTCATAGTCTCCCGGGGAAGGGATGTCGCCCGTCGCTCCCCAAGGGAAGGCGAAGAAAGAGTCGTCTTCCGATCTGATCACGAACCATTCGGAAGTAGCCGGCCTGAAGAAAGCGACGTCCGCCTTTCCGTCTCCCGTCCAGTCGCCGACCGCCGTTCGGTCTCCCGGAGCCCCGAACTGATAAGCCTTTACGCCGTCCGTTGACCTGAGAAGCCAGAACTGGTTGTCGGGAGCGCGATAGACTCCCACATCGTCCATCCCGTCGCCGTCGTAATCGGCCACGATCGGCTGATCCGCGGCTACACCGAACGGGACCACGGAAACCTGCGAGTCGGAACTCCGGAATATGAACCAGGTGCCGGACGACGGACGGTACACTGCCGGATCCGCCTTTCCGTCGCCATCAAAGTCTCCCGGAGCGGGAATGTCGCCGTTCGATCCGAACGGGAATGCGAAGAAGGAATCGTCCTCGCTTCGGAGAATGAACCATTCTCCCGTCGAAGGACGCCAGAAAGCGACGTCCGTCTTTCCGTCGCCCGTAAAATCGGCCGCTACGGGAATGTCGGTCGAAGTTCCGAAGGCAAGGCCGCGAGTTCCCTGATCGGAAGACCTCAGGAGCCACCACTGCGCCGTCGGCTGGCTGTTCGGCCTGAAGACCGAGACATCCGTCGCACCGTCACCGTCAAAGTCGAAGACTGCCGGGGACGCCTGCTCGACCGCAGGCTCGACGGTTTCCGAAGTGGTCACTATAGTGTCGCCGGTGCTGTCACCGTCTCCATTGGCGGCGTTGCCGGCGGCATAAAACCCAATTGTCCCAACGTCTTTATCAGGGGCGTTCCAAATGAAAGTCCATGATTTCTCGTTGAATACAGTTGGGATGGTCCCCGCGGCCGTATGCTCTATGTAAGATCGCACGTTAGGTCCGACGGGCCCGGATATTATCTGCATCTGGTTATTCCCCTTCGGTATGGAGAAGGTACCGGCCTGCCTGCCCGCAGAATCTATGGATGTCAGCTGAAATCCGAATGCGACGCTGTTTGTTTGCCGGACGGTCACCGTCACCTGGATATTTTCTCCCGGTACATATTCCGCAGGCAATCCCGTGATCGTGATCTCCGGACCTCCAAGTTCCGAGAACCCGACTACGTGACACACTGCACAGGTGAATTCACCGGGTGCTCCCGTATGCGAAGGTGGAGGGCCGTCTACATATCCGGAAACCTTTTGAATATTCGGTGAAAGCCCGAAATACACGGCGGCAATCAACGGAATAACTGTAAAGACCACGGCTGTTTTGATCAGGCATTTCTTTTGGGTTCCATCCATCTCGACCTCCTGGAAATGAAGAGCCGGTTTCGGTACTCTCCGGTGTTTAGCTCTTCGGATCAGATCCGGGACCTACCGGAACGATCTGACGTACTCATTGACCGCGCGGATCTCTGCTTTGGACAAGCTGTCTTTGAAAGCCGGCATCTCTCCCCTGCCGTGGGTGATTATTTTGATACCCATTGCCCTGCTCAAACGGCTCTTTGTAAGGTCCTTGGCACCTTTTCTCTTTCCCCGCCGGGTATTCGCCCTGCCGTCACCTCCGTGGCAGCTTGCGCAGGATTCACTATAGATCGCGGCTCCGGACTGGGCCCTGCCCAGAGGTCCGGGCGCGGCCGAAGACTTCCACCCGGAAAGTACGACCAGGAAAATTCCCAAGAGTGCAACTGGTATCAAGGTCTTTACTATGTGCTTCATAACTACTTCAACACTTTGTAATCTCCTTCCGGCACGGTTGCTAAGTGTTCTCTGTCTAAAGCCTTCTGAACAGATTAAACCCTATGACGAGTCTCTGCGGAGGAAAGACGAGATTACTCGAATTGTATTTACTCGTGGTCGTAGTCTGAGTATTTGAGAATGTGAGAATGAACGCGTGGTCGCCTATGTTCTTCTGAATTCCGAAACCAATCGAAGGTTCTGAAAGGTTCTCAAAGTCCACGATATTGAGCTTGTCGTCCAAGACGGGGATGACCCGGCCCAGTTTGAATCCGGTCCTCGGCGTAAACTCGAAGAGTCCTAACAGGGTGGGAGTAATATTGATGGCCGTTCCAAAGCCAAAAGAAGCGGAATGCTTAGGAAGTCGGAATGTTTCAGCCGCACTCGCCGGCGGGAAAAAGTCATCCGGGCGCGGATCGAACCGTCTCCCGCCATTCGTGAACAGATGGATTGCCGGCGAGAAAAACAGATGGACCCGGTTCCCTACGCTACGAGACATCATCGTCTGCAGATTCAGCGTGTATTGTTCCGTGAAGTTGTCGTTCCCTTCGAGGCTTGCGTAAGTGGTCAATCCGACTGGACTCGCCTTGCCCTGATCAAGCCAGTGATATCCGGCGCCGACTTCGATTGTCCGGCACAGCCCCCTTCGGCAAATGGGATTCCTGCTTGCGCTCAAATAAAGTTTGTCCGTAATTCCATACGAAACGCCAAATGAAGATACCGAGAAACTGTCGAAACCAAGCAGTTCCGGACCGCTGTCGGAAATCGGATGGATTGGCTTTGTAAATCTGTGAGAAAAGGAGAGGTTCCAGCTGCCTTTTGGGACGCTCTTAGTCGTCTGTACGTTTATGAGGCGATAATCGTATGGCTCGAATCCGGGCTCAAAATAGTAGGCGTCTACCTCTTGTTCATCCTCCTGGATCTGTTCGGGATCAGAGTCCGCAACTGACGCGTCTTCCGGGTCATTTCCATCAGTGAGGCTTTCCGGTTGTTCACTCAAGACCTCTTCGGCCGTTTTCTTGAGTGTGTCGATCCGATACCGCTTACCGTCGATCTCAACAAAGGCCACACCTGGTGAATCGTCGGCAAACTTGACACGCAGTCCGTTATTCTGCGGGACCGGCTGTTCAAATTCGGCATCACCCGACTGCGGAGCGGAAGAGGCTGGTTCGGACTGCGACAAAGCTGTTGCGGTAGAACAAAGCAAAAGCCCCATAGCAAATGTGATGGAGCAGACCAGGCGGATGAACCTCAGATCACACATATCTCTCCCCTTCCACCATTGGTCACTCAAAAAGTGTCCGACATGGTCACTAACGGATTACAACGCCGTCAAGGGCGCTTCACTTAAACCAACCCGCGGACCCTACCGAAAGAAGACTAAGAAATGAGTGCGAAATTTATACGTCTGAATCCCGGTCCTCGAAGCATGATCTGAAGATTATATATGAAGATACCTCGCAATCGCGCCATTATTCCTTCCGGGCGGATTAAGTTGAATCTCTGACCGTTCGCTACCTGAACGAGCCCTGCGGGCCGACGGTCTGAACCAAGATCAGCAGTGGATTCCTAACCAGACGCAACAGGCACGTGGCTGATTTCCGGATTCCGGCCAGGCTCTCAGCTAGACATCGTGTCCTTCAAAATACATCTGCGAGTTAAATGGCCTCTCTCCGTCCTTCCTGCACACCTTGCGGTATTCACCGTCCTCTCCCAGCGCGCAGGCGTTCACCGTGTCCCTGAGGTAAGCCCCGAGGACCTCGTTCTTGAGGTACTTGCTCAATTGACGGTCCTTGATCGGGACGACGGCTTCGACCCTTCGGTCCAGGTTCCTGTGCATCCAGTCGGCGCTGCCTATGTAGATCTCCTCTTCGCCGGCGTTTGCGAAGTAGAAGATCCGGTGATGCTCCAGGAAACGCCCGACGATCGAAATGACGCGAATATTCTCTGAAAGCCCCTCTATTCCGGGCTTTAGAACGCATATGCCGCGGACGATCAGATCGATCTCGACGCCCGCCTGAGAAGCCCTGTAAAGCGCACGAACGATCTTGTCGTCGGTCAGCGAATTGAGCTTGGCGATGATGCGCGCGGGCTTGCCTTCCTGCTTGTTCTTCGTCTCGCGCTTGATCAGCTTCAGCATCCTTTCGCGAAGCGCGACCGGCGCGATCATAAGGCTTCGGTACTCGGTCTGATAGGAGTATCCGGACAGGAAATTGAACAGGTCCGAAGCGTCCTTTCCGATCTCCTCGTCAGAGGTCAGAAGCCCGAGGTCGGTGTAGATCTTTGCCGTGAAAGGGTTGTAGTTGCCCGTCGCGATGTGGACATATCTTCGAAGTTCGCTTCCCTCCCGGCGAATCACCAAAGCGACCTTGGAATGCGTCTTCAGCTCCAGCATCCCGTAGATCACGTGGACACCTTCGTTTTCAAGCGCCCTCGCCCATTCGATGTTGTTCTCTTCGTCGAACCTTGCCTTCAACTCCACGAGTGCGGCGACTTGTTTGCCGTTCTGGCTGGCCCGCATAAGCGACCTGATGATCGGCGAATCCTTTCCGGTCCTGTAAAGGCAGATCTTGATGGCGCGTACGTTTTCGTCCTCGGCAGCCGAGTTCAGGAAGTCGGTGATCGTCGTGTACGACGTGTACGGATGATGGACCAGCACGTCCTTTTCGGCGAGGATCGAGAAAATATCCCTTTCCGACTGCTTGAGCGCCTTCGGTATCGAATACGTGATCGGGCGGTCTTTCAGGTCCGGGCGCTCGAGCTTGAAAAGCGGCATCAGGTCAGGAATGTTGAGGAACCCGTCGATCCTGTAAACGTCCTCGTCGGTCAGCCCGATCGATCCGGCGATCATGTCCTTCATCTCTTCAGGCATAAAGGAAACGACCTCGAGGCGGACCGGAAAGCTGAACCGGCGCCTGTGAAGAAGCTCGCGTTCCATCGTCCGTAAAAGGTCCCCGGCCTCGTCTTCGCGGATCTCGATATCCGCGTCGCGCGTCACCCGGAACAGGTACGGCTGTGCCGGAAGCAGGTTCGGGAACAGGGAAGTCGTGTTCGCGGATACGATCTGGCTGAGATGGACAAATACCGGCTCGCCTTCCTCGATCGGCACCAGCCTGGGAATGTTCGGCGGAAGCTTGATGCGGACGAAACGGCTTTCTTCGTAAAGGTGCCCGATCTTGCCGTAATCGAGATCGGAATCCGGATCGACCATCAGGCCGATGTTGACGCTGAGGCTGGAAATGTATGGGAAGGGATGGCTTTCGTCGACCGCCTGGGGCGTCAGGACCGGAAAGACGTCGTTCAGAAAGTACGCGTCCAGCCTTCTCTTTACCTCTTCTGTCTGATCGTCGTACGTCTCGAGCTTGATACCTTCCTCGTGGAGGAGCGGGATTATCTCCCGGTTCAGACAATTCATCTGCTCCTGGACCATCGGCCGCAGAAGCTTTCTGATCTCGTCGACCTGCTCCGCCGGGGTCATCCCGTCGGGCGAGGTCCGAAGCACGCCCTCGGCGATCTGTTCCTTCAGGCCGGAGACCCTGATCATGAAGAACTCGTCCAGGTTCGTCGAGAATATCGAGAGGAACTTCAGCCTTTCGAGCAGGGGAACGGATTCATCCAGCGCCTGCTTGAGCACCCTGTGGTTGAACTTCAGCCAGCTCAGTTCGCGGTTCGTGAGGAACTGCGGGTCGTGAACGGACAGGAGCTCCGGCGACTCCGTCTGCTCCGACACTCCTGCCGAGGGAACAAACTCTCTAATTTCCTGTGTCATTTGAGACTTACGATTCTAACTTCCGGGGAGGAATGAGGCAACGACTTTCTACAGCGCGAGGCGTTAAAGCAGGTTGAACACCGAGAACAGGATAGCAAGACAAGGATCAGGTTTCAATGATCAGGTAGCAATGATCAGTACCCGGAGCGGTAGCGACGGGGATATCAGAAAAAAAAACAGGATGGACAGGATGATAAGAGAGAGATGAGTACCGATAGATGAGTACCGAGAGATGAGTACTGAGGCATGTCGCATGCTCTTATCTCAGTACTCATCTCTCATCACTCCTTTCGATCATTGAACACTGACGGAACTCGGGAGCGGGACATCGCCCGGAGACCCGAACTGCACCGCCTCAAACCCGTTCGTCGTCCCGAAGATGTACCAGGTCCTGTCAGATGGCCTCCACACAGCCGGGTCGGTCAGTCCGTCGCCGTCGTAGTCTCCCGGGGAAGGGATGTCGCCCGTCGCTCCCCAGGGGAATGCGAAAAAGGAGTCGTCCTCACTCCTGATCACGAACCATTCGGAAGTAGCCGGCCTGAAGAAGGCCACGTCCGCCTTTCCGTCTCCCGTCCAGTCCCCGACAGCGGTCCGGTCTCCCGGAGCTCCGAACTGATACGCCTTCACTCCTCCAGAGCTCCTCAGAAGCCAGAACTGGTTGTCGGGAGCGCGGTAGACTCCCACGTCGTCCATCCCGTCGCCGTCGTAATCGGCCACGATCGGCTGGTCGGCGGAAACCCCGAAGGGAACTACCGACAATCCTCCGTCCGAAGACCTGACGATG
>DATKCW010000040.1:0-117347 GCA_035513035.1 Aridibacter sp.
GTCTTCCTGAGTCTTGACGTCCTTCCCAAGCTCGAGCGCCAGCTCCTTGATCTTCTTATCGATCGAATTGTCCATTTGTTTCTCCTCAGCTTATTCAGCTTAGCTCAAATGGACATTTACACAGAATCTTTTACAGTCCCCAGAAGGCAGCTTCATGCTGGCTTGTGTTCCTTTGTGGTTGAACCTTCTTCGCTTCGCTCAGTGCAGGCAAGCTGCCTGGGCTCCAGTCAAAACGGCCCCACGGATCTCGTCTTCTTCGCTTCGCTAAGTGCAGGCAAGCTGCCAGCGCTCCAGTCAAGGCGCTCCCACCGATCTCGTCCTCTTTGCTTCGCTCAATGCAGGCAAGGCTGCCTGCGCTCCAGTCAAGACGGCCCGCTCATCCTTCATCACTCGTTACTCAGCACTCATCTCTCAGCACTCATCTCTCATTACTCAACACTCGTTACGCAACACTCATCTCTCAGCACTTTCTAATCGGAGTAACGATTGTGATAGATTAACCGCACTCTTTAGATTTCCAATTCCTTTTGCCTGCTTTGCGAAACATCGCGGCTTTGCGCCTTTGCGAGAGGATTTTCACGGTTCAAATGCGGTCGTACGAGGAATTCAAGACGTCACCTCCCGCAAAGCCGCAAAGAAGCGCAAAGGGAAGGATCAAGACTTGCCGAACCGGTCTCAATTCGATCTCTAGCGGGCATTTTTTTGAACTCAACCGATTACATCTATTACAA
Source organism: Aridibacter sp. (assembly GCA_035513035.1). Taxonomy (GTDB): domain Bacteria; phylum Acidobacteriota; class Blastocatellia; order Pyrinomonadales; family Pyrinomonadaceae; genus Aridibacter. Next base: position 732 of record DATKCW010000040.1, read on the forward strand.
ATCAACAATGAAAAATCTCCTCCTTTCTGCTGTTCTATCCCTCCTGATCGGCTCGGTTACCGCATTCCCCCAGGACTTCGAATGGCTCCCTGGCGGGACATACGACCCGAACATCCCCACTCCGAAGCAGTTCTTCGGCTACGAGATAGGCGACTACCTGACGGACAATCTCCAGATGGTCGCCTACATAAAGAAGCTCGAGGAGGTCTCGCCCCGCGTCAAGGTCTTCGAGTATGGCGAATCGGTAGAGCGGAGGAAGCTCTGGATCGTCGCCGTCAGCACGCCGGAGAACATCGCGCGTCTCGAGGAGATCCGTTCGACCATCGCGCGGCTCAGGGATCCAAATGCGACCTCGCCGACCGAAGCTTCCAACATTGCCAGAAGCACGGTCCCTATCGGCTGGATGAACTACGGAACGGACGGTGGAGAGACCTCCGCGTTCGAAGCGGGATTGCAGGTGCTCTATCAGCTTGCGGCGGGGACCGATCCTTTGACGATGAAGATCCTGCAAAATCAGGTCGTGATCATCAATCCCGCGCTCAACCCCGACAGCCATCAGACATTCGTCGCCTGGGCAAAGAATATGACGATCCGGGGAGGCACGGCCGATCCGGCGGCGTCCGAGCATTTCGTCGCCTGGTTCGCTAGCTCGGACGGCAACCACTACAAGATTGACCTCAACCGCGACGCGTTCGCGCTGACACAACCGGAAACGCAGGCGGCGTCGCGCGTGCTTCACCATTGGAATCCGCAGGTCTGGATCGACAATCACGGCGAGCCCGACGAGTACTTTATGGCGCCGTTTACGAAGCCGGTCAACAACAACTATCCGGAATCGCTGAAGAAATGGGCGGAGGTCGTCGGAAGGAATTCCGCGAAGTACTTCGACCGCTTTGGATGGACCTACGCAAAGGACGAGAACTACGACCTGTACTTTCCGGGTTATTGGGACTCGTACCCCGCTTTCCACGGAGCGATCGCGGCGACTTATGAGAGCGACGGCGGCGGCAGCAAGGGGTTTCGCTGGGAAAGGCCGGACGGCACGATCGTGACGCTCCGCGAGGCGGTCCATAAGCATTTCATCGCCGATCTGGCGACGCTCGAAGTGCTTGCCGACAACCGGGAGGGGATACTTCTTGACTACTACCGTTTCTTCAAGGACGGTATGGACGAGGTCTCGAACGAGCAGTTCAAGACCTATGTCATCCACGAGCAGGACGATCCGGGCCGCACTGCAGAGCTGGTCGAGCTTCTCCTAAGGCACAACATAGAGGTTTACAGAACCGGCGGCCAGATCCGTTCGGCGTCGGCACAGGATTATTTCGACCGGACGACCCGCACAGAAGCCTTTCCCGCGGGAAGCTTGGTAGTTCCCCTCAGACAGCCGAAGAAACGACTGCTCAAGACTCTCTTCGAGCCCGATCCCGAGATGGAGGAGGACTTTATGAAGGACGTCGCACGTAGGCGCGCGAGGGATGCGAAGCTCGGCTCGAACGCGCCGAAGGAAGGCCCGGGATTCTATGACATCACGGCGTGGGCGCTTCCCCTGCAGTACGGCGTCGACACGTCTTTCACGGGAGAGGAGATAAGCATCTCCGGAATGTCCAGGATCACGGAGAAGCCTTCCGCGGCGGTATCTTTCGCGAGAAGCTCCAACGGTTATGTGTTCTCCAACAAGGCGAACTCGGGAGCGAAGCTCGCCGGTAAACTTCTCCAGATGGGCCACAACGTCGCGATCACTCGTTTGCCGACGAAGATCGGGCCTCTCGAGATAGACAAAGGCACGTACATCGTGAGGACGATCCGCAATCGCGAGGGTCTTCACGACGACATCTCTAGGCTTGCCCGCGAGTACGACACCGACGTCCGCTCGATCTCGTCCTCGTGGGGCGAAGGCGGGATCTCGCTCGGGTCCGACTATGTTCTGAATTTGGAGAAGCCGAGCATCCTGGTCGCCACACGCGAACCGACCCGGGCCGTCACATTCGGCTCGGTCTACAGCGTTCTCAGTCAGAGGTACGACCTGGACTTCACCGCGGTCATCACGTCGATGATCCCAACGATCGATCTTAACCGCTATAACGTGATCATCTTCCCGGACGGGAGCGCCGGGGGATATGAAAGGGAGCTTGGGCCCGGCGGCGTCGAGCGGCTGCGCAGCTGGATCCGAAGCGGCGGCACATTCATAGGCCTCGCAGGAGGCGCCGAGTTCACGACCCGCGAAGGCGTCAGCTTTACAGACGTCGAAATGGTGAGGACGCGGAAAGATTCCGAAGAGCCGATCGAAACAATTCCCGGTTCGATCTTCAAGGCCGAAGTGAACGGAGATTACTACCTGGGACTCGGCTACGAAGGCGACATCGCGGTCCAGTTCCGCGGAAGCACGCATATGACGCCCACAAAGAAAGGCGCGAACGTCGCCTTGTACAAAAAGAACGGCTACATACAGGGCCACGTGTGGGACTCGACCGTCGAAAACCTGGGCGGAAAGCTGTATATGGCGGACGTTCCGATGGGCGACGGCCACGTGATCCTGTTCGCGGACGACCCGACCTTCCGCGCTTACTGGCGGGGCCTCGACAGGCTTTTTATCAACTCGATCTTGATCTCGACGGCGTACTAGGAAGGACTGAGTGAAAAGGACTGAGGACTGAGTACGGAACGCACTCGTCCCGCGTGCAGTGAGCGAGGCAATTCAGTACCCGGAGCGGTAGCGACGGGCAATACACAGGCGATGATCAAATTCTCTAATCTGACAACCGTATCAGCGCTGATCGTAATCCTCTCAGCATTCGCACTCCCCCAGAATCTCATCCGCGCAGACGCGTCGCGTATGGAATCGCGGATCAAGGAGTTATCCAAGTTCGGCCTGAACGCGAAAGGAGGCTCCGACCGAGTCGCCTTCAGTGATCACGACAGGCAGGGCCGCGAGTACATCATCGAGCTGATGAAAACAGCGGGGCTCGATGTCCGAATCGATTTCGCGGGGAACATCATCGGGCGACGAAAAGGGAAGTCGGACTCGCTTCCGCCGATGATGTTCGGTTCTCATATCGACACGGTCCCGAATGGAGGCGCCTATGACGGATGCGTCGGTGTGATCGGCGCGATCGAGGTCATCGAGCTGCTCAACGCAAACAGGATCGAGACAATGCATCCGCTGGAGGTGATCGTCTTCGCGGACGAAGAAGGAGGGCTGACCGGAAGCCGGGCTCTTGTCGGCGCCCTCGGACCCGAGGCGCTGAAGGTCAGGAGCCACAGCGGCAAGACAATAGGCGAGGGTATCGGGTTCATCGGCGGCGATCCGGAACGGCTTTCGGAAGTCGTTAGGAAGCAAGGAGATATCGCGGCTTTCATCGAGCTTCATATCGAGCAGGGCGGGATCCTTGAGGGCGCTTCGACGGACATAGGCGTCGTCGAAGGCATCGTCGGGATCGAGTGGTGGGAGGTCACGATCGAAGGATTCGCGAATCACGCGGGGACGACCCCTATGAAGGGCCGGCGCGACGCCGTACTTGCCGGCTCAAGGTTCGCGCTGATGGTCAACGAAGTGGTGAACTCCTTCGGGGGAGCGCAGGTCGGCACGGTCGGGAAGTTTATCGCCGAACCGGGCGCGCCGAACGTGATCCCCGGCAAGGTCACGCTGAGCCTTGAACTGAGAGACCTTTCGGAGGAAATGATCCTCAGGATGTACTCGGCGATTGAAAAACGGGCGATCGAGATCGCTTCAGACACCAATACCGAGATTTCCTTCCGTCATCTGGACGTTTCCGCCGAGCCGGCGCTCACGGACGAGAAGATCAAATCCGCGATCGAATCGTCTGCGAAAGATCTCGGATTATCGTCCCGCCGTATGCCGAGCGGGGCCGGCCACGACGCACAGGATCTGGCAAAGATCGCTCCGACAGGGATGATCTTCGTTCCGAGCCGCGGCGGGATCAGCCATACGCCGGCGGAGTTCACTTCGGCCGAAGATATGGCGAACGGTGCTGCCGTGCTTCTGAGGACGGTGCTCGCGATCGATCAAGGGTTCTCGGGTTAGTTCATTTTTTGCGGCTCCGCCGCCGTGATGTGCGGAAAGGCTCTGCCTTTCCGATCCGGCCTTTAAAGAAGTTCGCCGCGGGCTCAGCCCGCGGCGAACTTGATAACAGCAGCCTCGCCGCTTACCGCAGATCAACGCGGCAAAGCCGCGAGTAGGCCCGATTGACTTGATAAGTGCCGTCGCGCGGTTCAATGTTGGACCGGGGACAACTTGCCCGCATCTGTATCGCCGCTGACGCGGCTCAGGGAATTTTCTCGCGCCTTCTCCGTGGACTGCGCCCTTCGGGCTTGTCCACGGCTAAACGCAAGTCGTCGCTACGCGACTCATGAACTCGCCAAACTCAACAAACTCAACAAACTCGGAAAACTTGCCAAACTCACTGAGCCCTCGCATCCGCGACTATCTTCCTGACCTCTGCCGCAAGCGTCGGCGCGTGAAAAGGAACCCCGTCCCGGATCGTCCATTCGACCCCGCCGGTACGCACTGTCTTTCCGTCGCGTATCTCGTCGACACCGGTCGCGTACAGCACCTTCAGGTTCTCGAGCGGATTTCCGTTGACGACCAGGAGGTCGGCCTTGAAACCCACGCGGATCCTGCCCAGCTCGTCTTCCTTGCCCATTATTCGCGCGTTGTTCGCCGTCGCGTGGCGGATGACCATCAGGGGATGAAAGCCCGCTTCCTCGTGCAGTTCCAGTTCCCTTATAAGTCCGAATCCGTAGACCTGGTAAATGAATCCGGCATCCTCGCCGGCACCTATGATCCCGCCTCGGCGCTCGAATTCCTTTAAAGCCTTCATCCAGATTCGGTAGTTCTCCTTCCAGAAGACCTCGTCGGTGGATGTCCAGCCGATGAAATACGAGCCGTGATTCGCGGGATTAGGGATGAAAAATTCCCCCAGAACCGGATGCAGGTACTCCGCGTAATGCGGCTGGGTCTGCGCGCGCTGAAGATCTCGGGACGCCTCGTAGATGTTCAGCGTAGGGTTCCACGCCACATCCGCTTCGATCATCGCGTCGAAGACCTTCATCAGCCGGTCCCATTCGGCCTCGCGCCAGAGCCTGCCGGCGTATCGGAAACGGTCGACTTCGTCGTTGTAGTTGTAATCGGCGGGATAGTTCTGCCGGCCGTTGGCGATCGCGGCCTCGGGGATGCCGTACCAGTGTTCTATGCTTGTCGTGCCGAACCGTATGTCGTCCCAGGTGTTCGTTTCCTCGACGCCTGTGTGATGGGCGACCCGAAGGCCCTGCTTCTTCGCTTCATCCATAAGGGCGGCCATGATGTCGCGATCCACGCCGAAAAGCTTCATCCCGTCATAGCCCTCGCGTTTCAGCTGGCGGACGCGCTCGCGGGCGGCTTCCGCATTCTTTGTCGATTCACCGGTGTTGAAGACACCGTAAGCGAACACCCTCGGGGCCGCGATCTCGTTTCGGGCGGCCTGCTCTCTCCATTCCAGTGTCTTCGCGTGGGCGCCGACATCGCGTATCGTCGTGATCCCGCTCGCGAGCCAAAGCCTCTGGCAGTATTCGACCGGCATGGGCTTTCCGCCGCGCCCGTCGTGGGTATGGCCGTGGAGGTTTATCAGGCCGGGCATCACATATCCGCCTTCGGCGTCGATCTCGACGTCGCCTTTCGCGGGCCTGCGCGCCGTGCCTTCCTTGACCGCGACCGGATCTATGTTGACGATCGAGGTTATGCGGTCGTTCTCGATGACGATGTCCTTCGGCCCGGAAGCCGGCGTGCCATTCCCGTCGATGACGATCGCGTTGCGGATCACGATCCTCGAGTATCGCTTGCCGGATTCGATCTGGGGGAAAACTGAAAAAGTGAGAACGACGAGCAGCGCCGTCAAGAGGGTCGCATTGCGGTAATGTCTGTTCATAACTTCTGTCAGGATTGTGTGAACTGTTAACGTAGGGTGAAAAGAATCTACCACCTTCGAATGCGGCTTCCAAGCCAGCCTGCGAATCATTGCAGCGGGAGGAAATAGTGGAGCGTCAGTAACGCACAAACAAAGCTCCTCACCGGGCGACACCATACAAAGACGTCTTAAAGGAGTTTGAGTAAGGAACAATTAATGAGAAAGCAGCTATTTTCTGCGGCTGCAGTGTGCGCGGTTTCGTTCATGGTTGCTGCGGTTTCATTCGGACAGTGGAAGACCGAAGAGCATTTTCCGAACGTATCTATCAAGAACTTCGGGCAGATGGATGCACGCTTTTACAGGGGCGGTCAGCCCGACAAGGACGAGATCAAAGCGCTCGCCGATATGGGAATCAAGACCGTTATCAACCTCAGGGACGATCCCAAAGACTGGGAAAAGGAGTTGGTGGAATCGTTCGGAATGAAGTACGTTCACATCCCTATGAGCGACAAGACGTATCCGCCGGAAGGCGCTGCCGAGGAATTCATGGGATCGTCTCGAACCCTGACTCCGGGAATTTTTTCGTCCATTGCAGGGGCGGCAAGCACCGCACGGGAGCGATGGGTGCTGTATACCGGTTCAACCACTATGGATGGAACTACGGGCAGGTCTATGACGAGATGAAGGCGTTCGACTTTTACACATTCCTCTGGTGGTTCAAGCCGATCAAGAACTACGTGAACGATTACGCCGAATTGAAGGGGTTGCGGGACGCGGCTCGTGCGAAGTCCGTCGCTGACTTGGCTGTCGTTAATTAGATTCGGTACCGGAATTGATAAGGCCGAGGCCGCTTGCGGCAACAACAAGACAGCCAACGGCAGATCAGGGATAGGGCGAACAAAAGCGTGACTTATGACCGAAAATGCGATATGGTCACAATAATCCCGTGATCGGTTCTTCTAAATTCACAAGTGGTCTTGACCTGGAGGAGCTTATGAAATTGATCTCATGTACCTTTACGGTTTTGGCAGTCCTGGCACTTTCGGTGCAGATCCCTTTACGGGCAAAGGCAGCGCTGGAAAGAAATGATCCGGATGCAGGCAGGACGACGCAAGGCGAGCCGGTTGCGGCTTCGGGGCGCGGATCGGCTGCTGCTGACGTGCTTTACGGAAAAGGCTTTGACCGTAGTGCCTTTGAGGCACAGATCGACCGGATAATGAGGGAACAGATGGATAAGCTCTCCATTCCGGGCGCTTCCGTCTCGGTCGTGAAGAACGGCGAGATCGTGTACAGGAAGGGCTTCGGCTTCACGGACGTCGAGCGGTCCAGGCCGGTCTCGGCGGACAGTACGATCTTCAGGATCGGGTCCATCACGAAGGTCTTCACCGCGGCCGCGCTGCTTCAGCTGGCTGACTCTGGAAAGATCGATCTGGATGCCGACGTGAACAAATACCTGAAAAAGGCCAAGGTGCCGGAAACCTATCCGGTTCCCGTGACCGGTTCCGCGCTTTTGACCCATTCGGCAGGACTCGACGAGGTAACGCCTGAACGGCGGACGTCGGACAGGTCAAAGCTCGTTCCCCTCGGAGACTTCCTGAGCACAAGGATCGTGAGACGGCTCCCGCCGGGGCTCGCGATCAGCTACTCCACCTACAACGCCGCCGTAGCGGGCCTGATCGTCGAGGACGTCACCGGCAGATCGCTCCACGATCATTTCCAAACTGAGATCTTCAAGCCGCTAGGGATGAACCGATCGAGCCTGGCCGATGTGCCCGAGAAGCTCCGGCCGGATTTCGCTCAGGGATATGAGGTCGACGACGGAAAACCCGTCCCGCTGCCTTTCCAGTGGTTCAAGACGTATCCCGCATCGGACATCAACAGCACGTCGTCCGATATGGCGCGGTTCCTGATCGCGATACTCGGCGAGGGAGCTGTGAAAGAAACACGGATCCTGAGCAGGGAATCGGCGCGGGCGATGCAGGAGAGGCAGTTCAGCGGACATCCGGAGATCGGAGGCTACACCTACGGACTTCAGGAATGGGAGCGTCAAGGCGTCAGGTGGGTTGAGCACGGCGGCAGCATGGACGACGGATATTCGGCCCTGTTGGCGATGATACCGTCCGAGGAATTCGGGTTCTTCGTGGCCTGCAACACCGAGGGGGGAGGTTTCGGCCTGGGAAATTCGATCAAGAACATGATCCTCGACAAGTATTTTCCGGCGAAACCCGTTACGACAACAGAAACATACCCCTCGAAGCCTGGCGAGCTCGCGCGATTTGCCGGCAAGTATCAAAACGACATCTATTGCCATTCGTGCGGGCCGGATTCCGGCGCATATAAGCCGAACCCGTTCGAGGTGGCGGCGAACGACGACGGAACGCTGTCGTTTTGGGGTGCCAAGTGGCGAAAGACCGGGCCGATGCTCTTCGAACTGGCCGAAGGGCCGCGCGCGGGCCAGGTGAATGTTGCCTTCAGGGAGGACGAGAAGAAAAGGATCACTCACTTCTTTCAGGAATGGTCGACCTTTGAGAGGGTTCCCTGACAGGGTGATCGCGTTCGGCTCAAAACTAAAAGCGGCCCCTGATAAAAAGGGGCCGCTTGAGGAATTGATGGAGCGGGAAACGGGACTCGAACCCGCGGCTTCAACCTTGGGAAGGTTGCGCTCTACCGACTGAGCTATTCCCGCCTATCGCCGATTCTATACCGCTTACCGATCTTGTCAACACGATAGCGCAGAATCTGCGAGAACCAAATTCCCGAAGAAGGCTGGGGCGAGAGGTTCCTTCCTCCGCCGCTCAGCTGTTCGAGCGGGCCAAATACGGAGCGGGCCGCGATTGAAGAGCGTCCCGCGGCATCCGGAAATGGACCGCAAGCCGGTTGTCAGTTCAGTCCGGACGGGAGATCCGCAACGCTGCAACCTTTGGTAGAATCGCCTTATGCCAATGAAGCTAAGATTGAAATTTAAGCGCCTTAACCGCCTGTTTCCGTTCTTGTTTGTCCTGCTCCTGGCATCGGTCAGCTGTGCTCAGATGAAAGAGGTTTCCGAAGGACAGCATTCCGGAAACGATGCCGATCTCAAGAACGCGGTCGACAAATATCTGCAGGAGGTAAGCAGAAGGCCGGAGATCGCCGGTCTTGCGGTCGCAGTGACGAAGAACGGCCGGACTGTATTTGCGAACGGATACGGAGAAGCGAATCTGGAGAAGGGACACTCCGTTACGCCAGGCACACGGTTCCAGATCGCGTCCGTTACAAAGCCGTTCACGGCGATGGCCGTGATGCTGCTCGTGGAGGACGGAAAGATCAAACTTGACCGGCCCGCGAGAGAATATCTTACCTGGCTCCCCGAAAAATATTCTCGGATAACGGTCCGGCAGCTTCTTTCGCATACGTCGGGAGTGAACCGTGACGTGCGTGACGACAATCTCGATACTTTCGGCGAGGTCGAGTTCCGCCGCAGGCTCGAATCCAGACCCGTATCTTTTGCGCCCGGCGAAAGATTCGAGTACAGCAATACCGGGTACATAATTCTCGGAATGCTGGTCGAGTCCGTATCCGGAGAATCTTACGGGTCATTCGTGAGCAAGAGGATCCTCGAGCCGCTCGGAATGAAGGATACCTCCTACTACGATCCCCCTTCCGAAGCCTCTGACAGAGCGCTCGGATACGAATACACGGACGGGAAATTCTCAAAGGCTTCTTATTTTCCTGGCGGGTTTGCGGCCGGCGGAATGGTTTCTTCCGCAAGCGATATGGCAAAGTTCGCCTCTGCCATCTCGGACGGAAAACTCCTTATGGGATCGGGCTACCAGGAGATCTATTCTCCCGCGAAGCTCGGAAACGGTACGCCAGTAAGTCTCAAGATGGGCGGCATGTTCGAGGGAGAAGAGACCGGCTATGGTTTCGGCTGGTGGCTGACGGGGTACAAAGGCCGCACACTGCTGACGCACGGCGGCGGCGTTTCAGGATTTTCGGCGATACTGAACCGCTATCCCGAAGAAGGGGTCTCGATCACTGTGCTTGCCAATACGAAAACCGCGGGAGTGGACAGGATAGCGGAGGGAGTTGCGGATATCGTTCTGACCGGCCCTTCTGACAAGTGAGGGTCACGCCAAAAGCCGCTGGGTATCTAACTACGTCCTTGGATATGTCTTCACGATCTCACGCTTTCCTCAAAGAAAAAAGCGACGCCGTTGGGCGCCGCCTTGAGACTTGATGGAGCGGAAAACGGGACGCGAACCCGCGGCTTCAACCTTGGGAAGGTTGCGCTCTACCAACTGAGCTATTCTCGTTTAACAACAAGTTTTATACCTGATCGGTTCCTTGTCAATAACAACGTTCCCAAGCGCAGCGCTCGGTGTCTTCCCGGCCGAAGCCGGGAAAGGTTTCCCTGGATTCCCTACGGATACGTGTAGGGAGCCTCCAGCCCGAGGGGAATTCCGAGCGCCCAGAAGACAAGCAGGAGCCCCACCCAAGTAACCAGGAAAGCGATCGAGTACGGAAGCATCAGCGAAACGATCGTGCCTATGCCCGTGCCCTTCGAGTACTTCTTGGCAAAAACCACCACAAGCGGAAAATACGGCATCAGCGGCGTAATGATGTTCGTCGACGAATCCCCTATGCGGTAACCGGCCTGTGTGACCTCGGGCGAGATCCCGAGCTGCATAAGCATCGGCACGAATATCGGTGCCAGAAGAGCCCATTTTGCAGAGGCCGAACCGACCACAAGATTGACCAGGCAGCTCAAAAGGATGATCCCGACCACCGTTACCTGGCCGGGCATTTCCAGGTCCCTCAAAAAGTTCGCTCCCTTTATCGCGAGAAGCGCGCCGATATTCGACTGCCCGAACGCGGCGATGAAAAGCGCGGCAAAGAACGCGAGAACGATGTAATAGCCCATCGTGCTCATCGATTTGGACATTCCATCGATGATGTCCCTGTGGCTGTCCACTGTCTTCGCCGCGTAACCGTATGCGATGCCCGGGAGGATGAAGAGCAGGAATATAAGCGGCACGATCGACTGCATAAGCGGCGCGGCGGATGTCGTGAGTTTGGGAGGACTCTGATCGGCCGCGGAAACCAAAGTCGCGCCGAATTTCTCCATCTCGATCTCGTCAAGCACCCCCGCGAGGGCACCCTCGAAAGCCGGCTTTCCGGAGAACTCCGTATCCCGGATCGACCTGGTTTTCTCCAGGACATCGGCCGGAACGCCTGCAGACTCGATAGTCCGGACCGTGTCTGACGTAAGTTTGTAACCGACGGGTGAGCGCATCGGGGACGATTCGGGATACGAGACGGCTGTTAGGATCAGAAGCCCCAGTATCAGCGTCCCGAAGCCGGCGGCAAGGCCTCGCTTCTCTTCTTTCGTAAGGCCGTCCACCGTGGGCACGTCGTCGACGTCGCCGTCCACCGCGACGTTCTTTAGCCTCGGCTCGATGACACGGTCGGTCAGGTACCATCCCACGGCAACTATCAGGAGGCAGGATGCCGACATAAAGAACCAGTTGCTGAGGGGATTTACCCCGCGCGTCGTATCCAGGATCTGCACCGCGGACTGTGTGAGGCCCGACATCAGCGGATCGAGCGCGGAAGGAATGAAGTTGGCGCTGAACCCGCCAGACACTCCGGCGAAGGTCGCGGCAATGCCGGCGAGCGGGTGCCGGCCCGCCTTGTGAAAGATCACCGCGCCGAGCGGGATCACAAGCACGTATCCGGCGTCCGCGGCGGTGCTGCTGATCACTCCCACAAACACGAGGACCGGCGTAAGGAGCTTGACAGATGTGAATCCGAGAGCGCCCTTGAGAGAAGCGTTAATGAATCCGGTGTGTTCCGCCACGCCCACACCCAGAAGGGCGACGAGGACGACCCCAAGCGGATGGAAACTTGTGAACGTCGTCACCATGTTCGAAAGAAACGCGGCTATCGAGGTGCCTGTCAGCTGGCTGTTGATGACGATCGGCTGGCCGTTCCTCGGATCTATCTCGGTGAACGTCATCGTCGAGAGCAAAGCCGACAGGACCCAGACCACTATCAAGAGGATAAGGAAAAGCGCCGCCGGGTCCGGGAGCTTGTTGCCCACGGTCTCAATCACGTTGAGCGCACGGTCGACGAATGAGCCCGATGCCTTTGACTTATTGTTCTCTTCTGCCATACGCGTCCTCTTTTCAGCTGAATTCCGGATGATTACTTAATTGATTTGAATTTGGGAAGGCGCTGATTGTAACAGATTTTGAGTGGAGCTGATAACTCAGAGGGGTAAATGCAGGCTACCGAGGAACCAACTGAAAGGACCCAAGGGAAAGGACCGGGGGCACGAGAGGGACAGCAGGGAAATGTTGGAGACGAAAGGAGTGACCGGCCGAAAAGTACTTAGAACCGAAATGTGTTATATCGCCAGGCGGATCCCTGAGTGATCACCATTCACGATTTACGATTTACAAAAGATTGGAGGCGGCGATCGGAATCGAACCGATGAATAAAGGTTTTGCAGACCTCTGCCTTACCACTTGGCTACGCCGCCTTACCGAAGGACTGAGAGGCAACGGAACGCACGCGTCTCGCGTGCATCGGGCCGCCCGCGGCCCGGGTATTTGTTTGATCCGTCCCTTGCAGGAACCGGTTTCGCGCTTCGCGCTCACTGCACGCGGGACGCGAAAGCTCCGTCCGTAGTGAGGGCCCCATTTTCGAGCCTGAAGTTCCTTCGGGTCGGGCAGGCACAGGTCCTGCCCCTACTCTCGGCTCAAAGAACTAAGCGACGCCGTAGGGCGCCGCTTCGGATCTTGTTGGAGCGGGAAACGAGATCTGAAATCGCGACCCCAACTTTGGCAAGGTAGTGCTATACCGCTGAGATATTCCCGCCCAATGCGAAACTCAATTTTACAATCGGAGCCCTTGTTGTCAAGTTATGGTCTCTTCCGGACGAGACGATTATGACTCCGTATCAGCAACCGAGGTCGCTGAAGAACGCTGACCGTTTCCTCAAGCCGGGAATCACCTTTGAACAACCCGCGAGCCCGGCCGGCCGACCGACAACCGGGCTGCGATGCTGATGAGAAAAGCAAAAGAACAGCTCTCAAGGAAGATCGAAAGAAAGGAATCGAGGAGGAAAAACCTCCCGAACGCAAGAACCGGCTACGGGTGGTCTTCATTACGATTCCTTTGTTGGAAATACCGTTATTGGTCTTTCGGGTTTTGCAAACAACACTAACTACTGAAAATTCTTGACATGTCGATGAATTATAAATACGTTATTCGAAGTACCGATAAAACGACATTTCGTTATTCGATTCTTGAGGAGGTATTGAATTATGGGTTTCAATCCGCGATTTTCTGTTGGAGCGCTTGTAAGCGTTCTCCTGGTCACCTTGTTAGCTGTTCCGCCGAGCCTTCGGGCGCAGCAGCATGTTGTTGGCCCCGCTGATATCCACGAAGAATTGGTGAACGCCACCGAGAAGCGAAGGCAAAATCGCGACAAGGTAATGGATCTGTTTTCCTCGAAGGAGTCGGAGAAAGCATTGAAAGGGGCCGGGATGGATCCGGGACAGGTTAGATCTGCAGTGGCAATGCTTAAAGATGCAGAACTCGCGGCTCTTGCGGCTCGGTCGGATAAGCTGCGTGATGACTTCGCGGCCGGTGCGTTCACCAACCGCGAACTGCTTATCATCGTCGTGGTGGTTGCAGTTATTATATTGGTCATCGTTGCGGTGTAGGGTCGTTACATCGGGTCCAGGAAGTGGGTCCAGTTTGAGCCTGAGATCAGATCCAATGTGTTTTTCCGAATCTCGGCGGGCTTTAATTCAACGGCCGTGGGTGAGCGTTTTGCGATGTCCGCGGCCGTTGAATTGATTCCTTCAGGATTCTTTTGAATATTTGGTGCTGCGTTTCTCCCGGCGGGGCATAGCGGTGAAATTCAGTAGACCTGCTCACGACAGGGCAGAGCTTCCGCCTCGCATCGGACGGTAAGCCTTTACTAACTAATCACATGTTTTCCAGTCTGGCCAGATCAGTTGTCCTGGTGATTTGCACCTTCGGAGTCGTGTGCGCCCAGCAGTCCGCGGGTGCGTGGTTGGATGTCCCATTTGTTAAGCAGGAGGAGAACGGTTGCGGGTCGGCGAGCATTGCGATGGTGATGCAATATTGGGATAAGCAACAGGACCGTCCATCGAATGATAGCGCGCAGGCGACTCAGATTCACCGAGCCTTGTATGTGCCGGGTGCGGACGGCATCTACGCCTCGGCGATGGAGCGCTACTTCCAGGAGCACGAGTTCCGCACTTTTTCATTTCGCGGCGACTGGGAGATGCTGCAGCAGCACTTGCAAAAAGGCCGGCCTCTGATTGCAGCGCTGAAGCCGTCAGGGTCTGGCAGTTCACTGCATTACGTTGTCGTGGTCGGACTGGACCCGGAGCAAGATCTCCTCTTGCTGAACGACCCGGCGCAACGAAAGCTCCTAAAACAGGACCGGACGGGTTTTGAAAAGCAATGGAGCGCCACCGGCAATTGGACGCTGCTGGCCGTGCCTCAGCCCGTAGACAGTAAATGAAAGCCGCAGCGGTCCTGGTTGTTTTGGCTGTTCTCTCGTTTCCGCTTCGCGCACAGACTTCCGACCCCGACAGTCTCGCTCGGATCAAACAGCTGGTGGCCGAAGAACGCTGGCAGGAGATCGTTCGGATCGCAGAAGCTGAAGCTGCACCCTCTGCCGACCTTAATTATTATTATGGAATAGCATTGGCTCGCCTCGAACGCTGGGGCGATGCCGAGAGTGCTTTTGAACGCGGCAGTACGCAACAGCCGCGCGACGAACGCTTTCCGATCGAACTGGCCGGGATCCGCTTCAGGCAAAAGAAATATGGGGAGGCTGCAGACTATCTGCAACGTGCGCTGCGACTTGATCCCGCAGATAGCTATGCCAACGATTTTTTAGGCAGCGTATATTTCCTGCAAGGCAACCTCGAGGCAGCCTTGAAATACTGGAATCGCGTCTCCAAGCCCCACGTCGAACAAGTTCAGCTGGAGCCGCCTCCCAAGGTCGATCGAGTACTTCTGGACCATGCATTTGTGTTCTCGCCCGCTTCCGTATTGCGGCTTTCTGAGTTGCAAACGACGGAAGCGAGGGTTGGCGGGTTGAGCATCTTCCCCGATCGAAACTTCGATCTCGAAGCCCGTCCGGATGGAAAATTCGATGTGGTTTTTCGATCGCGTGAGCGAAACGGATGGGGTGCCAGCAAGTGGCAGGGTTTACTTTCACTGTTTCGCGGCCTGCCGTTCCAGACCATTCATCCGGAGTTCTACAACATAAGCGGCCGAGCTATCAACATCGTCTCGCTTTACCGTTGGGACGCCCAAAAGCGGCGCATTTGGACAAACCTCTCCGGCCCCTTCTCAGGAGATCCGAAGTGGCGATACCAGCTCGATCTCGACCTGCGCGACGAAAACTGGGACATACGCGACTTTTCTGATGATTCGGCACTGCCGGGCGGATTGAAGCTTCGCAAACAGGCGTTTGCCGCGGGCGTAACCTCGTTCGAAAATGGTCGATGGAGCTGGTCGACCGGAGTTGAGTTATCTCATCGAAGATTTCTTGATGTTACTCCGGACACTGCTTTGACTCCCCAATTGCTGACGGAGGGGTTCCAGCTCAAACATCTGGGACAGACGGACTATGTCCTGGCTCGAGTCCCAGAACGGAGATTCGTTGTCAGCACGGGCGTCTCTACACAGCTTGGGCGCACCTGGTCACAACCGTCGAGGGCGTTTGCCAAGCTTCAGGGCTCACTCGAGACACATTGGTTTCCCCAGGCGAGCGGCGACGACTACGAAATGGAGGGAAAGATACGCGTTGGCTGGACGTTCGGAGAGGTCCCGTTCGACGAACTTTTCGTTCTTGGTGTTGAGCGCGACAACGATCTGTGGCTCAGGGCCCACGTCGGGACCCAAGATGGCCGCAAAGGCAACGCTCCGATGGGACGCAATTACTTCCTCTCCAATTGGGAATTCGACAAGAACGTCTATAGCAAGTCTTTGATCAATCTCAAGTTGGGTCCGTTTCTGGACATCGGCAGGATCACCGACTCTTCAGGTCGCCTCGGCTCGCAGATATGGCTTTGGGATCTTGGCATGCAAGCCAAAGTCAGAGTACTCGGGCAAAGTGTTCGCTTTTCGTATGGCAGAGATCTGCGCTCAGTCGGAGACGTTTTCTATGTCGCGTTTCGAAGATGAGACCCGTGAAATGAAGCGAGGACTGAAATACGCGGAACGCACGCGTACCGTATTACCCCCTAAAAAAGATAAGCGACGCCGCCGGGCGTCGCTTCGGATCTTGTTGGAGCGGGAAACGAGATTTGAACTCGCGACCCCAACCTTGGCAAGGTTGTGCTCTACCGCTGAGCTATTCCCGCCCAATGCAAAACTCAATTTTACAAGCGGAGCCGGTTTTGTCAAGTTTGTCACTTTTCCGCCTTCTGCGCCGAAAATCGTCACGGCTGATAGGTGAGTTTCCTCACAAAATCCCAGTCGCCGGACGCGTTCATCTCGATGTTCCCGACCGATTCGCTTGCGATGATTATGTTGTCCGGATACCAGAGAGGGAACAATGGAATTTCGTCGCTGATTATTCTCTGCGCCTCGGCGTAAAGCTGCTTTGCCCTCTCCTGATCTCGTTCCGCGAATGCGCTGTCCAGAAGCCCGTCGACCTTCGCGTTACCGTATCTCCCGCGGTTGAGCGCGACCCTGTCCTTGGTCGGTATCTCGTTCGAAGAGAACAGGTTCCTAAGAAATATCGGGTCGGTGTTTCCGCCGATCCAGATGCCGGTCGTTAGTATGAACTGGCCGCCCTGGACCTGTGCGCGCATCGTCTGGGCCTCCAGACTCTCGATCTCGAGCGGGATCCCGACTTCCTTCAGCTGGTTCTGGATCACCTGCGAATACTGCTGGACCGTCCGGCTGGAGGACGAGATCTTCAGGATCAGAGGCTTCATCTCGCGCATCCCGTCGCCGTTCGTGTCCTTCAGGCCCGCCTCGTCGAGCAGAGCGCGCGCCTTCGCGGGATCGTATCCATAGACGGTACCTGGCTCGTAAGCCCAGGACTGTTCCGGAAGGATCGAATGCGCGATCGTGGCCGCTCCTGCGAGAACATCGTTTATCAGGCGCTCGCGGTTGACCGCATAAGCAACAGCCTGGCGGACGGCCTTCTCGTTCACAGGTTCGGCCTGCGTGTTGAACCACAGGTATTGGATGTTCGATCCTTTCGAACGAACGACCTTCAGATCCGCGGTCTCGTCTATGTTCTTCAAGCTGTCGGGAGGCAGGCTCGTTGCGCCAGGCGCAAGATTTACACGGCCGGAAAGAAGCTCCGCCTGCAACGCGTTCGCGTCGGCAAGGATCATCAGCCGGATCTGCCTTATGTTCGGCGCGCCTTCAAAGTAACCTTCGAACGAATCCAGCTCGATCACGTTCTGCCCCGGGTCGAAGGAAACGAACTTGTACGGTCCGGTCCCGATCGGCGGCTTTGTATCGGCGCCGGAATCCTTGCCTACGGGCGCGTCCTTGGGCACGACCGCGATCGGGACAAGGTTTGGGATCAGCTGGTTCCGGAACTCGGGCCGCGCGATCCTGATCACGATCGTATTTTCGTCCGGAACCTCGATCGAAGTGATGATATCGACCTTCTGATCGTTCTCGGTGACCGAGAACGCGCTCGCTTTCGCGCCCCTCGACTCGAACAGCTTGTCGAAGGTGTACTTAACGTCAGAGGAATCGAGCGGGGAGCCGTCGTGAAATGTCACGCCGTTCCTTAGCTTGAAGGTGTAGGTCAGTCCGTCATCGCTCGGTGCGATCGACTCGGCAAGATCGCCCACGTACTCGAACTTCTCGTTCTTCTTGATGAGCGAGTTGTACATAAGCGTACGTATGCGTTCCGAGTTCGCGTCCACCGTGACCGACCCGATCGGGTCGAGCGTGGAGAACTTGCCGTCCATCGCGATGGTGAAGATATCCCTTCTGCCGCCGCAGGTGGAGGCGGTCAGCGCGACCAGCCCCAGAATGATGCCCGTTATCAGAATTGTTCGTTTCATATAAATAATGTAACAGCGGCGATCAGCCGCCGATCCTCTGTTTCAGTTCGTGTATCTCTTCCGAAAGCCCTTCAAGAAGGTCCCGGTCAAATTCCAGAGGCGGCTGCAGGACCGCCCTTAAGGCGATAATGTGTTCAAGTGATACGTTAAGTCGGTCCTCGGAAATCCTTCCATTCATTACTGCTTCCATCACTCCACGGTATCCCAGCTCGACCGACTCAAGCGAATTGCAGATCAGAAGCAGGTCGTGCCCGGCTTCGACGGCCAGCACGCAGGCCTCGCCTATTCCGTAGGTCTTGACGATCGCACCCATCTCGAGATCGTCCGTCAGCGAAGCGCCTTCAAAACCGAGCTTGTCCCGGAGAAGGCCGGTAACGACGTTCCCGCTCAGAGAGCTCGGAAGCAGACGGCCCTCCGGATCCGTTTCCTGGAACCCGGCATTCGGGAATGCTGCGTGACCCGTCATCACCGCGTGCGCAAGCCCCTTCTCAAAGTGCTCTCGATAAGGTACCAGATCGAGCGAAAGAAGCGCGTTCTCATCGATCGGGACCTCGGGAAGCTCGTCGTGCGAGTCGATCTCCGACGCGCCTATCCCAGGGAAGTGTTTCAGGCATCCGACCACGCCTCCCGATTGGAGCTCATCCAGATAGGCCGTCGTCAATTGTGCGACGGCATCCGGGTCCGAACCAAATGCCCTCGAATGGAGGCCGTTGTTGAACTTCTCGCGGGCCGGCGTGATCACATCGACAACCGGGGCGAGGTTCATATTAAAGCCGAGCACCCTCACCGCCTCGGCAGTTATCTTCGCAAGCGTACGCACGTCTTCGATCCCCGATTCGCCGGTCTCCTTCGCCGAAGGCATCGGCTCCAGGATCCTCCGCAAACGGTCGACGAGACCGCCTTCCTGGTCCAGGCACAGGATCGGTTCGAACAGAAGAGCGTCGCGTAAGGATTCGAGAAGTATCCTGCATTTCGCCGCGTCGCGAGTGTTCCTCGCGAAAAGGCAGACGCCCGAAGGCGCTATGCCTACAAGGAGTCCGTACGTCGATTCGTCAAGCAGTTCGCCCGGGAGGCCTATGACGAACATCTGGCCGACCTTTTTTTCGACCGGCAAAGATAGATACTTGTCAGGCAGATTCGGCATTCAATGTTAAAGCGCTCTCTGAAGGGTCTGCACGCAGACATCTGATGCGTTACTTTAGGTGCTTCAGACGATTCGACTCTTTATTATCTCTATGGTCCTTCGCAAATCCTCGTCCGACATCGAACCGAGGTTGACTTCGCGAAGCTCTTCGATCGCCGATTCGTTGGTCACGGCAAACAGAGAGAACTGCGCCGCGCGTCTTGTGTCCGCCGCGCCCGCGGCGGCGGCTTCGAGACCCTTCTCTTCCTTTCTAATCTGGCTGTCCGAAAGGACCGCCAGCTCGTATTCCTCGAGCTTGCCCAATACAACCTTCGCTCGCTCGATCACCTCGACGGGCAGTCCCGCCAGCTTCGCCACCGCGATGCCGTACGACTTGGAAGCGCTTCCTTCTTCCAGTTTGTGAAGGAAGATTATCTCACCGTCTTTTTCCGCCGCCGTCATCGAGTAGTTCTTCGCGCCGGGAAGGTTCGCAGCGAGTTCCGTCAGTTCGTGGTAATGCGTGGCGAAGAGGGTCTTCGCCGAATGATCCGCGTTGTCGTGAAGGTATTCGGCGACCGCCCAGGCGATGGCGAGCCCGTCGAATGTGGACGTTCCGCGGCCGATCTCGTCGAGAAGGACGAGGCTCCCGGGCGTCGCGCTGTGAAGGATAGACGCCGTCTCGGTCATCTCGACCATGAACGTCGAACGTCCCGAGGCGAGATCGTCGGACGCCCCGACCCTGGTCCATATACGATCAACGACCGGCAGTTTCGCAAAAGAAGCGGGAACGTTCGAGCCTATCTGAGCGAGTATCTGGATCAGCGCGGTTTGCCGAAGGACGGTCGATTTTCCGCCCATGTTGGCGCCGGTGATGATCAGGAGCCTTTCCGTCGAATTGTTCATCCGCAGGTCGTTCGGTACGAACGGCTCGTCGGTGAACGCCTCGACGACGGGATGCCTTCCGCCGCGGATCACAAGTTCGTCGCCCTCGTGCAGGGAAGGCCGCACGTAATCCCTGTAGGCGGATGTCTCTGCGAGCGCCGAGAGCGCATCGAGCGCCGCAAGGGCGCGCGCTGTCGATTGCAGCCGTTTCGTCTCGGAAGTCACCTCCGAACGGACCTTCCGGAAGAGTTTGGCCTCGAGGTCCCTTATCTTCTCTTCGGCGCCGAGCACCTTGCTTTCCCATTCCTTCAGGTCCGGTGTCGTGAACCGCTCCGCGTTAGTAAGAGTCTGCCGCCGTTCGTAGTCGTCAGGGACCTTCGAAAGATTCGCCTTCGACACTTCTATGAAATAACCGAAGATGTTGTTGAATTTCACGTGAAGCGAACCTATGCCCGTACGTGCACGCTCCGCGCTTTCGAATCCAGCTATCGTCTGTTTGGCGTTCGAAGCTATGCCGCGGATCTCATCGAGCTCGCTGTTGAAGCCCTCCCGGATCACGCCTCCGTCGGATACGTTGACCGGGGGATCGTCGTCGATCGATTCCGAGATCAGGCGGACTATTTTCGGAAGATCGTGCGCGTTCTCGCAAAGCACGCGGACGAGAAGGCTCTTCGCGTCCCGCAATGTCGATTGAAGCTCGGGGAGTTTTTCAAGCGAATCTCTCAGGGAGACCAGGTCCCTGGGAGACGCAGTGCCAAGATTCAGCCTGCCGACCAGCCGCTCCAGGTCTACGATCTCCTTCAGAAGGTATCTGACGCTTTCGCGAAGGATCGTGTCAGAGAATTCCTCGACCGCCGCCTGGCGTCCTTCGATCTCCGAGATCTTCAGAGAAGGGCGCAGGAGCCAGTTCCTGAACAGCCTGCCGCCCATTCCCGTCACCGTCTCGTCGATAACGCCCAGAAGGCTGCGCTTCGAGCCGACCTCCGGCCTCAAAGGCGAGACGATCTCGAGGTTTCTCAGCGTGACCGGATCGAGCACCATGTGCTCTTCGGATCTAAAAAACCCGATCTTTGTGATGTGATTGGCGGAGGTCCTCCGGGTCTCGGCGGCATATGCGAGGCAGGCGCCTGCCGCTGCGACCGCGAGTTTCTCGCCCTCGATGCCGTACGCAGTCAGCTCGTTTACCCCGAATTGTTTCTTTAGACGACGGACAGCGGCCTCATAACTGTATTGTTCATCAGTTAGTTGCGTCGCAATACCTGAAGCAGAATCTGAAGTTGTGAACGAGGTGTTGATCAGCCTGGCCGCGGTCCCTTCAAGCGGGCCGAATGAATGCGAAACCAGCGGACGTATGGACTCCGGGAAGAGGATCTCCTTTGGGGCAAAGCCTTCGATCTCCGATGCCGCCTTTCGCCAGGCGTCCGCGCCTTCGAGGACCGTCGCCGAGAACTCGCCGGTCGAAAGCTCCAGAAACGCCGCCGCGAACCGCTCTCCGCTTCCGCAGACCGAGGCGAGGTAGACGGGTTCTTTCTTCTCCAGAAGCTGCTCGTCGATCGCTGTCCCGGGCGTGACGATCCTGACCACCTCACGCCGCACAAGCTTCTTCCGGGCGGATGCTTCCTCCGTTTGCTCGCATATCGCGACCCGGTATCCTTTTCGGACGAGCTTCGCGATATAGTTCGCGGCGGCGTGGTGGGGAACTCCGCACATAGGGATCGGATTGTCCGTATTCTTATGTCTCGCCGTAAGCGTGATGTCGAGCTCCCTTGCGCCGGTCACGGCATCCTCGTTGAACATCTCGTAGAAGTCGCCCAGCCTGAAGAACAGAATGGTCCCCGGGTACTGCTTCTTGATCTCTAGATACTGCCGGAGCATCGGGGTGGGTTTCTGCATCGCTGTCGGGGGCGTCGAAACGGGGCCTTTTGATCAATCTGAAATTTACATTGAATGCCCCCAAGTATCAACCGGACGGTTTTATAAACATATGAAATCTGATAAGCTTGGGGCTTTGAGAATGAGTCTGCCCGTCATCTGTTCCGCATTTCCGAATCAAACGCAAACGTTTCGGTTTGGTGGTGAATCCGAGGACGAAATTCAGCTCTTACAATCAGCTACCAGGTGACCGATGATGTATAACCAAAAACCAGCGGCAGCGGCCATTCTTTTTCTGTTCGCAACCATTTTACTGTTAGTCCCCGCTGCCTTTGCACAGGAAACGGCCGAAACGCCTGTGCACGTCAAGACCGACGCCGCGGGCGGACCGGTGGAACTCCCCGACGGAAGGACGATCACACCCAACCTCGACAGGTACCGCATAGGCTTCGAAGACGTCCTGCAGGTGACTGTGTTCCGGCACCCGGAGCTTTCGCAAACGATCTCTGTGGCCCAGGACGGCACGATCATCCTTCCGAGGATTGACCAGCCGATAGTCGCGGTTTGCAAGACCGAAAGGGAACTTACCAACCTTATCACCGAGCTTTACAAGAACTACCTCCGCAACCCTTTCGTCAACGTCCGGGCCATCGAACAGCGGTCCCAGCCGTTCGCTGTGATGGGCGCCGTCAACAAGCCCGGAAGTTTCTTCCTGGACAGAAAGATCAGGCTCCTGGAACTGCTGGCTATGGCAGGCGGGCCGGATGTTGACAAGTCCGGACAGCGTATCCGCGTCGCGCGCACCGGAAGCAGTTCGGCGTGCGTCGACAACGACACCACCTCGTCCGATATCGAGTTCTTCGCTTACAATGTCAACGACGTTCTGGGCGGCGACGTAAACCCCTGGATGCAGCCGGGTGATATCGTCTCGGTTTTGGAAGCGGAAGAAGCTTTTGTGGTCGGTGACGTGTTTGAGCCGGCCAAGATCACGCTAAAGGAGCCCATAACGCTTACCCAGGCGATCGCAAAGGCCGGAGGTATCAATTCGACTGCCAGGACCGGGAAGGTGAAGATCCTCCGCCAGCAGGACGGGAGCACCGCCAAGACAGAACTTGTGTTCGACCTCAAAGCGATCGCCGAAAAAAAGGCGGAAGATCCCTTGATCCAGGGCAACGATATTATTGAAGTTCCCACCGACAGCGGCAAAGTCCTGAAGAACGGCATCTTCAAGGTGCTCGCGGGCGGACTCGGAAATCTGTTTTACAGATTCCCGCTCTAGCCCTTATCCATATGAGAGAATCCCGCGACATAGTTAGAAGTCCGCGCTCCGAGAAAACGGAGATCGAACGGCCGTTCGAGGCCGTCGCTCCCATAACCAGCTACGGCTACGCAAGGTACAGGAACGAAGACCTCAGGGAACACAGTCCTCTGTTCGAGTACTGGCGGATCATCCGCAAGCGCCTCTGGCTGGTGCTTGGAATCACGGTCCTTCTGACGACCGTGACAGCCATCTACATGGCGCGCAAGCCGAACATATACATGGCCAACGCCACCGTCCAGGTGGACCTTGAACAGGCGAACCAGGACCTGGTCACTCCCGACCGTCGGATGCCCCTGGCTAACTCCGATCCGGCGTACTTCAATACACAGCTTCAGCTACTTTCTAGCGAAGGACTTCTTCGGCGCGTGATCAAGGAGCTCAGCCTCGACACAAACGAGGCATTCCGTAAGGACAGTGCTGAGAATTCCGGATCCGCATTGCGCGGGATGCTGGTCGCTTTTGGGCTGGCGAGTGACGATTCTAAGAAAGAAGGCGATGTTGTCGAAGAGGTTCCGCTCTCTTCGAACACCGAACTGGCGACCGTCGAGGAAATGAACGAGGCCGTACGGCTTGCACCTTATGTTGACGCCATAAACAGGGACCTGATCGTGGACCCGATCCGCGAATCGAGGGCGACCGTCAAGGACACGCGTCTGATCTCGATCAGTTACCGACACACGGACCCCAACCTCGCCGCATATGTGGTCAACGGCATAGCCGAGGTCTTCTCGCGGGTCAATCAGGAAAAGAGGACCGGGATCAACCGAAAGACCAACGATTTTCTTAAAGAGAGGATCGCCGATCTCCAGTCCGAGATAAAGGCCGGAGAAGAGCGGCTTGTCGATCTGAAGAAGAACGCGGGGATCCTGAAGGCGGACGAGAACACCACGATCGTTATCCAGAGACTTTCCGGGCTCAACAAGCAGTTGCTCGAGGCGGAAGAGCAGAGGAAGAACGCAGAGGCGCAATACAACTCGGTCAACACCTCTCCGCCCCGGTTGGCAGCGCTCGCCGAAGAGCAGATGATGCGCTACATCACTGAGCGCGAGAATGACATAAGGAGTTTCGTCAACGACAACCAGAAAGAGATCACGGCGCTTAGGGCGAAGCGCCAGAAAATGCTCATCGAGTACGTCGAACATGCTCCCGAGATCCGGGAGATCGACCGCGAGATCGCGACGCTCGAAAGCGAGATCGAGGATTTCCGAGAGAAGAACCTGAAGTCGCTCGAGACCTACCGAAAGAGCGTCAGCAACACCATCCTCGAGAACCTGCGCACGCGTTACCTACAGACGAAAGAGCGTGAAGACAAGGTCCGCTCAGCGTTTAACGAGCAGTACAACGAAGCGCAGGGACAGAACCAGAGCGCGGTCTCGATCACGCTTCTCGAGCAGGATATTGAAACTAAGAAAGGTTTTTACAAGAACCTCGAAAACCAGCAGAAGGGAAATGACCTCGCCGGCGCGGGGACCGAGAACAACATAAGCGTCGCGGAGATCGCGATCCCGCCGGAGAGACCGGTCTCACCCAGGAGGTTGACGACGGTTTTCGTCGTGATGATCCTTTCGCTGATGTTCGGTTCGGGCCTTGCTCTTTTCCTGGAGTATCTGGACGACACGCTCAAGACGACGGAAGAGGCCGAATCATATCTGCAGCTTCCGGCGCTTGCCGCGATACCGACCGTCGAGGCGTCGACAAAAAGAAAACTTCTGCTGGTCGGGGTCAACGACGGCGACGAGCCCGACACGAACAACGAGCTTCTGATTAGCAAGGATTCCAAGTCGTCTACGGCGGAAGCGTATCGCCAGCTGAGGACCTCGATCCTTCTCTCGACCGCCGGGCATGCTCCGAAATCGCTTCTGATCACATCCAGCCTGCCCGCGGAAGGGAAGACGACGACCGCGGTCAACACGGCGATCAGCCTCGCCCAGACGGGCGCGAAGGTGCTTGTCATCGACGCCGACATGCGCCGGCCCAGGGTCCATTCGTTCTTCAATCTCAGCAACGCCGAAGGGCTGAGCGCGGTGCTTTCAAGTGAGCTGACGGAGGAGGAGATCCTTGCGATCGTCAAGAAGGACGAGGATACCGGACTTCACCTGATGCCTTCCGGGCCTTTGCCGCCAAATCCTGCTGAACTCGTCGGTTCGGAGCAGATGAAGAACCTCCTGATCACGCTCGAGAAGCATTACACACATCTTGTGATCGACTCTCCTCCGATCGCCTCGTTTACCGACGGCGTGCTGATGGCGTCACTTGTCGACGGTGTGATAATGGTCGTCCATTCAGGAAAGAGCTCGCGCAGCGTTGTGAGGAGGTCCACGCAGTTCCTTCACGACATCGGCGCGAAGGTGTTCGGCGTGGTGCTCAACAATGTCGATGTCCGGTCCCAGGACAACTACTACTACTATCAGAGCTATTACCACCGGGACGTCGACGCGGACGACACCGAACCGGCGGAGACCGCTTAAGAGAATTCCTGTGCGGTCTTCCGCGATCCTGTATGGCAGAAGCGAAAAAGTCGACGAGGGTG
Source organism: Aridibacter sp. (assembly GCA_035513035.1). Lineage (GTDB taxonomy): Bacteria > Acidobacteriota > Blastocatellia > Pyrinomonadales > Pyrinomonadaceae > Aridibacter. The sequence goes on from DATKCW010000040.1 coordinate 26,431, forward strand.
ACCGCGGTCACTCCCGTCCACAACCGCCGCGAGATAACCCTCCAGTGCCTCAGAAGTCTCTCGAACCTTGAACCGGAAGACATCGCTCTGAACATCATAGTCGTCGATGATGGCTCGACCGACGGCACTTCCGATGCGATCGCCGAACGGTTCCCCGAAGTGACGGTCATCAAAGGCGACGGCAGCCTCTGGTTCACAGGCGGTATGAACGTGGGCTTCGAGAAGGCTCTCGAAAGCCAGCCCGATTACATTCTTTCCATAAACGACGATTCGATCTTCCAGCCCGACTGCCTTGGAAGGCTGGTCGGGTGCGCGGAAAGGCATCCGCGCTCGGTAGTGGGGCCATTGCTCCTGCTTTGGGACGAGCCGCACAAGCTGTTCCAGGTGTCACCCGAATGGTCCGTTCTCGCCGGAGGCTTTCGCCACTGGCGTCATCAGACCGTCTGGACCGTACCCGAAAGCCCCTGGGAAGCTGACATCATCGTAGGGAACTGCGTGCTGTTCCCGGTTGAGGCAATTCGTGAATGCGGGCTTATGAACGCAAAGCGGCACCCTCACTGGGGCGACGCGGAATACACTCCGAGAATGAAGCGTATGGGATGGCGGCTCCTTGTCGAGCCGAAGGCAAGGGTTTTCTGCCAGCCGAACGATCCACCGCCGAGGCTCAGGGAGATGTCTCCGGGAAAGATGTTCAAGGCGCTGTTCGGGGATCTTAAAGGGCCGCACAGCCTTCGAAGGAGGCTTTTATGCAGTCTCGACGGCGGTCCGAACAAAGTGGCCGGCCTTGCGGCATTCTTCGTTTTTCTTGCTCGGACCGCGCTCGGGAACAATCCGGAATCGTCCTGGGCAGAAGGTGTCGAGGAAGAGCTTCTGAAAAAACGTTTCGCGGGCCGCGTCGTGCGCGACTGATCTAGGAGTAGAGATCCAGCCAGTGATCGATCATCTCGTCGAGCATCGTCTCGAAGGTGTAAAGGGGCTCCCAGTCTGTAGCCGACTTAAGTTTTGAGGCGTCGCCGCGAAGAGCGTCCAGTTCCTCCGGCCGGAAATAGCGTTCGTCGATCGTCACGTGCTTCTCCGGATCCAGGTCGAGTTTTCCGAAGACATAGTTCACAAGTTCCTTCACCGTGTGCGAGACGCCGGTCGCGCATACGTAATCGTCCGGCTCGTCAAGCTGGACGATCATCCACATCGCCTCGACATAATCCTTCGCGTGTCCCCAGTCCCTGGATGCGTTCAGGTTGCCCAAAGGGAGCGTGTCCGCCTTCCCCAGCTTGATCCTGACCGCCTCTTTGCAGACCTTGTTGGTGACGAAGTTGGAGCCTCTTCTCGGGCTCTCGTGGTTGAAGAGGATCCCGTTGCTGACGAACAGCCCGTAGGCGTTCCGGTAGTTGCGAGCCAGGTGGTACGAGAAGACCTTCGAACAGCCGTACGGCGAGACCGGATTCATAGGCGTCGTCTCTCGCTGGTAGCCGTCGTCATCGACGGTGTTGCCGAACATCTCCGACGATGACGCCTGGTACATGCGCGTGTCCGGTTTGATCAGGCGAACGGCCTCCAGAAGGTTCATCGTGCTCACTCCCGTCGCCTGAGCGGTGTAGATCGGCTGGTCGAACGAGATCTTTACATGCGACTGGGCCGCGAGATTGTATATCTCGTCCGGCGCAACCTCTTTCACCGCGTAGATCAGCGACGAAAGGTCGGTCATGTCGCCGTACATGAGGTTGAGGTCGCGGCGTATGTGCTCGATCCTCGTCGTCTGGGTCTCCGCGACAGAGTTCCGCTTGAGGATGCCGTGGACCTCGTAGCCTTTCTCAAGCAGCAGCTCCGCCAGGTAGCTTCCGTCCTGGCCGTTGATGCCCGTGATCAGAGCTTTTTTCATATTGCGTTGTGCTCTCGGTAATGAGCGTAGACCCTTGCGATCCCTTCGCGGAGCGGCGTGAACTCGAATTCTCCCAGTGCTTTCTTCATTCTCTCATTCGAGACGTCCTTTCGGAACTGGCCGTCCGGGGAATCGTTATCAAATTCGATGGTGAGCCTGCCTCCGGTGCAGACGTCTACGGCGATCCCGGCTATCTCGCGAATGCTCAGGTTCTCGTCGGGAGCGACGTTGAACGATCCGGTGATGTCTTGATCGACGCACTGCCTGATCACCCCGCACAGGTCGTCCGCGTGAAGGAACTGCCGGAGCGGTTTACCCGTGCCGAGCAGTCTTACCGAGCTCTCTCCGTTTTGTTCGGCCTTCAGGATCTTGCCAAGAAGGGCGGTCAGAAAATGGCTCTTTTCAAGGTTCACGCGGTCGTGCTCGCCGAAGAGGTTCGAAGGTATCAGGTAATTGTATCTTGTCGAATACTGTTTGTTATAGGCATCGATCTGTGCCGCCATCGCGATCTTCGAGATCGCGTAGGCGAAGTTCGTCTCCTGAGGCGGCCCCTGGTTAAGGTCGGCTTCGGTCATCGGATAGCTTTCAGTGACGTCCGGATAGATGCAGGTCGAAAGCAAGGCCGTGAACCTGGGTACTTCCGAAAGCCGCGCGTATCTGAGCAGAAGCGTGTTCAAAAGAAGGTTCTCCTCGATGAACTCAGCCGGATGCCGTATATTCTCGAGGATCCCTCCGACGCGCCCGGCGAGATGGATCACGCGGCCCCATTTCGTATCGAAGAGCCTCTTCACGTCCGTTTCTCTCGTCAGGTCGAAGTCCGAGGAAGAGATGTAAGACGCGTCCGGCAGAAACCTCTTCAGATGGGACCCTACGAGGCCCGATCCGCCGGTCACTAGAATTTTTTCCATACTGAACCTAAAATACATATTTTGAATTTATGCAACAAGTTATCTACGCTTGGAACTACCTGCAATGGGGCGGCGCGCAAACATACTTCCTCTCTCTAATCCGTACCGTCCGAGAGGAGTTCGAGGTGGTGATCGTACTGCCCGAGGGTTCCAGCGAGCAGCTTCTGAAGTTCATAGAGAACGAGGGAGTGAGATACGAGTTCTTCTCGCCTTCCTACGATGCCGGGCGTCAGACGGGGCTTATCGGCCGCCTGAAGGCAAGAAAAAGGAAGATTCGGAGCGAGGCCGCGCTGCTCGGAAAGCTCCGCGAATTCGATCTCTCAAATAGCATCGTCCACGTCGAGCTCGCTCCCTGGTATTCGCTCTTCGCGCTTGTCTGGCTTTGCCTCAGGACGAAGGTTTTCATCACGATGCACAACGCGCTCCACACGAGCAACCCACTCCGCAAGCTCCTCTGGCGCGTCAAGCTTGGGACGATCTCTCACTTCCGGAATTTCAGCGTCTTCGCTTCCAACGAACACTGCAGGGACTATTTCCGGGGGCTCTACAGCGAAGACCTCTTCGGGAGGATCACGGTCACGTACACGAATGTTGATGCCTCAGAGATCGAGGCTGTGGGTGCGGAGCGTCCGGAACGCAAGGACATATGCGGTCGGTATGGCTTGCCACACGACAAGTTCCTCATTTTCTGTGTCGGGCAGTTCATCGACCGAAAGGGTCGCTGGGTATTCCTCGACGCGGCGAAGCGCGTTTCGGAAAGGACCGTAGGCGCAACGTTCGTATGGATAGCGAACTCGCCTCCAAGCGAGGCGGACCTCGAGAGGGCACGTTCATACGGCCTCGCCAGCGAATTCATCTTTCTTACTTCGGGTGACGTCGGCGAGGAGCACATCGACCTTATGAGGCTCCTTTCGATCGCCGACACGTTCGCTCTCGCGAGCTATGTCGAAGGCTTACCGATCTCCCTTTTAGAAGCGATGGCGCTCGGAGTGCCGATCATTTCAACGAACGTATATGCCATACCCGAAGCCGTCATCGACAGGCAGACCGGTCTTCTGATCGAAGCGGGTGACCCCGAAGCGCTCGCGTGCGCGATGATCGAACTGAAAAACGATCCGCAGTTCAGGGAGAAACTGCGGACCGCCGGGCGCGATTTTGTTATGAAGCGGTTCACCGACCGCCGTGTGGGCCGGATTGCCCTCGAAAAGTACCTCGAAGCGATGTCCTTGTGAAGGAAAGATCCGGACAAACAGGAAAGAGCGTCGTGAAGAGCATACTCTACGGATTCTCTACGTGGCTCTTTCCGCTCGTCCTGAGCTTCATAGCGACCCCGATCATCGTGGGCGCGCTCGGCAACGAAGATTACGGAATATATGTCCTTGTCCTGGGTTTCATAGGCTATTCATTCAACCTGAACTTCGTCCGCGCGGTCACGAAGGAACTCGCACAGTCGCGCACTTCAGGCGACGAGAAACGGATCGGCGATGTGATCTCGGCCTCTTTGATGCTGAACGTGCCGATGGGGCTCCTGGGGATGATCGTCCTCGTCCTCGCCGCCGAATGGCTTGTGACGGATGTTCTCCTGATCGCCCCCGCAGACCGTGCGAAGACGGTCTACGCGTTCTATCTCGCCTCCGGGATCCTTTTCTGCACGATGCTCAACCAGTTCGTGAACGCGATACTTCAGGGGCTCCACCGGTTCGACATCTTCTCGAGGCTGTTCAACCTGAACACAGGGCTTCTCTTGTCGGGAAACGCGGCGCTCGCCTGGATGGGTTACGGGCTGAACGCGCTTCTGATCTGGAACCTTTGTGTGCTGGCCTCGGTTGTGGTTCTCGGCGTGGTAATTTGCCAAAGCCTTCTGCCTCCGTTCAGGCTCAATTTCAGCATCTCGAACCCGGCGCTGCGGAACATTCTCGCCTTCAGCGCGGGGATCATAGGTTACCAGGTGCTTTCGAACGGCCTACTGCTTTTCGAGCGCGGATGGCTTATGAGGATGCTCGGACCTGAGGACGTCACCTTCTATGTGGTGCCTCTGACGCTTGCGATCTACATACACGGCTTCATAGCGAGTCTTATGCTTGTGATGTTCCCTCTGACGAGCGAGCTCGGGGAAGATCGTGCGAAGCTGGAACGCCTCTATGCAAAGGCGACGCGAATGACCGTTTTCCTCGTCTTCTTCATACTCTCTAGCGTGCTTGTGATGGGGCGAGAGTTCCTTTCCGCGTGGCTCGGCGACACATTCGCCGAGGAAAGCACGATACTGCTCTCGATCCACGCAGTTACGTTCAGCATCGTCGCGATACAAGTCGTTTCGTGGCAGATGATGGAAGGCCTCGGCAGAACCACATATAATTTCGCGGTATTCTGCGTTTGCCTCGTGATCGGCCTTGCGCTTATGGTGGCGCTTACCGAACCGTACGGCGGAACCGGCGTCGCGGTCGCGAGGCTTGCCGGATTCGGAACGATATTCGTTTCCGTATTCGTTGTCGAACGGCTCGTGTTCGGGTCGGTAAAGGCACGATTCTGGCTGAAGACCGCCTCGGTGTTCGCGCTTGCGGCCGGCGTTTCGGCGTTGTCCGCGTACGGGGTTTTGATGGCCCTCCCTGGAGGCTGGCCGGCGCTCGTTGCCGCAGGAGTTTCGGGCTTCGCGGTTTACGTGGGCGTTTCGCTGCTAACCGGCGGAGTTACTAAGGACGAGAAGATACTGGTAAGGGAACTGCTTGCGAGGTAGTCTGCCGATGGGATCGACACCGGAACTGGTACAGCGGATCGATAAGATCGAGAGCCTTTGCAAGGACCGCTCGGTGCTTCATTTGGGCTGTACCAACTGGCCGTATACGAAAGAAGCGATCGACGACGGCTCGCTGCTTCATTTCCGCCTGGGCGAAGCCGCTTCGGAGCTGTATGGATTCGATTTCGACAGGGAAGGAATCGAAACCTTAAAGGTGGCGGGAGTGGAGAATCTCTACAGGGCAGATCTGGAGGACCTGGGCGCAGTCGATCTGGACCGGCGGTTTGACGTTATCGTCGCAGGTGAGATGATAGAACATCTGACGAACCCCGGGCTGTTCCTTCGAGGGATCAGGCGGTTCATGGACCGGGACTCTCTGCTCGTCATCACGACTGTGAACGCGTACTGCGGGATGAGGTTCGTGCAGTACGCTCTGAGGGGCCGGGGCGGGATCGCCGAACCGGTCCATCCGGACCACGTCGCCTATTATTCGTACCGCACGCTCCGGCTCGCGGTCGAAAAGGAGGGTTTCGACGTCGAGGAGTTTTACTTCTACGATCTCGGCAGGGAACACCGTCCGCATAACCCTAAGATCTACAATCTGGTGAACGACGTTTTGGTAAGTGTTTCGAAACAGCTAAGCGACGGCGTGATCGCCGTATGCCGGATCAAGGCAGGATCCGCACGCTCCGATCTATGAGCAGTCCGTATCCGCAATCAAGCCTGCATCCTGCGAGGGGTCGAAACGGGCTGATCATACCGATAGTCGTCCTCTGGAGCCTCGGAGCGCTTGTCATCGCCGCGTACTTCTGGACCGGCGAGGGATTCACTGAGGCGCTCGGAAGCTACTACCTCGTGCCCTGGGCTTTGATCACTGCGGGGGTAATGCTCTCGCCCGCCGCGTACCTCTACTACAAGGGCAAGTTCGATCCTTTCCATCCGACCGTTTACGGGGTCTGGACCTATCTTTTCTGGACCTTTGTGGGCGGCTCATTCGTTCTGACGTTCGGCATAACCGATCCGTATTTTCTCAGTTTCATCGACAATCCGGCCTATAATCTGCCGCTTTCGCTTGTCTATGTTTCGGTCGGCTTCCTCGGGATGATCGCTGGCTTCTACATCCCGGTCGGCGGGTTAGCGGCGAAGAATATTGAAAAGGTGATGCCCAAGTGGAAGTGGGGAACGAACGACGTATGGCTCCCAGGGCTTTTTCTCATCTTTTGCGGGATCGGCCTGAACATCCTGGGCTTCGTGCAGGGGCTGCTCGGGTATCAGAGGGTGGACGAGATCGGGATGTTCGACAGCCTACTGGTCTTCCTGACGACCATATTCACGGTTGGCTACGTTTTGCTGTGGCTTGGCGTGTTCCACCTCAAACGCGCGAATATGATCTCTTACGCCGTGGTCGCGTTCCTGGTGCTTCTCATCCCCCTGAGGATGGCCCTTTACGGAAGCCGTTCGAGCCTGGTCGTAAGCGTGATTCCGATCGGACTCGCTTATTGGTACTCCGGACGGCGGATCAAGTGGATCCACGGCGTGATATTCGGTGCCCTGATCTTTGCCGCCGTCACGGCAGGCATCATCTACGGCACGTCGTTCAGGAATATTAAAGGGTCCGAGGCCAGGATAAACGCGGGTGACTACGCGGGCCAGGTCGCCGCCACGATCGAATATCTGTCGCGTACGGAGACGGACGTACTCTTGACTCAGGCCGCACAGGACTTCGCTGAGAGGATCGAGAACCTCAGCTCCCTTGCCGTCGTGGTTTCGAATCACGAGAAGCTCGAGCCCTACGAAGAGAGCTACGGGATCAAGAACAACATCGTTAACGAGTTTCTTACGTCGTTCATTCCGAGGTTCCTTTGGACCGACAAGCCATTGGTGTCGGACGCCCGCGCTTATAGCGACCTGTACTTCAACTTCAGCGAAAACTCATTCGCGATCACCGTTTTCGGGGACCTTGTGCGAAACTTCGGGCCGTTCGGCGTGCCGCTCGGGATGATGCTGCTCGGGATATACCTGCGCGTGATCTACGATCTTCTGATAAACACGCCCGAACCCAGGCTCTGGAAAAAGGCGGCGTATTTTCCGCTTCTGGGCCTTGTCCATTACGAGGGATTCTATTCCAGCATCTTCCCGAACACGATAAGGGTCGTGGCCGTCATTGCCGTGGCGCTTTTCTTTGCGAATTTCTTCGCACGGAAGCCGAAGAACGTATAGGGGTCCGCCCGCCTATGGGTTTCGCGTCAAAATTGAAAGCGTTCCGGGCGATGCGGCAGATGGACAACGGCTGGCAGTTGATCCTGAACCGCCTTCTTTTCCCGGGGGAAAGCGTCCAGATGTGCCGTTACAAGGGGCTTGAGTTTATAACCGATCTTGCCGGCGGGGACGCGAACGGCGCGCGCGAGGTTCTTACTTCGGACGAGTACCGCAAGTTCTTGGCCTCCATGGACCTGAAGGCCGATTTGAATGTCCTCGATATAGGCTCGAACAACGGCGGATTTCCTTTGCTCCTGGCTTCCGAAGGACACAGTTTTGAAAAACTGATCTGTGTCGAGATGAACCCACAGACCGCTGCAAGGCTTGGATTCAATCTGGAGAGGAACTTTCCGGGCGTGGCCGAGACGGTCAACGCCGCCGTCTGCGGCTCCGAGAGAGATATATTGATCGCACGTTCGAAGGGCGGGACCTCAGAGAACATATATACGGACACGGGGCAGGCTGAGGGTGTAAGGGTCCCGGGTAAGACGCCGGACGCCCTGGTCGAAGATCATTTTGGCGACGCCTCGATAGATCTGTGCAAAATGGACATAGAAGGAGCGGAGTTCGAGGTCTTCGAAGTGGAAGCATTCGGAAGGCTCCGCCAGTGCAGGTACCTTCTGATCGAGATCCACCACTTTCCAGAGACGCCCCGTTCGAATGTCATCGAGCGGGTCGAAGGGATGGGATTCAAACAGGCGGAGCCGATCCAGCCTGATGACGAAGGGCATTACGTGCATCTTTTCGAACGCCTGAATTAAGAGGCCGGGCGGTGCATTTGCAGACACGTCAATAATCTAGGATTATATTCGCTTGCGTTCCCAGAGGCCCGAAGCCTGCTTATCGAGGTGATGAAGACAGTTTTCACAAACGGATGCTTCGACATACTTCATCCGGGGCACGTCGAACTGCTTAGGACAGCACGTTCGTTCGGCGACCGCCTCGTCGTCGGGATCAACAGCGACAGGTCCGTCCGCACTATCAAGGGACCGTCTCGACCTGTGAATTCGGAGGATTACCGGAAAGCGGTCCTTGAGGGATTGTCGTCGGTTGATGAAGTCATTATATTTGATGAACTTACGCCGGCTGAGCTGATAAAGAACATCAAGCCGGATGTGCTTGTAAAAGGTGGCGACTGGGACGAGTCGGAGATCATAGGGGCCGACACCGTGAGGTCGTCCGGAGGAGAGGTGCGGACGGTTCCAATGGTTGAGGGATATTCGACGAGTTTGCTGATAGAAAGGATAGGGAGCGCGGAAGGTACGGCGCACGCTCGGGAAGACGGGGGTGGGATTTCTTCGGAGAAAGGCGCGGCCGCAGCGTCCATCTCCCAGCACATAAGCGTCTTCAAACTCCTTTCGGAGCACTGCCTTGACGCTGTAAATGATTGTGCCGACAGAATATATAACTGTGTTGCCGGCGGCGGAAAGATCCTCCTGTGCGGGAACGGAGGGAGCGCCGCAGATGCCCAGCACATCGCGGCGGAATTCGTAGGCCGGTACGAAGCCGAACGCAGGGCTCTTCCAGCGTTGGCGTTGACCACGGACACATCCGCGCTGACGGCACTTTCCAACGATTACGGTTACGAGAAGGTCTTCGAACGCCAGGTCGAGGCGCTCGCCGCGGCCGGCGATCTTCTTATCGCGATAAGCACCAGCGGAAACTCTCCGAACGTAGACAGGGCGATGATGAAGGCCCGCGAACTCGGCTGTTCCGTCGTCGGTTTGACCGGCGCCAAGGGTGGAAAATTCGCCGCTCTGTGCGACGCGTGCGTCGTCGTCCCCTCCGAACGTACTGCGAGAATCCAGGAAGCCCACATTACCGTGGGGCACATATGGTGCGAGATTGTGGACGTTCGGATCGCGGCGGCCGTATAGGCCGCGTGCAATGGACCACTCGATGAAGGAACTCCTGGAAAGGTTCAAGGACTTGAAGGTGCTGGTTGTGGGCGACCTCATGCTCGACGCTTATCTTAGCGGTACGGTCGAACGTATTTCTCCCGAAGCGCCAGTTCCGATCTTGCACGTCAACGGGAGAAGGTCCGTGCTCGGCGGTGCGGCGAACGTGGCCGCGAACGTAAGGGGGCTCGGAGCTGCGGCCTCTGTCGCGGGCGTCCTGGGAACCGACAATGAGGCCGCGGAAATGATCGAGGCGTTGAAAAAGGAGGAGATCGGAAGCGAAGGCGTCGTCGTCTCGAACTCGAGGCCGACAACAGTCAAGACAAGGCTTGTCGCACAGCATCACCAATTCGCCCGTTTCGACCGGGAGGTGTCGAGCGCGCTTGACGAAGAAGAATCGGAGGCACTCCTTACAAGACTTGAAGATCTTCTCGATTCGAACGACGCGGTGATCATTTCCGACTACGCCAAGGGCGTCGTCACAGCGGAGATCTGTACGCGTCTGATAACGAAATCAAATGAGAAGCAGATCCCGGTGTTTGTCGATCCCAAAGGCGCGAACTACGAGAAATACAGGAATGCTTCACTCTTAACACCTAACGAGAGGGAAGCTCTGGAGGCTTCAGCGTTCCTTGGACTCGAAGGCGTCGAGGTCGAGGACGCCGGAGAGCAGCTGCGAAGCAGTTTGGGGCTCCCCGCGTTGATCGTCACGCGCGGCGAACGTGGAATCACGATCTTTGAAGAAGGGTCAGGTCCGAAAATGATCGAGGCTCGCGAGCGGAAGGTATTTGACGTAACCGGCGCAGGCGATACCGTGGTCGCGGCCGTGGCAGTCGCATCCGCCGCGGGCGCCGATCTGGGCACCTCGGCGGAACTCGCCAATCTCGCGGCGGGCTGCGTTGTTGAAAGGCTCGGCACATCGGCAGTCACTCTGGATGATCTTCGGAGAGAACTGGGGGCCGTTTGATGACGTCGGCTTTGCAAGGCGGTCCGACGCGCATACTCGTGTTCCGGATCGGGCACCTTGGGGACACGATCGCGGCTCTTCCGGCGTTCCGCTTGATCCGCGAGAGTTTCCCGGATTCGCACATAGCATTCCTATGCAATGCTTCCGAGGGTGAAGAACGGAAGGTCCCTGCAACTTCCGTGCTTCCTGAAAAAGGGCTCTTTGATGAGTACATAGGCTATCGCACGCCCTCAGGTCCGGGTATGTTGCCGGGCGCCTTCCGACTGATCAGAAGGCTTCGGAAGTCACGGTTCGATACAGTGTTCTACCTGATGACACGCAACAGGACACCGGCCCGGATCGCTCGGGACCGAAGGTTCTTCAGCCTCTGCGGGATCGGTCGGATCGCGTGTGACGGTTTTCTTTCGCGCAACCTTCTTGAACTTCCTTCGGATGCGCCGCTTCGGTCTGTCGAGTACGAGGGAGATTTCCTTCTGCGGTGTTTGAGAGATGAAGACCCGCTTGTAGACGTGCCGCGATCCGCGGTCCCGAGCCTGGAATTGACCGAAGCGGAAAGGAACGCTGCCGCACGGTGGCTTGAGACTGCATCCGGTCACGAGATCGGTTTGAGAACTCTCGTCGGAGTCGGGCCTGGAAGCAAGTGGGATTCGAAGATCTGGCACGAAGACAGATTTCAAAACGTTGTTGAAGGACTGGTCCGGAAGAAAGAAGTTTTTCCTTTGGTTTTCGGAGGCCCGGAAGACAGGGAAAAGGGAGAAAGGCTTGTCAGAGCGTGGGGGATCGGAGCCGTTGCGGCCGGATCTTTGAACGTTCGTGAAGCCGGAGCGGCGCTTTCGTTCTGCAAGCTTTATCTGGGCAACGACACCGGCACGATGCATCTTGCCGCCGCTGCAGGAGTCACCTGTGTGGCGGTATTTGCCGCAATCGATTATCCGGGACGCTGGGAACCGCCGGGGGCAGACCACAGGTTCTTTCGGACACAGGTGCCGTGCGAGGGATGTCACACGCCCGACTGCTTCAACGATCATCAATGTCTGACGTCGGTAGGCGCCGAGGAAGTGCTCGAAGCCTGTATGGAAGTAATCGATGGGAACTGAAGCTGAAAAGCCGCTCGTGCTGATCATCAGCAACTTCTACCTGCCGGGCTCCGGAAGCGGGGGTGGAACAAGGACCATCGTCAACACGGTCGAAAGGCTCTCGGACAGGCTCGAATTCAGGATCATCACCCGGGGGTACGATGCAGGCCCGGAGAAGCATTGGTACGATACCGATGGCCTCGGACAATGGAACAGGGTCGGAAAGGCGGAGGTGTATTACCTCAAACGAGATTCGGACATTCGAACGGTTCTTCCGGGCGCCGTAAGGGAACTCAATCCGGCCGTGCTATATGCGAACAGTTTCTTTTCTCCTCTGACTGTGGCGTCTTTGAGACTGCGAAAGCAAGGGCGCACGGGCGGCCTGCCCTTCATACTCGCACCCTGCGGCGAGCTCTCAAAGGGTGCCAGGCGTTTGAAGCTTCTGAAGAAGGCGGTGTTTCTGAGGTCTGCGGTCGCGGCGGGCCTTTATTCGGGAATCATCTGGAAGGCGTCGAGTGAGCTCGAGGCGGAAGAGATCGGAGCGCTTCGCATTAAGGATGCCGAGATCCATATCGCTCCCGACCTTCCGCCTGCAGGGATCCTGGAGGGATTCGATCCCGGAAGAAAACCTCCGAAAGACGTGGGAAGCGTCCGGCTTGTGTTCGTTTCAAGGTTCGATCGGAAGAAGAATCTGAAATGGCTTCTCGACAACGTGAACCTGCCGCCGGATTCCGCCAAACTGGACGTTTTCGGAACGGTGGAAGACGATCGTTACCTTGAGGAGTTCCTTGAAGCGGCGAGGATCGGGCGAAGCGGCATCGATGTGAGTTTCAAGGGACCGCTGGAGCACGCGGAAGTAGCCTGTACATTATTCAAGTATCACTTTAAGGTGATGCCCACACTGGGCGAGAACTTCGGACACGTCTTTCTCGAGTCGCTTGCGGCGGGGTGCCCACTTATTATAAGCGACCGGACCCCCTGGATAGACCTTGAAGCGCAAGGCGCCGGCTGGAGCGTGTCACTCAAGGACCCGGAAAGGTGGCAGGAAGTCCTCAAGCGATGTGTCGCGATGGGGGACGACGAGTACCGGAAGATGTCAGTTGCGGCGAGAGAATACGCGGACTCGATACTTTCCGATCCGTCGATCGAGAAGCGCACGGTGGAGCTCATCGAGAGCGCGATCCTCTCGGGAGACGCGGCCGCGGGCGGAGGCCGCTCTTAAAGCGAATTCTAGTTGTCGGCATGCCGACATGTGATGTGATATGTCAGGTTTGAAGGTCCTTGTCCTGGGAGCGGGCGGAATGCTTGGGCACAAACTCGTTCAGCGACTTCCGGGGAACGGCTTCGATACGTGGGCCGGCGTAAGGGTATTGTCGGAAGAATTTGCGCGATACGGGATCGCACGGGAAGAGAAGATCGTTGGAGGCATCGACGCAACCAATCCTGATTCCTTTAGGATGGCGATCGAATCGGTCGGACCCGACGCTGTCATCAACGCGATCGGGGTTATAAAGCAGAAGGAAGTAGCGGAACAAGCCGCAAACACGATCGAGATCAACTCGCTCTTCCCGCACAGGCTGAACGAGATATGCCGTGAGGCCGGCGCGAGGCTTGTGCACATAAGCACGGACTGTGTCTTCGCCGGAACAAGCGGCGGTTACACCGAGGCTGATGCTCCGGACGCTCAGGACCTCTACGGCCGCAGCAAGGCGCTGGGCGAAGTTTCTTCGGAAGGCGCGGTTACGATAAGGACGTCGATAATCGGCCGTGAACTTCGATCGTCGCACGGGCTTCTCGAATGGTTCATATCGAATGCCGGGGGAACGGTCCGGGGCTTCGTGAACGCTTACTTTTCGGGATTTACGACCGAAGCCCTTGCGGGAGTGATCGCTTCAAAGATCCTTGATATTTCGGATATGAAAGGGATTTACCACGTCGCCTCCGAGAGGATCAGCAAATACGGGCTTTTGAACCGCGTGAACGAAAGGCTCGAACTCGGAATAACTATCGAACCGGATGAAGCGCTCGTGATCGACAGGAGCCTCGATGCTTCCAGATTCTCTGAAGAAACAGGGTTTGCGGCTCCCACGTGGGACGAAATGATCGAAGGACTTGCGAAGGACGCTTCGCCTTATGAAGAATGGAGAAAACCAAGTACCTAGATAATAAGCGGATCCTTGTCACCGGCGGCACGGGTTCGCTCGGCCAGTCGCTTGTGAGAAGGATCCTGAGCGGGGTGTACGGTTCTCCCGCTCGTGTGACCGTATTTTCGAGGGATGAGGCGAAGCAGCATTTCATGCGTCTCGAGTACCTCCAGAAGGCGGCCGCGACCGACGAAGTGATCTATCACAACTCGCGTGACGTTCTGGATTTCACGATCGGCGACGTCCGCGATTATCCCGCGCTGCTTTCGGCTCTCCGTGAATCCGACATAGTCTTTCACGCCGCCGCCCTCAAGCAGGTGCCTTCCTGCGAGTATTTCCCGTTCGAAGCGATCCTAACGAACATCCACGGCGCCCAGAACTTAGTGCGCGCGGTCATCGAGAACCGACTTCCCGTCGAAAAGGTCGTCGGAATCTCCACAGATAAAGCGTGCAAGCCGATAAACGTGATGGGAATGACGAAGGCACTGCAGGAGCGCGTGCTGATCGAGGCGAACCGACGGAGCGACCGCACTTCCTTCTGCTGCGTGAGGTACGGGAATGTGATCGCATCGAGGGGATCGATAGTGCCTCTTTTTGTCGAGCAGATAAAGGAAAAACGTCCTGTCACAGTTACTTTGGCGGAGATGACGAGGTTTCTTCTAACGCTTGAAAAGGCGGTCGATACGGTGATGGAGGCCCTTATTTCCGGCAATCCCGGGGAGACCTACGTGCCGATCGTGGAGTCCGCGAAGATCACCGATGTGGCAAAGGCGCTGATGGGGCGCGAGAAATTGGAGATCGTTTTCACGGGAATCAGGCCCGGAGAGAAGATCCACGAGATAATGGTTTCCGAAGAGGAGTGCTTTCGGACAATATCGAGGAACGGATTTTACGTGATCCTTCCCGTACTTCCGGAACTCCGCAGAGGTGAACCCGGTGAAATGGCGCTTGAGTCTGAGTACTCTTCCAAAGACGGCAACATATCGGTCGAAGAACTTCGTTCGGTCCTTTCGGGCGCAGGTGAAGAGATCCGCCCGTTTATCAAAGAGATGAGCTGAAGACTTTAAGTGATACTTTAAGTAAAAATGAAGGTAGCCACAATTTTCGGCACGAGACCCGAGATCATAAGGCTCTCAAGGGTCATGGCGGTTCTCGACCGCAACTGTGACCATACGTCGGTTCACACCGGACAGAATTTTCACGAGAGCCTCAGCGGTATCTTCCTGAAGGAGCTTGAGGTGAGGGACCCCGACTATCACCTGGGGATCCGTGCCTCTTCGTTCGGGGAACAGGCCGGCAGGATACTGTCCGGCGTCGAGGAAGTGCTCGCCGAGGTTAAGCCTGACCGCGTCCTCATCCTGGGCGATACGAACAGCGCATTATCCGCGATCGTTGCCGCGAGGATGGGGATCCCTGTGTTTCATATGGAGGCCGGCAACCGGTGCTTTGACGAAAGGGTGCCCGAGGAGATCAATCGCCGGATAATCGACCATTCCAGTTCCATTCTGATGCCTTACACCGAAAGGAGCAAAGAAAACCTCGTCAGGGAAGGGATCGAACGCGATCGCATATTTGTTACCGGAAATCCGATCAACGAGGTGATAAGGCATTACGCCGGAAAGATCGGGTCTTCGGGCGCTCCGAAAGCGCTTGACGTCGAGCCCGGCGGGTACTTCGTCGTGACCCTGCACAGGGCCGAGAACGTCGATGACGGGTCGAGGCTGAAGCGGATCTTCGAAGGGCTTTCCAGGGTCGCGGAGACGTTCGAGAAGCCTCTGCTTGTGAGTGTGCACCCGCGTACCGCCGATAAACTGAGCGCATTCGGGATCGATCCCGGCTCAGAGAACGTCAGGTTGCTCGACCCTCTCGGCTTCTTCGATTTTGTAAAGCTGGAACAGAATGCGTTCGCGGTCCTTACGGACAGCGGTACGGTTCAGGAGGAATCCGCGATCTTCGGGGTCCCGAACGTAACTCTGCGGGATGTTACCGAACGTCCGGAGACGATCGAGTGCGGAAGCAATATACTCAGCGGATCGGACCCGGAGACCATCGTTTCTGCGGTAGCTTTGGTGACGGGAAGGCGAGGCTCCTGGTCGGCACCGCGCGAATATCTCGCCGAGAATGTCTCGGAGACGGTTGCGAAAATCGTGCTCGGCCATTTGAGCCTACGGAAACACGCCTGACCCTGCCCTCGAATGATCTTCGAAACCGCCCTACACATCGTCGTCTTTGCCGTCAGTCTGGGCGGCATTCGCGCATTCATAGGCTGGAGCAGGAAGCGGCGGATCCTCGACGTACCGAATGAGAGGAGCTCGCATTCCAGACCCGTACCGGTTGGCGCCGGGCTTGTCATCGCCCTTACGGTGCTAGCTTCGCTTCTCGTGTTCCTCGCTTTCGTCGTGCGGTCTGACGACCGCTTGCGTCCGGGCCATCTCGCGGCATATTTCATCGGTGCCACAGTGCTGGTCGCGGTCAGCTGGCTTGACGACATAAGGGCCGTTCCGGTCGTCGTCCGGTTCGCGATACACTCCGCGGCCGCCGTGGCGCTGATTTGGGCTTCCGCCGGTTGGATAGATGCCTTTGGCGACCTTTGGTGGGCGGGATGTCTGATCAGTTTTGTCTGGATCGTCGGCCTGACGAACGCGTACAATTTCATGGACGGGATCGACGGGATCGCGGGGATCCAGGCCGTTACGGCCGGAGTCGGCTGGGGGATCATCGGGATGCTCTCGGGAGCGGACCTCGTTTCGTTCGCAGGATTCTCCGTCACCGCGGCGAGCCTTGCATTCCTGATATTCAACTGGCAGCCCGCAAAAGTATTCATGGGAGACTCCGGCAGTGCCTTCCTTGGATTCTCTTTCGCGGCGCTCCCTATGTTGTATTGGGCCGAACGGGGTACCGATCCGCTGGTACCGGATTCGCCGTGGCTCGCCGGACTGATGGCGGTCGGACTGATCTGGCCGTTTGTGCTCGATTCCTCTATGACGTTTTTCCGAAGGCTCTTTAGAGGAGAACGCGTGTGGGAGCCGCACCGAAGGCACCTGTACCAGGCTATGGTGATCAACGGGTGGTCCCACGGCGAGGTTTCGACAGTTTACGGGGTTTGCGGGGCGGCGTGCACCGCGGCGGTCATTATGTCGGCCCTTTATCACTTCAGCGTCTATCCGTTGTTAGCGGCGCTTGCGGTTGTCGCTCTTCTGCTTTTGGTTTTCGCTTCGTTGTCCGGGTCCGGGAAGGTTTCCGGAATCTGAACTTCTGTTTGATTAGTACTTTAGTGCAAACGTGGCGCGGTGAGCGCCGCCCGCCGAACAAGATCCGTGGAAAGAATTACATTCGAAAGCTTCGGCGTGAAGATCGCTGTCGAGGCGGAAGACTTTGAGATCATTGAAAGGGTTCGGCACCGCCTCGCCTTTGTCTTCGGCGATCTCCTGCAGTTCAAGGCAATCAAGAACGAGGACCAGAAATTCGAGATCAGACAGGCTGCCGGGAGCGAGATCATACTCCGAAGCGTTTTCACCGATGAGACGCATCCGCTCGAGATCGAGGGATTCGAAAAGAATGTCGAATCGCTTATAAGGAACCGGATCGCGGAGATGGCTTCCGATCACGTGTTCGTACACGCGGGAGTTGTCGCCGTCGGCGGACAGGCGATAGTCCTTCCCGGCAGCTCGTTTGCCGGAAAGACGACTCTCGTCAAAGCGCTTGTAGAATTGGGGGCAGAATATTATTCGGACGACTTTGCGGTTCTGGACTCCGAAGCGCGCGTTCTTCCGTTTCCGAAGCCGCTCTCGGTCAGAGACCTCGAAGGAAAAGCCGTTACGTCGGAGGTCGAGGCCTGCAGGTTAAAGGCCCCTATCGGAAAGGTGCCGGTACAATGCGGGCTCGTGTTTATCACGGAGTTCGGGGTTGATTCGAAATGGGAACCGAAAGCACTTTCCCGCGCAGAAGGCATGCTGAGGATTATCGAGCACACGGTACCCGTCAGGACAAATACAGAATTTTCACTTAAAGTCTTGAATAAACTAGCACTTCGTGCCATAATCGCCCAAAGCTACAGAGCGGAAGCTGACGTAGTGGCGGTTAAGTTAATAAATTACTTTAATCGGAAGGCTATCGGCATGTCTTTAGATTGATTGATACCGATTTGGTTTAGGAGGAGAAATGAACAGTTCCCAAGTTCCTATCGTTCGAAAAGAAGGTTTGGTAATTCAGGAGATGCCTGACGAGGTTCTCATTTATGACCTCGAAGAAAACAAGGCGTTTAGCCTCAATCCCACCGCGGCCTTGGTCTGGAGATCCTGCGATGGGAACAAGACGGTGGCCGAGATCGCCCGAAGGCTGCCCGGCTCGCGCGACTCGGATGAGAAAGAGAAGGTGGTCTGGCTCGCGCTCGACCAGTTAAAAGAAAAGAACCTTATCGCCAACGATCTATCCTCACGGTTCGAAGGCATGAGCCGCAGGGAAGTGATCAGGAAGGTGGGCCTCGCTACGGCGATCGCGCTTCCGGTGATCGCTATGCTGAGTTTTCCTGCCACGACGCTAGCGGTCGCGTGCCCGGCTTCACTTTGCGGTGGGTTTGAAACATCGGGCGGTTGTGCGGGAGGCGAGATTTGTTGTGACACCGGCGGGAAGAGCGGATTTCAGTGCGTGTCGCCACTGGATCCAAAAAATCCGACTTGCGGCAACACTGTGCCGAGTTCAGTCGCGTGTCCGTAGTTGTTCCCTGAGTTCGGAAAAAGAGCCAGGCCGTTCTTTCGGCTTGGCTCTAATTCTTTTGAGGCGCGGCAGTTATCGATCTCCTTACTATACTACGATCTGAATGTTCCGAGTCCGATCCTTTAAAGCGTTTGGCAAGGGTTATGAGATCCTGTGCGACGTCCCGGTTGATTCGGAATGGCTTGACCTCATGCTTCCCGGATTTGCGGATTCCGGCCCAAGCTCTGAGGATAGGCACAGTCTTTCGATCGTCACAAATGGAAGAGAAGAAAGTAGGGGGCTCTACTACGGCAACGAACGATTGTGCACGTTCGACGGTTTCAATGAAGAGACCGCTCGTGGTTTCGAAGGCAACATAGAGTTTGTGCTCGCCCGCAATGCGGCGCCCGAGTTCGTATTCGTACACGCGGGGGCGGTATCTCTTGAAGGGATCGGTATCGTCTTTCCCTCAAAGACGGGGAGCGGGAAAACCACTCTGACCCGGGCACTTCTCGAACTTGGAGCCGAATATTTTTCTGACGACTGCGCCGTAATTGATTCCCAGGGGATGCTTTATCCCATGGCATCACCTATGAAGCTGAGGACGGAAAGCGGCAAAAGATCCTGGCTGGATCCGGCAAGGGCCGGTTACTCGAAATCTGAAGAACCGGTTAAGGTCGGTTGCGTGCTGTTGACAGATTTTGAACAGGGAACTCGATTCGATCCGTCTGCCATTACTCCCGGCGAAGCGTCGTTAGGGATCCTCGAGAATCTGTTCCTGCCTTCCGTGATCAGGGACTGCCCGGCGGAAACTCTTGCCGCCATTGGTCGCGCTGTCGAAGGCTCTTTGCTTCTGAAGGGAACTCGTGGAGAAGCAATCGAAACGGCGAATGTATTAAGGTCACGGTTGAGCTGAAGTCAGGTAAAGTGTTTACCTGTAAGAACTTCTATGGACCAGCGCCTGGACCAGCTTCTACTTAGGGTTTACGAACACCACCTTAAGCGTGTCTTCGAAATAATTGAGCGGGAAGGCGTTCAGGCAGTTCTTCTGAAAGGTTGGTCAGCGGCCCGTTTCTATGACGATCCGGCAGAGAGAACTCCCGGAGATTTCGACCTGATGGTGTCCCCTGATGCGCCGCTGAGGGTCGACGCTCTGTTTTCGACCGAGAGAGATATCCTGGCGGACATACACAGGGGCCCCCGCCATCTCGACACGCTCAGTTTCGAAGAATTGTTTGCGCGTTCGGAAACGATCGATCTGGAAGGCGTTCCGATCCGGGTTTTGTGCCCCGAGGACCATCTGAGGGTCTTGTGCGTCCACTGGCTCACCGACGGCGGAGAAAGAAAGGAGAGGCTTTGGGACATATACTGGGCGGTTAAGAACCGCCCTTCGGCTTTCGATTGGGACAAATGCCTTGGGGTCGTAAGTGAACGCCGCAGGCGATGGATAATCTGCACGATCGGGCTCGCCCAGAAACATCTGGGCCTGGAGATCGAGGATCTTCCGTTTGCGGAGGACGCCAGAGATCTGCCGCATTGGCTCACGCGAGCGATCGAGAAACGCTGGGAAGAAGGCATCCCGCATCTGCCGCTCCACCATTCGATCGGAAACGCCGCGCTGTTCGCAAAGCAACTCCGTAAGCGGTTTCCGCCGAATCCCGTAATGGCGATGATCGGGATGGAGGGCGACATTGACGCACGCACTCGTATCCACTATCAGATCGGGTACATTTTCAAACAGTCCGTTCCTTCGATCAGGCGTATGATCCCCGCGATCCGTAGGAGGTTCTGACAACCGCGTAATGCCAGTAACGCTTTCGATCGACACGTGTATCGACGGAGGAAGTGCGGCCGTTTACGATGGCGGCGCCGAGATCGCTGCTTTGGATCTGTTGAGCGCAGGCAAACAGGATCCACCGCCGCTGCACAAGATCGATGAGTTGCTCGTTTCATCCGGGCTAAACATCGGTTCGATAGACCGGATCGTGGTAACCAGGGGCCCGGGCAGTTTCACAGGGGTGCGGACAGGGCTCTCGATCATTCGCGGACTCTTGAGGGCGCGCGGGATCTCATATTCGACATGTACAGTGATGGAAGCCCTTACAGAAATGGCCGATACATCTCTCGATGAGTGGAGGACCGCGATCTTCGCGGGAAAGAGGGAAGCGGCGGTGCAGAACTTCGAACGCAAGGGAACACGCTTCAAGAGCGTTGGAAAGCACTTCCTCGTAACCAGGGAGGAATTGATCCGGGATCCGTACAAGGCGATCATTATCGGTCCGGGACTGGCGTCTTCTTTCGAGAGCGAACCCGAAATCGCGGTAAGCAAGCGCTTAATAACCGCGGACCGCAATATCGCCCGTCTTGCGTACCGGTTCGTGAACAAGCACGGGAGTACAAGCGAGACAGCGAGCCTTGAGCCTGTTTACACAAGGGAATTCGTCACCGGCCGCTCCTGAAATGTGCTGGAAGATCGAAAGAGCGCAACCGTGAGATGCCCGGGATGTAAAGGTGATCGAAACCGAGTCGGGCCTCTCGCGATGGACGGAGGATGACTACAGATCGGAGGCGTCGCGGGAGATTTCTACCTTTTTCGTCGCAAAGGATTCCGAGAGTAGATCGCTCACCGGATTCATTATTGTGCGTCTGATAACGACTCCAAGAACATTACCGGACGAGTCAACTGTCCCATTCGAAGCCGAAATACTGAATATCGGGGTTCTCGCTTCATTCCGGCACAGAGGCATAGGCAGGGCGCTGCTCGACGAAGTCTTGAGCCAATTGCGGAGCCTTGGTCGGGGAACGATCCATCTGGAGGTTCGCGCACGCAACAGGTCCGCGATCCGTTTCTATGACCGGTTCGGATTTGAGATTACCGGCTTCAGGCCGGCCTTTTACAGAGAACCTGCGGATGACGCAGTACTGATGACGCTGCACGTCTAGAAAGTTCTTGCGTAGAAATCAGGGCTTACGCTATCATTGGGCTTACAGGGAAAATGAGAAGCCGAACCGAGTAGTTTCGGACCGTTTTTGAAAATCAATCACCACAGAAAGGAAGGGAAACCCAAGAATATGGACATATCGACAACCGAGTCTGTGAAAGAAGTGTTAATGAAAGAAAGCCAGACATTCAGGGACCTTGTTCACCAGCACGAATCCTACGAAGAACGTTTATCAGAGCTCGCCAGCCTTACTTATCCAAGTGAATCGGAACAGATCGAAGAAGTCACGATCAAGAAGAAGAAATTGAATGTGAAGGATGAGATCTATTCCATGATGACGGAATACCAGAAGTCGCACTGACGCTGGCGAACATCGAGAATTCAGAAGAGGACGGCCGTCACGAGCCGTCCTTTTCTCTTTCGCAGATGCCTTTAGGCGCAAATGCTGCAAGTCCCGAGTCAAAAGGAACAAGCAGAAAGTCGCCGGCGCTAAGCGGGGCGCTTACGAAGTGCGCCGCCCCTTCGACCGGGAAGCTGTTGACCAGCTTACCGTCCTGCAGGCGAAGTATGGAGACTTCGTTAGTTCCGTAACTCAAGAACGCCGCGAAATTCTTTCCGATCTTTGTGCTGCCGATGATCCGGCCGGCAAGCTTACGTTTCCAGATCCTGCGTCCGTTCCCGTCCGAGAGAAAATATACGAAGTTGTCACGCGAGATCGCCAGGACTCCCTTTTTTTCCGCGGTCAGATCGTCTATGGTTCCGCCGGTTCTCGAGCTCCATTGGATCTCACCGTCAACGCGGTCGATCGAGAATACGCTTCCGTCCTCGGAACCGGCGTAGACCACCTTTCGGTCGACCGAAAATGAACCGGATGGCGCCGCCGAAAGCCTGAATTCAAGGATTGTTCGGCCCGTAATGCTGTCGATGACGATTACGTCGCCGGAACGCGCCCATACAAATAGGTAATCACCCGACTGACTTATCCCCGCAAATTCCGCCGAAGGTAGCTTTCGTTCCCACTTTTGTCCGGATCTTCCGACTTTACGCAAAGTTCTCGAATCGTCCAGCACGGCAAGCTCCGATCCGGAGCCGGCACTCGAGCGTATCTTTGAAATTGCCAGATTCGATCCGGAAGTCGAGATTCCCGAAAGGGAATCGATGCTGATCGAACGGATCGATCTGAGGTCGTCTATTTCTTTGGTTGACAAGTAAAGAACTACGTCTCTTTCGACCACAAAAGGCTGCGTAACGAAGTTCCCGCCGGTCTCTACGGTCCATAAGAGGTCGCCGCGTAATAGCGAAAGAGCGATTAATTGAGCGGGCGTCTGTGGTAAGAAGATTTGAAAAACGTTATCGGACGCGGGGTGAAGCGAGGTCATCGCGTCTGAGCCGAACCGCCAGCACATCTCCAGGGGTTGGTCCCAGGCTTCGGAAGCAGTCTGTGCGCGAGCGGGAAGCGCAAGCAACCCCAGCACGAGTACAAAAAGAGGGATTAGAGCTAGTGATCTCACGGGGCAGTATGCGCTTTGTGTTTTCAGGCGCAGTTGAATAGAATTGTCGCGGAAACGGTCCCGGTCATCCTCAACGGGTCGGAGCCGTCCGATGAGCGCCGGGCTCCCATCCGTTCGCTCTCCACTACCCACAACAAAGGAGCTTTTTATGTCATTCAACAAGATCATCATCGTAGGAAATCTCGGTAGAGACCCCGAGCTGCGATACACCCCTCAAGGAACCGCCGTCTGCAATTTCTCTATGGCCACCAATGAAAAGCGCCGGGACAAGTCCGGCGAACTCCAGGACATCACGACATGGTTTCGTGTGACGCTCTGGGGGAGACAGGCGGAAAATGCCTCGAAATATCTTCAGAAGGGAAGCCAGGTGTATATCGAAGGCCGTCTGCGGATCGACGAATGGACCGACCGTGACGGCAACATGCGCCAGACGCTCGACGTTAATGCCTCGGATATGCAGTTCCTGGGAGGCGGCAGGCAGGGTGATTATTCTTCGAGCGACGACGAAGAATATGACTCCGATTCCGGAGGATCCGATTCGGCAAAAGCGGCGGCTTCCGGCGATTCCGGCGGAGACGACGACATACCGTTCTAACGACCCGCGCTTCGAACCGGCAGGCGCCTGGCTCAGGCGCCTGCCCACTTGCCCATAGCCCTGAACTTCTCGAACCTCTTTTCCAGAAGATCGTCTGTACTCAACTTGCCGAGTTCGGAGAGATGTTTTTGAATCACCGTCCGGAGTCCTTTCGTAACCTCGCTCTCTGAAAATTCGTCCTCGGATTCGTCAGAAAAGACCCATTCAGACGGTTCAGGAATGATCTCGTCGATGATCCCGAGAGATTGCAGGTCAGAGGCCGTCAACTTGAGGCTGTTCGCCGCCTTCTCGGCCAACGATGCGTCCTTGAAAAGGATCGCCGCGCATCCTTCCGGTGAGATCACCGAATAGACCGCGTTCTCGCACATAAGCACCCGGTCGCCGATCCCGATCGCAAGCGCGCCCCCGGATCCCCCTTCGCCCAGCACAACGATGATCGTGGGCACCTTCAGATGCGCCATCTCCCGAAGGTTGAAGGCGATCGCTTCCGCCTGGCCTCTCTCTTCCGCATCGATCCCCGGATAGGCTCCCGGAGTGTCCACGAAAGTGATGACCGGCCTGGAGAACTTTTCGGCAAGCTTCATTATTCGAAGTGCCTTCCGGTAGCCCTCGGGTTTCGGCATACCGAAGTTCCTGTGGCGCCTCTGGTTTGTGTCCCTGCCTTTCTGCTGCCCGATAACCGCGACCTCGAGATCGTCCAGACGCGCAAATCCCGCGACGATCGCTGGATCGTCCGCATACCTACGGTCGCCGTGCAGTTCGGCAAAGTCGCTGAAGACATGCTCGAAGATGTCGAGAGCATACGGTCTCTGCGGATGCCGGGCGCGCTGCACACGCTCATACGCGCTTTCTTTTGAAGTGTCCATAGAAATTAGCCGAAGTCCCAATCCACCGCGCACCCAAGCGCTTCAAGGTCGCGCTTGAGCCGCCCGGATCCGAGCGTTCTGATCGGCGGTGTGCTCAGACGGACATTCACACTGTTTCCCAACGGAATGTCCAGAAGCACTTCGCAAGGGCCTTTACCGCTTCCCAAAAGGGAAAAAATATCGTCCAGGACCGTTTCGTCAGACGCGAATTCGGGAAGTTTGATTATAAGCCTTCGGGCGTTTTTGTAAATCGCCTCGGTCAGGCTGGTCAATTCATTCACGATCACGACCAGATCGCTGCCGTCGTTGGATTCGACGCGCCCTTCAACGACCAGAAGCTCTTCGTCCTTCAGCAATTCGGAGTACTTTCCATACGCCTCCGCCCACGCAAGGCATTTCACGCTGCTGGTTTGATCTTCAAGCGTGAAAATGCTGAATCTGTTTCCTTTCCGGCTCTGTCTCACCTGGGGTTTTGCGACCATGCCCGCAAGTTTTATCTGATCGCCCGGCCGGACCTCGGAGAACGCGTTGATCTTCTCGATGCCCATCTCCGCAAGCCTTCGCTTGTGGCTGTCCAGCGGATGGTTCGAAAGATAGAAACCGACCGAAGACTTTTCATTTGCAGAGAGTTCGGCACTCGTCCAGCGCTTGGCGTACGGAAGAAAGTCCTTCGATTCCGCTACGCCGGCCGCCGCGGTTCCGAACAGCGCGCTCTGCCCCATCTTTCTGTCGTTCCAGACCCTCTGGCCATGGCTAAGAGCCTCGTCGATGCATTCGAAATGCCTCGCACGCCACATCGCCGGTTCGCCGTCCGGATCGAGCGAATCGAACGCGCCGGCGCATATAAGGCTCTCCAGAGCCCTTCGGTTCAGCGACCCCTGTTCGATCCTGGACACGAAATCGAAGAGGGAAGTGAATCTTCCGCCGCTTTTTCTTGCTTCGAGCATGGATTCGACGCTCCCCGCGCCTATTCCCTTGATCGCCGTAAGGCCGAATCTCACCGCGCCTTCAAGAGGCGTAAATCCCGCGTCGCTCTCATTCACGTCCGGAGGCAGGAGTTTCAGCCCGAAATCCCTCAGTTCGTTCGCGTATTTGTAGATCTTCGCCGAGTCGTTCGCCTCGCACGAAAGCACTGCAGCGTAGAAGTACTCGGGATGGTGGGCTTTCAGGTAGGCGGTCTGGAACGCGACATATGCGTAAGCGACCGAATGGCTCCGGTTAAAGCCGTAGTCCGCGAACTGGGCCATAAGGTTGTAGATCTCTTCCGCCTTCTTTCGTTCGATCTTCCTTTCCACGGCGCCTTCGATGAAGCGCTTTTCGTGCTCGGCCATCGCGGCCCGCTTTTTCTTTCCCATCGCCCGGCGCATCATGTCCGCCTCCCCGAGAGAGTAGCCGGCAAGTTTCTGCGCGAGCTGCATGATCTGCTCCTGGTAGACGAGAATACCGAACGTGTTCTTGAGAATGTCCTCCATCTCGGGGACGATATAGGAGACGCGCTTTTCGCCTCGCCGCCTGGCGATGAAATCCTCCACCATGCCGCCGTCGAGCGGACCCGGCCGGTAAAGCGCGTTAAGCGCCGCGAGATCCTCCAGGTCCTTCGGTTTCAGCTTTCGGCAGATCTCCTGCATTCCTCCCGATTCGAACTGGAACACTGCATCGGTCCTTCCGTCACAGAATAGCTTAAGCGTCTTTTCGTCGCTTAAGGAGACAGTGCTCCAGTCGACCGTCCTGCCGGTCTTCTGCTTAAGAGCAATTAAGCAATCGTTTATGATGGTTAAGGTCGTAAGCGCCAGAAAATCCATCTTAAGCATCCCGGCATCTTCAAGGTCGAGCATAGGATATTGGCTCGTGAGTTCGTCGTTTTTGCTCGAGATCGCGACAGGGACCAGTTCCTGAAGCGGCTGCGGCGAAATGACGACCCCCGCCGCATGTACCGAGGTGTGCCTCGAGCAGCCCTCGAGCCGCAGCGCGAGATCGACAAGCTCCGCAACCTTCTTATCCGATGCGATCGCTTTCCTGAGCTCAGGCACCTGCTGAATCGCCTGGTCTATACTCACGTTCCGACCTCTCACCGGAGGCGGTATGAACTTCGCGATCCGCTCGACATCCGAATAAGGCATGTTAAGCGCACGCCCCACGTCCTTGATCGAAGCCCTCGAAGCCATCGTCCCGAAGGTGATTATCTGACATACGGAATCCCTCCCGTAAAACTCGGCGACGTGTTCGATAACCTCGCCGCGGCCCCGCACGCAGAAATCGATGTCTATGTCGGGCATCGTGACGCGTTCCGGATTCAGGAATCGCTCGAAGAGAAGATCGTGCTGGATGGGGTCGACGTCCGTGATCTCAAGGCAGTAGGCGATAAGCGAACCCGCCGCGGATCCGCGACCGGGCCCGACAGGTATGTTCCTCTCACGCGCGAACTTAACAAACTCCCAAACGATCAGGAAGTATCCTGGAAAACCCATCTCGTCGATTATCCGGAACTCTTCTTTGAGCCTCTCCCGGTAGGTCTCGAGCAGATACAGCAGTTCCCCTTTTTCCGAGAGCGGATCCCAAACAGCCGACCTTCTCCGTGCGAATCCTTCCTCGACGACCGCCTCGAGATATTCCTGTTCGGTCCGGGCGGAACTTTCCAAAGGGATCGGATACTTCGGTAGGAAGTATTTCTTGCCCAATTCGAATTCGACGTTGCACTCCGAGGCGATCTTCCGGGTGTTCAAAAGCGCCTCCGGATGATCGCGGCCGAAAAGGTCCCACATCTCCTCTTTCGAGCGCAGGTAGTAATTGTCGCTGCCAAGCCTTGGCCTCGAAGCGTCCTCCACCGTTCGCCCTTCACCTATGCACAGAAGGACCTCGTGAGCCCTCGCGTCCTCCTTCGTTAAATAGTGAGCGTCGTTCGTGGCCACGAACGGAACGTCCATCTCCTTCGAAAGCGAGATCAGGCCGTCCCTGACCTTTGCTTCGTCCTCCAGACCGTGGTCCTGCACTTCAAGATAGAGATCGTTACCGAAAATGTCCCTGAGCAGTCGGACGTTTGCCGATGCTTTCTCAGGATTTCCGTTAAGCAGATGGTGGCCGACCGGGCCCTTCAGATTCGACGTAAGGCAGATCAGCGAACCGGAACGCTCCGCTAGCAGATCCGGGTCGATCCTGGGCTTGTTGTAGAGGCCTTCCGTGTAGGCCCTGGAGGCGAGATTGACAAGATTCAGGTACCCCGCGTGGTCCTTTGCCAGCAATACGATGTGATAGTAGGGCAGCTCGCCTGACTCGACGACGGCGCTCTGATCAAAACGGCTGCCGAATGTGAGGTTGGCCTCGTATCCTATGATCGGCTTGAGACCCGCGTAGGTCATCTGCCTGTAGAAAGACACCGCGCCGAACATGTTCGCGTAGTCGGTGATCGCGCAGGCGTCCATCTCCATCTCGCCAATCGCTTCCACGAGCGGTTTCAGACGTATGCAGCCTTTCAAGAGGCTGAAGTCCGTGTGGACGTGTAGATGGACAAAATCCCCTGTTTTCGACATAATTTTCGTTTTGGCGGGCAATGAGGAATCCGTCTCCGGTATGAAAAAAGTTTATTTGGAAACCTACGGATGTCAAATGAATGTGTCCGATTCGGAACGCGTCTCGACCCTTCTTGAGTCCGAAGGCTACGAGATCGCCGACGACGAAGCATCCGCTGACGTCATTCTCCTCAATACGTGCTCGGTCCGGGAAAAAGCGGAACACAAACTATACACCCGGATAGGCCAGATCAAACCCGGCGGCAAAGGTGACAAACTCGTCGGCGTGATGGGCTGCGTCGCGCAGCTTGAAGGCGAGACTCTTTTCGAGAAAGGACGCGGGGTCGATTTTGTTATCGGGACCCGCGCCGTCGGCCGTGTCCACGAAGCGATCCGCCTCGCCGAATCCGGTTTGGGCAATGTGATCGACCTCAAAGGCCGCGAGGACGATTACGACTGGACTGTTGCCGACAAGAGCCGCCACTCGCCGTACGTCGCTTTCGTTCCGATCATTGAGGGCTGCAACAAGTTCTGCACATACTGCATAGTCCCTTTCTCCAGGGGCCGCGAGAAAAGCCTGCCTGCCTCCGAGATCGTCCGGCAGGTCCTCGGGCTCCGTCGGTCGGGCGTCAAGGAGGTCCATCTGATCGGCCAGAACGTGAACAGCTACAGACCGAAGACCGAGTCCGGCCTCGAGAGTTTTCAAGGGACGACCCCGTTCGCGAGACTTCTCCGTGCCGTCGCCGCCACAGGGATCGAATGGATCAAGTTCACGACCTCGTTCCCAAGGGACTTCCATCCCGATATCGTCGACGCGATCGAGGAACACGAGAACCTTTGCAACTGGGTCCATCTTCCGGTCCAGAGCGGCAGCGACCGTATTCTGAAGGAAATGCGGAGGGGACATACGATCGACAGCTACAAGCAAAGGATCGACCGCATAAGGAATTCGCCCAGAGAGATCGCATTGACGACAGACATCATCGTCGGGTTCCCGGGCGAGACGGAAGAGGATTTCGAGTGCACGAAAGATCTCGTAAGGTATTGCGGCTATGACGCCGCGTACATCTTCAAGTACTCTCCAAGGCCCGGGACTCCGGCCGCGGCGCTCGCCGACGATGTGCCGGCGGAAACAAAGAAGCGCAGGTTCCTGGAGCTCGAAGAGATACAGAAAGAAAATCTCGCTCGATCCCTAAATAATTCTGTGGGAAAGGTTTACGATGTTCTTGCGGAGAAATCATCCGAGCGTGACGGGGCCCATCTGTCGGGTCACACGACCTGTCACAAGGTCGTAAACTTCCTTGCGAACGGCGCCGATCCCGGCGATATATGCGCTGTGAAGATCACCCAGGCGAAAAGCAACACGTTGTTTGGTGAAAGGGTTTAAATTTTGTAGGATAGACGCATGCAGATCGAGGTTAAAATCGGCGCTCTGATCATGGATCCGAACAGCAATACGCCGATTGTCGTCCTCAAGGGTGTCGAATCCGAAAAGATCCTCCCTATCTGGGTCGGCGCGTTTGAAGCGAACGCCATCGCGCTTGAGATAGAAAAGATCGTTCCCCAGCGCCCCATGACCCACGACCTGCTCCGGAATTTTATTATAGAAATCGGCTATACCGTCAGAAGGATCGTCATTTCCGACCTCAGGGAGAACACTTTTTACGCGGTGATCGAGCTGAGCGACAGGGAAGGCGAGACGGTTTTCTTCGACGCCCGTCCGTCCGATGCCATCGCGCTCGCGCTCCGAACGGACTGCCCCATATTCGTCGAAGAAGAGGTTTTCGAGGTTTCCGGCCAGGCGGCCGAGTCCGAAGAGGCCTCGTTCGAAAGTTCTGAACCTACCCAGACTGAGGAGTGGCCCGATCTCATCGATTAGGCTTGACCTGATGATCATTGCAATCGCAAATCAGAAAGGTGGCGTGGGAAAGACCACGACCGCGATTAATCTCGCGGCCGGCTGTGCAATAAGAGGCAAAAGCGTGCTCATCGCCGACCTCGATCCTCAGAGCAACACGTCGCTGTCATTCGTCTCTCACGATAATCTGAATGGCAGCACATACGAGCTTTTGACGAATGTTGACCAGAATATAGAGGAGTTCGTCTATCCTACCGGCGTCAAAGGAGTTGATGTCATTCCTTCGAAGATCAATCTTGCAAAGCTGGAAGCCAAGCTCGTGGGCGAGTTCGACGCCATATACAGGCTAAAGGACCGTATCGAGCCCTTGAAGTACAAGTATGATGTGATCATATTCGACACACCTCCGACGCTGGGCCTCATCACTGTGAACGCCCTCGTCGCGGCGACTCACGTCCTTATACCGATCCAGTCTTCGTATTTCGCGCTCGAAGGGACTGACGATCTTCTCGAGACCATCGAAAAGGTACGATCGCGCCCGAATCCGAATCTCGAATTGCTTGGAGTGCTTGTAACGCTTGTGGACAAGAGGACAACGCTTTCAAAGGACGTCGAGGCCCATATACGCGAAGTGTTCGGGGCCAAGACGTTCGACACGACCATCAGCCGCAGCGTGAGGCTGGAGGAATCGCCGGCCCACAAGGAGCCGATCTACTCTTTCGCGCCCAACTCGAGCGGCGCCATCGAATACATGAGCCTTGCAGAGGAGGTTTTGAGCCGTGGCTGAAAGAGGACTGCCCTTGGGGATCAAGATGCGGCACGATTCCCATTACGTCGAAGAGCTGGCCAAGGGAAACCGTTCCGTCGGACGAGTCATAGCCATCGAGAAGATCGAACCTAATCCAGACCAGCCCAGGAACGATATTGGCGACCTCTCGGAACTGAGCGCTTCGATAAAGAATCAGGGAGTACTTGAGCCGTTACTCGTTAAACCGCGTGACAACGGCACTTACATGATCATCGCGGGCGAGCGCCGATGGAGGGCGAGCAAGCTCGCAGGACTCACCGAAGTACCTTGCATAGAGCTCGATATCGACGAGAACACGATAGCGGAGATCTCCCTCGTAGAAAATCTGCAGCGTAAGGACCTTACAATCTGGGAGGTCGCCGACGGCCTCCTGAACCTCACGGTCCGGTTTGGTTATACGCACGACGACATTGCGGAAAGGATCGGAAAGAGCCGCTCGACTGTCACGGAATCGATCGCCATCGCAGGACTTCCCAAGGAGATTCGTCAGAGATGCCTCGAAGGCGACATCACTGCGAAATCCGTGCTCATAGAGATCTCGAGGCAGTTTGACGAAGACTCGATGCACAAGCTTCTCGACGAGATCCGGGAAAAGGACCTGACACGCACGGATATAAGGGAGAAGACAAGGACCGAAAAGAAACCGCCCGCGGCGGAACCGAAGAAGAAATCCGAGGCGGTTGAAGTGAAGAAGCCTTCCGTTTCAGTAGGAAAGGCTGCAGAAGGATCAAATACAAATACCCTGGCCGCGCCGCCCGAGCAACCCGCCCGAAAAAGCTTCGCGTTCTCGCCGGAAGACGGACGCTTCGATCTGCGCATTGAATTCAGATCGGAAGAGGAGTACACAAAAAAAG
Organism: Aridibacter sp.; assembly: GCA_035513035.1. Lineage (GTDB taxonomy): Bacteria > Acidobacteriota > Blastocatellia > Pyrinomonadales > Pyrinomonadaceae > Aridibacter. Next base: position 57,931 of record DATKCW010000040.1, read on the forward strand.
ACATCCTTCTCGCGCTCAAGAATGCGTTCGAATCCGTTAAGAGCGGAAAATCCGATGAATAGTACTTTATCCCTCCCAGGCACATTACATAATCCTTATTATCAGACGCGAAGAATATGCGTCACGAGAGCATTTGGCTGCTCATCTTTACCTGCCGGAATCCTATTCGCCCGCTCCCTTCCCCGCCTGGCGTTGAACAGATTTAGTCGCACTGCAGAACACCTCGGCTACCTTCCTCTGGTTCTCGACTTCCTTCAGGATCTCGTTCTCGGTGAATCTGCTTTTCCTCATTCCCGGTCTCATTGGACGCTGTTCATTGTGACCGAAAACTGTACGCAGGTCTGATACTGATTAATGGGGGACTTACACCCTCCCAAGATTCTTCAATTGAATCAACAGATTTGCGAACAAAAGAATTACGAAGAAAAGGATCACAATGTCGCCGTAACTTGTAAAATCAATGAGTCCATAGTAGATCGAATTAGATTGTTCATTGATCCAAAACGAACTATATTTTCCTACTGAGATGAAATTCTCGTAATAGAAATAGACAATCAGGGTGAGTACGAGACCCGAAATCGCAGTTTTAATCAAATGGCTTCTAAGAAAACTGCTTGCAGTCAATATCGCAAACAAAATTGTGGTCGAGACATAATGAACCGCTAAAATTTGGTACCAGTCTCGCCGTTGATGCGTAAATCCAGACACATCCGAAAGAACCTTTATCCATTCAAACTCGAGCGTAGCGCGAGATCCCAAATCGAACCCGACTACCAGACTAGATAGAACAAGGGAGACGATAAACGCGGCAAAACCAGAGATAGTTGCAAGTGAACTTGAATTTAGATGTTTCTTCATTTTTTTTCTTTACTTCGCATCTGTCGTTTTTGGGTCACGGGCGCGGTGACGCCTAAACGGGTTGTAATGGTCAATGTAAACCGTTGTCTTGTCGTAAAATTTTAAAGGCCTTTCCTGACTGAAAACGTTGCCGAAACGGACCCCGTTTAGAGCAGCCCTCCGGGCTGCCCGAGACGTGCGAAGCACGGCTGATTCCTTCGACAGCCTACCGCCTGCGAGAAACACATACCGCGAATGAATGCAGTCTCTGTTTTCTCACACAACTTCTTCCGAGAGCATTCGAATTAGTCGAAGCTTTTAGACGGTTGAACGATGTTCAGCGCCGTAGGCGCGACAGGTCTGTGGATCGCGAAACCCCAAGAAGACTTCCAGAGCCGCTTAACGGCGGCGCATCACTCTATAACCGGCACGCTCACGGACGGTCGCGTTTCCTCCGCTTTCGGTCTGTGATTTATTGGAATACTAAAGCCGCGCGCCGGGCGCGGTTCGGGCAGCGCGGAGTACCGCGCTAAATAGGTATGTATTTTGTCGTCGCGTTGAGTCGGGCTTTGCCCTCCTAATGCACCGCTTCGCGCTGCTAAACGAGTCGCGAATATTGATAGCAGCTGGGGCAGGGACTAGCATCGCGCGGCGGTGCTCTAAACGGTCCCAAATATTCAGAGCATGTCGGGCGTGGACAAGCCCCACCCCCTACAAATCGCCAAACTCCGTCAACTCGGCTAACCCGGCTAAATCGCCAAACTGATCGTGTCGCCGCTAAAGCGGCTCTTTTGAACGGGGGCGCCTCCTCCCGTGGGTTGCGCTTCGCTCCACCCACGGCTAAAGGCAGGACGTCGCCGCGCGACTTCCCCGGTCTCCCGTCTCCGGTCTCCCGTCTCCGGTCTCCCGTCTCCGGTCTCCCGTCTCCGGTCTCCCGTCTCCGGTCTCCCGTCTCCGGTCTCCCGTCTCCCGTCTCCGGTCTCCCGTCTCCGGTCTCCCGTCTCCTGTCACCCGCTTTCCAGATGCCGGATTTTCCGCTTTGACTCACCCCTGAAATACCGATATGATTTCCCCTTTATGTAAATCCGTCTTGCCTTTCAGGTACAGGCTGTAAAGGAGTATTGGAACATTGTCTAAATCACACTTTTTATTCACCTCGGAATCGGTCACCGAAGGCCACCCCGACAAGATCTCGGATCAGATCTCGGACGCGATCCTTGACGCGATCCTCGAGCAGGACCCGAACGGCCGCGTCGCCTGCGAAACCCTCGTAACGACGGGGCTCGCAGTAGTTGCCGGTGAGATCACGACCGACGCAAAGGTCGATTTTCAGAAGATCATCCGCAGCACGATCCACGACATCGGCTACAACAACGCCCACTACGGTTACGACTCGAACACGATGAGCGTCCTCAACGCACTCGGAACGCAGTCGCCAGACATCGCACAGGGCGTTGACACCGGCGGCGCCGGCGACCAGGGCCTTATGTTTGGGTTCGCCTGTAACGAAACCCCCGAACTGATGCCGATGCCGATCCAGATGGCGCACGACCTTACGCTCAAGCTCTCAGAGGTCCGGAAGAACGGCACACTGGGTTACCTAAGGCCCGACGGAAAATCGCAGGTAACGATCGAATACCGTGACGGCAAACCTGCACGTGTCGAAGCCGTCGTCATCTCTTCCCAGCACGCCGACGACGTCGAGAACGACCGGATCCGTGAAGACATAATGGAAAAGGTCATCAAGGCCGTGATTCCGGCCGAGCTACTCGACGATGACACCAAGTATCACATCAATCCGACCGGACGCTTTGTCGTGGGCGGCCCTATGGGCGACGCGGGGCTCACCGGCCGCAAGATCATTGTGGACACTTACGGAGGCTACGCTCCGCACGGCGGAGGCGCTTTCTCCGGAAAGGACCCCACAAAGGTCGACAGGTCCGCGGCATACATGGCGCGTTATATTGCGAAGAACATTGTCGCGGCCGGACTCGCCGACAAATGTACGGTCCAGCTCGCTTACGCGATCGGTGTTGCGGAGCCGGTCTCGGTGCACGTCGATACGCATGACACAGGAAAGATAGACGAGGACCGGCTTTCGGAGATCGTCCGTGAGAACTTCAAGCTAACGCCAGGAGAGATCATCGAGGCGCTGGATCTCCGCAGGCCGATCTACAGGAACACGGCCGCTTACGGCCACTTCGGCCGCGAAGGATTCAGCTGGGAGCAGACGGACAAGACAGAGTCGCTTAGACGCGCCGCCGCGAACGAAGCTGCTTCAGGAATGTAAATAGATCTATCGGGAAGGAATCGTCCGGAACACGGTTCCGGCTCCCTTCCCTTTCTTCATTTATCAAAAGGTTTTATCAGAGGACTCAAGATTATGGCTCAAGAAGGAAAGGTAATGCAGTACGACATAAAGGACATAGGCCTTGCCGACCAAGGCAAGCAGAGGATCGAATGGGCGGACCGCGAGATGCCGGTCCTTCGTTTGATCCGCGAGCGGTTCCGCGAGGAAAGGCCGCTTGAAGGCGTAAGTATTGTGGCCTGCGCGCACATCACAACCGAGACGGCGAACCTCGCCCGCGCTCTCAAGGCAGGCGGAGCGGAGGCGATCCTTATCGCCTCGAACCCGCTTTCGACCCAGGACGACGTCGCCGCCGCGCTGGTCGCTCACTGGGACATCCCGGTCTTCGCGATCAAGGGCGAATCGACCGAGACCTACAACCGCCACGTACGCATCGCGTTGGATTCGAAGCCGGACATCATCATCGACGACGGCTCGGACGTTGTCGCGACGATGCTCAAGGAATACTCCGACGACGCCGGCAAGATAATCGGCACTACGGAGGAGACCACGACGGGCATCGTGAGGCTCAAGGCGATGGAGAAAGCAGGCGTGATGAAGTTCCCTTCGATCGCCGTCAACGACGCGCAGACCAAGCACTTCTTCGATAACCGTTACGGCACCGGCCAGTCGACTCTTGACGGCATCATCCGCGCGACCAACGTTCTTCTCGCAGGCAAAAATTTTGTCGTGGTCGGTTACGGCTGGTGCGGCAAGGGTGTCGCGATGCGAGCACGTGGAATGGGTGCGAATGTCATAGTGACCGAGGTAGATCCCATTAAAGCAGTGGAAGCGGTAATGGACGGTTTCCGTGTGCTTACAATGAAGGAAGCCTCGAAAGTGGGCGATTTCTTTGTCACCGTTACCGGCAACCGCCACGTCATCGACCGCGAGCACTTCGAATCGATGAAGAACGGCGCGATCGTTTGCAACAGCGGCCACTTCGATCTCGAGCTGAATCTCGACGCGCTTCGCGAGATGTGCAAGGCTCCGGAAACGCGCCGGCCGTATGTTGAGGAGTACAGGTTCAACGACGATTCAAAGAGCGTCATCGTGCTCGGTGAAGGAAGGCTTATCAATCTCGCCGCTGCCGAAGGCCACCCGGCAAGCGTAATGGATATGAGCTTTGCCAACCAGGCGCTTTCGACCGAGTATCTCGTCAAGAACAAGGGCGAGCTTGCGCACAAGGTGCACAAGCTTCCGGAAGAGGTAGACCAGGAGATCGCATCTCTCAAACTGGCGGCGCTCGGAATCAATATCGATACGCTGACTCCGGAGATGATCGAATACCTGGGAAGCTGGGAGACGGGAACTTAATCCCCCCGAAATCTGAAAACATAAAAGGCCGCTCGCAAAGAAATTCGGGCGGCCTTTATTTTGTTCTGCGCTGCGGATTCTGAAGTTAGCCTTATGCTACTTCGCCTATGGGAAGAAAGCCCTTTTTCTCGCTACAATACCTCCGGAATGGCGGAACTCAATCAAAGAGACAAGGATATCTGGGAGCGCATTTTCAGGGACTTCCCCGCTGAGACCTGGAAAGGTGTTCCTCCTTCGGCGGCGATGGAGGATTGTCTTCAGTTCTTTTTAGAGGCGGGAGTGCGAACCGTTCTCGATGTCGGATGCGGACCGGGGCGCTGGTCGGTCTACTTGAGGTAGCGATAGGAACTGAACAGAAAACAACGATCTTTGCTCATGAGGGTCAAACAGTTCATAAGTTTCCTACCCGATTCTTTGTCGTTACCCAAGAAAGAGACTTTATTTACTATTTCCAACCATTGCTCGGCAAATGACTCTACTTTCAATGGAACCAAAAAACTTGCAATTCACTGCTCATTTTTATAGAAATACCAACTAATTAAATTGCCGAAGCCGATTTACCTGTATGTAACCGGCGCGGGGGAACCAAATTTTTGGGGCGTATCTGAATTTCAGAAGAAGACTTCTTCGCTTCCAGCCCGTCAGCTAACCTCGTAGGCGTTAACGAAGAAGGACACGAAAACTTTTCTGCCAAAGGGCTGTGAAGACCGATGTGGACTTCACAGCCTTTTCGTCTATTCGGACGTCGGTTCGCCTTTCTTCTATAAAAACAAAGATTTGAGGGAGGTTTTGTTGCGATGAATCGAAGATATTTTTGGCAAGTTCCCGAAATGACGAGATCTCGCACTATTTTCGAAAATTCGGAAGTCGTTCGCGGATCGGACGGCGAGGACCTTATTGGCGTTTTGAATGAAGGCAGGCTCGCACAGAACGAACCCCGTTTGATGTTTACAATAAGCTGGAAACCGAATTCGAACTTCTTTCCAAGCTCGGAGATCTTTTGAATCCTTAAAAACTATGTCGCCAATCGCCATTGTTCTTTTGCTGCTGCTTTTAGCCGTCATCCTTTTTGCGACGGAAAAACTGCCGGTCGACATCGTCGGACTCATTCTGGTCACAGGATTGGTGCTGACCGGTGTTTTAACGGCGCAAGACGCCGTATCGGGTTTCGGCGACAATATCATCATTACGATTGCCGGACTTTTTGTTTTGACAGGCGGTCTGGTTAGAATCGGTCTTGTCGATCTGATCGGACGAAGGCTTTACCGGGTCGCCGGCGACAATGAATTTCTACTGCTTTTTCTGATCATGATGGTCGGGGTGATCTCCTCGACCTTTATGAACAATACGACCGCCGCGGCGATGCTCGTTCCCTTCGTTCTCGGTTAGGCTCAAAGGGCAAAAGTGCCGCCTTCGAAACTTCTGATGCCGCTCGCTTTCGGCACAATCATGGGCGGAAGCTGTCTGCTCATCGGCACCTCAACCAATCTGGCGGTCAGCGGCGCGGGCCAGCGCTACGGGATGGAACCGTATTCGATGTTTGAATTGACGCCGGTCGGTGTGATCGTCGCGGTTCTCGGCATCGTTTATATGCTTTTTATAGGCAGGAGGCTTCTGCCCGTTCGCGGCGGTGAGGAGTCCCTGACCGAGCAGTACTCGATGCGCGAATATACCTCGGAACTGATCGTTCTGCCGGGCTCGCACCTTGTCGGCAAAACGCTCGCCGAAGCCAATATCGGCGAGGAGATGGATCTAAGCGTGATCGGCATTATCCGCGCGGACGAGCAGATAGCGGCGCCCCGGGCGGGCGAGCGGATCGTGGAAAGCGACTTGCTGATCGTCGAAGGAACTCTCGCCAACATTCTGAACGTCAAGGCCGAAGCCGGCGTCGAAATAAAGCCGGATTTCAAACTCCGCGACCGCGATCTGGAAGCCGGCGAGATCGAGCTTTTTGAAGTGATGGTTTTGCGCGACTCGCAACTTGTAGGGCAAACCTTAAAAACTTTGAATTTTCGGCAAGCCTTCGATCTCACAATCTTGGCAGTCAACCGGCATGGCGAAACGTTTCTTAATAAAATCAGCGATATCAAATTCCGCTTCGGAGACGTCCTCCTCGTGCAGGGAAACCAGCGTTCGATAAAACCACTGGTTGCCGAGAACGAGTTGATGCTTCTCGAAGAGGTTTCTTCGAGCAGCATGCGGACGGATAAACGCCGCTGGGCGATTGCCGCCTTTGCCGTTTTTCTCACGCTTTCGCTTTCCGGTACTCTTACCGGATACCGATTTCCGCTGGCGATTGCCGTATTGATCGGTGTTTTCATACTGCTCGCCACGCGAACAGTGCGCTACGGCAAGCTCTACCAGTTAATTGATTTTCGTCTGCTCGTGCTGATCGCCTGTATGATGAGTTTCGGGACGGCGATGGAACAAACCGGCACTGACAAATATCTGGCAAGCCTTATCGAAATCTATTTCGGGCAATTCGGACCGACTGCTTTGCTGGCCGGATTTTTCCTTTTGACCGTCGCACTCACGCAGCCAATGTCGAACCAGGCCGCCGCTCTAGTCGTGTTGCCGGTGGCGATCCAGACCGCACTACTATTCGGACTAAATCCTCGCACTTTTGCCGTCATCGTGACCTATGCGGCTTCGTTTTCATTTATGACGCCGCTCGAGCCCGCCTGCGTTCTGGTTTATACGCCCGGGCGTTACAGCTTTATGGATTTCGTCAAAGTCGGCACTTTTCTAACTCTGATAGTGTTTATCGTGTCGATAATTCTAGTGCCGGTGTTTTGGGGGCTCTAACATTTTATTACCCCGATTGCGCTGTCACATTCGATAATTACCGGGCAGCTTAGGTTAAAATCTCCAATAAAAAACGAACTTTGTCTGAATTTAGATTACCGTTCAAAAAATGAAGACCATAGAATTCCGAACAGCCCGCCTCCCAACACAACCCACAAAACACCAATTTTAAATTTGTAAAGCGCCAGGAAAGCGATGACGCCCAAGACGGCGGCGAACCAGCTTAAATCTTCGCCCAAGCCCGCCGGGAAAATGACCGCCGCGCCGAAGACCAACGCGAGATTCAGTACAACGCCGACAACCGCCGCAGTTACGCCAGAGAGCGCGCCCGTCAGACTTTTATTCCCGCGCAACACTTCGATATACGGCGCGCCGACGAAAATAAAAATAAAACACGGCAGAAAAGTCACATAAGTTGTGATCATCGCGCCCGTGATCGCGCTTGCGGTTTGGTTCATGTCGGCGGGATTGTTCCACGCCGCCATAAATCCGACAAATTGCAAAACCATAATCAAAGGACCGGGCGTCGTCTCCGCCAGAGCCAAGCCGTCAACCGCCTGGTCCGGCGTCATCCAGCCGAACGAGCCAGCTGCCGCCTGCGTAACAAAAGCCAAAACTGCATAGGCTCCCCCGAAGGTGACGAATGCCGCCTGCGTGAAAAACTGGTATTCTTGCGAGTGCAGGCTGTCGAAACCCCGCCAGATTCCAATAGCAAAAAACGGGAATAGCCAGAGCACGACGCCGGCGGTAAGAATCTTAACAGTCCTTCTATTGCTGGGAACCGTATGTGCGGGCGGCACGGAATTATCGTCAATTACAAGCGGAAGGGCGGATACGATTTCGCTTTCCGGGGTTTTCTCGTATTCTAAATCTTTCGGCGGCGCAGAAAACGTCTCCGGCATGAACCGCACGCCAGCCAGCCCGATGACCGCCGCTGCCAAAACGATCAATGGAAACGGTACGTGCAGAAAATAAATCGCCGCGAAAGCCGCTCCCGCGATAGCGAAATGCGCCCATCTTTTCAATGCCTTACCGCCGATCTTGATCACTGCCTCGACGACGATAGCGACGACTATCGGTTTAAAACCGGAAAGAATTCCAGCGACGAAGGATATATTCCCGTAAGCGGCGTAAACGAATGAAAGAGCAAGCAGAATAAAAACCGAAGGCAGAACAAAGAAAATTCCCGCGACGATGCCGCCCCAGGTTCGGTGCATCAGCCAGCCGATATAGGTGGCAAGCTGCTGCGCTTCCGGTCCGGGCAGGAGCATACAGTAATTCAAGGCGTGCAGAAATCTTTCGTCCGAGAGCCAGCGTTTCTTATCCACCAGTTCTTTATGCATAATGGCGATTTGCCCGGCAGGACCGCCGAATGAGATAAAGCCGAGTTTTACCCAAAACCGGAATGCTTCCCAAAAAGCAACCGTGCGCGATAAATTTCCACCGCCCTTTATTTCTTGATTCGCCGTTGAAACAGTATTTTCCATAGTCAAAGGATCACAATTAGCCACTCTACACTATAAATTTCAGCACCCGTTCCGGAAGGCTCTTTCCACTAAAGCAGGAGATTAAAGCAGTTAAATTTTAGTGCCGAGTTTTTGGGGACTCTAGCGCTTTTCTACAACTGTTACACCAGTATGTGCGATACCCTCCGGCTCCTCTGACTGAAGATATATATAGGGGATGCGATAGAAATGAAACAAAGAACGCAGATCTTCGCCTAATTCGATCATTCAATACTCAAAATGTTGACAGCTTCCTGATAACCCTGCTCGTGATTTTACAGCGACAGATTTTGCTAAATTTCCAGACTCTTCTTTCTTTGGTGTCCCGAAGTCTATTGAATCTAACTGTAGGAAAGTCCCTGGCAAGTCAGAAAAGTAAGCATCTGATGACGGCACAGATGGGCCGGATTTACATTATAAATAGGTTAACGTATTACATTATCTATGTATTTGTATCTTAATAAAATCACGCACCTTATGGCCGCTCAGAAGTAGAAACGCTACTGCGTCGAATTTAGCGCTTCTTGGTACCGGGACACTCTACGTCTTGACCCTGGAAACAAGAATCAGCCCGACCGTCGAGAATAGGACCAGAGGGCTCCAGACCGCAATTGCCGGGCTGAGCATCCCGCTTGTGCCAAACTGTTCGAAGACGCTGACAGCACCCATAAACACAAGCCAGAGTCCGACCGCGTATGCGATCGTCACCACATTCCCTTTCCGCCCGAGCGTCAAGGCAAACGGGGCCGTGAAAAGGGTGATCACGAACGGAAGGAACGGAGTCGAGTACTTCTTCTGGAGCGACACTTGATAGAGCCTCTTTTCCGAAGGCGAAACGGTGATCTCTATCCTCCGGCTCGTTTCCAGGACTGATAGGTGGCTTGGTTTTCTGACGATGCCGCGCAGAGGATTGTAATCTTCCTCCATTAAAGAAATCCCGATTCCCCTGCTCTTTGCCTTCCGGTCGTCGGTTATCTCTACGATCGTACTCCCGCTGCCCATCTCGATCCCCGGTTCCGTCCAGCGAGCGAACGGAGCTTCATAAACTGCCGTTAATTGCTTGTTGTTGCTGTCAAACTCATACACGACGAGATCACGTATGGGGAAACCGTTTGCGTTATCAGACGCACTCGGCAGATTGAACCGGAAGATGCGATTTTCATTGGAAGCCCACTGGTCCCCTGACCGGTTCAGGACCTGATTCCGGCTCCTTATACGTTCACGCAAAGAATCCTGCATCCGGTTGGCGCTCGTGAGCACGAGTTCCTGGAATCCGAAATTGAAGACGCCCACGACCGCCATAAGGATGAAGCAGGGAGCGAGCAGCCTGTAGACGCTCCTCCCTGCCGCGGTCCACGTCACGATCTCGTTCTGCCTGGACTTTACGACATAAGTCGCGATCGTCGCGATCATAAGGGCCGTGGGCGCCAGTTGGGAATAAATGAAGGGAATCAGAAAGAAGAGGTAAGCCGCGAGAAGTTGTATGCCGTCCTCAATGGTGCCGGCGAACTTCCACAGTTCAAACGCAGTGAAGATCAAATAGACGATGGTGAGAAAAGCCACCGTGACAGCGTAATTCCTAAGCAGGATCGTGATCAGGTCAAAATCCAGGATTCCCGTTGTCAGGTCGATGATCGAGCTTTTTCTGGCGCGCTCACCGACCGGCCGATTCGGGATGTAGTTCTTAAGGGAACTGAGGAAATTCAGCCCTCTTGAAATGAACAGCCTGCGAGTCGAGAAGAGCCATATGATAACTACCGTACTTATCGCTATTGGCAGAAGGCCTCCGAGGGTTACGCTGATAGCGCCGGTCCGCGCCATTTGTTCGCCCAGAAGCGTGATCAGATAGTAGAAGACTAGGCTGACGACCGAAAGAAACGCCCCGAAACCCCTTCCCCCGCGGTTGAACTTCGAAACGAGCGCGAGACCCAGGAGTACGAAGATCAAGGGCGTGATCGAGAGGATGATGCGTCTCTGCCAAAGCAGCCAGGCCTCCGTCTGTTCGAGTCCTTCCTGGCTCTTCGCGTATTCGGCGAGTTCCCAGAGCCCAAGTTCCTGAGGATCCTGTTTTGAAGCGGCCAGCCTTTCGATCAACTCTCCGCGCTTCGTTTCTACTGACAAGCGTAGTTCGTCGACGTGCTCCGAGATGACCTTTCCACCGTCTCCCCTCGAAAGGGTCGTGACGGTCGCATCGTTTAACACGATCTCGGACCGGTCCGTATCTTCTGTGCCTCGGCCGTACCCGATCCTTCCGGATTCCGCCGTTATCAGACGCGTCTCCGCATTCGTCTCGTCATCCTGGTGAATAAATATCTTTTGCCAAGTGCCTTCTTCGAGGTTCCCTTCCTTAACGTAGACCGTGAACTCTTCTATCTCCGTGTTGAAAACGCCTGGCTCCACGGGAGACTCGAGCTTCAGGATCGCGGCCTGCACGGCGACCCGCCTGACAATCTGGGCGGCAAATGGAACGCCCCGGAGGTTTATGAAGAACGCGAAAAGCGAAAGGACGATCCCTAAGAGGACAATGAATACTGATATCTGGAGGTTTCCAACACCCGCGGCGCGCATCGCTATGAGCTCACGGTCGCCCTGGATCCTCGAAACCCCTATGATCACGCCGACCAAGGCGGCGATCGGGCACGTGAACGCGATCACGTTCGGGACAAGCGCGACGGCGAGCTGCCATACGAGGCTGCCGGGCACGGCGGAACCGAATAGAAGTTCAGAGAAACGGCCCGCCTGCTGTACAAAGAAGATAACGCTCAGGATTATCCAGGTAAGAAAGAAGTAGGGGAGGATCGCCCAAAGAACGTATCTGGAGATGAGAAAGCTGAACTTTCGCATGGAATCACGCCTCGATCGCCGTCCTGAAGTTACCGACTTCTCTGTTGAGTATCCTGGCGATCATACGCCGAAGGATAGACGACACTTCCTCAAGCTCCTGATCCTTGTTCTTGACGAACTCCGCGAACTTCACAGGTGACGTCTTCTGGGCCTTTGAGAAGATCGCACGCTGGACCGGAGTGACCGCCTGAAGCCTGCCGCGCCCCCTGCAGTTTCCGCACGAGATACCGAAATCCGGCTGTAGCCCGGCAGGATCGCTCTCCGAAGGCTCCTTTCCGCATTCCGAACACCTGTCCCAAGTAGGCAGGAAACCTCCGAGTTTAAGGAGCCACGTTTCGAAGTACACGAGCACGGCGGGAAGTATTGAAGTATCTTCCGCAGCTGTCTCCAGGCAGATCTTCGTCATGTTGTAGAGCCTCTCATTAGGGTCGTGAGGAGGGGCAAACGATTGAAGAAGCTCCGCAGCATACGAGAAATGCTGTAGGAAAAGAGGGTCCGAGGCAATCGAGAAATACGATCGTTCGAGTTCCGTGTGAGTGATCGTGACCAACTCCCTTTCCTCTTTCCGGAAGTATGAAACGCGAACGACCGAGAACGGCTCCAGGCCGCTGCCAAATCGGCTTTTAAGACGTTTTGCTCCCTTCGCGACACCACGAACAATCCCGTCGTCACGCGTGAGCAGCACGACGATCTTGTCCGCATCGGCAAGCGGGTAGGTCCTTACGACCAGACCTTCGGTTTCGACAACTCCCATCTATCACCAGGGAATGAAATAAAACAACCAGGCAAGCGCGAGGCTTATGGCGACGAACTCGGCAAAGAACTTTACTGCATACAGGACCTTCGCACGAAAGTCGCCCTTTGTGAATACCCCGAAAGTAACGGAAACGAGAAGGGCGAAAACAATAAGGTATAGAAAGTGGATCATTCCTTCCTCCCCTTCAGCACGTCGATCGAATCTATGATCGCCAGATAGTTCAAGAGGCCGGCAACTTCCAGGAATCGTCCGCCGTACTCGAATGTCGCCATCCCGGCCGCGTCCGGCGGAGGATGCATCCCTATGGCATAACTTACTACCGCGATCAGTCCGCTCCCGAGCCGCCCGAATATGTTGAGAAGGTATAGAAGCGCTCCTTCGTCGAACTTCAGTCCGGGATAGTAATGGCCACCGCTCGCGATCGCGATGATGAACATAGTCCAGATGGCGCCGCCGACCACCGCACCTCGGATCCATCGTTTCTGTACAAAGTAGCCGGCTCCCGGAAAGATCCACGCGGCGATGCCTGTCGAAATCGTGTTATCCATATCTATTACTGCCTAAACCTTCGCTTTAAGAGTCGGCACGCCGACATTTAAGGTATCACTTCACCCCCCGGCCCGGCTATCCATGCCCTCAGTAGATGAGATACTTATGACGAAGCTCTCTGAATTCCCTCTCCTGCGGCTGCCAGACCTCTTCGATCTCAGATACCTTACTCCTTTCCTCCAGCATCTTCCGGAGCTCGTAAGTACCTGCGATCACGTCGAACGGGTTGCGGTCATAGACATACTCGTACGGGGGCTCTTTCCAGGTGAATTCCTCCGGGTAAATTTCCAGGATCTTACCCAGGAGTGCGATCCCGGTTATCACTGGCCGGAAATCCTTCCTGTCGGTGACGTGAAGAAAAACCCCTCCGCAGGGACGCCCTGCGAATTTCTGAAAGGTCGGAAGGAAGCCGTTCGGTCTGAAAAGGACGCCTGGGAGCCCCAGGTCCTTCATCTCCTTCGCAAGCCGCTCCGGATCTATGTACGGCGCGCCTATCTGCTCGAAAGGCCGCGTCGAACCCCTGCCCTCAGAGACGCTGGTGCCCTCGAAGAAGACCGTTCCCGGAAAGACGAAAGCCGTGTCGACCGCAGGCATGTTGGGTGAAGGCATCACCCAGGAGCAACCTGTGTCCTCGTACTCGAGTTCCCTTTTCCAGCCTTCCATCTCCACGACATCGAGTTCACAGCCTATGCCAAATTCCTCATTGAAGAGCCTTGAAAGTTCTCCGACCGTCATCCCGTGGCGCATAGGGATCGGATACAGCCCGACGAACGATTCGTGTCCTTTTTCAAGCACATTTCCTTCTACGGCCTCGCCGCCGATAGGGTTTGGCCTGTCACAGACGACGAATCTCTTGCCGTGCTTCGCACAGGCGCGCATCGCATTCACCATCGTGTAGATGAACGTATATACGCGGCAGCCGATGTCTTGAAGATCAAAGACAAGCATATCCAGATCGGTAAGCATTTCTTCGGTCGGTTCCCTGGTCTCGCTGTACAGCGAATATACCGGAAGGCCCGTAACGGGATCGGTCGTATGGCCGCTCTCTACCATATTGTCCTGGACATCACCCCTTATACCGTGCTGCGGACCGAACACCGTGATCAATTCAAAATCCTTCGAGTGATACATCAGGTCGGCAATGTGTCGGAAGTTCCGGTCCACGGATGCCTGGTTGCAGATGAGCCCTATCCGGCCGACGTTTGATACTTCGGCCGAACCATCTAACAACCTTTCAATGCCTAATTTAACGGTCATACCTTAACTTTTCGTCGAAAGCTCACGTGTTGCATTAACGCCAGCCGCACATACCTCAACAAACACTTAAACTATGTCACTTGAGAAAACGTCTTCCCGCCAGGTCAGTTAAGGATGCAACTGTACTCTCACGACGAACCTGGAGGGGTCCGTGTCCTCGATCGCTTCTATTACACCGAGATGCCGAAGCCGCTACACGGAGCCCTTCGCCCACATCCCTGACCGATTGGTGATGGTGGGAGTTGACCCTTTGCCCATCCGGCGCTAAAGGCGCGAGCCGGCTCGCAGGATCGATCCTGATCGAGTGAGACAGACGCTCCAGAGGCATTCCCTGGTCGTGCTTGTGCGCACCCTCGATCTGGTGGCCTATATCCTGGAAAAGCGTGCCGCCCCTGTGCACGTTAAGCACCTGCATTCCGTAGTATATGGCAAGTACCGGGAGCGCCCTACTGTCGGCTTCATCGAGGACCAATAGGTCCGTGCGATCCTTGACCGGTATGTTCCTCTTGAAAGCGAAGTGCGGCTCTTCACCGTACAGGTGCGGATCCACATCGGTGTCGCTTCCGGGCAGAAGCACGCCGTCCGCGCGATCCAGGACCGATGAAATGTAATCCCGCTCCGGGATAAGGCCCATGTGGAGCGGCACCGCTCCGGCAGCCCGGAGAGCTTCGCAGTAGTCCCTTCCCAGGTAAAAACGTCTCGATTCAAGCTCGAGGCGCATCGTCAGCACAATGCGTGGGGATCGGCTCATAAAACCCAATATCTTCCGTCAATAGCGGGCCGGTGTCAATTTGAGGATTCGGGACTAAAGACTTATGATTACATTTCAATTTTATGAAGGAAAGCGGCAATAAAAAAGCACTAAGATCGACCACCGTCCTTCTAGTTTCGAGGGACGGAAAGACCGCGATGGGCGGCGATGGCCAGGTGACTCTGGGCGAGACCGTGATCAAGGGAAATGCGCGTAAGGTCAGGCGGATATATCAGGGGAAGGTCGTCGCGGGATTCGCCGGCGCGACCGCCGACGCGTTCACCTTGCTTTCACGTTTTGAAGGAAAACTTGAGCAATATCAGGGTCAGCTGGAGAGGGCCTCGATAGAGCTCACGAAGGACTGGCGAACCGACAAGTATCTGCGGCATCTCGAGGCGCTGATGATCGTCACCGACGGCAAGGATTCGTTCCTTATCTCGGGAAAAGGGGATGTGATCGCCTCCGACGAAGGGCTTCTGGCCGTCGGTTCGGGTTCGATGTACGCCCTCGCGGCGGCCCGCGCACTTATGCGCAACACCGAACTTACGGCGAAAGAGATCGCGGACGAGTCCCTGAGGATCGCGGGCGACATATGCATTTACACGAACAACGACATCGTTATCGAAGAGGTTTGAGCTCCTTCGCAAACCTCTCCCAAGGCAGTTAGAAATGGCAATAATGTTAGGCGGAGATACAAAACAGGCGTTAGCCGAACGCAGGCTGGACGAACTCTCGCCCAGGGAAATAGTTGAGGAACTCGACAAGTATGTTGTCGGACAGGCAGCGGCAAAACGTGCGGTCGCGATCGCCTTACGGAACCGCATACGCCGGCAGAAACTCCCCCCGGACCTGGCGCGTGACGTCCTTCCGAAGAATATTCTGATGATCGGCTCGACGGGTGTCGGAAAGACTGAGATCGCCCGAAGGCTTGCAAGGCTTGCCGATTCACCTCTTATTAAGATCGAGGCCTCAAAATTCACCGAAGTCGGCTATGTGGGCCGCGATGTCGAGAGCATGGTCCGGGAACTGACGGATGTCGCGGTCGATATGACCAAGCAGAAGGCGTTCGAGGACGTACGCCTCCGCGCAGAGGAGAATGTCGAAGAGATCATCCTTGACGCTTTGTTCCCGACATCCGGTTACGGCGAGGAGCCTGAATACGAGGCAGACCCGAGCATCGACTACATTGACTCCAAACCGAACCTTGCGAGGACGCGCGAGAAACTGCGCCAGCAGCTTCGCGACGGCAAGCTCGAGGAACGTGTGATCGAGATCGAGACCCAGGACCGCTCCGGAGGGATGATCGATTTTGTCGGTGGCCAGGGAATGGACGACATGGGCGTGAACATCAAGGACATGTTTGGCAACATCTTTCCCGCGAAGACAGTCAGAAGGCGCCTGAATATCTCCGAAGCCCGCAATTTCCTGCTCCGTGAAGAACAGGAGAACCTCGTCGATATGGAGCAGATCACCCGCGAAGCGATCGACCGGACCGAATCGGCCGGAATAATCTTCCTGGACGAGATCGATAAGATCGCCGGAGGAAGTTCCTCAAGCGGAAACCCCGATGTCTCGCGGGAAGGCGTCCAGAGGGACCTTCTGCCGATAGTCGAAGGCACCACCGTCAACACGCGCTACGGAATGGTCAGCACCGAGCACATTCTGTTCATTGCTGCGGGAGCCTTCCACGTCGCCAAACCTTCGGACCTTATACCCGAACTTCAGGGCCGGTTTCCGATCAGGGTAGAGCTCGAATCGCTCACTCTTGACGATTTTAAGCGTATTCTTATACAGCCTAAGAACTCGCTTATTAAGCAGTATCAGGCATTGCTTAACACAGAAGGGATCGAACTCGAATTTAAGGAAGACGCGATAACCACTCTCGCCGAGATGACCGAGGAGATCAACCGGAACACCGAAGATATCGGCGCAAGAAGGCTTCACACACTCCTGGAGAAGGTCCTCGAAGACATAAGCTTTCAGGGCAACGAGCTTGCCGAGAAGCGCCAGGTGATCGACAGCGCGTATATCAAGGAAAGGCTCGAAGGCCTCGTCGAAGACAAGGATCTCAGGCGGTACATCCTCTAGTTTATGCATCCGCTTTACACGCCGCTTATCCGGATTAAACAAAACCCGCTTAAGCGAAGTCTGATTTTTGCCCTGCTGCTGTGCACGGCGGCGATCCCGCTCGCTTGCGGAAAGCGGAGTCCTCCTCTGCCGCCGGTCGAACGCGTACTACAGAGGGTCCAGATCAACGGCACACAGTTCGGCAACCAGATCCGCATCACCTGGCAGATGCCGTCGCGCAACGCCCCTGACGGAAGCCTCCTGAATATAAGCCGTGCGGACATATACAGGCTGGCCGAGCCGCTCGACGCCTCGCTGACTCTCACCGAACAAGAATTCGCGTCGAGAAGCACTCTGATCGGATCGGTCCCCATAGAAGATTCCGATTTCGCATTGAAACAAAAGAGTTATACGGACGTGCTGCAGTTCGCCGGACAGCCAGTCAGGCTTCGCTACGCGATCCGATTCGTGAACTACGAAGGTCAGAGAGCCGCATTCTCCAATTTCCTGCTTCTCGAACCGACAGCAAGGGTCGCGAGGGTGCCGACGGATGTGTCGCTTGAGCTCTCGCAGGAGGCGGTCACCGTTCGGTGGCAGGCCCCCCAGTCGAACGTCGACGGCACGACGCCCGTGAACATCATCGGCTACAACATTTACAGGACGAACGCGGAAGGCGAAACGAGACGACTGAATGAATCCGCCCCGATCGGCGATTCCGTGTTCCGTGACGAATTCTTCAGTTTCTCAGAGCGGTACACTTACTTTGTCCGGACGGTCTCACTCGGTTCGAATGCCGAACAGGTGGAAAGCCTCGATTCGGAGAAGCGGAGCATTGAGCCGGTGGATACGTTCGCGCCTTCCCCGCCTGACGCTCTGACGATCGCCGCATCACCGAACACGATCTCCATTTTCTTCGCGGCCAACGTCGAAAAAGACATTGCGGGTTACAGGGTCTTTCGCAGCACGGATCCGGACAGAAATCCGGATGAGTGGGAGATCCTTACGCCGGAGCTTCTCGACGTCACGACCTTTCAGGACCGGAACGTGACTCAGGGTGTCACATACTACTACTTCGTAAGGGCCGTGGACACAAAGGGCAATGTCAGCGGACCGTCCGAAGTCGTCTCCGAATCGGCATTCTAAATATGAAGATCTGCAGGGTCAGGTACGGAACGGTCGAGAGGTACGGTGAGATCAGGGGCGAATCGATGGCGCTGCTCCCCGCTCGCTGGCTTATAGGCGATCCTCTGGTCCCTTCTGAAATGTCGGATGAGATCCCCGCATCCGAGGCTGAATTCCTTGTACCCGTGCGGCCATCGAAGATCGTCTGCGTCGGAAGGAACTACGCAAAACATGCGGACGAGCTGAACAATCCGCTGCCCGAAGAGCCCCTGCTTTTTCTAAAAGCTCCCTCGGCGCTGTGCACGGAAGGAGAGGCGATCCGGCTTCCCTCTCAATCTTCCAGGGTTGAGCACGAAGGCGAACTTGCGTTCGTTATCGGACGCAACTGTCGAGCTATTGACGACGGCGAGGACCTTCTCTCTTATTTATTCGGGTATCTGCCGGCAAACGACGTCACCGCGAGAGACTTGCAGAAAAAGGACGTGCAGTTCACACGGGCCAAGTCATTCGACACCTTCTGCCCGGTCGGTCCGGCGATAGAAACGGAAACGGATGTCTCTGATGTGAGGGTGACGACGAATGTGAACGGCGAGATCCGCCAGGACGGACGCACTTCGGAGATGATCTTTGATATTCCATTTCTTATACGGTACATTTCAAGTCAAATGACCTTACTGGCTGGCGACCTCGTGCTCACGGGGACTCCGGCGGGTGTTTCGAAGCTCAACGAAGGTGATGTCTGCGAGGTGTCCATAGAGAGCGTTGGATCGGTCTCGAACCCTGTGGAGACGCTGTGACACCTTACGGAAAACGATCTGATAACGGATTTTAATAACCAAGAATAACGGAGCGAACAATGAAATTTTTTGTTGACACGGCTGATCTGGACGAGATCCGCGAAGCCGCGGACCTGGGCCTTCTCGACGGGGTCACCACCAACCCTTCCCTGATCGCAAAAGAGGGCGATGTCGATTTCAAGACACGGATCAAGGAGATCTGCGACATCGTGGACGGTGATGTATCGGCAGAGGTGACCGCGGTCGATTACGAGGGCATGCTGGAACAGGGCCGAGACCTTGCGAAGATCGCCGACAACGTTGTCATCAAGTGCCCGCTCACGTGGGACGGCCTGAAGGCGACGAAGACTTTCAGCGACGAAGGGATAAAGGTCAACGTGACGCTTTGCTTTTCGCCGAGCCAGGCATTGCTGGCAGCAAAGGCCGGCGCGGGATACATCTCGCCGTTTATAGGTCGTCTCGACGACATATCGCAGGACGGTATGGAGCTGATCCGTCAGATCGTCGAGATCTATGACAACTACGGGTTCGAGACGGAAGTCCTTGCGGCAAGCATACGGCACCCTATGCACATAGTGGACAGCGCTCTGGCGGGTGCCGATGTAGCGACTGTTCCATTCTCCGTATTTAAGAAGATCGTCAAGCATCCGCTCACTGATAAGGGCCTCGACGCATTCCTTGCTGACTGGAAGAAGAGTGGAAGGGAGTAGGGAGTTTGTATGGTGAATCGTGAATGGACTTTCGCGATTGACCGGCTTCCCTGATCAAAGAAAATGAAAGAGGCTGCGCACTTCTGCGCGGCCTTTTTTATGAGCGACCTGCCTCTGAACTCCCTCTGAAACGACTTACGCAAAAAAAAAATGCTACCTGCGAACGTCCTTTTTCGCATTACCGGATAAGGGCTCGAGTGAGACGGCGCTCGACCGCGCCACTGCTCTCAGACTCTACGCCCAAACTGGCTTGCAGGAGGAAATTAAATAAGCGCTATGGCTTTTAAACATATGGCAATACCGCCGATCTCTCAGGGCGATGACCCCAACGGATGTTGGGCGGCTTCTTTGTCTTGGTGGCTAAAGGCCGTCAGAAACCACGAATATGATTACGCCGAGATCCTTGTGATGTACGACCAGTGGACGCACCACACCGATGATGCAAACTACGGGGCGCTGACAGAAAAAGGCCTGTTCAAACTCTTCAACGATCCCAAGTGGCACCTGATGTACACAACGATGAAGAACGACAAGCTGAGTGCGTCGGATCTCGACACGATGCTCGATCGAAGCCCGGTGCTTGTGGGATATTACGAACCGGAAGTGAACGGATACCATATGAATGTGATCGTCGCGTCGACGGGGATCGATGGCCTGGCTACGGTCCTTACGGTAATGGACCCTGCTTTCGTTTCATTTCAATTCCGAAGCCTCGGTTACTACAAGAGGTACTATTCCGGGATCGCCCTGGCCTACTCCATGAAAGCCCCGTCCGAGCCGGTCTACGGATACCAATAGAATTCGGGAATATGGTCCCGAGATGATCGATCTCGAAGAAAAGAGCTCCTTGGTGCGGGGTTCTCGGTGTTTCGGCGCGTTCATTGAACGACAGTCGGGCGATCGGTTTAGAGGCGCCGGATCCGCTCGACAGGGATCGTATCTTGCGGGCGATGTACGAAGCGAGACACGGAAAATCCTCTTCGGACTTCGGTTCTAGTACTCCCAATCCACATTCGCAAGGATCTCTTCCCGCAGACGCCCGACCTCGTCCATCAAAGGCAATGCTTCGCGGAAACACTCCTGAAAATCACCGTATTCGCCGGAAGCTTCGTCAAATATGTCCCTGATCTCCTGACGAAAACCCTCAAGCATCTCCATCGATACGCCGTCGTCAAGGTCGAACGCCTCGTCGATCCGGACTATGAGAGTTGAGAGCACACGCAGCCATTCGAAGCGGGGTTCGCTTAGGAGCATTTCCAGAAACTTTCCTGCGGTCTGCGGTCCGTGCTGAGCCTCGTACCTCGCACGGTCCCAGTCCATCAGTATCTTGTGAAGCCGAAGGAACCTGTTCCTCGCCTGCTTAATCCTGTCTTCCGCCGACTTGAACCGCTTAGACATCGCTTAATTTACCTTAACTCGCTTAACTACAGACTTAATACACTTACTTAACAAATGAACTACTGCTTAACTCCTCAAGAGCGGTTGCGATCTCTTCCCGGGTGTTCATAACGAAAGGGCCGTACCTCGCTACCGGTTCATCGAGCGGACTGCCGTGTACCAGGAGGAACCGCGCACCGTCTTCGCCGCTCTTGAGACTTACACTGCCACCTTCCCCGAACAATCCCAGCACAGGCGAGCTCAAATCGGCCCCTTCGACCGTGTCAACGCAGCACGAGCCCCTGAAAACGTATATGAAAGCATTGTGGGACTCGGGGATCAGGTGCTCGAACGACTTTCCTTGCCGCATCTCGACATCGTACATCCCGGCAGCTGCTTCCAGGTCCGTGACCGCCCCTTCGGTTTCCTCGAATCTTCCGGCGATAACCCTGACCGAAACTCCTGTAAAAGGTTCACTTACGGGGATCTCCTCGCGCTTGAATTCCCTGTAACGAGGTTTCAACATCTTCGAAGCAGCAGGCAGATTCACCCAAAGCTGAAATCCTTCCAGACCTCCGCCCTCGATCTGCGGCATTTCTTCGTGGATGATGCCGCTTCCTGCCGTCATCCACTGCACGCCGCCGGCTCGAATAATTCCTTCGTTACCTTCCGAATCCCTGTGCTTAACCGCGCCTTGGAGCAAATAAGTCACGGTCTCTATGCCCCTGTGGGGATGCATAGGGAACCCTGCGATGTAGTCATCGGGGTTGTCCGATCCGAAATGATCGAGCATAAGGAACGGATCAATATAGCTTAACTTATGCGTCCCCAAAGCCCGTTTAAGCAACACACCCGCCCCGTCAGTCGCCGTCTCGGGCGAAACGGTCTTCACGATCTTTCTGGTCGTTTTCATACTAATACCTTCCCTCCGTTCACTCTTCAGTTTCGTTAGCTTGCTAATAATGATATTATGAGCCTGCTAATGAAATTGTCAAAGGCACGTCGTATGGACACGAGCATAAGCAGGCTTCTCTCCCGGATAGCGATCGCTCACAGGAACGCTTCTGAGGAGGCGCTGGCCGCCGTTGGGCTCCACGCGGGCCAGGCGAACGTGCTCTTTTCTTTGTGGGAGAAGGATGCTCAGTCCCAGGCGGAGCTGACGAGGGACCTCGGGGTCGCTCCTCCGACGGTGAACGTACTTGTTGCAAAGCTCGAACAAAAGGGCCTTGTCAAATCCAGGCACTGCCCCGGCGACAAGAGGCTTCGCAGGATCCATCTGACCGAAAAGGGCCGCGACATTCGGAGAGAGGCGGAGGAGGCGATCGCGAAGCTCGACGAGGCGACCCTCGAAGGCCTGAGCCCGATCGAATGCAATACCGCGATGCTCGTACTCGAAAGAATCCGTCAAAACCTGTGCGAACCCTGCGACGCAAAGGAACAGGCTTCAGATGAAGGGTCGGCCTGGCCGCCCTAAACATCCGCCTCGCGTTGCTCTGTTTCGAATTTCCCCTTCCAGAATGTAAGATTGTGCTCGGAGAACCCGCCTATGAAAGTGATACTCGCCACCGACGGCACTTCCGAAAGCAGAGCCGCCGTCGAGATGGTCGGAAATCTAAGGTTCTCGAACGGTGACGAACTGTTGGTAATCACCGTCATCGATATGGCCGTGCCCATGGCATTTGATGCCTACGCGGGGTACCTACCCAATACCCGGGAGATAGAGAAGATCGCACGCGAGAACGCCGAAGCGGTTCTCGAAGAAACCCGCAAGTTGATCGAAAGGAGCCTGGAAGGCAAGCGCGTTTCGTTCAGCACGGAGATACTCGTAGGATCGCCCGAAAGCCGGATCGTCGAGAAAGCCGAAGAGATCGAAGCCGACATCATCGTCGTGGGTTCGCACGGTTACAACCGTTGGGAGAGGCTGCTTCTCGGCTCCGTTTCCGATTCGGTGGTACACCACGCTCCCTGCTCTGTCCTTGTGGTACGAAACGAAGATTCAGACGACTGATGGCACTCTCATTCAGAGAATACGGTTCCGGATTTCCGGTAGTGATGCTCCACGCGTTCCCGCTCGACGGGCGTATGTGGGAATCGAACGCCGCGTCGCTGGCTGAGGAGGGGTATCGCGTCATCGTGCCGGACCTTACGGGCTTCGGCCGTTCAGAGGGCGGACCGACCACCGTCGGGATGGAGTACATGGCGCGGGAGGTTTCGGAGACGGTCGCGTCGCTCGGGATCCCGAAAGCGGTTTTCTGCGGACTTTCGATGGGCGGTTACGTGCTTCTCAGGCTGTACGACATCTTTCCCCTCTCGTTCAAAGCCCTTATTCTGTGCGACACTTCGGCTCGCGCCGATTCGGACGAAAAACGCGAAGCGCGCGAGCAAATGATCGAAACAGTAGAGTCCGAAGGTCCGGGCGTCCTTGTCGAATCGATGCTGCCCGATCTCGTCAGCAAGAAAACGCTTGACGGCAACGAGCAGCTGATGTCGGATCTGGCCGAGATCGTCCTTGAACAGCCCTCAGATTCAGTCTGCAGCGCGCTGCGCGGAATGGCTGCAAGGCCCGATTCGGGACCTCTACTGAAGGAGATATCGATTCCCACATTGCTGATGTTCGGGGAAGACGACTCGGTGACAGGGCTGGATGCTGCGAACGAGTTGCTTGAGGGAATCCCGGACGCACGGCTCGAAACTATCGAAGGCGCCGGTCATTATTCCAACCTTGAAGCTCCGGAAGAGTTCGACAATCACCTGATATCTTTCCTTAAGTCACTGGATCTAAGTAGGTGATAAATAAGCGGATCAAGATCAACGCAAGGAAATTCGACTTCAGCCTCCACCGAAGCTGGAGCGCACGTCTGGTCAGTGTCGAAGGTGCGCTGCTGACGTTCCTGGGCGAGTTCACGCAGGACGTGAAGCACCCGAATCTGGGCCATATAAAGAAGGGTACGCACTCCGTCGAATACTATTGGCTCGACCGATGGTACAGCGTTTTCAGGTTCCACGAGCCGGATGGCGCGTTCCGCAACTTCTACTGCAATGTGAACCAGCCGCCCGTCCTTAGCGACGAGCGCGAGCTCGATTACGTCGATCTCGATATGGACATCCTCGTCGGCGAGGACCTCTCGTACGAAATACTCGACCGAGAAGAGTTCCGCGCGAATTCGCAGAAGTACAGGTATCCGGAACTGACCGTCCTGAACGCCCTCGATGCGCTTCAGGAGCTGGTCCACCTGATCGAAGTGCGCAAATTCCCTTTCGATTCAACGGCATCGATCGACGTATCCGCGCCGGGAAAGGCGGATTGAGGGACGCAAACGCTTGCAAAACAATGATCCGGGGGTAAACTCGATCTTATGCGTCCAAAGGCTTCCGAAGACAAGATGGACAAGCTCGAACAACTGAGGGAGAAGTCCCGCCTTGCCGAAAAGGGCGGCGGCGAGGAAAGGCTTGAAAAACAGAAGGCCGCGGGCAAGATGTCCGCCCGCGAGCGCATCGATTTCTTTCTCGACGAAGGCACTTTCGAGGAGTTCGACAAGTTCGTCGTCCATCGGTCCTCCGATTTCGGCCTTGACGATCGGAAGTACGACGGAGACGGAGTCTTAACCGGCCACGGCCTCGTCGACGGACGGCCGGTGTTTGTCTTCGCCCAGGACTTCACCGTATTCGGCGGTTCGCTTAGCGAGACCCACGCGATGAAGATCTGCAAGGTGATGGACCTTGCGATGAAGACCGGCGCGCCGGTTATCGGACTCAATGATTCGGGCGGAGCCAGGATCCAGGAAGGCGTCGTGTCGCTCGGCGGCTACGCCGACATCTTCCTGCGCAACACGCTGGCAAGCGGCGTCGTCCCGCAGATCAGCTGCATAATGGGCCCCTGCGCCGGCGGTGCCGTTTATTCGCCCGCCATAACAGACTTCAACATAATGGTCCGCGAGACCTCGTACATGTTCATCACGGGACCGGACGTCATAAAGACCGTTACGCACGAGGATGTCTCAAAGCACGAGCTCGGCGGCGCGATGACACACAACACGAAGTCGGGCGTCGCGCATTTCGCAGCCGACGACGACGAGCATTGCCTGAGGCTCGCGCGCGAACTTTTGTCGTTCGTTCCGTCGAACAACATGGACCCCGCGCCGTTCGTGCCGACCGAAGATCCTTCCGACCGAACAGAAGAATCGCTGAACTCGATGGTCCCGGACTCTTCGAACCAGCCCTACGACATACGCGACATCATCAACACGGTGGTCGACGACAATTACTTCTTTGAAGTGCAGGAGCACTTCGCTCCGAACATCGTCGTCGGGTTTGCGAGGCTCGGTGGCCATTCGGTGGGAATCGTCGCCAACCAGCCCGCGTATCTCGCCGGAGTTCTGGACATCGACGCTTCCATAAAAGGAGCGCGTTTCGTGAGGTTCTGCGACTGCTTCAACGTTCCTCTTATAACGTTCGAAGACGTCCCGGGATTCCTCCCCGGTGTGAACCAGGAGCACCAGGGGATCATACGCAACGGAGCGAAGCTCCTATACGCTTTCGCTGAAGCGACGGTGCCGAAGATCACGGTGATCACAAGGAAGGCGTACGGCGGCGCTTACTGCGTGATGGCCTCGAAGCACATACGGACGGACATCAATTTCGCGTATCCGACGGCAGAGATCGCTGTTATGGGCGCCGACGGCGCTGTCGGCGTGCTGTACCGGAAGGAATTTGCGGAGACGACGGATGCCGGAACGCTCAGGAAGCAGAAAGTGGCGGAGTTCGAGGAAAAGTTCGCGAACCCCTATGTGGCGGCAAGACACGGCTACATCGACGAGGTGATCGAGCCTTCCGAGACAAGGCCGAAGCTGATACGCGCCCTTTCACTCCTGCAGACCAAGCGCGACACCAACCCGCCGAAGAAACACGGAAATATTCCTCTATAGAAACTTTCCCCGGGGCCGCGATCCGGCTCCGGATGTCGTTTACGGATTCCCGATCTGAAATCTAGAAGATGAAATCAACCCCCGTTTAGAGCAGTGATTCTCGCTGCGTTGATCGGGCGAAGCCCGATCAAAAAAGGGACCGCTGGCTTGCGGTAATCGAGAGGCTTATCGCACTGCCCGGCGGCGGAGCCGCGGAAAAGAAACTTATCGACCGTCTAGCACCGCAAAGCGCTGCTAGCAACGGTCCCGAAACTTGGATGGCAGGTGGGGAGGGAACAAGTACCAGCCGCGCTTCGCACGGCTTCGGCAGCGCAAAGCGGAGCTCTAAGCGGTCCCGAATATTGATGGCAGGTAGGGCGAGGACAAGCCCCGCCACTACCTCTTGCCAAACCTGGTTAACTCAGCAAACTCGCCGAACTCATTGAGCTGATAGTGTCGCCGCTAAAGCTGCTGGGAGCGGATTTGGTCCAGTTTCTCCACGTTCCGCTTCACTCCACATGGAGCTGATCTATGACGCCCGCTGCGCGGGCTGAAAACGGCACGCTCGCGGACCCGGTCAACTCGGACAACTCACCGAACTCTTCTGTCGCCGCTACGCGGCTCCGGAGCGTGCTACAAGCCTGTCGCGCCGATGGCGCTCTTCATTGGTCAATGATCTGTCGTCGCTGCGCGGCTCCGGACCGGAAAGGCCGTCACGACAGATTTACTATCGCCGCGCCCCGCCCGGCAATCGCGGCTTTGGCGTTTTCAAAATCAGATCTGTCCAAAGCCCGGACAGCGTTTTCTACCAGCGTTGATCTGAACCCCTCGTGCAACGCATCCATCAGCGAGTAATAAACACATATATCGCCCGCGAGCCCGCAGAAATTGAGATGCTCCGCGCCCTTTTCCCGCTGATAGCCGGTCAGGCCCGTGCTTTTCCCCCGGCGATTGTCGAAAAAGCCGCTGTAGCTGTCGATCTCGGGATCCATCCCCTTGCGGAAGACGGCCTCGATTCGGTGAACATCAAGATCCGGATGCATCTCGGCCCCCGAGGTGCCCTGCACACAATGGTCAGGCCAGAGCGTCTGCTCGATTCCGTTTAAGTCCACCGTCTCGAATGGGTTCTTCCCCTCGTGATTCGATGCAAAGCTCTTGTGATCGGGCGGATGCCAGTCCTGGGTGGCGATTATCAGATCGAACCGGGACTGGATCCCGTTGATGACGGGGACTATCTCATCGCCTTCCGGCACCGCCAGGGAACCGCCCGGCATAAAGTCGTTCTGTACGTCGATAATTATCAGTGTTTCCATTTTTCCCGTTGCTCTTTGATCAATTGGTCCCGCTCTCGTTTCAGCCTCTCGCTCAGACCGACCTTGTAGATATGCGGATTTTCAAAGCGCTTGAACTCATCCGGCAACATTGCCAGCCGTTCCCGGGAATACTCCCTGATCGACGAAAGGCTTTGCGGGCCGTTTACCCGCCCGCCGTTCTCCATCACCTTGTGCAAAAGCGGCATATGGCGCAGCCCTTCGATCGAGATCGATTTCAAGGGGTCGGACGGGTGATGCATCTTCTCGATGTCAGATTCATCGTCAAGAGCGATGGCATCGGCACCCCAGAAATTCCCCTCTTCGTCCAGCACCCTGAAGACCTGCTTTGCAAACGGCACCGAGATCTTCTCCGTCGACTCGGAAAGCTTGATCCGCGGCTTTCCGTCTGCGAACGCGAGCTTGTACACGCCGTCCAGCGCAGCATCCGGACTCCCGGTCACGAGGCTTGTACCGACGCCGTAGACGTCTATCGCCGCTCCCTGTTCTCGCAGGCTCCTTATTACGTGTTCGTCGAGCTGGTTCGAAGCGGCGATGCTTACATAGCTGAGGCCCGCTTCGTCGAGCATCCGCCGCGCGGCCTTTGAGAGGTAGGCCAGGTCGCCGCTGTCCAGCCGTATCCCGGAAAGTCTTTGGCCTCGCTCCTGCATTTCCTGTCCGACCCTGATCGCATTCGGCACTCCGCTGCGCAGGGTGTCGTAGGTGTCCACAAGTAGAACACAGTCGTCGGGGTGCTCCCGTGCGAACACACGGAAGGACGACAGTTCGTCGGCAAAGCTCTGTACGAAGGAATGCGCCATAGTTCCGGAAACGGGAATCCCGTAATCCCGGCCCGCGCGTACGTTGCTCGTCGAATCGAATCCGCCTATCACCGCGGCCCTGCTTGCGTAATAACCGCCCGGCCCGTGCGATCTACGCAGCCCGAAATCGATCAGAACTGCGTCGTCGCCCGCAACCTGTCGGATCCGGCTGGCCTTTGTGGCAACAAGGCTATGAAAGTTCAGTATGTTCAACAGAAGCGTTTCGATCAGTTGCGCCTCGATGATATTCCCTTCAACTCTAAGAATCGGTTCGACCGGAAAAACGACATCGCCTTCCCGGCTGCTGAATAGATCGCCTGAAAAGCGGAACTTCTCCAGATACCCAAGAAAGTCCGCGGCCAGGCCCTGCTCGCGAAGAAACTTTATATCCTTTTCGTCGAAGCGCAGGGACTGCAGAGCGTCCAGAAGAACATCCAGCCCGGCGAATACTGTATATCCGCCGCCGAACGGGGATTCGCGGAAAAAGTAATCAAAAACCGCTCGCTCATCTGTCCTGCCCTGCCCGAAATAGGCCTGGGACATCGCTATCTCATAATGGTCCGTGTAGGTTGCGGTCAGGTCAATCATCGAATATTTCCGCTATCTTGCTTTCGTAGATACCAAGTTCCTTGCGGCCGAAGACCACGAATCTCATCCGCTTCGGGTTCCGAAGACCTTGGATCTCATTCTTTACGGTCCGTAGGGCCAGGTCAGCGGCAGGTGTGAAAGGAAAGCCGAACGCTCCGGTAGATATCGCCGGGAACGCGACCGAATCGATCTCATTCTCTTCGGCCAACCGAAGCGCGTTGCCGTAGCAATCGGACAGCAGATCTTCTTCGGGCATGTCATACCCGTAGACCGGACCCAAACTATGGATGACGAATTTATTGGGCAGTTCGTGCGCACTCGTGATCACGGCTTCGCCCGGCTTTATCGGTGACAAGGGGCGGCATTCCTCTGCGACGCCCGGTCCCGCGGCCCTGTGAAGGGCCCCCGCGACACCGCCGCCCGGAAGCAATTGGGCGTTGGCAGCGTTAACCACCGCCGCCATATCAGGCTGGTCGGAGATGTCGCCTTCAAGCGTCTCGATTTGAAAACCACCAAACGACACAGTGTACATATCTGGATCTCTCAAGATCTGACCGGGAGTGAACCGGATTCGGACCCCGTGTGTGTCGATCCTCAAGATCGTCGTTTCGGGCGACTTCGCACAGATTCCGCCCTCGGATACATCATCTCAACCCTGTATCTTATGGATTCTTTAACGCTTATTATACACTCCTCGATTTCCAGCATCGGCTGTGCCGGGTCGGACACCTCTGCCGCGCGGTCGACGAAGGAGGCGACCGATAAGGCTGTCGATCGCCGGCGACGATTCAATCTTCAATGACCTGGTCGTCGACCCTTTGCGAACCGGAGGCAAGGCCGGTTCTCAGGGCTTACACCCCGTTCCCGCGTTGTATCTTTTCCTCCGTTGTTCGCGGCGTGCATTCCGTGTGAACTCTCGGCTGGTTCAAGACCGGGCGGAGTCGGCACTCTTCATTGGTCATTGGTCAATGAGCATTGCTCAATAGTGTGTCGTCGCTTCGCGGTCATCAGATCTCCCCTTCGCGGTCGTTGCGTCCTTCGCGTTGAACAACTCCTTATCGAACACAAACCAAAACAATCTCTGCGATCTCTGCGCCTTTCTGCGCGCTCCGCGCTCTTGCGGTTCACGTCGCTCTCCGATCGCAGCGGTCTGCAGACAAAAAAAAGACGCGATCCATTTCGCGTCTCCTCTTATTTCTATGGTGCCGAGGGCGGGACTTGAACCCGCACGGATTGCTCCACACGCCCCTCAAACGTGCGCGTCTACCTATTTCGCCACCTCGGCTCTTGATTTTCAAAAAGGCAGGCTACTGGCCGCTGCTCTATTCCTTGCCCTCGGCTTCAGCCTTGTTCTCTTCCGCAGGCTTCACTTCGCTATTTGAAGAAGCGTTCGTAGCTCCCTGCGTGTTCGCAGTGTTCGCGGGAGCCGTATTCTGCGTGTTATCCGCGTTCGTGTTCGCCGCTCCTTCCGTCGTATTCGCCGGTCCGCCCTCGCCCTGCGTCTGAAGAACAGACACCTTGCCCGTGATCGCCGGAAGCGACAGGAGCAGCGCCGAAAGCATAAAGATCGCCGCCATCGCGATCGTAAGCTTCGACAGCACCGACTGCGTACCGCGAGGATTTAGAGCCGAACTCGAGATATTGCTGGTAAACAGCGCGCCGGCATCGGTCTTTCCGGGCTGCAAAAGGACCGTGATGATCAGCAGTACGCAGGAAAGAAAAAATACTATGTACAAAAACGTTTCCAAAACCAGATTCCCCTTCGGACACTCACTTGTAATTGACGATCGAAGCAAACGACCCGGCGTCCAGACTTGCTCCTCCGACCAGAGCCCCGTCTATGTCTTCCCTGTCCATCAGGTCCGCGATGTTGTCGGGCTTGACGGAACCTCCGTAAAGGATCCTCACGGAGTCGGCGCATTCCTTCGAGTGCGTTGAAGCGACGGCGCGCCTTATGAAGCCATGCATTTCTTGAGCCTGTTCAGGCGTGGCGGTCCTTCCGGTACCGATCGCCCAGACAGGCTCGTAAGCGATTATGATACGTTCCATGTCAGCGAGTGTCAATCCGGAAAGCCCGCCGGAAAGCTGCCTTCCGACGACGTTCTGAGCTTCGCCCGACTCGCGCTGAGAAAGATCCTCGCCTACGCACACTATGCAGGAAAGACCGTGTCCCAGCGCCGCCTTGATCTTGGCGTTCACCGACTCGTCAGTCTCCCCGTTGAACTGCCTTCGCTCCGAATGGCCGATGATGACGTGCGCAGCACCGGCGTCCCTGATCATATCGGCGCAGATCTCGCCGGTCCTCGCCGTATGGTCCGCCTCAGTCGAGCAATCCTGTGCCGCGACCCGCACATTGCTTCCTTCGAGACGGTCTGTGACCGACTTGAGCGCCGTGTAAACGGGCGCGACTATCACCTCGCAGTGCCCCGCATTCGACACCAGGTTCCTTAGCTCGACCGCGGTGTCCACGGACTCGTCGATCAGCTTATACATCTTCCAGTTTCCCGCGATCACGGGTTTTCTCATATCTTCTTCTCCTTACCTCACCGTTACGCATCCTCAAGAGCCGCGACTCCCGGCAGTTCTTCGCCGGAAAGGAACTCGAGCGTTGCTCCCCCGCCGGTCGAGATGTGCGAGATGCGGTCGGCAAGCCCCGCCTCATTGATCGCGGCGACCGAGTCTCCGCCTCCCACGACCGAGAACGCGCCCGCGTCAGTCGCTTCCGCAACCGCATTGGCGATCGCGATCGTGCCTTCGTCAAAAGGCTTCTCCTCGAACATCCCCATAGGGCCGTTCCATATTATCGTCTTCGCTCCTTCGAGCGCTTTCTTATAGATCGCCGCAGTCTCGGTCCCGATGTCGAGCCCGACCAGCCCCGCGTTGGTGAAATCGACAGGGATGATTCGCCTCGAGTTCAGGGGATCGAACGAATCCACTACCTGGTGGTCGGTGGGCAGAAGGAACGTGATACCGGCATCCTCCGCGGACTTTTTGATCTCGAGCGCCGTGTCGAGCATCCCGTTTTCGACGAGCGATCTCCCTACGGTGTAGCCCATCGCCTTGAAGAATGTATAGGCCATCGCGCCACCGATCAGCAGTTTATCTACCTTCTTTTCTATCAATGATTTAATGACCGGAAGCTTATCTGACACTTTAGCTCCGCCGAGGATCGCTACGAACGGCCTCTCGGGGTCGGTCAGGACCTTTCCAAGGACTTCCAGCTCCTTTTCCATAAGCAGGCCGGCAGCCGATTCTTCGACGAACCCGGTGATACCCACGGTCGAGGCGTGCGCGCGATGTGCCGTGCCGAATGCATCGTTAACATACGCGTCAGCGAGTTTCGCAAGGGCCTTCGCGAAGTCCGGATCGTCCTTCTTCTCACCTTCGTGGAACCGTACGTTCTCAAGCAAAAGCACTCCGCCGTCTCCCAGGTCTTTAACCGCGCTTTCCGCCTTCACGCCGACGCAGTCTTCTACAAATATGACTTCCCTTCCGAGCAGTTCGCCAAGCCTCTTAGCGACAGGCTTCAGGCTGAACGCGGTATCGGGCTCTCCTGCAGGACGGCCCAGATGCGATGCCAGGATGGCCTTTCCGCCATTGTCAATTATGTGCCTTATCGTCGGCAACGCGCCCCTTATTCGGGTGTCGTCGGCAACTTCGCCGTCCTTGACCGGAACATTGAAGTCCACCCGGACGAACACCCTTTTGTTCCTCAGATCC
Source organism: Aridibacter sp. (assembly GCA_035513035.1). Taxonomy (GTDB): domain Bacteria; phylum Acidobacteriota; class Blastocatellia; order Pyrinomonadales; family Pyrinomonadaceae; genus Aridibacter. The sequence goes on from DATKCW010000040.1 coordinate 90,316, forward strand.
AGGTCCCGTATGCTCTTCTTCTTCATCGTCTTCAGCCCTTCAGTCCAACGGCCTTTCGCAGTACAACACTCGCGAAAGGCCGTTTCGAAACGATCCGTACGGTTTCAGAGGCCGCTTAAAGCCCCTTAGACGCCATGTACTTCACAAGGTCCCGGACCCTGCACGAATAACCCCACTCATTGTCGTACCACGAAAGCACCTTCACCGAAGTACCGTCCAGTACCGAGGTGTTGTCCGCGTCAATGATCGACGAGTGAGAGTTTCCGCGGAAATCGATCGAGACTAGCGGCTCTTCCGAGAAGCTCAGAATGCCCGCGAGCTCTTCGTTCGCGGCGTTCTTGAACACCTGGTTCACCTCGTCGCGGGTGGTCGATCTCTCCACATTGATCACGACATCGACGAGCGATACGTTCGGCGTGGGGACACGGACCGAGATGCCTTCGAACTTCCCTTCGAGCTCAGGGATCACGAGCGCCACGGCCTTCGCCGCGCCGGTCGAGGTCGGGATCATCGAAAGCGCCGCCGCACGCGCCCTACGGAGGTCTTTGTGCGGTAGATCGAGAAGCTGCTGGTCGTTCGTGTAAGCGTGGATGGTCGTCATCTGGGCGTTGACGACGCCGAAATTCTCGTGAATGACCTTCGCAACCGGCGCTAGGCAGTTCGTCGTGCAGGACGCGTTCGAGACTATGTGATGGTTCTCCGGATCGTAAACGTCCTCGTTCACGCCGAGGACGATCGTGGCGTCCGGGTCCTTTCCGGGAGCGGAGATGATGACCTTTTTGACCGATCCCCGCAGGTGCTTGCCAGCGCTCGCCTTGTCGCGGAAGATTCCGGTCGATTCGATCACGATCTCGGCGCCCACCTCATCCCAGGGAATGTTCGCCGGATCCCTTTCGCTGAACACTCTGAACTCGTCGCCTGCCACGGTGATCGTTCCGTTACCTGCCGAGACGTCCTGCTCGAGGTTTCCCATCACCGAATCGTATTTCAGAAGGTGTGCGAGCGTCTTCGTATCGGTCAGATCGTTGACCGCCACGAAGTTCAGATCCGGATCGCCGAGAGAAGCGCGGAGCACGTTGCGCCCGATCCTTCCGAAACCGTTTATGCCGACTTTGATACCCATATACTAAAATTGCCTCCGACGTTGCTAATTAAAAGAATGAAAGATATATCAATTCGTAGCAAAGTTCAAAGCATTCTCCCTATCCTCAAAAACGTACGATAGATCGTTTTCCGTACGGGGCGATGAACGCTTTTTATGAAACAAAGAAAATTTTCGAAGCGTATCAGAGCCTGAGTTTTACAGTCCTAAATCTTTCTAAGTCATTAACTTTCGGAGCCTTCCAATAATGAGATCGTCTCAAAGTATTCTTCTACGCCGGATCGGACCGCTCGCACTCGCGCTCGCCGTCAGTCCGGGAGTGATCGCCCAGAACACGAACCCTCAGATCGCGCGGACCACGGGAGGGTCGGATGCTGCGACGGCCAACGCGCCGCGCGCCGCCGACGCGTCGAAGGCGGATCCTTCGGCCTACCGGACGGTGCCCGGATCGGCGACGAAGCGGGTCGGGGTGAATATGACGCAGACCCGTTCGCTCTCGCTCAGTAATGCGATCGAACTGGCCCTGCAGAACAACAACGATATCGAGGTAACGCGCAACGACGTAAAGATCGCCGAAGCGACGCTTCGTTCGCTCCTCGGATTCTACGACCCTATGCTGACGGTCACTCCCAACTACACGAACACGGTCCAGCCCCAGCCGAGCACGCTCGGTGGAGCCGATCTTTCTGGCGTGACCCGCAGCAACGAGTTCCGAGTGAACTCGAGCGTCTTCAAGCCCCTGAAAGCAGGCGGCGGAAGCTTCAACGTATTCTTCAACAGCGTCCGCAACGAGACGAGTTCCACGTTCTCGCAGTTGAACCCTACTTTCTTGACGAATTTCGGGGTAACGTTCACGCAGCCCTTGCTCAAGGACCTTTCGATCGACAACACACGCAGGCAGGTAAGGATCCAGCGGAACGTCATAGCACAGTCGGACGCTGATTTCAGGCGCAGGACGATCGAGATAATCTCGCAGGTTCAGAGGGCTTACTGGGACCTGGTCTTCGCGCTTCGCGACCAGCAGAACCGCCAGGCGAATCTTGAGCTTACAAGGGAGAACCTGCGGCAGGCCGAGGCAAGGATCGAGGCCGGTGCGGCGGCTCCGCTTACGCGCGCCGAGGTAAGCACAGAGCTCGCGAATCGTGAATCCGACCTCCTGCTGGCTACTCAACAGGTTTCGATCGCTGAAAATTCGTTAAAACAGCTCATTCTAAGAGAGCCGACCTCCGATCTTTGGTCAGACTCATTCGTTCCTACCGACGCGCCCGTCTTCAGCGACGACCCGATAAATCTCGACAACGTGGTCACAGATGCCATTGCTAACCGGCCAGAATTGCAGAGGCTCAAGCTGCAAAACGAGATCAACAGCATAGATATCGATTACTTCAAGAACCAGATCCGGCCGCAGGTCGATTTGAACTTCAACTACACGATGATCGGCCTCTCCGGAACCGGGACGGGCGCGACGGAACCGTTTACGGTGCCTTTGATCTCGGGAGACCCCGCAACTAGCACCAGCGCGTTCCTTCTGAATGAACTGCGCAACCTGAACCCGGATATCGTCGTGCCGAGCGTGACCATTCAGCCGTCTGTGCCGCCCAGATTCCTTGGGGGTTACGGCCAGTCGCTCCAGAACCTCTTCAAGAACGATACGCGGAGCTACTCGGTCGGTGTGACGTTCTCGTTCCCTCTGGGGAACAAGACGGCGAAGGCGAATCTCGCGGCGGCACAATATCAGCAGGACCGGATCGCCGCTCAGACGCGTTCGCAGGAACAGGCCGTCATCGCCGAGGTACGCAACGCGGTTCAGGCGGTAGAGACCGCTCGCGAGAGGGTTCTTACCGCGCGACGAGCGAGGGAAAACGCCGAGATACAGCTTGCCGGAGAGCGAAAGTTGTACGAAGTTGGTCGTTCGACAACGTTTCTACTTTTCCAGAGGGAGAATACTCTGACAAACGCGAGGAATGCCGAGATACGCGCCGAGACCGACTACAACAAGGCGCTCGCCGATCTTCAGAGGGCGACCTCGACCACGTTCAGGGCGAACAACATCACGATCGACTCACCGACTGACGATGACGGAAATTAGTCCGGCTTGAATTGAAGTAGGTTCAGGAGGCTGTCTGTGAAGGCGGCCTCTTTTTTCTGCGCCGAGACTTTTCCAAGTGCTAGTAATGGCGCCGATGCAACGTGCCCCCGGATCGGTCCATCGAAAGTTCCGTTCGCCCTCGTGATAATATATATTTGTTAAAGGCATTCCTCAGCCAAAGGTAAAGCTATGATCAAGTCTGCATTTGCCCTTCTCTCGCTTATACTCCTGGTTCCGGTACTCGTTTCGGCCCAGGAAAAGGGCATCGATTCCCAGACCCAGACGATCAAGGAAACCAACACAACCAAGGGCAACGAAGTCCGGCGAACCTTCACCTGGGACGGAAAAACCGTCGTCAGGAACCGTTTGCCGAATCCTTACCCGTTGAACTCGCGGCGGGACGTGCTTGTCGAGATGGTCGTGAACCTGCTTGAGGAGAACAAGATGATCCTTGACGAGTCCGCCTCCAGGCTCAACGAAGGGATCGTCGTCACCCAGTCGCTAGTTTTCTCGAAGGGCGCGATCATCACGCAGACCGAACTGAACCGGTACGCTATAGTCCCCAATACGGACCAGGTCTGGACCCGAGGCAGATATACCCTGACCGTCGAGGTACAGTCGATCGACGGCATCAAGAACAACGTCTATGTGACCGCCAAGGTTGAGGGCAGGTCAGAGAGCGGTATTTTCTCCGAATGGTCGAACCTGGACAGTTCCGGTGCCGCGGAGGAGGAATTCCTCTCGAAGCTCGTGACGATACTGGGCAAGGACCTTGACGCCGAAGGCCGAAGGCCGTAACAATTCTTCAAGGATGGTTGAACTGAGCCTCTCAAAACTGATCAAACTGACGCTTCCCTTGCTTTTGGGGATTCTTGTGTCGGCGGCACCCGCGCAGACCGAACGCTGTCCGTACATCGATAATCCCGCCCACCGCGAGACTCTGAGCCCGCACGTTAAAGAGCGGATGATCGAACTCTGCATCCGGGACACGAAGAAGGACTTCGAGCGGCTCGTCGCCCGTACGGAACAGTTAGCAAAGCTTACCGACGAGATCAAGGCTTCGTTCGAAGAGAAAAAGGAACTCTCGAGTGGCGATCGCGAAAAGCTCGCGGAAGCCGAGAAACTGCTTGACAAGATCCGGAACGAACTCCGCGCGGACAACGACGGTGACGATGACGAGAAGAAAAAACCGAACAGCGTCGTCGAAGCGATCGAAATGCTCAGCACAAACACGGCAAAACTCGTCGGCGAGATCAAGAAAACGACCCGGCACAGCATCTCCGCGGTGGCGATCCAATCCTCGAATACGGTGCTGAAGCTCGTGAAGTGGCTCCGGTTCACCAACTGAATTTTCAAAAAACTTCTGAACGAGCTATGAAGCAGTCCCCGTCCGAGCGCAATTTTTCCGGAAGGGCCGGTTTCGTGTTTTCCGCCTGTCTGCTGGCGCTTATGGCCTTCCCTGCATTCGCCCAGGACGAAGACGTGATTACGGTCGACACCCCTCTCGTGCTTATGAACGCGACGGTGACCGACAAGGACGGCAAGCCTTCCCTTGGATTGAAGAAGGAACAGTTCGCGGTATCCGAACAGGGGGTCTTGCAGGAGATCGAGATCTTCGAGACAGAGGAGACGCCGTTCGCTGCCGTGATCCTCGTCGACACTTCCGGAAGCATGGAGCAGAGGGTCAGCCTCGCGCGGGCCGCGGCGATGCGGTTTCTCGATGGGCTGCGTGCAGACGATCAGGCGGCGATCTTTAACTTCGATTCGAAGCTCACGCTTGTGCAGGAATTTTCGAACCTGCGCGACCTTTATCCGAGAGCTTACGATCTGAAAGCGTCCGGTTGGACCGTCCTGTACGACGCCGTTTATGCTGCGGCGCAGGAACTCTCGGAGCGGCCTGAGAAACGCCGGGCGATCATCGTCCTTTCCGACGGTGCTGACACACGCAGCGGACGCTCAGCCTCGAAAGCGCTCGATGCGGCGCTCGAAGCGAACGCGACTATCTACACCGTCGATATGTCTGGGCTGAACACAGGCGGCACCTCGCGGATGCAGAACAGGGGCGTCTTGAAGAACTTCGCCGAAAAGACGGGGGGCAGATTTATCGAGACGCCGGGCGGCGTAAAGATGCGGGAGGCGTTCGAGAACATCGTGCAGGAGCTCGGGATCCAGTACACGATCGGCTACTACCCGACCGATATCCGAAAGGACGGAAAATGGCGGAAGATAGTTCTGAAGGTCACGCCCGGGACCCTTAAGGTCCGCGCCCGGGAAGGGTATAACGCGCCGAGTCAGGATTGAAGATGATTTTGAAGTGTAGATATAAAATCTCATTGAAGCCAGCAGACCTTTTTAGCTTCTTCCCCTCTTAAGGGTCTTGCAGTTTGTCTTCTGATTCGTCGCAATTCTTGTTCGATTGGCTGTGTTTGACCGGATGATAAGAAGTTTCGCCCTCCTTTGCTCGTTTGCGGTGCTAGCCCTCGCCCCGTTAGTGCCAGGTCAAAACCAAGTGTCAGACGAGGATCATGAGATCTACCGACGGAGTCTTCTTGATCTGGGCTATTTCGAACCGGGCCTACCAGTGCTGATAACGAATGAGACCGAACCTTTCAGTTTTTCCGGAGGTTGCGCATACAGCTTGGGATACTTCTGGAGCGAATCCAGGACTTCGAAGGAGGATCCAAGCTTTCGTGACAGCTTTACGAAGATTCCCGAATCCGGCGTGAAAATTCTTCCAGGATTAGGTGACGAGTTTGAATACCGCCTCCTGGATCTTTCTGAACTCGAAGGCCTTGAAGTCCGCGGCGGATGGGAAGCATTCCATCAGAAGTATCCGCTTATCAGTGGCATTGCTTCCTTTTCTGGAGTCGCCTACAACACACAGCGCGATAAGGCGTTGTTGTATGTACTTTTCAAGAAGGACCGTTACTGGATCGATGCCCTTTACTTGATCTATTCAAGAGAGCCGGGTGGCTGGGAATTGATCGAAAGCGTGAAAGTCTTTCACCTCAGAGCCGATATTCTGCCCGGGAAGTCCGGTACGAAGACGTATTCTCAGAAAGTTGACAAGTAGAATAATCACAACAAGTTTCCAGAGGCACACTTTAAAGATGCCGTTGCGGTCCGTTACGTCAATACCGGCATGTTTGCGGTTCTTAGGTGAGAAAAAGGAATTGGAACCGAAGAAGCGGAGACCGATCCAAACAGGGGAAACAGTAAAAGTCTTCTTTGTTAGAAGGAAACGGAGTTTCGGCTAAGTATTGAGGGATGGAGGGTCTTGGCCACGCATTGCGCGGCCCGGGCAGCGCTCAGCGCTGCTCTAAACTGGACTGAAAAGACTCAAAGAGAATTAGCGATCCGTACGGTTTCTCGCTTTGTCCTGCGCTCTCTCGAATGCCAATTCCACAAGCTGGTCGATGACTTTCGTGAACGGCATTCCCGTTCCTTCCCACATCTTTGGGAATCCGGAAGCGTCCGTCAGGCCCGGGATTGTGTTGATCTCGTTGATCAGGAGCTCGCCGTTGTCGTTCCTCAGGAAGAAATCCACACGCGCGAATCCGGAGCCGTCGACCGCCTTGAATGCCGTCGCCGCCATCTCGCGGATCCTTTCGGTCAATGCCTCGTCGATCCTCGCCGGCACGATAAACTCATTGTTTCCGGTCCCGGAGTATTTCTCTTCGTAATCCAGAAAGCGCTTGCTTTCGTCAAGAACGATGTACTCGCCGGGCAGGCTCGCTTCCGGCTCGTCGTTGCCGATCACCGCGCATTCGATCTCGCGCATATCGAGGTTCTCTTCGACGATGATCTTCCGGTCGTACTCCGCCGCAAGCCGGATGGCCTCGCCCAGGCTTTCGGGATCTTCCGCTTTCGACACGCCTACCGATGAGCCCAGGTTCGCCGGCTTCACGAAGCAGGGGAAGCCCAGCTTCGCCTCTATCTGCTCGGTCACCGCCGAAGGGCTGTCCTCCCACTCTCCCCTCAGGAACCAGACGTAATCGCACTGCGGCAGGTCTGCATCGCGGAAAAGCGTTTTCATGAACACCTTGTCCATTCCGCACGAGGAAGCCAGCACTCCGCAGCCGACATACGGGATCCCCGCCATCTCAAGCAAGCCCTGGATGGTTCCGTCCTCGCCGAAAGTCCCGTGCAGCACCGGAAACGCGACGTCCAGAGGAACCTCTTCGGCGGGCTCCGAGCCGTTTCCAAAAACGATGATCCCGCCGACAGCTGTGTCCCCCAGAAGCGCGACGCGGCGTCCTTCGAATCCCGAAAGGTCGCGTCCGATCGCCTCGCGGGCCGTTTCCGGCAGCATCTCTGCCGACTCGAGCGGGTTCAGCCACTTCCCGTCAGTCGTGATCGCCAGCGGCGTCACCTCGAAGCGGTCCTTGTCGATCTCGCGGATCACAGTCGCGGCGGACCGGACCGAGATCTCGTGCTCGCCCGAACGGCCGCCAAAGATCACTCCGATCTTTATCTTTTCCATATTTCGTTAGAGGATCAGCTTACCGAGGGCCGAAAGGATAAGTTCTCCGGCGAGCTTGGCGGTGATGTTGCTCCTGTCGAGCATCGGATTTACTTCGACGATCTCAAAGGACCGGAGTCCGCCGTCCTCGGCGATCATCTCCAGCGCAAGATGAGCCTCGCGGTATGTAATGCCCCCGCGGACGAGCGTGCCGGATCCGGGAGCGAACCTCGGATCGATGATGTCCACGTCGAACGTCACGGCATAGCCGCCCGGCGCTCTCGACGCGATCTCGATCGCGTCCCGCACGCACACGTTCATACCGCGGCGGTCGATGTCGCTCATCGTGAAGAACTGGTCGCGAATCCCAAGCTTATGAATAAGTTCGCGCTCGCCGCCGTCCAGATCGCGGCCTCCTATGTGCGCGAGGTATTCCGGCTTGAGCTTCGGAAAGAAGGCTTCAAGCTCCACCATTTCCCGTGCGCCGTAGCCGAGCAGAGTCGCAAGCGGCATCCCGTGTGTGTTCCCGCTGGGGGACGTTTCGGGTGTGTTCATATCGGCGTGGGCGTCGAACCATATAAGGCCGACGTCCTGGTCCTGTTCGCGAAAATGGCTGGCGATCCCGGAGAAGGTGCCGGCCGCGATCGAATGATCGCCGCCTATGATCACTGGTATGTGCCCCTCGCCGAGGATCGACTTCAGCTTCGCCGCCATCCTCGCCGACGATTCGACTATTTCCTTGAAATGCTTCGGCTTCTGGGCGTCTTCATTCTCGAGATCAGGCTGGACGATCTCGATGTCGCCGTGATCCGTCAATTCGTACCCAAGGCCCCTTATGTGGCCCTTGACACGGTCGCCCAGGAACTCGGCGAGCCGAATCGCAGCCACTCCCAGCTCGCTTCCGTGTTTTCCCGCACCGTATCCGAGCGGAATCCCAACCAGACCGACGTGCCGGTCCTCGCCCGGCTTGTACAACTTTGCTAGTTCCATAATCAGATATTAACCCGGAAGACCTAGAGTTCGCCAAAACCCTCTTCAAAAAGCTTTGACATCGCCGCGAACGCGGATTCCTCGTCCGGGCCCTCGACCTCAATCGCCAGTTCCAACCCGTTTGAGGCGGCGAGCGAAAGCACGCTCAGGATCGACTTCGCGTCGGCATAGACGGACTTGTCCTCCCTGATGAGCATCACAGAGCTTTCAAAATCGGCCGCGCGCTTGACGACCAATGCCGCCGCGCGCGCGTGAAGCCCGAGCCTGTTAACCACCTTTACCTGCCCCTTGATCATGCTTTCGACTTATGAGGATCGAGCAGGTCCGCCGCCTTGTAGATGGATTCTTTTCCCTGCCTTTCGACCAGTTCCGCCATTTCAAGGAGGCTCATCTCTTTGTTCTGGGAAGCAAGCTTGATGACCATCGGAAGGTTCACACCTGTGACGACCTCGACCTCGTTCTCCTTGATGAACATTGCGCTGATGTTCGTCGGTGTGCCGCCGAACATGTCCGTGAGCAAAAGGACCCCGTTGCCGCTCGAAACGCTCTTGATCGCACGCTCGATCTCGCCCTTGGCGACGTCCACGTTGTCGTGCCATCCGATCGAGACCGCCGCCACGTGCGGGATCTCTCCGACGACCTGCTCCGCAGCAGACACAAGCTCGTTCGCAAACTGTCCGTGCGAAACCACTACTCCGCCTATCGTTTTCATTGAATGATCTCCAAAATGCTATTTCACCACATCGCGGTGCTGTATCGAAGTTTCGTATCCGAGCTTCCGCAGTGACTCGCCGATCCTTTCCGCGGCCATCACGGAGCGGTGCCTGCCTCCCGTGCAGCCTATCCCGATCGTAAGGTAAGACTTGCCTTCCTCCTTGTAGAGCGGCAAAAGGTACTCGAGGAGTTCCGTGAACCTTCGGATCGTCTCCTTCACTTCTTCCTGGGAATCGAGGAATTTCACGATCCTCGGATCCGTCCCCGGAAGCAGTTTGAGCTTCTTCTCAAAATACGGATTGGGCAAATGCCTGACGTCGAAGAGAAGATCTACATCTCTCGGGACGCCGTGCTTGTGGCCGAAGCTAACGATCTGCACCTGCAGCGGAACACCCTCTTCAAGCTCGCCGAACTTCTTCAGGAGCAGCCGGCGCAGAGTGTGTACCGTATGCTTCGAGGTGTCGACGATCAAGTCAGCCTGTTCGCGAACCTCTTTCATCGCCTCGCGCTCGGCATTGATCGCTTCAACCACGCCTCCGCCTTCGTCGGCCGGATGCGGCCTTCTCGTCTCGCTGAATCTGCGTTTTAGGATTTTGTCGGACGCGTCGAAGAACAGGATGTACGGTTTCAGTCCTCTTCGTTTGAGCTTCTTCCTTTCTGACGAGAAGTCCGAAAGGAAATGACGCTCGCGTATGTCGATCACAAGCGCCGCCTTCTCGATCGCGACATGGCCTTCTGAATTCGGGATCAAAAGGCGCGCGAACGGAGAAAGCATCGTGATCGGGAGGTTGTCGACGGAGAAGTAGCCCAGGTCTTCGAAGGCGTTCGTCGCCGAAGACATACCCGAGCCGCTTAGGCCGGTAATGATGATGAACCGTTCCTGCTTTTCCGGACTGGGAGTGTTCTTCGGCATTTAAGTGTCGTCTGCGGCGCCGCCGACGGCCCTGGAATGACGCTCGATAAGCTTACGCGCCGCGTCGTGGCCCGCCGCCTTCAAGAGATGGATCCGGACCGCCGTCTCGACAAGCGTCGTAAGATTGCGGCCGGAACTGACCGGGAGCACGTATTTTGGCATCTTTATCCCGAAGATCTCTTCTTCGGCGGTTTCCAGGCCCAGGCGGTCGACGTCCACCATCTTGTCCCATCGCCGCAGTTCGATGCAAAGGTCAATGGTCTTGGAACTGCCCGTGGCGCTGACGCCGAAAAGGTCGCGTATGTTCAGGATGCCGAGGCCTCGTATTTCCAGGTGCTCGGCAGTAAGAGGAGGCGAGCTACCCTCGAGCGTGTCTCCGATCCGCTTGATGATCACCGAGTCGTCCGAGATAAGCCGGTATCCGCGGGTGATTAGGTCGAGGGCGCATTCTGACTTGCCTATTCCGGATTCACCGAGCAGAAGAACGCCCGCTCCGTACATTCCGAGTAGAACCCCGTGAAGCGTGATGCTGGGCGCAAGTCGTTTCTGAAGGTACGCCGACACCTCGGCGATCGCGACCGAGCTGACGGCCTCGGTTCTCAGAAGCGGAACCCCTCCGTCCTCCAGCACATCGGCAAGGACCTCTGGAATATCCAGGCCCTTCGTGACAAGCACGCAGCAGATCTTTCCGAGTTCGAGGTTCTTGACCGCCGCTTCGCGCTCTTCCTGCACAAGCTGGTTCAGGTACGAGGTCTCGCTCTGGCCTATTATCTGAAGCCGGCCGCGGTGGATGTAATGGGCATATCCGGCAAGCGCGAGACCCAGTTTTTGGATCCGGTCGGAGTCGATGTGGTTCGAATCGAGGCCCTGCTCGCCGGAGATCACCTCGATACTGAGACTTCGGGGGGCATTTTCGACGAACTCGCGTATCGAGATAGTCGGCAGATTGGTCGTTTCACGGGCCATCGCAAGACAATGATCAATTTTCATCGATCATCGATCAATGATCCCTGATCCTTGGAACCTGGAACTTTGAAATCTGAATCTGGAACGTCGAACTTGGAACCTGATCCCTGGAACTTTGAACCTGGAACTTTGAACCTGGAACTCAGCCAATCGAGTCCGGCTCGTGAGCGGGCGCGATCGCCTCGCCCACCTTTTTTGCCTTGTGCGACTTGTCGATGATCTTGTTCTTGAGCCTGAGAACCTGTTTCTCGATCTTGCCGATCGAATGTGAGAGGGAAAGGTACATATCCTCTTCCGAGCTGTTGGCGGCAAGGACCTGGTTCCTCCATTTGACCACGATCTCCGAGCGATGCTGGCCCCGCTCTACCTCGATGATGACATGGGCGTAATTGTCATCCTTCCCGAATAAATGGTCGATCTTCAAGAAATGGTCCTCGACGTGTTTCCTGATTGCCGGGGTAACCTCGATATGCCTTCCTGTGTACTCGAATTTCATTTGGTCCACCTCGTCTGGTTTTCAACAACGCGATCGGACTCTTCCGGGACTCAGATAAGGATCTTTCTCTCTCTCGATCCCGGAATGTTCATCTGGTCCCTGTATTTGGCGACGGTCCGTCTGGAGAGTTTGACCCCGTCACGGCCCAGCCGCTTCGCGATCCTGTCGTCGGTAAGGGGTTTTTTCGAATTTTCTTCCTCGATCATCTTCTTTATCTTCAGCTTCAGGATCCGGGTAGAGACCTCCTCCCCGTCCTCGTTCATCATTCCCTCGCTGAAGAATCGCCTGAGCTCGATAACCCCCTGCGGCGTATGTGCATACTTGCGGTTGACGACCCTCGAAATGGTCGAGAGGTGCATCCCTATATCCTCCGCAACGTCCTTGAGCATCATCGGCTTGAGTTTTTCGACACCGTGCTCGAGAAACTCCGTCTGGCGTCTGACAATGCACTCGACGACCTTATAGATCGTCTGCCGCCTGTGTTCGATGTTCCGCAAGAGATCGACCGCCGACCGCACCTTGCCCTTGATGAAGTCCTTTGTCTCCTTTGAGGTCTCGTCCTTCGAAAGCATCTTCTGGTAGCTGTGACTGATCCTCAGGCGCGGGCTTCCCCCGTCTGCGAAGTATATGACGTACTCTCCTTCGACCTTCTCGATATAGATCTCCGGAGAGACGTAGATCGGCTTCTCGCCGCTGTACTCACGGCCCGGATACGGATTCAGCGCCCGGATCTTGTCGATTTCTTCGTCGAGTTCCTCCAACCCGTAGCCGGTGTTCTTTGAGAGATGCTGAAGCCTGTGCGGCTGAAGGTCCTCGAAATGGTCGCGGACAAGCGTCGCCGCAAGGCTGTCACCTTCGCCGCGGCTTTCGAGCTGGGCGACGAGGCATTCTTGAACATCACGTGCTCCGCAACCGATCGGCTCAATCTGCATAACGACGTTTCGCGCCGATTCGACGGCCTCGAGGGAACATCCGGTCATCTCGCAGATCTCCTCGTCATCCGCGTTGAGCCGGCCGTATTCATCGAGATTGCCGATCACGCAGACCGCTGCCGCTTCGACCTCTTCGTCAAGCTTCTGGAGGTGGAGCTGCCATTCGAGATGTTCTGAGAGGGATTCGGAACCGGAAAGGAACTGGTCGAAGCTGGGCGCGTCTTCCTTGTACTCGAATTCCTGGGTCTTGTACCCGGGGTCCAGGTAGTCCTGAAACTCGCGACCCAGGTCCACGTCCTCGAACGGGTCCGAAGAATCCTCGCCATCGCCTTCGTCCGAATCCCCCGAAACAGAATCTTCGATCGCCGAAGCCGTTTCATCGGACATTTCGCCGTCGTGGCCGTTCATCTCGGCCGAACCCGCCTCATAGTCTGAATCGTCCCAGTCGGACTCGGACTCGCCGGAAGATTCGGGGTCCTCGTACTCGCGCTCGGTACCGTCAGCGTTCTGGTCGAGGATCTTTTCGGCGAGTTCGCGTATCTCCTCTTCGGTCTGCACCTCTTCGAGGATCGGGTTCTCGTCAAGCTCCTGCTGGATCAGCTCGGTCAGCTCAAGCGTGGTCATCTGCAGCATTTCAATGCGCTGCCTCAGTTGAGGCGTGAGCACCATTTTTTGCTGCAGTTTCTGAGTTAGCCTAAGAGATGACATCTGTATCCGGCGTCTTCTTTGCGAAGAGAGCGGCTTTGAGGGATATATTCAAACGCACCCGTATTATAACCGATAAGAATCGCAAAAGTGAAAATTTGGCCCTACAAACGGAACCTCTTGCCGAGATAAAGGCGGCGCACCGCTTCGTCCTCGACAAGTTCGGAAGGCTGGCCACTCTTCAGGATGCGGCCCTCGGCCATGATGTACGCCCGGTCGGTGATCCCGAGCGTTTCGCGGACGTTGTGGTCGGTGATAAGGATGCCTATTTCGTGGCCCTTAAGGTAGAGAATGATGTCGCGTATGTCCTCTATCGCGATCGGATCGATGCCGGCGAACGGCTCGTCAAGAAGAATGTATTCCGGCTCGGTCGCAAGGCACCGGGCGATCTCTACCCTGCGGCGCTCGCCGCCGGACAGGGAGTCGCCCCTGGTCTTCCGTACGTGGGTGATGCCGAACTCCTCGAGCAGTTCCTCGAGACGGTCGAACCTCTGCCCGCGGGTCATCTTCATCGTCTCGAGAACTGCAAGGATGTTCTGCTCGGCGGAGAGCCTCCGGAAGATCGAAGGCTCCTGGGGAAGGTATCCGAGACCGAGCCTCGCCCTGAGGTACATAGGGAGCTTCGTCACGTTCTCGCCGTTGAGATATATGTCGCCCCGTTCGGTCCTCTCAAGACCCACCATCATATAGAACGTCGTGGTCTTTCCGGCGCCGTTGGCACCTAGTAGGCCTACGATCTCACCCGTCGACACCTCGAGGCTCACGCCATCGACGACGCGGCGCTTGCCGTAGGTCTTCTGGAGATGCTCGGCCCTGAGAGTCTCTTTTCTCGCGCTTGAACCGTTTTCCACAGGCTGTCTTCTTTCCGCGTTCGGTATCAGAATGGCCGAACACCGCGACTGGCGATATTCGGCCAATGACCTTTCATTTTAATGGGTTGCGGGAAAAGTTCAATTTCGCTCGCCGTCTTTGAGCTTGTACACGGACCTGATCCGGCCGGTTCCGTTCGGCGAGCCTTTTCCGGTGCCGGTCACGAGGTTCTTTTTGAGATTCACCACAACCTCCCTTCCCTGCGACGATCCGCGTTCCACGTCTCTGACCGTCGCCGGATTCCCCCTCAGGACGATCACCTCGTCAACCGCGTCATAACGTGCATAGCTGCCGGTAGCACGGCGCCCGGGCTGGGTGATCTCGACATCGGTCTCCGCGACGGTGCTGACAAGTTCATTCCGGCTGTTCAGAGTGACAGACGCCGAGCCCGCCTTGATCCGGTCAGAGCCCTGGCGAATGTCGACGCCTTTTTGATATCGGAGAAGCCTGTCGCCTTCGATATAGAGCATCGATCCCGCCTCGGCGTAAACCGGGACCGAAGTGCGCTTCGCACCGGTCGTTCTCTGCGCGTCGTAAAGCAGGCTCTGGACGTTCCCTTCGGCATAGAACCTTCCCGACATCTGCTCTATCAGGAGCCGGTCGCCTCTTACGTAGTTCTTGTCCTGCCAGGCCCTCGCGTTTCCCGTAAAGACCGCTGTCTCCGCCTTGTGATCGAACTGAGCTGACCTTGACGAAACAAAAACGGGGGAGTTCGCTTCCGCAAACGGTGTCGCACCGGCGTCCGTTCGCTGCCTGTAGTACGTCGCGCTTACGCCGCCGCCCATCGCCGAACGGTCGTTCTTGACGTCCCAGTCGATCTCTTTCGCGCGGATCCGCCCCGCGTCGTCCCAGATGACGGGCTCGCCGCCGCGCAGGCTGGCCATCTGGCTTTCGGAGGTGAACTTGATCCTCTCGGCGATCCCGTTTCGGTCTCCTTCTGAAAACTTCGCATCGCCGATGGCCTCGAGCGTCGAGATATCCTGCGTCTTCTGATCGAAGATTGCCACAAACCGGTCTGCGTTCAGCAACTGGTCCGATCCGCCCCTGTTCCAGACCGGCTTCCTGCGCGCCGTGGACCTCCCCGCCCCTGTGCAGGAGCGGGCATTGTTCGCCGCATAAAAATCGCAAACGAACGTAGGCGAGTTTATCTGTGTCCGGTACTTTCCTGTCGAGACGGTTTTCGGGATTATGAGAAGTTCCGCATTTCCCTTCGCTTCCGCGGTCTCGAGCTCGTCCGACCCGACCCTGAATGTTGACT
Source organism: Aridibacter sp. (assembly GCA_035513035.1). Taxonomy (GTDB): domain Bacteria; phylum Acidobacteriota; class Blastocatellia; order Pyrinomonadales; family Pyrinomonadaceae; genus Aridibacter. The sequence goes on from DATKCW010000040.1 coordinate 105,813, forward strand.
TCACGGAATCGGCGGTGATGATCTTGTCGGACGCGTCCGGCCCGGAATCCGCCGCGGTGAGTTTGATCGTCGTACGGCCCTGGCTGCTTGCCGCCGCCGGCTTCCCGTCAACGCTGAACAGCATCTCGACGGGCGAACGGGTCGTGAGATTGTAGTTCGAGTACCCCGTCTTCCCGATCGGAAAAACGTTGATCTCACTGCCCCCGAGCGCGACCGCGCTGGCGATGTTGCCATTTTTCGAGAACTTCGAGCGGATCTCGGGAGCCTTCAAATGCGATCTTCTTTCGGGCGTTTCCTGGCGGACGGAAGCGTTGCCGAGAACGTCCGCCGATCTAAGGGAACGGTCCGGGTAAAGCAATGCGCTGATCTGGCTTCCGCTAACGGTATCGGTTCCCTGTGAAACCGCCGCGCCGCCGGAAAGAAAGACCTCGCCGGCCTTTTGACGATAAAGCGCGTGCGTTGCCGTGATCGCGGTCTTGCGACCGTTCGAGACCGAATCGATCCGAACGTTCCCGTCAAGCTCGAATACCTCGCCGGCGGTTTCGTACTCCGCGGTGTTCGAAGTGATCGTAGAGGGCCGTCCCCCGGCCGAGGCGGACTCGATCCGCACATCGCCCTCGAGGTCCAGCCCGGTCAGGCCCTCGTCGATGTGCGCGATGATCTTCCTCGCGGTCGCATTCGTATATCCGCCGAAAGCGTCCTTCTCCTGCGTGACCTTCGTGTTCCCGTTCACCTCGACCCTTCTAAGCCTCTTCTCTTCAAGAAAGGCCCTTGCAGTGGAACCGGTTATCCTCGTGGGCCTCTCAAGATCTCGGTTTCCCTGTTTTGGAATCACAAAGACATCCACATTCCCTGTAAGGTCGATCATTCCCGCCGCCTGGTCGACAAACGCCTTTCCAGCCTTTAGTTCGGCCGTCTTGAGATCAGGCTGGGAAAAGTCCTGTCCGGGCTCGCCGGGACCTGCGAAGATCTCGACCTCGCTCAGAAGCTCGAGCGTCTGTTCCTCGATCTTTACGACGGCACCGACGGCGTTCCCGGAAATGTTCTCCCGGACGAACTGAAGGTACTCCTCTGCATCGGCGGTTTCCGTCGCCTTTGTGTAGGTAAGCTGGTCCGTACGTACGTTCAGGCGGTCGCGGGTGTCGATGACGACGTTTCCGGCGAAGAAGATCCTGAAATCCTTGCTGTGCTTCGCATCCGGGACATAGATCGCTTTGTCCGCGCGAAGCTTGTCGGACCGCGAGACGTCACCATCGGCATAAACTTCCAGGTACACGTTCTCCAGTTCCTGATGCTCGTCGTCGAAGGTCGTCGCCTTATCGGCGCGGATCACGTATTTAAGGGCCGAGTTCTCCGACTCCTTCCGCTCGTAGCCTTTGACAACCGCGACCACGTTCTCGGAAAGCGTTGTCGGAAGCGACTTCATGCGGAACTCCTGACGGAAGCTGCCCAGATAAAATCCGATCGCCACCGCGAGCACGGCGGCAAGAACGCCGACGAGGGCGACGCCGCGCAGGATGTAAGGCAGGCGCGCCCTCAAGTGATATTTTTCGAGATCGTTCTTGTTTTCTTCAGTCACTCGGCTGAAAACCGGCACTCCCGCCGGAAAGATCATTGAGAATGAGGTTCCGCCTTCGGATGGGAATCACGCCCGAAACGCTCGCTGTCGATTCTCCGGGAGAGTCCGTAAGTGCTTTGGATTATATCAAAAACCGGCGGTTTTCGCGGTCACATCGGCCTTATGTCCCTGAGATTGAGCTGCAGCCTCGTGGTCCCGCGCCAGGTGTTCGGCTCCGGGGTATGCGCAAGCTCATATGCGTTCCCGACTGCCAGATCGAGGCCGGATGAGCGCTCCACTCCGTCCCACCAGACGACCTCGAAGTGTTTTCCCTCACGGTCGCGGAGCTTCAGCTTCAGGTGCTTATCCTTCATAACGAACGGATCGTCGGCGAGCGTCAGCCCCGGCGTTGCGAAGACGGGCTTCGGGTTTCCCTGCCCGTACGGCTCGAGCCTCTTCAGATCCTCCGTCAGTTCCAGCGTGAGAGTCGCGCTCGAGACTGGTGCGTCTATCCGGACCTCGGGAACAAGGCTCTCTTCGGAGAGGTTCTCGGTCGCGTGCACGTCGAGCCGCTTTGCAAGCTCCTCGATATTCTCCGGCCTGATCCGCATTCCCGCCGCCGCGGCGTGCCCGCCGTAGGTCTCGAAAAGATCGGCGCAGGTGTCCAGGCCCTTCAGCAGATGGTAATCCGAGATGCTTCTCGCCGAGCCGTGGCCCATACCGTCCTCTACCGAAATGACGATCGAAGGCCTGTGCAGTTTTTCGGCGATCTTCGAGGCGGCGAGGCCGATGACGCCCCTGTGCCAGTCATTGCCGTGGGCGACGACGAACCTCGCCTTCGTCCCTCCGCTTTCGAGCACCGACATCATCGCCTTTTCGGTGATCTCCTTCTGAAGCTTCTGCCTTTCTATGTTCTTTCGATTCAGATACTCCGCGAGTTTGCGAGCGCCTCCGAAATCGACGGCCTCGAACAGTTCGACCACGTGACGCGCCGCGTCCATTCTTCCCGCGGCATTGATCCTGGGGGCGACGCGGAACCCTATGTCGTAGCTCGTCATCTCTTCCCGGCAGTCCGCAACCTCTATCAGCGCCCGCAGACCGTAGTTCACCGTCGAAGGCAGGTCGGCAAGCCCTACCGCGACGATCGCACGGTTCTCGCCCGTAAGCTTCATCACGTCCGCGATCGTGCCGATGGCAACGACCTTCAGAAAATGCGGGACGGCGGATTCCTTACCTTTCTCCCGCAAAAGCGCGTGCGCGAGCTTGAAAGCGACGCCGACGCCGGCGAGGTTCTTGTCAGGGTAATCGCAGTCGGGACGGTTGGGATTAACGACGGCGTATGCTTCCGGGAGGCCCTCATCTTTCGTCAGGTGGTGGTCCGTGACGATCACGTCCAGCCCGTGCTCCTTGGCCCAGGCGATCGGCTCGAACGATGTGCTCCCGCAATCGACGGTGATAACGAGCGAGAACCCGTCCCGCTTGGCATCCTCGAGCGCGGGGATGTTGAGCCCATAACCTTCCGTGAACCTGTGAGGAATGTGAAAACCCGTCTCGCCTCCGATCATCTCGAGCGCCTTCCTGAGCACGACCGTGCCCGTCGTGCCGTCGACATCGTAATCGCCCCAGATCAGTATCTTCTCCTTGCCCTCGACCGCCTGAATGATTCGCTTGACGGCCTTGTCCATATCCTTCAAAAGGTATGGGTCGTGCAGATGGTCGAAGGACGGATTGAGGAAGCGTTCCGCAGATTCAGCATCTCCGTGCCCGCGGGCAATGAGAAGCGCCGCGACAAGCGGCGAAAGGCCGGTCTCTTCGGCAAAGGCCCGCACAAGATCCAGGTCGTGTTCTTTTTGTATCCAGCGTTTCATAATTCACCAGGGTGAGGCGGTGATGTGCCCGGAAGGTGTCAGCGCGGAGCTACACGCGGGCGCTGAGAACTCCCTGCCACAACAATACGAGAATGGCGGCTCCAAGGACGATCCGGTAAATGACGAATACGGTCGTCGAATATCTCCTAAGGAATGCGAGCAGGAACCATATAGAAAGGTAGCCGACAATGCCGGCCGCGATCGTTCCCGCGAAGAGCGGAACAAAGCTCCCTTCAGGGAGAATGTGCCACGCCTCGACGAGTTCCAGAAGGCCGCTAGCGGTGATCGCGGGTATCATCAGCAGGAAAGAGAACCGCGCCGCAGCCTCCCTCGAGAGCCCGGCGAACAGCCCGCCCATTATCGTCGATCCCGCCCGGCTTGCCCCCGGCATCAGAGCGAGTACCTGCGCGCTCCCGACGAGAAGGGCCTCGCCGATCCCAAGTTCCTTTATACCTTTCCTTTGCCTACCAAAATACTCGGCGATCTGCAGGAGGACCGCGACAAAAATCAGCATCGTGGCGATGATCCAAAGGTCCTTTGTCACCGCGCCCTCGATCGTTTCCTTAAAGGCAAGGCCGACGATGCTGACCGGGACCGAGCCCGCGACGATCATCCAACCCAGCCAAGACTCGTCCGAAAGCCACTTCGGGCGCTTTTTGTTCTCGCCTTCGATCTCTTCTCTTTTTCCGCCTAAGAGAGCGACGTGATCGCGTATGAACGACGTGGAAATCTTCCAGATGTCCTGGGCGAAGTAAACGAAAACAGCCGCCAGCGTCCCAAGCTGGATCACGGCCATTGTGGCGGTGATCTGCTCCGGGTTCCCGCCGTAGATGCCTGTGTACCGGCTCGCGAAAACAAGGTGCGCTGTTGAACTTACGGGGATGAACTCGGTCAGGCCCTGGACGATGCCAAGGATGATCGCTTGAAGAAGGTCCATACGAAAAGTGCGGGAGCCGGACGATTAATACTCGACACGGGCATTGTCCGACTTTTCGGGTGCATCGTCAAAACCCGCGGGGGCTACTCGCGGTACCTGGCACTACCCGCAAACCGGTCGTAGAGGGACGGCGGGAGAAAACTTGCAAGACGGACGATGGTGGCGAGCTGCCAGGGAAAGGCGTGAAACTTCTTCTTTTTCTCGATCGCGCGGACGATCCTCGCGGCGCCGTCTTCGGTCTCGAGAAGGAATGGGAGCTTGGTCTTCCTTCCTGAGGTCAGGGGCGTCTTGATGAATCCCGGTGCGATTACCGAGACATCGATCCCCCGCGGACCGAAATCGACGCGAAGGCCCTCGAAGAAGGCGTTCATTCCAGCCTTGCTTCCGGAGTACGCGGCCGATTTCGGCAGGCCGCGGTAGCCCGCGAGACTGGAGACCGCGACGAGATGACCGCTGCCCTTTTCGAGCATTTCCGGGAGCACAGCAGCGACCGAGTTTACAGATCCAAGCAGGTTTATGTTGATCACCTTCGCGACCGCTTCCGGGTCAACCATCTGCGTTTCGCGATTGTTGCCGCCGATGCCGGCATTGGCGATCAATATGTCGATCCGGCCGTACTCATAACGGAACTCATCGGCTGCAGCGCGAACCGCGCCGGCATCGGTGACGTCCGCCGAGAAAACCCTCGCCTCGCCCCCTGCGCTTCGAACCGATTCCGCAACCTTCTCAAGTTCGGATTCCCTTCGGGCCAGAAGACCCGGGATCGCGCCCTTGCGCGCCATCTGCACGGCCATCTCGGCGCCTATCCCGCTCGAGGCGCCCGTAAGGAACACGGTCTTTCCTTCGAAGTAACTTTCAGCCATAAAGAAGAATGCAGGGGCCCAAGTCTATACGACCCGGAACCCCTGCACAAACCCTTGAACGGCGGTCCGATCTACTCGTAGGGAACAAAGGCGAGAAGCTCCTCGCCGCCGTTTCTGATAATGAGCGAATCGCTTGCGGATTCGATCTTGCCTCCTTGGGCAAGCGCTTTGAAGAAACCGTCCTCGACGCCCCAATCGATCAGGCAGGCCCGCTTGGTCGATACGACTCTGGGCGCGCTGAACACATCCGCGTCGATCTCAAATCCGCCGCCGAAGCTGTTGCAGCCGCCGTAGCCGTAAATACTTCCGTTTGCGCCGTCGAAAGCCATCCACGCGCCGCTCGCCTCTTTAACGGGCTCACCGTTCATTCTCGTGAGTCGCCACTTTGTGCCAAAAAGGTCGATGTCCCGAGCAGCATCCGGCACCTCGGTCCCACAGACGACCTCCTTCAAACTGTAGATCCATCCGGAAGTGTCTCTGGGAGGCGCAGCGACCCTCTCGATCTCAACCTCCAGCACGTACTTGAAACCCGGCACGAAGTCGAAATTCGCGATCTCATCCTGAACCGCCTTGAATTTCGTCTCTCCATCCCGTTTGATCACGAGGCACTTCTTCGGGACAACGCCCTCGCAAAACTGCCTGTAGTGCGCGACCTCGACCCTTTCCGTCGTGACCTGGCCCGTTACATCCGTTGCCGGGAAGAGCCCCGCCAGCGCAAGAAACAGCATTGTAATAAATGAATTCTTCATTATCCTGGTCCTTCAGTTTATTAAATTTCGCGCCGCGATGTCCGCGGCATTAGGAACGGGCGCGAGAACGGATCGCGGCGGTGCGCTTGCAGGACCGCGGCCTCAGCAGACCTCTTCGACGATGCCGCTGAAAGCCCTGAGCGCAGCTGCAAGATCGTCCTGCCTGACCAGAACGTGGTCGCGGCGAAAAGAAGAAAAAGGCAGGATCGGGATCCTCGAACCGGCGAGAACCGACGACACTGCGGCGATGAACCCGATAACGTCGAAATCCATCTCGGCGTCGAAGCTGAGAAGCCTGAAATTCGTTTCGACCAGGGCTTCTCCAAGCCCCGGCTTGAGATTCCGGAAATCTGAGTCATCGACTACGATCGTGACCTCCCACTTGTCCTTGAAGACGAGAAATTCGGATCCCATTCGCGGCGAGAGCTCGGGGTCGGAGAGAAGCGCCTGCCATCGGTCGTGATCGACCGAAACGACGTGAAAGGTTTCGGGCGAGACTATTAGCTTCGCCGACCTGAGAATGTCTTCGGCGCGCCTGCTCATATTTTCTACCTGCCGTCGGAGGTGCGGACGATCTTCGGGATGATCAGAGGCTTTGAACCCGCGGCCCGCCTGATGAAACGCTTCAAGGCGAGCCTTATCTTCTCTTCCGAGGCGGGAATGTCCGCTAAAGCGCCAGATCCGAGTTCCGAGAGCGCATCGGCGACCACATCCGCCGCCTCTCCTTCGAATCCGTTCGCGCGGTCGATGCCGCCGACTCCCTGCATCGTAAAAACGGGGTCCGACGCCATTTCGCCCGAGCCGGGGTCGAGCGTCACGGTAACGCCGACCACACCGTTGAATGCGAGCTTTTTGCGCTCCTTGAGTGTTTCGAGATCGATCTCGCGGAATCCGTCGTCCTCGATGAACACCCTGGAAGGCTCGATCCGGTCGACAATCTCGGCAGAATTCGCTGTCAGCTCCAGAACATCTCCGTCCTCGACCAGGATCACGTTCTCGTCACTGTAACCGACGTGGTTCTTCAGGAATTCCTTGTGACGGAATAGCATCCGGAACTCGCCGTGGATCGGGACCACGAATTTCGGCCTCGCCGCTTCCGTAAGAATCTTTATGTCCTCCTGCGAAGCGTGCCCCGAGACGTGGATCAATCTTCGTTTCTCTTCGATGATGTTCCCGCCCTTCCTGTAGATCGCGCCGATCATCTTCGAGATCCGCCGCTCGTTTCCGGGTATTATCCTCGCCGAAAGTACGACCGTGTCGCCGTCTTGTATCGTCAGGCCTTTGTAGCTCTGGGTCGCCAGATTCCACATCACGGCCCTTGATTCGCCCTGCGAGCCGGTGACCAGATAGACGATCTCGTCGTCGTCGATCTGGCGCGCTTCGCCCAGTCCGGCGATGAGGTCTTCGGGAATCTCCAGATAGCCCATATCTTCCGCGAGTTCGACATTTCCCATCATCGAGCGTCCGAGTACGCATACCTTTCGGCCAAAATCTTCGGCAAGGTCGAGCACGATCTGAATCCTGTGGATCGAGGAAGAGAATGTGGTGATTATCAGACGCCCGCGGGCCTTATCGAATATCTCCTCCAGGTCCGGGATCACATCCGATTCGGACGGGGTCTTGCCCGGCACGGTGGCGTTTGTCGAATCGGAGAAGAGGGCTAGCACTCCTTCATCCCCTATTCGTTTCAATGCGTCAAGATCGTACGGGTCGCCAACAATCGGAGTGTCGTCGATCTTGTAATCGCCCGTGTGCACCACCGTACCGACCGGGGTCTTTATCGCCAGAGAAAAACAATCCACTAGCGAGTGCGAGGCGTTGATGAACTCGACCTCGAAACTCCCCACCTCGGCAACGTCGCCGGCCTCGACCGTGTGCATCAGCACGTCTCCGTGTATCCCGTGTTCTTCAAGTTTGTTCTCGACGAACGCCAGGGTCAGCCTGGATCCGTACACCGGCACGTTGAAACGCTTTAGAAAATACGGTACGGCGCCGATGTGGTCCTCGTGCCCGTGGGTAAGGAACAGAGCAACGAGTTCGTCCCTGTACTGTTCGAGCTGTTTGTAATCAGGGATGGAAATATCCACGCCGTAGGGCGTTTCCTCGGGGAACCCCATTCCGGCGTCGACGACGATCATCTCGTCTCCGCACCGTATGCCCATGGTGTTCATCCCGAACTCGCCAATACCGCCGAGAGGTATTACTTCGATTTTCTTATTCACAATAAGTCCTTTCCGGACCCTGACTCCGCAGTGAGCCCGAAATTAAACATTACGGCATCGAGTGGCCAAAGACCAACCGGCGGCTCCGGAGCTAGATCGAGTATGCGAAAAGGATCTCTTCCTCCCCGACGATGACTGCCCCGGTCGCAAGATAAAATTCGCGAGCACCGGGATACGTGCGGTTGGTGATCCCGAAAACGGATCGGGCGCCTTCCGCGCGCGCAATGGAAAGCAGTTCCGAAATCAGGCTCCTTCCTAAGCCCGATCTGCGCATTTCATCTGAAACCTCGATCTCGTAAAGGAATATCTTGAACCCTTGGTCCTTTATCCTCTCGAGTCTGTAGGCAAGCAAAATCCCGCCCACGGAGCCTTCGGATTCAGCGACCAGAAGGTAGTTGCCTTTGTCGCTCAGAAAAGAGGACAGGCGCTCTCCGGAAGCCGACTCGCCGAATACGGAAGTGACAGCCGTACGAGCCCTAGATGCTTCGGAAGACGTTAACCTGCTGACGGTGACCTCATCGATTTCGAACATCGTTTATTAACAATTCCAGTAAATAAGCCGGCTGTCGTCCGTCCCCGGCAGTAATTCCGCAGTGCCGAAAACCCGCCTTCTCGTAACATCGTATCGCCCGCCCGTTGTCGGGATGAGGATCAAGAATGATCCGTTCGGGGGCCAACATCGAGAAGACCATATCCGTAAACGCCGCAACCGCCCTTGTGCCCAGCCCTTTACCGATAAGATCAGGCTCGCCTATGAACTGGTCGATGCCTACAGTGTTTTCGTCGGCCCGATAATGCTGAAAGTATCCGAACGGCCGGTCTGTCCCGAGTTCCTTCGACCTCAGGACAGCGATAAACCGTCCCACGCCCGGTTCCGGGCCGTACGCCTCGCGAACCTTTTCGATCGTATGCTCGCCCTCGTCCCACCATAACCGGACGTGCGGGCGAAGCAGCCATTCAAGCAGGAGCCGATGATCCGCCTCTTCGAGCTCCCTGAATTCGAGGGTCCATTCCAGGAAGCCCCTTCCCTCTTCGCCATCTGTCATAGGTATACTATAATCCTTCCTTCGTCACAGGCCGGGTGAAGGACCCGTCCATTCCCATTTCAATAAGATTTCCGGTCAGGACCCCCTCCGGGCAAAGTCTAAAGTATGAAACTCGTTCCGCTCTCCGTACGCACTGCGAAGTTTGGCGTCACCGTCTTGTTCCTCGGCGCAGCAGTACTCTATCTCGTTTCTACGAGTGCCGAGCCCGGCGGTTCAGTCAAGGCCGCCGGAGCGGCTCTCGACCCCCCGACCGGCGTAACCGCGTCAGACAATGATTACAACGACAAGATAGGTCTGCGTTGGGACACTATATGGGGCGCGACCAGCTATTCGATCCTTCGCAACACCACCGACAATGTGGGAGGAGCTTCGATTGTAGGCTCCACTGCGGCGAACTATTTCTTTGATACCGGCCCGGTCGCGGGACAGACCTATTTTTACTGGGTCCGCGCGGAAGACGGTCCGGACCAAAGCGCCCCGAGCGCTTCCGATACTGGCACGAGGGCGATCGGCGAAACCTCTCCCGGTCCGTTCAACCCGCTCGACCCGCCGCCGGCACCTCCGGGAAACCCCGTAACGGCTGCAAAAGCTTACCTGGGAAAGGCGCTCTTCTGGGATGAACAGTTGTCCTCGACAAGGACCGTCGCCTGCGGAACGTGCCATCAGCCGGCAGCGGGCGGGTCTGATCCCAGGTCGCTCGTGGGTAACGCGCTTTCCTTGAATCCAGGGCCTGACGCGGTGTTCGGGAACGACGACGATGTTGTCGGGTCCGCCGGCGTGCCTGTCAATTATGAGGACGGAACGTACGGCATTTCAGCGACATTCGGGATGAACGAACAGGTTACCGGACGCAAGGCGCCTTCGTATCTCAACGCCGGATACTCGTCGAGCGGGCTCTTCTGGGACGGCAGGGCGCTCGATGTCTTCCGCGATCCCTTGACGAACGAGATCGTGTTGAATATGTGGGGAGGCCTCGAGAGTCAGTCGGCCGGTCCTCCGCTTTCGGCCGCGGAAATGGCTCACGACGGAAGGAACTGGACTCAGGCCGCGCTGCAGATCGAACAATCGAAACCGCTTGCGCTGGCCGAGAACATCCCGGCCGCGCTCGAGACCTGGATCGGCGGAAGGATGTACCCCGAGCTATTCCAAGAGGCCTTCGGAACACCTGACGTAACACCGGCGCGCATAGCGTTGGCGATCGCCACCCACGAGCGTACCCTTTTCTCGGACCAGACCCCGCTTGACCGGGCGCTTGCGAACATCGAGCCGCTTCAGCCAAACGAGGAGCTCGGCCGGCAGGTGTTCGTGGTCAACCAGTGCAACTCGTGCCACGGCGGCGGGCTCCTTTCAGATTCCAATTTCCACAACATAGGCGTTCGTCCCGCTACGGAGGACGGCGGGCGGTTCAACGTTACGGGACTCGAGGAGGACCGTGGAAGATACAAGACACCGCCGCTCAGGAACGGAGAGCTCAAGACGTCGTTCATGCACAACGGCCGGTTTGAGACGCTCGAAGAGGTGGTCGAGTTCTACGAGCGGGGCGGCGATTTCGACGCGCCGAACATCGACCGGGGCGTGATAAGGCCTCTGAACCTCACCAAGGAAGAAAAGGCGAGCCTCGTCGCATTCCTGAAACGGCCGATGACCGACCCACGCGTGGAGAACGAGCTTCCGCCCTTCGATCGGCCCACGCTTTACACCGAAGGCTCGCGGGTTCCGGTGATCAGCGGCGAAGGACGGACGGGAACGGGCGGGATCGTCCCGCTCGTGACGGCGATCGAGCCGCCGATAGTAGGCAATCCGAGTTTCACGGTCGCTGTTTCGGATACAATCCCGGACACTCAGGCGGTCCTTGTGATCGACGATGCCGATCCGAGCGTGGGTGCCACGATCCCGGCGTCGGGAGCGTTTACGCGAACGGTCGTCAATATACCGGCAAAAGGAAATCCGTTGGTCGTCGCATCGGTCAGCCTTCAGATCCCCAACGATCCGGCGCTTGTAGGCCAGACATTTCACGGCCGATGGTATGTCAACGATCCGTCGGCGGCTAACGGCTTCAGCGTTTCAAAACTCTTCAGTTTCACGATATTCGGTGAAGCCTCCGTGAGCGTTTCCGATACGGATTTCGACTTCGACGGCGACGGGGCGACGGACGTCTCGGTCTTCCGTCCTAACAGCCAGCCGACGGCTCAGTGGTGGCTGCTCAGGTCTTCGGATCAGGGGACGAGAGGGCTCGCGTTTGGAACTTCGACCGACGTTCCCGTTGCGGCCGATTTTACGGGCGACGGCAAA
>DATKCW010000041.1:0-23840 GCA_035513035.1 Aridibacter sp.
AACGGGAACGTCGGTCGAAGTTCCAAACGCGAGCCCTCTCGTCCCCTGATCCGAAGACCTGAGCAGCCACCACTGAGCCGTCGGCTGGCTGTTAGGACGGAAGACCGAGACGTCTGTCGCCCCGTCGCCGTCGAAGTCGAAAAAGGCCTGCGAAGATGAAGCGGTGAAGTCACAGACGCTTTCGGCCGCCACTGAAAGACTGTCAATGTTCCAACCGGTCACCGAGGTGTTCGTGTCTTCGCCAAACCTGAACCGAAGCCGTACGTTCTGGCCGTTTGCGTTTTCAGGAAGTTTCGCGACGGTCGTTATGTAGCCCCCCGAGTCGCCGGTCCAGGCCGCCCGTCCGTCAAGTGGATTCTGGTTGGCCCCGAGCGAGCCGTTGTAGCCTCCATCGATGAAACTGCCGCCTGCGTCGAGTATGTCGACGAAGCCGCCGCCGTCCACGCTGATCTCAAGCACTCCTCCGTCCCAGCCGGCTTCGGTGTTGTAGCGGTTGCGGAAAGTTACAAGCGAGGCCGGAGACGCGATGGCGTACTCGACCGTCTCAAGCGTCGCTCCCGAGTTACCTCCGCTCAACCCCCTGTTCGGCGTGAAAACGGAATTCGGCGCTGAATCAGCGGAGCCGGTTTGGGTCGTGAACGCAAGCCCGGGACCGGTCTGAGCGGAACTCCATCCCGCGGGAAGAGCCGGAGCCGCAACCGAATCAAAATTTTCCGAGACCACGGCGCCGGGAGCGCCGACAACTATGGTCCGCGTTTCCTGCCTCTCACCTCGGCTGCCGTTGATGTCCAGGTTAAGGGTCAACACCGAGCCGCATCCCTGTTGTGCGGGCACCGTGAAATTGATCTGCCTGGTAACCGTCGAGCCGTCCGCAATATCGCCGTAACTGACTGCGGACCCGCCATTTACGGAGACAGTTACGCTTGTAATGACGGTTCCGGAGTTGTTCTTCAAAGGAACCGTAAGGACCAACGGCTCTCCCGGCTCAGGATACGAATCGTTGTCGCCCGGGGCGTCGCTGACCGCAAATCCCGGCTCTTCCACAAAGACATTCGGCATATCGAACGATTCGACGACGGTGATCGCGACGGGATCCGTCACGCGGGCGGAGAATCCCATTCCCCGGATCCTGAAGCCTTCCCAAACGTCCAAAACGTCCTGTGACGCCTCTGGCGATGCAGAGGCGGCGAAGGCGGCCGCGATGATCGCGTCGCGCTCCTGAAGATAGGTCGGGTTGGAAGGAGCGAGCTTCATTCCGTCCGTGACGACTTGAAGCACCCTTCGCGTTCCTTCCTCGAACCCGAGTCTCGTGACCAGCAGCGCCCTTATCTCCCAAAGAGCGCTCGACCATACCTCGCCGCGGTAATGCGGGCTCCCGAAGCTCGGTCCGAACCTGGGCTGGAACGCCGCGTCGAAGTTGTTCGACTGCGCCTGGTCGATGTCGGCGAATGTGAGCGAATTGTGCGGGCGGTTGCTCGGTCCGCCCGTAAAGGACATCACCGCCTTCGGAAGACTCCTGATCCCGTAGTAATAGTTTGCGAAGTAAGTCGGCGTCGTCAGAAGATAGCCGCCGATCGTGTACACGCCGTTGATGGGGTCGGACGGCTCCGCGAGCAGGCCGTGCGCGTAGAAATCGGACCAGCCTTCGCCCATCGCGCGCGCCATATCGCTCGAAAGGCCCGTGCTGTTGCCGTGAAGGCGGTTTGAGAGTCCGTGTGTCAGCTCGTGGATGATGACATCGGCATCGGTCGTACCGTCCCTGTCGGGATCCGGTCCTGTGAAGACGTACATCTGCATCCTTCCGCGTCCGCCGTCCGAAGGGGTGGAAAAGTTAGCGTTGTTTATCCCGGTCGAGTCCTGTCCCTCGGCGCGCACCCGGTCGTTCCCGATCCCGCCCCGGCCGAAATTGTCGTGCTGGAAATTTAACGCCGGTTCCGTGAAGCCAAGTTGGTAAAGTATGTCGTGGTAACGATTTACAACATAGAACATCTGGATCACGGCGCCGTCGCGGGCGGCCTGGACCGAAGGAAGATCCCCCGGAGCCGGATTTCCGGGAGGCGGGTTCCAGGCGGAGCTGAATACGCGGTTGATTCCGGTGACGGGCGCATCGACACCGTCAACGCCGTCGCGGTCGATGCCCGCTTCTACCGCGTTTCCGTCGGTCGTGTTCCCGCCATCGGTGATCCACCCTTTGTTGTTGAATGAATTCGGACCCTCGTTCCCAATTAGCGTCAGATTCTCACGCACGAGCAGCGATCCCTGGGTCCCCGTCGAAGGATCGACCGGGCCGGGAGAAAGCGGCGCAGGCGAATCCGCGACGTCGATGAAACCGTTTGCGTTGCGGTAGACCTCGAAGGTGGCCGTCTGCGTCTGATCTTCTGTAATGTTCTTTCGCCAGAGCATCGCGCCCGTTTTTGCATCGACGACCACATAAAAGGCATTGACCGGCTGCCAAATAAGGACCTTCCAGGCGGGCCGCGCGACCCCGATCGAAAGCGGGAAGTAGATCTTCTCGGCCACCGGAGCGTAATCACCCGGGCCGAAAAAGGCACGGTTCTCTGAGGCGAACTCGGCTTCAGAAATCTCCCCTCCGAAGTCGAGACCTATGTGCTCCGCGGCCGCCCTCAAAGCGTCTTCCGGCTCTCCAAAATCGCCTGAAATGCTCTCGTGATCGAGCCCCGGAGTCAGGCCGTTGATCACGCGAAAGATCGATCCGTCCTTACGAAAACCGGCCTTCACCTCGCCTCCGAAGACCGGGACGCCTTCGATCCTCTGCTCCAGCAGAGCGAACGCCATGTTTCCGGAGGGATTCTCGTAATCCGCCATAACCTCGAGAAGGTCGGCTTGTTCCGATTCGATACCGAAAAGCCGATCATTCTGCTTCAAGAACGCCCTCAGTGTCTCGGCCCGGGATCCGGAGCCGGCGCTCGCCAGGCTCTCGGTTTGTGATCGCCAGACATCGGGCGAGATCACTTCCGGGATCGACATCGTGCGGCTGTATTCGACATTGAGGTGAGGAACGTGGACGCGAAGCTCTTCCTCGCCGAGGACCGCATCGTCGCGTTCAGCCGCGATCAAGGCGGCGTCGGTTCCCGCCTCCTGCCGAAACTCATCTACCAGCCGAACATCCTTGTCGGTTTTCGAGGTCCGGATGTCGAAGTTCGGGAGATTCGGATCAGAGCTGACCGTGACGGCGGCATTGGGTTGTGACGGTCCGCCCGAAGCGGCATCGGACCGGAACACGTTTGGAACCAAAGACAACGCGAAGAACACTGCCGCCGCCGGCAGGACATAAATCAGTTTTTTCATTTGCAGGATGATCCGGAGATTCGGAAGTGGCTTTCTCTTACTTTCCTTCTCCTGGTTCGAAAAGCTGGCGAGTCGTTACTCGGACCTGCGAATTGCAGAGCACTTCAATATTAACAGATTCATTACCCGTCAGTAAGCCGCCAGCTCATCAAGGCACAAAAAAGCAGGGCCCTGCGCAGTTCCGCACAGGGCCCTTTCATCAGTTGACCTGAGCCGGGCGCGCGGGCGCCCGGTCACGTTACTTACGGAGCGGATGCGAGAGGAAGAACCGAGTCTCCTCCGACACCGAAGTTGAATACCGTAACGGTTTCGGAGAAGCTGTTGTAGATCCACCAGTCACCGTTCCTGTATATCGCCAGGTCCTGCTTGCCGTCACCGTCGTAATCGCCCGGTGCCGGAATATCCGTTCCGACGCCGAACTGGAACGTCTCGAGAGTGTCGGACAGGCTCATCCATATCCTCCATTCTCCCGTGGACGTATCGTACGACGCAGGATCGTGTTTGCCGTCTCCGTCGAAGTCTCCGGTGACGTTTATGTCGCCGCCGACATTGCGCGATAGATTGCCGCCGCCTGAAAGCTGTACGTTGATAACTCCCGCGTTCCAGGTCGCCAGGTCGTCCGTTCCGTCTCCGTCGAAGTCACCCACGATCGGTGTGTCTCCGGCGCCGCCGAACTGCCTGATCAGCGCCGTGCCGTTATCTAGCGCGGTGTACCAGGTGTTGTCGGACGGCCTGTAAACGGTTACATCATCTTTGCCGTCGCCATTGTAGTCGCCTGCCAGCGGAATGTCGCCAGTCTGACCCCACGAATATCCGGTGAAGGTAAGCGTGTCGCTATTGATGATGTAGAAGTCGGCTTGACTTTCGTCGTCGGTCATCCTTGCGACCGCGACATCCGTCGTGCCGTCGCCGTCGTAGTCCGCCGGAACCAGCACGTCGCCGGCCAGTCCCCAGTTGAGTCCGAAGAACCCTGAGGTCGAGCCGTTTATGTACCAGTTGCCTTCGGACGGACGGAACACGGACACGTCGGTCCTGCCGTCGCCGTCGAAGTCAGCGCGCGCGACACCTGCCGCGAGGTTGCAGACGTAATCGTCGGATTCGAAGGTGATCTTCCATCCGGCCATCACGCCCGGGTCGCCTCCGGCGTCGTCATCGATCCAGAGTTTCCAGTCGCCGTTCATCGCCGATCCGTCCATTCCGAAGGTGGACTGGAACGTCGCGCTGCCGGCCGGAGCCGGGTTTTCGTGCGGTCCCGCAGGCGCCGGAGCGTCGAACGGATCATTTGCTCCGTGATTTGTCGGCCGGAAAGTGCCTGATGTGGGCGGAACCCCGGACGAAGGCATAGTATCGGCTGCGTCGTCCCTTAAAAACAGGGTCGTTATCACCGTGTTCGTGCGGTTGCTTGAGCTGTACGCGTCGGACATCATGATGAACGTTTCCCCGGCGGGACTCTCGAGAAGGAAATCAAGGTCGCCGACCCACGTGTGGTTGAGGTCCGTAAGTTCCACGCTCACTACTTTGTTTCCGGAGAGTCCGGCCACCGAGATGGTCGAGGGATACGGATCGCCGGGGCCCGAGGTGGAGCCCGGCTGTCCTGCCGGCAGGTCGATCGGGCCGTCCGCGCTCTCGAAAGTCTGAGCGGGGCCGCCCACCGGAGCGCCAAGCCTGAACTGCTGGTTCACGGGTGATTGAACACCCTCGTCGCTCGAGACCACGATCTCCACGTTGTGGAACTCGCCGCATACGACGCTGCCCAGCGAAGACGGTATCGCGTACGGAATATCCTGCGTAACGGTCTGGCCGTCGTTAAGGTTGCCGTAGCTGACCGAAGCCTGGCCATTGACGCTGACGCTTACGTTCGTAATCGTGGCGCCCGTCGTGTTCTCGACCGCGATCGAGAGCAGGACATTCTCACCCGGTTCGGGGAATCCGTCGTTGTCGCCCGTCGAATCGCTTACCGAGAACGGTTCCGTGAAACGGACGTTCGGGAAGTCGAACGCCTCTACGACATTTGCCGGAGAAGCGGCGATCACCTCAGCGCTGAAGCCCATGCCGCGGCGGCGGAAGCCTTCGCGGACATCAACTATGTCCGCCGAAGCCTCCGGAGAAGCCGGAAGCGCCGTAGCCGCCGCGATGATCGCGTCACGTTCTTGAATAAAGGTCGGGTTCAACGGAGCTAGCTTCATTCCGTCGGTGACGACCTGAAGGACGCGCTCCGTGCCGGCTGCAAAGCCGAGACGCGTGATCATCAGCGCCCGGATCTCCCAAAGAGCGGAGCTCCAGACCTCACCGGCGTTATGGACCTGATCGCAGGTGGCCGATCCGACAGGTCCCCTGGGGAACGCGCCGTCGGTCAGGACGCATCCGGCGTTAAGGTCCGCAAAAGTTAGCGGGTTGTGTGGAAGGTTTCCGGGGCCGCCCGTGAAAGCGATGACTGCCTTCGGGAACCTGCGGATTCCGTAATAGAAGTTACCCGTGAACCCAGGTGCGATCTCGAGCGTGACGTAGCCGCCCGTTGTGTAAATGCCGTTGATCGGATCGCTGGGTTCCGCGAGCAGTGCGTGGGCGTAAAAATCGGACCACCCTTCGCCCATACCCCGGGACATGTTGTTTCCCAGGCCGGAAGCGTTTCCGTGGAGGCGGTTCGAAGTTCCGTGCGTGGCCTCGTGAATGATGACATCCGCGTCGGTGGTTCCGTCGCGGTCAGGGTCCATTCCGGTGAACCGGAACATTTGCATTCTTCCGCGGCCGCCGTCGGCCGGCGTCGAGAAGTTGGCGTTGTTCGTGCCGGAACTGTCCTGTCCCTCGGATCTGATTCGGTCGTTGCCGAGGCCGCCCCTGCCGAAGTTGTCATGCTGGAAGTTGAACGTCTGCTCGGTGAAGCCGAGCTGGTACATAACGTCGTGGTACCTGTTCATCACATAGAACATCTGGACCACCGCGCCGAACCGCGCGTCTGCGGTCGTCGGAGCATCGCCCGGGGGCGGATTGCCCGGAGGCGGGTTCCAGGCGCTCGAGAATACTCTCCCGGTACCGTTCATCGGAGCGTCCACACCGTCGGTTCCGTCTATATCAAGGCCGGCCTCCGTGGCGTTTCCGTCTGTCCATCCGTCCGTTCCGTTGGCGCCGTCCGTTATCCAGCCGTTGTCGTTGAACGAGAGCGGCCCCTCGTTACCGATCAGGACGACGTTCTCGCGGGTCAAGAGCGCGCCCTGCGTGCCAAGCGTCGGATCGACCGGGCCCGGCGTCAGCGGGGCCGGTGAGTCCGCGACATCGATGAAGGCACTCGAGTTCCTGTAGACCTCGTATGTCGCCGACTGTGTCTGGTCTTCCGTGATGTTCTTGCGCCAAAGCATCGTACCTGTCTCGGCGTCCACGATCACATAGTAAGCGTTTACGGGCTGCCAGATCAGAACTCGCCAGGCCGGGCGCGCGACGCCGATCTCCGTCGGGAAATACATGCGTTCCGCGGTTGTAGCCGACGGTCCGCGGCCAAAGACCTTCTTGTTCTCATCGGTAAGAGCCTGGTCAGGCTCAAGATCAAGCGATTTGACCTCGACATTGATGTTGCCGGCGGCCGCGCGAACCGCGTCCATCGGGTTGCAGAAGTTCCTCGAAAGGTTCTCGTAATCGAGTCCCGGAGCGAGGTTGTTAATCACGCGGATCATACTTCCGTCCTTGCGGAAGCCCGCCTTGATCTCACCCCTGAACACAGGAATCCCGTCGATCCTCTGCTCGAGATGCGCGAAGCTCATATTGCCCGCCGGGTTCTCGTAATCGGCAAGCACCTTGAGCGAATCGGCCTGACGGTCGTCGATGCCGATCAGGCCGTTGTTCTGCTTGACAAAGTTCCTGAGGATTTCCGAACGCTTCGCATTGGACGGCGCCATTAGATTCTCGATCCGCGCGTTCCAAACGTCCGGCGAGATTACTTCCGGGACCATCAGGTCCTCGTTGTAATCGACCTTCAGGGTGGTGACCCTCGTCCTGAGTTCGTTCTCGCCGCGAACGAAGTTCTCGCGCTTGTCGGCGATCGCGTACGCGGAAGTTCCCGCGTCCGTGCGGAACCTGACGAGCGCTTCCGTCACCTCCTCGCTCTTGTCGGTCCGAATGTCGTAGTTCTCAAGACCCGGCTCGTGGCTTTCCGTCCTATGGAAAATATTGCTTTTTGCCGATTCCTGTCTGTCCTGCGTTGATGCCTCGGATTGGAAATGCAGGGGAAGGAAGATCGCCGTCCCCAACAATGCCAAAACGGCTAACGACAGCGTTAGCCTCTTACGGGCGTCAGCTGCTTCTGCTGTATTCATCAAGATTTACCCTCCTACAACCGGCGGTCGCCGGTCTTAAATCCAATGCGGCTTATGAAACAACGGAAGAACCGAAAGATTCACAAGACGTTCGAAGCCCGGCCCCGGGGATTCGGCCCGATGCGCGGGAAGTGTTGAAGTCAGAGAACACGGACGAGAGCGAAGCTCCCTTTCGTCCGGACGCAGTCCGGCACCGTGTCTTTCGAGTTTTCAAATGCGACAGCTTTCAGGAGCGCGACAAGGCGCGTCCTGAATCAGGAAAGGAATGTAAAAGTGCGAACGATGAACAAGTGTGAATGATGGAAGATCTATTTGTATAAACCTTACCGCGACGAATCGAGTTCGTCCAGTGTATAAAAAGTGCGATTCAAATGATAAGCAGGTATGGCAATCGACTTTCGAACGCTTATGAGTTTACGACCGATTCGAAAGAATGCACACTCTAACAGACTCCCGCCTGATTAGTCAAAGATCATTTAATTCAGCGTTATGCAGCCGCCCGGGCCCGGGATGAATTCCGCGAACCGGCCCCCGATTTCAAAAGCGGACGGGCCGTTCGATCGCCCTTCGAACTCTCTCCCTGCAGGAGCAGGGCCGCCAAAACTTTGATAAGATTATCGCCGATCGAACCACTTTGCGGTCCTGCTCTCGAGCCGATCCGCCCCGTAATCAGAATGAAAGACGTATTTGGAAGTGAAGGACTCCTTGCCAGCCATCACGAAGCATTTGAAGACCGTCCCGGCCAATTGAAGATGGCAGAGGCGGTCCTCAACTCATTCAATGAAGAAAGGCACCTGATCGTGGAGGCCGGGACCGGCACCGGAAAGACACTAGCTTATCTGGTGCCCGCGATCTCGTTCGCGGTCAAGCACAAACGACGGGTGATCATTTCCACAGGCACGAAAAACCTGCAGGAACAGCTGATGGAGAAGGACATTCCTTTTCTTCAGAAGATACTGCCCGAGAAGTTCACCGCTGCCTATATGAAAGGCCGCGCGAATTACGCCTGCCTGTACCGGATCAAGAAGTCCGGCGATCAGCCGATACTGACCGGAATGGACGAGATGGGTCATTTCGAACGGGTCAGCGAATGGGCGTTCGAGTCAGAGACCGGCGACCGTGCGGAACTGACCGACCTTCCCGACGACCTCCCGTTCTGGTCAAGAATAAACGCCCGAAGCGAGACCTGCCTCGGCCAGCAGTGTCCGGATTTCGAGCCGTGCTTCATCACGAGGATGCGAAACCGCGCAGAGCAGGCCCAGATCGTCATCGTCAACCACCACCTGTTCTTCGCCGATCTGAACCTGCGCGGGAACGAATACGGGAAAGTGATACCGGACTACGGCGCGGTTATCTTTGACGAAGCGCACCTGATCGAGGACATCGCATCCGATTATTTCGGCGTTTCCGTTTCGAGCTTTCAGATCGAAGAGCTTGCCCGCGACGCCGATTCGGTCCCGATCACCGACGCCGTCGCGGTGAAGGACCTGACGAAGGTCCTGACAAAGGTCCGAGGGTACGCGGACATGTTCTGGTCGCGGTTCGCCGAAGGCTGGGGACGGGAAGGCAGGTTCCCGCTTGAAAGAAATTCGATCGAAAGGCGAACGAGGGGCGGGGACGCCGAACCGACGAGGCTCGGCGAGGCGTACAAAATGCTTGACGAAAACCTCGACCGCCTTCTCAAATCGCTCGATGTGCATTCGGACAAGGTACCCGAGGCAGAAAGCCTTGTCCGGAGGATCCGCCAGGCACGGTTCGACCTGCGATTCATCATCTCGCAGGAGGAAGAGAACTTTGTCTACTGGCTGGAGCGAAGGGGCCGCGGCACCTTCCTGAGGGCGTCCCCGATCGACGTTTCCGGGCTCCTGGAGGACAAGCTCTTCGACAAGACGAAGACCTGCGTACTGACCAGCGCCACGCTCTCGACGAACGGGAACTTCGATTTCATACGCGGAAGGCTGGGGCTCGATTCGGAAAGGACCGACACACTTCTTGCGCCTTCGACCTTCGACTACAGGGAGCAGGCGATAATCTATCTCCCGAAGACGATGCCCGATCCGCGTTCGCAGGAGTTCACGCAGCTTGCGGCCGGCGAGGTCATCAAGCTGTTGAAGATCACCGAGGGACGCGCATTCGTGCTCGCGACCAGCTTTTCCTCGATGAACGCGCTCCACGAGATCGTCTCATCAAGGATCGATTATCCGTGTTTTTTGCAGGGGACGATGTCGAAGACGGGACTGCTCGAGCGGTTCCGCGAGACGCCGAACGCGGTCCTGTTCGGGACATCATCTTTCTGGCAGGGCGTCGACGTGCGCGGCGAACAGCTCTCGTGCGTGATCATCGACAAGCTTCCGTTCGCGGTCCCGACCGATCCTCTTGTTGCGGCAAGAACGAGATACATCGACGAGCACGGAGGACGCTCGTTCTTCGAATACAGCGTCCCCAATGCGGTGATAACGCTGAAGCAGGGCGTCGGGAGGCTGATCAGGAGCACTACGGACCAGGGCGTCATCGCGATCCTCGATCCGCGCCTCCGGACCAAGGGCTACGGGCGCGACTTTCTCAGGAGTCTTCCGGGATCGCAGATCACGACCGAACTTTCGGACGTCGAGACGCATTTCAGAAGGCACACTCCGCCGCGCGAGATGGAGCGCGACGCAAGGTGAATACTCAGGCGATTGTACGTCCGCCGCAAGTGCCATAGAATCGGAACAAATGCCTTCCTATTACGAAGTGATGATCGAGCGGAACTTCTCTTCCGCGCACCAGCTGCGCGGCTACAAAGGGAAGTGCGAGAATCTTCACGGCCACAATTACAAGGTCGAGATCTTCGCCCGCGGCGAGGAGCTGAACAACATAGGCCTTCTGATCGACTTCGTCGACCTGAAGAAAGCTGCCGACGAGATCGTCGGCTACCTCGACCACAGGAACCTCAACGAACTGCCTCCTTTCGATGAGGAACTCAACCCTTCCGCCGAGAACATAGCCGCCTATTTCTGCGAATACCTGAACTCGCGGATCGCCGATGAGCGTGTGCGTGTTTACAAGGTGCGCTGCTACGAGACCCCGACCAGCGTTGCCACTTTCGTCGATGAATAGGGACCCTTGCGGCACTTTGCGCCTTTGCGGTTCATAACCATCACAGTCAGTTAACCGCAGAGGCACAGAGGCGCAAAGCCGCCAAGGGTCGCAAAGAACTGCGCTGCGCCGAAACCCGCATCATTGATTTCACGTACCTGTTTTCATAGACTCAACGAATTAAACAATTTGAAAAGAAGGGGTAAGAATATGAAGAACTATTCCAAAGGCGGATTGTGTTTAACGCTCGTCCTCGCGCTGCTGCTTTCGCCGATGATGCCGGCGGCGGTCAGCGCGCAGAGCTCGGGCGCGAACGCGACTCCCAAGATCGAGTTCGAGAAATACACGCTTCCGAACGGGCTTGAAGTGATCCTGCACGTCGACCGCAAGCTGCCGATCGTGCACGTGAACCAGTGGTTTCACGTCGGTTCGGCTAACGAGCGACCCGGAAGGACCGGTTTCGCGCACCTTTTCGAACATATGATGTTCCAGGGTTCGAAGAACGCGAGCCGCGACTATCTGAAATACGTCGAAGCGGCGGGCGCCAACCTTCTCGAAGGCGGCGTGAACGGGACTACGAACAACGACCGTACCAACTATTTCGCGACCGTTCCTTCCGGCAACCTCGAGAACCTTCTCTGGTTAGAGTCTGACAGGCTCGCGACGCTTCCCGAAGCATTGACCAAGGAGAATCTCGACAACCAGCGCGACGTCGTGAAGAACGAGCGGCGGCAGGGACTCGAGAACCAGCCGTACGGCCGCTGGTACAAGGTGCTCGGAGAGACGCTTTATCCGGAAGGCCATCCGTACCAGCACACCGTTATCGGATCGCACGAGGACCTTACCGCGGCAACCGAAGACGATGTCCGCGAGTTTTTCCGGACGTATTACACGCCTAACAACCTCTCGCTCGTGATCGCGGGCGATTTCGACGTTGAACAGACTAAGAAATGGATCGAAAAGTACTTCGGGACGATCCCCGCGGGTCCGCCGCTTGAGCGGCCAGCGAAGGGAATGCCGAAGCTCGACGGGGAGCGCTTCGTCAAGGTGAACGACAGAGTGCCCCAGGCGAGGGTCTATTACGCTTGGCACGCGCCTGCGTATTTCGATCCGGGCGACGCCGAGCTGGAACTCGTAGCGACGATCCTTACAGATGGATTGTCGGCGCGCCTTAACAAGGCACTGCTTTACGATCGTCAGCTTGCGTCAAATGTCGTGTCGTTCAGCGGCGGCCAGCCGCTTACCGGCGCGTTTGCATTGTGGGCGACGGCAAGGCCGGGCGTCGATCTCGCCGAGATAGAAAAGGTGATCGATGAAGAGATCTCTCGTTTGGCGGGAGAAGGCCCGACCCAGGTCGAGCTCGACCGCGCCAAGACGAAGTGGGAGTTCAACTTCATTGCCGGTCTCGAGCGGATAGGCGGGTTCGGCGGCAAATCTGACCTTCTAAACCAGTACAACACTTTCCTCGGCGATCCAGGCAAGTTCGAAGAAGACCTCGCGAGACACAGGAACGCGACCGTCGAGAGCGTGAAGAACGCCATCGCGAAGTATCTCGACACGACGAACCGAGTCCGGATGCACTTCGTTCCGGAGAGGTCCGGTCGGCCGTCGGATGTCGCCATCGACCGCACCGTCGAGCCGCCGCTGGGCGGCGACAAGCCGTTCAACGCGCCCGAGGTCCGTACGGCAAAGCTCCCGAACGGAATGGACATCTTTGTCGTTTCGAAACCCGAGCTGCCAAAGGTCGCCGTTTCGTTTGCGACGCGTGCGGGTTCCGTCGCCGATCCTGAAGGCAAGGGCGGAACGGCCTCGATGACGAATCGCGTAATGCGCAGGGGCACAGATTCGCTGAGCGCACTCGAGATCGACGAGAAACTCGGCAATCTCGGAACGAGCATCGGCGGAGGCGCCGGACGCGAATCCGGCGGGCTTTCGATGGAAGTGCTCACGCGCAACCTCGACGCGGCGATGGCGGTAATGGCCGACATCGCGATGAACCCCTCGTTCCCGCAGGAGGAGTTTGACCGCGAGAAGAAGCAGGCGCTGGACGGTCTCTCTCAGGCGGCGAGCAATCCGAACGCCGTAGCGAACCGGGTCGCTTATATGCTCGCGTTCGGCAAGGACCATCCGTACGGACGGCCTACTTCCGGACTGCCTTCGACGGTTGAGAAGATCAACCGCGACGACCTGGTCGGTTTCCACGACCGGTATTGGAAACCGGGAAGTTCGGCATTGGTGTTCGTCGGGAATCTCTCGCTCGAAGAAGCGGTCGCGAAGGCCCGGCAGCACTTCGGGTCGTGGTCCGGCGGATCGGCTCCCTCGGTGACGATCCCAGCGGCGAATTCCTCCGCGGCAGGCAAGGTGTATCTGATCGACCGGCAGGGCGCCGCGCAGACGGTGGTCAACCATATCCTCCAGGCTCCGGAAAGGGGGTCCGGCGATTACTACGCGCTGAGCCTCGCCAACACTGTGTACGGCGGAGGCTTCGGAACTAGGCTGAACCTTAACCTGCGCGAGGACAAGGGCTATTCGTACGGCGTGTTCGCTTTCCCGAACCACTTTTCGAAAGACGGGATATGGCTGGCCTCGGGCGGTGTCCAGACGGACAAGACCAAGGAATCCGCGGTCGAGTTCGTGAAGGAATTGAACAACATCGCGGGCGAGAAGCCGATCTCGAGCGAGGAGCTCGAGACGGCGAGGCTGCAGAGGATCCGAGGTTACGCTCAGCAGTTCGAGTCGTACGGCAGGATCGCCGGCCAGATACTCGCGCTCTGGCAGGAAGGGCTTCCGATCACAGAACTCCAGAACGAGCCGGAAGAGCTTTCGAAGCTGCAGCTGGCGACGGTGAATTCCGTGGCCCAGAAGTACGCCGATCCGCAAGGAACGGCCCTGCTGATGGTGGGGGACCTTTCGAAGATCGAGCAGGGGATCAGGGAACTGAACCTCGGCGAAATCGTGATCCTGGATAATGAAGGGAACGCGGTCGCGAAGTAGTGAAACGTGAATCGTTAATCGTGAATAGAGGGTGGATCGAGAATCGTAAATTGCGAATTGTGAGCGACATTTCGTAATTCGTGGTTCGCCGGTACCGGTTTCCGAGGATTGCGTTCACTTAATAATTCGGCTCGCAAAGCTAACCGATCCACCACTAACGAAAGGAGCCGCAATCTCTGTGACAGCGGCTCCTTCACCATTTACGGATCACGATTTAAGATTTACTGAATAACAATGCCGTCCGCGTCCAACCTGATCACCTCGCCGTAGTTCAGGCTCTTCACACCTTCGGTGATCTTCGCAAGGTCGCCGACGATGATCCAGATCACTTCGTCCGGCCTGACGTATCTCGCCGCCGCCGTGTTCAGATCGCTCGCGGACTGGCTTCTCACATTCGAAGCGTAGTTCGCCCAAAAGTCCGCCGGCAGGCCGTCGTTGATCATCTCGACGGCGGCGCTTTCGAGCGATCCGAGCGTCTCGAAGCGCCCGGGGAGCCGTAGCGACATGTTCCTCATAATGCTCTCGTACTCATCTCCTGCCAGCGGTCTTTCGCCCGCCACGCCCTTGAGCTCTCTCCAGACCTCGATCATCGACTCCTTCGTCTTGTCGGTCTGGACCGGAGCTATGACGATAAACGGCCTTTGTCCGCGGGCGCCCGCGAGGAAGCCGGACGAGCCGTAGCTCCAGTGCTTGTCGAGCCGAAGGTTGCGGTTAAGCCTCGAGGTGGACATCCCGCCGAAGTTCCTCATCACGGTCTCGATCGCGATCTCGTCCGTCTGGCCGGCGGGCTCGGAAACGTGCGCCGCGACGATCGTCGATTGCGGCGCGCCCGGCTTGTCGATCAGATAGACCTTTCCGCCCTTCGTCGCGCCGACCGTGCCTATGTTCTTCGTGGGCACCCTGGCAGTTTTCCAGTTCCCGAACGCCGAAGCGGCGATCGAGCGGACCTCTTCGAGAGTCGTGTCGCCCGTGACGACAAGCGTCGCGTTGTTCGGCCGGAACCAGTCCGAATGCCATTTGACCAGGTCGTTGCGCGTCAGCGATCCGACCGTACCCTCGAAGCCGGATCCGCTGAACGGCCTGCCGTATGAATGGTCCTTTCCGAAAAGGAGCTGAGGAAGCACTCGAAGCGCGGCCCCGTTCGGCTGTGCCTTTTCCTGGGCGATGCCGGCGACGGCTCTCTGTTTCTGGACGTCGAACTGCTCGTCTGGGAACGAGGGATTGACGATCACGTCGGCGAAGATCTCCATCGCCTTGCCAAAGTTCTGTTTTGTGCTCCGGAGCCTTACGAACGACTGGTCGAGCCCGGAGTTCGTAGAAATGCTAGATCCGAGCATGTCCAGCTGGTTTACAATGTCGAACGCCGATCGCGTCGCAGTGCCCTCGTCCATGAGGTCGGAAGCCAGAGACGCAGCGCCCGCCTTGTCCGACGAGTCGGCGGCAAAGCCGGCATCGACGACCATCGCCGCGTTCACGATCGGGACCGAATGCCTTGCGAGCAGCATTATTTTCAACCCGTTCTCCAACGTTGCGGTCTTGATCTCGGGGAACGCGACCTCGGGCGCCTCGCCGATTTTCGGAAGGACCGACCTGTCCACACCGCTTACCTTTGGCCGGAGCTCGGGGAAAGGCCTTACGACCATCGTGTAATGGTGCTGTGTGAGCCATTTCGAAGCGGCCGACTTCACGTCCGCTGATGTCGCGGTCGCGAAATTCTCGAGCTTGTCGAGATAAAGCGTGGGATCGCCGCCGTACGTCGCCGCCTCAGCGAGCACGTCCGAACGGCCCCCAAAGCCGCCGAGCCTTTCGATCCCGCGCAAAAAGCCCGCGAGATTGCGGTTCTGGCTTCGGGCGATCTCTTCGGCCGTCGGACCACTCTTTACGAGGTCCGCGATGACCGAGTCCATCTCCTTTTCGGCTTCTTCAACCGATGCTCCGGGCTTTAGCGTCACAGTGACGAGGAAAAGCCCCGCGAGCTCGCGCGACAGCAATCCCGCCGAAGCGCCTGTCGCGAGTCCCTTTTCGTACACAAGCCTCTTGTCCAGCCTCGCGCTCTTCGATCCGGACAGCACGTCGGCGAACAGTTGAAGGTGTTCGGATTCTTCGCTCGCCCATTCGGGAGCGTGAAAGACGCGGTAGATCCTCGCCTGCGGGGCGCGGTCGAACATCTCGTCGCGGATGTCGCGCTCGAACTTCGGAATCCAGGTCTTTGCGCGTGAAAGCGGCGGTCCCGGCTTGATGCCTCCGAAATACTTGTTGACGAGTTCAAGAGCGCGCTCGGGAGTGATGTCGCCGGCAAGCGAAAGGACGGCATTGTTGGGTCCGTAATATGTTTCGTACCATTCCTTTACGTCGTCGAGCGTCGCGGCGTTCAGGTCGTCCATCGACCCGATCGTCGACCACGAATAGGGATGCGAATACGGGTAGATCTTTTCCGTGATCTCGCTGAAAACGCGGCCGTACGGGCGGTTCTCTCCCTGGCGCTTCTCGTTCTTCACGACGCCGCGCTCGCGCTCGAGCATCTCTTTCGAAATGTAGCCGCCCAGGAAGCCCATACGGTCCGCTTCGAGGTACAGTGTGCGTTCGAGAGCCGAGACCGGAACGTCCTCGAAGAAGTTCGTCCGGTCGGTGTTCGTCGTCCCGTTGCGGTTGTTCGCCCCCAGGTCGTCCATCGCCTCGCGGAAGCCGTGCGGGTGGTTCTCCGAGCCGTTGAAAAAGAAATGCTCGAACATATGAGCGAAGCCCGTCTTGCCGCGCTTCTCGTTGCGCGAACCGACGTGGTACCAGACGTTGACGCCGACGATCGGCACGCTGTGGTCCGTGTGGACGATCAGCGTCAGGCCGTTGTCAAGCACGAATTTCTTATGCTTGATCTCGTAGGCCGCGCGGTCGAAAGCAGGCGCTTTAGCGAACTCGCGGGGAGCCGTGTCGGGCATCTGGGCGAAGGTCTGGATTGCGAATGAAGAAACGATCAGCAGAGAAATTATGAATCTCATCTGTTTACCTCGGTCTGGGTTTTCGAATTTGCTGCCGGCAAACCGGCGGGATTGGCATTATGCGCTGCTGTACGGTTTTACGGAAGGATTGGTTTCAGGGGGAATTCATTCCGCTTTGAATTCTTGCGGCTCTGCCGCCGCTGCGTGCTGGACGGCTAAGCCGTTCCGAGGCGGCTCAAATATCACCGTTTAGAGAAGCGCTTCGCGCTGCATCGATCGGTCAGAGCCCGATCGCGTCTTAATAGGCCGCCCGGCCGGTAAGCCGGAGGCTTACCGCACACATTCGCTGCGGAGCCGCCGTTACTCCGCAGCGCTTCGCGCTGCTCTAAACGTCGGGCGTAGCGGAACCGCGATTCAATTATTCTGAACCTCCGATCGCCGTGACTCCCGTCACGGAAAACCCGTTCGATGTCCGCTACAATCACCCCAAAATCCCCGCAAAGGTTGACAAGTAAGGGCAGTTCCATCTTTACTACGAAGGACTCACCGAACTTTCAGTCACAATTTCAAGCCGATCCGGAAAGACCGATATGCAAATTGGTGTTCCCAGAGAACTGGACCCGAATGAGAAAAGAGCCGCTCTTGTTCCAGACGATGTGAAGAAACTCGTCCGGATGGGAGCGGAAGTCTGCGTCGAGAAAGGAGCCGGAGCCCGGGCGGGATTCGGCGACGATCTGTACTCCGAGGCGGGAGCGGAAGTTACCGACGACCGGACCAGAATATTGTCCGGTACCGATGTCGTCCTGCGCGTCCGCAAGCCGCCTGAGGACGAGGTGGCGAAGCTCCGGAAAGGAGTTGTTCACGTCAGTTTTCTCGATCCATTCAATGAGGCGGGCCTGATCGAAGCGCTCAGATCGCATGGCGTGACCGCGATCTCGATGGAGATGATCCCCCGCACCACGCTCGCCCAGAAGTTGGACGCGCTCAGCTCGCAGGCGAACCTCGCGGGGTACGTGATGGTCATTCTCGCCTGCTCGAAGCTTCCGACGATCCTGCCGATGATGATGACACCCGCCGGAACGCTCAAGCCGGCGACCGTTTTCGTGATCGGAGCCGGCGTGGCAGGTCTTCAGGCGATCGCAACGGCGAAGAGGCTCGGGGCAAGGGTCGTTGCGTTCGACACGCGTCCAGTCGTTGCCGAACAGGTCGAATCGCTCGGCGCGAAGTTCCTCGAGATCGACCTCGGAGAGACCGGGCAGACAAAGGACGGATACGCCGTCGAGCTCACGCCGGAGCAGATCAACCAACAGCGTGAGGGCCAGAAGAAGCAGATCGCTGAATCGGACGTCGTGATCACGACCGCGCAGGTCTTCGGCCGCAAGCCGCCCGTGATCGTCACCGCCGACATGGTCAGAGAGATGAAGACCGGCAGCGTAATCGTCGATATGGCGGCCGAAAGCGGCGGAAACGTCGAGGGCTCGGTTGCCGGAGAGACCGTCGAGGTCGACGGCGTCACGATCATAGGAAACGGCAATTGGACCAACGTCGTGGCGAAAGACGCCAGCGTGATGTATTCGGCGAATCTACGCAATCTGATCGAAGACCTCTGGGACGAAGAGAAAAAAGACATCGTGCTCGATTTCGAGAACGAGATCGTGAAGGGCTGTGTCATCACGGACGGCGGCGAGATCGTGAACGAAACCGTGAAGAAATTCTCTAGTTAACCCGCAAAGGGAAGGTCAATCCAACCAAAACACTATGGAAATAGTATTTCTCGCATTCATCCTGATCCTCTCGATCTTCCTTGGATTCGAGCTGATCAACAAGGTGCCTGCCACGCTACACACGCCTTTGATGTCCGGGTCGAACGCGATCTCGGGTATCACTTTGATCGGCGCGATCGTTTCCGCAGGATCGGACTTCGAGCTGATGGCGACGGTTCTCGGCACGGCTGCGGTCGCATTCGCATCGATCAATGTCGTCGGCGGATACCTGGTCACCGACCGCATGCTTGGAATGTTCAAGAAGAAGAAGCTGGAGGCCAAGAAATGAACGCGGCCATACTGATCAATCTCGCGTACATCGCCTCAGCGATCCTCTTCATTTTCGGACTGAAGCAGCTCAGCTCGCCCGAGACAGCGAGACGCGGCAACGTGATCTCGTCGGTCGGAATGTTGATCGCGGTCGTGGTCACGCTTCTGAACCAGGGCATCGTCGATTACCGATGGATCGCGATCGGTATGCTGGTCGGAGCGTTGATCGGCATTTTTGCCGCACGCACGGTCGCAATGACGGCAATGCCGGAGATGGTCGCGCTGTTCAACGGCTTTGGCGGCCTGGCGAGCCTTCTTGTCGGCTGGGCGGCGCTCTACGGAAGCGACACAACGACCTTCATCGCGGTGACGATCTTCCTTTCGGTCCTGATCGGCGGCGTGACGTTCACCGGCAGCATCATCGCGTGGGGCAAGCTCTCGGAGAAAATAAACAGCCGGCCGATGCTGTTTTCGGGCCAGCAGATCGTGAACAGTCTCCTGATGCTTGCGATCGTGGTTTTCGGCGTTTTGTTCTCGATGGACCCGGCGAACCTGACGTGGCTTTACGTCCTGATCGGGCTGTCGTTCGTGTTCGGAGTGATGTTCGTCATCCCGATAGGCGGGGGCGACATGCCGGTCGTGATCTCGCTTTTGAACAGCTATTCGGGACTTGCGGCCTGCGCGGCTGGGTTTGCGATCAACAATCTGCTTCTGATAGTTGCAGGCTCGCTTGTCGGCGCCAGCGGCATCATTCTGACAAAGATAATGTGCAAGGCGATGAACCGTTCGCTGACAAACGTCCTGTTCAGCGGGTTCGGATCGCCCAAGGCTGGCGCCAAACAGATCGAGGGCACTGTCAAGCCGATCGTGCCGGAGGACGCCTATTACATTCTGGAGGCCGCTTCGAGCGTTCTGATCGTCCCCGGTTACGGAATGGCGGTCGCGCAGGCCCAGCACGTCGTGAAGGAATTGCAGGAACTGCTCGAGAAGAACGGCTGCGAGGTTGTATACGGCGTGCACCCGGTCGCGGGCCGCATGCCGGGGCATATGAACGTGCTTCTGGCTGAAGCGGACGTCTCGTACGACGTCCTGCAGGAGATGGACCAGGTCAATCCGAGGATCGACAATTTCGACGTCGCGATCGTGATCGGGGCGAATGACGTCGTAAACCCCGCCGCGAGGGAGGACGAGGGAAGTCCTCTTTACGGAATGCCGATCATCAATGTGGACAAGTCAAAGACCGTGTTTGTGCTGAAACGCTCGATGGCATCGGGCTTCGCGGGCGTGGACAATCCTCTTTTCTTCAAGGACAACGCGCGAATGCTTTTCGGCGACGCGAAGGAATCGATCAGCGCGCTGGTGAGGGAGTTCGGGTAGGGAGTTTTGCCGCGGATTTCACGATGGAAAGATAGCCACGAATTTCACAAATTACACGAATGTGGGGTGCCTGCGTAAGGGCACCCCCTTTCCGTTTTTAGCTTGCAAGACTTTTCATGCTTGCATTCGTGAAATTCGTGGCTTCTTACTCTCCGTGTGTTCCGCGGCCCTCAACAAAAGGTAGCTTGCATAATGCCTTATACTGCTTCTGCAAGTCAGTGAGGCAAATGGTTAAGAAATCGATCATGCTCGTGGCATTCGTGACCGTCACGGTCCTGGCGGCTGCGCCGGAGATGTACGGGTGTGTGTGTAAAGAGAAACCGAGCACTCTTGACTCCTTTGAAGAAGCTGACTACGTGGTAATTGCAAGGGTCAAAGGCTCGAATTTTGAAACCGATAGTAAACTGCGAGCAACCGGCTATCCGGAAAGCCGCAGATCGACCCTCGTCATTGAAAAGTCGTACAAAGGGGAGAAGAAGGTTGGTGCTGATCTGATCTTGTCCAACACCGGCTTCAACAGTTGCACATGGAATCTGGACAGGGATTCGATCGGTGACAGGTACTTGCTGTACCTCGGGCCGAGCGCTGATGGAAAACCAGTCACCTTCCGGGAGAATGGTCAGTCTGTTACGGCATTCAGGATGGAGGCGTGCGGAAGGTCCACGATAACAGGAAATGCTTATGAAGATCTGCTTTACCTGGAAAATCTTGAAGAGGTAAGAGGGAGATCGAGGATCTCGGGCAAGTATCTCAAGTGGACCTTGGACGATCCGCCACCCCGCATCTCCGGAAGAGAAGTGAAGATCATTGGCGAAAAGGACGTATGGAGTGTAAAGACAGATGGGAACGGCGTTTTTCAGATCTATGACCTATCGGAAGGGCTTTATTGGATTGAGGCGGAAGCACCGGCAGGATGGAGGGTTTCCAAGGCCAGCCAACCGAGCTTTTTTGCCAGTAGCGGTGAAAAGGCCGAGGTTTCATACGATGGTGCCGTTCGAATACCCGTCTATTTGCATGACAGAAGAAAC
The DNA here is from genome assembly GCA_035513035.1 of Aridibacter sp. GTDB lineage: Bacteria > Acidobacteriota > Blastocatellia > Pyrinomonadales > Pyrinomonadaceae > Aridibacter. Next base: position 21,063 of record DATKCW010000041.1, read on the forward strand.
GCAAGTCTCGAGATCGCATTCCGAATATACAACCGGGTCAGCGGACGAGTGCTTGGGCCAGACGAAAGGCCGTTAAAAGGTGTGTCCGTGCGTGCGCTGGAGATCTCCAGATCCGAGAGTTCCCTGAAGGGACCTTCTGCGACCACTGATCAAAATGGTCAGTTTGTTTTTGAGGACCTGGCTGAGGGCAAATATTACTTGATTGCCTTTAGCAAACCTGCGAACAGGAACGCCCCTGCGTTTTCACTCACCTATTACCCCGGCCAAAAGGGTAGGGAGTGGTCGACGCATGTCTCAATTGTCCCCGGGACTGTTTTGAGTGGCCTCGAGTTCCGCATCCCCGGTTTTCGACATACTGCCAGAATAAGAGGGAGACTAAAAGATCCCGGCGGTGTGCCTATCGGCAATGCCAGCGTAGAGTTCGTTCCAATTAGCAGGGAAGACTGGATCGGCGAAGACTTGGCCGACAAGACCGATGCGAATGGCGAGTTTGAGATCAGCGTTCTGAAAGGTTCTACGGGAGTGCTCAGGGCTACGAAATATGTAAGCCGAAGCGAGATTTCAGCTTGTTCGGCTCTGAGACAGTATTTTGAAGCGCGACCGCAATCTTCTAGGGAGTTCCGGTCGAACGATGTCGAGATCACGGCGGAAAACAGTCGCCTAAGCGCGCAGCTCGTGATCAACATTCCACATTGTCCTGATTAGTCGGGGCAAACGAAAAGAGGTTCGAGGAATGCCAACCGTGTATTTAGCCACGAAGTAGCGCGAAGATACACAAAGAAAGGGACACTGAGTTAAGTGCCTCCGTGTCCCATAGTGTTTCTTGGTGGTCAAGAGCTCGTAGATTTCCTATGGCTGTTCTCGCTCCGGTGGTATCCTCAGGAAAACTATCGCTTGACTTCAGGTATGTCCCGAATCCTTCAAATAGCGTTTCTCTCGGCGTTGCTTGTCGTTACGCTATCTTCATCTGCGGTCACAGTCTACGGCTGCTCGTTCGGCGCAACACGCACTGTCTTTGAGGAGTACGACAGTTCTGTTCTTGTTGTAGTAGCCCGGATCACAAAAATAAATGAGTTCAGAGATCAGGATGGCCGTACGTTCGCTGGCGCTGACGGCATACTGTCCGTCAGCGCGATTGTCCAAAGGGTCTCTACTGGATTTCGGTCCAGGTTCCCGATGGGTGGGAGGTTTCAACCGGAGCCATTTCTACTTCTTCCGGAGTAACCGGACTGGAAGCGGAATACTCAGACGAGGGCAAGGTTCGCTTACCGATTTTGCTTCCGGAAAAAGGCCACACTGGCCTGCGAATTGGTTTGGTCCAACATAGTCAGGATTTGCTAGCCCTTGAGAAGTATGAATACTAGAAGATTATTGCGAAATGTTTTCCTTACTGGAATCCTGATTCTTACAGGACTAACCGTTTCGGTGAAGCCATGCCAGTGCTTTGCGACACCAAGTTTTCCGGATGAATTCAACGATTCAGTCGGAGTGGTAACAGGAAGGCTTTTTTCGATCGATCGATATTCTAACGATCCCGACGAGGATAAGTATGGATTGGAGGGCATCAGATCGAGCGAACTCATTGTCGAAACGGTTTACAAGGGTTCAATCAAGAAGAACCAGAAGATTAGGATCGGGCAGGGCTGGGGAGCTGACTGCCTGTTTACGTTTGACGAAAGCGAACTTGGGAAAACATACCTCTTCTATTTCTATGCCCACGACCGCCGTCATCCGGGGCTGGACGAAGAAGACAAGGCATACTTTGATGAGCCGGTCTACTGGTCGACCTTCTGCGGCCGGTCGAAGGAACTCAAAACGAACTCGAGTCCGGCGAATACTGATGATCTGAACTATCTTGAGAACCTCGACAAATATCTTGGGAGAACCAGGATCCATGGGAAAGTTCTTGCGAGCGGTACCGACCCTACAGTCTTTGGCGGTATCGCTGTTGAGATCATTGGTAAGAACCAAACTTGGAAGACCACGACACTTTCCGATGGCTCTTTCGAAATATTTGATTTACCACCTGGAAGGTACGACATCAGGCCGGAGTTGCCGGCTGCCTGGCTCGTTAGCCCTTTCACCAATAGAGAGGAGCTACTTACGTGGCGGGATATTGAATCGCGAGTGGTTGACTATAAAAATCCGCGGCGGGTCACTGTAAACCTGACGCCAGGTAATCACGCTAGAAGAGTTATTTTTGTTGAGAGGTCTCCAAATTCGCAATAGGAGGATCCGGCAAGATTGACCACGAAGTAGGACAAAGTTGCACGAAGATAAAGCAATGAGAAGGGGCGCCGAGCATTCGGCGCCCCATATTTGTGAAATTCGTGAAATTCGTGGCTTCTTCCGAATTCCGCGGCAAAGATTTGTGGTCGGGGTGAGAGGATTTGAACCTCCGGCCTCACCGTCCCGAACGGTGCGCGCTACCAAGCTGCGCTACACCCCGACAAGACAATTTCAAAGTGTATGTTCCGCGTACCTCAGAGTCAAACCCGGGTCAATGGTCATCGATCATTGACCAATGATCAATGGTTATGATTCAACGATCTAGATTCACTTTCAGTAACCAGCGCAAAACCGACGTGCAAACTCAGGCTTTGATAATCACTTACTGAACATCGGACACCGACAATAATCATGGGTCATGACTAGTTAACTGATTTGCTAGAGTAGTTAACCTTAGTCATGAGTAGTAATTACAAGCGATTCAAACGTGCACGAATTTCTGATCGGAAAATTCGCCATATCCTGAGGCTTTTTGCCTTGGATTTGACC
>DATKCW010000042.1:0-10903 GCA_035513035.1 Aridibacter sp.
ACGACTTAAGTCGAAAGGCAAGCCTTACAAGGTGGCTATGGTCGCCGTCATGAGAAAACTACTATGTGTCTGCAACGCCCTGGTCAAGAACAAAACAAACTGGGATCCTTGCTTGACCTAATACACAGTTGCTTCGGGGCAGAAACCCGACAGACTCGACAGACTCGATAGACTCAATAGACCCGACAGACTAGACTGACTCGACAGACTAGACTGACTCGACAGACTCGACAGACCCTACAGACCCACTAAACTAAACTACCCGATTTCTTGACCATCCGACTTCCTTCGATTACCATCGTCGAACCGTTTTTGAAATCAACTATCTTCAGACCGCAGTTTGAGCCCTCGCCATTATGCCGAAAACCTCTGTCTCCGGAATGGAGTCGCTAGATCACCTTACCGATAAGACAAAACGCTTTCTTTTCGAGATCGAAGACGAGGAAGGCAGGCTCAAAGAGAAACATCGGTTACTTTCGGAAAGGCGCTCGGAGCGCGACGCACTGCTCGAGCGGAACCGCCAGCTTCGGAAGATGATCGGCGATCTGGAAGAAAGGCGGACCGAATTCGACGAGAAGGTCAATACTTTGATCGACGCTCTCGGCGAGATCCCCCTTCGCGAGATCAGCTGAATGAACCGCGAAGTACGATAGGCTTCAGCCTGTCGAGATCGACCGCGGGCGTCTCGCCCGCGTCACGGAACGCCCGCGTCCCGCGGGCAGTGAGCGAAGCGAAGACTTCCCGCTATTTTCCGTAACCCTTCCGGGGCAAAGATCCTCCAGCCTCAAGATACGCAGTCAATTGAACAGACTCGATAGACCCGACTGACCCGATAGGCTCGACAGACTCGACAGACCCGATAGACTCGACCGACCCGACAGACCCGATAGACCCGATAGACCCGACCAACCCGACCGACTTACCGATAAGCCGGAAAGTCCCAGACATTGAGGATCAGTCCGTCCTTGAACTCGTAGACAATAACCGCCGCCTGGCTTTTTTGAACGCCCTCTTTGTCTTTCCAGGATGCCCGTTCGGTCACCGTCACGAAGTGCCCGGACGCGCGGATGTTCTCGATCCGCGAAATTGTCGTCCGCTCACCGGTGAAGTAAGGGTCCAGCGATTCCTTCAACGCCTGTTTGCCTTTCGTTTCGGTCCTGATCGTGCCGCCTTCGATCCTGTGCCAGGAGACTTCGTCGTGAGCAAGGCCCAGCATCGCCTTCAGATCGCCTTGGTTGTATGCCGCTGTGAACGCATGGACCTTGGAGGTGAGGTCGGCCGCCCGCTTGTACTCGACGCGGCCAAACTCCCGCCAGCCGTCCTTGGTCCTGACTGAATCGACGACGAGCATCGAGTCGTTCCCTGTCAGCCGATACTCGGTCTTTCCTTCCTCGGTTTCCGGCGTTCCCCAGTTCGACGTAAGAGCGTCATCCGCGAATCCGGCTTTGATCGGACGCGATGCTCCCGTCGAATCGACCCAGAGGCCCGTGTAACCGCCGTCCTTGCTGAGCGAATAAAGAGCGGTTCCCTCAAAAAGGAACCCGCCCTCCATCTCGTTCCGAAAATCGAGCCGGTAATGTTTCCCTCCGTGAACCGGCTCCCAAGTCATCTTCACGGCCGACTCTCGGCCGTTCACCTTGCCAGTCCCGTCCCAGGTGCCGTACAGGCGGTCGAGGACCGAGGCCTGGGAGAAGGCGGCGGCGGTAAATGTTAGTAAAATCAATGTGGAGAGAATGGTTCTCATTGTCTAGGTCTCCTCTGGAGCGCGAGGCCCGCGCTGACTTCCGACTTCTGACTTCTGCTTTCTTTTTAGTGTCCTGAACCCGGGGCTGCGCCTTCGGCTCGCCCCGGGCTAGCATCAGTCGCCCCTTCGGGGCAGAAACCCGACAGACTCGACAGACTCGATAGACTCAATAGACTCGACAGACTCGACAGACTCGACAGACCCGATAGACTCGCGACTTGATAGACTCGATGCGTCGCCGCTACGCCGCTTGAATGATAGGGATGCCCTCTTCCGTGGGTTGCGCCCTTCGGGCTGACCCACGGCTAAAAGCATATGTCCGCTACGCGGACGGCGGTCTCCGGTCTTCGGTCTCCGGTCTCGCGTCACCTGTCTCCCGTCTCCTGTCAACAATTCTGCTCGTCGCTTGCGCTCCGGGTTCCGATTGGCCTCTATTCACGATCTACGATTCACGATTTACAATCCACTAGCCCTTTCCCGTCGCCGCCCGCAGAAAATCGACCAAAGGTTTCATCGCCTTGAAAACCCTGACGGCATAGGCGCCGAATTTCGGATCCTTAACATCGGCATCCTTCTTCACCTCGTGAAACACCGTGAAGCCTTTCAGCCGTAAATACTCGATCGCCGGATGGTCCGAATCGAACCCCTTAGGCGCGGTCTTCAGCTTTTCGTGTGAGTCGATTCTGTCGAAGTACTTCTTAAACGCCGCCTGTTTCTCGATCTTCTCAAGCACTTTCGGATCTGCCGCGATCACGTTCCGTACCGCCAGAAGGCATGCTGCCTCGGGCCTGTGCATCCCGCCGGCAAGAAAACTGGCCTTCGGTTCGACGTGCAAATAATAGCCGGGAACCATCGACTTGCGCCCACCGGGCGCAACGTACGCGCCGAAGGCGGTCTTGTACGGACTCTTGTCCGCTGAGAAACGGACATCCCTGTAGATCCGGAACAGACAGTCCTTCGGCGCCGTTCCGATCACCAACGGATCGAACCCTGCAATGCCGGCTATGAGCTTTTCGACGGCGCCTTCGAATTCCTCCCTCGCCGCCCCGTACTCCTTCTTGTTAGCGTTGAACCAGTCGCGGTCGTTGTTCTTCTTTAGTTTCGCGAGAAACGTAAGAGATCTTTCCATTTTCGGCTTCCTTCCTTGTTCCTAGACGGATGAGGATCGAGAGATTGGACACGGATCAGGAATCAGGGACCAGGTATCAAGGATCAGGGGTCTATGATACTTGATACCTGGTACGCGAAACCTGAAAACTGTCTCCTTTGAACATGTCGCCGCTACGCGGCTGATCTCATTTAGCTGCCCGTCGACCGTGGGCTGCGCCCTTCGGGCTTACCCACGGCTAAACGCATATGACCGCTACGCGGTCGCTGACTTCTCTCTCCGGTCTCCTGTCTCCCTGTCTCCCGTCTCCCGTCATCCGTCTCCTTACTTCTCATACCGCGGCTGATACAGCTGGACTTTCACCCCGCCGGGCATTTTGAAGTGCGTCACAAGTCCAAAGCCGGCGTCGACAACGTCGCTGACGAATTCGACGCCCTTCGCTTTCAGCTCCTCGACGGTCGCCTCTATGTCGTCGCAATAGAACGAGACATCGTGAGTCCCCGCCGTTGCGCCGTGCCTGCCTTCCGGATCGGAAGGATGCACGCCCATATCGGCCTCTGGCAGATCGAAGATCAGCCAGCCTTCGCCGACATCGGTGTACGGAAATCCGAGCTTGTCGCGCAGGAACTCGCGGAGCCCCTCAGCGTCGTCAGAATAGAACATCGTGTGTACGCCTTTGATCATGGTTATTCTCCTGATGTCGTGAATCGTAAATCATGAATGGGGAGAATTTAACAGGATGGACAGGAATTATCCCATGGACCGATATCGCAACTTCGCGCCAAATTGCACTTTTTGAAACCGGCCTTCGGTTTTCAGCTGTGAACTAACGTATGAATTGTCCCTGTAGCAAGCGGGAAGTCCATCTTGTATATCCTGTCCATCCTGTCTCTTCTTTCTTCTCTATTCACGATTTACGATTCACGATCCACTAATGAAAATCGTGCGACTCCCCATAAAGGCTTATAAACGACAGCCTTTCGAAGTACATTCCCTTCACAAGCGTCTGGATTCCGTTGTTCTCGATCTGCCCCTTTATAAGAAGGTAAGGGCTTTCGATTATCGTCTGCCTGAACTTGTCGAACACGTCCGGCATCACGATGAAGTTCGAGATCCCCTCCTCGTCCTCGAGGCTTATGAACAAAACCCCCTTCGCCGTCCCCGGCCTCTGCCGGCATATGACCGCCCCTGCGACCGACACGAGCGAACGCTTCCTCCTCTTTGTAACTTCTTCCGAAGATAATATCCCCTTTCTGCGGAGCGCGTCGCGGATCAGCGCCATCGGATGCCTCTCGACCGTCAGCCCCGTCACCGCGAAGTCGGCGTGAAGGTTCTCCAGCTCGTTCATATGAGGAAGAGGCGAGCGCTTCGGCCTCTCGCGCAGGTTTTTCAGAAGAGGCCCGACCTTCTGTATCTCGCGCTCCGCGTCCCAGAGCGAACCGCGCCGATCCTTCCCGAACGTCAGCGCCCCGGAGAGCGAAAGCTGCCGTATCTCGCGCTTGTTGACCGAAGGCACGCGCGCGAGCAAGTCGGCGATTCCCTCGAACGGCCCGTTCCGCTTCCGCTCCGCCTCGATCTCGAGTCCCGTGCTTTTTCTAAGCCCCTTCACGTACATCAGCCCTATGCGGATCTTCGGCGCGCTCTTCGGCCCCTCGAGCGAGCAAAGGTAGTCCGACGCTTGTATGTCGATCGAAAGGAATTCCTGCCCGTGGCGCTCGGCGTCCTTTATAAGCGTCGCCGGCGAGTAAAAGCCCATCGGCTGGTTGTTGAGCAGTCCGGCCGTGAACGCCGCAAGGTAGTGGCATTTCAGGTAGGCGCTGGCGTATGTGATAAGCGCGAAGCTCGCCGCGTGCGATTCGGGGAACCCGTAGATCGCGAACGAGTTGACCGCCTTGGCTATCTTCTCCTGCGTCGCCTCGTTGATCCCGTTCCGCTTCATCCCCTCCATAAGCCGCGCCGTTATCTCGGGCACCTTCTTGTCGGCGCGCTTGAAGCCGAACGCGCGCCGAAGTTCCTCCGCCTCGCCGCCTGAAAAGTCCGCCGCGACCATCGCTATCTTCAGAAGCTGTTCTTGGAAAAGCGGCACCCCGAGCGTCTTCTGCAGGATCGGCTTCAGCCTCGGGTCCATATAATCGACGTCTTCCCGGCCGAGACGCCTCCTGACATACGGGCCGTACATCTGCCCGACGATCGGGCCGGGCCGTATGATCGCGACCTGCACAACGAGGTCATAGAACTTTCTCGGCAGAGTCTTCGGCAAAGAGCTCATCTGCGCGCGGCTCTCGACCTGGAACATTCCGACCGTGTCCGCCTTCTGCAGAGTCTCGTAAACGAGCGGATCGTCCTTAGGTATCTTCGCCAGATCGACCTCTTCCCCGCAGTGGCCGCGGATCAGGTTCACCGTGTCGCGGACGGCGGCGAGCATTCCCAATCCCAAAAGATCGACCTTGATGATCCCGACATTGGCGCAGTCGTCCTTGTCCCACTGCACGACGACGCGGCCGGGCATAGTCGCGGGCTCGAGCGGGACGACGTGGTCCAGTTTGCCCTTGAAGACGATCATCCCGCCGGAGTGCTGGCCCAGGTGGCGCGGATAATCCTGTATCCGTTCGACCAGTTCGGCGAACTTCGCGACGCGCTTGCTTACCCCGAGGTCCGAGTTTTCCCGGAGCCGCGCGAAAAAATCGCCGTCCGAATGCCTGAAATGCGAGGCAAGCTTGGCAAGCTTGCCGACCTGATCCTCGGGGATCTCGAACACCTTGCCGGTCTCGCGGATCGCCGAGCGCTGGCGGTAGGTGATGATGTTGGCGGTCATCGCCGCTCCGTGCTGTCCGTACTTTTGATAGAGGTACTGGATGGCGAGCTCGCGGTCGGGTCCGCTCGGCAGGTCGAGGTCTATGTCCGGGCATTCCTCGCGCTTCTCGGAAAGAAAGCGCTCGAACAACAAGTCGCTGGTCGCCGGATCGACCGCCGTGATGCCGAGCACGTAACAGACAGCGCTGTTCGCCGCCGAGCCCCGGCCCTGGACGAGTATGTCGTGGCGCCGGCAGAAATCGACTATGTCCCAGACGACGAGGAAATAGCCGCACAGGTCGAGCTTCTCGATCAACGCGAGCTCTTTCTCGATCTGTTCGGCGACCTTCTTCGGCGGCTTGCCCCCGTAACGCTGGTAGGTTCCCTTGCGGGTGATGCGGCGCAAGAAGCTCTGCATCGTCTCGCCCTCGGGGACCTCGTAATCGGGGAACGTGTAGCCGATGCGGTCCATCGAGAACTCGACCATCGAGGCGATCTCGCCCGCCGTTTCGACCGCCCGCCTTTGGTCCGCGAACAGCTTGAACATATAGGCGGACGTCTTGACGAACCGCTCGGAATTGAGCGACATAAGCCGGCCGGCGGTGCGGACCGTGGCGGAGTTGCGTATGCAGGTGAAGAGGTCGGAGATCTCGCGGTCGTACTTGTCGGCGTAGAGCACGCCGTTGGTCGCGACGAGCGGGACGCCGGTCCGATCCGAAAGCTCGATCAGATGCCGGTTGATCCTCTCCTCGTCCCGGCGTAGATGGCGCTGGAGTTCGAGGTAGAAACGGCCTTCGAAGATCGAACGAAGGCGGTCGAACTTATGAAGCGCGATGTCTTTGTCGCCATTCCTTATCGACGAAGGCAGCAGGCCGTCATCGGGCGATCCGGAAAGGCACACGATCCCTTTGTTGAATTGCTCGAGATCGTCGAACGTCGCCCGATGCTCGCCTTTTTCGGCACGCAGCTTGGCCGCGGTCAGAAGCTGGCAGAGGTTCTGGTAGCCGGTCAGGTTTACGGGGATCAAGGGAAGCGCGGTCCCGTCGAACATCGTGACCTCGGCGCCTATGACGGGTTTGACGCCGAGCTTCTTAGCCTTTCGGTGGAACCGGACAGCGCCGCTGACGTTGTCGCGGTCGAGCTGGGCCATCGCGGGGATGCCGTTCTCGGCGGCCGCTTCCGCCAGGCGCTCCGGCAGCGTCCCGCCGCGCAGGAAGCTGAAAGCCGAAGATGCGTGCAGTTCGCAGAACATAGTTTTGAGAATGAACCGCAGAGGGCGCAGAGATTTGTTAAACGCAAAGGACGCTAAGGTCGTGAAGGGTATTTGACTGCTTCGTTTGTGCAGCGGTGTTGAATTTAACGAACATTGCGCCAAGTTGATCAAAAGGAATAAGCAGCTATTTCCTTAGCGTCCTTTGCGTTTACCCCCTCCCTAAAAAATCTCTGCGCTCTCTGCGTGCTCTGCGGTTTGTTTGTGCCCGTCGCTACCGCTCCGGGTACCGATTCCCTCTATTCACGATTCACCATTCACGATTCACTAATCAAAGCCGCCTTCGATCATCCCCTCGCCGGGGCCGTTGATGACCACGCGGTAGATCGCGCCCGTTTCGGTCTCGAGGTCCCATTCGTCCCGCGCGAACACCTCCGATCGATGCCATTCCGCGTCCGCCCGCCAGGGGCCGGCCGCGACGCGGACCATCTGCTTCTTCCCCTTGATCGATATATGGAGCGGCACCCCGTTCTCGAACCCGAGCCGCGCTCTCAAGGGTTTCGGATATCGGTAGAAAGCGGTGAACACCGTCTCGCACGCCTTCTCGTCGAACTCGCGGGTCAGAGGCGAGAGGTTTTCAGTAATCGAGAACGGCCGGCTCCAGGAATCGCGGAGCCTGGGCACGCCGATCTCCTCCACGCCGACGACCTTCTTCAGCTTCGAGACGACTAGGTCCAGGTTCTCCGGCTCAAGCACCGCGCCGGAGTACAGGTTGTTCTGTATGACGCGCGGCCTGCAGGATTCGAACTCGAGTTCGACGCATCCGATGCCGAACTCCGGCGGGTCCTGTTCGATCTTCGAGACCGTCTGCCTGAGCCATATCTTCTCGTTCAGCACGGGAAAGACCAGCCGCACCTTGTACTCCTTAGAGCCGCCGCGTCCCGAAAGCGCGATCTTCGCCGTCTGCGTCGAGAGGCCCGCGTACGAGAGATTCTCGAACACCTGCCGGACGCCGGCGGAGAGTATGAAGTTGAGCGGCTCTATGGTCTTTATCTCGCCGTCGAGCCGGCGCGACCATAGGAAGTTGTTGTCGCGGACGTTCCACGCCGTCGCACGGTACGCAGTGCCGGAAGCGGCCTCGCGGTGGGGGACTATCTCCAGCCCGAACCGATCGACCATGTCGTTTTCCGGAAGGCGCAGGAACTCTTCGAGCGTGCGTATTCCCCAGGCGTCCATCAGATCGCGGAACTCCCGGTCGGCATCGAGCGCGTCGACGGGGATCTCCTCCAGCTCGCGCGGATCCCTGGCAGTGGCAAAGCTCACGCCCTCGCGCCGGCGGGCGAGCAGAAGCGCGGCGGCGGCATTGTCGGAAACCCCGATCGAGCGGTACGCGCCTTCTTCGAAGATCTCTTCGGCCATCCGCTTTGCTTTCCCCTCGGCGCTGCCCGTGATGTCAAAGATCAGTGTGCGCGGCCCGACGATCTCTATGTTGGGCGAGTGCCGCTGCGCCGCCTCAAGCGCGTGCGAGTTGTCTGACTTTGAGCGAATGACTACGAACATCTTCTTGGTAAATCGTTAATCGTAAATCGTGAATGGACAGAATCGGTACCCGGAGCGGTAGCGACGGGCAGGATCTATCTTCACCGCAGAGGCACCGAGACGCAGAGGAGAGTTAGCCACAGATGGACACGGATTAAGAAAAGTAAAAAGGCAAAAGTAAAAGGTAAAAAGGATTCCGGTAGCTATTCAGAGGTCCCTGTCATCCTTCCTAAAAATATCTGTGTTTATCCCTGCCTATATCTGTGTGCATCCGTGTCCAATTCTTGTCCTCCTGATTCTGGCTATTTGCCAACTGTTTTTTACTTTTTACTTTTGCCCTTTCTTGTTACGCCCGTCGCTACCGCTCCGGGTACTGATTGAGCCCGTCGCTACCGCTCCGGGTACCGATTCCCTCTATTCACGATTTACGATTTACGATTCACGATTCACCAACCCCAGCCGCTCGCTGGTCATTGAAACCGGCTTTTTCATCTCAAGCCGCACATCCGACCCTCTCAAAACCCGGAAGCCCGAGTCGCCCGCCCATTCACTCGCCTCTTTTTCGACCCGCACCGACTGGTGCGACGCAGATCTCAACCTCGTCTCTTCAAGCGTGACAAGGAGTACCGCCGGAGTGTCCTTCAAACCGACCTTGAACCGGAACCAGTACGAGCCCGGCATGCGGTCCAGGAAGTCCTTGTCCGCAAGGCTCAGATCGAGCCATATCCCGCCGAACAGCCCGGACTGGATCAGGTAGTCGGTCGAGAGCACCGCCTTCTTCGGATCGCCCCCGCACTTGACCCATAGGACCTTGTCCAGCTTTACGCCGCTTCTGTCCGCGGACGGCGGGTCGAAACTGTCCGAAGCGTCCACGACCGCACATATGTTGTTCGCCCGCGTCAGGTTCGCGATCACCGAGAGAACGAGCCCGCGCTTGCCGCTGCCCCCGGCACCCGTCAGCTCGCATATCCCCCCGCGTATGAGACCGCCGGTCAGGCGGTCGAAGGGCGCCACGCCGGTGAGGACACGTTCCGTCTGCCTTAGCTCCGCGAACTCCCGGAGCTTTGCGACACCTCTTGCGATCACCTGCGTTCCGCGGCAATCAGTACCCGGAGCGGTAGCGACGGGCAAAAAGAAGGATCAACCGCAGAGAACGCAGAGAGCGCAGAGGAAGATAAATGCGGGAGACCTCTGCCCAGCCTTGAACCTTGAACCTCAAACTTTGAACTACTCACGCTGACCTTTTCCCCAAAGTCCCTTAGCGTCCTTTGCGACCTTGGCGACCTTGGCGCTTAGAAATTCCCAAAAACTATTCGCTTCGCTCACGGACAGGCACAGATCCTGCCCCTACAACAACTCTAAAATCTCTGCGCTCTCTGCGCTCTCTGCGTTCTCTGCGGTTAATTCCCTTAACGTTCGTAATGACGTACTAAACCCACCAGCACGCCCTGGACCGTCACCCTCTCCGCGTCGACCTCGAGCGTCTCAAAATCCCTGTTCGCCGGTATCAGCTGGACCTTCCTGCCCGATTTCCGGAACGTCTTCACCGTCGCGTTCTCCCCGTCGATCAGGGCCACGACCACGTCGCCGTTCGACGCCGTGTTCGCCTGCCTGAGCGCGATCCGGTCGCCGTCAAGTATCTTCTCGTCGATCATCGAATCGCCGCGGACCTCGAGCGCGAAGTAATCGTGCCCGGGTTTGAGCATCGTCGCGGGGACGGACATTTTCTCGGGCGTCAGGACCGCCTCGATCGGGTGGCCGGCGGCGACTATCCCCAGGAGAGGTATCGACGTCCAGCCCGCCTCGCCGCCTTCGTCGTCGTACGAGACAAGGCTGACCCCGCGCCACCGGCCCTTCGACCTTTTGATAAAGCCCTTTTCCTCGAGCGAATCGAGCACCTTGTAAAGCACGGCGTTCGATTTCGTCCCGATCGCCCGCTTCATCTCACCCTGCGTCGGCGAATCGTTCCTCTTTAGAAATTCCAGAAGTTTCTCTTCCTGCATAACGGACACTCTGCGGATATTTAATGGACAGTTTGGATAGTTTAAGAGTATAATTAACGATAGTCAAGGGGTTCCCTTGAATCTTTCGTAATAGAAAAAGGAAAAATACTTACAAGCTAAAGAAATCAACATGCTAGGCTAAGCGCGGATCGATAAGGCTAGGCAAGAAAGCAAAGCACCTATGACAAAAGGCTACTTTGAGAAACTAAAACCGTGGTCCAAGAGAAAACTACGGCTATTGAGAAAGTACATAAAGCCATTCAGTGCCAAAGTGTCCTACACGACAACAAAACGGGAGGTGTATTGTGTCGACGCATTTGCAGGAGCTGCCAAATATGCTGATGAGAGTGAAGGGTCACCAATACTGATATGGTCAAGTAATTTCGGACACGATCCTCTCTCTTTTTCCTCCTTTTTTTGTTTCATTTGAAGTTATTTTTTCTGAGTCCTCGTTCGTTGGAGCGGGTTCAGGCCCCCGTCTGCTTTCCGATAGTTTCCTGAGTTCG
>DATKCW010000043.1:0-43185 GCA_035513035.1 Aridibacter sp.
AAACTGGGGGACGTTTCTTCCGAGGGTTGAGCCGGGCGATGCCCGCCTCGGGCAGCGCGAAGCGCTGTTCCAAAATGATGGCATCTGGTGCGGGGACAAGCCCCGCCCGACGTATCGCCAGACACGGTCTACTTAGCCAACCCGGCCAACTCACCGAACTCTCCTGTCGCCGCCGATGCGGCCGCGGTTAGTATGAAAAGAGTGAGATTGCGGTACCGCATAGAATGAACCTCCGGGGTTATGATCCCTGTATCGTAGCGGCACCGCGGCCTTTGGTCGTTAGGCCGATGAAAAGAAACTGTAAAGAATGTAAAATCTGACGTTTCCGCCAATGAAGACGATCGTAACAGAATCAGCCGACGAAGCCGCACGGTTCATACGCGAAGGCGGGACCGTCGCGTTTCCGACCGAGACCGTTTACGGCCTCGGCGCGGATGTTTTCAACGAGGCCGCCGTCGCGAAGGTCTTCGAGGCAAAGGATCGCCCTGCCGACAATCCTTTGATCGCGCACGTGGGCGACTCTTCGCATATCGAACGGCTCGTAGGGTCAATCCCCGATTCCGCGCAGGCTTTTATCGACACGTTCTTCCCGGGACCGCTTACGCTCGTGATGCCGAAAGCAGAGGACGTCCCTGCGATCGCGACCTCGGGACTCGACACGATCGGCGTGCGAATGCCGGCTGAAAAGATCACGCGTGAATTCCTCGAAGCCTGCAGAACGCCTGTCGTCGCGCCTTCGGCGAACGTGTCCGGAAGGCCTTCACCGACCGACTGGCGATCGGTCCTCGAAGATCTCGAAGGCAGGATCGACTGCGTCCTGAAGGGCAAGCCTTCGCGGTTCGGTCTGGAATCGACCGTCGTCGACTGCACGGGTGATGTTCCCGTCGTACTCCGTCCGGGTGCGGTCGCGATCGAACAGCTGTGCGAGGTCGTGCCCGAGACCGTTACCTTTGCGGGATCGGATGAGACAGAGGCAAGAAGCCCGGGAATGCGGCACAAGCACTATTCACCGAGGGCGAAGGTAGTTCTCTTCGACCGCGGCGCTGTTCGACAGGCTTCAGCTTGTCCCGAGAACTGCGCATTCATAGGTTTCGGCGAACCGCCCGAAGGAAGTTCCCTAACGATGATCGTCGATTCCGCCGAAGAATACGCCCGGGAACTGTTCGGCTTCTTCCGTCTTTGCGACCGGAAAGAGATAGAGACGATCATCTGCGAGACCGTCCCCGAAGAGGGCATCGGAACGGCGCTGATGGACCGGCTGCGCCGCGCGGCCGCATAGAAGTAAAGCGCTTCTTTCGAATACGGCGCCCATCGATTAGAATCACGGTTTACGGAACCGCCTCCTCACGGGCGTTTCCGCCCCTGAAGATGTTGATCACCTCAATCGAACTCGAAGACATAAAATCTCACGCCGCCGCGAAGTTCGAGTTCCGCAAGGGCACGACAGCGATAATCGGCGAGAACGGCGCCGGAAAAACGACGCTTATCGAAGCGATCGCGTGGACGATGTTCGACCTTCTCGATTACACGAAGGACGCGTTCGTCCGCAAGGGAGCGAAACGCGGCGTCGCACGCGTGTCGTTCGAAAGCGCATTGGACGAGCGCACGTACGTGGTCCACCGCGACACGGGGAGCGGCTATTACGTCTACGATCCCGCGATCAAGACGCGCGTCGCGGACAAGAAGGACGAGGTCCAGAGATTCCTGCGCCAGCATATGAAAGCCGAACCTGGAACGGACCTCGAAGCTCTATTCAGAAGCGCGATCGGCGTCCCGCAGGGCACGTTCACCTCGATCTTCCTCGAAACCCCCACGGTCCGAAAGCGTTCGTTCGACAAGCTCCTTAAGGTCGAGGAGTACAGGCAAAGCTCCGAGAGACTAATCGACACGGTGCATTACATCAAGGGGCTTCTGACCGAGACCGAGAACCGCATCTCGTTCGCGCGCGGCAAGCTCGAAGGCTACGACGAGCTGAAGAAACGACTGAAGACGCTAAAGTCCGAGGAGAAGGGCCTTTCGGACAATCTGAAGAAGGCCGGGAAGAACGCTTCAAAACTACGAAAAGAGGTCGAAAAGCACGAGGAGACCGAACGTGAGATCGCGAAGCTGAAAGAGCGTATCGATTCGGTCTCGGAAAGCCTGTCCGGCAAAAGAATAGAGGCAGCGGCAAAAGAATCGGAAGTAAAGAGCTCGAAAGAAGCCGCGGCAAGACTTAAAGAGGTCGAGGAAAAGCACGGCGAGCATCTGAAAGCACTCGGGATGATCAGCGAGCTCGAACGCGAGCGCGGCGAGCGTGACCGCCTGAACAAGGAGATCTCCGAGATCGACGGCGCACTGGCGAATGTGAAGGCCGAGCGCGAGAAGAACGCAACTGAACTGGAGAAGATCGCCTCGGCACGGACGAAGATCGAGGAACTGAAACCGAAGATCGAAGAGCAGGCGGAACTCGAGAAACGCCGCGAGAAGCTCCGGGACCGCATCGCCGAATCGCGCGCCGCCGAGAGCAGGCTTGCCAAACTTGAGGTAGAGGTCGTCGCACTTAGGAGAAAATACAAGGGGGTCGCCGAAGAAATGAAGGCGGCGGAATCGGCTGAGGCGGCTGCAGCGAACCTCCCTTCGCTTGTAGAAGAAGACGACAATCTCCGGGCGAGGCTCGCCGATTTGAAGGGAAAACTAGAGAACGACCGCAAGTTTCAGAGCGAGATACGGAACGGCCTCTGCCCCGTGCTCTCGGAGAAATGCCTCAATCTGAAAGAGGGCGAGACACTCGACGGATTCCTTCGAAACCAGTTCTCGAAGCTTTCGGAAAAGATCGCCGCTGCGGAGAAACGACGAGCCGAGGTCGGCGCGGATCTCATAAAGGCGCGTAAAGCCGAAAGCGAGGCGGTCCGGTTCGATCCTCTGAAAAAGCGCGCCGAGGAGATCGCAGCCGAAGGCAAGAAGCTCAACGACGAAAAGGAGTCGCTCGACAATTCGGCGGGCGAAGCGAAGACTCTCGCATCGGAACTCGACGAAGTAGAAGGAAAGCTCAAGAAGCTCGACAACCCCTCGGCGACGGTGAAACTGCTCAACGAGCAGATCGGGAACGAGATCGGGCTTCGGGATATGCTCACGAAGACAGAGAGCAACCTGGAGCGGCTTGAAAGCGACAAGCGTTTGAAGACGCAGCAGTTAGAGAGCTACAAGGACCTGGACTTCAACTGGAAGAAGTTTGCCGCTCAGCGCGACGAGACGCAGGAAGCGCATCGTACCTATATCGCAAACGAATCGCAGGCGGTGCTCTTGGAGAAGCGGGAGAAGGCGTTTGCGGCATTGAAGAAGGAAACGAGCGGGCTCGAGAAAGAACTGGAGAAACTCCGAAAGGACTCCGAGAAGACATCGAAGGACTTCGACCGCGAGGCTTACTTGAAACAGAAGGGCGAGCTGTCGGAACTCGAGAAGACCATCGCCGGCGCAAGTGCGAGGCTCGAAACGACCGCTCAACAGCGAGAAGCGGCAGAGAAGGAGCTGGCCGCACTGGAGGAGATCCGCGAGGCACTAAAGGCGGGCGAGGCCGAGAAGAAGCGGCTCGAGAAGCTCTCGCGGACAACCGCTTTCATACGAGATACCTTGAAGGAAGCCGCGCCAAGGGTCGCCCAAAGCTATATCTATCACGTGTCGATCGAAGCGAACCGTATGTTCCGCGACATCACAGGGAACGCGGAGCATACCCTCAAATGGGAAAACGATTACGGGATCGCGCTTGAGGAAGGCGGATACGACCGGCCGTTCCAGAACCTTTCGGGCGGTGAGCAAATGGCGGCCGCGCTTTCGGTGCGGCTCGCGCTCCTTCGACAATTGTCGGACATAAAGCTGGCGTTCTTTGACGAGCCGACGACGAACCTCGACCTGGAACGCCGCGAGAGGCTTGCAGAACAGATCAGCCGGATCACGGAATCGAGGACCTTCGACCAGCTTTTCGTCATCTCGCACGACGACACGTTCGAGGCTTATGTGGATAATGTGATCACGATCGGGGAAGATTGAACAGGGATGAAGGGGTAAAGGCACTTGGAACAGGGATGAAGGGGATCAAGGGATGAGGTACGACGAGCTTCAGCTTGTCGCAGTTAGCTGCGGCTAGAAGCGGAGCAGAAAAGGAAGTCAAGGTGCAAGTTGAGAAAGGCAAGTTTCTTTTCGTCGAATTCTCGGAGACTATACAATTTCGGCTTGTCCGGGACCCCGATGTTCCAGAATTGATCGTCAATGAAATCAAGTATCGAAATACTCGAACCTACAACTATGTTTGTTTTTATGATTGGCTCCGAACTAAAGAAGGGGAGGTTATAGGGGTCCACTTTAGCTTTCTGACAGATCAACCTGATCGAAGGCTTGAAAGATTCCGCATGAGCATTCTCAAGCTCCCCTACGTGAGCGAGCACTTCGAGGGCGGCGGATCCGACGTATTTTTCGGGGAGGAGCGAGAGTTTGAACCGGACAGGTCTGATGATCAAAACTTCGGCGGTAATCACATCTATAGGTCGATCGATGGCATTTACGCAATGACTTTCGATACCTATGCATTAACTGGGGTAGTTGCGGGTTAATAGGCCCGGAATTTCAGCGATGACTTCTTTAAGTAAATTGACAGGTTTGCTCAGATCAAAGGTCTTTATAACGGGCTTTCTAGCTGCCTATACCACGTTTTTCGTTCTTACGTTATTCATCTATCCGTCAAACGGCCGGGGATTTGGCGTCGGCACCGTCTACTACGGGTACCCGTTCACGTACTACTTTTCGACCTGTTTCTCGGGAGGCTACCTTTACACTGGATTGTTCGGAAATATCTTGTTCGCAGCGGTGATCTCGCTTTTAATGGGGATGTTTGCAACCTTGATCGCAGACAGGCTAGTCAAGCCGGCTTGCAGGTTTGTTGCTTCGGAGGAGTTTCACAGGAAATGGTATTTGTAGTCCGCTGCTTCGGACTTTGCCCGCGGGACTCGGGCACTACTTTCGCCGTCTCGAAGACTATGTCGTTACCCTTGAACTTGGAACCTTGAACCTGGAATTCCAAAACTGACTTATTACGAAATGAAAAAGGTCACAATAGTCTGCGACGGCTCATCGCTCGGGAACGGCAGAGAATCCCAGAGGGCGGCGGCGTGCGCAATCCTCGGATTCAAGGGCTTCTGGAGAGGCGTCTGCCGATACCTGGGGAGCGCGACGAACCAGCAGTCCGAGATCGCCGCGGCGGAGATCGGGCTAAAAGAGCTGAAAGAGCCTTGCGAGGTCCACCTGCTGAGCGATTCGCGGTACGTCGTGCAGACGATGCTCGGGAATTTCAAGAAGAAGACGAACCACGAATGGTGGACGAGGCTCGACAAGGCGGCGGCGCCGCACAAGGTCAAGTGGGAATGGACGAAGGGCCACGCCGGGCACGAGATCCAGGAGGTCGCGGACGACCTCGCGAGAAAAACGGCGGAACTCGGCTACGTCGACGAGGAATTGATCGACGAAGCGGTGTCGGAACTGGGGACCGTACAAGTAAAAAGTTAAAAGTTAAAAGGCAAAAGAAAGAAGGCCTTTGCGGCACTTGGCGGCTTCCCGCCTTTGCGTGAGGTTAGAGCTTGATGATTATGCCTCGGAATCGAAAGTTCAACGCGTTTAAGAGCTCTCGCAAAGGCGCAAAGAATCGCAAAGGGATCAGGCAAGTGAACAGTCGTTGTCTATTGAATTCTCTTCTTTGCGGCACTTGGCGGCTTCCCGCCTTTGCGTGAGGTTAGAGCTTGATGATTATGCCTCGGAATCGAAAGTTCAACGCGTTTAAGAGCTCTCGCAAAGACGCCGAGGCGCAAAGAATCGCAAAGGAAAACGGTAATACGGAACTTGTTCGGAACCCCGAAGGCACTTGATCGGGTTATACTCTGCCAGCGAAATTGAAAGGAAGACACATCACCAAGCGACGAAGAGATCGACAAGCTGAAGCTTATCGTACCTCGTACCGACAAGCTAAATCTCGTCGGACAATAAAGCTTGTCCTCGCGCTGCTATTTCTCGTCCCCTCCGCTTTCCCCCAGTCCGGCTGGTACTGGCAGAATCCCGAGCCCCAGGGCAATCCGCTCTACGCAGTCCATTTCGCTTCGGACAAGCGGTCCGGCTACGCTGTCGGTTCCGACGGAACAGTCCTCAGAACCGACAACGGCGGGTTCGAATGGTCGCGCCAGTACATCCCTTCGTCAGGCACCATCTCCGACGTCTTCCTCAAAGACGAGAAAACCGCGCTGGCCGTCGGTGTCCGCGGCACGGTCTTGATCACTTACAACGGCGGCAAGGACTGGAAAAAGATCGAGACCGGCTCGAATGACCATTTCTACAACATCGTCCTGGCCGGTGAGGGTAGGAAGGCGGGATGGATCGTCGGCACTTACGGCACCGTGCTCAAAACTTCCGACGGAGGCCTGACCTGGACCGGCCAAAAGAGCAGGACCGAATCGCACCTCCTGAAAGCCGCGGCATTCGACGAGAACCGTGCGGCGGTTACCGGCGAGAAGGGCGTCCTGCTCGTCACTTCCGACGGCGGCGCGAACTGGACCGCCGCGTTTCCCTGCGGCGAGAACCTGATCAGCGGCGCTGCGTTCATCGGTGAAAGGAACATCGTCGCCGCAGGCTACGGCGGATGCGTCGCGGTTAGCGAAGACGGAGGCGCCACGTGGAAGCGCGTCGAGATCTACAGCCGCTCGGACATCCTCGCGCTCCGTTTTGTCGATTCGAAGAAAGGATTTATGAGCGACAGCGCCGGGCGTGTATGGATGACGGGCGACGGGGGAAAAACCTGGCTGCCGTTCAGCCTTAGGACCGATCCGAAGCTTCTAAGCCTTTGCTTCGCGGACGAATTCACGGGCTGGGCTGTCGGCGAGGACGGCCTGATCATACGGACCGACGACGGCGGCTACAGCTGGCAGAGGCTTAGCCGGGGAGGGCGCGATGACGTAAACGACCTGGCCTTTTTCGATAAGGAGATAGGCTGGGCGGTCGGCGCCGGAGGCCGCGTCTGGCTGACGAACGACGGCGGAAGGCTCTGGTTCCGGGTCTACTCCGGGACCGAGTCGAACCTGAACGACGTCGACGCGATCGATTCCTCGATCGCCTTTGTCGTAGGCGACGGCGGGACCATCCTGCGCACAAACAACGGCGGGGCGGGATGGGGGCCCGGGATCTCGGGCGTCACCGAAGATCTTCTCGGTGTTTATTTGGTCAACGAAAAGACAGGATTCGCGGTCGGGGCGCGCGGAACGATCCTCCGGACCGACCTGAACGGAGCTTATTGGACAAAGCAAACGAGCGGGACTGCGAACTGGCTGGAAGATGTCGTCTTTTTCGACTCGAACCGAGGCGTTGTCGTCGGCGACCGGGGCACGATCCTGACAACGGAGAACGGCGGCGAGACCTGGAAGAAGATCGAGACCAATTTACGCGAGAACCTCTACGCCGTCAGTTTCTACGACGACAAGACCGGTTATGCGGTCGGCGCAAAGGGCGTGATCCTGAAGACTTCCGACGGCGGTACGACCTGGCAGGACCTTGAGTCGCCCGTCAGCTCGAATCTGTACGCGGTCTATGCGCGGAGCCGTGATGAGGCCGTCGCGGCGGGCGAGTTCGGAGCGGTGATCCGGACCGCCGACGGCGGCCGTACGTGGCTGAGCCAGGCTAATATAACAAGCAGTTCGCTTCAGTCCGTAGTTTACCTGGGCGGGACCGACCTTTGGGTGGCCGGCAGGGGCGGGGCGATCCTCAAGCGGAACAGGCCGCTTTCGGGCGTGCAGATCTCTGCTCCGAAACTTCCCCCGATCCTTCGTTCCCGATCCGGCGATGGAAAACCGAAAACGCGCCGGCCCCTGCTTACGATCACGGACGACGGAGACATACCGATCGCCACTCCGACTCCCGACGACAACTAGCCCGCCTTCCGTACGGAGACCGAGACCCACTCGCCGTGCGTCTTCACTTCGGCGCCAGTCACACCGAGTCTTTTGAGTTCGTTCGTTACTTTCGAACTCTTTTCAGCCAGGATCCCGGACAGCACGAGTACCTTTTTCGTCTTTTCCAGAAGAAGAGGCAGGATCGGAAGGATATCGCCGGTCGTGAGGTTGGCGCATACGAAGTCGAACTCGGTCCTGTCTTCATCGACCGAACCCGTTCGGAATACGATTTGGGGGGATCCGTTAAGTTTCGCTTGCTCGACCGCCGCCGAGACCGCTTCAGGATCGGTGTCGCACCCTTCGACGGCCGCTTCGGGTCCGGAAAGCTTCGCGGCCGCGATCGCCAGAATTCCGGTCCCTGTTCCAACGTCCAGAAAGCTCATCCCCGGTTCGTAGAGCGATTCGATCGCGTTCAGGCAAAGCCTCGTGGTCTCGTGCCTGCCGGTCCCGAAAGCCATCTTCGGCTCGATCCGGATCACGATCCGCCCTTCCGGATCGACCTCTTGCCAGGGAGGGACGACGACGAACCGGTCCGTGACGGTCGGTTTCCAGTGCTTCTTCCATTCCGCCAGCCAGTCCTTGTCTTCCACCGAGCGGATGTTGACAGCTATCAACAAAGAACTTTCAATTCCGTATATCTGCAATGCTTCCAGCACCTTGGACTCGACCTTCGCTGCATCCGGAGCGGCGTAGAAGAATCCGCTGACCGTCACGCGTTGGGCTCCGGGTTCTGGTTTGCCCGTCGCTTGCGCTCCGGGTTCCGCAAGCAGGCTGTACGAGGTGCCTTCAGCTCCCAACTCGGAGAGAGCGAAGACGACCGCGTCAGCAGCCACGGTCTCAACCGTCACCTCAACTGAAAACCAAACGATTTCCTGGATCATTGATCTGGCGCGGGAGACCTGCGAGTTAGCGCTTTCTATCTTGTTTGAAAAGTCCTTGGCGGTCCTTTGCGCCTTCGCGGCTTTGCGGGAGGCTCCTCGTTCCAATGAATCAGACGGAATCAGATCTGAGCCGACCGAAGAACTCCCGCCAAGGCGCAAAGCCGCCAAGTTCCGCAAAGGAAGAAAGAAAACGTCCTGTTACCCCTCGATCCCCATCTCGTCCAGGTCGCGCTCTCTGTTCCGCCAGTCTTTCACGACCTTCACGAACAGCTCCAGATAAACCTGCCGCCCGAGGAGGTTCTCGATATCGCGGCGCGCCCGTGTGCCTATGTCCTTGATCCGGCTTCCCTGCTTCCCGATGATGATGCGCTTCTGCGAATCGCGCTCGACATAGATCGCGCAGTAGATGCGCGGCATTTCGGGGTCCGCTTCGTCCCAGCGCTCGGTTATCACGGCGGTCACGTACGGCAGTTCCTCTCCGGTCGTCTCGAGGATCTTCTCGCGCACCATCTCGGCGGCAAGGACCCGCATAGGCTGATCCGTCATCTCGTCCTCGGCAAAGATCGGTTCGCGTTCCGGAAGGCGTTTTCCGATTTCGCCGAGCAGAACATCGATCGATTCGCCCTTCAGGGCTGAGACAGGGACGATCGACTTGAACTCGTGCTCATTCGAGTAGAACTCCATCAAAGGCAGAAGCTCTTCGCGCTTCTTGATCTTGTCCACCTTGTTCAATACAAGGATCGACGGCTTGCCGCTGTTTTTAACCAGTTCGAGAACGAACCGGTCCCCGTTGCCGGTCGACACCGAAGCGTCGCGCATCAGCACCACAAGATCGACTACCAGGATCGCGTCGTGAACCGCCGCCATCATCCTCCGGTTGAGTAGGTAACCCGGCTTGTGAACGCCGGGCGTATCGACGAACACGATCTGGGAATCGGACCGCGTGACGATGCCGCGTATCTTGTGGCGTGTTGTCTGGGGCTTGTTCGAGACGGCGGCGATCTTCTCCCCGACAAGATGGTTCAGCAGGGTGGACTTCCCCGCGTTCGGCCTTCCGACGAGCGCGACATAGCCGGACCTGAAACTGTTTTCGGACATAAGAGGGAAGAGATTTGTCAGCGGACGGTGACCTGCAGTTCTCGCGTGCCGCAGGAAGATTCGAAGGTGACGGAGAACACGCCTGATTTTGGGCTTACAGATGAGATAAGGAACATAGCCCGGCCAACAAGCGCCTCGAGCGTGCGATCGACCTCTACGCTTACGTCCTCGGGACTGCTCGAGACGGCGCGGAGCCTGAACGCGCCGGTCACTCCCTCGAGCCCCGCAAGCACGCCCGTGCTTCCTCCCGCCGCGATCGACACCGAATCCTGGCTCAGCACGACCGTGCACTGCGCCGTCGATGTGTCTGCTTCGCCTGTCAGCCGCTCGCGCGAGCCGGGAACGATCCTGGGTCTGGACTCACCAGGCCGGTCTTCATCTTCGGATCTCACCTCAGAGGGAGGAGGCGCGTCCGCGGCGGACCGGGTTTCCTGTGCTTCCGACGAAGCTTCAGGCATTTCCGCGACCGGTCTAAAGGGCGTATCGAGGTCGAGCGCTTCCATCGCCTCCCTGTTTGCCCGCTCTACATCTTCCGGAAGCGTGTTGTTTGCCGGAACCGGAACATTCTGTTTGTCGACGTCCTCCGGCACCGGAGAATTCTCCGGGACCCCGCCGCCGTCCAGATCTCCGACCGAAGTATCCGGCGAGTCAGACTCCGGAGGTTTCGCCTCCGAACCGGGAACGGGCGTTTCCTCTACCGGTTTCTTTTCAGGCGGTTGTTTCAGGAATATCGAGGCGGTTTCGGTGCGGACCGTGTCCGTGCTCAGGCGCTCTTCAAGACCTTCGCGGCTGCCGTTAATCCGAATGTAAACCTTCTCAATAACTGACTTGCGGGCCTCGGTCTGTTCGCCGGACCGGTAGCTGATCAAGTAGTTGTCGAGCGCCTCGGTGTCTCTTTCCATCGTTTCGAGCACGGTTCCCAGTTTCCAGTGGACCGAGCGCGACCACGCCGAATCGGCGGGGACGATGCTGGCGGCGCGCTTCAGGTGGACCAGCGCCTCTTCGTTGTTTCCCAGCTTGAATGCCGCCCAGCCGTCGAGCTCCTCGATCCTTCCTCGAAGAATGCGCTCGAGCGTCTGCTTCGGCACCTCGGGCACGACAACCGTCGAACCCTGCGACATCGCGACCCGACGGCTTGCGTACATTTCGTCGGCGAGTACCGCCGCCCCGGGCAAGTTGATCTCAAGCGAGTTTTCGACGTTTCCGACTGCTTCCCTGGCCAGTTCGGAGGCCTTCTGTAAGGCCACTTCCTTTTCGATAAGGCGGGTCGCCGCGAAGATCAGACGATGAGTCCGCATCGGATCGGTCCCTTCAACAAACCGGTCAGCGGCTTCGGAGACGATCTCGGGCGAACTCCCCGCTTCGAGCACCGTGGAGAAGAAGAGGAGTTTCTTGAGCGCTTCGGCGTTCGAGGCGTCATCGGCGGAGCGCGGCTGGAAGATGCTTGCCTGCCTTTCCGGCGAGATCAAATCGATCAGATTGTCCGCGCTTTTTTCCACGCGGCCGCCTAGCCGCGTTTTGACCTTGCCGTCCGTTACAGAAAAGCTGTTCGCGATGGCCTCGGCCGACTCTCGATATAATCCCGCCTCGAGCCTCGCGGCGGCGATCTGGTAATCGAGAGTGGGAAAGTTCCCGAACCTCAAGGCCGAAAGTAGCACGCGTTCGGCTTCAAGCGGCCGGTCGGCGGCGATCAGCCCACGGGCGAGCGCGATGTGCGACCAAGTGTAACGCGGCTCGACGCCGAGCGCCCGGTTCGCTAACTCAATGGACTTTTGCGAATCGCCGTTCGCCGCGTACCAGTACGCGGCTCCGGAAAGGAGGACCATGTTTCTTGGATTCACGGAAAGAAGCGTTTCAAGGCTGGATTCCGCCTCGGAGACCCTTCCGGCGTCGAACAGCGCGAGCGTCCTTCCGGTGCCCGCGTTGGCGTCGGACGGATCGGAGGCGATGATCGCGTCGTAGAGCGCGATCGCCTCTTCCGGCTTACCAAGCGCCCGCTTGATCTCCGCAAGGCTGCGCCTGGAAATGTTCGAATCAGCATCAAGCTCGAGCGCTTTTACATAGGCGGCTTCAGATGCTTCGAGGTCGAAACCGAGCCTGTGCGCAAGACCAAGTGTCTGGTACGCCGCGGGAAGTTCGGGATCGAGCTCGATCGCACTTTCCGCCAGCCTCTTCGAATCGAAAGAGTTCTCTACCGCGAGATGGAACGTCGCAAGGCCAAGCAGTTTCTTCGCGTCGGCGCCCACCTTATTCTCGATCATCGACGCAAGTTCGAACGAGGCTTCGCGGAGCCCGCTGAAGAACAAGTTGTTGGGGATCTGGAGAAGAACGCCTGTGAAAAGCTTCTCCGAGACGGGTTCGGGCGCTTCGCTCACCAAGAGACGGAACAACCGCACGCCTTCTTCATTCTCGCCGGCCTCGATCGCCTTCGCGGCTATTTCGGCGCGAGCCGCGGTGGCATACTCGCGGGCTTGGGCAACGAGTTCGGATTCCGGATATTTCTCGGCGAACGCGACAAAAGCACTTACGCGCTCGGCCGGGTCGGTAAGCTTGGCGGCCGTCTGGAAGTCGTATTTGTCCTGTTCCGGCTGTGCCGCGGCGGCCTCCTTGGGACTTGCCGTGGGAGTCGGGTCCTGTGCTGGAAGGGCTGCGGAGAGTAAAAGTACAGAGAGTAGAACTGCAGTGATCCTCATAACTTAAGGCCGAGCCTGATTGGTCCGTATCGCCCGATGATACCACGAAATTGCATTAATATCCGTGCGGTCTTATTCTCTGATGACGATGGCCGGGCTTGACGAAGAATATGTACGCGACATCGACCGCGCGGTGGAGAGCGCAAGGGCGGAAGGCCGTTTCGACCTGGCGGAGTACTTCAAACTGCGGGCGACGAACGATGCCGTTCGCGAGAAGGGCACCGCGTGGCTGTTCGATTCGCTCGGGGAGATCGTCGAGGCCTTCAACAGCCACGGAGCCGGGATCGCGGTCGAGGAAATATGCGGCCACCGGTTCAAGTTCGACGGATCGTTGCTTTCCGGTTCCGCTGTGACGCTGAGAAAAAGCGTGAGGCGCCTGACGCTCGAGGCGGGATGGACGCAGTCCGCAGGCGACGGGATCATGCGGGGCGGGGCGCTTTCGTGCGCGCGGATATCGCATTTTGGCTTCGCCAAAGAAGCCGAGGACCTTCTTTTGTTGAAGATTGATGACGTACCTCAATGGTTCACACGGACCGGCGAGCGCGAACTTTCGACGTTCAACGTGAGGGGCTTCAAAAAGCACTTCGAAGTCTTTCTGGTTTAGAGGGAATTTACGGCTCACACTGCCTCGATTTCCCGATTCCCCTTTGGTGTTGTAAAATCATCGTTTAGCAACAATCTGGGGGATTGAGTTATAGTGAAATCCGAACTTGCAAAACTTGTAGAGCTCCAAAAGACCGACACCCGGCTCAGGCAGCTGAAAAACAACATAGATACCGCGGAAACGAGGCGTGCTGAACTTGAAGATGAGTTTGAAAAGCACGCCTCTTCTATTCGTGAGATACAGAACCGGCTGGAGCGCGCAAAAGAGACGAAGTCCGGCCAGGAGAAAGATATAGCGGAGGCAAAGGTCGGCCTCGAGCGTGCCGCGAGAAATCTGAAGACCGCGCAGGACACAAAGCAGTATGAAGCGGCGATGCGCGAGATCGATTCTCTGAACAAGCAGACCTCCAATTTCGAAACGAAGATCCTTGAATTGATGGAGGTCATCGACGAGACGTCCTCGACGCTCGAGGAAAGGGCGGACGAGGTCGCAAATCTCGAGAGCGACTGGGAAAAACGGCAGACGGAGTTCGAGGAACATCTGGAAAGCGAAAGAGCGGAAGTGGAAAAGTTGACGAAAGCCCGCGAAGAAGTCTTTGCCGGCCTGCCCGACAGGCTCGCCGCGGTCTATGACAGGCTCGTGAGCCGCAGCCGCGACGGGATCGCGGTCGCGAAAGTGATCGACGACTCGTGCAGCGCGTGCTTTATGTCGCTGAGGAAGCAGGTCGTCGTTGAGCTGAAGACCACAGACCAGATCGTAACCTGCGAAAGCTGCACGCGGATACTGTACGTCAACGAACAGAAGGAAGCTTCGGCGGTTTCGTGAGTTGACTGAGTTGGCCGAGTTTGGTGAGTTGGCTGAGTATTCAAAGTCCGCGAAGCGGACGTCATAGAAATAGCCCCACACAAGCCGAAAGCCTGGTGTGGGGCTTTTCGTGTCTAACTGGGCAACGAGCCGCGTAGCGGCGGACAGGTTTTTCCAAGATCGGTATCCCTTCAGGGAGGGTGACTTGGGCGCGATACTCGATTCGGGAACGTCTGTTGACCTCACTTCCGGCCCCCAAGCCCATTTGCTTCTTCTCGCATCTTCGGGAAGAACCTTTCAATACCGTCTTCCGATGTGTAAACTTCAAGACGATGAATTCCTTCCTGCTGAGAATTCCGAGACTCCTTGCGCTCATGCTCTCGCTTTCATTCTTTGCCTCCGTTTGTGTCGGACAGGTCGACCGCGGGATAGACAGTTTTAAGGGACTTGAACTGGGTGCGGCAACGGTAAACGATGTGATCGCTCGGTTCGGTGAGCCCAAGTCGGACAAGTCAGCTCAGAAATATTCCCCGCTGAAGCTCAAAGACTGGTTTGACGTTGAAGAAAAGAATTTCCGAGTGCTGCTGTTCGAAGGCAAAAACGGGATCGAGGGCTTCAACGAGGTGAAATTCGGTTTCAGGGATGACAAGCTCGTCGCCGTCAGGCTTAAGCCTAAAAAGCTGATCATCAGAGAACTTTTTAACCTGTTCCGCGCCGATTTCCAATACATATCCCGTAAGAACGAAAAGTCGTTTCGTGACGGGACTCCAAACGAGTCCTGGGAGAGAGACCGACCGGAGAAATTCCCGGACCTGTACTACGTCGCACAAAGGTCGCCGCATAATTTCGCCTTCGCGATGATCTCGCACGATACGGTTAGGGCGCTGACGGTGTTCCGCAACGGAGAACTTGATCCGTGGTTCATCGGCTCTCCTGACGATGAGGTTAAACTGGTAGAGGTGATCTCGAGGAGTCTTCTGAAATAGGTCGTGCTCGAATGCGAAACTTAAATTGTGAGAAGGATCAAGTCCCAGATCCCAATCGTGTCGGCACAGAAGTCGTGTGTGGATCGTGTTGTGCTTACGGCATTCGGTCGTCTTTGATCTTGTTATTTCTACAGACCTGTCGCACCTACGGCGCTGGCCCGTGTGATCCGGAAGCCGGGCTCTTATGCCGGAGCACCGCATCCACCGATTCTGAGTAACTCAGTCAACTCACCAAACTCGGACAACTCGCCGAACTCTTATGTCGCCGCGAACGCGGCTCAAATTTGTGGGGTATACGCGTCACCGTGGGTTGCGCCCTTCGGGCTGACCCACGGCTAAAGGCAGGTCGTCGCTGCGCGACTCACGACCCGACAGACTCGACAGACTCACTTACCCCATTCGTCTGAAACGCTCACATCGACAACCACCGGGACGCGCTTGATGAATTCCTCGGCCGCGGCTGTCATCGAATCTTTCAGCCTCTTCGAAGTGACTTCCGCTTCCGCCTCCGAGCACTCGACCACGATCTCGTCGTGAACGATGTTGACCAGTATCGCCGTAGAGCCCTTTATCGCATCGTGCAAGAGCGCGAGTGCCCGCTTGAGGATGTCGGCGCTCGTTCCCTGGATCGGCATGTTCTTGCCGTTCCTCTTTGTAGACCCGATCTGCGCGCGGTCCTCCTCGTCGAACCGGAATCTCGCGAGGCGGCCGGACGCGGTTCGGCCCGCGCGGTCGCTGACCGCCCTTTCGCCTGCGGCACGGAGCCATTCGTCAAGCCCCCTGTAGGTCGCAAAGTACCTTCGCAGGACATTCTCCGCTTCCCTTTCAGAAAATCCCGTGATCGTCGCAAGTCTCTGCGCGCCGATCCCGTAAACTACCCCGAAATTAAGGCGCTTGGCGAACGACCTCTGATCCGCAGTTACCTCCGACGGGGGCACGCCGAAGACCTGCGCGGCGGCCGACGCGTGAAAATCCTCTCCCGAACGGAATGCGTCGATGAACTTCTCGTCACCTGAAAATTCGGCAAGTATGCGGAGCTCGATCTGTGAATAGTCGGCGACCACAAGGGTGTTCCCTTTCTCGGCGCGGAAGCACCTTCGGTATTCGGGGCCGTGCGGGATCTGCTGGAGGTTTGGCTTCGAGCACGAGAACCTTCCGGTCGGAGCGCCTATCTGCCGGAAATCGGCGTGAATGCGGCCCGTTCTGGGATCGACGAATTCAAGGATGTTCTCGCCGAAGCTTGTCAGGGCCTTCGCAACGCCCCTGTATTCGAGGAGCTTCCCGATCACGGGGTAGTCCTTCGCAAGCGGTTGGAGCTGCCACGCGCGGGTCGAATCCGGTAGCGGGACGCCGAGGTTTCGAAGCGCGTCCGAGACCTGCGCCTGGGAATCGAGATTGATCTGCGCCGCGCCGAAAAGTGAGGCCTGCGCGACCCCGGCCGAAAGCATTTCCTGCAGCTCGAAGGCGATCGATTCCTGCTCACCCTTTACCTTCGAAAGCTGTTGCCGCCAGCAATCCTTGTCGATATGGAATCCGTTGAGCTCCATTCTCGCGATCGCAGTCACGCAGCCGAACTCGATCTCGGCAACCCGTTGGAGGCCGTCCGACCTGAGCCGTTCCGCGAGTTTTTCGCGAAGCGAAACGACGATCGCGGCATCCTTCGCGGCGTATTCGATCTGCGAATCCGAGAGTGTTTCGGCCGTCCAGTCGCTGACCTGTTCAGCTTTGTCCACCTCGGTCCCGAGGAAAAAGGCGGCGACGTCGGCAAGCGAATGCCTGCGATCCTGATCGCCGGCGGAGATCAACTGGCTGGCGATCATCGTGTCGAACGTGCCGCCGACATCAATCCCAAGGTGATGCCCGACCCATTTGGCGTCGAACTTTGAGTTGTGCGCGATCTTGACCGGCCGCTTGGCCTTGAGGATCTCCCGGAGCGGCTCAAGTTCCTCTATCTCTTTGAGATCGCCGAACTTATCGAACTTGAACAGGTCCACCACGATCGTGTCCCTGCCGTTGCTTAACTGCACCAGACGGAGGATGCCGTCGCGGGGTTCCAACTCGCTGGTCTCCGTGTCGAACCCCAGGAATTTCTCGCCGGAGAGCCGCCCGCACGCTTCGCGGAGCTTTTCCGGTTCTTCGATCAGCTGAAAATAGATTTCCATAGGCCTGTGAGTACGCTTCCGGAGCATCGGACGCGCCTTTAAAAGCCGCAGCGGGAAGACGGCCAGGTTGGTGTGTTCGCTTTATGATAGACCATCGGCAGGCAATGTAGAAACGCCCGCAATGCCAGCTCGCCGCTTTTGCGTTCAGTCGAAAACCTATATACTGATGGAGTTCGTTCAGGGTGAGAAGTTAACACCTTGCGAACGGAAAGGATTTTTGAAGCAGTTCGATCGAGAGAACGTATCTACAGCGGGTTGAAGCGCCCTTCAAGAGAAAAGGACCAGTCGCTCCCCGCAATTGAAGAAAGCAAGAGAAGATTGCTTTTGTACACAGGTTTCCCCCATCTGCTATAAACAGGCTTTTAAACAGAACTACAGGTCCTGTCAGTTGAAAGGGACTTGCACAAGCAAGGTCCCGGGGACTTAGTCTATTGAGGCTACAAGTGTATCTTCTCCAACGGCGCGAATTCCCTTGCGCCCGCACCTTCCCTTCATTCTCCGAAACACCCTGCCGAAGATCCTCTTCTGAAGGAAATTTGAACATATGTCTAAAGAAATGATCATCAGCGTCAATGGACGCGAGAAGAAGATCGCCATCCTGGATAACGGCCAGGTAACTGAGTTTTACATCGAGCGCGACGAGGAGAACGCGGGCATCGTCGGCAACATTTACAAGGGCAAGGTCCAGAGGGTCCTGCCGGGAATGCAGTCGGCGTTCGTCGATATCGGCCTTGAGCGCGACGCGTTCCTTTACGTCTCCGACTTCTTCGACGAAGAGGATGAGATCGAGCGGATCGTGCTCGCCAAGTCGAAGGAGCAGAAGTCCCCGGAAGAGGCCGACAAGGAAGCCACGGACCATATACAGCGAGAGCGCCTGAAGCGCGAGAAAGAGATGGAAGCCGCGCAGGAACGCGCCGAGATCGCGGGAGTCTCCGACGCCGAGTCCAAGCAAGACGAGGACGAGAAGCCCAGACGCGGCCGCCGAGGCGGGTCCCGGCGGAAACAGGGAGAGCCTGAAGCCGCAGAAGAGGCGGTCGAGGAAAAAGAAGAAAAGGCAGAAGAGGAAAAAAAGCCAAAGCGAGGACGCAAGGACACGAAAAAGGAAGAAGAGGAAGATAAGGCCGAACGCGAGAATGTACTTGAGGTGACCGACATCGACTTCGGCGATTCCGATTTCGAGCGGATCGTCGATGAGGACGAGGACACGGGCGAGATGCTAAAGGACGCGATGACGCAGGAAGCGATCATCGATAATGTCCGCTCGATCGAGTTCGATATGGAAGAATCGGCCGAGTTCGCCGAGGTCGGCTCGCTTTTTGATTCCGTCTCGGACCTCAGCAACGGCTTCGAGCGCATCGCGGACGAAGAAGAGGAAGAGAAGCCGAAGAAGGCCTCGCGAAAGAGCTCGACGGCAAAGACCTCCTCGCGGTCAAAAAAGAAGGCCGACACGGACGAGGCCGAAGAGACCGACGGAACTCCGAAGAAAACCGCTTCGCGAAGGAAGCGAACCACTTCGTCGCGGGGGAAGAAATCCGACGAGGCTTCGGAAGAGAATTCGCAGGATGAGACAGAGAAGAAAGCTAGCACGAGAAAGCGTTCGACGAGATCGAAATCGACCCGCAGCCGCAGGTCGTCCTCGTCGCGAACGAAGAAATCCGAGCCGCTTCCCGACGGCGAAGCGAGCGTAACCGAATCGGACGACGTTTCCGAGATGGCTGCCCGGCGGGGAAGCCGGGGCGGGCGTCGCAAGAACGAATCCGGCGCCGGTAAATCGCCCGTCAAATCAAAGACGCACACCGACAAGAGCTACAAGACGACCGACGCCGAGCAGCCCATCGTCGCCGAAGATGCGATAGCCGAGGCGGAATTCAAGAAACCGAAAGGACGGAAAGGCGGAAGCGGCCGTTCGCGCAGAAGCGGAAAGGGCCATGCGAAGATCTCGGACCTGCTTAGCCAAGGGCAGGAGATCCTGGTCCAGATCGCGAAAGAACCGATCGCGAAGAAAGGCGCGAGGATCACATCGCACATCGCCTTGCCCGGGCGGTTCCTTGTCTATATGCCGACGATCGAGCACCTGGGGGTTTCGCGAAAGATCGATTCCGCGAAGGAGCGCGGCAGGCTTCGTTCGATAATCTCGAACATCGTCGCGAAAGAGGACGTCCCGTCCGGAGGGTTCATCGTCAGGACCGCGGGCATCGGCAAGAGCGAGCAGGAACTTCACGACGACGCCCGTTATCTGCTCAGCACCTGGTACGACATCCGCAATACAGCGGAGGCTGCGAAATCTCCCGCCGTCATCCACCAGGACCTGGACATCATCCTCAGGCTCCTGCGCGACCACCTGTCGGACGATTTCGCCGCGATCCGTGTCGATTCCGAGGAGGAATATCTGCGGATCATCGAGTTCGTCAACCGCATACAGCCGGCGATGGTCAAGCGCGTCAAGTTCCATACGCTCGACGAGCCGATCCTGGATTCGTACGGAGTGACCGAGGAGATCGACAAAGCGCTC
Source organism: Aridibacter sp. (assembly GCA_035513035.1). Classification (GTDB taxonomy): domain Bacteria; phylum Acidobacteriota; class Blastocatellia; order Pyrinomonadales; family Pyrinomonadaceae; genus Aridibacter. The sequence continues at coordinate 19,699 of DATKCW010000043.1, forward strand.
AAACATCGCGTATGGCTGAAATCGGGAGGATATCTTGTCATCAACCAGACCGAGGCGCTGATCGCCATCGATGTCAACACAGGCAAGTTCGTCGGGAAAGGTAACGCGAGGCTCGAGGACACGATCACAAGGACGAATCTCGAAGCGGTGAACGAGATCGCGAGGCAGATCCGCCTGCGAGACCTCGGCGGGATCATCGTGCTTGACCTGATCGACATGGAGGACCGAAGCAACCGCAAGAAGGTCCTGGACGCGCTTCAGGCGGCGCTGCACGCGGACAAGTCTCCGACCAAAGTGCTCTCGTTCAACGATTTTGGGCTGATCATAATGACCCGCAAGCGGGTCAAGCAGTCGCTCGAAAGGACGCTCTGCTCGCCCTGCGACTATTGCGAGGGAGCGGGCTGGATCAAGTCGGCCCAGACGATCTGCTACGAGATCCTCGAGGAAGCGAGGCGCATCTCGAAGGGTCTGAGCGACGTGCGCGAAACGACGCTCAGGGTCAATCCGGAGGTATCGAAGGCTCTCCGCGGGGACGAGCGGACGGTACTCGACGAGATCGAGGAGTATCTCGGTCCGGTGGACCTGACTGGCGACAAGAGCCTGCACCAGGAGAAGTTCGCGTTCGCGTTTGTTTAGGCCGAGAGCGAATTAGCCGGGTTTTAGGGGCGGGGCTTGTCCCCGCCCCTGAGCGAAACGAATTGACTGGCAGAAGCGCCGTAAGCGCATAATGTCTGCAGAGCGTACTATTAGAATTGAAATTGAGAGTCCCAGCGGGACGGCAAAATCGCAAGAAGAAGTGCCGTGCTTACGGCACTCGATAGTCTGAGTCGTTTACGCTTCTACAGACCTGTCGCGCCTCTGGCGCTGGCCCCTAATATTGAAGAACCGGAACTTCAGCGACCCACATAGGGGCAGAAGTCAGTTGCTATCACAAATGCACTGCTGAACTTAGTGAATACCTACCACGATATTCGCAGCGGCGATCATAATAATTATTGTGAGCGCCAGAGTGGCGAGACCCTGCCAACTTCGGGATGAGATCACCCCGAAGAAGGCCGCTAGTATCAGAGAAATCCACTGAATCGAAGCGAGCGCGATCAAGAGGTCGTCGTTAACCCACACGCGTTTAAAATAGAACAAAGTTGTGACTCCTGCAGCTATTGCAGCGCAAGCCAGTCCCACCCAACCCTTTGCTCCTGTATGTGTTCTGTACATAACGAAAAGATCATGATCGAAGTCAGGATCAACCTTGGGATTCATTGATGAAACCCCGGGAATTCCAGTCTCTGACTTCTGCCTTCTGACTCTATTATGTCTGTCTTCTTTCTCCTGACTTCTGACTTCTGTCTTCTAATAGTAGCCCTCCCTGACGGTCGGGCTTCGGACACGTCCCTGTCTCCTGACTTCTGACTCCTGACTTCTAGATCTTCAGCTTCTTCCTCAGCTTTTTCGGATCCTCAGGCTTGACGAAGATTTCGTCGGGGATGCGCTTGTTGAATTCCATGGATTCATACGTCGCGCGGTAGATGTGGACGTCGTTCCTGAAGCGGTCGACGACGGATGGATAAAGAATGCCGCCCGTCGAAACATACCTGCCGTAGCGGTTCTCTTCAGTAAGAAGCGTGTCGTCCGGGCCCGCTGTCGCGAAAATGGTCTTCATCGGGAGGCCTTCGTCGTCAAACTCGTACTCCGTCCAGAAGCCGTCCCCGAAGTCGAGCCTGACCACGTCGTTCCGCTTGCCAGGCGTCGAAGGCCTACGGCCGATGTAGCTGAGCTCGGCGTCACCCTTCCAGACGCCCCGCAGAAGATGATCAAAGTGCGTGCGGATCGCGCGCTTGAACCCGTCTATCTGCAATTCTGTCTGGTCGCCGAACCGCTCGAGGTGCTCTTCGTAGATCCAGCCCGTCTCGCCCGTGTTCACCTGAACGGTCTTCGAGCCTCGCTCTTCGAAATCGGTCCGCTCCCGGTCCGGAAAGACGATAACGTCGACAAAGCTCATATACGACCCTATCTTTCCCTGCTGGAGCAGGCTCAGATTCCCCTCGCCGACCGAGTTCTGAGCGTTCAGATACGCCTGACCGCCGAGCTTCGCTGCCGCCTTCGCGATCACCTCTTCCGCCTTTTCGGTCTGCGGGTCGGGTTTGACGGGCGATTGCCCGAAAATGCCCGCAAGCGGGAGGGCCAACAAACAGAGCACTATTACGAGAATTGATTGCTTTCGATACATAGGAAACTAAACAACTTGGTGAATGGCGGCCGGTCGTCGCTGTCTTCGTTCCGCTCGGCGTAATCCGGTTCAGATCGCGTATCCGAGCCGTCCTCCTGTTCGGGATCTTCGGGCTCGGTAGGCTTGTCATCGAAATAGTAATAGAATCCGACCCTTTTCCAAACAGTGTAGCTTTTTCCATTCTTCATAGCGGATCGAACTTGATCTCCTTCGCCGCGGCAACCGACTTTTGCCAATATGATTCCCTTTCGTCCGGAACTGTCTCGCTGCAGGTTATAGAAAGTCTCTTAACTTCTCCGATCTTGCCGATCTTCAGAAACTCTACGCGGAGCATCACCGAACAGTCCGGTGGCCGGTCCCTATTTGGCGGATCCTCCTGAGCACTGATCTCCGAAACGGCAGTGAGTAACGCCGTTAGGATCACTGTGATGACTATGGATCTTCGTGACAGCATTCCGCTTGCTTAGTCGGGATCAGGTTCTGGCGTCCAATTGTTTGAAAAGAGCCTTGTCATTCAGTAGATCGAGAAGTTGAAGTGAATAATCTTGTTCAGCGTATGCGGCACCCCATTTTTCGTCGGAGGGAGAAATCTGATCTGCTTTGCCGCCTCGACCGCGTTCTCCGTAGCGCCGTACGGCAGCCCTTTAACGACTTTGATCGAACCGACATTCCCGTCAGCAAAGAACGTCACGCGGAGTATCACGGTCCCCCGAATACAGACCGAGCCGCCTTCGGTACGTGGATACGCTGCCCGCGGCTTATCGAGGATCGTGATCTCCCGGTCAGGCTCGCTCTCGAGTATGCTCTCCGATTTCGGATCGAAAGAATACGTCACTTGTCTTACCACAGTTGTGGGCAGCCCTTCGATCACAGGCGGGACGAACTCGATCCGTCTCGCCGCCTGGAGTGCCGCGAACCAGAACGATTCCACGTCAACGGACTCCGTGCCAACGCAATTTGAACTGACCCGCTCAATGCTTCCGAACTCTCCAGTCTCAAGGAATTTGAGGGCGAGGACAACCCTGCATCTATCGGATTTACTGCCGGCATTTACTGTCGACTGCGGAAAGTTACCGGCTACAACAAGCAGAAACAAAGCTGCCGTCAAACAGGATCGCCGCACGAATCGCGCTGCGGGAGTTCCGAGACGTTTAGGGAAGGCAGACCTCATAAGCAAAAATATAGAGACGATTCAGAAGCCGAATCGGTTGGTACAGCGCCGTCGGGCAACTCCAGGGTCATTGTTCACTTGATGGAAGGAAAGTGATATTCGAACAAGTAGTAGACGCTGACTTTCCTTCCTGATTCGTGGACAGCCGGCTCAAACTTTAGATTTCCTGCAGCAGTGACCGCGGCTTCCTTAAATGCCTCCGGGAGCTTCGATCGGACTTCAACGATCTGCACTTCACCCGTAGAAGTAAGAATGGCAGTTACTTCCACTTTTCCTGAGCGTTTCCGAAGATCCTTGCCTGTCGGGCGGACCGCGTACGATCTGGAAGTTATCTTTACAGGCGAAACGATCGCCGAATCAGATGAATTGAAAATTATTGAAAAGTTGAACTGTACAATCTTCAGGAAATTGATGGCGACGCCGTTGCGCGTCGCCGGTCGGAACCTGATCTTCTTGGCCGCGGCAATCGATTTCTCCGTAAGCTCAAACGGTAACCACTCGATGACGGAAATCGCTCCTATCTTTCCGGTCGCAAGAAAAGTCACGCGGAGCAGAACCTTTCCACCTACGAGTTCCTTTCTCGCCTCTTCCGTGTAACCCGGTCTTGGTTTGGAAAGTATTGCCAGCCCGGTGTCTTCCGTGTTTGATCTTGAGTCCTCGCCGGTCAAAATCCCTGACCCGGAGTCACCTCCGCTCGACTGAGAGATCGCCGAGACATAAAGCAGAGTAATGAACATCAGGACTGACAAGGTAAATTTCATATCTCGATCTCCGACAAGGTGATTCGATTTCGCTACGATCAGATCTCGCTGAATTACAACGACAAATTAAAAAGGCTCCGGCGAATGATATCACCGGAGCCTTTTGCCTGAGAAGTAGGAGATTCCCACTCTAGTTCAAACTGAAGGTGTCCTTCGGCGTAACGACGATCTCGTCCTCATTCGCATCGACCACGAATTTCTCCGCCGTTTTCCAGAGGTTCGTGATCGGCAGTTTGACCTGCTGGTCGATGTGACGCTTCAGGAACCTTGCGCCATAAGCGGGACTGAAACCTTTGACCGTCAAAAGATCGATCGCCGCTTCGGTGACCTCTATCGTCTTGCCCTGCTTCTCCATATGGCGCCGGACCTTGTCGATGTAAAGCCGCGCGATCTCGCGCACCTCGTCCATCGTGAGCGGCGAGAAAACGATGATCTCGTCGATCCGGTTGCGGAACTCCGGCGAGAATCTCTGTTCCGCCGCCTTCAGCACATCGTTCTTGATCGCCGAAACGTCACCGAGCGACTTCATTCCGAACCCCAGGGGCCTTTCGTACTTCTTGAAGTTCTCCGAACCCAGGTTCGAGGTCATTATCACGATCGCGTCCGAAAGATACACGCGCTTGCCGCGGCCGTCCGTCAGCCATCCCTCGTCGAATGCCTGCAGGAACAGGTTCATCAGGGTCGGCGAGGCTTTTTCGACCTCGTCCAGCAAAAGCACCGTGTACGGGTTTTCGCGGAGCTGTTCTGTAAGGATGCCTCCGCGCTCGCTTCCGACGATGCCACGCGGCATTCCGATCAGCTTCTCGATGCCGACCGTCCCGTCGCCATACTCGGACATGTCGATGCGGACCATCTTCTCGTCGTCGCCGAACATGAAGTCCGCAACGGCCTTGGCGAGCTCGGTCTTGCCGACTCCCGTAGGTCCGAGGAAGAGCAGCACACCGTCGGGCGTGTAATGGCTTTCCTTGAGCGGGCCCTTGTTCAGCCTCAGCCTTTCTGCCACAGCCGTCACCGCGTCCTTCTGGCCGACCACGCGATTCGCAAGCTCGGCCTCCATCGAGGAGAACCGGTCGGACGTGTCGCGATAGATCATGTCCTTCGGAATCCTCGATTCCTGGGAGATGACGTCCACGATGTGCTCGGGCTTCACGACGGCAGTCGAAGGCTCGTTGATCTCGACCTTGACCGATGCCGTGTCCAGCCAGCCGATCGCCTTGTCAGGAAGATGCAGGTTGCGTATGTACTTTGGTGACATCTCGAGCGCCATGTTGATGGCCTCGTCGGAGATCTTCACCGAGTAGTTCTTCTCGAGCCTCGGCCTTACGCCGAGAAGGATCTCGCGCGTCTCGTCGAGCGAAGGCTCCTGGACCTTGACCATCCGGAACCTTCGCGCAAGCGCCTCGTCTTCCGCTATGTATTCCTTGTATTCGTTTAGCGTCGTCGCGCCGATGATCCTCAGCTCGCCCCTGGAGAGCGCGGACTTGAACATGTTCGCCGCGTCCGAAGACGTCCCGAGCGCCGCGCCTGCGCCGATGATCGTGTGCGCCTCGTCGATGAAGAGAATGATGTTCTCCTTCTCTTTCACCTCGTCGATAACGCCCTTGATCCGCTCTTCGAACATTCCGCGGAGCATAGTGCCGGCGACCATTCCGCCCATCTGAAGCTGGACGATGTGCGCGTTCTTGAGCCTCGCCGGCACGTTGTCCGGCTCGAGCTCGATCATCCTTGCAAGTCCCTCGGCGACGGCGGTCTTGCCGACGCCGGGTTCGCCGACAAGCATAGGCGAATTCGACCTTTCCTTGTGCGAGAGGATCTCCATCATCTGACGGATCTCGCCTTCGCGGCCTATGACCGGCGGGATCTTGTCCTCGCGGGCCATCTTGTTTAGCGAAACACCGAAATGCTTTAGGTATGAAGGCAGTTCGTACTTCTTCTTTATTCTTTCGGCCTCTTTTTCGCGGATGCGGATACGGCTTGTCGCGGTCTGCGCGAGCTCTTCGTGCCCGATCCCCAGATTCTGCAAGATGTCGTTGAGCACGCTCCGCTCGTCGTTCGAGAGCACGTAGAATATGTCGCTCGCCTCGATCACACGCCGGCCCTGCGAACGCGCGCGATCCATCGCTCGCTTGAACAACTCGGTGGTCTCCGGAGCGATCCGGAATCCCTGGCCGCTGTGCTGGCGTCCCCCTTCGACACGCTTTTCGATAAGGAGCTTTACAGACCGCGGATCGACCGAAAGGTCGCGCATGGTCGAATTGAAAAGCTCTTCCTCCTCATCGGCCAGCGATTGCAGAATATGCCCGACAGACACGTAATTCTGATCGCGCCTCTGAGACTCGTCCAGCGCATTCTGCAGGATCTTTCGCCCGTTGTCGCTGAACTTGTCCTTATAAGCTTCGATATCTGCCATAAAAGTATCTCTTGTTGATGATCAGCCGATGTGATGCGAGGACGGCGAGATCCATTGCCTTTTGGAATGATACCACTTGGAAAACGGCTCGAAAAGGGAAAGATTGTCGATAGCGGCCGCTTTCACGCCCGGCTGACGTTCACATCGTGCTTTAACTGATTCGCCCGGAGCACGTGCGTGGATTCGGATCAGTAAGCGTTCGGAGCGGCCTTTTCCATCCACCTTTCGGGATGCCGCAGACCCGTAAACCCGTACTTTTCGTAGAGCTTGTGGGCATCGCGCGTTGCCAGGACCCACCTTCTGAAGCCCTGCAGGTCAGGGTGAGAGACGATGACCTCCACAAGCCATTTTCCTAGATCCTTTCCCTGGTGAGAAGGGAGAATGAAGACGTCGCCCAGATAGGCAAACGTGGCTCGATCGGTGACCACGCGGGCGAATCCTATCTGCTCAGCGTCTTGAAAGAGGCCGAAACATATCGAATTCCCGATCGCCGTAACGGTCTGCTCCCGGGTACGCTCCTTCGCCCAGTACGATTCCTCTTTTAGATAATGGTGGATGACGTCGATCTGAAGCCGCCCTCGGTCGATCGATATCGTGTAACCGTCTTTCTCCCACTCCATACTTTTTTTCGTAGGTGAATTAACCGCAAGTTCGCCGAGAAAGAAATGCTAACCGCAGAGAGCGCAGAGATTCTTTGGGTTTCTGTACCAACTCTGAAATCTAACTATAAGAATCTACCGCATTAACGACGTCCCTGTTTTGAATAACCGAGAGCCCCTGGCGACATGATGTGCTTAATCAGCCACGCGGGCTCGCGTACCTAAATCTTCTCTGCGATCTCTGCGGTTAATCCATTTAACTCTATGGTTCAACTCCTTTCGAGTTGATAGAAGCTCCCCATCCCCAGGTATCTTGCCGACGAGTCAAGGTCCTCCTCAATCCTAAGCAGCTGGTTGTACTTCGCGATGCGGTCGGACCTCGAGAGCGAGCCGGTCTTTATCTGCCCTGCGTTCGTGGCGACCGCCAGGTCGGCGATGAAGGAATCCTCCGTTTCGCCCGAACGGTGCGAGATCACTGCCGTCATATTGTTCGTCCTGGCCAGCTGGATAGCGTCGAGCGTTTCCGTCAGGGTTCCGATCTGGTTCACCTTGATCAGGATCGAGTTCGCCGCTCCGACCTCTATACCCTTCTCAAGGAACTTTACGTTCGTCACGAACAGGTCGTCACCGACAAGCTGGACCTTGTCGCCGATCATCGACGTGAGGTTCACCCAGCCCTTCCAGTCGCTTTCAGCCATTCCGTCCTCGATCGAGATGATCGGGTAGCGCGACACCCAGTCCGCCCAGTATTCCGCCATCTCGTCACTGGAGAGTTCCCTTCCGTCCGACTTTTTGAAGACGTAACTGCCGTCAGAGTAGAACTCGCTTGAAGCAGGATCGAGCGCGATCATCACGTTCTCGCCCGCTTTATAACCGGCCTTTTCTATCGCTTCGAGGATCGTCTCCAGCGCTTCTTCATTCGACTTGAGATCCGGAGCGAATCCGCCTTCGTCGCCGACGGCCGTCGAATATCCGCGCGAGTGAAGCACCTTCTTAAGGTTGTGGAAGATCTCGGCGCCCGCTCTAAGCGCTTCGGCGAAGTTCCCGGCGCCGACCGGCATTACCATGAACTCCTGAAAATCGACATTGTTGTCGGCGTGAGCGCCGCCGTTGATGATGTTCATCATCGGCGTGGGAAGCGTTCGCGCGTTCGTTCCGCCGATGTAACGGTAGAGCGGCATCTCGAGATACGTGGCCGCCGCCCTCGCGGTCGCCAGTGAAACGGCGAGAAGAGCGTTCGCGCCGAGGTTTGCCTTGTTCTCGGTCCCGTCGAGTTCGATCAGCGCCGCGTCGACGGTCGTCTGGTCGAGCGCGTCGAGGCCTTCAAGCTCGTAGGCGATCTTGTCGTTCACGTTCGCGACAGCTTTTGTCACGCCCTTGCCGAGGTAGCGAAGGGCGTCTCCGTCACGAAGCTCGACCGCCTCGTTCTCGCCGGTCGAAGCGCCGCTCGGGACCGCCGCCCGACCCACAACGCCGGATTCGAGGGTGACTTCGGCCTCGATCGTCGGATTGCCGCGGGAATCGAGTATCTCGCGGGCCCAGATGTCTTCAATTAAACTCATAGTTCAAGGGTCAGGGATCAACGATCAGGTATCAATGGGTGAATATCGTAAATAGTGAATCGTAAGTAGCATCCCGTCTAGCGGCGGGCTTGCCCGCGTACGTGAATAGTAAATCGTAAATAGCGCCCCGTTTAGCCCGCCCACTTGTGGCTGGGTGCGGCCGTGTCAGTAGCCCAAGCGTCAGCGCGGGCTTCGTTTATTAGTTCCAAGTTCCAGGTTTCAGGCCGTGTCAGTAGCCCACGCGTCAGCGCGGGCGACAGGTGCGGCGCTCAAGTGCGCCGCCTAAACGTCAATTACGAAGTAAATTTAACGCTTACCCTTCCCAAAGACAAAAGCGGGTGCCCAAAAGAAAAGATCCGGCGAAAACCGCCGGACCCGGATCCCCTCTGACGACAATGCTACCTGAACGAGACGATGACCACATTCGAAACCGACTCCCGGTACTTAGGCTTCTTCGAACCGTCCGGACCCGCCGTGAAGCCGTCAGGGATCTTCACGTCTGCGTACAAAAAAAGGTTGGCCTTAGGCACCCCCGAAAGATCCGTCTTGAAGTGTCTCCCCGATCCCCTTCGATACGGGCCCAGCGTCCACTGAAGTTCAGAGAGCGGAACCCTGAACTCGATCGACTCGTTCTCCTCGATCCGCTCTCTGGGGATCTCGACAGTCGCGAAGTAAAGGCTCGAATCCAGGCACGACGGATAAGCAGGCTGACAGGCGGAAAAATATACGTTGAGTTCCGGAAGAGTGGACGTATCGAGATGATCAGACGACCGGTTGATTATCTTAGCCGTCGCAACCGCCTCGTTTCGTTCTATCAGGGACGAGGTTCCTTCGAGCGTCAGCACGACGTCGAATCTCCTTTCCTGCGCCGCCGTGAAAGAGGAGAAGCAAACAAGGGCCAGGATCAAAGCGTAATTCAAAAACTTCATACCATTACCTTCTCCATCTTAACCCGCGTGATCCTCCTGCGATCGACCGCCTCGACCACGAACTCGTGTCCGTTGAACTTCACGCTCTCGCCTTCCGCGAGGACCTGCCCCGCCTCCGCCATTAGGAATCCGGCTATCGTCGTGTAGCCCTCGGAAACCGGCACGTTCAGGCCGAGCTTTCTGTTCAGATCGCGTACGGCAAGTCCGCCGTCCAGGATGTACGAGCCGTCCTTCTGTTCGTAGATCTGCTCGGCGACCTCTTCGTCGTACTCGTCCGCGATCTCTCCTACGATCTCTTCAAGCAGGTCCTCGAGCGTGATGATCCCCTCGACGCCTCCGTGCTCGTCCACGACGAATCCGAAATGGAACTTTTCCGTCTGCATCTTCCTGAGCACATCCTCAAGCCTCGCCGTGTCCACGACGTACACCGGCCGGCGTAGCATCTTCTCTATCCGGAAGGCCTCCGGGTTCAGAAGGTAGCTCATCACGTCCTTGCTGTGGATGACGCCCGCGATGTCGTCGAGCGAATCGCGATAGACCGGAAACCGAGAAAAGCCGCTTTCGCGGAACGCCTCGGCGATCTCGTTAAGCCCGTACGTGACCGGAATGGCGAAGATCTCTGTCCTCGGCACCATCGCCTCGCGGACCGTGGTCTCCGAGAACTCGAAGACCTGGTGGATCAACTTCTGCTCCTCTTCGTTCAGATGCCCGCTCTTCTTCGAAACGTCGATCAGGTGCCGGATCTCTTCTTCCGAATAGACCGAACCATCCTCGCCGGTAGGATGCAGTCCGAACAGCCTTACCGTCTTGGCGCCGGCCCAGTACAGAAGCCGGATCGGGTAGTAGAAGGTCTTGTAGAAGATCTGGATCGGGAGGGCTATGGCAAGTGCGACCTTTTCGGAAAGCTCAAGAGCGATGGTTTTCGGTGCCAGCTCGCCGAGCACGATCAGGACGAACGTGATGATCGAGAAGGCGATGATGAAAGAAAGCGTTTGCAGCACCGCACCTGAAACCAAGAACGTCAAGCCGGTAATGCTCCCGATCCATATCAGCAAAGGCTCAAGAAACATCGCGACCGTCGGTTCACCTATCCACCCGAGACCTAAAGAGAACATCGTGACTCCGAGTTGCGTCGCTGAAATATACTCGTTGAGGTTGTTCAGGCACTCGAGAAGGCGCTGCGCCGCGCGGCTTCCTTCGGCCGCGAGCGATTCGATTCTAGACTTCCTCACCGCAACGAGAGCGAACTCGGACGCGACGAAGAACCCGTTGCCCAGCACGAGTGCAAGAACGAGCAGGATGTTCAGGAATACCGACAACAGAGTGAATGATGCCGGATCCGCAACCGCTTCGGCGAGCAGGATGAAGGATAAACTGGCGGGGTCGTCCATTGTTGTGCTGATCAAACGCCGTCCGCTGACGGCGGAGCGCGAAGATCTTTCAACAATCTAATGCGCTCCGATCAATAAGCGTGGATTATAGCACGAGAAACCGGGCGAATCTGAACGCAGACAGAAATAGAACCGCAGAGCACATAGAGATCGTCGGGGATTTTCAACGCAAAGGTCGCAATGGACGCAAAGATTTAGAGGGAACGTTTGAGGAGTACCGCGAACGACTCTGAGGCCAGAGATGACGAGTCAATTCCTTCAGGTGAGTAGTCCCCAAAATCCCGTCGCGACCTTAGCGACCTTTGCGTTGAAATTCACCCGGAATCTCCGCGCTCTCTGCGTTCTTGCGGTTAACTACTCCCCGGCCGTCTCCAGTATCTCCCGGATCAGCATCTGGCACGAACCGCATCCGGTCCCTGCCCCGCAGAGGCCGCCGATCTCTTCGACCGTTTCCGCCTCGCCCGAAGCCGCAAGAGACTCGATCGTTTCCTCCGAAACCCCGAAGCAGCTACAGATCAAAACCGTCTCGCCGCTCCATTCCGCGGCCTTCAGCCGCCTGTACTCTGCAAGAGCGCCACGCAACGCCTCTAATGCGATCGTGACGCACGAACCGCGGGGATCCGGGACAGGCCCCAGGACCGATCGGATCTTGCTTGCGAGGTCATCAAGCGCGTGGAGGTCTTGAAGCCGCCTTCCCTCTACAGTTCTTGAAGTGGTTTCAGCCGCCGCCACGGCCCATCCGCAGCCGTTCGAAACGAAACGAACGCTTGAAAGCACGCCTTTCGAATCAACGGCGACGAACATCCTCACTCTCACTCCGCACTCGAACGACACGCCTGTACCCGCCGAATCGAATTCATCCGGCCGGCCCAGGTGTCTCACGCCGCGCCATAGCTCGTTCACCGGCTCGGGATAGAAGGGCTCCACGGGTCATTTGATAGCACGAATGAAAGAAAAAATGAATTCGTGTAGAATGACTCAAAACCAGGCCGGCGAGAATGTTGCCGTCCTTCGCAGTTTCTTACGCGGTGCGTTTTAGCTGTTTATTTGCAAGGGTTATGGGCATCCCTCGAATTCCTCAACACTTTCTTCTATCAGCACTTGTCATTTCTGTCTTGTTGTTGTCGGGAGCCTGCCGGCCCGCGGCGACGCCGGTTTCGATCTCGGAGAGGCCGGTCGAAAGATACCGTATGCCCAAGACGTCTGTTCCCGCGGGTCCCCCGAAGCCCACGGAAGAGCTGAGCTGGAAGGTGTTCGACGGTCCGAATGAGATGATCGGCGATTTCCAGGGCAAGGTCATTGTGCTGGATTTCTGGGCGACATATTGCCCGCCGTGCATCGAGGAGATCCCGCATCTGCGCGAGCTTCAAGGCAAGTACGGCGACCGAGGATTCCAGGTAATAGGCCTGCACGTCGGCGGAGAAGAGGACCGGCCGAGGGTGCCCGCGTTCAAGGAGCGGCTGAGCATTGATTATCCGCTTGCGACGCCTGAGGACAGGCTTGTTTACCAGCTTCTGGGAGACGATTCGAGAATTCCGCAGACACTGGTCTTTGACCGGAAGGGCAATCTGGTGGTGAAGCTTGTTTCGTACGACGAAGAGGTCAAACGTCAGCTGGACGAGGCGGTCGAGAAAGCGGTGAATCAATGATCATTGGCCAATGGTCATTGGTTATTGAGCAGCTGTCCGGTAAACGATATCCAGCCCGCGAGGCGGGCGACAAATGTGCGGACACGATTCTGCGCTTCTTTCCCGTCTGGCGGCGGGCGACAAGCTGAAGCTAATCGTACAATTCTGCCCGTCGCCTTACTGTTTTCGGGCATTTGTGTCGCCGCTACGCGGCTATGGATTTTATTTGCCGCTGTACCGTGGGCTGCGCGCTAACGCGCTTGCCCACGGCTAAAGGCAGGTCGCCGCTCCGCGGCTTTCCCGGTCTCCGGTCTTCGGTCTCCGGTCTTCCGTCTCCGGTCTCCGGTCTTCTGTCTCCGGTCTTCGGTCTTCGGTCTTCGGTCTTCTGATTATTTATGCGGGACATCCCCGTCGGAAACGGCTCCCTCCTCGTTAATTTCGACGAGAAGTACCAGATCCGAGACATATACTTTCCCCACGTAGGGCAGGAAAACCACACCGAGGGTTTCCCGTTCCGGTTCGGAGTCTGGGCGGACGGGGAATTCAGATGGGTCCACGATGACGGCTGGGATCGGTCCCTCAAATACGTCCGCGAGTCGCTCGTTACCGAAGTATCCCTGGTCAGCGACGAACTGGATCTGGAGATCGCCTGCAACGACACCGTCGCGAGCCACGAGAACATCTTCCTGCGCAGGGTCCGGGTCAGCAACCTCACCGACACCGACCGCGAGGTCCGCGTCTTCCTTCACCAGGATTTTCGCATTTACGAGAACAAGGTCGGCGACACGGCTTTTTACGATCCCGAGAGCTTTTCGCTGATCCACTACAAGAAGCACCGATACTTCCTTATCAACACGCTGCCTCATTTCTCGCATTTCGTGACCGGCAGGAAGGCGTTCCGAGACCTTGAAGGCACTTGGCGGGACGCCGAAGACGGCGAGCTGGGGCACGGACCGAAAACGGAAGGTTCGGTCGATTCGACTATAAGGGTCGATCTTTCTCTCGAGGCCCAGGGCACAGGCGAATTCTACTACTGGATCGCCGCCGGACGAACGCACGAAGAGGTGGTTCGGCTGAACGGTTCGATCCTCGCCGTGACGCCCGAATACGCTCTCGGTTACACGGAGAACTACTGGCGGGTCTGGGTGAACAAGAACGACCGGTCGTTCGAAGGCCTTCCGGACAACGTCGTCGAACTCTACAAACGCTCCCTTCTGATCGCTCGGACCCAGATCGACAACTGCGGTTCGATCCTCGCCGCAAACGATTCGGACGTCACGGAAAGGGCCACGGATCACTACAGCTACCTATGGACCCGCGACGGCGCCTTCGTCGCGAATGCTCTCGACCTTGCTGGATATCCTTTCCTGACGCGGAATTTCTTCTACTTCTGTACGCACATACTTCACGAGGACGGCTATTTTCTGCAGAAGTACAACGCCGACGGAACGGTCGCGTCCGGCTGGCATTCCGCTTGGGACGTGGCCGCGAAGGAAAAGCTTGTGCCGATCCAGGAGGACGAGACGGCGCTCGTGCTCTGGGCCTTGTGGGAGCATTACGACCGCTTCCGGGAACTGGAGTTCTCGCACAAGATCTATCGTCCGATCGTGACAAAGTGCGCGGATTTCCTTGTAGATTTCGTCGATGATGATCTCGGCCTTCCGCAACCTAGCTGGAACCTCTGGGAAGACTCTCGCGGGATTCACACCTTCACGTGCTGCACGGTCGTCGCCGGCCTCCGGGCCGCCGCGAAGTTCGCGCGCCTTTTTGACGAAACGGGGCTCGCAGAATCGTACAAAGAGGCCGCCGATTCGATCAAGGACGCGATCCGGCGGCACCTATATTCGGCAGAGCACGGCCGGTTTCTTCGCTCCCTACGGGCGGACAACGGCGACCTTCACCCGGACGCGACCGTCGACGCTTCCCTTTTCGGCCTGTTCTATTTCGGCGTGTTCGAAGCGGAAGACGAAATGGTCCGTAAAACTATGGACGCTGTCGAGCAGAAGCTCTGGGTGCCCGGCGAGATCGGCGGCGTTTCGAGGTTCGAGAACGATCAGTATATGAAGGTCTCCGATGACGGCTTCGGCAATCCCTGGTTCTTATGCACACTTTGGCTGGCCGAGTACCGCATTGCCGCCGCGAAGAAAGAAGAAGATCTGGAAAAGGCGCTGGAACTTCTCGAATGGACGGCGGAGCGCGCGCTTCCCTCCGGCGTGCTCGCCGAACAGCTGGATCCGGTGACTGGCGGACCGGCTTCGGTCTCTCCTTTGACCTGGTCGCATTCGACCTTCGTCGCCGCGGTCAATTCCTACCTTGAGAAGCTGAAAAACACGGGGGCGGCGTGATGGCGAGGAACTGGTCCGAAGCGCGTGTCCGGAACTTCATCGAAAGCGGGATCGAGGAATCTCTCACACTCGAATACAAGTCCGCTGAAGGGCTGGGCAAGTCCGAGTACCACAAGAAGGAGATCACGAAGGACGTTTCGGCGATGGCGAACGCCGCGGGAGGCATGATCGTGTACGGCATACGCGAGAGCGGCGATCCCGACCGCAAGCACCTGCCTGAAACCGTCACGCCCGTAAACCGCACGGAATTTCCCCGTGAATGGCTGGAGCAGGTGATCAACAGCATACGCCCACGCCTTGAGGGGATCCTGATCAACGCCGTCCAGCTCGAGTCCGGCGAGAACGATGTCGTTTACGTCGTCGAGATCCCGCAGAGCCACACCGCGCATCAGGCGAACAACCACAGGTATTACAAGCGGTTTATTTTCCAGTCTGTTCCGATGGAGGACTATGAGGTCCGCGACGTGATGTTCCGCGAGCAGATGCCCGACGTCGGCGTCCGTTTCTTCCTCGAGAAGCGAAGACTTCCCGTGGAGAAGGGAGGCGAATCCGCTGTTTCCCTGATAGTGCAGGCGAAGAACTTCGGATCGGCCTATGCTCGCTTCGTTGCCGTCATCGTCGATGTCCCGGTCATCGTGCTCGTGAACATCGACGACAAGCGGAGCATAAAGGACGGCGGCCGTTTCTACAGGCACCGCCTGACGAACCTGAACCAGGAGTACGGCGACGAGACGTTCCGCGCGAACTTCCCTCTTTTGCGAAGTATGACAATGAGTTGGAGGATACCCCTTAAGTCCGAGTATTCCGAGATCGTCAACGGTGAGCTTCCGATAAAGTGGAAGATCTATGCTGACAACGCATTACCGAAAGGCGGCCAGCTTAGGTTTGAGGAGATCGAGCTTATCGATCTTACGGGCGGTTTGTAACAAAGTCTTCATTCGCAGATACTTAGAATCAACATTATGCGAAGAGCCAAGATCCTTGCGACGCTCGGGCCGACATCGAAAACTGAGGAGCAGATCGCCGAACTGATAAGGACGGGCGCGGACGCGGTCCGCGTGTCGATGTCGCACGGCACACGCGATGAGCACGAGAAAATGATCGATAACGCGCGCAAGGCTGCGATCGAGCTTGATTCGCCTCTTTCGTTGCTTGTCGATCTTTCCGGTCCCAAGATCCGCACGCGTTCCCTGAAAGGCAAAAAACCCGTTCTGCTGGAAAAAGACCAGCGGTTCGTCCTGACGACGCGGGACATCGTCGGGACCGAGGACGAGGTCGGGACGAACTTCAGCGAACTTCCGCACGTGGTCGAACAAGGCGCGCAGATATTGCTCGACGACGGGTCGCTGGAACTGAAGGTCACTGAAACCACCGACACCGACGTGATCTGCGAGGTCGTCTCGGGCGGGCTTCTTTACGAAAGCAAGGGCATCAACCTGCCTGGAACTCATCTGCCGATACCGAGCCTTACTGAGAAGGACCGTGACGACCTGGACTGGGCGCTCGACAAGGACGTCGATTACATAGCCCTTTCTTTCGTGCGGCGCGCCTCCGATTGCGAGGAGGTCATAAGAATCATTAAAGATAAGAACAAGCGTAAGTTCGGCCGGGCCCTGCTCGTTGCGAAGATCGAAAAGGCGGAAGCGATTGCGAATCTTGACGAGATCATCGAGGCCACGGACGGCCTTATGGTCGCGCGCGGCGACCTTGGGGTCGAGACAAGCGTGGAGCTCGTTCCTGTCTATCAGAAAGAGATAATCAGAAAGTCGATCGCCAATGACAAGTTCGTCATAACCGCGACCCAGATGCTTCAGACGATGATCGACAATCCCAGGCCGACCAGGGCGGAGGCGTCGGACGTCGCCAACGCCGTTTGGGACGGTACCGACGCGGTAATGCTGTCGGCGGAAACGGCGGCGGGTTCGTATCCGGTCGAGAGCGTGCGGATGATGGCGAAGATCATCGAGTCATCCGAGTCGATCCGCGACGCCTACCGAAGAAAGTCGATCAAGTTCTCGCAGGAGCCGAGCGGACGGACCTCGCAGGCGCTCTGCAAGGCGGCGGGCTATTGCGCGCAAGAGATAAAGACCAACAAGATCGCGGTCTTCACCGAATCGGGTCTGATGGCCCGAAGACTGTCTTCGTTCCGCTCCGGCCTGCAGACCTACGCACTGACGACATCGTGGAGGGCGAGGAACCAGCTCGCGTTGATCTGGGGCGTCCGCGCGTTCTACGAGGAACTCACGCAATCGACCGAGGACATGCTGAAGAACGGCGAGAAGACCCTTCTTCTAAACGAGGCGGTCGAGAACGGCGAGATGCTCGTTATGATGGCCGGCCGTTTGTCGGGGCTCGGGCTTTCGAGCTCGGTGGTCGTCTGGACGATCGGCGAGGACGTCCCCCGCCGGTAGCGAGGTACGAAAGGCTTCAGCCTGTCGAAGAAGTTTTAAACCGCAGAGATCACAGAGCGTGCTCTGCGGTTAAAGTCTCCCTAATGTCGCTTGAAACCAAGATCAGAGAAGCCCATTCCCGCATAGCCCCTCACGTGCGGCGGACATACCTGGAACATTCCCCCCTCTATTCGAAGAGGACAAGAGCAAAGGTTTTCTTCAAGTTTGAGAATCTCCAGCACACGGGGTCCTTCAAGCTGCGCGGAGCGCTGAATAAGATACTCTCGCTATCGAAAGGAGAGCTGGCTCGTGGCATCGTGACCGCCTCGACCGGAAACCACGGCGCGGCGGTGGCATACGCGCTGGCGATTGCAGGCGCTACGGGGACGGTCTTCGTCCCGAACGGAGCGAGCGAATCCAAGCTCGCGAACATACGCAGGCTCGGAGCGGCGATCGAGGTCTTTGGTGAGGATTCGAACGAGGCAGAACGGCGTGCACGGGAAGTTGCCGAAGAGACCGGGGCCGTTTACGTCTCGCCGTACAACGATCCTCTGGTCGTGG
Source organism: Aridibacter sp. (assembly GCA_035513035.1). GTDB lineage: Bacteria > Acidobacteriota > Blastocatellia > Pyrinomonadales > Pyrinomonadaceae > Aridibacter. The sequence continues at coordinate 37,673 of DATKCW010000043.1, forward strand.
CCGGCCAGGGCACGGTGGGGCTTGAGATGTACGAGCAGCTTTCTGACCTCGATGCCGTTTTTGCGGCGGTCGGAGGCGGCGGACTGATCTCCGGCGTCGGCGGATTCCTGAAGAGCGTTCTCCCCGGAATTCGGGTGGTCGGCTGTTCGCCGGAGAATTCGAAGGTGATGGAGGAATCGGTGAAAGCGGGCCGGGTGCTCGAACTCGAATCGCTTCCGACGCTCTCGGACGGCACCGGCGGCGGCGTCGATCCCGATACGATCACGTTCCGAATGTGCCGGGAGTTCGTCGATGAATGGGTCTCGGTTAATGAAGACGAGATCCGTGTGGGCCTTGTGGAGTTCATCGACTCGCATCACCAATTGATCGAGGGCTCGGCGGCGGTCGCGATCGCGGCTTTTCTTAAAACGGCGGAAAATTACGAGGGAAAGAGGATCGGGATCGTGCTGTGCGGGGGGAACATCGGCACGTCTGTACTCACAGAGGTTTTCGCCACAAATGAAAGGGACTGACGGGGGTGTCAGTGAGTTACCTTCGCGCCCTCTGCGAAGACCTTGGCGATCTTTGCGGTTGAGGTCTCGTGCACCTATGAAGCTCGCTCAAAAAACTCTAACCGAAAAGCGCAGTGCGGACGAATTCTCCTTTGTGCCCTCTGTGTGAACCTTTGAGTCCTTTGTGGTTAAAACTTCCTCGTAAGATTCCGGCCGGTCAAGATGAGGCTTCACCACAAAGGCCACAGAGGACTTCACAAAGGGACACAGAGGCGGAACACTCGATGTCCCTGTAGAACTCGATGGAACGCTTCATATCGCTCACGAACACGATCGAGTAATCGATCCTCATCAGTTGCACCTCCTTTCCCTACGCAACGTGTCCGAGAGCTGCCTTAGCTACCGCTTCCCAGGTATTCGTTCGGGACCGGGATCCCCTGAAGTCTGAAGAAAGTGAGCTGGTCGAAGTATCCGCGCTGAAATTTTATCTTTCCGTCCACGACGTGAAAGAAGCCGCAGCCGCGAAGGCCGGTCGGGTCCTTCCATTCCAGTATGGCCCATTCGCCGGCGTCGTGGATCCTATAGGGGATGCAGATCATCTCGGCGCGTCCGAATTCGATCTCGAACATACGCCTTATCTCGTCCCGGCCGACAAGCGGATCGGTGACGACCTGATGATTGACGGCGTCCTCGTGGTAGAGCTCCATCAGGGCTTCGACGTCGCCGGCGTTGAACCGGTCGATCCAGGTTTGTACTACCTCGGTGGGTGTCATAGGCTTGGAGCGGCAAGGATCTCTCAACGCGAAGGCCGCCAAGGTCGCGAAGGGGATCGATCGGTTGGTGTGAATAGCAGCATTGAATTTGACGTATAGTCGCCAATGCTTACCAATGGGAAATTGGCATTAATTCCTTGGCGACCCTTGCGACCTTTGCGTTAGTGGATTCCCAAGACATCTCTGCGTGCTCCGCGCCCTCTGCGGTGAAATCTCATTTTTCCCTTCGCTACCGCTACGGGTACTGATCGAACGGGCAGGGACAAGCTGTCTTCTGTCTTCTGTCTTCTCACACATGCGGCTCCCCGAGCAGGTTCACGTCCATCGCTTCCCATCCCATCGCCTCTTGTTCGGCCGAATTCTCGACCGCGGTCGAATGGACCCGGTGATCGCCGAAGCAGAGCATTTCGAGTATGTACGCCGGCCGCTTGTGCCAGCTGGCCCACGACAAAGGTGTGTCGCCGTTCGAGTCCCGAACTTCCAGGTTCGCTCCCGCCTCGATCAACATCTTTATCGCCGCGCGGCCGCCGAATGCCGCCGCCCTATGCAGGGGCGTCTCGCCCCGGGTCCTAACGTCGCGCATAAACGCACCGGTTTCCTCGCCTTCCATCGTCTTCGCATTCGGATTCGCTCCGTTCGCGAGCAGGACCCTGATCACGTGGTTCTGCGCCGGACGGTTCGCCTTGCTCGTCGCGGAATGCAGTGGAGTCTCGCTGTTCTCCGGCAGAGGATGGTTCGGATCCGCGCCGTTCTCGATCAGATACTGGCAAAGCCGCCAGTGCCCGTGGAAGGCCGCGCCGTTCAGGTCGAAGTTATTGCCCAGCGAGGCAAGGTCCTCGCCCTTCTGCAGAAGGAACCTGATCGCGCTGACATCTCCGTAATACGCGCACCAGCTGATCATTGAAACGCCGTGATCGTCTTTGGAATCAACGGGATAGCCGTATTCTATAAGGTCAAATACTAGGTCGGTCCTTCCGTCGGCGATTCGTTTCAGCATTAGTTTCCTTCAGGCGGATGCGCTCTATTGTGCCGCTTCATCGACCATCTTGATGGTCTTTTCCTCGACCTCGCGAGCGACCTCCTTGATTTCGGGATCGTCGGATAGCCCCGCGAGCATCTCCTCCGGTCGGATCAGCCCGATCCTCGTTTTTCCGCCTTCGGTGTAAACGGAGATCCTGCACGGCAACGCCATGTTGAGTTTCATATCAGTCGATAGCACTTTGTTCGCCTGGACAGGGTTGCAAACCTCGAACACGCGGCACTGTTCCTTAAAATCAATCCCCTTGCTCCGTAAAGTTTCTCCAAGATCGTGTACGTGAAGCACGCCGAACCCTTTGTCGGTGACGGCTTTGGCGAGATCTTCAGAGGCTGTTTCGAATGATTTTTCCGTTTCGGATATGTAGTACATTTCGATTCCTCCGAGATAATACTACACCCCGAAGCCCACGAGGTACGATAGGCTTCAGCCTGTCACCGTTCCGCGCTTTCGCGCGGCGCAAACTGAAGTTCGCGGTACCTCGGGCAACAGAGTCACGCATGAGCGGGAGCCAGTTCCAAGCCAGCGAAATCTCGGCCCGTCTAGAGCTGCGCTTTGCGCCGCCAAAGCGACACGAAGTGTCGTTTACTCCGGCGACATTTCAGCTCCCAGAAAATAACCCATTCCGGAAAAGAAATGACCAGCGACATAGGCAAAAGGAAGATGTACTGATACGACCGCAGCGACGAACCGGTCGCGACATCGTGGAGGCTCGCAATCCAGGATCCACAGGTCCAAGTCCAATCCGAATGGAAAGATCAAAGCGCACAATGCGAGGATCACGATCGATCGGAGAGTTATCTCAAATCCTCTTCTCCTTCCTATCCGGAAAGGAAGCAAGAAAGTGAATAACAGAAAAGGGTATGAAAGGTAGGGCACTCGACGCAGGCTCCCGCAAATGTTCATCGCACTCCGCGTTGTCCGGCAGTGCCTTGGTCGTTCACGCGAGCTGCGCTTAAAAGTTCAGTTCTTTCCCAATCCGAACTCTAGGTCTCTCTAACTAGAGTGGTGCTTCGTCGCGAGGGCGCAACTCGACTTTTCATTCCGGTTTTGTCTTTGACTTGTCACTTTCTCCGGTCGGGGCTTTAGGACCAACCGCATACGCGTTAAGTAACAATTTGTCCTTAACAAGTCTAAATTCGAACCGCTCCCAACCTTCCATCCGTTCGTAAGTTGTTTCGAATTCAGCGACGATCAGCGTGACATCAGGATTCTCTTTCGATCGGAAAGACGTCATTTTTGATCGCACTACTTTGCCGTAGCGGTCACGAGTAGATCCAAGGAGGTAGGCCACATCTTCAAATGAGCCTGCTGCCTTAAACTCCTTTGTCGAAGTCTTATAAATCGCCGAATACCTTCCTTCATTGAAGCGCTTGTGAAACTGCTTGACTTCGATCTGAGCCAAATCTGAAATTCCAGGCCTAGAACAATTAAGGGAACTGAAACACAACAGACAGACGCACAACAAAATTATAATAGTTTTTTTATTCATTTCGGGTACGGAAGGGCCGGGCCTCGGTAAGCTGAAGGCTTACCGCACACAGGGGCGGCAGAGGCGCGGGTTGTTAGCGCGGCGCTTCGCGCCGCCTTGGCAGCCCAAAGGGCTGCTCTAAACGGGCCGGGCGGCAGAGCGGCAAAAATTCCGGCGCACCTGGCCTAAACGACTCACGTCCCGTCCCACGCACTTGTGCGTGGGCTATACGGCTCACCGCTCACTGCTTACGGCTCACCGCCGGGCGGGGACAAGCCCCGCCCCTACCTAGTGATGCTTCGACGGAAGGTTCTCCCGGCCCCACTTGAAAGTCCGTGCCATCCAGACAAGCTCGTCGAAGAACGCTTCGGCGCGCTTGTGATACGCCTCGTCCAGGAGATTTCCCTCTTCGTCGAACTTGGACTTCACCTGAGGGAAGTTTAAATCGGTGAACGTGACAGCCAGCCCGAGTTCCCTCACCATTGGGACCATCGCCTCGATGACTCGCGTTCCTCCCCAGACACCCGCCGACACGCCGACGATGCCGACCGCCTTGTGTATGTACTCTTTGAGAAGCAGGTCCATCACCGACTTCAAAGAGCCCGGGTATCCGTGATTGTACTCGGGTGTGACGACGATCAGCCCGTCAGCGCCGATGATCGCGTCGCGCCATTCCGGAAACCGGTCCTTGATCTCCATCCCGTAGTGATCCTTGGGCAGATCGAAGTCGCGTACGTCGAAGAGCCGCGGTTCGATATCCTCTCGGTCCTGAGCTTTGTTCAGAATCCAATTCGCGACGTGCTCGGACTTCCTTCCCTCCCTCGGGGTTCCAAGCAGGATGGGGATGCTGACGGATGTGTTTAGCATAGATATTTGTGATCTGAGGTACGATAGGCTTCAGCCTGCCAAAGCTTGGTTTTAGCGGCTCTGCCGCCGTGATGTGCGGAAAGGCTCTGCCTTCCGGCTGAGCCCTAAAGCCCTCCCCCGGGCTGAGCCGCGAGGTACGATAGGCTTCAGCCTGTCTGTGTTGCGCTCAGATTAGAAGAGACGAGATAGACGATATCACGAACGGTCTGAGCATTCTCCGCTTCAGAATCCTCGATCGTGATCTGGAATTCCTCTTCTAGCCGCATTACTATTTCGACGAGAACTAGAGAGTCGTAGTCATCGAAGAAAGACAAGTTTTTTCCGAAATCGTCTTCAGCAGATAGCCTCGAGAGATTCACATTTAGTTCATCGGCGAGAATCTCCCGAACGCCTTGTACCACGAAGAAAGGGATGTCGTTGCCAGAGAAGTATTCGTCGTAAAAAGCCTGCTCGTCTAGTTCTGCCCTGCCGACAAACGCCTGGTCGACCCGTCTCCGAAGTGCGCGGGTCTCCCAAATCGACAGGGCGACTGACCCAAGAACGAAGAACAGCACGATTACAATGAGAGACAGTAGGTAAGGCAGGATCCAACTCATTTGCTGTAACTAGACAGACACCGCTGTGGCTGATTCTCTTCCGAATCCATTTGGAGCGACGCTTTGCGCCGCCTTTGCAGCCCAAAGGGCGGCTCTAAACGGGGCGGCGGCGGCGGAGCCGCCTTTCATTGACCAATGATCATGGGTCATGACTAGTTAACTGATTTGCTAGAGTAGTTAACCTTAGTCATGAGTAGTAATTACAAGCGATTCAAACGTGCACGAATTTCTGATCGGAAAATTCGCCATATCCTGAGGCTTTTTGCCTTGGATTTGACC
>DATKCW010000044.1:0-17120 GCA_035513035.1 Aridibacter sp.
GGTCTTCCTGAGTCTTGACGTCCTTCCCAAGCTCGAGCGCCAGCTCCTTGATCTTCTTATCGATCGAATTGTCCATTTGTTTCTCCTCAGCTTATTCAGCTTAGCTCAAATGGACATTTACACAGAATCTTTTACAGTCCCGCCCAATTCAATTCGCCTCCTAAAGAGGCGGGATATCTTGCCTGTACGCGATGCTACAGACATTTGCCTCCTACGGAGGCGGGATCATGTGCCTGTACACGCTGCTACAGACATTTGCCTCCTACGGAGGCGGAACCGCATTAGGATTCTCTTTACTATTAAGATATGGCTCCTGACGGAGCCGCTATCGAAATACAATACGACCAATCGAATGCTGATATTCGCGCCTTGCGGCGCGCTGCACGCGGGACGCGTGCGTTCCTCCGATCGAACTCACCAAACCCGGCAAACTCGCAGAACCCGGAAAACTCACCGAACTCACCAAACTCGGCCAACTCTACAACTCAGCAAACTCACTCTTCGCCGCCACAAGCGCCGGCATGTCGTCGTCGGCGTCCTTCCAGAGCTCGAAGAACTTCTCGTACTCCGACCTGTCGTTAAGGATCCTCGCCTTTCCGAGCTGCGCGAGCGGATAGAGCGAAGACAAGGCCGCTTCTCCGCGGTGATCCACGATCTTGCCGAACTCCCGAAGTGCATCGTCCGGGTAGCCGAGAGCGCCGAACGCGAACGCTCTAAGGTATCTCTGGAAGTAATGACCCTCCCGTTCGAACCGCTCCGCTGTCTCAAGATGCTCCAAAGCGTCCTTCGGGCGGCCGTTCTGGATCTCAAGAGCGGCGAGGACGGTGGTGATCCAGAGCTCGTTAATGATCGTGTCTTTCGGCCTCGAAGACCGCAGTTCCGCTACGATCTCTCGGGCCTCGTCCGCCAATCCTCCGACCGCAAGCGCCAGAGCGCAATGGGACAGCACCGAACTGCTCTTTTCGAGCGACATCGCCTTGTTGGTCTGCGTTTTGAGCACTGCGGCAAGCTGCTGGTCTCCCGGTTTCGGAAGATCGGCAGTGCCCGACCGCCAGAAGGCGATCCTGACAGCCTGGTCGGCCGCGAACTGCGCCGCCACTTCTTTGGCGCCGCTCCTGATCGCCGCCTCGACCGACTTGCGCGAATGGTCCTGCGCCTTTCTCCACTGGCCATTGAACGCTGCACTTCCGGCCAAAAGATCCAGTGCGAGGTAGTCGTCCGCACGTCCGCTGAACCATTCAAGGTGTTTCCGCATCGACGCCTCATCGCCTTCCATAAACGCGACCATATACGGAAGCATGTGAAAGTAATCGCCGTCCAGGTTCTTTTCCGCTGCCTTTTCGCAGACTTCCTTGAACTCGTCAAGCTTGCCAAGTGAAAGCAGGGATTCGGCGAGATTCATATACGCGACGGCATTGTTCGAATCGAGCTTCATCGCGCCCCGCGCGGCCTCGACCGCCCGCTCAGACTGCCCGATCCGTTCGTAGCTGTCGGCGAGGTTGACCAACGCGACTACGTGCGAAGGATAGGTCTTGCGCCAGACCTCAAGCGTGTCGATCGCTTTGTCGATCTCGCCTGTCACAAGTTTGTAGTAGAAATAGACGATCCGAAGCTTCTCGTTCTCGCTGACCGAATGGCGAAGTTCGTAAGCCTTTTCGATCATCTCCGCGGCGAGCTTCCACTGCTCGGTGTTCGCATAGATCACGCCGAGGCCCGAATAGACCGAGGCGAAGTTCGGATCGTATTCAAGCGCCTTCTTGTAGAAGGGTATGGCCTCGAGCGTCTTTCCCGTGTTCTGCTGTTCGTAGGCGAGCGTGAAATATTCTAGCGCCTCAAGCGACGACGTCGTCGCGAACTCGACCGGAATGTCGTATTTCTGGATCGAGTTCAGGCTTTCGCCAAGCTGTTCGCGAAGGCCGGTCGCGGCCTTGCTGAGCGCCGTCAGGACCTCCTCCCTCGAGTTCACCTGCTCGAACTGGCGCCCGAGGCTTTCTCCCGTTCGCGCATTCATCGCTTGAAGCGTGATCACGAACGTCGAACCGATCGATGAGATCGAGCCGGTGATGAATGCCTTGAGCCCCTGGCGAAGGCATATCTCGTAAGCGAGTTCCTTCGTTACCTTCTCGTCGCCGGTCCTTCCCATCCAGCCTAGCGTCTGCCGGACTTTCGTGTCGGGAAAGATGTCCAGAAAAGGCGACTGCGAGAGGGAGAACGCGAGCGCGGTCTTCAACGTCTGGTCGAAGATCGCCTCGCCGGTCGAATTCTCGAATTCCGTAAGAAGCAGGGCGTCCTTGTTCCCGTCGGTAGAGGTGGGTGTCGCGGAGTCGGTCGTGCGTCCTTCGGGCCGGTCGGGGACAGCGGTCGATTCGAGCTTTGCCTCAAGCAGAAGTTCTTCTCTCAATTCTTTCAGATCGCCCAGCAGATCGCGCGTGGAATGGTATCTCTGCTCCCTCCGTTTCTTGAGGGTCTTTCCGACTATTCTCTGAAGCTCCTTCGGAAGATGCGGCGCAAGCGTCAAAAGCGGCGGAGGTTCGGAATTGATGATCGCGGCGAGTATGTCGGTCATTGTCTCGCCGATGAACGGCTGTTGTCCTCCGAGCAGTTCGTAGAGCACGACTCCGAAACTGAAAACGTCCGAACGAGCGTCGATCTCCTTTCCGCGCGCCTGTTCAGGAGACATATACGCGACGGTGCCCATTACGACTCCCGGATTGGTCTTCACAAGCTTTCTCGTCGCGTCTTCGGATTCCGAACCGGAGGCCGCGTTCTCCGCGAGTTTGGCAAGACCGAAGTCGAGGATCTTAACGTATCCGTCGGGCCGGATCATTACGTTTTCCGGCTTTATGTCCCTGTGGACGATCCCCGCGTCGTGCGCGGCCGAGAGAGCCTCCGCGGTCTGGATAGCGACCGTGAGAACCTCGTCGAACGAGATGCGCTCGCCGTCCATCCTCTCGCGAAGCGTTTTTCCGTCGATAAACTCCGTGGCTATGAAATTCGTTCCTTCCGCCTCGCCGATCTCGTAAACGGTGATAATGTTCGGATGGTTGAGGGCGGAAGCCGCGCGCGCTTCCTGCTTGAACCGGTTGAGGCCTTCCGAATCGACGGAGAATTTCTCAGGCAATACTTTCAACGCGACCTGGCGGCCCAGGTCCGAATCCTCGGCAAGATAGACCTTGCCCATCCCGCCCTCTCCTATTTCAGAGAGGACGTTGTATCTGCCGATCTGTTCTTTAGGGGAAGCTGTCATCTACACGGAGATCTTGCGGGATTCGAACCTCGTGCCCATTCCGATTCGCCACGAATCTGTAAATCTAATTGGTAGTTACGGATGCATTTTACAGCAATTAACCGGGATTTGGAACGAGCGGGGTGTTATGCGCAACGAAGCGAAGTGAACCACGAAGGAACACGGAGAAAAGGTAAAAAAGATGTCCGTCCGCTCCGTAGGAGCACAATGTCTGTAGCAACGGTATCTGAAATTCGACGCGGGCTCCGACAGGAGCCCAATTCAGTTTGCCTCCTACGGAGGCGGGATAATTTGCCTGCACGCCGTGCTACAGACATTTGCCCCCTACGGCGACGGGATAATTTGCCTGAATGCGGTGCTACTGACATTTGCCTCGTACGGAGGCGGGGGGTTGTAACTCTGTTCACGGCAGGGTAACGACACATATGTTTCCCGCCTTTCGGCGGGCGACAAGCTGAAGCTCATCGTACAACGGCTCACCGCTCACTGCTCACTGCTTACTTCCCCGCGCACAAGTGCGCAGGCTAAACGGCTCACGGCTCACTGCTTACTTCCCCGCGCACAAGTGCGCAGGCTAAACGGCTCGATGATCAAGGTCGCAGCCTGTACAGCATCCTCGGGAAAGGGATCGTCTCGCGTATGTGCTCGATGCCGCACATCCACGCCGTGCAGCGCTCGATTCCCATTCCGAACCCGGCGTGAGGCACCGATCCGAATCGCCTAAGGTCCAGATACCACTCAAAGGATTCCTTCGGCAGTCCGTGCTCTTCGATCTGCTTCTCAAGAAAATCTATATCGGTCGCGCGTTCGCCGCCGCCGATTATCTCGCCGTAGCCTTCGGGAGCAAGCAGATCGACGCCGAGCGCGAGCTCCGGTCTTTCCTTGTCCCTCTCGAAATAAAAGGCCTTGATCGCTGCAGGAAAATGGTGCACAAAGACCGGCGTTCCGAATTGCTGGGAAAGATATGTTTCGTCCGGAGCTCCGAAGTCGCCTCCCCATTCAAATCTGCTCTCGAGCTCGCCTTCGTCGTGTCCCTTCTGAAGCAGCCTTACGGCCTCGTCGTAGTGGATCCGAGGAAAAGGAGCGGCGATCGCCTCCAGCTTCGAGAAGTCGCGCTCGAGCGTTTCGAGTTCATCCTTCCTTTCGTCGAGCACCCTTGAAACGATCGCCAGGATCAGGCCCTCGCCGAGGTCCATCATGTCCTCGAGGTGCGCGAATGCCAATTCCGGCTCGACCATCCAGAATTCCGTCAGGTGCCTGCGCGTCTTCGACTTCTCCGCCCGGAACGTGGGGCCGAACGCGTAGCTTTTGCCGAACGCTGCGGCCGTTGCCTCGTTGTAAAGCTGGCCGCTCTGCGTCAGGTACGCCTTGTTGTCTTCAAAATAGTCGACCTCGAACAAGGTCGTTGTACCTTCGCAGGCCGCGGGAGTGAAGATCGGCGTGTCGGCGAGAATGAAGCCCTTGTCGTCGAAATAGTCGCGGGTCGCCTTTATGACCGTGTGCCGCACTCGAAGCACGGCGTGCTGTCTCCTCGAGCGGATCCACAAATGCCTGTGGTCCATAAGGAATTCCGTGCCGTGTTCCTTGGGCGTGATCGGGTAGTCGGTCGCCTCCTGGACGATCTCGACGTCTGAGACATCGATCTCAACTCCGATAGGCGAGCGAGCGTCTTCCTTGACCTTTCCGCAGACGATCAAAGACGATTCCTGTCCGAGCGACTTCGCCTGCTCGAAGGTGTCGTCGTCGACATTTCCCTTGAACACCACGCACTGAACGATCCCCGTACCGTCTCGAAGCTGCAGGAAGACAAGTTTGCCGCTCGAACGCGAATTGTAAAGCCAGCCTTTCAGGACGACGTCTTCGCCGATCCTGCCTGAAAGGTCCTCGACATATGTTTGATCCATCATTTACCAACACGCCCTTGCGAAACGCCTATCATCTCGACGATCGCCGGATAGCTGCCGATCCTTCTGCAAATTCCCTCGACAATGCCGAACATCGGGGCGATGTACGGCATGTAATTCGATCTTCCAAAATTCCCGGCCTGGTTCGAGAATGTGCCGATCGCCTTCAGGCACCTCTGGATCGCGACGAGATCGAACTCGAACGCGAACGCTGCGGGATCGATCTTCTCGAGCCCCAGCTTCTGCCTTTCGTTCAAAAGCAGATTCCGTTTCGATTCGAGCCGATCCGGCGCAGGCGGTTCCTTGATCCGGTCGAGGAGCAGGGAAACCAGGTCATACGCCGCCGAACCAAGCCTGGCGTCCTGATGGTCGATCAGATAAAGACGCCCTTCATCAGCGAGCATAAGGTTCGAGGCATGAAAGTCCCTGTGAGCAAGGTACCGGGAATACTCCTCAAGCTCTTCAGCGAGTGTTGCGAATTCCGCCCTAACGGAGTCTTCGAGACCGCGAGCGAGCGGCATTTTGAGCAGGCTCCCGAAATGGTGATCGAGAAAGAATCCGAGCTCCCATTCCAGCTTCTCCCTGTCGAACCGGAGCCTGTATGCGATCGAACGCCTTTCGCGCGCCAGATCCGTCGCCGCCTGGATCTTCGCGATCAGCCGAACGGCATCGTCAACAAGCGTCTCGCACGCAGCAACGGAGGCGGATTCGAGAACCCCCGAGAGCAGACGGTCGCCGAGGTCCTGCTGGATCACTATCCCCGATCCCGGCTCCGAGACATAAACTTCCGCAACGGGAACCCCTGCGGCATTGAACAGCGCCGTCGTGTCCAGATAGGGAAGGTTCTTTCCGAAGGCTTCGGGATACACGCAAGCGACCGCCGGACGTCCTTCCCAACGGACCCTGAAATACTTTCGTGCGGACGCGTCGGGCGTGAGCGGTTCGACGGAATCCGGCATTCCGCGCGACAGAAGGAATGCCTGAAGTCTCTCTGTCGCAGTCGTTTCCGGAGTTTCTTGCATCGGCCCGGCGCTCATTGTTTCAGCGAAACTATGTAGTTCTCTCCGATGAACCGACCCCTGAGGGCCTTTTCGGGGATCTTTTCAAGGCTTTCTATGATCTCTTTGCGGACCACGGCGACATCGCGCATCACCTCGCCGCGGCGTACGACTACGTCATCGCCTATGATCGACCGTTCGACCGTCGCGCCGTCCTCGATCGTCACGTTGTCCCATAGCACCGAGTCCCCGAGTCGCGCATCGTGAGCTATCTTCGGATTGCGGCCGACGATCATACGCTCCGAGTTTCCGTTCAGAAGCTTCAGGCTTATCTCGAGGTAACGAGGCATCGTCGAGAGCTCGAACCAGCGCGCGTCCGTTATGTGCGCCCCGATCAGCTCACCCTTTTTGATCGCAGGGTCATAAAAGGTCGGCACAATGTCGGAATATACCCCTCGCGGGATGTAGTCGAACACCCTCGGTTCGAGGATGTGAATGCCCGTGAACATAAGAGGCGCATCTCCGGTACCGCTTGGGTCCGGAAAATCGCCGAATCCGGTTATCTTCGAGCCTTCGACGTGAACCTCTGAGAAAGCCTCGCGCGCCGAATTCTTCTTCAGAACCATCGTCGCCAGCGCTCCCGACTCCTTGTGGGCGTCGATCGCGGCGGTGATGTCGATATCGGTGACGATCTTGCCGTTGACGATGAGGAACGTGTCGTCTTCGAGGTGCTCTCGGGCGTTGTCGAGCGCGCCCGCCGTCCCAAGGATCTTCGGCTGTTCCAGCGTGTAGTGGATCCTTACTCCGAAATCGCTGCCGTCCCCCAGGGCCCGCTTGACAGACTCCGGCTGATGATGAAGATTTACGATCACATCCTTGATCCCGAATTTCGCGAGGTATTCGGCTACGTAACCGACCAGCGGCTTGCCGAGCAGAGGGATCGCGGGCTTCGTCCGGTCTATCGTTAAAGGGAACAGCCGCGTGCCGTAGCCCGCGGCCAGAATCATTGCTTTCATTATCTGGTTTTATTAAATATCGGCGGCTTTCCGGAGCGGATCCCGCCACGTATGAACCAAATTTCAAAGTTACTTATTTTACAGGCCAATTGCAAACAGGTCCCTCTGTGCCAGCGGGCGTCCGCCGACATCTCCGGCGGGTTATGAAAAATCGTTCCACAGCGGTCATACGTAATGCGCGAAATGCACGCAAAATAGCAAGGCTTGAGGCGCTCGGTTACGAGATACTCGCGGCGCCCAGTATCGAATTCCGGTCGAGAGAACTGTCGTTAAAAGAGCTGGCGGATCTGGCATCGCCCGGCGTTTACGACTGCGTTATCTTTGGCGACGAGCGCGCGGTCGAGTCGTTTCAGGAGATCGCGGAGGAGTCTTCGATAGATATTTACGGCTACGACGAGCCGACGATCGTCGCGATTGGCGAGCCGGTTGCTGACCGTTTGCGCTTTTTGCAGCTCCACGCCGATGTGATCCCCTCCCGGATCGATCCGGCCTCGGTTTTCGAATCGATCAGCGCATACTTCGAGGGCGGGCGATCGCTGGAGGATTCCTCATTCCTTGTCGCCGCAACGGTTGGAACAACTCGTATCCCGATGGGATCGCTTCGCGCGGCGGGCGCAGAAGCCGACACTGTGTTCTTCTCAGAGATCGAGGTCGTGAAGCAGAATGATCTGGCAAAGATGAAGGCGCTGGTCATAGGCGGTGGTATCGATCTCGTCTATTTCGGTTCGACTTACGACGTATTCGAGGTCGAGGTGCTGGCGACGTGCAGTCTCGATCTCTTCGAAGGGGGCGCGAGAGCGGTCTGCAGCGATGAGCTTACGCTCGCCGCGCTGGGTGAGGCGGGACTCGAGGCCGAGATGATTTGAGACGCACGGAAGGGTATTGAAGACGATGGACTCAGTTATCCTGTTTTTTGTTGACGGCCTGGGTATCGGTCGCCGCGGCGACGAGAATCCGCTCTGGCAGTGCGACGCGGGGCCTCTCGCGTATCTTGTGGATGAGGAACGCGAGGTCGAACTGGGTGGAATTCTCGCCAGGACGGACGCCACTCTCGGAGTCGAGGGCCGCCCGCAGAGTGCGTCCGGACAGACGACGATCCTGACCGGGATTAATGCTCCGAAGCGGCTCGGAAGGCACAAGCAGGGCTTTCCCAACGAGCCCCTGAAGGAGATACTCCGCGAACATTCTATATTCAAGCGCCTGAACGAAGCCGGCACGACTCCCAATCTTTTCGCCAACACCTACACACCGCAGTTCTTCGAGGCGACTCCCAGATGGAAGTCCGCGACGACGGTCGCAGTCGAAGCGGCGGGTCTTCAATTCCGGAAGATCCCCGACCTTCTCGGCCGAATGTCGCTTTATCACGACTTCACGAACCGCTCGCTTCGCGAGAGGGGATTCGACGTGCCGGAGTTCTCACCGGATGACGCGGCGGAGATCCTTTCCGGCCTCGCGGAGAACCACAGGTTCGTGCTGTATGAGCATTTCATCACCGACAAGATCGGGCACGAAATGGATATGGAAAGGGCGAAGGCCCACCTTCCGGAGCTCGCATCGTTCCTCCGCAAGACCGTGGAGAAAGCCGACCTCGGCTGCACGACGGTCATCTTGACAAGCGACCACGGCAACGTCGAGAATCTGTCCGTCCGGAACCACACCCTCAACAAGGTCCCGACCGTGATCTGGGGCCGCCGCGCCGAAGAATGCGCGGAAAAGGTCAAAGACCTGACCGACATCGCGCCGCTTGTGCGCGGCCTTCTTTCAGAATGAAGAACGAGAACGCGCTTCAGCGGCCCGTGAAGAACGACAGAAGGGAGATCTTCGGCTGGCTGATGTACGACTGGGCCAACTCGGCCTTCTACACCACGGTCATAAGCGTTCTCCTGGGACCATATCTTACGGCTCTGGCGCAGAACGACGTGGGATTGAACGGCGTCGTCTTCAGCCTGGGATGGCTCGGTTCGGTGACTGCCGAGTCGCTGGTCCCCTTTTCTCTCGCGATATCGGTCGTCTCGCAGGTCCTGTTCCTTCCGCTTCTGGGTTCGATCGCCGATTACACTCACCTGAAGAAGAAGATGATGGCCTTCTTCTGTTACCTGGGCGTGACGGCGAGCAGCCTTTTGTTCTTTATCAGCGGCGATAATTACCTTTTCGGCTGCGCGCTTATGATCGTCGCGAATATGAGCTTCGCGGCGGCAAACGTCTTCTACAACGCGTTCCTCGTGGATCTTACGACCGAGGACCAGAGGGACAAGATCTCCAGCTACGGCTTTGCCACCGGCTATCTCGGCGGGGTCATAATGCTCGCGGGAAACCTCATCCTGATCGAGTCCGCGGATTCGATCGGCCTGGACAAGGCGATGGCCGTGCGGATCTCGATGCTCGCGGCGTCGCTCTGGTGGGGTCTGTTCGGGCTGATCACGTTCACACTAGTACGGTCCCGAAACCCGACGAAGATAATTCCGGAAGGCAAGAAACTCGTCGTGATCGGATTCAGCGAGCTCCGGCAGACCTTGAAGGAACTGTTCCGTCTGAAGTACACGGCGCTGTTCCTCATAGCGTATCTCTTCTACAACGACGGGATCCAGACGGTGATCCTCAGCTCGTCAGTCTTTCTCTCGCAGGAGCTTTTCGTCCGCAAAGGTCTCGAGATCGACCAGGCGTTTCTCCTGGGGATCTTCATGCTCGCCCAGATATCCGCACTCGTCGGCTCGCTCGTTTTCGAGAGGCTGGCGAGGGTCATCGGGGCGAAGTATACGATTATTGTCAGCCTCTTTATCTGGTGCGGGATCGTCATCTTCGCCTACGCGGGCCTCGAGAGCCGCGCGCAGGCATGGGTCCTCGGCGCATTCATAGGACTCGTTCTCGGCAGCGCCCAGGCGCTGTCACGGTCGCTCTACTCGCAGATGATCCCGAAAGAAAGGGAATCGGCATTTTTCGGGCTTTACGAGATATCCGAGAAGGGAACCTCCTGGCTTGGGAACCTGGTCTTCGCGGTCGTGGTGGCATCGACCGGATCGTACAGGCAGGCTATCCTTGGGCTGATCTTCTTCTTCGTCGTCGGGATCGTACTGCTGATCGTTACGAACACCGCGCGGGCGATCCACGAGGCCGGGAACCTAACTCCGGAAGAGGCGGCGGAAGAACACTGACGGGTTGAGTTAATGCCCGCGTGAAATATAATTATGTTTTTCCTACCTTTCACATCGGGAGACTGACCAGTGGCAATTCCTGAATCCGGAAAGATCGTAACCATATTCGGAGGCTCCAAATGCAAAGAGGATTCCGAAGAATACAGGCAGGCGCGCGAGGTGGGCTCGCTCCTCGCGGAAGCGGGTTTCACCATCTGTACCGGCGGGTATCTCGGTGTGATGGAGGCCGCATCTCGCGGGGCGCGCGACAAGGGCGGACGGGTTTTCGGCATCGTGATGAACCAGTTCAAGTCCGAGCCCAACCGCTACCTGACCGACAAAGTGGCGTCGGACCATTTCTACGACCGCCTACAGAACCTGATCACCCGTTCGGTGGGCTTTATCGCTATTCGCGGCGGAATGGGCACGGTAACGGAAATATCACTCGTGTGGAACAAGCTCCAGACGGGGGTCATCGAGCGGAGGCCATTGGTGCTGCTCGGCGAATGCTGGCGGACGGTCGTCGATACCTGGCAGGATCAGCTCGTGGTCAGCGACGACGACCTGAGGCTTCTGGACTTTGCCGGATCGGCGGCGGAGGCGGTTGACATCATCAGATCGAGAACGGCCTGAAGGGCCGTCTCACCGGAGATCCCAGTTTATGCAATGCCCGAAATGCACTATTGAGATAAGGCCAGATTCGACGTTCTGTGGCAGCTGCGGATTCAGGATCGGGGACAATGACCCTCTGGGTTCCGAGAGTTCCGAGCACCCCGCATCACCCGCCGGTGGCGCGGACGAGGCTTTCCATTTCGACGAGGACGGTCGCGGAAGCGGTCGCGGCTATACCTGGGAGATCGAGCACCAGGGCGCATTCGCGCTCGCCGTTGTAAAGCTGGCGGCGGAAAAGGGAATCTCCGCGGAGGCCGGCGCGATGGTCTCTATGTCGCAGAACATCGATCTTCATTCCGAGCTCAAGGGCGGCGTGATCGGGGCGCTCAAGAGGTTCGGCGGCGGCGAATCGGCGTTTGTTTCCACCTTTACGGCCAAAGGCGGTCCCGGCGAGGTGACGTTCGCTCCCGGCGTGCCCGGGGACATTGTCGGGATCGAGCTCAGGAATCAAACGTTCTTCGTTCAGTCGAGCTCTTATCTCGCAGGAGATTCCTCATTGACGGTCGACACGAAATTCGGCGGGATGAAGTCCTTCCTCGGCGGCGAGGGACTTTTCCTGCTTCACATTTCCGGTATGGGCCTGCTCTTCGTATCATCCTTCGGAGCGATACATCGCCGCGTGCTTCGGCCGGGAGAACAGTACGTCGTCGATACCGGCCATCTCGTCGCCTGGGAAGCGGCAATGGAATACAACATACGCAAGGCGGCAAAGAGCGGATTCTTCAGGTCGATGCTCAGCGGCGAAGGGCTCGTCGCGGAGTTCCGTGGACCGGGCGAATTGCTTATCCAGACCCGGAACCTGAGGGCCTTTGCGGGCCTTCTGAAACCGTTCTTCCCGAGCCAGGGCGGCAGTTTCTCCAGTTGATCCTTTGAAGGCCGGCGAGCGCCGGCCCGTTTCATCCACTGGTCCCGATGACAGACAGACCAAAACGAGCTCAGGTGAGCGACCCGGCAGCGGGCAGTACCGGCGAACTCACACTGACGGGCAGGTCAGTGTCCAGGGGCGTGACGGTCGGCACCGCATTGTGTCTCTACGGAGCCAAACGCCAGTTCTACCGAAGGGAGATCGCTTCGGAAGAAGTCGAGCGCGAGATCCGTCGGTTTGGCGACGCGGTGGAGGCGGCGAAAGAGCAATTGTCGGAGATCGCATTCGCCGACGGCGCGGAGGGCAGTCAGGCGCGCATTTTCGAGACGCATATTCTTTTTCTCGAGGATCTTTCTCTCCTTCGCCAGATCGGGACGATGATTCACGATCAGAGGGTCAATGCCGAATGGGCGGTAAAGACCGTGATCGACAAGTACATCAGCCGCTATAAGTCCCTTTCGGACAGGCATCTGCAGGAGAAATACATAGACCTGGAGGATGTTGGCGAGAGGATCCTTTCGGCGCTCGGCGGCGGCGGCGAGAACCCGTACAGTCTGGATTCGGACACGGTGATAATCGCCAAGGAACTGAACCCTTCCACCTTGATCGAACTGAGCCGAAAGAACCCCGCGGCGGTGGTGACCGAAAGCGGGGGATGGACCTCGCACACTTTCATCCTTGCGCGGGAGCTCGAGCTTCCGGCGGTCACGGGTATCAGACAGCTCCTGAGGTCCATCGAGACCGGAGAAAAGATAGTAGTAGACGGGTATGGCGGAAAGGTGATCCTTAGGCCCGGAGAAGAAACGCTGAAGGAATTCGAGTCTCCCGCACCGAAGGCGGATTCGGTTCCTCAGGAAGGGATCGACGCGGACGCGCCGCTCGAGACTCTCGACGGCTTCGAGATCACTCTCCGCGCGAACCTGGACATCACGCGCGACTACTCCGCGGCCGGCCGTTTGGGCGCGAAAGGCATTGGCCTCTACAGAAGCGAGTTCCTGTTCAATCAGTACCGAGGCTATCCGTCCGAAAAGGAGCAGTTTGACAGTTACCTGAAGATCGCGGAAGAAGCAAACTCGCACGGCATCAGGATAAGGACTTTCGACTTAAGCATAAACCGCGTCGCGGTCGGCATCGACGGACGCGAGAAGAATCCCGCCCTGGGCCTTCGCGGAATACGGCTCAGCATGCGGTACGAGTCCGAGTTCCGGACCCAGATACGTGCCTTGCTCCGCGCCGCAGCGCACCACGAGATCTCCATCGTCCTTCCGATGATCAGCGACTGCGAAGAAGTGAAGTGGGCGAAAGACATCGTGTCTGAAGAGCGCGAACGCCTTGCCGCAGAGGGTATCGAGCCCGGCGATCCGCGGATCGGCGTTATGATAGAAGTCCCCGCGGCGGTGTTCTCGATCGACCGCATACTCGACGAGGCGGATTTCGTCAATATCGGGACGAACGACCTGGTGCAATACCTACTTGCCGTGGACCGCGACAACGAAGAGGTCGCGGACTGGTTCCGTACCGTTCACAGTTCTGTCCTCAAGAGCCTGAAGATAGTGCTCGACGCCGCGCATTCGAAGGGCAAGAACGCTCTCGTATGTGGAGAAATGGCGGGTTCGCCGCTCTACGTCCCGATCCTGATCGGGCTCGGGGCTCGCGAGTTCTCTATGAACGTCAACTCGCTTGCCCGCGTCCGCGCGCTCGTCTCAAAGATCGCCGTCGAAGAATGCGAGAAGGCCCTGAAGGAGATCGAGACGCTTCCCGACGGCGACGAAAGGGATGACGGCATTCGCCGCATCTATCAGCAGAAATGGGCCGGCCTGGTCGATTTCGAATCGCTTCTTTCGTTCCGAAGGCGCTGACACGGCTTCGCATCTCCTTCCTGTTTTCTAGAATTTCAACAGCTTTAGACATATTAAACGGTTGTTAAATCAACTCGCGGAGTGCCGGGGATAAAAGCCTTCGGCCGGATGTGCGCACCGAATCGGACCGCAAATTGGAACACGGGCCGTATTCGAGTTGTACAAAGGTCAATAAATAAAAACTGAGTTGTTTCTGTTCAACAACTTTTGTTATAGTAGGGCACGCCCCGAAACCCTTTGGATCCGGTAATCGCTTCAGGCCGCAAGGCCTGGAGAGGAAAGTCCGAACACCGCAGAGCATCGAGCCGGTTAACGGCCGGGCGCCCGCTTCGGCGGGTGACGACAAGTGCAACAGAAAGCAGACCAGCCGAAAGGTGATGGGTGAAATGGTGAGGTAAGAGCTCACCGGCGCGGGTGGCGACATCCGCGGCCAGGCAAACTCCTCGAGGTGCAAGACCAAATAGGGAAACGAAATCCGGGCTGCTCGTCCGGGTTCCCGGAGTGATCCGGGAGGCGTTTCCGGGTAGGTCGCTAGAGCCGTCCGGTAACGGCCGGCCCAGACGAATGATTACCGCCCGGCTTCGGCCGGGTAACAGAATTCGGCTTATGGATCCCCGGGGTTTCGGGGCGCAGATCGGTGCGAAGTGTTTAGGAAGGAGTGATGGATCACTATGGCAAATCGTAAAGGAGTTTTCATAGGGGCTTACGTGCCCAATGAACTGAAGGAATCGCTGAAGAGGCGCGCCGCAATGGAGCATCGGACGCTTTCTCAGGAGATCACGAGGATCTTGGTCGAAGCCGTCCACGGGAAAGGGCTTCCTTCGGGAAGTGTCGACCGCAGGTCCCAGAACAGCACGCCCAGGCGGCGCGCGTCCGATCCGCTTCCGCGCAGGCGCACCGAGGATCTTCCCTATATCGCTCCGGAAACGAACAACGGCTGAAAACGCCTGACTCCCACTTGCAGGCGGCGCCTTCGCCTTACGGCGGAGGCGCTTTTCGCTTATCCTTACGCCCTCTGATAAAATTTCGCTGAATGAACACGAAG
Source organism: Aridibacter sp. (assembly GCA_035513035.1). Taxonomy (GTDB): domain Bacteria; phylum Acidobacteriota; class Blastocatellia; order Pyrinomonadales; family Pyrinomonadaceae; genus Aridibacter. Next base: position 14,738 of record DATKCW010000044.1, read on the forward strand.
ATCATCGCCGCGGCCTTCATAGGCATCGTGGCCGGGTTTACGGCGGGATTCCTGATCGCGAATTCCCTGAACAGAAGCGAACTTGAAGCGGCGAAAACGGAAGCCGCGCAGCTGAATCGTTCCTCGGCGCCTCCCCGGTCGAGAGCGGAGAATATGGAGCTCTCCGACGAGGAGATACGGGCGAAGATCGCGGAAGCCGACCGGATCGCGGACAATTTCGAGTTTCAGAAGACGCTCGGGCTTGCGCTTTACACCTACGCCGCGATGAAGCAGGACGCGCGGCTCCTGGAGGACGTGGCGAAGCTTCTCGAGCGTGCTCACAATCTGAATCCGGACGATTACGACGTGCTGGTGTCGCTGGGAAACGTAAGCTTCGATCTGGGGCAAATAAGAAAAGACGAAGCGCTCAACGAGAAGGCGAGAGAGCTTTACCGTAAGGCTCTGGCCAAGAACGAGAAAGACGCGAACGTGAAGTCGTCGCTTGGCGTTTCGTTTCTCGCGAGTCAGGAGCCCGAACCGCAGAAAGCGATCGAAGAGCTGAATTCCGCAGTCGGGATCGATCCGAGGAACATAAAGGCGCTGAGATACCTCGCGCAGGCGTACGCCGAAACCGGCGACAAAGAGAACGCGGCAAAGTATCTCGCGGAGCTGAAGAAGGTCGATCCCGAAAACCCGGCGATCGCGGAGCTGGAGAAGAGGATCGGCGGCTAGAGTTTCTTTGCGCCCCCGCCGATCAAAGGGCTTCTCAAACCGCTCCCGCAAAGGCGCCAAGGCGCAAAGCACCGCAAAGGAAGGCTCACGAACTTACTAACCTGATATGAAATGGCTGATCATCCTCGGGCTAATCCTGCTCCTGATCGCGGTCGTCGCGTGGTACTTCCGGAAGCACATTCAGTCGGCGTGGTTTATATACCAGACGTTCCGAAGGATGCGCAGTCAGATGCGGCCTCCGACAGAGAGGCCTCTCGAGCCCAAAACGCAGTCCGGCGATACGGAGCTTGTGCGGTGTCCGAAGTGCAACAAATGGATGCCGAAGGATGAAGCGGTCAAACTGAAGTCCGATTATTTCTGCTCGCTTACGTGCCTGGAAGAGTCGGTCGCGTTCAACCGGCGTTCGTGAAGCTTTATCCGCCGAACATTCCCAAGTACCAGTCGATTACCGGATCGCCGAACAGAATGGCGATGATCGATCCGGCACCGAGAAAGATACCGAAAGGGATCTGCGCCTGCAGGTCCTTTTCTTTTTGGTAGGCGATGTAACCGATGCCGGCGACGGCACCGGTGAATGCGCCTATGAAGATCGCGAGGAAAGTAAGCTTCAGCCCCAGGAGCGCACCCACTCCGAACATCATCTTCACATCGCCCATACCCATAGCGTCGACGCCGCGAAGGCGTTTCCAGATCTCTCCTACCAGCCAAAGCGATCCGCCTCCGAAGAGGCCTCCCAGAACGGCGCCCGAGAGCGAAACCAGCCAGACCGGCTGACCCGCCAGCTCGGTCAGAGGGAACGAGAAGAGGTCAGTAAAGTACAGTGCACCTACGGTGAGAGGAAAGACGATCCTTACCAGCAACGCCGCAATCAACAGCGGATAGGTGATCACGTTCGGAAGGATCATGTGTTCCGCGTCTATAAAGATCAGCGCGAGCATCACGGTGACGAAGACGACAGCGACCGGAAGGTATGCGTTAAACCCGAACTGCCAAAAGCAGGCGACCCAGAGCAGGCCGGTCAAAAGCTCAACGGCAGGGTAGCGAGGAGAGATCGGTTCTTTGCAGTTCCTGCATTTTCCGCCGAGGATCAGCCAGCTGAGGATCGGTATGTTGTCGTATCCCTTGATCGGTTTCCCGCATTTCGGGCAGGCGGAGTTGGGGAAGACGATCGACTCCTCTCGCGGAACGCGGTGGATGACGACGTTGAGAAAGCTCCCCACGACGGATCCAAAAAGGAATGCAAAAACGTATCCGATCCATACGGGAAGACCGGTGGCGAGTTCGAAGGTGGATTGAAAAAGGAGCATAGGTTTGGCGATGTAGGGGCGGGGCTTGTCCCCGCCCTTTCTGGGGACCTAAAAGGAATCGGGTTTTCAGAAAAAAAAGACGGAAAGTACTTTAGTGGAGCGCAGGCGGCCTTGCCTGCATTGAGCGAAGCGATTTGCCCACGCCCATTGTCGGCAAATCTCCCGAATAATTCAACCTGAAGAAGTGAAGCGCAGAGGACGCAGAGAGCGCAGAGGTCAGAAGGCGAGAGTGTAAATTCTTTTGTGTAAATGCCCTCCCCTAGATGTACGGTTCGAGTTGTTCCTCGAACAGTATCATGAACCGGTTCATCGCCTGTTTCCACTGCTGTATCGGCATCGTCCATTTTCTTGATGCAGCCTCGGCC
>DATKCW010000045.1:0-201963 GCA_035513035.1 Aridibacter sp.
TCCGGGGCATGCGTCCCGAGACTTTCTACTTGCACCTGAAGGAATGTGAGTTTAGGTTCAACTACAGAAGAAAGAACCTGTACTCAATTCTCTTGAATATTGTCAAAGATTTCTGAGTTAACTAGTCATGACCCTTGAACATTGAACTTGACCTCCTCCTTGCTCAACATTCCTCTTTCGGCATATACTCACGCTATGTCGAACAAGAAACTTTCCAAGGAGGCTTTGATCCTCGTCGCTGAGAGGTTCAAGCTCCTTTCCGAGCCGCTTCGGCTCCAGATACTTCACGCGTTAAGGGAAGGACCGTTGAGCGTCAGCGAGCTCACGGCCGCCGTCAATTCCAGTCAACCGAACGTGTCAAAACACCTGAAGATGCTTCAGGCCGCGGGGGTTCTGCGAAGGGAGCAGTCGGGAAACACGGCGTTTTACACTATCGCCGATGAAAGCATTTTCTCCCTTTGCGACACGGTCTGCGGATCGCTGGAAGAAAAGCTTCGGAACGACGCGGAGATATTCGCTTCGATCTGACCCGAGCCAACTTGACAGACATCTCTATATAACTCTATAGTGATAGAGGAATTTCTTTAAGAGAGGAACGAGAAAGAAAATGAGCGAATGCACAGTAATCGGACTTAAGGAAGTACTAAAGGAAGGAAACGGGACCCTAGTTGACGTGCGTGAGTATGGCGAGTTCGCGGGCGGAAGGGTTTCCGACGCGAAGCTCTTGCCTCTCGGCGACCTGGAATCGCGGCATAAGGAGCTCGATCACGACAAGCCCATCTACGTAATGTGCCGGACGGGAAGGCGGTCAGCCGAAGCCCAGAAGAAACTAACGGCGCTCGGTTTCACGAATGTGATCAATGTCGTAGGGGGCCTCGAGGCCTGGAAGGCGGAGGACCTTCCGGTCGAACGCGACGAGAAAGCGCCCTGGGCGATCGAGCGCCAGGTCAGGTTCGTCGCCGGCCTCATCGTCCTGACGGGTGTTATGCTCGCCGTGCTGGTTCATCCTTATCTGATCGGCATTTCCGCGTTCGTCGCCGCCGGGCTTGTGTTCTCGGCCGTTACAGACAGCTGCGCGATGGGAATGCTCTTGTTGAAAATGCCCTGGAACAGGGTCTCGGAGCCGAAGAAGACCGGACCTCAGGCGGCAAGCTAAGTCGGAAGGGATCGAACCGGCAAGGGAAGTAGTATAGATGGAGATCCTTTCGTATCTGCTGGCCGCACTGATAGGGACGTCTCTCGGACTGATCGGCGCCGGCGGGAGCATTCTCACAGTCCCTGTGCTTGTTTACCTCGTCGGCGTGGATCCTGTACTGGCGACGGCGTACTCGCTTTTTGTCGTCGGATCGACGGCGCTGGTAGGCGGATTCCAGAACTTCCGAAAGGGACTAGTGGACCTGAGATCGGTCCTTGTTTTCGGGGCTCCGGCGATCGCAGCGGTCTATGCGACAAGGGCGTTCGTACTGCCCTCAGTGCCTGAGAATCTTTTTAGCGCGGCCGGATTTAAAATCTCGAAAGGAACAGCACTCCTCTTGCTCTTTGCGGTATTGATGGTCGCCACTTCCTTCTCGATGCTGCGAGAGCGGAAACCCTCGGAACTGGACCGGATCGAAGGCCGCCACAAGGTGCCGCTTATTCTCGCCGAAGGCGTGGGAGTGGGAGTTGTAACGGGTCTTGTAGGAGCAGGCGGCGGCTTCCTGATAATTCCGGCTCTTGTCCTGCTTGCGGGACTCGAGATGAAGCTCGCAATAGGAACGTCGCTTCTTATCATCGCCGCGAAATCGCTGATCGGATTCGTCGGCGACATACAATCCGGAACCGGGATCGACTGGGAATTCCTTTTGACCTTCACGGCATTCTCGATAGCGGGGATCTTCGTAGGAACGAGGCTTACGAGGAAGATCGACGGACAGAAGCTGAAGAAGGGGTTCGGATGGTTTGTATTGGTGATGGGAATTTACATGATCGTCAGGGAGATATTGTCACTATAATTTTGGAAACTTGATAGGAGCAGATAAACGATGAAGTTCAAGCAATTCTACTTGGGATGTCTGGCGCACGCCTCTTACTACATCGGTTCGGAGGGCGGGGCCGCGATCATCGATCCGCAGAGGGACGTCGATCAATATATCGAAGAAGCGGAAGCGAACGGGGAGAAGATCAAGTACGTGATCGAGACCCATTCGCACGCCGATTTCGTTAGCGGACACATTGAACTCGCCGAGAGGACCGGCGCCGAGATCATTTACGGCCAGAGGGCGGCGACCGAGTTTCCGACTCTGAAGGTGAAAGACGGGGACGAGCTGATGCTCGGCAAAGTGCGCCTGAGGTTCCTGGAAACGCCCGGCCACACGCCCGAAGGGATCACGATCCTCGCGGAAGATACCGAGGATATGGTTGCGCCGATCAAGATGTTCACCGGCGACACTTTGTTCATAGGCGATGTAGGGCGTCCGGACCTTGTGGGGTCCAAGGGCTTCACTGCGGAACAGATGGGCGGGATGCTGTACGACTCGCTTCACGAGAAAATCCTTCCTCTGCCGGACGAAACGGAGGTTTATCCGGCTCACGGCGCGGGCTCGCTGTGCGGAAAGTCGCTTTCCAGTGAGACCTGGTCCACGCTCGGTAAGCAGAAAGAGACGAACTACGCGCTGAAGCCTATGTCGAAGGAGGAGTTCATCAGCATCGTCGCGGCGGATCAGCCCGAAGTGCCGGCGTATTTTCCGGTTTCCGCGAGCCGAAATCTCAAGGGCTCTCCGGCTTTAGAAGACCTCACGGAACCGGAACCGCTAGATTCCGAATCCGTTCAGAATTTCGACGGCGTGGTGCTGGATGTGAGAAAGAATTCGGACTACGGCGTGGGTCATGTTCCGAACTCGATCAACATCGGCCTGGGCGGCCAGTTCGCGTCGTGGGCTGGGACCTTGATCACTATAGGTACGCCGATCGCCGTCGTCGGAGGAGACAAGGAGCAGGTAGATGAAGCCGTTATGCGGCTCGCGCGCGTGGGCATTGAAACGGTGCAGGGTTACATTCTGATCACCGACTACGACGGCGAACAGAAAGCGATCGGGCAGGTCCCTGTAGAAGAGGTCCGCAACCTGCTCGGGAACGGGATCCAGTTCGTGGACGTCAGGCGTCCGGCGGAACACGCCAACGGCCATGCGCCGAAAACTATAAATATTCCTCTCAACGAGCTTACGATGGAGGTCGGCCGGCTCGATCCGGACAAACCGACATACGTCATCTGCCAGACGGGATACAGGTCGAGCACCGGCACGAGCATTCTTGAGAATGCAGGTATCAAGGAGATCTACAACGTCGCCGGCGGGACTACCGCCTGGACCGGTTCGGGACTGGAAACCGAAGTATCGGCAACTGCGTGTGCAAACGTGTGACGGCCAAAGACATTGAGGCGAGGCGGGGTAAAGACCGCCGCGAATAAATGCGATGTTGAAAGTATTACTAATGGCAGCAGGCGCATTCGCAATAGCCGGGTCGCTGTCGGCCTGCGGTGAAACGTCCACCAACACCGGTGCCGGCAATAAGAACGATCGTTCACCGGTTGTTCAAGAAATGGTGCAGGAACCGGAAAAAGAGGGGGCCTTGTGTCGCATCTGCGATCTTGATCACGCGGCTTACAAAGGTCCGCTCTCGAAAGAGGAGATCGACGGCCTCCTCCTGGCTCTGAATGATGAGTATTTAGCCTGGGCGACGTATGATCGTGTGAACAAGGACTTCAACGATCCTCGTCCGTTCGTGAACATCCAGCAGGCCGAGGGGAAGCACATCGAACGGCTGAAAGCCGTGTTTACCGCCTATGAGGTCCCGGTGCCCGAGAACAAGTGGATGGGAAACGTAACGGGTTTCAAGAGTCTCGCAGAAGCCTGCAAGGCAGGTGTTGACGGCGAGATCGCGAACCGGGACCTGTACTCAAGGCTCTTCGAATCCACGAAGAAAGAGGACATATCGCTCGTGTACAAGGCTCTTCAGTCGGCGTCAGAGGACAACCATCTACCCGCTTTCCAGAGATGCCTGGAGTCAGGCGGTGGCCGCGGCCGAGGGTTCGTGCGCGGGGCGAACAGGGGAAACTAGAAAACGATGAGAGACCTTATCTTTATTCTCGCGATAGTAGGGATGTGGCTGCTTCTGCAGCTCGTGATACTGCCTCGCCTTGGGATTGGTACCGGACTGCGCGGAGCGTGCGGCGCCGGGTCACGGCGTTACAACAGAAGGGACGAAGAGCCCGGGCAGGACTGAACGGGACGAACCGCAATCTTCACAAAAAAAGGCCGGAGGCATTGCCTCCGGCCTTTTAAGTTAGGTGATCCGGACTGGACTAGTGCACCTGCCAGTTGGGAAGCGGATAGTCAATATTGGGGTGACCCCAATCGTAACCGGACGCCGTTCCCGAACCGGAGTTCAGAACGTACCAGTTTCCTTCAGTCGCTCTGTAAACCGCGACATCGGTCAAGCCGTCGCCGTCGTAGTCTCCGGGAGTGAGGAAGTCATTTGCCTGGAGGCCCCACGCGGCGCCGCGCGTTCCGCCGTCCTTCTCGAGGATGTACCAAACAAGCTGTCCGCCTTCATTTCGGACGACTGCAAAGTCGTTCTGACCGTCTCCGTCATAGTCGCCCGGCGCGATCAGGTCGGTGTTCAGTCCCCAGGAAACATATTCGACACCGAAGTCGGAAGATCTGAGAAGCGTGAACAATCCCTGGCCGGGCGCATCCGGATTGTCAGTCTGGACGCAGAAGTCGTGGCGGCCGTCGCCGTCAAAGTCGCCGATGTTCGGGAATACCGAGAATGAAGTACCGAACCCCCAAGGAACGAAGGTGATATCGGACGCGCCCAATGCCTGGTTGCTGCCGATGTAGTAATAGACGCATTGGCCGGCTGTCGACGGACACCGGAATACTGCCGGATCCGAAACACCGTCGCCGTCGTAATCGCCGCTGACCGTGGGATCGTCACCTTGAATTCCGAGATCGACAATGTCTATCGTGCTGTCGGAGCTGCGGAAGATGTAGAAAAACGCACCTTCTGGGCCTGTTGTGTTCACTCCACGCCAAACGGCAATGTCGGCATTTCCGTCTCCGTCGAAATCAGTCGGGATGACGAAGTCGGTCGTAGGTTCGCCGAACGAAGCGATCGTGGGATCGCCTCCGCCGCTGTTGGAGATGTACCAGTCAATGTCAGATCCGACCGGCGGAGGTGCGCCGACAGATTCGGTTCTCTGGCCGTCATTGAGCGCTTCGAGCCTCTGCAGGCGCTCGCGAACGCTCTTGGCAAGAAGGACGGAACCTTCTTCGCGCGCCGCGAGATCGGGATCGGATCCGTCCCTTACGATCGAATAATCGGTCGTTCCGTCGCCGTCCATATCGACGTTTGTGGAACCTGTTGGAGCGGCCCCTGCTTCAAGAGAAAGATTCGCGGCCGAAACCGTGCCGGTGTCCCCGCCGCCGGAGTCGGTGAACCTGAGGGTCCAGGTGCCGTTTGACGCGGGAATCCCCGAGAACGCGGCGGTCATTACAGTGTTTGCACCGCCCGAACCGGTTCGTCCGGCAGATTGGGTTCTGTAAGCAGTATTTGGAAGCGGTTCAGCACCGCCCGCAGCGATTGCCGCAGCCCACCAATCACCGGCTGCCCCGTCGTTGAATGAGTAAAGTCCTGAGAGATCAGAACTGTCGCCGCAAGCAGTTGCGGTGGCTGCCCCGGTCGCCTCCTGAACCACATGCTCAGTGGCGTCAGGCGAGATCAGCGAGATGTTGAGGTCGCCCACCCACGTGTGCGTGGCTGTAAAATCAACCCCTACAGTCGTAGGAGCTCCGGAAAGCCCGGTAACGTTAAAAGTAATATCCCGCGCGGGTCCCCGCGGTTCACCGCAGCCGGTAGCACCGCGGTCCGGGATCGCGCCCACGCCGGTGCCGGGAAATGTCGTGCCGCCTAACGAGCTCGTCGTTACGGACCTCGCCTTCAGGTCTTTCGATTCTTTGGCCTCGGACTGTTCAGGTCCAACCGCCAGCCAAAAACCGGCGACCAGGAACGCCAGCACCGCAAAGCAATAAACGAGCACCAATCTGTTGGATACTGTACTCCTCATTAAAAAACTCCCTCCTCTGAACTTATACCGATTTCGAATAGTGATTGGTAACGCCACTCACCGCATTGCCGTTTCGAACGATCCAATTCAACTTTCGCCCGCCGTCCGGAAAGCCTCCCGGTGGAAATCCGACTGATCTGAAACGGGAGGCTGAAAAGCCGCTCGAGTCCCGATCACATACGAAAATCACAATTTGTGAGACGTAAATACTAGAAACTGCCCTAGTTGTAATACCATTTCTATAAAATTGCAAGTTTTTGCAAAAAATAATCTTAGCGAGACGTATTCGTCGCGTTTCGGTAAAGAACGCAGAAAATATATGCCAACTCTCGAACTTTGGAACGGGGTTACGCTACAGCCGCCGAACGCGACGCGGAGATTCACGGCGTCACGGCCGCCATACTGCCGGAGTCTTTTGGACCTTAATGAACGGACAAGAGTTTTGCGCGGAATTTTTTGATAGACTCAGAAGATCGGAATTATGGGCAAGAGATCGGCTCTCAATTTTCTTCTGATTTTCCTCGTAGTAGCGGCGAACTCCGGCGCGGCTCTTTCGCAGGAGGGTGACGTCCGCGGGCGGATCTCGGAAGACGTACTCAAGATCGAGACCCGGCTGATAGAAGTTCCGCTCGCGGTCACCGATAAGACAGGAAGACCGATCGCCGGACTAAGTTTGGATAATTTCGAGGTTTTTGAGGACGGCGAGCCCCAGGAGATCGCGAGTTTTTCCTCCACCGATGCCCCGTTCGAAGTGGCGCTTCTTCTCGATACTTCGGGTTCCACCCGCTCGGAACTCCGGCTCATCGTCCGCGCCGCGGAATACTTCATCAGGTCTCTCAGGCCCGGCGACAGGGTCGCGATCATTGCATTCAATCAGAAGGTGAGCGGCAGACGGGTCGAGGCATTCAGCGAGATCGTGTCGGACCTGTCGGAAGACAAGGACGGACTGGCGAAATCGCTTACGCAGATCGGCACGAGCAGCGGAACTCCCCTGTACGACGGACTTCTGATGGCGGCCAAAGACGTTTTCGGGATCGCTCCGGAACCAAGATTTCGGGGCAGGCGGGCGCTCGTTGCGCTGACCGATGGAGTGGATTCGACAAGCTTTTGGGATTTCAAGAAAGCGGAAGCGGCGCTGGCCCGCTCAGGCATTGTGAATTACTTCGTGAATATCGACACGCGCGAGCGCTTTGAAGAAAATCTGCTCGGCGACTGCAACTCCGCGACGCACTTCTCCGATTCGCAGATCAAGCGGTATTACGAACAGTTTCCGAAGAACGCGAAGATGGAGCGCGTATACGATTTCTGCAAGATAGGGGATTTCGTGCGGCTCGACATAAGCAAGCGGCTCTACGAACTCGCCGCGCAGGAGATGCAGCAGATCGCAGTTCGTTCGGGCGGAAAGGTATTCACGGCGGTCGACATACGGGACGCCGCCGTTGCATTCTCAGAAGTTGCGTCTGAGATCGGCAGCAAATACAGCCTAGGGTACTACTCGACTAATGAGAAACACGACGGTTCGTATCGCAGGATTACGATAAGGCTCAAGGGACTGCCCCAGGGGACTTTGGTCCGGGCGAGGGAAGGTTACACGGCTGCGGAGAAATAGACTTCGGGCGGTGGCTGGTGTGTTCTCGGTTCAGAATTGAAAATTGAGAATTGTGGGTTTGTGAGTGGCCGGAGGGGTCACTTGTGAATCAGGAGAAAGGAACATCGATCGGCGAAGCGAAGGGTGACAAACAGGTTGATATTTCGACTCTGATCCCCAATTAACTCGCAATTTTCAACTATCAATTCTCAATTCACGATCCACTAACTGCGATCCGCCATTCACGATCCACCAGACAGATATGAAGTTCAACCGGATAAACCTGATGGTGCTTGACAGCGTTGGCGTCGGAGAGATGCCGGATGCCGCGGAATGGGGAGATGCCGGCTCGGACACTCTGGGACACGTGCTTTCCTCAAGGAACGTCGATCTCCCGAACCTTCGAAAAATCGGGATCGGCAACATACGCCGTTTCGAGAATTTCGAACCCGACGCTTCTCCGATCGGCTGTTACGGGAAATGCGCCTTGCGTTCGAACGGTAAAGACACGACGACCGGGCACTGGGAGATGGCGGGCATCATCCTCGAGAAAGCGTTCCCGACCTATCCGGACGGATTCCCGGACACGGTGATTAGCGAGTTCATACGGCGAACGGGAGTCCCGGGCGTGCTCGGGAACAAGACCGCTTCGGGCACAGAGATAATAAAGGAGCTCGGGGAAGAGCACGTCGCTTCAGGCAAGCCGATCGTCTACACATCCGCTGATTCGGTCTTCCAGATCGCCGCGCACGAAGGTGTCATACCGATCGAACGGCAATACGAAATATGCGAAATCGCCCGCGAGATGCTCGAAGGCGAGCACGAAGTGGGGCGCGTGATCGCCAGGCCGTTCGTCGGTTCGAACGCTTTAGAGTTCACACGTACGGAGAACCGGCACGATTACGCGGTCCCGCCGCCCGAAAGGAATTTGCTTCCTCTTCTGTCCTCGAAGGGCCTGGACGTCGTGGCGATCGGAAAGATCTCGTCGATATACGACTCAATGGGAGTTACCCGGGATCTGAAGGCGAAGAACAACGAGCAGTCGATCGACCGTACGATCGAGGCGCTTCGTGAAGACACCCGAGGCCTGATCTTCTCGAACCTGGTCGATTTTGACATGCTGTTCGGCCATCGGCGCGACGTGGAAGGCTACGCACGCGCGCTTGAGCATTTTGATTCGAGGCTGCCGGAGATCATCGGCGCGATGCGGGGCGACGACCTTCTGATCATCACCGCCGACCACGGGAACGACCCCGCATACCGCGGCACCGACCACACCCGGGAATATGCTCTTCTCCTCGGGTACGGCAAGAGTGCAAGGCAGGGCGTCGATCTCGGTACGCGGGATTCGCTTGCCGACATCGGCCAGACGATCGCGGAGAACTTCGGGTTGGCGATCCCGGCGGGCGAGAGTTTCCTGGAGTTGCTTTAAGGGAGCGTGCGTGAAACAGGGCACGCTCCCTGACGGTCGCGTTTCTGCCTTATCCCATCCTATGATCCACTACACCGTCAACGTGAAGGTACCGGACCGCCTTTCCGCTAAGTTCGAGGCCTACATGCGCCGGAAGCACATACCCGACGTGATGGCGACGGGCCGGTTCGTGAGTTCCGAATTCGCAAAGTCCGACGACGGCATTTACCGGACGACCTACACAGCGGCGGATCGAGTTGATCTTGACGGCTATCTTGAGAATGATGCGGAAAGGCTCAGGAATGCCTTCGCCGCGGAATTCCCGCACGAGGCAAAAGTGAGAAGGGAGATATGGGAATCGGTCGAGGTTTGGAACGCGGATCAGAGCTGATCCGGATCCTTGACGGCCGCGACAAAAGGCAGGTTCCTGAACCGACCCGCGACATCCAGCCCGTAACCGACGACGAACCTGTTCGGGATCTCGAACCCGCAGTAATTGACGGTCACCTCTTTCTTGACCCTCGGCTCGGGCTTGTCCAGAAGTGCCGCGACCCGGATCGAGTTCGTGCCCCGCGTGCCGAGGATGTCTATCAAGCGGTGAAGGGTAAGTCCGGTATCGACAATATCCTCGACAAGGATTACGTCCTTGCCTCGGATCGGTTTTGTAAGGTCCTTCAGGATCTCTATGTCCCCCGACGATACCGTCCCGTCCTTGTAGCTTGCGACCGACATAAAGTCGATGTCCATCGGAAGGTCGATGTGCCTCATCAGGTCGGACAAGAACACGCACGAACCCTTCAGGACTCCTACCAGCACGAGCTCCTTTCCCTTGTAGTCTTTCGTGATCTCGGCCCCGAGCGCGCTGACGCGTTCGGCGATCTGATCCGCCGAAAAAATTATTTCGAGGTTTGAATTTGAGAATTCAGATATGGCCGCAGCCTCTTGAGTGGACACCAGCAAAAGCCCTCCGATGTTTGATTGGAAAGATGTTTGGAAATACTATTTGAGGTATTTTCAAACGTCAAACGGGGCTTCAGCCGTTGGTTCAAAGGATGTCCGAAAACAGCGAAAGAAGGGAAAGGGTGCGCGATCTCGTCCGCGAGGTGCTTGCGGCCGTGCCCGATGAGAATGAACCCGCCGAGACGTTCCCGAAACACGTGCGCGTTAACTCGCTTCCCCCGGAGCGGCCGAAGGACTTCGATCGCGACGAATCAGCCAGGTCCCTGATCACCGAAGACGATCTAAGGGGCCTCGAGGACGGAGACCGTCTGAGAATCTCGAAAGGGGCGAAATTCACGCCGCTTGCGGACGATATCATCGCCGCGAAGAACATACGTCTCGTCACAAAGGAACCGCGAACGCCTTCGTTCAAGGTCACCTCGGTCGCGATCGGGTGTGATCACGGCGGATTCGAACTTAAGGAGAAACTCGCGCATTTTTTGTCCGGACAGGGGTTGAAGGTCAGGGACTTCGGGACCAGTTCGAAGGAAGCCGTGGATTATCCGGATTTCGCTCACGCGGTCGCGCTCGCGGTCTCGAAGAACCAGGCGGACGCCGGGATCGTGATCGACGGAGCCGGGATCGGAAGCGCGATGACCGCCAACAAGGTACCCGGGGTGCTCGCGGCGGCGTGCTACAATCCCGCGCTTGCGAAGAACGCGCGGGAACACAACGGCGCAAGCGTATTGACGCTGGGCAGCGGTCAGAACAACTTCGAAGAGGCCCGCGAGATCGTCAAGGCTTTCCTGACACACGAGTTAAGCGAGCCGAGGCACGAACGGCGGGTAGGCAAGATCAGGACGATCGAGGGCCAGTACGTCAACCGCTCTTAGGATCCGATGGATAAAGGGAATTACGAACAGCTCATCGAGCAGATCACGGACCTTGTCCTTTCTAGGCTGGACGAGGACCATTGCCCCACGTTCTGCAGGGCGGATGTCGAACGCGTCGTTGACGCCGGCGCGTCGAGGATCGGCATCGTGCTCGGAGAGACCGCGACAGCGCACGACTGGGCATCTTTGATCGACCACACTCTGCTAAAGCCCGAAGCCAGCGAATCGGACATCCGCAGGCTGTGCGACGAAGCGGCCAAGTACGGGTTCGCTTCGGTCTGCGTCAACCCGGTCTGGGTCAAGAAGGCGGCACTTATTCTGCAGGGAACGGACGTGCCGGTCTGCACCGTGATCGGATTCCCGCTCGGGGCAACGCTTCCGGACGTAAAGGCGTACGAGGCGAGGCGGGCGATCTTCAATGGCGCGAAAGAGGTCGATATGGTGATCAATGTCGGCGCGCTGAAGTCGGGTGACGACTGCGCCGTCGAAGATGACATACGCGCGGTCGCAGAAGCGGCGCACGAGAACAAGGTGCTTTGCAAGGTGATAATAGAGACCGCGCTGCTCACCGACGACGAGAAGGTCCGGGCGTGTATCGCCTCGCGAAACGCGGGCGCAGATTTCGTGAAGACGTCGACCGGTTTCTCAAAGGGCGGGGCGACGGTCGAGGACGTCCGGCTGATGCGCCGGACCGTCGGTAAGGCCCTTGGGGTCAAGGCATCGGGCGGCGTAAAGGGGATCGACGACGCGCGAAAGATGTTCGAGGCGGGCGCGACGAGGATCGGCGCCTCCGTTGGTGTCAAGATCGCCCAGGAAGCGGAAGACGGAAGCCCTGTCTCCGTAGCGGCATCTGCCTATTGACCATCCTTCTGCATCGATACGAGTACGCTCCCTGACGGTCGCGTCTCTGCCTTGCTCCGTCTGCAACTCGCCGGCTTTCCGTCACAACGGAATAAAGAAGCCTTGATTCGGGATCAGTCTCTTTCAATGGAATCCGGCCTTCACACCGGTTCGAATACTTGACTGACGCCGTTGTTATGCCTGAAAGCGAGAAGATCAGATCAAGCGAGATCACGGACGAGTTCGACTATCTGAATCGCCGGAATTTCATCCGTGCGGGAGCTCTTGCCGGCACAGCCGCCGCGACGGGTCTCATTTACAGATACCTGAATCCTCCTCCTCCCCGCGAGGTCACCACGGCCGCGATCGAGAGTTTTTCCGAGGCGAAAGACCCTCTTCCGGACGATCTCACGCCAATCGAGGACGTTACCAACTACAACAATTTCTACGAGTTCACGACCGACAAGCGCGGAGTGGCTTCGCTTGCCGCGGAGTTCCGTTCCGAGCCATGGACGGTGACGGTCGACGGGCTCGTCGAGAAGCCCCGTGTATTCGGCATCGACGAACTTCTGAAGATCGACCAGGAGGAGCGGATATACCGCTTCAGGTGTGTCGAGGGTTGGTCGATGGTGATCCCCTGGGTCGGATTTCCTCTGAGCATGCTGATCGAGATGGCCCGGCCCGTGAGCTCGGCAAGGTACGTCGCGTTTCAGACTTATTACGGAGGTTCAAACCCGAGAGGGCCGGAGGTGAATCTTCCAGAGCCTCCGAACGCTATGGGGAACGTGTTTGCGGGGATCTCTTTTCCATACCTCGAGGGACTTCGTATGGACGAGGCGATGCATCCGTTGACGATCGTTGCGACAGGTCTTTACGGCAAACTTATGCCTCCGCAGAACGGGGCGCCGATACGGCTCGTGGTCCCCTGGAAATACGGCTTCAAGAGCATCAAGTCGATCGTCCGGATCACGTTCACCGACAAACAGCCGCCGACCACCTGGAGCGCCGCGACACCGAACGAATACGGCTTCTACTCGAACGTCAATCCCGAGGTCGATCATCCGCGCTGGTCCCAGGCGACCGAGCGTAGGATCGGCGAGTACGGACGCCGCGAAACGCTTATGTTCAACGGATACGGCGAGCAGGTCGCAGACCTATACAAGGGGATGGACCTCAGGAAGAATTACTGAAGCCGTCGATGACCGATTCTCAATTCAACAAGGTGCTTATCGGCGTGAACGGTCTGGTGCCGCTCGCGCTTCTCGGATGGGATTGGTACAGGGGAAACCTGGGTGCCAACCCGGTCGAGTTCGTCCTCTCGACGACCGGTGTGCTGACCCTGCTGTTCCTTCTGATCTCGCTTGCGGTGACGCCTCTGAGGAAGATCACGGGAAGGAACGACCTTATCAGGTACAGGCGTATGCTGGGGCTATTTGCGTTCTTCTACGGCTGCGCCCACCTTGTTACTTACTCGATCTTTGACAAGTCGCTGGACCTCTCCGCGATCGTCGAAGACGTCTGGCAGAGGCCCTTTATCGCGCTTGGAATGAGCGCACTGGGCATCCTGCTGCCTCTTGCGATCACTTCAACAAAGGGCTGGATAAAAAGGCTCGGAGGGAAACGCTGGCAGAGGCTGCACAGGCTTGTGTATGTCGCCGCGGTCTTCGGCGTGATCCACTTCTATTTGATCCAGAAGTCGGACTTCTTTTGGCCGATCATCGGGGGAGTGATCCTGGCGGCGGTTTTCGGCTACCGGCTGTGGGTTCGATTTGCCCCAAAGTGAGGTCGGAAGCAAAGGCGTGAAGATGGTTCAGGAAGAAGCGGCCTCGAGCGGCCTGTCGTACGTGCGTCGGTAATCCTCCCCGGACATCACGAGCGTTTTGCTCATCTCGAAAAGTCGCGACCTCAAGCGAATGCCTATACGGTCATGCAGAGTCTCCTCCCGGCTGTCTCCCGTCCGGTCCAGATAGTTCGTGGTGAAGACCGTCAGCTTGCGGTCGTTGTAGCGCGTGTTGATGACGTGCGCCATCGTGTCGCGCACCCAGTCGGTCGGTTTCGAGGCTCCGAGCTCGTCGAGCACGAGCACCTCGGAATTGAAGACCGGCGAGAGCACCGTAAGTTCGGAAGTCTTTGAGACCGGATTGTAGGAATTCTGGATCTCCTTCAAGAGCGTCCCGAACTCATAGAACAGGCAGGTGAAACCGCGCTCCGTCAGGCCTTTCAGGATCGAGACCGCAAGGTGCGTCTTTCCGACTCCGACAGTGCCCATCAGAAGTAGACCGCGGTCCACGGCCGGGTAGTCCATTGCAAGACGCGATGCGAATTTGAATGCCTTTTCCTGTGAGGGATTGGTCGGCCGGAACGTGTTGAAGTGACAGTTCTCGTAGCGCCTTGGGATTCGCGCCGCGCTGATAAGCCCCGACTGCGAGCTCTGCCTCCGGCAGGCGCATCTGCGAACGCCCTTGCCTTCGACGTATTCCATCCCCGTTCCGAAACACTTTCGACAAACGGTATCCTCGACGGGACCGGCGGATTGCGGCTCTTCTTCGGGGTCGGGAACCGATCGGAGTGTTGGTTTTTCCTGGGGCATCTGGCTGAAAGTCTTTGAGGGTGCCGGATCGGGACCGGGAGTGTCCCGGAGACCGCCTCGAATCTCTCAGGATTATAGCATCGCGAAGTCCATTATCAAGTTTGCCGAAATCCGTCCCGAAATCGCGCTTTCCGCGTCCTCCGACGCTGTCCGCCACGTGCCGCCCACGGGGCCTCTGTGATATATTTACTGCTTTGCCGAACCAGGGAGAAAATGAAGAAGATCCTGCGCAGTTTGTTGATACGTCTGGGTTTAGCCGACCTCTCCGCGGAGCGGGACCCGATAGATGTCTTTGTGCTCGACGATGACGAGCGAAGGCATCGCTGGTTCGAAAAGCGCTTCAAGGGCGACAATCTGGAGATCGTCTCGACGGTCGTCGACGCAAAGCGGGTCCTGGCCGAAAAGAAATTCGACGCGATCTTCCTTGACCACGACCTACTTCCCCATCACTACGAATCGAACGACCACGATGACTTCGGCCGGACCGGCTACGCCGTCGCCGAATGGCTCGCCGAGAACACCGAACTCAACCGGTCGGCCTCGTTCATCGTCCACACGCGGAACGCGGACGGCGGCCTTCATATGGTCGAGAAGCTTAGGGAGTCCGGAAGGCAGGCGGAGTACGTCCCGTTCCCCATGCTGCATTTGAAGATCAAGACCTACTGGAAAAAGTAGCCGGCGGCGGAGCTTGGCGTGTCCTAAGCCCAAGCGTCAGCGCGGGCTACTGTCACTAGTTACAGGTTCAAGGTTCCAAGAGGAGAACGGGGCGGATCCCCGAGCGTAAGCGAGGGGGCTGTACACTCGGAACCCCGACCATTAGGAAGAGGGTCGACGGAACGCTCGCTGACGGTCGCGTTTCCGCCAATGTCTGACGGAGATTGTGACGCCGCTACGCGGCTCGCAATCAAGATGGACGCTCGTCCGTGGGTTCCGCTTTGCTCCACCCACGGCTAAAGGCAGGTCGTCGCTGCGCTACTATTCCGGTCTCCGGTCTTCATTCGTCGGTCTTCTGACTCCGGACGTCTATCTCCGGTCTTCTGACTCCGGACGTCCAGCTCCGGTCTTCAGTCGTCGGTCTTCTGTCTTCGGTCATCTGAGCGCTACAGACATTCGGCTCCTAACGGAGCCGGCGACGCCCAAGATTCCGAAATGGTATTAACATATGGCGCCGATGGGCGGCGGCCTGGTGAAGCGGGTTCCGATTCACGCCCTCACTGACGGTCGGGCTACCGACACATTGACCATTGGTCAGTGGTCAATTAGCACTGGTCAATGATCCATGGGCTGAAAGCGGCACGCTTGCTAAGCCCGGTGAACTCACCGAAAGTGTCAGTCTTACACTCCTGTCGACAGACCGGACATTTTGTTTGCTAACAACACTCTGCAAAAATGCGTGTTGACATCTATTTGTTAAAGTATTACTTTATCTCGCGAGTTTTCCGGCTCAAATCCGAACCCAGAACAGCGGATCCCGCGTCCTTCGAAAGACGGATGACCGCTTCCCGGTCCGTTCCCTGATACAAATGTCGATCAACCTTGAAGTCGAAGTCCCGCGTGAAGGCGAAACCGCCGTCGTTTACGCGAACGAATACCTAAACAGGATCGCTGGCGAGAGGATCGAGCGCGAATGCCGCGACAAGATCGCCGCAGGGTGCAGCCGGCTTCTGGTCAGCTTCAGGGACACCGAGATCGTGAACAGCATCGGCATCTCTATCCTGCTCGGGGTGATCGACGCGGCTTCCGGCGCCAACGCCGAAGTGGTGTTCACCGACGTCAATGCCGACACGGCTCACCTTTTCGAATCTCTAGGGCTTTCAAGGCACGCCCGCATCGAAACCGCCTAGTCTCGCGTTCGAATTTCCATCGTTCCCGAAATGCCCGAATCCCAGCAGAAGCTCATCCACACATTTTCGGCTCTCGCCGACATCGGCCAGGAGGTCGCGCACAAGTACAACTTCCACGGGATGATCCGGACGTCGTTCCACCTGCTTCTCGGCTCGCTGGCGATTATGAGAGGGGGAATCGCGCGGTATTCCAGGTTCGGCAATGAGCTGAATTTCCTGGCCGTCAGGGGACTCGGAGACGACTTTCCGGTCTCGGCATCGATAGACCCCGCCGACGAAAAGGATTTCCTGGACGCAGGGATGGGCCCGATCGAGGTCAGCCAGGCGAAGATGTTTATCTTCTTCCAGCGGTACCAGCCGATCGTGGAAAAGAATGGCATCGAGCTGATCATCCCTATGATCGTTCACGACGAGCTCGTCGGATTGGTCATGCTCGGCGAAAAGGCGAGCGGAGAGCCTTTCAACTCGGCCGACCAGGCGATCGTCCAGGCGATGGCGAGGCACATAGGCGTCGGGATCTATCAGCAAAACCTTCTCGCGGAACTCGAGCGCAAAGCCGAGCAGAACAGGCGTTTGTACGAGCAGATGCGGCTGACGTACGCCGATACCGTCCGCTCGTTCGCCGCGGCGATCGACTACAAGGACAAGTACACCGAAGGCCATTCCGTGAGGGTAGGTAAGTATTCGGAATTGATCGCGAGAACGCTCGGATGGTCCGACGAGCGGATCGAGGGAGTCGCCGTCGCCGGTTATCTGCACGACGTCGGAAAACTGACGGTCGAGAGGAACATCATCAACTCGCCGAAAAGGATCGATGCCAAGGAGTCGGCGGAGCTGAACAAACATCCGTCGGTCGGGTACGAGATCCTGCTTCCGATCCACCATCCGTACACGGACGTCCCTCTGGCGGCGAAGTACCATCACGAAAGGCTCGACGGCCGGGGGTATCCGGACGGATTGAGGGACGAGCAGATCCCTTACATCGCGAAGATCGTCAATCTCGCAGACTCGTTCGACGCGATGACGACGAACAGGCCGTACAAATCGCGCCGATCCGCGCACGAAGTGATCGAAGACCTCCAGCGAAACAGCGGGAAGCAGTTCGCTCCGGAACTTGTGATCGCGCTCTGCGAAGGGATGCTTGACGAGCTGACTGGCGGGTCGGACGAGAAGAGCTTCAGGAAACTGCTCGGAAGGGAATATATGGAAGTGGAAGGCATCATTCCTATGCTCAAGAACGCCCTGAACGGAATAAACGCGACGAGTCCTCTGACGCTGATCGCTTCAGAATGACACGGTTTTTCGTCACGCAGCCTCGCGGTCGCCAGAAGAATCTATCTTCAACAATTCTACGAACTTGCGAGCGGCCAGCGAGAGGTCCCGGTCGCCCCTGTGGACCACCGCCACGGGCCTCTGCCATTCCTTTTCTTTCAGCCTGACTACAGCCAGCTGTCCGTTGTTCTCTTCATCGACCACGCTCGGGTAGGGGACGATCGCGATCCCGAACCCGACCTCGACGGCGCGTTTGATCGTCTCGATGTTGTCGAACTCCGCCACCTTCTGGACCGGAACGCCGTAGGAGCGGAGTATGCGGTCGGTCGCCTTCCGGGTCGGAATGTCGCGCTCGAACAGCACGAAGTCGCGTCCTTTCAACTTCCTGACCTCGATAGTTTCGTTCTCGGCAAGTTCGTGATCGGGCGCGGTGATAAGGACCAGCCGGTCGCTCGCCATAGGCACTATCGTCAGGCCTTTTCTCGGTTCCGGGAACGCGACGACGCCGAGCTCGACGACGCCCTTGAGCACGTCTCGGACGACCCGTGTCGTCCTGGAGTACTCGAGGTCGATCTTGATCGAGGGGAATCGCGACATGAACTCGCGGACCTTGGGAGGAAGCTCGTGCAGGCCGACGCTGTAAACGGTCGCGACCTTGACGGTGCCGCTCACCTTTCCGACTATTGAGTTCATATTCTCAAGCATCTGTCCGTACGACTCGAGCACGTTCTTGCATTCCCTGTAAAATACCTCGCCTTCCGGCGTAAGCCTGATCTCGCGACGCCCCCGGACACGCTCGAGCAGTTTGCGCTCGAATTTTTCTTCGAGCGTGCGGATCTGCTGGCTGACGGCCGATTGCGTGACGAAGTTCCTCTCCGCGGCGAGGGAGAAGCTCTGCAGTTCCACCAGGTCGCAGAACACCTTGAATGTTTCTAAATGCATTTCCCTTTGGTCCGGGCCGGACTGATCGTGAATTTCGGTGCCGCCGGCCCGAAGAAAAATTATAAGGAAGGCTTCATAATTATTCCAATCGAATTCATTTAGGCTAATTTAGTAATTCGTCGGGTAATATGTAACATTTACAGTTTCAAACGAGTTCCGATCAGGCGAAAGGGAAGCCAGCGATACCGCGTTTGGGTTGGGAGTGAAAGCAAGCGATGGCGGGTAAATTCAGCACGACATTCATTCTTCGGAAACTTCACCAGATAACGGGGATCGTTCCTCTTGGTATCTTTTTCGCCGTTCATATGTTCACGAACGCGAAGGCGATGAACGGTCCCGAGGTCTTCAATGAGGCGGTCGCGGATATCCACCACCTGCCGTTCCTGCTTTTGATAGAGATCTTCGGCATCTTCCTGCCGCTTGCATACCACTCGGTTTACGGACTTTTCATCACCGCCGAGGCAAGGAACAACGTTTCGAGCTATGGATACGGGAGCAACTGGCTCTACCTTTTCCAGAGGGTTTCCGGCGTATTCTTGTTCGTTTTCCTTCTCTTCCATCTCCTGCATTTCCGCTGGGGCCTTTTCTCGGCGTTCGGGTTGACCGACATCGCCGTCGCCGGTAATGCGGACCGCGCATACGCGATCGTCGCTTCGGATATGCAGAACGCGGGAATTCTGATCTTCTATGTCCTTGGAGTGTTCACGACCGCATGGCATCTCGGTTACGGGATCTATCTGTTCGCGGTCGACTGGGGTCTCGTGATCGGCGAGAAGGCCCAGAAGGCCGCGCTGGCCGTCTGCGCGGCGCTCGCCTTCGGTCTTTTCGCTGCCGGCACGAACGCCGCTTTCTCTTTTGTGAGGCCGTGCGGGCTTATGCCGGAATTCCTTTGCGAGCAGCCGAGGGAAGAAGCGCCGGCGATCCGGTCTGAAGAGTTCTAGGCGGCAGGCGAGGGCATTCCATCCAGCCAAGGGGGAGAACCGATTTGAGCAGCAAGATCAACATCGCGATCGTGGGCGGGGGCCTCGCGGGCCTCGCCGCGGCAATGAAGATAGCGGAAGCTGGACACAACGTCGACCTTTTCTCGGTCGTGCCCGTGAAGCGGTCGCATTCGGTCTGCGCGCAGGGCGGGATCAACGGCGCGGTGAACACAAAGGGAGAAGGTGACTCGCCCTGGAAGCATTTCGACGACTCGGTTTACGGGGGCGATTTTCTGGCCGACCAGGAGCCTGTGCGGCGTATGACGGAGATGGCGCCGTCGATCATTCACCTGTTCGACCGAATGGGCGTACCGTTCTCGCGTACCAAAGAAGGGCTTCTCGATTTCCGGCGCTTCGGCGGCACGCTCCACCACCGGACGGCGTTCGCGGGCGCTTCAACGGGCCAGCAGCTTCTCTACGCACTCGATGAACAGGTCAGAAAGTTCGAATCGTCCGGATCGGTCACGAAGTACGAAGGATGGGAGATGCTCTCGCTCGTGCTCGACGAGCATCAGGTCTGCCGCGGAATAATCGCGATGGACCTGCAGACACTCGAGCTGAGATCCTTCAAGGCTGACGCGGTGATAATGGCGACGGGCGGTCCCGGCCTCATCTACGGAAAGTCCACCAACTCGCAAGTATGCACGGGCAGCGCTGTTTCAGCCTGCTATCAGCAGGGAGCGCGGTACGCGAACGGCGAGTTCATACAGGTCCATCCGACATCGATCCCGGGCGAGGACAAACTCAGGCTGATGAGCGAGTCGGCGCGAGGCGAGGGCGGACGGGTCTGGGTCCCGAAGAAAAAGGGTGAAGAGCGCGATCCTCAGGACATTCCCGAATCGGAACGCCTGTATTTCCTTGAGGAGAAGTATCCGGCCTTCGGGAACCTCGTTCCGAGGGACATCGCCACGCGCGAGATCTTCCAGACGTGTCTCGACGGCTACGGTGTGAAAGGCGAGAACCAGGTGTATCTGGACCTTTCGCACATACCTGCTGAAACTCTTGACCGAAAGCTCGGCGCGATCCTGGAGATCTACGAGATGTTCATCGGCGACGATCCCCGTCACGTCCCGATGAGGATCTTCCCGGGCGTTCATTATTCGATGGGCGGGCTCTGGGTCGATTTCGAGCAGAGGACCAACATCCCGGGCCTGTTCGCCGCCGGCGAATGCGATTTCTCGATCCACGGGGCGAACCGCCTTGGCGCGAACTCACTTCTTTCCTGCGTTTACGGCGGATTCACCGCGGCGCCTTCGGCGGTCGAGTATGCGAAGAGCGTAGAGCGCGGGTCGTCCGAGACGAACGGCATCTACGACGCCGAGCTGAAAAAACAGCGGGAGATAAACGACGAGATCATAAGGAACGAGGGCGACGAGAACCAGTACAGGATCCACGATGAGATGGGCAGGGTAATGACCGAAAACGTGACCGTTATTCGGTACAACGACCGGCTTCAGGAAACCGACAACAAGCTTCTGGAACTGATCGACCGTTTCAAGCGAATCTCGATCAACGATTCGAACCTTTGGGCGACCCAGGCTGTGCCGCACGCGCGGCAGCTTTGGAACATGCTTCAGCTTGCGAGGGTGATCACGCTCGGAGCGCTTAACCGGAACGAATCACGCGGGGCGCACTACAAACCGGAGTTCCCCGACCGGATCGACGAGGAATGGCTGAAGACGACGATCGCCGAGTATTCGGAAGAGGCTCCGGTGCTTTCGTATGAAAGCGTTGACGTCTCGCACATCGAGCCCCGTTTGAGGGATTATTCGAAAGGCGGCAAGAAATCAGAATGAGCTATCTGTCGCCCTGAGGTACGTGAATGAGAATGCTGGTGAAGATCTGCAATGTCGTGGCTATTGCGGCTGCCTTGCTACTGGTGTACTGGGTATTCGCTTTCATCCTTATTCAGGTGTTCGGCCTCCGGGTTTTCAGGGAGAACCTCACGCAGACATTCGGTCTCAGCGTGTTCGGCATAATATCGCTGATGGCGGGTGCGCTGATGGTCAATATCATGCTAAACCTGACCAGGATCGCGGACACGAGTGAGGGCGTCGAGAGAAGGGCAATTGGGCGGACGATCTCGCTGAAATACTTGATCGCGACCCTTTTCGCGGTGTTCGTACTTATTGCAGCTCTGCTGATCGGAGGTGACTACCTGACTTCGAGGAAAAAGGAGCAAATGCTTGTGGAATCAGCGACGTCCATGATCAACACGAATCCCGGGGCCTTTACAAGGATTGCGGATTACGAGTTTTCTGAAGAATGGATGGTCGCGAACCGTGACTTGATCGGGCGGGTGAAAGATCAGGAGGAGAGCTTCCCCGAGGTTCGCGTGATAGTCGAGGACAATATCGATGGTGATCCGGTCTATCTTTCGTTCGGTGTATGGCTGCGCGATCTTTCGGAAGGGGAACAGCGAAAGCGGCGGGACTTCTTGTTCTCGACTTCGGGCGAGGAGCGCGACTATCTGAGGGGAGTATTTGAACGCGGACGGACCGAATACAGGTTTTCTGCTTCCGATGGTACCTACGAACTCTACTATCCCTATTTCGACGGCGAGAAGAGGGTAATTGTCTATTTCACGGATTCACAACAATACGGGAAGATTGGAAGCTGATCAATGAGATCGAACAACGGAACCAAGACAAAAGCAAGGCTTACGAACCCTCCGGAGACGGTGCGTGTCCGCATCAAGCGGCGCGAAAAGCCGGATTCTCCGCAATACGCGGAGACGTTCGAGATCCCTTACCGTAGGAATCTGAACGTGATCTCCGTTCTAATGGAGATCCGCAAGAATCCCGTCACCGCGGACGGTACGGAAACGACGCCGCCCGTATGGGACATGAACTGCCTGGAGCAGGTATGCGGCATCTGCACGATGGTCATTAACGGGCGTGTGAGGCAATCCTGTTCGGCGCTGATCGATGACGTCCTTCTCGAGGCCGGCGGAAACGAGGTGGTTCTCGAGCCGATGACCAAGTTTCCAAACGTCCGCGATCTGAAGGTCGACCGCTCGCCTATGTTCGACCACCTGAAAAAGGTCCACGCGTGGGTCGATCTCGACGGCTATCACGATTTGGGTCCGGGGCCGCATACACCACAGGAGACCCAGCAGGAACGCTACGCGTATTCAAGGTGCATGACCTGCGGTTGCTGCCTCGAGGCGTGTCCCCAGTACCACGACGGGAACTACATAGGCCCGCAGGCGATCGCCCAGGTCAGGCTGTTCAATATGCACGCTACAGGGAAGATGAACCGTGATGAGCGGCTCGACGCGATGATGGACGACGACGGGATCGCCAACTGCGGAAACTCGCAGAACTGCGTCCAGGTCTGTCCGATGAGCATTCCGTTGACGCGAGCGATCTACGAGACTAACCGCGAGGTCACGGTCCACGGCCTGTTCGGATGGCTCAGAAAATAGTTCCAGGTTCCAGGTTCAAAGTTTTAGGTTCAAGGTCCCAGGTTCAAGGTTTTGGGAACAGGGTTCCAAGTTCCAGGTTCCAAGTCCCAGATTCGGGATTTCAGATTTCAGGTGTTAAGAAAGTGTTCGGCGTATAGAGAGACGTCGTCCGAAAACGCGATCTGCTGCAGTCACAAGGAATAACAAGGGCCCCATAGGTCGTGGGGCTCTTTTTGTGTTGTTACCGCCGCCTGCGTGCGCGACGGGATGTTCGTTTTCAATCATCTTCTACCCCGCAATCGCAGCGTGAATCTTTTCATCTTAAATCTTGAACCTTGGAACCTGGAACCTGGAACCTCGAACCTTGAACCTAAAACTTTGAACCTGGAACCTTGAACCTGGAACATGGAACCTAAAACGTTGAACCTGGAACCTGAAACCTGGAACTATCTATTGGACTGACGGCACGATCGGGACGTCCGCAAAGGGGCCCGGAGGCAAACGGTCCGGCCTGTTTATGAATTCCCGCACGCTTTCGAAGTTCATCGGCCTCGAGAAATAGAAACCCTGCGCGCCTCCGCAGTTCAGGCTTCGGAGTTTCTGGAGTTGTTCTTCGTTCTCCACACCTTCGGCGATGACCTTGATGCCGAGGCTTGAGGCCAGCGCGATGATCGTCTGGACGATCTCCAGATTGCTGTCCTCCCTTTCCATCGAATCGATGAACGACCTGTCGATCTTGAGAGTCGAGATGGGCAACTGGGTCAGGTAGTTCAGGTTTGAATAGCCGGTCCCAAAGTCGTCGATGTCGATCTCGATGCCTATGGTCTTTAATTCGCTCAGCATTCGGACGGCGTTCTCACGGTGTTCGAGGAAGACCGACTCTGTGATCTCCAGTTTGAGCATCGTCGGAGGGAAACCGGTATCGACAAGCACGCTTTTCACGCGGTCAACAAAGTCCGGGTTTGAGAACTGACGGCAGGAGATGTTGACGCTCAGGATAAACGGCCTGTCCCCGCCGGTTTCTCTGATCAGCGACGACATCTGGGTGCACGCCTTAAAAAGAATCTGCTCGCCTAGTTCGTGGATCAGACCGAGCTCCTCCGCGATCGGGATAAAGTCGTTCGGGGGAATGTAGCCGCGTGTTTCGTGGTTCCAGCGAGCGAGCGCCTCGAATCCGATCGTCTCGTCGGTCGCGAGCGAGTAGATCGGCTGATAGAACACGGTGAATTCGTCGTTGTCCACGGCGCGCCGCATGTCCGTTTCCAGCTCCAGGGTTTCCTTCGCGATCTCGTGCATCTCCGGGTCGAAGATCTCGTGCCTGCCCTTGCCCGCTTTCTTCGCGTGATACATAGCCGTGTCGGCGTCGCGCATCATGTCTTCCGCGGAAAAGTGCTTGTCGCCTAACTTCAGTATCCCTATGCTCGCGGAGCTGTAAACCTCGTTGCCTCCCACGTCGAAAGGAACTACGAACTTCTCCTGCACCCTTTCGGCGATCTTGACCGCGTCCTCGCCTTCGCCTTTTCCTTCTACAAGGATCACGAACTCGTCGCCGCCCAGGCGGGCCACAAGGTCTGACGGCCTTAGACATTCCTTAAGGCGTTCCGCGATACCGACCAACAGCTGGTCGCCTATGTAATGGCCGAGACTGTCGTTGACGAGCTTGAACCGGTCGAGGTCGATGAACAGCACGGTCACTTCGTACGAGGGGTTTCTCCGCGCCGTTTCGACCGCGCTTTCAAGGCGCGACATAAAGAGCGCACGGTTGGGAAGATCTGTGAGTGAGTCGTGCGTGGCCTCGTACTTAAGCTGCTTCTCGGCGAGTTTCTTGTCGGTGATATCGAGGATCTGGAAGATAAGGTGCCTATTATCCTGTTCGACCTGTTCCACCGGCGAAGCGCTCCAGGAGGTCCAGACCGGATGCCCGTCCTTGTGAAGGAACCGCTGTTCAAGCTGGCAGGAAGGGATCTTGTCGGTTAGGAGTTCGTGTATCTTGACGAGTGTGTCTCCGAGGTCCGCGGCATAGGTCATCGACTGAAAATCTGTTTCGAGGAATTCTTCTGTTGAGTAACCGAGTATGTCGGACAGGGCGTGGTTTATCTTCAGCCAGTTGCCCGTCGAAGACACCAGCGCGATCCCGATAGGAGCGTTGTCGAACGCGCTTCGAAACCGTTCTTCGGATTCCCTTAGTGCTATAGACTGCGTCTCGATCACCTGCGCGTGCTTCTTCGCCTGTTCGGCCTGTGCCAGCGACATCTCGACATTCTCGAGATACATTTTGTAGCTCATGTAGATGAGCAGTATCACCGGGAACGTGGCGATCACGACTCCGAAGCCGATCCACTGGTTCAGGAGGAACAGACCGCCCGCGCTTAACGCTCCCACGGCGTAGGTTACGAAGGTCCACAGGAAGGTGGACTTCCAGACTTCGAAAACCCTCCGGTTGCTCTTTAGCCCGCCGTAGATGGCGGCGAATGACGTGTTCGTGATGAACTGGACGAGCGCCATCACAGATAAGGCGATGATGAACGTGTTCCATTCTCCGGTCCTCGGGGTTTCCCTGAGATTGGCCAGGAGTCCGGTCCAAAGCATAAGGTGCGCCACGATCGTGGTGCAGATCGCCATCACGCTGGCGTTGGTCAGAACCGTGATCTTGCGCTTGCAGAATCGCCAGGAAGAAAGGAACGCCTCCGCCGCGGCGAGGAGCACCGCGATCTCGCCCCCGTAAAGGATCAGCGCCAGGAATACGAACGTGTCCGAAACGGCGATGTGGGACTTGAAACGCGGGATCTGGACTGTGATCCTTGTGCCGACCGCCAGAGTAAGCGCTGCCAGAACGACGAGGTACAGATCGACGTCGCCGTAAGGCAGAGCGAACAGGGAATAGGTCACGCACAGCGAACCCGCGGCGATCAAGCCGAGCATGAACTTGTCGATCTCTTTCCTGAATCTCATGCGTGCCGGGCGCGGAATATCCGGGCTGCCCCCTGTTCCGGCCCTCGCAGTCCTGAAGATCTCTTGTGCTGGGTATGAGAGGATTAAAAAAGGTACTGTCCGCGGCTTCCGCACGGACAATACCATTATTAAAGAAAACAAACTGTTTGTCTAGTGTTTTCTGTTGCTAAACAAAGATGGTAGTGCAGCTGTTTGTCGAGCGGAAACCCGCTCGCTCAAAGCTCCTGTGTGCGGACTCGAACTTCAGATTGCTAAGCATACAGACATTTGGGACCCTCTCCAGGAGTTCTGCGCTCAGTTTTGAAAGGCACTTCGGCGCCACGCCCCTGCCTCGCAACTCCGGAGCGACGTAGACTCCCTCCAGGTAGATCACTTCTTCCGTTTCGGCTACGACGTCGGCCTTGAAAAACAGCTTGCCGCTCTCGGTCGCAACAAATGTGCGGCCTTGTTCGATCCTTCGGAGGCACCGTTCACGGAAGCCTTCGAGGTCCGTTTCCAAAGGGTTAGTGCCCGATTCTATGAAGGCCGTTTCGGCGTGTGCCTCGGCGACCTCCCGGAGCATGTCCTTCGTCGCCGGCCTTACTTGCCACTCGCATTCGCGAACGAGGAACGGGAAGTTGAGCTCAAACAGCTTTTCGGTGAAAACGTGCCTGGGTTCCGCTCCCGGGTCCTTGTAGATTTCCCAGAACCGCTCGATGACCCGGCCTTCTGACATCATCACGTGCACAGGGAACTCTGACCGCCCGGCTTCGATCGCGAAGGCGATGAGCGCCTCTTCCGTCCGAGCCTCGACAAGTGTTGAGTGGCCGATAAGCGCCACGCCTTCCAAAGATCTGTCCTTTCCCCTGTACCCGTAGTAGCCTCCGCGGTTGTACTTGCTCTTGAAGCCGTTGTCCTTCAGGAAACTCGCCATCACCACCGTGTGAACCGGTCTGGCATTCAGGAATTCGATCACCTCAGTGCTGTCCTCTTCGGTAAACCTCACCAACCTCTCGGCGTCCGGGACGACGAAGGGCTTGTTGCCCACCTTCATAGGACGATCAGAGCGATCTACTGCCGTGACATTGTGGATTGCCATCGTAGTGCGCCTCCATGTAGATTGGTCTTTTGTATCGGTCATCAGTCGCCGAAGATCGTGGTGGAGAACGTGCTTGCCCGGGTGCTCGACGATCGGTCGCTAAGCAGTACGCCGTCGCTCATCAGGACACCGTCGCTCATAAGGACGCCATCGCTCATCAGGACACCGTCGCTGAAGAGGACGCCGTCACTCATAAGGACACCGTCGCTCATAAGCACTCCGTCACTCATAAGGACACCGTCGCTGACCAGGACACCGTCGCTCAGCAGGACACCGTCGCTGATCAGGACACCGTCGCTGATCAGGACGCCGTCGCTTACAAGTACTCCGTATCCGAAGATAACCGTCCCGCCACCGATGTCGGTGCCGTTGCTTTCTACAACCCTGGCCCTGACCGTCAGCCCGGAGTGGTAGGAGAACTTGTTGTTGAGCACGTAGTTGAAATCGGAACCGTGCGAGATTCCCTGCTGGAAGAAGTTACCGTTCCTGTAAACAGCGTGGAAGTTTGACGCCAGGTGCGATCCCTTTATATAGGTGTGGTTCGTCGTGATCCCCTGGGCCCACGTAAAGCCGTGTCCGTAAAAGCTGGAGGATGGAGAAGGCAACGATCCGAGAATAGGAAGTAGTGATGAACCGGACGCCGCGGTTGTAAAGTTCACGCTGCTCGAATAACTCATGACCAGCCTAACGGCGCCTTCCAGATTGATCTGCCCCGCACCTTGCTCGAACATATTGGTGCCGGCGAGAGGCTGAGCCGTGTACTGGAGGACCATTTTCACCATCGAAGGCGTGAGGTTCGGATTCAACTGGAACAGAACCGCTGCCGCTCCGGCCGCAATCGGCGCCGCCATCGAAGTGCCGCTCATTTCCATTACATCGTTGTCGTCTCCATAGATATCGCCGCCTTCCGGCATCAGCGAAGAGTAGTTCGTCCTGAGGTACGAGTCGCTGTGGGCGCTCGGTGCGATGATCTTGTTACCCGGGGCCACGATATCGGGCTTGATCGCGTTGTCATAGATCTTGAAACCATCCGCGTTCGTGTAGAAACTCCGTGTCGGGCCTCGCGAACTGAAGCTCGTTACAACGTCGTCGGAACGGGAATCGGTCTGAAACGTGTTGACAGCGCCTACCGTGAGAGCCGACGGATCGTTTCCGGGCGAATGGATGTGGCCGTAAAGCTTGTTTCCACTTGCGTCTTTACCTTCGTTACCGGCTGCCGCCACGACCAGAACGCCAAGCGAGTTGAGTTCCTGAACTTTGAGGTTGACGGGGTCGTTTGTGTAAGAATCGATCGCGAGACCGCCGAGGCTCAGATTGACCACGCGGATGTTGTACTGTCCGTGGTTGACTAACAGCCAGTCGAGCGCGTTCAGAAGCCACGATGTCCTTCCCAGCCCCTGACTGTCGAGAACCTTAAGATTGACGATTCCGGCGTTCGGAGCGATACCCTCGAATGCGCCGCTGTCCCTTGAACTGCCGCCGGCCGCGATGCCCGCGACGTGAGTGCCGTGTCCGTAATTGTCGGATGTGTCGACCTCGTTAGTGAAATTCCGGCTGTGTAGGATCCTGGTCTGGCTCCCCGACATAAATGCCTTGTGCGGATCTATACCGGAGTCGACGACCGCGATCGTGACGCCGGAACCGTCAAGTTCAGGTCCCGGGCCTAATGTCTGGATAGCTCCCCTGATCACTTCAGCGCCGCTCGTATTCTCAATGTGGCCAAGTTTCCGCATTTGTCTGTCGGGGGATATGTAATTCAGGAATCCGCTCTGCGAAAGAGCCTCGACCGCGCCCAGCGGCATATTGACGACCACCGCGTCCGAGCGTCCGATCCTGTCGTTCATTCGGACGTTGTGTTCCGCCATTATCGAGCGAAGCGCGGGATTGTCGGCGTCTCGGGTCTGGAGGATCACGTCCAACCGCGTCCTTCCGGTCGGATCTTTGGCAATAAGGTCCCTTAGATCCGAAGACACGTTGTCGCCGCGGTATTTGTCTTCTCTCGTATCGGCGGGTTTCCGCTTCACGATGATCCCCGAGCCTTTCTCGTCGCCGACGACGATCGGTTCGAAGATGGCAGCGTATTCGGGCACGCTGTTGATGCTTTGCGCGTAAGCGTCGGCGGAAGCGCCGCCGATCATCCGCAGTTTACCGGACAGGATCGAGGCAGTAAGAACGTCGCTGCCGGTGAACCCGCGGACAAAAATGGCGAGCTCGTCGACGAAGAGAATCGTCTTGCTGCCGCTCTTGGCCGCTTCTTCGACCACGCGGGTAAACTTCTCAACGACCTCAAGATCACTCTTCGAGGCTTTGAACGCCTTGTCCACGTCAAGCATGAGAACACGAACGTCGCGCAGACTATCGGGTACATCATTCGAAGCCGCTTTCTGCGCGAACCGCTCGACGATGAGTTCCGCGGATTCCCCAGCGTTGTCGACGAGCACCGGCTGGCGCAGGTCGTTCCGGCTTAGCACGGTAACGAGGCTTGCGACTTCGTTCTCGAACTTTCCGGTTTCGCGCAGTTGGCCGTTCCTGGCCAGCGACGTGAGGTCGGTTGTGAATTGGTCGAGGGTCGCCGTAGCGGCCGCGCCATTGGTCACGTCCTTTGCGAAGGCGATGGCGTGGGAGCCCAAGACGTTGATCAGGACCAAGGAGTACAAAAGTATCCCGGCGGTTACTTTCCTGACCGTAAGCTGTCTTCTCTCGTTTTTCATTGTTCTCGTTTCCTTGAAGTGAGTGATGCAGATGTTGGTGCGAACACAGTTCGCTTCGTGAGATCATGGTGCAACGTCGGTGCCACCCACGGAACTCATTGTGAACACTATAGTTAGCTTATTGAAGGATCTTTTTCGGCGGGATCTAAGACGCGGCTTTGACACGACCGTGACAGCTATTCGGTCAGCCTGACCGATGACGTATCAATCCGGGGCCGGTCGTGAAATTTTATTGAATCCGTTTCTCTGCGGCAGTCGAAAGCGGTTTGACAGGCTTTCGAAAGTTTCAGACGGAATCCGGAAAGGCCGAGGATCAGATACAAGGGGAGGAAAGAAATGAGAAGAATTTTGAAAAGTATGTCCGCGGTCGCTGTGCTCGTAACGGTGACAGGAATTTATGCTACGGGGGCGTTCGCCCAATCTAATGGTGCCTCTATCAAGGAGCAGCCTTCAGGGGAGACGCAGAGCTGCGAAGAGGCCAGGTCGGGCCGTCGATCGTCGATGTCGCCATCGCGCTAAACGATGACGGACCTTTTGCCGGGCAGTTTGACACTCTGATCACGGCAGTTCTTGCGGCGGACCCGTTCGTTGTGAGGACCTTGTCCGGCAACGGGCAGTTCACCGTGTTCGCGCCTACCGAAGATGCCTTTGCTTTGCTCGGGCTCGATGAGAACAACGTAGGCACTCTGGGACCGGACGTGCTCAAGGACGTTCTTCTATATCACGTCGCGCCGGGCCGAAGGTATTCCGAAGATGTGCTGAATTCGTATCGTATCCGCACGATCTATAAGGATTTCCTTCTCCAGAACGGGGGTGTTTTGACCGATGTTCTCGGTCGCGAGGCCTCGATCATCGCTACCGATGTCGAGGCGCGAAACGGCGTGATCCATGCGATCGACGCGGTGGTTCTACCTTTTGCGCCTTAGATGTGAGGTCCTGTCTTTTTCAAAAGTGAAAAGGGCCCCCGGAATCCCACCGGAGGCCCTTTCCATTTACTCAAGATCGGAAACTCGGGATCAGATGCCGAGCACGTCCACAAGTTCTTGCACCGCGGCGGCCGACTTTTGCAAGGCGGACCGCTCGTCGTTCGTCAGTGAGATCTCTATGATCTGCTCAACTCCGTTCTTGCCCAGCTTGACAGGTACTCCTACGAACAGATCGTTGATGCCGTATTCTCCTTCGAGGAACACCGCGCAGGGCAGGATCTTCCTCTTGTCTTTCAGGATCGATTCGGTCATCTCGACAGCGCCGAGCGAGGGCGCGTAGAAGGCCGACCCGGTCTTGAGCAGCCCGACGATCTCGGCTCCGCCGTTCGCGGTCCGATCGATGATCTTGTTCAGCTTGTCTTCCGGCAGCAGTTCCGTAACGGGGATTCCCGCACAGGTCGAATAGCGGGGAAGCGGAACCATCGTGTCGCCGTGGCCTCCGAGAACAAACGCGGTCACGTTCTCGACCGAAACATCAAGCGCTTCGGCGAGAAAGCAGCGCATTCGCGCCGAATCCAGCACGCCCGCCATTCCGATCACTCGGTTCTTCGGAAATCCGGAGCGCCGGAAGGCGACCTGCGCCATCGCATCGAGCGGATTCGAGACGATTATCAGAAAGCTGTCCGGTGAATGCTTCACGACCTGGTCCGTGACCGATCCGACGATATCAGAGTTCGTTTTCAAAAGGTCGTCTCGGCTCATACCAGGCTTCCTGGGAAGACCCGCCGTGATGATCACGACATCGGATCCTGCTGTTTCTTCATAACTGTTCGAACCGACCAGCTTTATGTCGAAGCCGTCAATCGGAGCCGCCTGCGCCAGGTCGAGCGCCTTGCCCTGCGGGACGCCTTCGACGATGTCCACAAGGACGACATCAGCCAGTTCCTTGCTGGCTATCCAGAGGGCCGCCGTTGCGCCCACATTTCCGGCGCCAACGACCGTAACCTTGTTTCTACGAGCCATTTCTGAATTCCTCTCTGATCGAATAATTGGTTGTGAAAAGAATCTCAATTTTGTCACACAACTCAGGAAACGGCAAAAGGCGAACCTGCCGGCATAAATGCCTGAAAGTTCGCCCTTTCAACGCAAAATTGCACGCCTATACCGCTTCCGAACGCGATGTGAAATTGAAAGACTTCAGCTTCATTGCCGGAAGAAGCGAGGCGTTTCCGACGCCTATCCTCTCCGGTTCTCCGATCAGCTCGATGTTGCCGCCGGCGAGCATCGAGATCATCGACTGGTTGAAACGGAAGTTGTTGACCGGATGCACGATCTTTCCGTCCTCGATCAGCCAGACGCCGTCCCTTGTGAGACCGGTGACGCTGGCGGTCCTCGGATCGGTCGAACGTATGTACCAGAAACGGCTGATTAAGAGCCCACGCTTGGTCGAAGAGATCATCTGAGCGGTCGTTGAAGGCATCGCCGACGACCCGAAGATCATATTGACGGGGCCAGGGGTCGGCTTCTTACCGCTTTTCTTTGCCCAGAACCTGCTGTAAATGAGGTTCTCGACGACCCCGTCCCGGACCAGGTAGATCTTCTCCGCAGGGATGCCTCCCTGCGCGCTTTGAGATCCGGGAACCCTTTCGTTCCAGGGATCGCTGTAAATGCTGATCCGCTCATCGAACATTTTCTCGCCGAGCTTCGTCTTTCCGCCCGATGCCGAGAAGGGACTTCGGCCTTCTTCCGCGCTTCTTGCGTCGAATTGAAACGCGAGCCTGCCGATCAGATCTCCGACCGCCTGCGCTTCCAGCACCACAGTGTATTCGCCGGGTTCCATGGCCTTCGGCGAACGGCCAGCGAGGCATTTCTCGATCGATTGCTGCGCGACGTGCTTTGTATCGAGATCGTTCAGATCGACGCTGCTCCTTTGAAAGTACCCGGAACTCGTTCCGTCCGGAGTCCTCGCGGTCACCGAAAGGCTTGCGACCGATTCCCGTTCGTAACCGAAGTTCCCGTTCTTCGTAGCGAACGCCGAGGACCTGGCTCGGCTTTCGTGGAAGCCTGCAGAGATAACCTTCCGCTTCTCACTGGATTCGAGTATCTCTGCGATCCGCTTTGCGCGGGCATCGTACGCGACCTCGGCGTTCGCTGCTGCGAACGCGTCCACGGGCTTGTATTTCTGAGCGCCCAGCGTCGGAAGATATTCGCGGTCGACGGGCGATATCGCGGCGACTTTCTCAGCCTGGTCCGCCATCGCCTTCAAGCCCGCTTCGCTCAGGTCGCTCGTCCCCGAACCACCCCTCTTCCCCTCGATCCAGACCGTGACCGATGCCGACCTCTCGGTCGTGGTGCCGCTCGTAAGGAACGCGTTCCGTGCGAACCGCAGGTGTGAGGTCTTGTCGCTGTTGACGGAAACCTGCGCATCGTCCGCCTTTACCTGTTTTAGAATCTTGTGCGCGATCTCTCGCGACTCCCTTTCGGTCAGAAGCATTTCTCGATCTCCCATCGAAGGTTTCTTAAGAGGCCGTGTTGAGCACGTTTATGTCCCTGAATCTCGCCGAAGGGCATCCGTGCGAGACCGCGTTCGACTGCCCCGGCTCGCCTTTCCCGTCGTTGAACGTTCCGGGAAGAAGGTACGTCGATCTGCCGCCTATCCCGTCGCAGC
The DNA here is from genome assembly GCA_035513035.1 of Aridibacter sp. GTDB lineage: Bacteria > Acidobacteriota > Blastocatellia > Pyrinomonadales > Pyrinomonadaceae > Aridibacter. Next base: position 33,144 of record DATKCW010000045.1, read on the forward strand.
TGTTCCAGAAATCGGTCGTCCGCGACTGGTACGCCACGTCGCGGAGCATTCCGGTGATCTTGCCTTTGCTGATCTCCCAGAATGTCTGGCCTCCGAACTGGAAGTTATATCTCTGCTGGTCGATCGAGTAACTTCCTCGGCCGTAGATCATGATCCCGTTCTCGACGTCGGAAATGAGATCGTCGGTCGACACGTCTTCTTTCGAAGGCGAAAGCGAGAGGTTTGGCATCCGGGGGAATGGGACACTGTTCCAGCTGTCGCCATACAGGCACCCGCGCGAGCTTTTCTCGCCGATCAATGGAGCCAGGTCGCGCGTCGTCTGCCAGCCTGTGAAAATGCCGTCCTTTACGATATGCCACTCCTGGCCGGCAACGCCCTCGTCATCCCAACCGACGGTAGCAAGACCGCCTTTCTGGGTCCGGTCGGCGACGAAGTTGACGATCTTCGAGCCGAACTGCAGTTTTCCTGTCTTTTCCGGTGTAAGGAAGCTCGTTCCCGCGTAATTCGCCTCCCAGAGAAGCGCGCGGTCGAGTTCCGTGGAATGCCCGACTGATTCGTGGATCGTAAGGAACAAGTGAGATGGATGAAGGACGAGATCGTATTTTCCGGGTTCGATCGGCTTTGCGGACAGCTTTGCGACCGCTTCTTCGCCCGCCTGTTTGGCTTCGCCGATCCAGTCGTATTCCTTCGTGTATTCCCAGCCGGAGCCGCTGCCCTGCGCGAGCGCGTTCCTTGTCTGGAAATCGCCCTTGGCGCGGTCGATCGCGGTGACGCTAAAACTTGGGACTCCCCGGACAATGTACTGCTCGATTCGGCTTCCGTCGGTCGTCGCAATGTACTTCTGCTCGTTTACCCACGCCATCGAGGAGTTAACGAACGAGACACCTTTGACGGAGAGCGCCGCCTCGTTGAGCTTCAGCAGAAAGTCGATCTTCTCGTCGATGGAAACGTCGAACGGGTCGCTCTTCATTTCGGTCTTCCACTTTCCGACGGCTTTGTCGGCGGGAACCAGCTCGATCTCTTTCTTGTTGTAGGCGGCGTTCGCTTTGGCGATAGCGACAGCATCCCGCGCCACCCTCCGAACTTCCGCCTCGTTGACATCAGGACTCGCGGCGAATCCCCAAGTGCCGTTCACAAGCACACGAATGCCAAAGCCGAAGTTCTCGCCGCGGGACACGAACTGCACCTGCCTTTCCCTTGTCCCGAGCGACTCGATCCGGTATCGATTGATTCTTATATCCGCATAGGAAGCACCGGCCTTTGTCGCTTCCGAGAGCGCGAGATCGGCAAGCGAGTCCTTGTCAACTCTGACGGTTGTGAAATCGCCGATGCGCGCGGAATAGAGCCAGGTCGGCACCGCGAGTGTTCCGAGAGCCATTCCCGAGTACCGGAGAAAGTCCCTTCTTGAAATTGCCATGCTGAGGTCCTCGGTCAGAACGGTGCAGATCGACCCCGTTCCGTGGATGTCCAAATGGGTCGCGCGGACGGATCGTCCGGCTGTTGATTGATCAGGAACTGCTAATTTATATCGGCGCCAGGATTCGGTGTCAAGCGGGTTTAAAATGAAAAAGCCCGATGCGCTCTCCCCTTCACATCGGACTTCTTCATTAAGGTCGATTGAGATTCGCTCTCCAACGACCAAACTTAATTTTGTTTTAATAACCTCGGGCCGGCAGCGAAACCGCCTTCGTGAGCCGTACTCGGAACTCTTCGTTCTCTTTTATTCGCATCTCAGACCCTTTCTTCAAAAGGACCGCTCCCAGTCCTCCTCCGGCACCTATCCCGGCGCCGATCAGGGCGCCTTTCCCACCGGCAACCGCCGATCCCAGGATGCCTCCCGCCGCGGTGCTGCCGAGGGCGATCAGGATGTCTCCCGTGTCAGACGTTTCATTGGCAGCAACTCGTTCGATCACTCCCTCTATGTCTCTCTTTCGTTCGGCATCGATGAAGAGTGTTTCGAACACGACTTCGAGCATTCCGTCGTTCCTCCCGGCGGAAGCGCTTTTCACTTCCGTAACGCGGCCCTCGATCACCGTTCCGATGGCAAGAACGACCATTCCGTCGATCTCAATCGGTTCGGAAACCGTCACCGTGAAGGTGTCATTGACCGATGAGGACCCGGAGTTGATCTCGTTGTCCATCCTGACCTTGATCTTCGTTCCGGCGGGAAGGCCGTAAAAGTCCGGGTCGGGAGGTTCGTCTTGAGCCTGGATCTGGATATTGATTGCAAAGATCAGAAGGAAATTAGCTGCAAGCGCTGCGGCCTTGATTCGGTAGTCGATCATTCGTGACCTCCGACTTCGCCGTTTGCTGATTCTTACAACAGCGAAGTAAAGAGCAATGACCATGCCATTGCCGGATTCTGGTGCGGTTTCGCCAATTATCCACGTTTTGCACCCCACTGGAAAGAAATTCCCGGAAAGCTTCCTGTCTTCCGGGAACAATATCGTGTGGGGCTCTTACGATATGGGATGCGAAGTGTTGATTACGTCGCCGCCGACTGTGATAATCTGTGTCCGCAATCCCAAACTTACAACGATCCGGAGAATGAAATGATGAGCATCCGTACTAACGCGGTGTACGCCCGCGTCTTCACAGCATTGATCCTTTTTGCCGTCGCCGTCCTCTCTACCGCGAACGAAGCGCGTTCGCAGGATCAGGGACTGAAGATGAAGGACCTGTTCGAGATAGAGTTTACGACAGATCCTCAGATCTCGCCCGACGGAAGTGCGATAGTTTACGTCCGGAATTACTACGACATAATGACCGACCGCCGCAGGGCCGACCTGTGGGTCGTCGGTGAGGCACTATCCAATCAGCCTTTCCTTCCTGATTCGAGGTTGGGCGATGCTTCGTCCCCTCGCTGGTCGCCGGACGGAAAGAAACTGGCTTTCGTTACGCGCGACGCAAAAGGCAAAGCGCAGATATTCTGCTATTGGGTCGACACGGGAAAAATAGGCAGGTTGACGAACCTTACGGAATCACCGGGCGGCCTTTCGTGGTCTCCTGACGGAAAGAAGATTGCCTTCTTTATGCGCGTCCCCGAATCGGCGAAACCTCTGGCAAAACTGCCTTCAAAGCCGGAGGGTGCCGAATGGGCTGAAGGCGCGAAGGTCATCGACACGCTCGTTTATCGCGCAGACGGAAGGGGATATCTGCCGTACGGTTATTCGCAGCTTTTCATATTGAGCGCGGACGGCGGAACGCCTCGCCAGATCACCTCGGGCGAGTTCAACCACGGCGGAGGGGTCGCCTGGTCAAGGGACGGAAACACGGTCATCATCTCTGCGAACCGTCACACTAATTGGGAGGAAGAGCCGAACAATTCGGAACTCTACAGCGTGTCGCTTGCGGACGGAAAGATAGTGCCTCTGACCAGCAGGTTCGGTCCGGATTCAAGCCCTGCGGAGGGACCTGACGGTTCGATCGCCTATCTCGGATACGACGACAGATTGCTCGGGTACCACAATACGGGGATCTACCTCCGGTCTTCTTCCGGCGACTCGAGGGCACTTACCGCCTCGCTTGACCGGTCAGCGGGACCGCCGGCCTGGAATCCCGCGACGAAGAACTGGATCTTCACGTACAGCGACCGTGGAAACACGAAGCTCGCGTCGGTGGACGGTTCCGGAAAGATCACGGTCCTCGCCGGCGACTATGGCTCGAATTCCAATGGGCGGCCATACGGCGGCGGAGGTGCCGTCACGGTCGCGGAGAACGGTGCCATCGCGTACACAGTCACCGGACCTGAAAGGCCCGGGGACGTCGCGATGCTGAAACCGGGCGGTCAGCCGCGGATCCTGACCGATCTGAACGCCGATCTTCTCGAGACCAGAAAGCTCGGCAAGGTCACGGAGATCAATTACAAATCTTCCCACGACGGCCGAGACATACAAGGCTGGTACATCACTCCGCCGGATTTCGATCCTTCAAAGAAGTATCCACTTATCCTCGAGATACACGGCGGTCCGTTCGCGGATTACGGCGACCGTTTCACGGCCGAACTGCAGCTGATGGCCGCCGAAGGATATGTTGTGATCTACACTAACCCGCGCGGGAGCACGAGCTACGGAGCCGACTTCGCGAACGAGATCCATCACAATTATCCGGGAAACGACTATGACGACCTGATCTCCGGCGTCGACGCGATGATCACCAAGGGCTTTATCGACCCCGAACGGCTCTACGTCACGGGCGGCAGCGGGGGCGGAGTCCTTACCGCGTGGATCGTCGGGAAGACCGACCGTTTCCGCGCCGCGGTTGTAGCGAAGCCGGTCATAAACTGGTACAGCTTTGTCCTGAATTCGGACAATCCGAACTTCTTCTACAAGTACTGGTTTCCGGGTTTTCCCTGGGACAATCTTGAGGCGTATATGAAACGCTCGCCGATCTCGCTTGTCGGGAATGTGAAGACGCCGACGATGCTTCTGACAGGCGAAGACGATTTCAGAACTCCGATCTCCGAGACCGAACAATACTATGCCGCGCTCAAGCTCAGGAAGGTGGACTCCGTCATGGTAAGGATACCCGGCGCCTCGCACGGGATCGCTGCCCGTCCCAGTCACCTTATGGCGAAGGTCGCGCACATCCTTGCCTGGTTTGATAAGTACGGAGATCAAGTGAGACCTTGAAGGGCTCACGCGGATCATTTGGAGACCTGCTTGCGCTTTTTCCGGTTGAACCAGATGACGAACCGGTCACATATAGCAAAGCGGGAACCAGCCCTACGAAGAACAGGAAAACACGGTGCGGCGTCCCGCCAACGACCTCGATGTTCAGCGGACAAAAATTATTGACGATCCTGGTTCCCAACGGCGCGTTAAGGGCATTCTCCACGTAAGGCACTTTTGCGGTGAACGGGTCAACGTCCAAGGCGGTCCGCCCATTCGGATGCCATTCGGGACCGAGCTTCCCGCGCACGCGGATCGGCCAATCAGGTCTCGGCGGCAATAGAATGAAAGTCGGCTAGGCTTCAGGAAGCGCCTGAGCGAAAGCCTCGAGCACGATCAAGAAAGATCCTTTTCGCGTTCAGGTGAGGCGGGTTGACAGTCTTTGGAGCCGGCAGAGGCGGACTCATCGTCACGAAGTTGATCAGGCTTCCGGTGGCCTCGTGAAAGACGAAATAGATCCCGGTCAATGAAGTTATGAGCAAGAAGATCGACGCATAAATACCCACTACGTTGTGAAGATCGTAGATTGTCCGTTTCCAGTTCTGTCTCAGACTAACAAGGAATCCCCGCTTCAGGTTCTTTCGGCCGGGAAACCATAAATACAGACCGGTCAGACTAAGGAACAGAAGCACGGAAGCGCATATGCCGGCACTCGTTTCGCCGATCCTGCCTCCGATCTGTCCTGTGTGGATCGCGAAGATCCACTCGACAAGTAAAGAATCGTCGTGACTCGCGCCTAGGATCTCGCCCGTGTATTGATTCCCGTAGACGACGGATGTCCCGCTCCCGGTCGTAAAATACACGCGTACGCTTTCATTGGGGGTGCGCGGCACTCCCACAAAAGAGAGGTTTGCGCGGGTGACGCTTTCTCTGGCACGGCTCTCAAGCAAATCTAGGGTCGAACGCGCCAGAAGCAGACAGTTCTCTCAGGGATTCGAAAAAGACCTCTATGGTCCGATCGAGGTCTCTTGTAGTATGGGCCGCCGAAATAAAAGCGGCCTCGAACTGGGAGGGCGGCAGGTAAATTCCTTTTTCGAGCATCCGGTTGAAATAGGCGGTGAACTTACTCGTGTCAATGGTCTTTGCAGAAGCGAAATCGACGACGCGATTGCTGGTGAAGAAGACAGTGAACATCGATCCGCAAGCGTTGATCGTGAAATCCAGGTCCAAATCCTCCAGACTCGCCCTCAGGCCGCCGCAGAGATGCCGGCTCGAACGCTCAAGATCTTCATAAAAACCGTCGTTCTGATCGATAGTTTTCAGCGTTTCGATCCCCGCGGTCATCGCGAGCGGATTACCCGAAAGGGTTCCTGCCTGATAGACAGGGCCGTCCGGGGCGATCAGCCGCATGATGTCGCCCCTTCCGCCGTATGCGCCGACTGGCAGTCCTCCACCTATGATCTTTCCGAACGTAGTAAGATCCGGCGTAATGCCGTACAGTTCCTGCGCTCCGCCTTTTGCCAACCGAAATCCGGTCATTACCTCGTCAAAGATCAGTAGAACCCCTTCAGAACTGCACAGATCGCGAAGGCGGGCGAGAAACGTGCGCTCTGCAGGTACGCAGCCCATGTTTCCTGCAACGGGCTCAATAAAGACCGCGGCGATCTCACCTCGGTTCTGCTCGAACAGATCCTCAACCGAAGAGATGTCATTGTAGAGGGCGTTCAAGGTGTCACGCGCGGTACCTTTTGTCACCCCGGGGCTGTCCGGAAGCCCCAGCGTTGCAACGCCCGAGCCGGCTTTGCTCAGGAATGAATCGCCGTGACCGTGGTAACAGCCCTCGAACTTGACGATCTTGTCCCGGCCTGTGAAGCCCCGGGCGAGCCGCATGGCGCTCATTGTGGCCTCGGTGCCCGAGTTCACCATCCTGACGACTTCCACCGACGGGACGAACTTCTTTATCAGCTCCGCCAGTTCGATCTCCTTGTCACAGCACGCTCCGTAACTGGTGCCGTCCAGCGCGGCCTCACGCACTGCTTCTATGACCGCTTCGTGAGCATGCCCTAGTATCATAGGGCCCCACGACCCCACGTAATCGATGAACTCATTGCCGTCCGCATCGAAAAGCCTCGACCCTTTCGCACGGGAGATGTATATCGGGTCTCGGCCGACCGAGCGGAAAGCCCGTACAGGGGAGTTCACGCCGCCCGGAAGGTGTTTTCTGGCTCTTTCGAACAGCTCGCTGCTCTTTGAGAAATTCATAGAAGATCGTCCCGATCAAAGAAGCTTGGCGGCTTCCTTCGCAAAATAAGTGATTATGATATCGGCTCCCGAACGCTTGATTGAGGTCAGCGTCTCGATCATCGCCGCCTCGCCGTCGATCCATCCCATCCGGTCGGCGGCCTTGATCATCGAGTACTCGCCGCTGACGTTGTATGCCGCTACAGGAACATCAAAAGCTTCCTTTGCCCTGCGCACAAGATCGAGATAAGCAAGTGCCGGCTTGACCATCACCGCGTCCGCTCCTTCCAATAGATCAAGCTCGATCTCGCGGAGCGATTCGTACGCGTTTCTGTAATCCATCTGATACGAGCGTCTGTCGCCAAACCGGGGCGCCGAGCCGGCAGCGTCGCGGAACGGGCCGTAAAACGAGGAAGCGAATTTCGCAGCGTAAGAAATGATCGGAGTTTTCTCGAAGCCGTTGTCGTCGAGGACGCGCCTGACCGCACCGACCCTTCCATCCATCATATCGGAGGGAGCCACGATATCCGCTCCATTCTGCGCGTGCGAAAGGGCTGTTTTCGCGATCAGGTCCAGGCTTTGATCATTCAGGATCTCCTCACCCGAGACCAGTCCGCAATGGCCGTGCGAAGTGTATTCGCAGAGGCACACATCCGATATCGCCACGATCTTCGGGCGGAGGTCCTTTATCCTTCGCAGCGCCCTTTGGGCGATGCCGTCGGTCCGGTAAGCCTCAGAACCCGCGTCATCTTTGCTGTCTGGAATGCCGAATACGAGAACCGCGTTAATTCCGAGCGCCTCAAGTTCTTCGAGTTCTTCTTCGAGCCGGTCCACCGAGTACCTGAACTGACCGGGCATCGAAGTAATCTCGTCGCGCACATTTTCGCCCTCTGTAACGAACAGCGGATAGACAAGATCGTTGACCGAAAGCGAAGTTTCGGCAAACAGGTCGCGCAACGACTTCGATCCGCGAAGCCGGCGAAGCCGAACGGCAGGATATCCCGGATTCAATCTCTTGTGATTCAACTCGATCCTCCTTCCGGAGCCAGATATTCAGCGATCTTCTCAGCCGTGATCCCACTGTTTTTCACGCAGTCACCGACGGAGATACCGCTCAGAAAATTGCTGCAGAAAAATATGCCCTTGTTCGTCGCTGAGAATCGGGCGATCTCATCGACGACGGAGCCGTAACCAACGTCGTACTGCGGGATGGACCGCTCCCATTTCTTGACGCTCACCAACACCGGCGAGCCTGCGAGACCGACTACCGAATCAAGCTCTTCGAGCACGATCCGGACTAGTGTCTCGTCGCTTTCCCCGGCCAGTTCGGGGTTTCTGGCGCCGCCTACGAAGGTAGTCATCAAATGATAGCCCTCCGGGGCGCGGCCTTCAAAGATCTCCGATGTCCAAAGGCTTCCGAGGATCCTGCGCTCTTCGTTCGAGGGTACCAGGAAACCGAATCCGTCCGGATCGAATTCAACGTCCTCCTTTTGGAACGCCGTGTGAACGACGGCGATCGGAGGATAGCGGATATTCCTGAGCTTCGAAGCAATCCTGCTGTCGATACCTTCAAGCAGGTCCGCCGCCGGAAGCGAAGGCGAACTGATCACGACGGCGTCACACCTGATTCTGTCATCGGTCGATCCTTTCACAGTGACAACGTATCGGCCTCCATGCTCAATCGCGATCCCTTTTGCTTCGGCCTCCGTTCTCAAGGAATCTCCGAGCACATCTGCCAGGCGGTCCGTGAGCGTTTGCATCCCACCCATAAAACTTATGCTCCGGCTGAGTCCCTTCGGTACATTGCTCCCCTTTTGTTTCTTCGAAAAGAGCACCCCGAGAAACAGGCTTCCGTGGTCCTTCTCAAGCCTGTGGATCGTCGGGAACGCTTCTTTTACGGCAAGCTTCTCAGGGTTGCCTGCATAGACTCCCGAAACGAATGGATCGACGGCGTGATCGACGATCTCCCGGCCCAGCCGGCGTTCGAAGAATGCCGAGATCGTCTCGTTATCGGCCGATCTACTGCGAATGAACGGTTCCGCGAGCAGCCTCAACTTGGCCCTGGCGGAGATCGCACGAGTCGACAAAAGGCTCCAAACCCCGGAAGGGAGAGCGGTGAGAATTCCGTTCTTGACTATGTACCGCTTCTTCGCGGCCGGCCTCGCCGATGCGATCTCTTCGCTCAGACCGAGTCTTTCGATCAGTTCGTAAAGTTGAGGTGTGATCAGCATGCTGTTCGGGCCCTTCTCCAGAAGAAACCCTTCACGCCGCTCCGACCTGACGTTTCCGCCGCTTGCCCGCCCCTTTTCCAGGACCGTTACCTCGTATCCAAGGTCCGAGAGCCGGACGGCCGTGGAGAGCCCGGAGATACCGCCGCCTATGACGCAGACGCGCTTTTCCATTCGGGCGTGTCTCCATCCTTTTCCACTCCAACACTTCTAAACACAAGGTCGGCGAGAGCTGAAGCGAAAGTGCCTGAGTCGTTAAGGCCTTCCGTAACCTCGAACTGTTCGACCCCGCACCGTTCAGCGAGATGCCGGAATTCGATCCCGACCTCGAATAGTGTCTCAAGATGATCGGAGGCGAAAGCGATCGGGACCGCGAGCATGTTCTTGACTCCCTCGGAAGCCAGTTTCTCGATGGTATCGGGTGTCGACGGTGTGAGCCACTTCAAGGGTCCGACTTTCGATTGATAGCAAAGGCTGTGATCCTGCCGGTAGGCGCCACGCTCGACGACCGAGCGGACCGATCTCTTTATTTGACCTGAATAGGGGTCTCCTTCACGGACAAGCTTCATCGGCGTGCCGTGAGCGCTGAAAAGAATATGTACTTCCTTCCTTTTGTCTTCCGGAAAGCGTTCGAGCGCTTTGTCGATCCGTTGCACAAACGCGTCGACGTACGGCGGATGGTCGCAGTACGACTCGATCAGGCTCCATTCAAGGCCGGCAAGGCTCTCCCTTTCACTCAGCCTTTTCTCCCACTCCATAACACTTGAGGCCGTAGTGGCCTTCGAATACTGCGGATAGAGGGGAAGAAGGATCACCTTTCGGATGCCGTCCCTTTCGATCGCATCAAGCGCTTCGTCCGTAAACGGGTGCCAGTACCGCATCGCCACATAGACCTTTGCTTTCAGCTTCTCGCCAAGCTTATCCTCCAGCAATTCCGCCTGCCGCAGAGTGTGGTCTTTCAACGGCGATTTTCCGCCGATCTGTTTGTACTGTTCCTGAATTCTCGGATGCCGCCTGTAAGCAATGAACCTGGCGAGCTTATCTCGGAAGAGAAAACTCAGCGGGAAGTCGATAATATCCGGGTCGCTGAAGAGATTGAACAGGAACGGCTCGACCGCCTCCAAAGAGTCCGGTCCTCCCAGATTCAGAAGCACTACGCCAATTCTTTCTTTCAAGATCACCCCTCGCTAGACCGTCTTGGAGAAGACGGGCTTGTCTTTCGCCATCTTTTCAAGATAAGCATCGAAACACATCGCGAAATTGCGGATGACGAGGATCCCGGCGCCCTTCACACTGATCCTGCGCTCATCGTGCTCAAGGAGCCCCTCGTCAACGAACCTTCCGAGTTTTTCAAGGTCGCCGGAGAAGTACCGGTCGAACTCAATACCGAACTTCTGTTCGATATCATCCTTGTCGATCTCTAGATGACACATCAGCTGCATTATCGTCTCCTTCCTGATGTGATCGTCGCGGGTCATACGGTATCCGACGAAGGTCGCCGGCTCTTCCGCATCGATCCGGGAATAATACTGCCGCAGGTCCTTCAGGTTCTGGGCGTAGATGTCCTCGAACTGGCTTATCGCCGAAAGCCCGAAGGCGTAAACGTCGCGGCCGGCCTTTGTCGAGTATCCCTGAAAGTTTCTGTAGAGCGACTTGTTCCGCTGGGCCTCGGCCAGGTCGTCCGTCGATCGCGCGAAATGGTCCATTCCGATGTAAACATAACCGGCGGCGACTAGCGTCTCGATGGTCATCTTCAGTATCCGGAGCCTTTCGTCGGCCGAGGGCAGGGCGTCCGACGGTATAACCTTCTGGTGCTTTTTCAGCCAAGGAACGTGGGCGTAATTGAACACGGCGATGCGATCCGGGTTTATGTCGATGATGCGCTCCACTGTGTCCGAGAAGTGTTCGAGCGTCTGGTAGGGAAGCCCGTAGATGAGGTCGAGGTTCACACTCCTGAATCCAAGCTCCCTCGCCCATTCGACGGTTTGCCGCGTGATCTCCTCGGACTGGACACGGTTGATGGTTTCCTGCACGACCGGATCGAAATCCTGTACCCCAAAGCTTGTCCGGTTAAAGCCTACCTCGCGAAAAGCCTCCATGTGCTCCCGGGTCAGCCCGCGGGGATCGATCTCGACGCTTGCCTCGATATCCTCAGCAAAATCGAACAGTTCCGCAATGTAAAGGCCCACGTCGCGTATCTCATCCGGGGTAAGGTACGAGGGCGTTCCGCCGCCCCAATGGAGCTGTCCTGCTTTCCTCGCATCCGAGATCAAAGGCCTGATCATCCCGATCTCTTTCTTAAGGACCTCGTTGTACAGGGCTATCATCGAGCGGTCGCGGGTGACCATCATGTTGCAGCCGCAGAAGTAGCAGAGCTTCGCACAGAACGGGAAATGAAAGTAGAGTGAGATCTCCCTGTCCTCACCCCCGGGATTGGTCCCTTTTATTTCTGCGAGATAGTCCCCGGGCGTGAAGTCGGACGAGAACAGGGGCGCCGTTGGATACGACGTGTATCTCGGTCCCGGTTGGTTGAACCGCTTCAGCAGGTCTATGTCTATGTCGTCAAAAGCCTTCACTTGAATGTCGTATAAGTACCCGAAGCAGATCACGCGCCCGCGCGTCTTTCGTCGCTTGAAGGCGCCCCGGCGCGATTCCGTTCACTAATTTCCCGCACGGTGCGGACAAGATGCCGCACGTTCTCTACTGGCGTGCCGGGTAGAATGCCGTGTCCGAGGTTGAAAATATGCCCGGGCCCTTCGCCGTAGCTGGAGAGGATCCGTTCGACCTCGGTTTCGATCCGCTCTTGTCTCCCAAAGAGCACCGTGGGGTCGAGATTGCCCTGGAGCGCTTTCGTCCCGCCCGTTTCGGCGCGCACGTCGCCAAGCTCTTTCGTCCAGTCCACGCCGAGCACGTCGCACTCTAGTTCTGCAAGGCTACTGAAGGAGCCGACCCCTTTTGCGAAGACCATCAGCGGCGCGCCTCTGGTATCGAGCCTCTCGCAGATGTACCGCAGGTATCTGAGCGAGAACTCCTCAAAGTCGGCAGGCGAGAGGAGGCTTGCCCAGCTGTCGAAGATCTGAACGGCATCACAGCCGACGCGAATCTTGGCATCGAGGTATTCGACGACGGCGTCCGCCAGGATCTCCAGAAGCCGGTGGGCGGCTGAGGTTTCCCTGTAAACGAAGCTCTTGAAGTTCGCGAAACTCTTGGCGCCCTTTCCCTCGATCATATACGCGGCGAGTGTCCAGGGCGAGCCGGAGAAGCCGATCAGAGGGACGCGATCATCCAGCATTTGCTTCGTGACCTTCACCGCCTCGGTAACATACCCGAGACGTTCGACCAGCCCCTCCGTCACGAGGCGGTCGATATCCTGTTCGCTGCGAACGGGATTCTCGAAGACCGGCCCCACGGACGGGACAAGTTCGAACTTCATTCCCATCGCCTCGGGGATCACAAGTATATCGGAGAAGAGGATGGCGGCGTCGGTTCCAATGATGTCGATCGGCTGGACGGTCACCTCGGCGGCGATCTCGGGCGACTTGCACATCGTGAGGAAGTCGTACTTTTCCCGCACCGCCCTGTACTCCGGCAGATACCTTCCCGCCTGCCGCATTATCCAGATCGGCGTCCTCTCGGTCTTGCGCCCCTTGCAGGCCCTTATGAAGATTGACTCTCCCAATGCAACTCCCCCTTGTCCTAATCGTAAATGAGTGCCGGAAGGACTCACGCACGCCGTTCGAGTCTTGCCGCGAGTTCTTCAGCAAGTGTCTCAGCAGATGGATCCGACGCTGCCAGATCGCACCTGAGACCGTATTCGACGAGAGCGCCGGCCGTCGTCTTTCCGATCGCCGCCATTATCGCTCCCGAAATCGGTTCCCGCCCGAATATTCGGGCGAACGACTCAACTCCGCTGGGGCTGAAAAAGCAGATCGCGGAATATCCTTCGCTCGCGAGACTGTTCTTTATATCGACTATTCTATCAGTTTCGACCGGTTTGAACGTAGTGGCGTAAACCTCGACCTCGTCGACCACGGCTGTTCCTTCGAGAAACTCCGGGATGGTCCTCATCGATCGGTTGCCGCGTACGAACAGGATCCTCTTACCCTCAAACTCCTCGGAACCAAGGTTCTCAAGCATCTCGCCGACAGTGGTTGCCGACTTGTCGATCACCACCTCAACATCAATCTCACGAAGTATCTCGAGGCTTTGCCGACCGAGTGCGAAAACCCTCCCGGTGTAGCCGGATGCCCGCCCCGCGAGGGCATCACGAAGGGCGGCGGCCGCGTGACTGCTCGTAACGAAAATGCCGTGGTATCGGTCCAGCTCGTCAAGACGCTCCTCGAGGTCCGAAAGGTCATCGAGCGTTACGGTCTCGACAAGAGGAAGATTCTCGACGGCGAAACCTCTCTCTTCCAGGATTCGCGTCAGCTCGCATCTATCTCTGATGACAAGGACCTTTCTCATCAGATCACTTCCCGAGGGCGTTCAACGGAAGCATCCCGGACCGCCTGCAGGATATCGCCCGCTCCCAGGTCGATCATCTCGCGGGCGAGTTCGATCCCGAGTTCGTCCGGATCCGACCACGGCCCCGAAGCCGACTTTCGCAGATTCTCTCTGCCGTCAAAGCTGCCGACCATTCCATCCAGCCGGATTTCGTCGTTTTCAAGCACGGCGTGAGCCGCGACGGGCACCTGACACCCGCCTTCCAATTCGCGTAGGAATGCCCTTTCAGCCGAAGTGCAGTGGAACGTCGCTTCGTCGTTTATCGCCATCGCGAGCGCTTCCGTTTCCAGATCATCGGCCCGGATCTCGACCGCTATAGCTCCCTGGCCGACCGCGGGAAGCATCACCTCGAAGGGAATTATCTGCGTTATGTGATCGTCGAGTCCGAGGCGGTGTACTCCCGCATACGCGAGGATCAGGGCGTCTGCTTCGGTAGACTCGAGTTTTTGAAGCCGGGTAGGGACATTGCCGCGTATCTCGAGTATCTCGAGATCGGGACGGAGGTTGAGGAGCTGGCTGCGGCGGCGAAGGCTTCCTGTGGCCACCTTCGCGTTCTCAGGAAGTTCTTCGACAGTGCAGGGGAGGTTGGTTATCAGTACGTCGTTGGGGAGTTCCCGTTCCGTGACCGCTCCGATCTTCAAGCCGTCAGGCTGACGGGTCTCAAGATCCTTAAGACTGTGAACGGCAAGGTCGATCGTGCCGGCAAGAAGTTCGTTCTCGATCTGACGGGTGAAAAGGCCCTTGTCGCCGATGTTGGACAAGGCGACATTCAGCATCTTGTCGCCTGTCGTCTCGATTATCTTTATCCCGACGTCGAGTCCGGGTGATGAGTATTCCAGCAGTTCCTTTATCCGGTTCGACTGCCAGAGCGCCAGCCGGCTTCCCCGCGAGCCGATGACCAGAGAATTCCTAGGCATTAACGCCCTCGAAATAGCCCGCCTTCATCTCCTTAAGCAGCTCGACAAGTTCGAAATGGCTTTTTAGGTCCTGTTTCAGGTCACTGCCGTCGTTCATTGCCAGCTTGTGAAGATGCGAGACGTTCCTTCGAAGGAAGGACTTGATACGGAGCATCTCCTCTGCTGTTGCGCGGCCCGGCTTCGTGCCCGTCTTTTCCATCTCCGGCATCAGCGGGATCGTGTAGTACCACATCAGGAAATCGCCCATCTCCTTCGCAATGATCCGGTTTATACGCGGCAGGTCTCTCATCCTGCGCTCGTAATTCCTGTCGGCGTGAGAGCTGAGATCGTCTATGTTCTTGAGCACAACGTAACGGTTGCTCTCGACCTCGGGCGCGATGTCCCTTGGCACCGCGATATCGATCAGGAATATCCGTCGTTCCTGTAGCCTGAAGTCGGATTGGCCCAGAACGTACCCTTCGGAACCGGTCGAACTGATGACGATATCGATCTCGTTCAGAAGTCGTTTGAATCCGGCGAACTCAGCGATACGTCCTTCAAAGCTGTACTGTTTGCGAAGGTCGTCCAACAGGCTCTCCGCGCTCCCGCGCGAGCGGTTGGTGATGGTGATATTTCCGACCTGTTTCCTGATCAAGCACTCTGCAGTCATTCTTGCAGTATCGCCGGCGCCTATCACGAGCACCGATCTGTTTTCGAGCGAGCCGAGCGTTTTCGCCGCGAGTTCGACCGCGGACAGGCTCACCGAGATCGCGCCCTTGTGGATCGAGGTGTCGTTATAAGTGCGCTTGCCGACCTTGAATGCCCTCTGAAGAAGCTGGTTCAAGACCTTGCCCGATGCGTTCTGCTCCGTAGCGAGCGAATAGGCCTTCCGCAACTGACCGAGGATCTGGGCATCACCTACGATCTTGGAATCGACGCTTGTCGCCACGCTGAATATCTGTCTGCAGGCGGCGCACGATACGAACTCGAAGAAGTGCTCACTCGATACCCGGCCTCGCGCATTCTTGAAGTCGATCAAGACATCCTTGAACCGGTCAAGGTCGGACACC
Organism: Aridibacter sp.; assembly: GCA_035513035.1. Classification (GTDB taxonomy): domain Bacteria; phylum Acidobacteriota; class Blastocatellia; order Pyrinomonadales; family Pyrinomonadaceae; genus Aridibacter. The sequence continues at coordinate 48,692 of DATKCW010000045.1, forward strand.
GCCCCCTCCGTAACGCCGTAGATCTCCGTGCGGTTGCAGGTCGACACGACGACGCATTCGGACAATGATTCCCTGAGCCGGGAGATCAATCCGGGTACTTCGTGTTCACTGACATACAACTGCTCCCGTACCTCTATAGGGGCGGTATTGTGGTTGATGCCGAGTGCGAACAACAACGGACTTGAGTAAGAGTTTTCCAAAACAGTCGGCTTAGAAATTCGAACGTCTCGACTGAGCGTGACCAAATTAATCCTGTGAACGCTCCGATTATATAAGGAAGATGGCGGAATCTTAAATCGAGAAAATATTACATCACGCCCTGAGTTTTATAAGTGACGCTTATCACAAGGAGTAAACGTTACAGGAGGGCGGCAAGACAGAAGGAGAGTACGGGGATTTTATATCTGACCGCAGCCTTGTGGGTGGGGGTACCCAGCCAAGATCCAAAGGTGCGGCGCCTGCCGGACTGGATTGCTGAGGGCGGGGATGAACCCGCACGCACCTAAGGACAAGGGATCTAAAGTGCCAACAAATAATCCGGCCGCATAAACTCGTTCTGGCTTCTTTCTGTAGTTCCGGTACCTTCTCGAATTGATGTCTTCATGAAGCGATCAAAATCTGTCAGCTTTGTTTCAAACGTTACATCCTGGCTTCTCCAGAAACGTCTATCAACCATCGCGGGAAAAACAAACTTCGTTAATCGAACCCACGAAGTCCCCTCGTGACCAACTTGAAGAAGCAGCCCAGGTCTATTGGGCACTTACCGTACTTGGTAGAGGTATATCTCCTGTAGCACCAAACAAAACCGCTTCAAACCCGTTCGTCGATCCTAAGATATACCAAGTCCTGTCAGTAGGTCTCCAAACAGCGGGATCGGTGATCCTGTCACCGTCATAGTCACCCGGCACAGGAATGTCACCGCTTACACCCCAGGGAAAGCTGAAGAACGAGTCGTCTTCAGATCTGATTACGAACCAGTTTGAGTCCGTCGGCCTGTAAAAGGCGACATCGGCTCTTCCGTCGCCGGTCCAGTCTCCGACCGCTGTGCGGTCGCCCAGGGTCCCGAACTGATAGGCTTTGACTCCAAGAGATGATTGTAGCAACCAGAACTGGCTGACAGACGGGCGGAACACCGCCACGTCGTCCTTCCCGTCTCCGTCATAATCGGCCACGATGGGCTTGTCGACCGAAACGCCGAATGAAACCGATGCTACCTGCTGATCTGAGGAGCGGAATATGAACCAGGTGCCTGCCGAAGGCCGGAAGACCGCAGGATCAGCGATTCCGTCACCATCAAAGTCTCCTGGAGCCGGAATATCCCCGTTAACACCAAACGGGAAGGCGAAAAACGATTCATCTTCAGAACGGAGGATGAACCACTCGCCGGTGGATGGGCGCCAAAAAGCAATGTCAGCCTTTCCATCCCCCGTGTAGTCCGCGGCGACTGCAAGATCAGATGAAGAACCAAACTGAAGGCCACGCGTCCCCAGATCAGACGACCTGAGATACCACCATTGAGAAACAGAGCCTTCGGGAGAGGGGTTCTCAAAAAGGGAGGATGGAGATGGACGGAAAACCGAGACATCCGTTCTTCCATCGCCGTCGAAGTCGAATGGTGTTTTCGAGTGTGGAAGATCATCTCCGGACTTCACCATAAACAAATACGCCGAGCCGCTGCCGTCACCAGCATCATCGTCGTAAAGGGAACCAACAATAGAATTCGCTGCCGATGAGGAAACCGCCCGCCCGAAATTGTCGTCCGCGCTTCCGTCACTTGCCTGAAATCGTGTTAACTCGCCCCAGTTATCTGAACCGCCCAAATCCCTCTGGAAATGGAATGCCGAGCCGGAAGCATTTTCGGGGTCATCGGAGAATGGCGATCCCACGACTGCTGAATCCTGGCTGATGCCCACCGCCTCTCCAAAATTGTCATCAGCCGCACTGGCGGAAGGTAATAGCTTCTTGACCTCTCCCCAGTTGTCCGTTCCGCCTGTGTCGCGTCCGAACACATACGCTGCTCCACTCGCCGAGCCCGCATCGTCATTGAAGGGCGCTCCAACCAGGACATATGATCCGTATATACTCGCGGATCGCCCAAAGTTGTCATGATCTTCCGCATCAGAAGCCGTCAGTTTCGCACGTTCACCCCAGTTAGCGGTTCCGCCGTGGTGTTCTTCGAAAACGTAGCCAGAACCGGTGGCGTCTCCGCCGTCATCATCGAACGGGGAAGTAACTACGACCAGCTCTCCGTCAATGGCAACCGACCAACCAAAATTGTCGCCCCTTGCTCCGTCGCTTGCGGTGAGTTTCTTTGTCATCCCCCAATTATCAGTGCCCCCGGTATTTCGCGAAAAAACGTAAGCGGAGCCGCTCCCTGAACCGTCGTCGTCGTCAAACCGTGAACCGACGACCGCATTTTCTTGACTTATTGCCACCGAGTAGCCGAACTGATCTCCAGTTGATGCGTCAGGAGCGAGAAGCTTCTTGGCGAGTCCCCAGTTTTCAGTTCCACCAAGATTTCGGGAGAAAACGTAAGCGGAGCCCGCGCCCGATGCGCTGTCTTCATCGAACAGCGCACCTACGATTACAAGGTCGCCGCTAATTCCTACTGCTCGTCCAAAGTTGTCGTCTGAGTCAGCGTCCGGAGCAGTGAGCTTCTTCACAAAGGTCCACTGACTTGGAACGGATGGGTTCTGCTTGAAAATATACGCGGCGCCGGATGCCAGTCCGTCATCATCGTCAAAAGGGCTTCCAACTACGGCCGTGTCGCCGGAGACCGAAACCGACCATCCGAAATTGTCATCCGCCGCCGCGTCGGGAGCTACCAACTTGAATTCCGTGGCCGGACTGGCATCCTCAAGCTCGGATCTAGAAGTGAGGTGCGGATCTCCTGGTCTCTCAACGGATTCGCTTTTCTTCTCCTCGCACCTCTCTGAAATGACAAAGTGCCAATCGGCCTCCGCGAGGGGCGCTGCGACCTCGTGACAAGCGTTTTCATTTGCGGATCTATGAAGATCGAAGGAACGACACATCTTCGGAAACGCGCTTCTTGCCGTCATCGTATGTGATTCGTCCGTAGAAAGGCAGATGAACGCGTGCGCGGTCACTGGCTTAAAAGGGAAATGAAAGCCGAGCGTGATCAAAAGGAGAACGCTTTGCAATCCAACTATTCGCAATAAGTATGGTCGATACATCTCAACACCAAATCTGTTTCGTCGTCAGATCATTGAATTCGGCGCTTAACGTCAATTTTAGTTTTGCCTCGCCTTTTCAAAAGGACCATCAAGTAGAATCCTAATGCCAGCAAAACCAAAAAAGCGACAGCCCCCCATTTCAAAACATCTAGGGTCAGTCCGGGAAAGGTCACGGCGAAACCGGCGCTGTCGTTCGTGAACATCTCTCGCACGGCGTCGACGGCCGGTTTCGGTTTCCGGTCATGATGAAAGATACCGTAATGCTCCTCGGGATCCTTGTCGTGGGTGAGATGGTCGTCCGGGCTGTCCTGTCTCCGCCACCAATCTGGTGCTTGAACGGGATTGTCGTAATTCTTCCACCATTCATCAGCGAACCCAAACACAACTCCGCCCTGAGCTCCCGATTCCAGAATTCCTGTCCAGCACTCCTTTAGAATCTGCGCTTGCCTCTCGGGAGAAACCTCGAGAGTGTTAATCCCAAACTCCGAGATAATCAGAGGTCGGCCCCGCGTCAATGGCATTAGTCTGTTCCTAATGTAATTTCCGTAACCCTCGGCGGCTACTTCCGTCGGATAGAACGGATACAGGTTGTAAGTGAGAATGTCCATATCTCGGTCAAGATCCAGGTCCGCCGTGATCGGCCAATTGCCATAAGCAACCGGACGAGTATCATCCGCCGCCCTGACGGCATCCCGAAGATCTGACAGTGAGTTCCGGAATCCCGAGACTCCGATCTTGTCGATAACCCAACCGGGAGCCTCGTTTCCGATCATCCAGGCAATAATTGCCTGCTGATTTCGTACCAATTCCGTCTTCGAACGTACGTCTCTTCCGACATCTTCTGTCATCCCGTCGGCTATCTTGAACCAGGGTATATAAAAGACATAGATTACGTTCAGTTCCCGTTCACTTGCGACTTCTGCGACCCATCCGGGTGCGTCGTAGACTACCACTGAATTTGCTCCGGTGTCTTTGATCAAGTCGAGATCGAAGCTTACAAGTTCTCTGTCTGGATAATCGAATCCTTTTCCGGGGCCCGTTCCTTCGCGCCAAGGCGAGTAATGGATACCCTTGATAAGAATCTCATCGCCTTCCACAAGCAGTTTCCCGTTGTGGACCCTTACCCGTGATTCCTGCGCTGAATGGACCCCAACCAGGATCGCCAACGTGCCTGAGATCGCAACTGCAAAGAGAATGAGTGTTGTAAAGCGGTTCGCTAAACGGCGAAAAATGACGACCGGTCTATTTCCCTTGGCTGGTTGGTAGAGGTGCCCGACCGCAGGCACGAACATGAACTTGGCAGTAAACAACCAGGTCATCGGACTAAGCAGGAGTATTGGTTGCAGTATTGCTGGGATGATCAGGCAGCTCACTCCGAGCAAGAAATGGACCCAGTTAGAGGCCTCGGGCATTCCGTGGTCTATGCTGTTTGTCGGAATCCATTTCCCAGATCTAAAGATCAGCCCTTTTACCAGCCCTTTAGTTGTCCAAAGATCCATAGCTCCGTAGGTGAAAACACAGGCAAATAGAATTTTTACAGCCGGCAATTTCTTGCCCTCTGTTCCGAGATACGTGCTTATCACAGCGAAAATTGATAAAGGTATGAAGAAGCTAAAGGCCAGAAACCAAAGGCTCGCTTCCCAGTCGGACGGACTCAGCACAGGAAGAACAAGAAACACTAAAATCAGATAAACCAGTAAGAAGGATTGGGTCGCATAGAAGCCGCAGAAAAGCAGAAAGCCCGTCTTCTGTTGAATTGTCATTGACCTCGCAACAAGGACCCGCACAAAATGCTTTCGAATTATCTGGCCGCATCCTCTGGACCATTTTTCCGATCGCAAGCAAAAAGAGCTGAAGTTTGAAGGATGGGTTTCGGACATCGACAGGTTGCGGCGATATAAGACTTTCTTGCCCAAATAATTAAGCCTGACCGTTAGATCAATGTCATCCGCAAAGAACCCGGGTGTTGCGCCGCCCGCATTAATAACATCTCGGGTCTTTAGCATCGCGTTATGTCCGACAAAAGGTGTCCACAAGCCTCTATAAAGCCCGGTCATGAATATGTCGAAGATCTCGATTGCGTATGCCAGGCACTGATTAAATCCTGAATCACCTTTTCGCAACTTGGTTCGATTTCGAAACTGCACGACAGCAATGTCCGGATCGTCAAATGACCCTAAAGTCTTGGTAATGATCTCGTCGTCGAAGGCATAAGAATCGTTGTCGCAAAGCACGAAATAGTCGTAGCCGTCAGCTGTCGTTTCCAGCACAGCGTTCAGAGCTCCGGGCTTACCGCCGGTCTTTATCTCTCGCCTCAAGACATTCCAGGTGACTCCCGTCTTGCGGGATATCTTGCTGACCGCCGCGTCGACCCTTTGTTGCTCGGAGGCATCAGTACTGTCGTCGTGGAGGATATGGATTAAAGAACTGCAACCGTCCGATCTTATCTTGGAAAGGGAAAGCAGGGCTTCAGAATCGAGGTCGCCGCAGCAGAGGTAAATTATTGCCACGCGCGTCCGCCCGCGTTTCTTAGATGTCGCAGGATCCAAGGTATCACGGCTCTCAGAGGCGCCGTCTGAATTACGATTCCAAATTCTGATGTACCTGACGGCAGCAGCAAAAAATGCGGCCGCATAAATGAATGCCAAAGCTTCAATTGCGTACCTGGATATATTTGCTGCCCAAAGCAGAGTGGTTAACGCGTCCATCTGATTGCTCAACCTGGTCCCAATAGCTATTAGATAAATGTGTTACTGATCACGCAAGCGAATTCCCTGGTGATAGTGGGTTAATAAGCGTGAAAAATGCGGGGATGAAACAAATGTGGGGAGTGGTAAAAGTGCTTTTGGAGAACCAAGGTCGTCCAGCTTTCAAATAATTAGTAAAGTTGAGGATAAAGTCTTTCACTGCTAAGAAAAATATATTCAATGTCGGGGGAAGTCAAAAAAACCGGCGACTTGATCGTGAGGGCATAACGGAGTGTTAATCGCGTTCTGGATCGAATCCTGCTTTCTATCTCCGTTTTGGCTGACGGTCTTCAGATTGAGATGGAGTGGTCAGCCGGGATCGTCTTCAACGAAATAAAAAGGACGAATCCTACAGGACTCGTCCGATAAGTTATTGACCCGCGGAAAGTTTTTGTCTGCGGCTATTTGTTTCCAGCCGCGGTGAAACTTACTAAGGCTTGTTGACGACAATGCTGGTGCCGTTGCTGTCGCCGTCGGGATCGGAGTTTGCAGCCGAGTTATAAGTCAGCGATGAATGTGTAACGCCGGTAACCGTCCAGGTCATCGAGGAATTGCTCGGTCCTCCCTTGCTCACCTGCCCGCTCTGAACAGAACACCGTCCCGTAATATCGGTTGAGCACGAGGCCGGACCTGAAAAAGCTCCGCTCCAACCGCCGCTGACAGTGGCTCCCTGCACCGGATTGCCGAAGTTGTCAACCACCAGGATCGTTACGACTGAATCCCAGAGGCCACCTCTGTAACTTCGGGCAAGCGCATCGAGATCACCTATGTGAAGACTGTCGCCGCCGCCGGTGTCGCTGAGCACTGTGACGGTAACGGCGGCCTGAACGGTGTTGCCGCCGGAGTCGGTCACAGATGCGGTAATCGTATGTGTCCCGTCGCTAAGAACGGCACTGAATAATCCGCCGATTCCGATATGTCCATCGAGACTCGAAGTCCACGAAATGCTGCCGGTCACGTCGCCGTCCTCGGTGTCCGACGCCGTGCCGCTGAAGCTGATCGATGTCCCGGATTCGAACGACGAATTGTTCGCCGGCGAGTCGATGTTCACGGTAGGCGGATCGTCTCCTCCTCCGCCTCCACCGACGGGAATAAGTATCGGTGCAAAAGTGCTGACATCCAACAGCGGTTCCTTGATACCGTCGCCGGAATCATCGGTCCAGTTGAAGTTTCCCGAGGCGATGACCTGATTATATAGATTCTGGACATCGGCCGCGTTCCCGGGGTTATTGGCACTCGCGAGCAAGGCCAGAGCTCCGGCCGCGTGCGGACTGGCCATCGATGTGCCGCTTAGCGTCCCGTATTCTCCCCGCTCGATCGGAACTGTCGAAAATATGCATAATCCGGGTGCGGCGATCTGCACTGCACTGCCCCAATTGCTGAAGTTGGCAAGCGTGTCGTCCTGATCCGAACTGCAGGTGGGACTGCCCAGTCCCCCGGGCTGCCCGTCGAAATCAGCCAGCGCACTGACTGTCAGTACGTTGTCGAAGGCCGCAGGGCTGTAGTTGGCGGCATCTGCATCGCTGTTGCCTGCCGCTACGGCAAATGCTACTCCTGCATTTACCGCATTCTGGATGGCATCATATTCCGCCTGGTTAAAGCCGCTGCCGCCAAGGCTCATATTGGCAACTTCTATCGAGCCGGCATTGGCGGTTACGTGGTCTATTCCGGCGATGATGGCGGAACTCGGGCAGCTGCCTTGAGCGTCGCATACTTTGACTGCCCAAAGGCGTGCGCCCGGTGCCACGCCGACGACTCCCTGTCCGTTATCGATGGCGGCCGCGCTTCCGGCTACATGGGTTCCGTGGTAATGATCGTCGTCCCCGCCCTGGCCGCAGAAGTAGCTCCTGGCCCACGGAGGCCCTCCGCCGCTGCTGTTGAGACAGCTGGTGCTGTTGACGACATTCAGATCCGGATGATCCGAATCGATCCCCGTGTCGATGATCGCTATGTCTGCATCGACGCGGAAGTCATCCGTGCCGTCAATATCGATTAATGGATTGCTGTCGGCGAAGACACGCCGGATTCCGGTGGGTGCAGTCTGGGCATTAATGGTGCGGATCATATCCCTTGCCACATACGCCACACGCGGATCTCTTTCCAGAGCCCTCAGACGTCCTTCCGGAACGACCGCGGAGAATCCCTTCAATGCGTATCGGTAAACGTATCCGACCTTCAATCCATGATCTTTCGCCACCTGCGGTACAGATTCGTTCGCATTTACAAAGTCCTTGAAAACGATAATGTATCCTCCGCTGACATATTCCGCGCGCTGGGCCGCGGCAGACGTACTGAAGGACAAGAAGCACGCCGCTGCGATCAGGACGAAAGTAATACTCTTACCAAGCATGGGTTTGCACTCTCCTCTTATCTTTGCAAAGTATGTGAACACTAAGTAATGGACGGAATGTACGAGTTCGGTCGGGACCGGGAATCGGAAAGAATCCGAAGTGTTGGATAAGTAGATAGGAATTGAGAGCGAAATGTCAAGTAAGCTGCGGGCAAGGCGGCAGATTTGTCGTCGCTGCCCGCCGGGTCGCATTGCTCCCGGGAAATTGGAGGACTTTGCCGACAGGATGTTCCCGGTAGAGCCGAAAACCGTGGTTTGCGACGTTCCAGCCGTATACGGACGGCTAAATGACATCTGCCTTTGTTCGACCGATTCAAATCCCCGGTAGCCGTCTACGCAAAGGGAGCGGGAATGTGCCCATCTTTGGTACTCTTCTTGACGAGATCATAGAGCGGCTCGCGCTCTTACCTGAAGAAGTCCCAGCTTGAAGAGGAGATTCCCGCTTCGTACTGATGAAAAGACTCCCGTTCCGGCCAGCGGGAATTAGTCCGATCGCAAATGGTGCTGAGGGCGGGAGTCGAACCCGCATGCCCCTGAGGGCGCAGGATTTTAAGTCCTGTGCGTCTACCAATTCCGCCACCCCAGCGTGACTACCGAGAGATTAGCACGCGCGCAAAACAAGTCCAAAGCAAACTGCTCCAAAGCGACTCAACCCATACCGGCTCAACCCAACGCGATTCGCCCCAACGCGATTCGCCCCAACGCGCTTCAACTCAAAGCAATTCGCCCCAACGCGCTTCAACGCAACGCGATTAGTCCCAAAAGAAATTCACAGCCGAGCAATCGGCGGGCATTCCCGAGCACATCCGTCCCGGAGGGTTTACGAGAAGTTCGGAGCGAAGTCATCAAGGATCGCGGTTGTTTCGGGCGAAAATGACAAATTCCCGTATACTTGCGATACTTACGGAAGTTCGACGTCTGACCTAAGAAATCAATGGAACAGTACGCCTGGATATTGTGGGGGATACTCGCCGTCTTCCTGATCATCGCCGAGATTTTCACGCTCGGCTTCGTCCTCTTCTGGTTCGGGATCGCGGCGCTCATTGCCGGGCTTGCCTCGTTCCTCGGTGTCGGCCTCTTAGGGCAGTTCTTCATCTTCGCGATCGTCTCCGCCGCGCTCACCGTGATGTCGCGGATGATCTTCTACAAATACAATCCGTTCGGGGAAGAAGAGGAATACCTGACGGGAATCGATACGCTGCCGGGGAAGATTGGGACCGTGAAGAAAGGGAGCAAAGGCGCCCTTCGCGAGGCCTCGGTCAATGTGTACGGCACTACATGGAAAGCGTTCCCGATCGATGATGACGACGAGTTGAAAGAAGGCGAAAAGGTCGAGATCGTGAAGGTAGAAGGCTCTTCCATTTACGTCAGACGGCAAGCCAAAGAACTGCACGGCTGGCGCCAACCGGATTAACTCCCGACCAAAATACAACCAAATTTCTGAGGGATCAAAGGATCTCCGCTGTGTCCTGTTCCGCGGTATCGTGGATGCTCTCGGGCGAAACCGCCTCGAGCTGTATCTCGTCGTCGGTGGGTTCCTCGAGGCTGCTGCCGGTAAGGCGGGCGATGATCAGGGTGATATTGTCCTCGCCACCGCGCTCGTTCGCGACTTCGACGAGCTTAGCGACGGCCTGCTTAAGGTCCTCCAGATGTTCGAACACGATCTTCTGCATATCGACACTGTCGATCTTGTTTGAAAGCCCGTCGCTGCAGATGATGAGAATGTCGTCCCTATGGGGGATGAGCCTCGCCGCGACCGGGTAGATCTCGTTCTGCGCGCCGAGCGCCTGGAGGATCACATTCTTAAGAGCGTGAGTCTCCGCCTCTTCGGCAGAGATCTGGCCGGAATCGATCAGCTGCTGGACGAGCGACTGGTCCTTCGTGACCTGGTAGATCTTGGCGTTCCTTATAAGGTATGTCCGGCTGTCACCGATCTGGACCAGATCGACCGCGCCGTTGGTGATGCCGACTCCCGTGAACGTGGCGCCCATACCCTGGAACTCAGGTTCGCGCCCTTTCTGGTGGATCTTGTGGTTGGCGTACACGATCGAATCGTAAAGGCGTCCGACGAGCGTATTCCCGAAATCGTTCGGAGAGATCGTTTTCTCGGGATCCGCTTCCGTCATAGTCTCGCCGACCGTCTCGACGGCCATTTTGCTCGCGACCTCGCCGGCAAGCGCTCCTCCCATACCGTCCGAGACCGCAAGGATGATGCCCTTATCGTCCACTTCGAACTCCCGGGATTCGATCACCGCGTCGCCGTCGTCCTGCCGGCTGGTCCATTTCTGGGCATCGGAAAGCCTAAGAACAAGGTAATTGTCCTCGTTTCCCTTCCTTATCTGGCCGACGTGGGACGTCGCGTGTACTTCTACGTTCAGCATATTCAAAAGAACGGCGGGTTCTCAGCACCTCGAGGGGCCGTTCAAGACCCTAACGGCTCAGCGCCTGGTCAAGGTCGTTTATCAGATCTTCTATGTCCTCGATCCCGACGGAAACTCTCACGAGCCCGTCCGTGATCCCGAGCTGCTGCCGAGTCTCGTAAGGAACGGAGGCGTGGGTCATCGAAGCGGGATGCGAGATCAGGCTTTCGACGCCTCCGAGGCTTTCGGCAAGCGTAAAGACCCTCACGCTTTCGAGGACCGCCTTCGCGTTCTCAAGCGAACCGGTGTCAAATGATACCATCCCGCCGAAGCCCCTCTGCTGTCGTTTCGCAAGCTCGTGCTGCGGATGCGAGACCAGTCCCGGATAGTACACCTTCGAGACCTTCGGGTGCTCGGCCAGGAAGTTGGCAACCGCCTGGCCGTTCTCGTTGTGCCGGTCCATACGAACCGCAAGCGTCTTCGTTCCGCGGAGCACCATGAACGAGTCGAACGGCGAGAGGATCGCCCCGATGCTGTTCTGCACGAACCCAAGCCATTCCGCAAGCTTCTCGTCATTCGTCGCGGCAAAACCCCCTACGCTGTCCGAATGGCCGTTGAGGTATTTGGTCGTCGAATGGACGACAACATCGACGCCGAGCGAAAGCGGCTGCTGGAGATACGGCGACATAAAGGTGTTGTCGCAAACGACGATCGCTCCGTGCGCGTGCGCTATCGATGAGACCGCTTCAAGGTCGGTGAGGCTCATCACGGGGTTCGTGGGTGTTTCCACAAACACCATTTTTGTGTTATCGCAAATGGCCTGTTCGACGTTGTTTACGTCTGTCGTATCGACCAGATCGAACTCGATCCCGTAATTGGTCAGTATCCGGTCGAAAAGCCTGAAGGTACCACCGTACGTGTTGTTGCCGAGGACGACGTGGTCGCCGGCCCTGACGAGTTTCAGAGCAGCATCGATCGCCGACATTCCGGAGGCGTAAGCAAATCCGAACATCGCGCCCTCCAGGGCCGCGATGTTGGTTTCAAGCGCCGTCCTTGTTGGATTCTGGGTCCGGGCGTACTCGTAGCCCTTATGCTTTCCAAGGCCTTCCTGGGCGTAGGTCGAAGTCTGGTAAATCGGAACGCTGACCGAACCTGTGGAAGCGTCCGGCTCGTTGCCGGCATGAATTGCGATCGTCGAAAATCCCATAAATGGCGCCCGCGGCACACAGGACAGATACGTTACAAAAGCCGAAGCAAGATTGTAACCCTTTAGGTCCCAAAATTCTATATGAAGGCGATTATAACGAGGCAGTATGGTAACTTGCCGCCTGCATTTTTGCAAACCGCCCGATTTCCATAAACCCTAGAAAAGGCAATAGATGGTCGTTCGCGCAGGTTCCCGAACGAAGCAGGCTCCGCAGCGATCCGCGAAGAGAGCAGGCGTGACGGAACAACGTGCCGTTCGCCGCCGAAAAACTTTCGAACAAGGCGCATTTGAACTACAATCACGCGTGTAAGGCAGTCGAAGGTTTAACACCATCCGTCCGGAGTCGAGAAACGGGACGAGAAGAAGGGAAGACGCGCCGCACGGGCGTTCGCTTGCGGACTAATTATGTTCGAACAATACACGCTAGGGATCGAGGAAGAATTCCAGATCGTCGACCCGAAGACCAGGGAACTCAAATCGCACGTAGTTGAGATGCTCGAGGAAGGACGGCTTGTTCTCGGAGAGAAGGTGAAACCCGAGATGATCCAGTCGATGATCGAGGTAGGCACCGGGGTCTGCGCGAATATCGACGAGGCGAGGGAAGACATTTCAAAATTGAGGTGCATAATCTCGGGTCTTGCGAGGAAGAAGGGCCTTGAGATCGTCGCCGCCTCGACGCATCCGTTTTCGAAGTGGTCGGAGCAGGAGATCTTCGAACACGACCGGTACAAACTTTTGGTCGACGAACTCCAGATGGTCGCGCGCAGCCTTCTTATTTTCGGCTTGCACGTTCACGTGGGCATTGCGGACCGCGAACGTCAGATACATATTATGAACGCCGCGCGGTATTTCCTTCCCCACGTGCTGGCGCTCTCGACGTCGTCGCCGTTCTGGCTCGGATTCCACACCGGCCTGAAGTCGTATCGCTCCGAGGTCTTCAAGAAATTTCCCCGGACCGACATTCCGGACCATTTCAATTCCTACCAGTCGTTCGAGAGCTACGTGGAACTGCTTGTCCGTATGAATTGCATCGACGACGGAAAGAAGATCTACTGGGACGTCCGGCCGCATCCGTATTTTCCGACGCTAGAGTTCCGGGTTTGCGATATCCCTACTCGAGTTGACGACACGGTCGCGATTGCGGGACTGTTCCAGGCGATCGTCGCCAAGCTGAACCAGTTGATCGAGAAGAACCTGGGATTCCGCCTCTATCACCGCAGGCTTATACAGGAGAACAAGTGGCGCGCGGTCCGATATGGTCTGGACGGAAAGCTTCTAGACTTGGGCAAACAAAAAGAGGTCGCGGCGAGAGATCTGATCCTGGAATTACTTGAGTTTGTCGATGACGTGCTCGACGATCTGGGCTCGAGGAAAGAGGTCGAGCACATTCATACGATCCTCGAAAGGGGAACATCGGCGGACGAACAGCTGCGAGTGTTCAACGAATCGGGAGAGAAGTTCGAGCCGGTCGTCGATATGCTGATCAGGAATACTCTGGAGAATGTGCCGGAAAAGTGCTTCGATTAGAAAAGAAACGCATACGCCGTCGCCGAAGGCCGCCCGACCGGGCGGCCTTACTTATTTTTCGGCCTTCTGAAAAAGCTCTGTGATTGAAAGTTTAATAAGGAATGACAACAGTGTTGAAACTGTTGCTTGAAATATTAAACTGTGTTAAAAACAATAATTGCGGGTGATCCGCGAGTATTCCCGACTCGATAGACCCGCACAACTTCCCGGTGCCGTCCTATGACAAGAACAGAATTTAGATCCCAGCGCGGTTTTTCAGTACTCGAGATGATCATCGTCGCAGTGATTATCGGAATACTGGTCGTCTTCGCGGTTGCCCAATTCGGGAATGCGTCGTCGGTATTCGAGACGCAGAACGTCGCCCGAGAGCTCAAGGTCAACCTTGAACGCGCCCGTTTCGATTCCGTCAAACGGCGTCCGGCAACGGCCGCCGACATGGCGAGGGTAGTCATCATCGACGAAAACACGATCTCCGTGTCGCTCGACCTTGACCAGAACGGAGTGCTTGAAACCACGGAAACCAGGACGATCGACTTCGCAGGCCGCAATGATGTGAAGATCGTGGGCGCGGCCGTTTCGTATCCTGTAACAATGGTCTTTGACTGGCGCGGTCACGTGACCGCGACAAACAGCCTCGGAGTCGAAATAGATCCGCTGTTCATAGTCTGCGACCAGTGCACCTCGTTCGAGGACGCGGACAATCCGACCTCGTACTACATAAAGCTTTCGCCCACGGGTACCGTGTCGATGTACGACAACGGCCAGAGCCCGCCTTCCGTGACGGACCCGACGGTTTCGTCCGTGGGAACGAATACCGCGATCGAGCCTTTGGTTTCGACCGCACCGGGAGCGATCGACCTTACGGGAGTGACCGGAATGCCGACGCCGTTTCCGACTGTGAGTCCGGACCCGTCACCTTCGCCGTCTGAGTCGCCAAGTCCTACGCCGACAGCTTGTTCATTCAATGAGAGGCCGGCAGTCACGGGTTGCGTATGCGAGCCCCCGATGACCGTTAACGGCTCCGGCAGATGTAAATAGAACCGATTATCCCGCCGGCGGGAATCCGCGGCGGGATCCACACAGATTTCCAATGAAAGATCAAGACGCTCTCCAGCCACTGAAAGGATTTCAGAAAGGTGCAAATACCCACGGGACTTCCGAGACCGGCTTTACGCTGGTGGAGGTAGTGATCGCGATGGTTATTTTGCTTGTCGCACTGCTCGGTGTGTTCGTGACCTTCACGTGGGCGATCACCTACAACGCGGGAAACGACTCCAGGTCCGAGGCCCTGGCGATATTGCAGGGAGAGGTCGAGTTCCTCCGCAGTGCCAAATTCACTTCGGGTGTGATGGACTCTACGCTTACCGGAGGTGTGCGGTCTCAGGTTCCGGTAACAAGCCCCAGCGGCAAAGCCTATCTGGTCGACGTTACGATCGACGACGATCCGTTCACGGCCGGTGTGCAGGTCGATAACTCGCTGTCGCTCAAAGAGATCATAGTGACCGTCTCGCTTGCCAGTCCAACGCCGGGTTGGCAGACTTCCGTGCCCTCCACGGTCCGGTTTCAAAGAGTAAGAGGAAACTGAGAATGCAGATGAAAAAGATGAACGCGCAGTCAGGTTTCTCGCTTCTCGAGCTGATGATCGCGATGACTATCACGCTCGTTCTGCTCGCGCTGGTAACTACACTCTTCTCCGGCTCGATGAGCATTCGCGAGCGTGAGAGTGCAAAGACGGACGCGCTGACCTCCGCACAGGCGGCGTTGAACGTGATGTCAAGGGAGATCGCCAATGCCGGCTACGGGCTCACGGATAACGGAATCGTAAGTGCCGATTCGAACGCGAACCAACTCCATTTCCGAATGAACTGGGAAAACGGCGACTTGTCGACCGGGACGGCGGGCGAAGACCTCACCTATTATTTTGATCCTGTGACACAGTCGATCGTCCGGTACGACGCTCACAGCGGCACAACGACCTCAGCCGTGGTCAACGGGATCAGTAACGTCACCTTCCAGTATTTCGACTACTCGGGAAGCACATCCACGCCGACCGTAGTAACCACTCCGTCGGCGGACACGGGCAGGATCAGGATCACGGTAACCGTCAATCTTGAGGACGTCCAGGGACAGCCCTCCGGGCAGACGGTCGCCTACGCCTCGGATGTGACTCTGAGAAATGCAGAGTATATGAGGAGCCAGTACTGAAGCCCCGTCAAAAGGAATTCGATATGAAAAAGCACATGATAAACGGACAGCAAGTAGATCCAAGGAACAGCGAACGCGGCGCCGCGATGGTGACGGTGCTCCTTGTATCGTTCCTTCTGCTGGTCGGAAGCGCGGGGCTGATTCTTGAGGCGGCCCTTAACTCAGCGAACGTGACGGACGCCGTATCAGAACAGCAGGCGTATCACGCTGCGGAGAGCGGTATCCAGAGAACTCTCGACGTGCTGCGCGGCAATGTAGTTCCGAGCGTTCTGCTCGACGGCTCGGAATCTGCAGGTCACATCAACAACCAGATCGATTTCACCAAAGCCGTCACCCCGGCCTTTGGAAACCTTCCGACGGATTCTAGCACCGTATCAAGGCTTTCGAGGTGGATCGCCTACGACGGCACGATGGCCGACCGAGTCGCGCTCGGTCCAAATCCCGCGGAGTATGCATATTCGATCGAGGTTATCGATCCCGACAACGCCGGTGCGGAGATCTCGTTTGTCACAACTTCGAACATCAACGGGAACGGCAGTTCATATACGTTTGGGTCGGACGGGAACACCGCGACTATCGCCTTTGCCGGAAGGACCGTCAACGATCTGAACACATCAAGTGGTTCTGCGGCGTCTGATCTCGGCCAGTTCGTAATCTCGACCACGGGAACAGGGGCAACACTTCCGGACGACATCAGATTCGCCATCGATTTCAGAATGACCAAGCCGTACGCGGCCGTCAGATCTGTCCGGGGGACAATACGCGCCGGAACGATCAGCAGCAACTCCGTCGGTACTGTTCAGATGGTCTTCGATTCGCTGATTTCAGAATTGATGGGCAGCGAGATCACCCTCACTTCCCGGAACTTTACTCCAAATCCGCCGAATACGAGTGGTGGAGCCAAGGACGTCGAAGTCACCATAACAGGTGCCGAGCCTGTGCGTCTGATCGTCAAATCCACAGGCTTCGGACCGCGCGGATCGACCAAGCAGCTGGAAGCGTTCGTCCGCAAGAGCCTGTTTGACGGAATGCGCGCGCCTGCCACGCTCACGCTTGTCGGCGACCAGCCGGGCTTCACTTTCAATCCAGGATCGTCAAACGTTAGCGATTACTCAGGCGAGGACGTAGCAGTTCCCGACACGGTGATCCCGCCCATTGGGACCACGAATGGTCCGAATCTGGACGTTGTGCAGAACTCGATCGACGGCAATCCGCCGCATCCATTCAACGGCGACGTGATTGGAAATCCCGCCAATGTGAACAGCGAGATGCCCGCCTGGCTTGCATCTCCGTCAAACCTGGATTCGGTGGTCCAGGCTCTGCGGGAAGTGGCCCAGTTATCCGGAAGATACTTTCCAAGCGGAGTTACTCCGAGCAATTTCGGGGATAACGTCAACGCAACGGGTATTACCTTCTGCGACGGAGATCTCACCTTTTCGGGAGCGGGCGGAGGAATAATGATCGTTACCGGTAAGTTGACCTTGAGCGGGAATTTCAACTTTAACGGCCTTATCCTTGTTACAGGGCCGCAGGGCATCGATCGCAGCGGCGGAGGCACCGGGACACTCCAGGGAAACGTTGTTGTCGCCCCGTACGATCCCTCGAACCTGGGGGCTCCTTTTGGAGCACCGCAGTACGACCTTTCCGGAGGAGGCAACTCGACGATCACATATAACTCGAGCAGCCTGTCGAACGGATTGGTCGCGGTCAGCAATTTCGTCCTCGGCGTCGCTGAGAAATAGGCACAAATAAATACGCGGGGGCCTATGTTCCACGGGCTCCCGCAGTTACTTCCTGATCGCCCGCACGGCGATCGGCCTTCCTGACTTACACCAAAACCATGATCCTCAAGTTCGCCCTATTTTCCGCAGTCGTGATACTCCTGGGCGCGGCCTCATACGTCTTCGTCGCCAATAATCTTGTAGAGCACAAAGGCGAAGTGGTCATTACCGACGCTGATATCGATGCACCCGGGTCAAAGGCGGCTTCGGAAGCGTTCGCTGACGACGCGGTGGGAGAGGTCGAGTCGTTCGAAGTGCAGGAAGCCAGCGAAGTCGGGAGCACAAGCGTCCTGGGCGATCTGTCCACGATCTCGACGACTGTTGACGGGATGGGAAACAGGACCGAAACGAGGGTGTTCAGGTCCCATTCAAGACTTCGGATGGTGCTTCTCCAGACGACTGGCGACGGAAGCAAGAAGGCGTACGTTTACGGCCATTTGGGCGGTGTGAAAACGCTGTACGGCTCCGATGCCGATTCAGTCCTGAGCATGTCTGCAGACCAACTGGCGAACAAGGTTGAGATCTTCGAAACGAAGCTCGACAAATACCGCCAGCGGCCCAAGATCGCGCGGAGCAGTTCCGGATCGCTCGAGCCTCTGGACAGTTCGGAGATCGAGATCAACTCGCCTGACGCCGGTTCGCGCGTGCAGATTTCTGAATCCAGTGGTTCAAGCGCGGACGAGGATGCCGCCGGAAGCTAGACCGGACCGGACATTTACGACATATGAGAGGCTGGCAGGAATGCCGGCCGTTTTGTTTGGGTGGTTGTTTGACGAACCGGGCGGGCCGTCAGGTGATATCAATTGCCCCCGGCTGAAGCCGGGGGCAATTAAATGAAAGCGGATGATTTGCTGGTTTCCGATTTCAGCGGATGTGTTCGTTCGCGAGTATCAGGAAGTTCTCGAACAGGATCCGGCCGTCCCTGGATTCGTTCGGATGTTCCCAGCGGGTGGGGTTCTTTGACCAGTCTTCGAACGACTTCTCAAGATGGAACTGGACGGTGTAGATCAGCTGTCCCTCCGAGCGCTTGACCATCATCTGGTTCTCGCACAGATAAGCCTTTGCAAGATGCTTGAATCTGTCGGGGACCCCTACGATCTCCAGCCCGTGATTCTGCCAGACCCTCAGCAGGTGGCCTTCCAAAGTATAGTCCTGCCAGATTCCGCTGTTCGGATCGTCAAGCCCGGCGAATATGGGATCCGCCGTGTCGATGATCTTGACATATCGGTACTGGAACTCGGTAACTCGGTTATTTCGCTTCTCGTGCGGCAAGAATCCGTCGAGGGTCTTGATCACGCCTCCGAATGCCTGACCGACCAACTGATGTCCGCCGCAGATGCCCAGAACGGGGATCGTGGTCCTGGTGATGAACCTGTTGAAAGCCGCGATGAACTCGGGATTGTACTGGTCGAAGTCCGAGAGCGTGCCGCTGAGAACGATCGCTTCGGGCTCGAACGACTCGGCCGCTTCGGCGATCTCCGAAAGATGGACCGTCAGCGTTTTCGGCTGTTTCACGAGCCTCTGGACGTTCTTGGCTATGTTGTCGCACGCCATCTGCGACAGCTTGTTCTCCAGACGGAGCTGCTGTTTTATCTCTCCCTTCCATTCCTCTCTCGCCAGGTCCGAAAGATCCGACTCGTACCGCAAAAGGTCGTTAACGATCAACACGCGCGCGTGATCTATCTTCTGCTCGATCGGCTCGTAACGGCAGAAAGTCTTCTGGTTATAAGGAAATGGCAACGAGAGCGTGTTGTGCAAGGCAGGCGCAGCGTCAAACATAGTGATCAGTTAAAACTACGGCTGAAATTGTTGTAACCCAAGGGGTGACAAAAATCAAACGGCTCAGAGGCCGGATGAGTCACTTCCGTTGCTTCGTGCTGGTCCTGAAGAGCGGCATCTTTTCGCCGGCACCTATCTTTGCGATCTCGTCGCGCATCGCCCGGACCACAAGGGAACGGATCCTGGACCGCGCCGCCTGCGAATCGCTCTTTGTCCTCTCGCCGATCCGTAGAATCGCTATTTGCCAGGATGATTCGAGCTCGTCGGCCAGGCCTGGTATGACCGAAACATCGTACGGGACCGCCACGCTCCGACAGCCCAGCCTCGCGAAAACCCGCAAATATCTCGCTGTCGAAAGGTCCGGGCAGGCCATCCTTCTCTTCCCGACCTTAAGCTCGATCCCGAGGAGAGTATGCAGTATCTCGGCGCTGTTC
Organism: Aridibacter sp.; assembly: GCA_035513035.1. Classification (GTDB taxonomy): domain Bacteria; phylum Acidobacteriota; class Blastocatellia; order Pyrinomonadales; family Pyrinomonadaceae; genus Aridibacter. The sequence goes on from DATKCW010000045.1 coordinate 68,276, forward strand.
TCCCGCTGAGGGACCTCGAAATCGTAAGAGCGGGTCCTGAGGCTCCTGACCTTTTCTTCGTACACTACCGGAAGCCAGTCGGCTCCCATCGATGCGGCGATCTCTTCTGCGACTGTCATAAATGCTTTCCGATAGCAGACTGCGTCACGCGGCGCCGTCGAGCGCGGCCTGAAGGCGCTCGAAATATTTGCCGACGTGCAGACCGTCCATCACGGCGTGGTTAACCTCGACGGATACCGGCATTTTCACCGAGGCGCCGTCTTCGTAGGTTTTACCGAAGACGATCCGCGGAATGGTACGCGTGTTGTCAGAGCGCGAAGCGTGTTTGAAGCTCGTGAACGAGATCCAGGGGATCACCGAGTAATAAACGAGGTCGTAACGGCCGTTCTCGACGTCGAAGGTCGCAATATCCTTATACTTTTCAGCCTGTTTTTTCCCGAGAGAGTTGAACTCCGAAAGATCCTCGCGCCAGGGGAAGTAGCAGAACCCGAAGCTTCCGTCCTCGAGCAATATCGTCTGGGTCGCCTCTACAAGGTCGAAGATCAAAAGACTGCCTTCGACGAACCTCATACGGAACTCGTCGATTCCGTTTAATGCCATCTGCGAGCAGTACAGAGCCGCGATGGCGAACGAATAGCCCTTCTCTCCGGACAGTTCCTTCAGCCGGGTCACGTCCACAGGCGCGGTCATATTGAAGAAAGGGTCCTCGAACTCTCGGAAGAATCCGAACGCCGAACGCCGGTTCCAGCCGTCGATGTCGACCTCACGGTATCCCGAGACCTCGCCTTCTGCCATTTCGTCCCTCTCCAAAAAACCAAGGCGTCCAGCGACCGCCAAATCCATCATCCGGCCGTTGTCCGCCGCGGCTACCGCATATCGACGCTCACGGGATATTTCGAGAACATTTCGATCACGTTGTTCCCGAAGATGCCGAGGTAGAAGACGCCTATGATCGTGATCGCAAGTACTGCCGCAAGCGCCGTAGGCATCTTCGGCTGCAGCCATTCTTCCGTCCTTTCCCTGAAGAACATCACGACGACCAGCCTCAGGTAATAGTAAGCCGATATCGCCGTATTGATCACGGCGATCACGACCAGGAAGACCATCAGCGATGTGCCCGCCTCAAGCGCCGGCCTGAACACAAGCACCTTGCCGATGAATCCCGCCGTAAGCGGAAGCCCGAGCAGGGAAAGCATGAACAGCGATAACGAGAACGCGAGGACGGGTGAGCGGAAGCCTATGCCGTTGTAATCCTCGAACTCGGTCCGGCGATCGTTCTTACGGGCCACGAGCGTGACGATCGCGAACGCGCCGAGGTTCGTCACCGCGTAGGTGAGCATATAGAACGCAACCGCCGCGATCGCGTCGTCGCGGCCCGAAGCTGTTTTCGCCACTCCCGCGCCGATGAATCCGACCATCGCGTACCCGGCGTGCGCGATCGACGAATACGCGAGCATTCGCTTCACGTTGTTCTGCACGATTGCAGCGATGTTGCCGACGGTCATCGTCAGGATGGCCATCACGGTCAGCGCGGTTATCCACGAATCGTGAAGGAACTCGGACGCCTGGACACCGACGACCAGGGGAAATCCGAGGACGAATACCCGGATGAACGAGGCGAAGCCCGCCGCCTTTGGCCCGGCCGCCATAAAGCCCGTGACCGGAGTCGGGGCGCCTTCGTAAACGTCCGGCGTCCATATGTGGAACGGAACGGTCGCGACTTTGAAGCCGAATCCGACCACAAGCATCGCCGCCCCCACAAGCAGCAGGGCGGGGAACTGCGCAGTCTCGGTGTTCAAAGCGATCTGCGTTACATTTGTCGTTCCGGTCGCGCCGTAAACCAGCGCCATTCCGTAAAGAAGAAAGCCTGACGCATACGACCCGAGTATGAAGTACTTCATCGCCGACTCGTTCGAGCGAAGATCGCGGCGCCTGAGGCCCGCCATCACGTACGTCGCGATCGAAAGCGTCTCAAGGCCCAGGAAGATGATCACCAGGTCGTTTCCCGAAGCCATGAACATCATTCCGACCGTGGCGAAAAGCAGGAGCGTGTGGTACTCGCCGGCGTGGACGTTCTCTCTCTCGACCCAGACGGTCGAGACCAGGATCGTCAATGCCGCGACGAGAAGAAACACCGCCGTGAAGCTCATCCGGAGGCTGTCGGCGACGATCATCCCGCCGAACGCGGTCAGCTGCTGCCCCGGTGTGGACCAGATCCAGAAAAGCGCGACCGCCGAAAGGATCAGGCCGGCCATCGACATCGTGCCGGTCACCCTGCGGCGCCCGGGCCTGATGCTGTCGTAGATCATCACGAGGATGCCCGTGACGGCAAGCAGCATTTCCGGGAGCACCAGGGGGATGCTCACGTTCGGATCAGCCAGTTCTGCAAGAAAGATTTTCATCGTTGAATAAGGACCCGAGAAGGCCTATCTGCCCTCCGGCCCGTCGATATTCAGTTCCGTTACCGTGCCGCCTTTCGTCGCGCCGCTTACGATCCTCTGGATCTCCACCACGCTCGCTTTCGAGGAATCGAGGATCGGCTTCGGATAGACGCCCATAAAGACCATAAGGAAAAGCAGAGGGGCCATGATCCCGATCTCGCGGGGGCTAAGGTCCGAAAGCGACTTGTTCTTCTCGTTCGTGAGTTTTCCGAAGAAGACCCTCTGGATCATCCAGAGCAGGTAGACCGCGGCCAGGATCACCCCCGTGCCGGCGGCCATTGTCGCGATCTGGTTCCAGCTTCCCGGGAGGATCGTCGAAGACCACATTCCTATCATTATCAGGAACTCGCCCACGAAGCCGTTGAGGAACGGGAGTCCGACAGAGGCCATCGCCGTTATCACAAAAACGGTCGCGTATATCGGCATCACGTTCGAAAGTCCGCCGTACTCGCTGATCTCTCTGGTGTGCCTTCGCTCGTATATGAACCCGACAAGAAGGAACAGCGCTCCGGTCGTGACGCCGTGCGCAAGCATCGTGTAGAGCGCGCCCTGCATTCCCTGCTCGGTGAACGAGAACATCCCGAGCACCACGAATCCCATGTGCGCGACAGATGAATAGGCGACCAGCCTTTTGACGTCCGGTTGGACCATCGCCACGAGAGCGCCGTAGGTGATGCCGATGATCGCGAGGATGATGAAGATCCAGGCCATCTCACGCGACGCCTCCGGGAAAAGCGTGAAGTTGAACCGCATTATCCCGTACGTGCCCATCTTCAGGAGGATCGCGGCAAGTATCACCGAGCCTGCCGTCGGCGCCTCGGTGTGAGCGTCGGGCAGCCAGGTGTGGAAAGGAAAGACCGGGACCTTGATCGAGAACGCGAGGGCGAACGCCAAGAACAAAAGGGTGCCCGTGTACGCCGAAGCGCCTCCGAACGTGAGGCTTCCGGACGAGATCGAATCGAGCAGAACGACGTAGTCAAATGTCCCGGTCCCCGTCGCCTGAAGATGCAGGTAGTAAAGCGCTATGATCGCGACCAGCATCAGAAGGCTTCCCAAAGCCGTGTAAATAAAGAACTTGACGGCCGCGTAGATCCTCTGCTTGCCTCCCCAGATCCCGATCAGGAAAAACATCGGGACCAGCGACGCCTCGAAGAACAGGTAAAAGACCAGCAGGTCGAGCGAGACGAAAACGCCTATCATCGCGCTCTCGAGCACCAGCATAAACGCGTAGAAAGCCAGCGGGCGTTTCTCGATCGCGTGCCAGGTCGAGATCACCGCGATCGGCATAATGAACGTCGTGAGCAGGACCAGCCAAAGCGAGAGCCCGTCGACTCCAATGTGATAATTGGCGCCGATCGCCGGTATCCAGGGCGAGTTCTGTTCGAACGTGAAACCGCCCGCCGTTGCCTGAGGGCCGCCGAGCAAGAGCAGCGACAGAACGAAGTTCAGCACCGTCACGCCGAGCGTGAGCCACTTCAGGCGGCTTTCGTCCTTCCAGAAGATCTGATGGGCGATGAGCGCCGCAACCCCGACCGTAGGGATCAGGATCAGGATCGTCAGAAGGTATTGATTGATGAAATCCATATCTTAAAAAGCCCGGACGGACCCTTCAGTCCCTAGCCGATCGTCCTGTAAGCGTAATAAATGAAATATCCGAGCACGATCAGCGCGCCGAAAAGGATCATCGCCGCATAGGAACGGACAAATCCCACCTGGATCCTTCTGACTAGCGAGCCGATCTCCGTCACGAAACTGCCGAGCCCGTTGATGGTCCCGTCGATGAACCCCAGGTCGAATCCCTTCCAAAGGAAGCGTCTCGAGCCTTCGGTGATCGGATTGACGATCCCCCGGTTGTAGATCTCGTCGAGATACCATTTCCTCTCCAGCACCTTCGGCATCTTCCTGAGCGGATTCCCCGCAAACATTAACCAGCCGATCGCGATACCGCCCGCCGCGAGAAGAACGGAGACCAGCGCGAGCCATCTTTCCGCCGCGATCTCTTCCGGCGAATGATGCACCGCCGCGCTTTCGCCTTCCAAGCCTTCCGCCGGCGCTTCGGCGAGAAAATGCTTCACCTCGCCTTCTGCTCCGTGCGATTTGTCGGCTCCGATCGGCTTGACCACAGGTCCGAGCACACGTTCAAAATAATTCGCTTCCTTGCCTACTATGGAGCTTACGACCGGGAGGGAACTCAGCGCATAGGGAATTCCGATCAATCCGCCGAAGGTGGAAAGTACCGCGAGCGCGATCAATGGCACGGTCATCGTCCAGGGCGATTCGTGCGGCTTGAAGTCCGCAGGGATCTCGTGGTGATGATCGTCGTCGTCAAAGTGATCGGCGTGCTCGTCCTCGGGAAACTCCTCGTGGAAGCGCTCGCTTCCCCAGAAGGTCATCACCATCATCCTGGTCATATAAACGGCGGTCAGCACCGCAGTCACGATTCCGATTCCCCAAAGGAAGTAATTCCAGCTTCCGAGACCCTCGGCCGCGAACGTCTTGTACAGGATCTCGTCCTTCGAGAAAAAGCCCGCGAAGAACGGGATGCCCGAGATCGCGAGCCAGCCGGTCAACATCGTGAAGAAGGTGATCGGCATATACTTCTTCAGATTGCCCATCCTCCGCATATCCTGCTCGTGGTGCATCCCGTGAATCACCGAACCTGAGCCCAGGAAGAGAAGCGCCTTGAAAAAGGCGTGCGTCATCACGTGGAAGATCGCCGCGACGAACGCGCCCACGCCGCAGGCGAGGAACATATAACCGAGCTGTGAAACGGTCGAATAGGCGAGGACCTTCTTGATGTCGTTCTGCGCCAGACCGATCGTGGCGGCGAAGATCGCGGTCGCGGCGCCGATCACGGCGATGATGAACATCGCCGTTGGTGCCATCTGATAGATCGAATTGCAGCGGACGACCAGATAGACTCCGGCGGTGACCATCGTCGCAGCGTGGATGAGAGCCGAGACGGGGGTCGGGCCGGCCATCGCGTCCGGAAGCCAGGTGAGAAGCGGGATCTGAGCCGATTTTCCTGTCGCGCCGATAAAGAGAAGTACGCCGACCGAAGTGAGTCCACCCGCGAAGATCGCGCCCCAGGTGAACGGATCCGCCTGAGCAACATTGGTCGAATTCTGGATCCACGAGAAAACGCTCTGGACCTGCTGGCCGTCGACGGTCTTGTCGAAGAATGACACCGAGCCTGTGATCGTGAAGACAAGGAACACGCCCATCAGCACGCCCCAGTCGCCTATGCGGTTCATCACGAACGCTTTCTTCGCGGCCCGCTGCGCTTCGTCGCGGTTGATGTAGTAGCCGATCAGCAGGTAAGAGCAGAGCCCCACGCCCTCCCAGCCGACGAACATCAGAAGGAAGTTGTCGGCTAGCACGAGCGTAAGCATCGAGAACATGAACAGGTTCAGGTACGCGAAAAAGCGGTAGAACCCCTTGTCCCCGTGCATGTAGCCGGTGGCGAATATGTGGATCAGAAGGCCGACGAAGGTGACGAACAGAGCATAGATGCCCGAAAGGCGGTCCATTCCGAGTCCGAAATCGGCGCGGAAATCGCCGACGTGGATCCAGGTCCATATGTGGTCGAGGACCGGCTTGCCTTCGGGAATGAACAGCGCGCCCTGATGCGGGGTCCCGATGCCGAACGCGATAATAAACGCGACGACGGTCGAGATCCCTACGGCGGTACAGGCGACGGCGCCGCTGAACAGCTCGCTGTTGGCCCGCTTGCCGAAGAACCAGTTGATCACCGCGCCGGCTAGCGGCGCGAAAATGATCAGGCTGAGGTAACTGTTTTCGAACATTGAGTTAATCGAAGCGATTTCGATCTATTTCTGCCGCGGATTGCGCGGATTTCACGGATCAAAAACAGGCAGATTCCGATCGTCCTTAAGTCTCGGTCCAGAAACTTCGGTACACCGGTACTCGCCGAATCAGTGAAATCTGCGCAATCCGCGGCCAATTCCCTAATTCCTCAAGATACTCGCGTCGTCCACGTCCAAAGAAAGCCGGTTCCGGAAAAACGTGATGATGATGCCGAGGCCCACCGCCGCTTCCGCCGCCGCGACGCTCATCACGACAAAAACGAAAAGCTGTCCGGTGACGTCGCCGTAATGGCGCGAAAATGCGACGAACGAGAGGTTCACCGCGTTCAGCATCAGCTCGATGCACATGAACATCCCGATCGCGTTGCGTTTGTAGATCACTCCCACCGCACCGATCGCGAAGAGGATGCCCGAGAGAGCCAGATATGATCCGAGTCCAGGTTCCATAACTCCTTAAACGGCCGGTCAGGCCTTGTCGCCCTCCGACGCGTCTTCAACAAGCTCCAGGTTCGGCTCGCTCATTCGCCGCGACATTATCATCGCCCCGACGATCGCCATCAGGAGCAGAATGCCGACGATCTCCACCGGAAGCAGGTATTCCGTGTACATCGCCGTCCCGATGCTCATCGTCTGGCCGACGATCTTGCCCTGCTCAGAAGCTTCGTGCGGCGTCCTTGTCACTGCGTAGAACACGAACAGCGTCTGCGCCAGAAGCACGACTCCGAGCGCGCCGCCGATCGGGTACAAATACCGCAGCCGCGTCAGAGGCTTGTCCTCGTCAAGATTCAGAAGCATTATCACGAACACGACGAGCACCATTATCGCCCCGGCATAAACAAGGATCTGCACGATCGCGATGAAAGGCGCCGCCAGGGTCAGGTAAATGCACGCCAGCGAAAGGAATACGCCGATCAGCGAGATGGCGCTGTAAAGCGGGTTCTTGTGATAAACACAAGAAACCGCGCAGGCGATCGCGAGTCCGGCGAGAATGAAGAAAAGGACGCTTACCATTTTAAAATTACTGTCGTTCCGGGTGGGCGCAAAGCCGCGCCCGGCGAGATCCTAGCGATTCAATATGAAGACCAGTATCACGGTCGCGATCACGTTTCCGAGTGCGACCGGAAGCAGGAACTTCCATCCGAAGTTCATCAGCTGATCAAACCGGAATCGAGGAAGCGTTCCGCGGACCCATATGTAAAGGAATAGGAACGCGAAGATCTTCAAGAGAAAGCCCACGTGGCTGACCAGCGCGTATCCGACCGTGCCGGCGCCGAATAGCAAGACCAGATCGGTCTGCCGCGCCAGCCAATCGAGCCCGGGAATGTACCATCCGCCAAGGAACAGCGTCACGCACATTACCGAAACGGTGAACATGTTCACGTACTCGGCCATAAAGAACAGCGCGAATTTCAGCGCCGAATACTCGGTGTGGAATCCCGCGACCAATTCTGTTTCGGCTTCCGGAAGGTCGAACGGGATACGGTTCGTCTCGGCGAACGCGGCGATCAGAAACACAAAGAAGCCTACGAACTGCGGGACGATGAACCAGCGCGACCACCACGGCGCGTGGATCTGCGCGTCGATGATCCCCGAAAGGCTCAGCGTTCCCGCGAGCAGGACCACGCCGATGACCGAGGCTCCCATCGCAAGCTCGTATGAGATCATCTGTGCCGACGACCGCAGGCCTCCCATCAGAGAATATTTTGAGTTCGAGGACCATCCCGCGAGCGCGATCCCGTACACGCCGACCGATGTGATCGCGAGCACGTAGAGGATACCGACGTCGAGGTCCGCGATCGTCAGAGGGATCTGCGTGATGCCTTCGCCCAGCCCGTACGGAAGCCAGCCCGACAGGTCCACATTGATCGGTGGCCCAAACGGATAAACGATCAGCGGCATCAGCGCCGCCGTCAATGCCACTAGTGGAGCCAGATAGTAAACGAACTTGGTCGATTTGTCTGGGACCAGGTCCTCTTTGAAAATGAACTTGAGAAGGTCGGCGAACGGCTGAAGCAGGCCCCACGGACCGACCCTGTTCGGGCCGATCCTGCCCTGGATCCAGCCGAGGACCTTTCGTTCGGCGAGAACGGTGTAAGCGACAATCATCATCACACCGCCGAACGCGAGGAAGATCGCGACGCTGATCACGATGAACGGGAAAGCGGTTTTCAGAACTTCTTCCATACAGAAAACGAGCCCGGCGGCGATCCGCGGGCGATCTTAACCGGCAGCGACTTCGGACTCTTCTTCCTTCTTCGGACTTCCGTCCGGGTTGAACTGGAACAAAGGCGAAACGAGCAGATTGTCGGGCTTTGGATTGCCGTTCTCGAGCAGGTGGAACTGCGGAGTCTTGCCTGTCATCGTCGTGACGCGGTGCAGTTTGTACCCGACCCGCGGCACTTCGGTGATCTTCTCCGCCTCGTCCGGGAACTGCGAAACCTTGTTCCTCAACACCGCGATAGCCCCCGAAACGTCCACACCGGAAGCGATCCTGTGTTTTACCTGGACTGGACGCGTCTCGTTCTTCAGGTCCGGATATCGGAGGCCCTCGTACTCCTCGTGCGATTCGGCGATGCTTCTGAAGACGGCGGTCGCGGAAAACGAAAAGCCGAACTCCACTCCCAGCTCCAAAGCGAGCAGGGAAGTGATCATCCAGTCCGGCTTCGCCTGGTGGACGGGATCGATCGCCCGGCGGACCCTCTGGACGAATCCGTCGTTATTTGTGTAGGTTCCGTCCGACTCGGCAAACGACGCCGCGGGAAATACTACGTCGGCCGCCGCCGCGGTGTCGGTCAGGAATAGTTCCTGAACCGTAACAAAGGATTTCGAAGCCAGATCGGATGCCGCGAACTCTTCGTCGGAAAGGCTTCCCGCAATCAGCACCGCGTCCGATCCGCCGAGCACATCGGCGACGGGCTTCCTTCCCGGCATCAGATCCGAGGCCCCAACGGAGTTGCAGTATCCGGCGAGCGGATGAAGCTTCACGTTCCTGTTCTCGTACCTCGACGGAAGGCTCGCCGCTATCGCTTGCGCTTCCGAGCCGAGGTCCTTTCCGAACATGATGATCAGGTCTCCCTTCGTCGCGTTCGCGGTCTCACGAGCCTTGTCGATCTCGGCCCTTTCGACCCCCATCTTCGCCGCGGCAGTTTCGGCCGCGGACGGATCGGCGAGCGCGAGAACGAACGCCTCGACGGCTCCCGGATTGACGTGCAAGAACTGCGACGCCTGATGCGAAAGCCTGCTAGGCGTGTCGTTTACGAGGATCAGGTTGGCGCCCCCGTTGCGGACCGCCTGCCGTATCTGTTTCGCGGTCAGCGGCTGTTCCTCATCGACGTCGCCGCCGATCAATACGATCGTTTCCGCGAATCGTATGTCCTTGTGCGTGCAGAGCGGCGCCGATAAGTTCTCAAAGAACGGCCTTAGGTCGTAAGTATCTGAAACCGCATAGCTTGCACCGTCAAGACATTCGTCCGCGAACCGCTTCAGCGTGTGTATCGATTCATTTGTCAGTCTGGAGGTGGCGACGACTCCCGGCTTTTTCGCTTCCTTTAATTTCTCTGCCGCAAAAGCGACGGCCTCGTCCCACGTCGTAGGAATCAGATTGCCGCCTTTCTTATAGCGGATGAGGGGGGTCTTGACGCGGTCTCCGTGATTGACGAAGCCGTGCGCGAAGCGGCCCTTTATGCAGAGGAACTCTCCGTTTATCCCGTTCACATAACGGTCCCGGGCGACAACTCGATGAACCTCGTCAGCGCGCGATCCGACCGACAACTGGCAGCCGTCGGAGCAGTACGTGCAGGTAGTGATGGTCTGGTCCAGTTCCCACGGACGCGTTTCGTGACGGTAAACCCCGTCGAGCAAGGTTCCGGTCGGGCAGACCTCGATGCAGTTCCCGCATTGCGAGCAGTTGAGCCAGCCTCCGTAGGTGCCGATCACTGAATTGACCCCGCGGTTTCCGGCCTCGATGGCGTCCTCGCCCATCCATTCGTGGCACACTCGCGTGCAGCGTTTGCACAGGATGCACCTCTGCTGGTCATTCGCGACGATCGGAGAAAGGAACTTCTCGGGATGCGCGTTCTTCGACTCGTCGAAACGTTCTTCGACATCGCCCCAGTCAAAGATCACTTCCTGCAGCTCGCACTCGCCTCCGCGGTCGCAGACAGGGCAGTCGAGTGGATGGTTGGCGAGAAGGAACTCGCCCATCGCGCGCTGAGCCTTCTCGATCTCCTCGCTCTTGGTCGTGACCTCCATCCCGTCGCTACACCGGATCACGCACGAGGCCTGGAGCTTGGGCATTTTCTCGATGCGCACAAGGCACATCCTGCAGGAGGCCTGCAGTTCGAGATCGGCGTAGTAGCAGAAAGAGGGTACTCCAAACCCCTGCTCGTTGATCACGTCGATCAAAGGCCTGCCCTTTTCGACCTCGAATTCCTGCTCGTCTATCTTTACCTTGATAAGTTCTTCAGCCATCGTGACTTGCGTCCGCTTCGGTTATTCCTCTTCCGGAGCAGCTTCCTTTTTCTCTTCCTTCGGTTCGTCCTTCTCAGCCTTCTTCTTGGCGGCCGCCTTTTTCACGACGGGCTTCTTCTCCGCCGCCTTCGGGGTGCTCTTCTTTTTCTCTTCCTTCTTCGCCTCGGCGCCTTCGGCGGGCCCCTTGTGCTTCTTGTTCTTGTTCGGTTTGGGTCTCGACTTGCCGTAACTTCCGGCGAAGATCTTGCCCCGTTTTGTTTTCTTGTCTCCTTTTCCCATATTGCTCCATTTCCGCAAAAATTCTACTTTGCCGCTCCCGGAACCGGGTTGAACGGCAGTTCAGTACAATGCGATCTGTTTTAGTACTATTTCCGCAGATCAGGAATCGCTCGTTTTGGAGCCGTTTCCGTTATGCAGAAGGTGTTTTTTGAAATCTTCCGGGAACCGCTTGACCGCGCCCTGGATAGCCCACGCCGCGGCGTCGCCGAGCGGGCAGAACGACTTGCCCTCGATGTTGTCGCATAGGTCGAGTATCAGCTGCGCGTCCTCGGGCCGGCCCCCGCCCGCCCATATGCGGTCGAAGATCTTCACCAGCCAGTCGGTTCCTTCGCGGCACGGCGTGCACCATCCGCACGACTCGTGCTCGTAAAACTCTGTCAGGTTCTTGGTCGAATCGACCATATCGACGGTCTCGTCGATGACGATGAAGCCGCCGGAGCCGACCATCGAGCCCGCTTCGACCAGGCCTTCGTAATCGAGAGTCACGTCCTTCCCGATGATCTGGTCGGCCCGCATCGCATAGACGCTCGATCCGCCTGGAATGCAGGCCTTCAGCTTCTTGTCGTCGCGAAGCATTCCGCCGCAGTCCTCAAGGATGAACTGCTCCATGTCCTTGTAGCCCATCGGGAGCTCGTAGACCCCGGGCTTTTTCACGTGTCCCGAAACGGACCAGAGCTTCGTTCCGCCGGATTTTTCTGTGCCGAGCTCCTGCCAGGCCTTTCCGCCCATCTCGATGATCTGCGGGACGGACGTCAGCGTCTCGACGTTGTTCACGACCGTCGGGCAGGCGTAGAGGCCCTCGACGGCGGGGAACGGCGGCTTCATCCGCGGATGGCCGCGGAAGCCTTCGAGCGAAGAAAGAAGAGCGGTTTCCTCTCCGCAGATATAAGCGCCGGCGCCGGTGTGCGTGTAGAACTCGCAAGAGAAGTCGCTTCCGAGGATGTTCTTTCCGACGAGGTTCGCCTGCCGAGCTTCTTCAATAGCGCGGTCCATTATCTCGATCAGGTATTTGTACTCGCCGCGGTAATAGATGTAGCAGGTCTCGACTCCGAGGGCGAAGGCGCCGATCAGCATCCCCTCGATCAAAGCGTGAGGGTCGCGTTCGAGAAGATACCGGTCCTTGAAGGTGCCGGGTTCCGATTCGTCGGCGTTGCAGACTATGTATTTCGGCTTGGGCGAATCGCGCGGGACGAAGCTCCATTTCATCCCTGTGGGGAAGCCCGCGCCGCCTCGGCCGCGGAGCGCGGAAGCCTTCACCTCGTCGATGATCTCGTCCGAGGTCATGCTCATCGCCTTCTTCAACGATTCATAGCCGCCTGTCCGGCAGTACACGTCCAGCGTGTGACCGTTCTCGATGTGCATCCGCTTCAGCTGAAGCGGTTCACAGCCTATCGCCTTTATTTCCATAGATTACAATCCCAGGCTTTCGGCAATTAACTTCGTATCGGTGTGCTGACGGAACCTCACGACCTTGCCGTTACGGAGTGTCCATTCGTGCGCGAACGGCGCTTCCATAGATCTTCCGGTGGCCAGATATTTCCCTGAGTAGGTGCCCGTCGCGACAACCTCGTCGCCGTCATCCACGATCTTGCCGGGAACAGCGCTGAATCCTTCCCACTCGGTTCCGAGCTTCATAAACACATTTTCGAGAACCCCATTCGGGCCTCTATACGTGCCGCCGTACATGAATCCGGCGGCCTCGGTCCACTCGATGCTCTCGTCGAACGTACCAAGGATCATGGGTATATCTCCCTTCGCGAATGCCTCATAAAGGCCCCGAACGATGTCGCCATTTGTCATATCTATTTGCACTCCTCGATGATCTTGTCGAGCTTCTCTTTCGTAAGGTTCTCGTGGTATTCAAAGCCTATCTGCATCATCGGCGCGGTACCGCAGCTGCCGAGGCATTCCACGCGGGTTACTGTGAATCTTCCGTCTTCGGTCGTCTCGTCCGGCTCGATCCCGAGCCTCGAACACACGTGGTCGGTCAGCTCGGGCTCTCCCATTATCCTGCACGAGAGAGTCTTGCACATTTGTATGTGGTACTTGCCGACCGGATGAAAGTTGAACATCGAGTAGAACGTCGCCGTCTCCCATATGTCCGTGACCTCTAAATCGAGGAACTCCGCCAGGAAGTTGACGCCCGGATTGTCTATATATCCGCGCTCGCGCTGTATAACGAACAGCAGAGGGATCAGCGCCGATCGGCTCCTGTCCTTCGGATACTTAGTCAGATGCGAGCGCATTTCTTCGACCACGGCCTCGGGGATCTTCGCGACCTCGTCCGTGACCGTGATCTTGTTCGTGTAATCTGTTGCTACGCTGCTCATGTATCAATTTTCATGGATCAGGGATCGATGTCTGATCCGTTCGATCTTCAATGAACTCCAAATCTGTAAATCAGGATGCCCTCGATCTTGATCGGCACGCCCATAAGATAGGTTGGACCGAACTCGGAACGCTTAGCAGCCTCGACCGCGGCGTCCCTCAGGAGCTTCGGGCCGTCGAAGGCTTCCGCGCTCTCGATCAAACCGTCAAAGCCTATGGTGACCTTCACGCTCACAGCGCCCTTGACATTCATTTTTCTGGCGACGTCCGGATACTCAGGACGGAACAGCTTCACCGCCGAACTCGTCACTTCGCCCCGGCTGATAGTGGTCGGAGCCTCGGGCGATTCCGAACCATCTTCTTTCTTCAATCCAAGGTCCTTCAGCTGGAGATGATCGGCGCCCTCAGCGAATTCGAGGACGATCGTTTTGTTGCCTTCGCCTTTCCAAAGCGGGAGCAGGACCTCTTTTCTGCCGCTCTCTCCAATCGATTCACAGTCAAGCACTATCCTGAAGAAGCTGTTCTTGAATCCCTCGTTGATCGCTAGGAACCCGTACTCGCCATCTTTCAGCTCTTTGAAAACGATCTTTCCCGCGACCGCCTCGCCTTTGAGAACATTGCGGCTGTCTTTTGTAAACAGGAGGACTTCGGGGCTTTCGACCGCTTCTCCGGCTTCGTTGTCAATTATCGAGAGCGCGAGTTCGCAGCCTTGGAGCGCGGCAATAGATTCCTGTCTAACCGTTCCGGTCGCCGTTAACGTTCCTGCGAACAAAGCTACTAACGTGAGAAGCCAGATACGTTTCACATCAGATCTTACTTACTAGCGAAAGTTAAACACGATAATTCCGGAAATCTTCACCGGAATGCCGTTGATGGTCGTCGACTTGAACCTAGACAGTAATGCCGCATCAACTGCCGCGCCCCGAAGCAACGGGTGTCCGGAAAGCGCTTTTGAAAATACCACGCTTCCGTCTTCAGCTATTATCACCGCAACTTGAACTGAACCGACTGCATTTAAGGCCCTGGCCGCCGCTGGGTGCCGCGCCTTTGCGAGGTCTATAGCGGAAGACGCAGCGCCGTCAAATCTAGGGTCTTTCTTGGAATCGCCTTGAGACGGTTGCTTCACCTCGAATATCGGTCCTTCGATCTTGACCAATTTTCCGTCGCCGTCTTTGTCGTAAACCGCGATCGTCTCCTCATCTCCATCTTTCCAGAGCGGCACGTCAACAGACCGAGCCGCAGTGCCGGTACTTTCGGCCTTGCATTCGAGGCCGTAGGAAAACTCTGTCCAGCGGTATTCCGGATGTCGAACCGTGATGCGATAGATAGCTGGCTGCAGATCCCGGAATATCTTCTGCTCATCTTCCGGATGAACGAAAGAAACTGAACCGGATTTTAGTTCTCGTGCACTTGCTTCAGCTTTCCCTGCGCTGACCGACTTGCCGTCATCAAAAAGCCTTAACCGAAGATCGCAAACTTCCTGGCCGGCCACGGGTAAGGCGAGGGCGAAAGAGGCGGCGACTGAAAATAAGAACCTCGACACTACTGCAAATCTCCGTGGCTATCCTTTATGCGGTTTCTCAGTCCTGCGCACAAGTGCGCAGGCTAAACGGGTCGCTATGGTGAGCGGTTTCGCGCCGCTCAGGGGCAGGGACAAGCCCTGCCCCTGCCGCTGCTAACCGTTCACCGCTCACTGCTCACAGTTCACAGTTCACCGGTCAATCTCTCCAAGCACGATGTCGAGCGAGCCGATGATCGCCACCACGTCGGCGATCAGTTCACCTTCCGACATGTCCGGAAGCGCCGAGAGGTTCACGAAGCTCGGTCCGCGAAAGTGCACGCGATCCGGTTTCGGGCCTCCGTTCGACTTCATATAAACTCCCAACTCGCCCTTCGAAGCCTCGATCGGCATGTAGACCTCGCCTTCGGGGACGTTGAACCCTTCGGCGACGATAAGGAAGTGGTGGATCAAGGAGTCCATGTGCTTCCGCATATCGTCGCGGTCCGGAAGCACAACCTTCGGGGCGTCGGCCTTTGTCGGCCCCGGCTTCAGGCGCCCCAGCGCCTGGCGGACGATCTTCGCGCTCTCGTAAAGCTCGCGCATCCTTACGCGGAATCTCGCCCAAACGTCGCCGTCGGTCTCGACCGGGATCTCGAAATCGTAGGTCTCGTAACCCGTGTACGGATTGTGCTTCCTTAGGTCGAGCTCGACACCGCATCCCCGCAGACACGGTCCGGTCAATCCCCAGTCGATAGCGTCCTCTTTGCTAATGTAGCCGATCTCTTTCGTGCGGCTCTGCCAGATCGTGTTTTCTGAAACCAGCGTCTCTAACTCGTCCATCGCGGCGGGGAAGTCTTCGAGGAACTGCTTGACCCTTCGATCGAATCCCGCCGGCAGGTCCATCATCAGACCGCCGATTCGGAAGTAGCTGGGGGTCATGCGCCCGCCGGACGCGGCCTCGATCAGGTTCAAAATCTTCTCGCGTTGCCGGAAGCAGAAGAAGAAGGGGCTCATCGCGCCTATGTCGAGCGCGTGCGTGCCGAGCCAGACCATGTGCGAAGCGATCCTCTGCAGCTCGCACATCAGGACGCGGATGATCTGCGCACGCGGAGGTATCTCGATCTGGAGCAGTTTCTCGGCGGCCATCACGTACGCCAAGTTGTTGCCGAGCGGATTCAGATAATCCATACGGTCGGTTATGACGATGCCCTGCTGATACTTCTTATATTCAAAGAGCTTCTCCATCCCCGTGTGGAGATAGCCGATGTCGGGCTTGGCCTTTACCACCATTTCGCCGTCAAGAATAAGCTCAAGCCTGAGCACGCCGTGCGTCGACGGATGCTGAGGCCCCATCGAGATGGTCATCTGCGAGTCGAGGGACTCGTCCATCACCTCGGGAGTTTTAAGGTAATCTTGAACGGGAGTTTCCATCTGCTCTGTTCGTTTCTTAAAGACGCGTCAAGCCGGACGATCCCCCGGCCTCGCCGGAGGTATCTTGTTCAGGTCAGGCTGTAGGGCTCGTAGCCCCTCAGCG
The DNA here is from genome assembly GCA_035513035.1 of Aridibacter sp. Lineage (GTDB taxonomy): Bacteria > Acidobacteriota > Blastocatellia > Pyrinomonadales > Pyrinomonadaceae > Aridibacter. Next base: position 84,656 of record DATKCW010000045.1, read on the forward strand.
GATAATCCTTGCGCAATGCGTGACCGTCGAAATCCGAAGGCAGAAGGATCCTGCGGAGGTCCGGGTGCCCGTTGAAAATGATCCCGACAAGGTCGTAAGTCTCGCGTTCGTGCCAGTTAGCCGTCTTCCACACCGTCGTCACGGTATCGACGTTTGGCGAGTCCTCACTCAGCAAAACCTTCAGCCTGACGCGATTGTAATGCTCGGTCGAGAAGAGATGATAGTTGACCTCGAACCTCGGATCGTCCTCCGGACCGCGGTCGCATCCGCAAAGATCGGCGAGCAGATCGAACCCGTGCTCGTTCTTCAGCTTCTCGCAGACCTCGACAATTGAAGACGCCGGAACGGTCGCCGTGTATTCGCCCAGCGCGTCCTTCACGTCCGCGACAAGGTTCTCGTTCCCGGTCCTGAGTTTTTCAATCGCTTCCCTGGCGAATTCAGTGCTCATATGAACTTGCGCGGCCTAGGAACTGCGCCGCTTCTCGTGCTCGGAGGGCACAGAGTAAGGTTTGGTCTCGGCGTCCTTGGCGCATTCTTCCAGCGTCGTGCCTTCGGTCACAGGAAGCGTGCCGGGAACGATCGACCGCCTCGACTCGTCCTCGTAAGTGTCGGTCCTCTCCTTGACCGACTCCTTCATTATCTTCTCCTGCAGCATCGTGATCGCGTGGACAAGCATTTCCGGCCTGGGCGGGCAGCCCGGGACATATACATCGACCGGAACGACCTTGTCCACTCCCTGCACGATCGCGTAATTGTCGAATACACCGCCGGAGGTCGCGCACGCGCCCATCGAGATCACCCATTTCGGTTCCGGCATCTGGTCGTAGATCCTTCGGAGCACCGGCGCCATCTTTCGCGAGACGCGTCCCGAGACGATCATCACGTCTGCCTGGCGCGGGCTCGCGCGGAACGTCTCGGCCCCGAATCTCGAAAGGTCATTCCTCGCCGATACCGTGTTCATCATCTCGATCGCACAACAGGCGAGTCCGAACGTAGCGGGCCACAAGCTCGACTTGCGCGACCAGTTGATCACCGCGTCGAGCTTCACGGTAAGGACGTCCGGAAGCGATTCGAATATTTTGTTCTCTAATCCCATTGTCTAAGACCGGGCTTCCCGGGCGATGAAAAAAGGCGCGACCCGGAGCGCGCCCTGCAAACTTATGCGGCTTTTCTGAACCTGCCGAAAACACCACCTTTGCGCCTAAGTTCCGCGGCCTCGGCGATCGCTTCGGCGCGCGCCTGAATGCTCCAGTCGAAGGCGCCTTTCTTCCATTCGTAAAGCAGGCCGACGACGACCGTCCCAAGGAAGAACATGATCGTCACGAACGCGATCGTACCGTAATAGACGGTCCCTGACTGTTCGGCGGCCAACAACGACTTGAACGCGACGGCGAACGGAATGACGAACAGTATTTCTAGGTCGAACAGAAGAAACGCGACCGCGACCATGTAAAACTTAACTGAATAACGGTCGCGTGCGGAGCCCACAGGGTCCTTTCCGCATTCGTACGGCATCAGCTTCGTAGCCGTCCGCTTGCGAGGGCCAATCAGCTGGGCGACAAGTAACTGGCTTGCCGCGAAACCCGCCGCCACGATGAACATTACGAGTATCGGGGCGTAGTCAAACAAGCTGAATTCTGTCATTGATTGTTCCCTCGACGGGGTCGATGGCCGGAGATCCGATTTTTAGCTGAAAGCCAATAAAAATCGAACCAAAAAGCCTGTGATCTCTTGAACAAACTCAATCGTAAGTTATGCCGAATTTAGTGTCAAGGCGGCATCTTTTCAGTAGTTTGCGGGCATTGCGGCGGGTGCGCGGAAGACGTCCGTAAGGGAGGTCCGGACGCTCGATCGCGGGACACGAACCCGTTGACCGGTTTTCCGGCCGTATGCTATTTTTAGAGAGGCGTATCCTGCGCCGGATCTTCACGGAATCCCCGCCGGTCATTCCCGTTAAATATAGTGATCACAGGTTTTAATACAGATATTACGTACGACGGCGTGACGTATCACGTTCAGACAGAGGACAAGGGTATCGAAACGCCCGTGATCCTCTCGCTTGTCTTTGACCGAGGGACCATACTCGCGGCCAAGCGTTCGCCGTATAACGATCTGCTGAACGGCGGTCTCGACGAAAAATCGCTCGAAGCGAGGCTGCTGCGCCAGCACAAGTTGATCTGCGCCGCGATCAGTTCGGGAAGGCTCGAAGATCTGAAGAAGCTGTCGGCGAAGAACCTTCAGCCGGCCGGTGCCGAGTCTGAGGTGGTCGTGGGGATCCCGATGCCCGACGCACCGCCCGTATGGGATATCCCGTTTATCGATGACGTCGATGTGATCGAGGAGGAACAGGCTTCCCTCCGGACCGCGTTCGAAGCTGCTGAGATCGATCAGGACATTGTCGCGGAAGTCGAAGAATCGATTTCGGCGGCACCGAACGACCGAAGGCTGAAGATCAAGCTGTTCGGATCCGGTAAGTTCGTTTCGGGGGACCGGAAGAATGTGAACGTACTGGTTTGCAGAGGATCGGAGGATTCTTCGGTTGACGGAGCGAATGTTATGATCAAAGTGCTCGGCTCGGATTTCCGCCCGCTGATCTATCACGCGAAGGCCGATTCGAACGGGATCGCCGCCGTGATGGTCAAGATCCCGAATTTCAGGTCCGGCCGGGCCGCGATACTTGTCAGGGCTATGAACGGAAGCGAAGAGGCGGAAATAAGAAGTGTGATCTCGCACCTCGAATGAAGATCGTAGTTAACGGAGAAGTCAGGGACGTGCCCGGAGGCTTGAACCTCAAGAGGCTGATGGAGCATCTTGCGATGCCGAATGAGCGTGTAGCAGTAGAGCTGAACCTGGATGTTGTGCCGAAGGCGAAATGGCCCGAAACCACTGTAAAAGAAAAGGATAAATTGGAGATCATTCACTTCGTCGGCGGCGGATGAAACACGCCTGAAAAAGTGTCGGCGCCGGCGTCTGAAGCAACGTGCGGGTCCGGGAAGCCATTCCCGGCCCGCATTTCCTTTTGCGCTGCGAATCCTGTAAATTCGGGGTAAAGAAACACTGTTGCGCGGTGAAGAAGGGTGAACCTTTGCCGGACGAGAAATGGCCAAAAATTCAAACGAAAAGAAATTTCCCCTTGCCGGAAAGGAATTCGGGTCGAGGCTTATCATAGGCACCGGCAAGTACCGGAACTACGAGGAGATGAAGTCCGCCCACAAGGCTTCGGGAGCCGTGATGGTGACCGTCGCCGTGAACCGCGTGCCGCTCGACCGGAAGGCCGAATCGTTTCTCGATCATCTTGACCCCTCGATGCAGATCCTTCCGAACACCGCCGGGTGCTATGACACCGAACACGCGGTGCGGACCGCGCGGCTCGCGAGGGAAGCGCTCGGTACGGATTGGATAAAGCTGGAAGTCATCGGCGACAAGGTGACCCTTCTACCGGACAACGAGCAGACGCTTGAGGCGGCGAGGATCCTGGTCGATGAGGGATTCATAGTACTCCCGTATTTCTCGGATGACCTGATCGTCGCGCGCAAGCTCCTCAAGATTGGTTGTCCCGCGGTTATGCCTCTCGCGGCACCGATCGGTTCGGGAATGGGCGTCCAGAATCCCTCGAACCTGAGGATAATGCGCGAGCAGCTTCCCGATGCGGTGATCATTGTTGATGCGGGCGTCGGTGTACCGTCCGACGCGGCGGTCGCGATGGAGCTCGGGGCCGACGCGATCCTTATGAACACGGCGATCGCGGAATCGCCCGAGCCTGCGAAGATGGCCGAAGCGATGGAGCTTGCGGTCCGCGCGGGCAGGCTTGCATACGAGGCGGGAAGGATGCCGAAACGCCTCTACGCAAGCGCTTCGAGTCCGATCGAAGGCGCTATCAAGTGATCCCGAACAAGGGTAGTTTGGTCAGGATGTGGTTGAAACTACTGGTGTTAGCTGCTTTCGCGATTTTCTCAGCGGGCTTCGCGTGCTCGCCGCAGAGAAGCGAGTACAAAGGGGTCCTTATCGCGGACAATGATTCTTACGAAGCCTCGATCTACCGTCAGAACTGTGCGATCTGCCACGGCAAAGAGGCGCTTGGAAAAGAGGTCGACGGACAGCTTGTCCCGAGCCTCAGGTTCGGCGACGCGGCGAAGAGGACGGACGAGGAGATCTATCAGCAGATCGCGTATGGAAAATTGCCTATGCCATCTTTCAAGGGCCAGCTGTCCGAAGATGAGATCCACAGGATTGTCGTTTTTGTCAGAAGGGACCTGCAGGGGAGAGGGAGGGAAAGTGGTGAGTACTGAGAGATGAGTTCCTGACGCTTCTCGCATCTCTCAGTACTCATCTCTCGGTGTACTTATGAGAATTCTTGTCACAGGAGCTACCGGTTTGATCGGGTCGGCGCTTGTTCAGGCGCTGGAAGGCAACGGCCACGAGGTCCTTCGCGTGTCCCGCGGCGAGCACGACAGCGAGAACTTTGTCCGTTGGGACCCCTACGAGGGATTTCCTGAAGAAGAAGCGGCCAAGCTGAAGGGTGCCGATGTGGTCGTGCATCTCGCGGGAGAGAGCATCGGCGAGTATTGGACCGAAGAGAAGAAGAAGCGGCTCCGCAAGAGCCGTGTCGAAGGGACGAGGACGCTTGTCGAGGCCCTTTCGAAACTGGAAACGCCGCCGAAAGTATTCGTTTCGGCGTCCGCCGTAGGATACTACGGAAGCCGCGGCGACGAAGAGATCAATGACGACAGCCCTCCGGGAGAGGGGTTTCTTGCGGACCTGAGTCAGGAATGGGAAGCCGAATCGATGAAGGCGCAAGAGTTCGGCGCGCGGGTGGTGGTCCCCAGATTCGGGATCGTGCTTTCGAAAGACGGCGGCGCCTTGGCAAAGATGATCACTCCCTTCTCGTTCGGGCTCGGCGGAACTGTCGGAGAGGGAAGCCAGTGGATGTCGTGGATCTCTTTGCACGATCTCGTGAGGATAATTCAATTCCTGATCAATAATGACCGGATCAAGGGTTCGCTGAATGCCACCGCGCCGAATCCGGTCACCAATGAGGCGTTCACGAACACTCTGGGTAAGGTTCTTAACCGGCCGACGTTCATTCCGGTCCCGGGTTTCGGCGTGAAGCTGTTGTTCGGAGAGATGGGAGAAAAGCTGCTTCTCGAAGGGGCGAAGGTCCTTCCGACGAAGCTGCTCGAGGCCGGCTTCAAGTTCGACTTTCCCGAATTGGAAGGCGCCCTGAAGCAGGCGCTCGACTAAAAGTTACCGCCCCTTCCAAACCCCTCCAAACGACCGACTTGACACGTGCCATATTTTGTAACTATTCTTGTTACACTTATGGCTAACAGTCAGTTTGCAATGGCGGTCCACGTGTTGACAATGCTCGCCGACAACTGCGACGAGCGAGTCAAGTCCAGCTATCTTGCGAAGAGCGTGAATACCAATGCCGTTGTGATCAGGAGGCTACTGTGCGACCTGCATGAGGCCGGGCTGGTGATTTCGAGGACCGGCTACAGCGGCGGGACCTGCCTTACAAAAGATCCGAACGACATTAATCTTCTGGAGTTATACCGGGCCGTTTCGCACGGCGAGGTGTTCTCGCTTCACAGACAGAAACCCGATCAGAACTGTCCTGTGGGGAAGAACATCGAGTCCGTGCTGTGCAATCTTCAGAAAGAGATAGACAGCGCCATCGAAGAGCGGCTGGGGAGTTACACGCTGAGCGACATCATTTCTATGGTGCGCAAAGGCAACGAAGTATTCGCCTGATCCGAACGGTGTTCGAATCAGAATGTTTATACAAGGGGAAAACTAAAAATGAGTGTTATGGCCGAATCAGCTTCAATGCCCACGCGCAAGACGATCCTGCACCAGCTCCGCTGGAGATATGCCACAAAAGGCTTCGATCCGGAGTTGAAGGTCTCGGAAGAGGATTGGGAAACGCTGATGAACGCGGCGATCCTGGCGCCCTCTAGCTGGGGGCTTCAGCCGTTCAAGATGGTGGTCGTAACGGACACGGAAATGAAAAAGCGGCTTAGGCCGGCGTGCAACAATCAGCCGCAAATCACTGATTGTTCGCACCTCGTGATTTTCGCAGCGTCGAAGGAGCTTACCGAGGAGCACATCGACGGATTCATCGATCTCACCGCGAAAACCCGGGAAATGGAGCTTGAGGAACTCGAGGACTTCAGGAAACTTCTCCATGATTTCCGTAAAAAGCTCGAAACGAACGGTACCGCGTTGACCTGGTCGCAGAGGCAGTCCTATATCTCGCTCGGGTTTCTTCTCTCGACATCTGCGCTTATGGGCATTGACGCCTGCCCTATGGAGGGCTTTCAGCCGGAGAAGGTCGACGAGATACTGGGGCTGGAAGGCTACCGGTCCACGGCGCTGTGCGCGCTGGGCTACCGGACCGGAAACGACTGGCTCGTCGGGCTGAAGAAGGTGCGCTTTCCGCCGGAGGAGATGGTGATCAGTTTCTGAGAGGGCCCCTAGATCGAGGCCGCTGCGAGACTCGCTCCGAATGTCATTACGCGTTACATTCAAAGGGACCAATCCCCCGGCTTAATCGAACGTTTTTTCACGAACGGAAGCAGATCGATCCCGAAAGTGACCTGTCTATACGCTGAGACGCCCGAGGTTATGGGCACGTTGGGACCGAGGCCTTCCGCCGCACAGGAATACTCCGCGGAGATGAAGGCGAAAGGGGGGTCGAGAAACCGCTGATGATGGAACAGCTTCAGCGCTGGTATAACTCCGACCGCGCGAATTCCATATTGAGCGAGTTCAAGCGTTTTCTGATACATTGCGGTAACGAAGCGCCGGAGCCCGCCGCCGGATAGGAGGCGGCCGGGACCGGTAAGTTGAAAATCAATCGAACGGGCCTGCCGAATACCGTAGGCTGCCCGTTCGAACTTTTTTGCAGAACCTTCAAATGAAAGCTTACGAGATCCGAGAGTTCGGAATTGACAACCTGGCCTCCGTCGAAAGGCCTGATCCGGAACCCGGCGAGAACGAAGTGCTCGTCCGTTTCAAGGCAGCTTCACTCAACCACCGTGACCTGACAATGGTCACCGGACGATACAACCCGAATCTGAAGCGGCCTCTGATCCCGTTTTCTGACGGCGCCGGAGAGGTCGTCGGCGTCGGTCCGGGCGTGACCCTCTGGAAAGAGGGAGACCGCGTTATGCCGACGTTCATGCAGGGATGGATCGACGGAGAGGTCGATTACGCCAAAGCGAGGACCGCACTTGGCGGCGACCTTGACGGCGTTCTTGCCGAATTCGGTGTGTTCAATGAAGAAGGCCTGGTCAAGGTCCCGGGGCATCTTTCGTATAAGGAGGCGGCGACGCTGCCCTGCGCTGCTTTGACCGCCTGGCACGCACTGGTCGTTTCGGGCGGGATGAAGCGCGACGATTGGGTTTTGCTACAGGGGACCGGGGGCGTATCTGTCTTTGCACTGCAGTTCGCAAGGAATTACCGCTCGAAAACGATCATCACGTCGTCAAGCGACGAGAAGCTCGGCAGGGCCGACATCCTTGGCGCGGACCACCTGTTCAATTACAGCGAGAACCCGGACTGGGATGAGGCCGCTTTGGTCTACACAGGCAGGCGGGGCGTCGATCACGTGGTGGAGGTCGGCGGAGCCGGAACGCTCAGGCGTTCGCTGAGGGCCGTAAGAATGGGAGGACACATAGCGGTCATCGGCGCACTCAGCGATGGAGAAGGCGTCGATCCAATCCCGATCCTTATGAAGTCCATACGTTTGCAGGGCGTCTTTGTCGGATCGAGGACGATGTTCGAGGAAATGAACCGCAGGATCAGCGACGAGTACCTGAAGCCCGTCGTCGACCGTGTGTTCGGGTTCGACGAGGTCCGGGAGGCCCTGAAGTACATGGAGGAAGGAAAGCACTTCGGCAAGATCGTTGTGAGCATTTCCTGACGAGGCGGGATGATCGACGAACGGATACAAGAGTATTCGGAAAAGTACACGACCGATGAAGACGCGGTCCTGCGCGAGCTGCGACTGAAGACCTTCTCGGAGAGGAACGACAAGAACATGCTCTCAGGGTTTTACCAGGGGCGTCTGCTTTCGTTCCTGAGCAATATGCTCTCGCCTCGTTGCGTGCTGGAGATCGGCACATATGTCGGATATTCGGCGCTTTGCCTGGCCGAGGGCCTTGCTCCGGGCGGTAAGGTGATCACGATCGACGTTGACGAAGACACGAATGCGATCGCGCAGGAATACTGGGCGCGTACTGGATACACCGACCAGATCGACGCGCGGCTCGGCGACGCGGCGGAGGTGATCGGCGGTATCGACGAGACGCTCGACCTGGTGTTTATCGACGCGGACAAGGAGAATTATTCGAACTACTTCGACCTCGTCTTCCCTAAGCTGCGGCTCGGCGGCCTTATCGTCGCTGACAACGTGCTTTGGAGCGGAGACGTTTTGAATGCCGAAGAAGGGAATGAAGTGCAGGAGAGCACACAGGCTCTCCACGACTACAACAGGAAGATCGATTCGGACCCAAGGGTCAGCAACATTCTTCTGGCCGTCCGCGACGGTCTGATGATAGCGAGGAAGGAGAGGGAGGGCGACGAGTACCGAGAGACGAGAGATGAGAGATGAGAGATGAGTACTGAGAGACGAGAGAAGAAAGATGAGTGCTGAGAGCAGGGGGATTCGATACGCGCGCGGTACTTGTCACTCAGTACTCAGCACGCATCTCTCAGTACTTACTTCCCAATACTCAGCACTCAGGAGGACCTATGGCTGAACTCAAGACCAAGCTCAATGACGCAAGCGTAGAGAAGTTCATCGACGGGGTCGATGACGAGACCAAGCGCGAGGACTGTCGTTTCCTCGCAAAATTGATGTCCGAGGTTACGGGCGAAGAGCCAAAGATGTGGGGCACAAGCATCGTCGGATTCGGCTCGTATCATTACAAGTACGAATCGGGCCGCGAGGGCGACTGGCTGAAAACCGGATTCTCGCCGCGCAAGCAGAACCTCACGCTTTACATAATGGACGGTTTCGATAAATACGACGAGCTGATGGCCGAGCTCGGCAAGCACAAGACCGGAAAGTCCTGCCTGTATGTGAATCGCCTCAGCGACATCGACACCGGAGTCCTGAAAAAGCTCGTAAAGGCATCCGTCAAGTATTTCGACAAGAAGTACGGCAAGTAATGGAATACAGAAAACTCGGCAGGACGGGACTCGATGTCAGCGCGCTCGGGTTCGGAGGCGCGGAGATCGGTAGAGAGAACGAGGATCAGGCCGTCGTCGACCGGCTCCTGAACTCGGCGATCGATTCGGGCTTGAACCTGATCGATACCGCGGCGGCCTACTTCACGAGCGAAGAGCTTATCGGAAACGCATTGAAAGGTCGTCGAAACGATGTCTTGCTCTTTTCAAAATGCGGGACACTCGACGGCTTCACCCGCAGCGACTGGTCCAAACAAGGTGTCATCGACACGATCGTCGAGAGTCTCAGGCGGCTCAGGACGGATCATCTGGACATCGTCCAACTCCACAGCTGCGAGCGCGAGATCCTTGAGCACGGAGACGCGATAGACGGCCTGATCCGAGCTCAGGAGCGAGGCTACATCAGCTTCGCCGGCTACTCGGGAGACAGCGAAGACGCCGCGTTTGCGATCGATCTGGATTTCTTCGACACGCTACAGACCTCGATCTCGATCGCCGATCAGGAAGCTATCGAGCAGACCGTTCCGAAGGCCATTGAAAAGGGAATGGGGATCATCGCGAAGCGGCCGATAGCGAACGCGGTCTGGCGGCACGATTCGAAACCTGAGAACACATATCATCAGGATTATTGGGACCGTCTCGAAGAACTGAAGTATCCGTTTCTCGATCTTCCGCTTGCAGAATCGATCGGCATCGCCCTGCGCTTCACGCTTTCCGTTGAAGGCGTCGCGTCCGCTATCGTGGGCACGACAAAACCGGGAAGGTGGCAGCAGAACGCGGAATACGTCGAGCAAGGGCCGCTGCCCGGGAATGAGTTCGAGGCCATCCGCGAACGTTGGAAAGAGACTGCCGAGGACGGCTGGATCGGACAGGTATGAGCGTGAATCCGCAGGTCTAAACAATTGGACGGGAGAAACTATGAGCCTGGCGCAGAAGCTCGAAACTATAAGGGAAGGGGCAAAGGAGCGGATCCCCGAAGAGATCCGCGACCGGATGGAACGAGCGACCGAAGAGCTTCGGAGTTCGGGGGTTGCGGACCGCGCTCTGAAAAAGGGCGATCGAATCCCTTCGTTCTCGCTTCCGAACGTCGCAGGACAGTCCGTGCTGTCGGAAGATCTTCTTCGGCCGGAAGGCCTCGTTATCGCTTTCTACCGGGGCGTCTGGTGACCCTACTGCAACGCGGAGCTGGAAGCTCTGCAATCCTCTCTTTCCGAGATACGCGATCTGGGAGCCGAGCTCGTCGCGATCTGCCCTCAAAGGCCGGAATTCCTTAAACAAATGAAAGAGAAGCACGGGATCGAGTTCGAGATCCTGCGCGACGCTGGCAACGAGGTCGCAGGGAAGTTCGGTGTCCGTCACGTGCTCCCGGAATACCTGCAGGAAGTCTATCTGAACTTTGGCATCGACCTTCCGAGGGTTAACGGCGAAGGCTCCTGGTCATTGCCTATGCCTGCGAGGTACGTTGTGGAGGCCGATGGAATGATCGCTTCTGCGAATGTCGAAGCCGACTATCGTTACCGGCCCGAGCCTTCGGACACGGTTCGGGATCTTGAGGCGCTGATTCGATAGACCTGAAGCCGCCAAAGCGATCATCGCCCTGAATGTACGAGGAACTTCTCCAGGACCGATTCGGGATCCGCAACGCGGAGATCGAGGAGCTCGGCGGCTACGACGCCCGCAACCATCTCGTTTCCACAGCCGATGGAAAGTTCGTCCTGAAGCTCAGGTCAGACGTCCCGAATCTGTTCGAGGAACTCGACGCGGAGTCGAGAATTCTCCTTGAGCTTACGAAAAGCGGGATCGAGGGTTTGCCAAGGCCGATCCCGGACCGAGACGGCGCGTTCGCATCCCGAACGACGATCGAAGGCCGCGATAGAATCGTCGGCCTTTTCGAGTTCGTCGATGGAAAGATCGCGGGCAGGGAAGGGATTCGGGGAGACCTGCTCGAACCTCTCGGTGAATTACTTGGGCGGATCGACGATGCGCTTTCCGGCTTACGCGAGCTTGCCTACGAGGCTAAGCGAAGCCCCTGGGATCTTCAGCACTGGGCGCTCTCGGTTCCCGATCTATTGTTCATAGACGATCCGAGTGACCGCAAATACGTCGAGTACTTCTTCCTTCGGGCGAAACAGATTGTAGATTCTCAGTTCCCCGTTCTCCAAAAACAGCTGATCCACGGCGACGCGAACGAATGGAACGTGATCGTAAACGCTGAAGGCCGCGTTTCGCTAATCGATTTCGGCGATATGTGCTATTCGCCGCTGGTCAACGAATTGGCGATCGCGGCTTGCTATGTGCTTCTGCAGTCGGACGATCCCGTCAATGGAGCGCTTCCCCTCATTCGTTCGTACAGCGCCGTCAACCCTTTGGAAGAGAAAGAGATATCGCTTTTGTACGATCTGATCGCGATAAGGGCGTGCATAAGCGTCTGCCGGTCGGCAAAGGCAAGAAGGGAAATGCCGGAGAACAAAAACGCGCAGATCTCCGACTCTCTCGCGTGGGTGTTCCTTCGCAATTGGGCCTCGATCAGCCCTCGTAAAATGGAGAACGCCTTCCGTGACGCCGCGGGGTTTGAGCCGTTGGACCCGGGATCATCTGAAGAGGACTTGATGGTTCGGCTCGCTAACACAAGCCGCGCACTTTCGCTGCAGTTTGACGAGCCGATCCGTATGGAATCCGCGGCGTTCCAGTACATGTTCGACCGGGAAGGGAATTCGTACCTGGACTGCTACAATAACATTCCGCACGTAGGCCACTGCCATCCGAGGGTTGTGAAGGCCGTCTCGGAAGCGTCGTTGAAGCTGAACACGAATACACGCTACCTGACCCGGGAGTTCAACCAATACTCTTCAAGGCTCCTTTCGCTGTTTCCGGCGCGGCTTGAGAAGATCTTCTTTGTCAATTCCGGAAGCGCCGCCACGGACCTCGCCCTGCGACTTGCCCATTCGCACACCGGCGCTGAAACGTTGATCGTCGCGGAACACGGCTATCACGGAAACACGCGTGCGGGAATCGCCGTGAGCCATTACAAATACGCCGGAAAGGGCGGACCGGGCAGGGCGGACAATATCCTTGAGGCCCCGATTCCTAACGTTCTCCGCGACGGCGCTGAGGAGAGGGATTTGTTCGGCGACCTCGAGGCGAAAGTTATGGAGGACGGATCGCCCGTCGCGGCTTTCATCGCGGAGCCGGTCGTAGGCTGCGGAGGCCAGGTGCCTCTGCCTTCCGGTTACCTTGGGAGGGTTTACGAATTTGTTAGGTCTTTGGGAGGAGTCTGCATCAGCGACGAGGTCCAGACCGGATTCGGGCGTCTCGGGGACCGGTTCTGGGGATTCGAGATGCACGGTGTCGAGCCGGACATCGTGATACTCGGCAAGCCTATCGGCAACGGCTATCCGATGGCCGCCGTCGTCACGACCTCCGAGATCGCGGAGTCGTTCGAGACGGGAATGGAATTCTTTAGTTCGTTCGGCGGAAACACGGTCTCTTGCGCGGTCGGTTCGGAGGTCCTCGACGTGATCGAGGACGAGAGGCTTCAGAAGAACGCGGCGACGGTCGGCGGCCACTTGCTCGACAGCCTGCGCGGTCTCGTGAAACGATTCGAAGAATGCGCCGAAGCCCGCGGATCGGGGCTCTTCCTCGGACTCGAGCTTGTGGAACCCGGCTTTCCTCTGAAACCCGCAACGGCGCTGGCTTCGCGCGTCAAAAACCGGCTGAGGTATCGCGGTGTCCTCGTCGGAACGGACGGGCCATACGACAACGTGATCAAGATCAAGCCTCCGTTGTGCTTCTCACTTGAGAATGCCGAACAACTTGTGGCCGCGCTTGAGGACACGATCTCTGAGGGATAGAATCTTGTCTTCGGCAGATGCAGCCGAGAATCGTAAGAAGCGATAGCGGATCGGTCAGGGGATCACTCGACAGAGTTATCAAAACAATCTGTTCTGACGCTTGATTATTGTAACTGTCATTGTTACAATTACGACATTTGAGGCCGGAGGTCGTCCGGCGTGAACTTATAGGATCAAGGAAACTTCAGGAGAAGATATCGAAATGAGTGAATTCGCAAAGGCGGTAACAGACGCCGAATTTGAAGCTGATGTTCTCGGTTCCGACAAGCCGGTGCTTGTCGATTTCTGGGCCGAGTGGTGCGGTCCCTGCAGGATGATCGCTCCGTCCGTGGAAGCGGTGGCCGAGGACTTCAAGGAAAAGGCTGGCGTGTTCAAGATGAACGTCGACGAGAATATGAACGTCCCCCAGCGCTACGGGGTCAGGGGAATCCCGACGCTGATCCTCTTCAAGGACGGCGAGGAGCAAGAGCGGATCGTCGGAGCTGTCTCAAAAGAAGCGATCGCGCAGGTAATCGAGAAGCACATTTAACTCAAGCAAGTTCCGAACGCGGGCGAAAAGGCATAGGCCGATCGCCCGCTTTTTTGTTCTCGTCCGGCGGAGGCCTATAGACAATGAAAGCGATATTCGTAAGAGAGTACGGCGGCCCCGACGTTATGGCGGTCGAGGACACTTCTGTACCGACGCCGAAAGAAGGACAGGTGCTTGTCCGGATCGAGGCGGCGGGCGTGAACCCGGTCGATACCTACGTCCGTGAGGGAAAACACGCTTCGGCTCCTCCCCTGCCCTTCATTCCAGGAAAGGACGCCGCGGGAACGGTTGAAGAAACGGGGCAGGGAGCGGACAAATTCAAAAAGGGTGCGCGTGTATATCTTGCCGGATCCGTCACCGGAACTTACGCCGAGTACGCCGTCTGTAGCGAGGATCAGGTCTGGGAGCTTCCCGAGAACGTCTCGTTCGACGCAGGCGCCGGCGTTTTCGTCCCGTGTGCGACAGCCTATCGCGCTCTTATGCAGAAAGCCGGCGCGAAAGAAGGCGAAAAGGTCCTGATCCACGGGGCATCGGGAGCGGTCGGGATCGCTGCCATCCAGTGGGCGAAGCACGCGGGACTTGAGATCTACGCGACCGCCGGATCGGAAAAAGGCCAAGAGCTGATAAGGGACCAGGGGGTCGAACACGTTTACGACCATTCCTCAGAACCCGAGTTCGAGTACCTCGACCGGATCCGTGAGGATTCGGGCGGCGTGGACGTCATTCTCGAAATGCTCGCGAACAAGAATCTCCAGGAAGACTTCCGGACGCTCTCGATGTTCGGAAGGATAATCGTGATCGGGAGCCGCGGGACGCTCGAGTTCGATCCGCGGCTCGTTATGGGAACAGAGGCGACGATCCGCGGGATGGCGCTTTTCAACGCGCCGCCCGAGCCGATGGAAGAGATCCACGAAGCGATCGGCAATGGCCTGAGGAAAGGCTACCTGAAACCCGTGATCGGAAAGGCGTTCGCGCTTGAGGATGCGCCACAGGCCCATCGCGAAGTAATCGAGAACCGGGCTTATGGTAAAATCGTCCTTCATCCGCGGCCGGAAGGCACAACATCCGGCTGACACTCGCCCGGTCCGGGCCGTACGAAATGCATATGTCCAAGAATTCCCAGAACGCGGATTTTTACGCCAACAGCATTATCGAGGACGTCCGCTCGAGGTTCGCGAGCGAGGAGACGACGAAATTCACCGATGACGAGATCGAGCGGATCTACGAGTTCGAAGACGGCGCGGTCGTGAAATACGAGTGGCGCTCCGGCGGACGCGGCTCCGGCGGCGAAGGGTTCAACCACAGGTTCACGATGGTCAAGCCTCCCAAACCCAACCCGAACAAGCTTAAGAAAGGTGTGATCCGCGAGATCGGCTTTCCGGATTAGGCGCCCGAGGGTGTCGGTAGCCCAAGCGTCAGCGTGGGCGAGAACTCGAATGTTCTTATTTTTGGACCGATTTCCGATTGCACCACGCGCGTGCGGCGCGTCAGGGGAACGTATCCTAACTCAATCCGCGACGGTGAGAGCGCCCCGTTTAGAGCAGCCCTTTGGGCTGCCCTGTCGCGCGCAGGCGCGATCTTTAAGCGAATCGAACTCAGTATTCGTCAAAGACAGATAATTTCCTCCTCCTACCCCAATTCCGCGATCAGGAATCCGGTTCCATTTACAAAGGATGTTCCGTTTCTCTGAAGGAAGAAATAGCTTCAGAATTGTCGTGAAGCGTGAGCGAGGACTCGCATTCTGATCGGGCGTTCGCCCGATCGGGCAGCGCAAAGCGCCGCTCTAAACGGGGGCGACTTAGGTGGCGGCTTCAGTCGGGATACGCCAGATGGTTGCGCCGCGAGGCACGATATATCAACCGATACCTGAAAGAAAATCGAACAGCTTTTCGATCTTGCTGCTGACCCTTCCGGTAAACAACTGTCCCGGTTCAGAGTTAGGTCTTCGTTTCTTCCTGAGGTGGGTGAAAAGAGCAAGAAAGAATAGGAAGCTGAGACCGGTGATCAGGTACGGCAGCGTTTGCCAGACGAGGTCCATTGAAAATCCTTATCTCTAACTCCACTGTTGAAAGATCCAAAGGAATTCGGATCTCTCTTCAGAATCTCTGCGCTTTCTGCGGTTGATTCTACTTCAATCCATCTCCGTAAAGAATAAAGTATAAGAACCAAGACGCCTCGCGCTGGCTGATGCTGCCGGTCGCGCGTCCGATCGTGTTCGCGCTGCTGTTCCGGACCGCCGGAGCGATTGGTTCCGATCGTGTTCCCGCTCTCCTTACAAAATTCGTACACAATATAAGCCCAAGACCTGTTAGACTTACGGCGAAGACTCAATTTGGTCGCGAGAAATTCCAGGGTCCGAGTACCTGGTTTTGTTGCGTACGAACTCTTCAGGGGACAGCGAGCTGAATAACGCGGGGGGAACAGGAACCCTTGGTATGATCGTCTTGCTGAGATCTGTCCCCGATGAGGTTCAGGAGAATCAGTTCAATGAAAGTACTGCTCGTTTATCCTTTTTTTCCGGACACGTACTGGAGTTTCCGGCACGCGCTAAAGTTCGAAGGCAAAAAGGCTGCGTTCCCGCCTCTAGGTTTACTTACGGTTTCATCGATGCTTCCTTCCTCTTGGGAACGAAAGCTCGTGGACATGAATGTCGATGAGCTCTCTGAGTCCGACATTATGTGGGCGGATATCGTATTCGTCAGCGCGATGATCGTCCAAAAGGAATCGCTTGAAGAGGTAGTAGCCCTTTGCAACAAGCTTGGGAAGCGAGTCGCCGTTGGCGGACCCTACGTATCGACGGGCGAAAGACAGCTTCCGGGAGCGGACCATATTTTTTCGGGCGAGGCCGAAGAAACACTTCCTTTGTTTATCGAGGAGTTAGAAAAAGGGACTGCGGCGAGATTCTATAAGCCCGAAGAGCGCCCGTCCCTTGCGGAAACTCCCTCGCCGGACTTCAGCATCCTCGACCCTGACGACTACAGCGCGATGAGCCTTCAGTATTCGAGAGGGTGTCCGTTTCAATGCGAGTTCTGTGACATTATCGAGATCTATGGCCGTGTGCCCCGGACAAAATCGAACGCTCAGATGCTTGCGGAACTTGACGCTCTTAACGCGACCGGCTGGCGCGGACTCGTATTCATCGTTGATGACAACTTTATCGGCAACAAGCGGAATGTAAGGCTGTTCATGCCCGATCTTATCGACTGGTCGGAAAGGAACAGCCATCCGTTTTCCTTCATAACCGAAGCGAGCGTAAATCTTGCGGAAGACGAAGAACTGCTTTCGTCAATGCAGGAAGCCGGATTCAAAAGGGTCTTCCTGGGGATCGAAACGCCTGTCGAGGAAAGTCTAAAAGAAGCTCAGAAGGGGCAGAACACTCGGCGGGACCTTCTCAAATCAGTGCGCAGGATCCAGAACTTCGGAATGGAAGTGATGGCGGGATTCATACTCGGATTCGACAATGATCCCGAAGACATCTTTGAACGCCAGATAGAGTTCATCAGGGAAAGCGGAATTCCACTGGCGATGGTCGGTTTGCTGGCCGCGCTGCCCGACACCCAGCTCTGGCGGCGGTTGGAGCGCGAGGGTCGGCTTCTCGGGGACAGCTCGGGGAACAACACGGACTGTACATTGAACTTTGTTCCGAAGATGGAGAGGTCGCGGCTGATCGAAGGCTACAAGCAGGTGCTGACGAATATTTACTCCCCCCGTGAATACTACAGGCGGGCTCTCGACTGCCTTTCGCGATTCAAACAGGTGCGTGCTGCACCAAGGGAGTTTGGAATCCGAAAAGACCTGGCGGCTCTGTTTCGACTTGTGCTGACGCTGGGCATCCGGGACCGGGCACGGTTCCAGTTCTGGAAATACGTGATCAATGTGATGATCCATCATCCCCGGAATTTCGCGCACGGCCTGACGCTCGCTGCGATGGGCTACCACTTCCGGAAAGTGACCACCGCTAACGGCGGATAGCCGTTCCGCGCCTTTCCGCCGGAGGGACCGCGGGTACGGTTGGCAAGAGGAAACACTCAGTCGGCGGAGAGAGCAGATTCGCGGACGGGACCTACTTGGGATACGGCCCTGCGTTCTACCTGACGCCTTATCGCGCGTCCCCTATTTCCTTTTCGTTGCGGCGATCACAAGCAGTTCGCCCGGACCGCAGTCGAGCGCCAGGCATATCTTCTCAAGCGTTGAGAAGTTGATCCCAAGGGCATCACCCTTTCCCAGCCTCCAGATCGTGGTATAGCTGATACCGGTCTCCTTAGCCAGCCAATATGCGGTTCTCTGCCTATCCTTGAGAAGTTCGTTGATGCGGACCTCTATGCTCATAGAAAAATCAGTCGGAAATCATATTGTGTGTACGCAATATATTCCACATTTGACATATAGTCAAAGAAAGCTTAGTCTAAAGTGAAAAGAATTTTGCTTACTCTTTTCTCAGCTTTTCCTGGAATTCACCAGTCCTGCCTGAGATTTTTTAGCTCACCTATGGAGGTTTAGAAGCTCCGATATCTGTCCTTCCCGCCACTTCAGCCGGTGATCCGGAACGGCGAAGGTAGGCTGGGTACGGGTTTTAGGATCTGGTGAACATTATGAAACTTGAAGTAGCGCTCCGGCGCGATAAAGACGTCACGATAGTGGATCTTTCCGGAAGGATGAGAGCAGGTTCCGACATTATAAATTTTCGGCAGGCCTTGAAGGTCCTCGTAGGCGAGGGGCGATTGGCTGTCGTTGTTAATCTCGAAAAGATAGGCCGTATAGACTCAAGCGGGCTTGGCGAGTTGATCGCGGGGTTCACCACATTGGAGAAGAGCGGGGGCAAGCTAAAGCTCTTGAATCTGAGTGACAGCGTTGTCGAGCTGATGATGATGACCAAGCTGCTCACAGTCTTTGAAGTCTTCGAAGATGAGGGCGAGGCGGTGAGAAGTTTTGATCTCAAGGGCGGACAGCCCGATGCGGTTTCGAAAGCCGCTGCCGCGGGGAATTCGGTCGAGAACAAATTGGATAAATAGTAAGAAGGCGACAAGGGAGACCAGAATGGACTTAATTAACTATCTATACTTGCCTGCAATGCTTCTGGCGTTGTCTTGGGTGTCCCTTTATCTCTTGCCGGCCGTTCGGGAATTCTCTGAAAGGGTCCAAACCCGGGAGGCAGACCGCCGGAACAGGGCCCAGCTGGCCGTTGAGCGAACCCGTCTCCGGCCGAAGCCGGGGATAATTTGTTCTTTTCCCCTGCGCGAAGTCGTCCGAGAGGAAATGAGGCTTTATTGAACGCAGGGTAGTTTGCACGCATTTGAAGGCCGTGTCGAGATGTCGCGGGACAGCATAAAGGTCAGAACCGCGCGTCGAACCTTTAGCTTCAGGAGGCCGGCGAATTGTCCGGGGTACCCAGCCGGCGTTGAACGAAACCGGCGAAAGCGCTTTTGAACGCTGCTATGAGTATTGACTCGGGGCGCGTTGATTGAAGGCGACGGAAAACAGTCCTTCGCGTCAGTGTCCCAAGCGATCAAATCCCACCACATCGATCCACCAACCGTAAACTAACAGCGGGCGTTCGAACTCTTCGGGTTGGGGCACCTGCAAGATCACGATCATAAAGACCCTTGAGAACTCTAAGGTGCGTAAATGAATACAGGAAATGAAATGAAGACAATAAGCGTGATAAAGAAAAACCGGCAACAGAAGGCCGCAAGCCCTAAACCGGCGATGGCGGAAAATGAGGTCACTTCCGAACGGCAGATGGTCTCAATGATTTCAGACCGGGTCAACGAGCTTGGAAGTGAACGCAACTCGCCGCACGCATTACCCGAGCGATTCGTCTCCAGGGTAAGCCGGATCGCCTGAGGTTCGGGTCGAGGACGGACTCTTTGAGAAGCCCAAACCAAGAGTTCTCGAACGCAATACTGACAAGCCCTGTTCGAATGCAGACTGTAAATACAGCCGAGAACGCAACAGCCATCTGACCCGCCTGCCGCGCACCTCCGCACCAATCCACCAACTACGATCCGCCGGGAATGCACTCTAAGCGAGTTCGATCGCGGACAATATCTTCCTGTGCCTTTCGTTCGCTTCGTACGAAACCGGACCCGACCTGCTCTCTGTGCTTGAAAAGCCGACCACACAAAATATGGATGAGGTTCCGGAACGTCAACATTCGAGCCTTTGGGGTTGAAGAACCGCCGGACATCGGAAAATGTTCAGACATCGACACTACACATCCGCCAGTCGATCGAACTGCTATTCGGTTCCGCCGACCTACGTCTTCGCGACGTAGACCGAATTGACAGCAAGCTGGTTTGAATACGGATTCGCGAATCTAACGTTGTGCCCTTCGGCGCTTTCGAAGACGGCCCGTAAGAGATTCACGAAGTCATCGTCCGACTCGTCATTCGACCACATCGCGAACACACCTCCGCGCCTCAAGTGGTTCCTTAGCCTCTCAAGGCCTTCCCGCGTGTAGAATCCGGAATTCCGATCGTCGAGATGGTGGTCGGGGGTGTGGTCGATATCGAGGAGCACCGCTTCGAACTTGCGGCCGGGCTCTGCGGGATCGAAACCTGTTTCGGCCAGCTTGAAAAAATCACCCTCCACAAAACGGCATCGAGAATCGCCGGAAAGCATTTCGCCCGCGGGCACAAGCTTGTCCCGATGCCAGCCGATGACCTCCCCGAACGTTTCTACTACCAGCAACGACCCGACGTTCTCGTACTCCAGCACGCGTATTGCCGTGTAGCCGAGGCCGAGCCCGCCGACTACGACATTCAGTTCCCCGCCGAGACCGTCCAGGCCCAGATCTGCGAGCGCCTCTTCGCCGGCAGTGAAAAGGCTCGACATAAGGAAATCTTCACCGAGCTTTACTTCGAAAACGTCTCTGCCGCCGATCACGGGTTCAGGCCGAACGCGCAGCACGAGCGGACCCAAAGGGGTCGAGTGGAATGCGAGTTCTTTGATCATTTGCCGGGGATGGTCCTCAAAGCAGTTCCGTAAAGAAAAAGAAGAAAAACGCCGCAGCCTCCCGCTGAGTGATGCTCCCGGTCGCGCGTCCGATCGTGTTTCCACTCGAATTTCGCACATCGCCGCTCGAGGTCACTTTGCCGATCGTGTTCCCGCTTGAGTTACGGACCGTCCCGTCGGAATCTACCTTGCCGATCGTGTTTCCGGAACTGTTCGTGATCGTCCCGTCCGATCGTATACTCCCTATCGTGTTGCCGCTCGCGTTCCTCACGTCTCCGTTGCTCTTTATGTAGCCCACGGTGTTGCCGGAACTGTTGCGGACCGAGCCGTCCGACTTCAGCGATCCGATCGTGTTCCCGCTGGAGTTACGGAAATCACCCTCGCCGGCAAGGATCGCGATCTCGGCAAATAAAACCAATGTCGTCAAACAGACAGCTCTCTTCATTCTTCCACTCCCGCTGCTGTCGAGGTCACTCTTCTGCCCTTCGAGAATGTGTTCAGCGCGTCGAAAACTTTCAAAGCGTACTTCACGTTCCCGAAAGGAGCCGACACCTGTACTCCCTGTATCACTTCCTTGATCTCTTCAAGCGACTCCCTTGCGATCGCAAGGCCTTCTTCCCGCGCGTGCTCTTTGCTTTTGTCCGAAGCCCTCCGCATTCTCTCAAGGATATCCTGAGTGACGCGAACACCCGGCACTTCGTTGTGCATGAACTCGGCATTTCGGGAGCTCACAAGAGGGAAGATGCCCGCGACGATCGGGATCCGTACGTGATCGATCCGGTCGAGGAACTCGTGCAGCTGTTCCGTATCGTAGACCGGCTGGGTGATGGCGTATTCCGCTCCCGCTTCGACCTTCCACTCGAACCGCTTTATCTCTTCGTTGAGGTTTATCGCTCCCGGATTGACGCCGACGCCGATCGAGAACGCGGTCGGCTCGCCGATCGGATTGTTGCCCAGATCCAGACCGTGATTGAGTTTGCTGACCATGTTGGTGAGGCCGATCGAATCGATGTCAAAGACCGCAGTCGCGTCCGGGTACGGTCCCATCTTTGGCGGATCTCCCGTGATGATCAGAAGGTTGTGGAGACCGAGCGCAGCGGCGCCGAGCAGATCGGACATCATTCCGAGAAGATTGCGGTCGCGGCAGCAGTAATGAAGTACCGCTTCGATCTCTACCTCGCGTTCCACAAGGATCGCGGTCGCCTGCGCCGACATTCTCGTCTGCGCACGGGGGCCGTCGGGAATGTTCACCGCATCGACTCCCGCTTCCTTGAGAATGCGGATGGAATTCAGCGTTCTTGCCGCCGTAACTCCCTTCGGAGGAAGAACTTCCACGGAGGTCACGAACTCGCCTTGGGCGATCTTGCGCGACCAGTTCGAGCGCTCGAGCGGCGAGACCGGCTCCACTTCCGTGAGCTCGTCCGGCTTTTTCGCGGGCGCGTCGCTTCGAACCTCGATCCTTGAACTCCGCGGGCTGATCGCACGGACCGAATCCGCGATCAGACGAATGTGTTTCGGTGTCGTTCCGCAGCAGCCGCCGATGAAGTTTGCCCCCGCCTTTATGAAGCGCTTTGCGAACTTGGACATGTACTCCGGGGAGCACATGTAGAACTGTCTTCCCTGGACATCGCGCGGAAGCCCCGCGTTCGGCTGGGCGGAGAGCTTCTTCTTGGTGCCCGCGCGCATATCCTCGAGCGCGCGAAGCACGTGGGTAGGGCCGACGCCGCAGTTGATCCCGATCACGTCGGCTCCCCACTCGTCGAGACGAGCCGCTATCATCTCTGCTGTGGCGCCGAACACGGTCTTTCCGTCAGTCTGGATCTGGACCTGCGCGACGATCGGAAGATCGCATACGCTTCTAACGCCCTCGATCGCCTGCCTGATCTCGGCAAGGTCGGCAAAGGTCTCAAGGACGAATAGATCGACACCGCCTTCGTGGAGAGCAGAGGCCTGTTCGGCGAACATCTCCTTCGCTTCTTCAAGTGAGGTAGGCCCGTACGGCTCGATCCGAAGGTCTAGAGGCCCGACGGCACCCGCGACGAACACCGTTTCGCCGGCTGCGGCGCGGGCGTGCTTGACGCCTTTGATGTTGATCTCGCGGAGCTTGCTTTCAAGGCTGTACTGCTTCAGTTTATGGCGGGTTGCGCCGAAGGTGTTCGTTTCGATGATGTCCGCGCCGCTCTTCACATACTCTTCGTGGACCTCGCGGACGAGATCGGGCGACGTCAGGTTCAACTCGTCGTAACTGCGGTTTATATAGATTCCCTTGTCGTAGAAACGGGTACCGATCGCGCCGTCAAACACATATACGCTGTCTGATTCCAAGAGCTCTCTGAAGTTCTTCATACTGCTGGTTGCCGCCTCTGCGGCGGGGTTTATCCCGAAAGCCGAAAAGCCTTGTGCTAAACAACACAAGGCCTTTCCGTATAACCTGTTAGCTGTTTAGCGGTTTGTTTTACGTGGTCGCAAGTCGCTGTAACTCACCACGAAAGTAAACGTAATAATGCGCTTCGACAGGAAAAGTGTCAAATCGCACTTGTTCCCCTACCTCCTCTGACAGCCGGTACAGAACACCGTTGAGCGGCCGGATTGCTTTATTCGCGTAAGTCTACGCCCGCAGTTCACGCAGGGTTCGCCTTCGCGGTCGTAGACGAGCCATCCGCCGTTGCTGCTGCCGTTGAAGTAGCGGTTCTCGATGTTCGAACGGTCGAGCCCTGCCGCGAGACCCGCATCGATCGATTCGGCTAGAACGTGCCTGATCGCCGTATGGAGACGACCGGCCTTCACAGCCGAAACGCGGTCGGCCGGGATCGCGGGATTCACTCTTGCAAGGAACATCGCTTCCGCCGCGTAAATGTTCCCGAGCCCGCAGACCTTTGTCTGGTCAAGGAGCACGTCTTTGACAGACCGTTTTGTGTTTTCAAGGACCTCCTTCAGGTACTCGCGGGAAAACTCGTCGGAAAGAGGTTCGGGCGCCAGCTTGCTTATCTCGGGCGTTACGTGGACACGAGGTGTCTCGGCGATGTTCATATAGCCGAAGTGCCTCTGGTCCTCGAAGACGAGCCTTTCTTCGTCGCTGAAGAATAACTCGGCGTGCGTGAAGCGCGGGTTTTCGTCTGCCGCACGGAGAAGCGAGAACCTGCCGCTCATCCTCAGATGAACGATCAGGGTTGTGCCCTCCGAGAGGCCGATCAGAATGTGCTTCCCGCGGCGCCCTATCTCTTCGACGGTCCTGCCGGACAGCCTTTCGGCAAACTCTTCAGGGGAAAAATCGGGCGCAAGCTTTTCGCGATGAAGCGCCGCGACGGCGATCTTCCGTCCGGTCACAAGCTCCGCCAGCGAACGGGCGACGATCTCGACTTCCGGAAGTTCGGGCATAACTGGAATGAAAGTTCAGATCTTCGTGTAATCGGTGAGCGTCGATTTGTTGCCGAGCACCGCGCCGGGCGTGACGACACAGTTCTTTCCGACATAGCAGCTTCGGGCGAGGACGGCGCCGCTGATCTCCGCCGAGTTCGAGATCCGCGAATGCGACCAAATGACCGAGTTCTCGATCACCGCCCGCTCTTCGACGACGACACCTCTTCCAAGCACGGAATTGGTTATCGTAACGTTCGGCTTGATGACGCACTCCGAATCGATCACCGAGTTCTTGTCGATGAAGGTAGAGGTCGCCCGGTCGAACTCTTTCTCGCGGTCGATCGGAAAGTGACGCACCTTGCCGCCGATGAAATCCAGATGGGCCTGACGATATGTTTCGGGCGTTCCGATATCGCACCAGTACTCTTTGTGCATCACGTATGACCCGAAGGCCAATCCCTCTCCGAGGACTTCCGGAAAGACGTTGTACTCGAAAGAGTAGTTCTCGTCGTCCGGGATCAGGTCCAGGATCTCGCGCTCGAGTAGGTAGATCCCGGCATTGATAAGGTTCTCATCCCCTTCTTTGAGATCGTTCGCGCCGGGCTTCTCCCTGTAAGCCAGTACTTTGCCGTCGTGTCCGGTCTCGACCAGGCCATAAAGCTTCGGATCCTGTACAGGTGACAGCGCGATCGTGGCCAACGCACCCGATTTCTGGTGGTGCTTTATAAGTTTCGTGACTATCAGGTCCGTAAGTATGTCCCCGTTAAGCACGACCGTTGGTTCTTCAAATTCCTTCGCCGCCAGTTTGAAAGCTCCCGCAGTACCCATCGGTTGGGATTCGGTTACGTAGCGGAGATTCACGCCGAGCTGCTCTCCGAAGCCGAGAACGTGCTCGATCTTGTCGGGCTGGTAACTTAGGGAAAGCGTGATGTCCTCGATGCCGGCCCTTTTTAGGATCTCAATCTGGTACTCAAGAAAGGGCCTGTTGAGAACAGGCACAATGGGCTTGGGAGTATAGACGGTAAGTGGCCGGAGGCGCGTTCCTTTGCCTCCCGCCAGTATCAAGGCTCTCATATTGGTCAGCGAATGAAGACTGCGGGCATCGAGCTCCGCCTGCTTGAAGCGGACCCATCTTCTTGAATCTAAATGCTTTGAGCGTAATGCTCTGATATGACAAAAAATGTTTAACTACGTTGACACATTTTGTCCGGCCGTGGTAACTTTTCTAATGCGGGTCGCCACAAGTTTTGCCGCAATTCGCCGCTACGGTTTAGTGTAAGAACATTCCTTCTATTTTTCAAAAGCCTTCTCCGGAGAGCCTTGAGGCGGGCCCCTTTTGGCTTAATTTGTCTCACTCGCGATGAGTTTTAACAAGTCCAAGTCGATGCGAAACGCCGAACGCTACCTCACCAACGGGCGGATCGAAGCGGCGATAGGTGAGTACAAACAGATTGTCCTGCATGATCCGGACGACATCACGACCCATAACATGCTCGGCGATCTTTACGTCAAGGCGCTCAAGACCGACCTTGCGGTTGAATGCTACAAGAAGGTGGCCGACCACTACCACGAGCAGGGATTCGCGAAGAAGGCGATCGCCGTTTACAACAAGATCTACAAACTGGATCCGGATTCGACCGAGATCGTAGGCAGGCTCGGCGAGCTGTATCACATAAGGGGTTCCGTCGCAGAGGCAAGGGCCCACTACAAGATCTACGCGGACCGGCTCGAGCAAGCAGGACGCGGTCCGGAGGTGCTGAAGGTTTGGCACAAACTCGCGGACCTGGACAATCGTGATCCGGAGATCTGCCTTAAGATCGCTGAGGCGGAGCTCTTGAAGAACCGAAAGGACGAAGCCTGCAAGGCGTACTTTGAAGCCGGCACACGGCTCGTCGAGCGTGGAAAAAACGCCGAGGCAGTCGAGTCATTCCGAAACGCCCTTTCGGTAAACGAGAGATTCGGCAAAGCGGTGCGCGCGCTGGTGAGGGCCCAGATCCTGCTCGGCAAGGTGAATGAAGCGGCGGGCTTTCTTGAGGAAAGGCTCGCGGAAGATCCTTACAACAAGGACCTCATTTTCCTTTTGATCGACTGTTACTTCGAAATGAAGGACGCTTCCGCCGCCGAGAAGGTCATTACGAAGCTGGTCGAACGGGAACCCGCGAACTATCCGAAACTCCTTGAGCTTGTAAAGATCTATCTTGAAACTGATGACGCCGATTCGGCGGTCAGGATACTGTCGATGACATCTGAGCATCTTCTCGCCGGAGGCGACGCGAAGACGCTCGAGGGCCACCTCATCAGGCTGCTGAAAGTCGATTCGAATAACATCGACGGCCTTCGGCTGCTCGCGCGCTGTTATGGTTGGCGCAAAGAACAGATGAAGCTCAGAGAGACGCTTCTCGCGATGAGCGAAGCGGCCAATGAAGCGGGAAGGCACTCCGACGAGCGGTGGGCGCTTTCGCAATACCTCATTCTGGTGCCGCACGATTCCGATCGCACGCGGCGATTCAACAAGCTCGTCGAGGATTTCGGTCCGGAAGACTCGTCAGGCGTGGAACTGCTTATCGAAAGCGAGCCCGATGCGAGTTCGGGAGAGCGAGTTGAGCAGTTCGGCCTCGAATCAGAGGCGGAGTTCGCCGCCGTCAATGAAGCTGGCTCCGGGCTTATCACCAATGCTTCAATAGACTCCGAGGATCTTGTGCCGGTTACCATTGTGGACGACCCGGCGCTGGTTTCCATCGTCGATGACTTTGTCATCGTGGTCGGAAACAACGGGTACACGAACGGAAATGGCAACGAAGCGTTTGTGAAAACGCCCCTGAGCCCCGCGGATGAAGTGCGAGTCGAGGAAGAGATCGTAAGCATCCGGTTCTATATAGAGCAGGGCTACACCAGCCTTGCCGAGAAGTCCCTGAAGGCGCTCGAGGACGAGTTTGGATGGCGGAAAGAGATCGCGGAGCTTCGAACCGAGTTTGGACTGGCAGACGAAGCCGCGAATGACACATCCGGTTTCACGATGAGCCCTGCCGAAGCGCCTGACGCGATCGAAACAAACGAGGAAGCGGTCCCGGAAGAGATTTCCAATCACGAAGACGTTTCTTCCGCGGCAGACAAACCCGTTGCGGACCCGATCAGCGAGATAGCGAGCGAACTCGGGCTAAACGAGGTCGAGACGGCCGATCCGGAACAGTTCGAGGACCACTACAACCGGGGCGTCGTTTACAAAGAAATGGGGATGATCGAGGAGGCGATCCGCGAGTTCCAGGATGCGGCGGAATGCGCGGGCCAAGGCGATCAGTCCCGCGGATTCTACAACTGCTGCACCTTGCTAGGGCATTGTTTTGTGGAGCAGGGTATGCCCAAAATGGCGCTTATCTGGTTCGAGCGCGCTTACGAGATCCGCGAGCATTCTCCGGAAGAGAGGCAGGCCCTTGAGTACGAGCTCGGTATCGTGCTTGAGATGTCGGACAGGCCTGAAGAAGCGATGACCCACTTTGAGAGGGTCTACGCGGTCGATGTCGATTACCGCGATGTCGCTTCGCGGATCGAGTCCCTGCGAGCCGATCAGCCTGTGGCGGGCTGAACCTCTGCGCGCTTGGTCGGCGGCATCGCGAAACGATATACTTTCGGCATGGTCGCTCGCCTGACAGTCATCCTTTTCATCCTGGTCTGCCTTGAAGCGGGCATCCTTCTCACGCTTCTTCCCTGGATAAGCGACTGGGGCAATAATGTCCTCTTGATCTATGTGGTTGACGTCACGGGTTTCGACCTTCTCGATACCGTGATCGATTCAGGCTGGTTCCGAGGCGCGGTGACCGGGCTCGGCGTTTTCAACCTGCTTGTCGCGTTCTGGGAGATCGCGCATTTCTCGAAGAGCGTTGCGGAACTGGAGGCAGCCGATGCGGCCGCCTCGCGCACGCGGGAGCGAAAGTGAGTCTTCCGGACCGCAACCTTTCTGTGCCGGTCACTTACCTCATAACCCCCGGCGCCCTTTCTCCTGAGAACTTTGAAACGGAATCCGACAATCTGCTGAGGACGATCGATCGCGCTTCGAAGGCCGGAGTGTCTGCGGTTCAGATCCGCGAGAAACGGCTTCCTTCGCGGCTCCTTTTTGAACTAACCTTTAAGGTCCGGTCATTGCTTCAGGACCGCGAAACGCTCTGTCTTGTTAACGAACGGTACGACATCGCGGAAGCGGCCGGTGCGCACGGCGTACACCTTACGACGACCTCGATCCCTGTGTCTGTTGTGCGCGGCCTGGTTCCCGGGAATTTCGTTATAGGGGTTTCCACGCATACCATCGAGGAAGTTTCAGAAGCGGCGAATGCCTCCGCGGATCTCGCGGTCTTCGGTCCGGTATACGAGACTCCGGGGAAACCCTCACCCGAATCCGGTGACAGGCTTGCGGATGTTGGAAGAGCGTCCGAAGTGTCGGGAGAAATGCTTCTTCTGGGCGTGGGCGGAATAAACGAAGAGAATTTTAGAGACGTGCTGAAAGCCGGCGCCGACGGGATCGCGGCGATCAGATTGTTCGGCGATCAAGTCTCGACTGAAACCGTGATCAGGTCGCTTAGCGAAGGTAGTATTGATGCAAAGGCCAAAGGCGAAGAGTGAAGGTTTGCGGGTCGAACCGCCCTTGAGAACCCAACCGGTCGTGTGCCTTAGCATCGCGGGCCTCGATCCCTCGGGCGGAGCGGGGATCCTTGCCGATGTACGGACCTTCGCGGCGTTCGGGTGCTTTCCCGCCGCCGCCGTTACGTCCGTTACGTTCCAGAATACTCAAGCCGTTTTCGGAGCCGTATCGCAGTCGCCTGACACCGTGCGGCATCAGATCGAACCCGTGTTCGACGACTACGACGTTGCGGCGGTGAAGACGGGAATGCTCCCGGACGCGGGCGTTATAGAAACAGTCGCCGGGATAATCGATGAGAGAGGCGTAGAACGGCTGGTGGTCGATCCTGTCGTGCGTTCGACTTCCGGTTTCGACCTGATCGATGACGCGGCCCTTCGGTCACTGATCGATACTCTCTTTCCCTTCTCGACTGTAGTCACCCCGAACATTCCGGAAGCAGAGCGGATCTCCGGGATGGATATCGAGGGAAAGGATTCGATCATAGAAGCTGCCCGCCGGATCAGAGAACTCGGAGCGCGGAATGTCCTGATAAAGGGCGGCCATATCCCGTGCGAAGAGACCGAAGAGTTCAGGATCGGAGTCCGAAGGGCGGTCGATTTCCTTTTCATCGGCGATGACCTGACTGAGATCGAAGATGAATTCATCGAGACCGACGCGACACACGGTACGGGCTGCGTGCTCTCATCGGCAATCGCGGCGGGGCTTGCTTCGGGATCGGATCTCAAGAGCGCCGTCCGATTCGCCAAGTCCTTTGTCACCAATGCGATAAGAAGCGCGCCGCTGATCGGCAAGGGCCACTCGCCGATCAACATCGATTCCGACCTTGTTCGAGACTAAGTTTTTTATTGTGCGGGCGTGAAGATCTTGGGCGACTGGTAGGTGACGCCGAACGTGAGCCCGGTCCTCGGGCTGAAGCGGGTCAGACCGAAAATCGCCGCGGTGTCGAAGGTCAGACCGGATGCCTTCACCTGGGTTCCGACTCGGAACTGTCCGAGGCTCTCTGTTCCAAGCGGCGCGGGTCCTGACTGCGTGCTGATCCTGCCGTTGACCTCGCTGACGAGATTGATCCGGTCGTTCAATGTGTAAACTCCCGCCAACCCGTAAAGCAGGACATCGTTTTGCGAGAAGTCTTCCAGCGGTGCCGTCAGTAACGCAACGCCCAAATTCCCGAAAACCTTCAGTTTCGGACCTCCGCCCGCCCTTTTGCCGAAGGTCTTCTGGGCGATCAAGGTCGTAAAGATGTCAGTTTGATTTGTCCCGATACCCTTCTTTTCGTTGCTGTTGGGGAGTTTGTATCCGAACTTGAAGCCGAACGCAGGCACGTTTTTCGACTCGTTCTTCAGCTTGATCTTGACTGACGTGACGATTTCGCCAAAGTCACTGGTGGAACTGCCCGTGATATCGAGAGGGATTGGCGGCTTCGCTGTCTGAGAATCGATCGCGAGAAACTCCTGCACGACGCCGGAGAGCTGCACCTCGACGTTGGACGCATAGCCTGTCCTGATTCTAATGTCGCCTACCCTGGTCAGATCGCCTCTTAAGCCAGAAAGAGGGAACTTCGCAATTTGAAAGAAGTCCGCGCCGGCGGCAATGTTGATGCTGCCGGGCGGCGTGATGTCGATGTCCTCGGTTAGCAAAGGTCGCTGTTGCGCGTAAGCGGATGAAACAAGGACGGCGGCGATGAAAATTGAAACGGCGGAGCGCAGCATCGCCATATATTTGCATTAATTCCGGGTAGTTGCAACAGATTCGAATGCACGGATCCGGGCTGTTTCGCACCCCTAGGGCCGGTTTGGACAAAGCAGTTTTTTGTTGGCACAATTGTTCACGCCGGCGCGGACCCGTTGGCAGGATCTCCGGTGCTCGAAATGGGAATTTCAGAGAAACAGAACGAAGATGCCGAGAATGCCGGCCTTCGGCTGGTGGCCGACAACAAGGAGCCTCGCAAGTCTCCTCCCATCGAGAAGCAGTTCGTCAACTTCATATTCTTTAGGGTCAACCCCGAATGGCGGCGGCTGAACGACGAGAAGAAAAGGGTCTATAAATCAGAGTTCACGAAGGTGTTCGGCGAGTACAAGAGGGAAATGCTGCTGTTCAGCTACTCGCTGGTCGGTTTCGATTCGAAGGCGGACCTTATGTTCTGGCGCGTCGGGTCGTCGCTCGACCTTGTACAGGATATGACGGCACGCCTTTACCGGACTAACCTGGGGAGCTTTCTGGAGACGACCGACAATTATCTTTCGGTTACCAGGAAGATGATGTTCGTTCCTCCCGATTCTCCGGCTGAGGACCGCCGTCACGTGGTCGCCGGAGCGAAGAAGTATCATTTTCTCTATCCCTGCTTGAAACACAGCGATTGGTATGACAAGAGCGAGGAAGAGCGCGAGGCGCTGATTCGGGAGAATTTTATGGTCGGCAAAAAGTTCCAGAACATAAAGATCCACATGACCCACGCCTTCGGGTTCAGCGAGCAGGAGTACCTTATAAGCTTCGAGACCGACGAGCCCAAGGACTTCCTCGCACTTGCAGAGGAACTACGACGGACGCCGGCAAGCAAATTCACCCTCCGCGGAATGCCGATCTACACCTGCCGGCTGATGGGACTCGCGGACTGTCTTCGGTCGCTCGGCTGATGGATTGCCGCCGGTCCGGCTTATGAAGATCGCGCGAAAATTTTACGTCAGCGGAATCGTACAGGGGGTCGGATTCCGGTTCTTTGTGCAAAGGTCCGCCGCGAAGCACCAAGTGGTCGGATACGTTCGGAATCTTGCGGACGGGCGGGTTGAAGCTTACGCCGAAGGAAGCGAACGGGCCTTGAAGGACTTTTACGAAGATCTACTCACGGGGCCGAAGTTCTCCGAGGTGAACGAGGTCGAAGAGATCGTGGCGGACGCGGCCGGTGAGTATTCGTCATTTCTGATCGAACGATAAGAGAAGAGGACAAGGGCCATCGCGGCTTAAAATCAACATATGGAGCATCTTAAAAAACTTATTCGAGAGGTGCCCGACTTCCCGAAGCCGGGCATTAATTTCTACGACATCACCACGCTACTTCAGGACGCCGTCGGGCTTAAACAGACCGTCGACGGAATGATCGACAAGTTTCGGGGCGAGAAGATCGATACCGTGATCGGGATCGAGTCCAGGGGATTCATCTTTGCGGTTCCGCTCGCGTATTCGCTCGGTGCAGGATTCGTCCCGGTCAGAAAGCCGAACAAGCTTCCGCACGTCAAGGTGTCCGCTTCGTACGATCTTGAGTATGGGCAGGACACGCTCGAGATGCACAGCGATGCAGTCGGAGAGGGGCACAATGTCCTGATCGTCGATGATCTACTCGCGACCGGCGGGACTGCCCAGGCGGTCACCAAGCTTGTGGAGCAGGTCGGCGGAAACATAATCGGTCTCGGATTCCTTGTTGAGCTGACGTTCCTGAACGGACGAGAAAAGCTTAAGGATTACCAGGTGCACTCTTTCCTGAAATACGATTCGTAAGGAGACAGGAGACAGAAGTCAGAAGTCAGAAAGAGTCGCGCAGCGACGACCTGCCTTTAGCCGTGGGTAAGCCCGAAGGGCGCAACCCACAGATTCCATTGACAAATATTCGCGCATCGCGTAGCGATTGCGTGATACCAAACGCAGAGATAAATGATCCGCGCTCCAGAGTCGCGCAGCGAAGATCTGCCTTTACCCCGGGTAAGCCCGAAGGTGCAGGCCCGGGTTCGGGACACGAAAAACACCACTAGCCGCGGAGCGGCGGTATACGATCAAAAGACAGGAGAATGAAGACAGAAGTCGGGAAATGACAAGGGACCCAGAAAGGCAATTGACACGGTGGCCGTTATCCGGCACGCTCCTCAGTCCTCAGTCCTCAGTCCTCAGTCCTCAGTCCTCCTCGGCCTTGAACGACTCTATCCAAAGCGGTATTCTTACGATTTCTGCTCCCGTAGCTCAGCAGCATAGAGCGACCGCCTCCTAAGCGGTAGGCCACTGGTTGGAATCCAGTCGGGAGCACCAATCTTTTTCGGACA
Organism: Aridibacter sp.; assembly: GCA_035513035.1. Lineage (GTDB taxonomy): Bacteria > Acidobacteriota > Blastocatellia > Pyrinomonadales > Pyrinomonadaceae > Aridibacter. Next base: position 117,203 of record DATKCW010000045.1, read on the forward strand.
GACGGCACTTTTGTCAATGTACTGATCGATATCGGGAAAGTGGAACACACGCCCTAATCGCACTTTCTTTTTAGTACAGCGGAAGAAAAGGTGGTCAAGCGTCAGTGGCAACATTTACGTTACAGTTTTCGGTATAATCGTTCACATTCTCCGTTTCCAAAGCACTCAAGAGGCCGTTCCTTTCAGTCGGGAACGGCCTTTTTGAGTCCGCTTCGGCGGTAAGGGAAAGGGGCGCGCCCGATGATAGAATTGAGCTTGTCGGAGTCCCGCCGCTTCTGAATGCGCATCTTTTTTAGGTTCGACCGAATCGTTGAGAAGATACCGACCGATTCTTAACCCCGGGGAATAAAGTAATGAGAAGTTTTCTAAAGATCGCCCTGATACTGACGTTCTCTGCCGTGCCGGCGTTCTCGCAGACGGCGGAGATCAAGCTGACGTTCAATGAGCAGTTCTTCGATGCTCTCCTGGAAGCCGTATTCACGAAACTCGAGCCTCCGAGCGTTTCGCTCGTGTCCACGACGGGAAGCGTTTCCGGCGAATCAAACTCGTTTGGCGGTCCGTCTTCGGGTCCGGCTTGCAAAGAATCGATGACGTTGAAGCGGGAAATAGACGGAGTTAGGACCGCTGTGCGATTCCGGGAGGGCAAGGTATATGCTCCGATCGCCTTTACAGGGAACTATAATCCGCCGCTAATAGGTTGCATAGAGTTCCGCGGCTGGGCGGAAACGAACATCGACCTCGTGTATGACAGAAACAGGAAGGCTCTTGTCGGTAACGCGAGGGTGCTGAATGTCTACCTGAGCGGGACCGGCGGTGTGGGCAGTGAACTAGTTGCTCGAATGGTTCAAAGCTCGATCGACAGCCGAATCAATCCGATCGAGATAGTCTCTATGGACAAACTCTCGTTCACAGTCCCGGTTCGAGACTCCGGAAACCTCCGGATGAACGCGCTTGGGATCCGGCATCAGGTCGGTGAAAAGGCACTGGACGTTTTCATCAATTACGACTTCCAGAAAGCGAATTAGACACGGCGGTAACCTATATTGTCCCGAAGGGACACTATACCGTGCCCGAATCGTCCGAGTATTCCCTCATTCCCCCTCGATTCGGCCGCGGAACGGCGATTGCATCTTAACTCAAGTAAATCCACAGTTTTCAAGCCAAGACTTGAGGGGAAAATAATGACATCCAGATTTATCAAGAGAGCTTCGGCTCTTGCCGGTGTTGGCCTGCTTCTACTCGTAGGAGCGGTCGACATCGCTTTCGGGCAGCAGAATCGCGGCCGACAGAACCGCGAGCGCCAGAAGGCGGAACAGAGCAAGAATCAGAAGCGCGCGGAACAGAACCGCGCCGAGCAGCGCCGGGACGTCCAGCGTCAGAACACGAATCGCGCGGAACAGAACCGCGCCGAACAGCGCCGGGACGTCCAGCGTCAGAACACGAACCGCGCGGAACAGAACCGCGCCCAGCAGCGCCGGGACGTCCAGCGTCAGAACACGAACCGTGCAGAACAGAACCGCGCTAGCCAACGACAGCAGGTCCAGAACAGGCAGGCGCAACAGCGCCGCGAGCAGCAGCAGAGGCAGGTCGAACGCGCAAGGCAGAACCAGCGCAGCGCCGCTCAGCAGCGTTCGGTCCAGAGACAGCAGATAGAACGCAACCGTGCGGCTCAGAGACGTTCGGAACAGCTTCGGGAACAAAGTCAACGGCAGGAAGTTCAGAGGCAGGCCGAAATACGTCGCCGGCAGCAACAACAGCAGGCGGACCGCAACAGGCGTGACAGAAGAGACGACGATGACGACCGCTGGGACCGCAACGGCAGAGACCAGCGTACCAATCGCGATAACTCGGGCGACCGGGGTCAAAGCAGGTACAAGGTTTACAATCGCGGACAGCAGAGAAGTCTTCAGGTCCAAAGACGGAACGCATACCGGCAGAACGAACGCTGGCAGCAGCAGCAGTACGAACGCAGGATGAGGGAACTCCGCAGGTCCAATCGTGCGCGCAGGCTGGAGTACCAGCAGAGGTATTACAGGCGCCTTCTCGAGGACCGACGCAGGCTTGCTCAGGCTCGTTACTATGACAGCCTTGTTTATGATTACAGGTACAATCGCGGGGGAAATAACTACTACACCAGCTCTTACGGAGCAGAGATGCTCAGGCGCGCGGTGCAGCTCGGTTACGAGGAAGGCTATCGCGCAGGCCTCGCCGACAGAAACGACCGCTGGCGGTACGACTACCGCGATACCTACGCCTACCAGGACGGAACGTACGGTTACGACAGCTACTATGTCGGTCTAAGCGAGTACCGGCACTATTTCCGGGAAGGATTCAGCAGGGGTTACGAGGACGGCTACTACAGCCGGAGCCGCTACGGAAGGGGTAACAATCTTTTCGAGAACATCGTAAGAGGCATAATCTCGATCTTCAGGTTCTAATCCGATCGGAAACAAAACGGACGGGCCCCGATTCATTTCGGGGTCCTTTTTTGTGTCCGCGCAAAGTCCACTTTTGCTTCGAGGGTTCGGTTGGTGTAAAACCCATAGATTCGGATGGGACCGTATGTCGAAACCTCTTGTGTCCATCGTGGGAAGGCCGAACGTCGGAAAATCGACGTTGTTCAACCGTTTGACGGGGAGCCGCAGGTCCATCGTCGGTGACGAGCCCGGGATTACGCGCGACCGCATCTACGGCGACGTCGAATGGCGCACAAGGACATTTGAGATAGTCGATACGGGCGGGTTGGTCCCTGACGACGACGCGTTGATTCCAAAGAATATTTTTATCCAGGCGGGAACGGCGATCGGATCTTCGCAGGCGATCGTCTGGGTAGTCGACGCGCGGGCGGGCGTTACGCCGCTCGACGAGGAACTCGCGGTCCTTATGCGAAACGCAGGGAAGCCGGTCATCGTCGCCGCGAACAAGTCCGAAACCCGGCAGGTTTCTGAGCAGGCGGCGGAGTTCTACCGTTTCGGATTCGAAGTCGTACCCGTTTCTGCCGAACACGGTACCAGTGTCGGCGATCTGCTCGAAGAACTATTCGAAGTCCTCGAATTCGGTGAAGCCCCGGAGGAGGAGCTCGAGGACGAGATCCGGTTGGCCATCGTCGGCAGGCCGAACGTCGGAAAATCCTCGATCCTGAACCAGATCCTCGGAGAGGAGCGGGTTATCGTTTCGCCAATCGCCGGCACGACGCGAGACGCAATCGATACAAGGCTAGAGGTGGACGGAAACAGATTCGTCCTGATCGACACGGCAGGGATAAGGCGGAAAGGAAAGACCACGGAAATGGCGGAGAAGCTGTCCGTGATCATGGCCCGGAAGGCGCTCGAGCGGGCGGACGTGGCGGTGTTGGTGATCGACGCGGTGGAAGGCGTCACGCATCTCGACGCGAGCATCGCCGGCTACGCCATCGAATCGGGCTGCAGTATAATCATCGCCGTGAACAAGTGGGACCAGGTCGTGGAAAAGGACACCTCGACGGCCTCCGAGTTCGAACGCGGTTTGCGCGACAAGATGAAGTTCCTTGACTGGGCCCCTGTGGTTACGGTTTCCGCTCTCACGGGTCAAAGGCTTTCGCGCCTTCTTCCTCTCGTTCACAAAGCGAACGAAGCGCGGAACCTTAGGATCCCGACCTCGCGGCTGAACGAGTTTTTTGAGCGCAATGTGATGCAGCCGAAAGGCGGGGGAGGGTCGGCGCCGGGCAAGGGCGGGAGGTCGAAGGTTCAGGTCAAGTACATTACGCAGGCTGGAATCAGGCCGCCTATGTTCGTATTGTTCACGTCGGGAGGACGCGGTTCCGAGTTGCATTTCTCCTACCTGCGTTACATCGAGAACCGTCTGCGCGCGGAATTCGAGTTCTTTGCGACACCTCTACGGTTGAAGGAAAGGAAGAAAAGCAAGAAGCGGGAACCGAGATAAACGCATCTTCGGCTGTTCGATTTCTTATATGGAAGTTCTTATCCTCCTGTTAAAAGTGATCCTCGCAGGCGTGTTCCTGACCGCAGGGATCGGTAAACTGGTGGACCGTGAAGGTTCTGAAAAGGCGCTCGCCGATTTCGATGTGCCGGCTGGGATCGTGAAACCCGCAGCGGCAATCCTTCCGTGGGTCGAGATAGCCATTGCCGCCGCACTGTTCTTGGCGGTTACGGCCAGGTACGCATCCGTCGCCGCCGTGATCCTCTTGGCGGGATTCACTGCCGGGATGTTCGTCCAGATGGCAAAAGGCAAGGCGCCGGACTGCCACTGTTTTGGCCAGATACACAGCGAGCCCGTCAGCGGCCGCAGCGTCGCGAGGAACGTCGTGCTGACGGTGCTTGCAGCAACGCTCGCGGCCGTCGAGTACAGTGTGCCCGGCGCGAATGTTTTCAGAGGAGGGGAGACATTCTCCGGTGAAGGAATTATGCAACTGGTGATCGGATTCGCGGCGGTCGCTCTTCTGATCGCGATATTCGTGGTTCTGAGGAAGATCAGCGATCAGCAAGGCCAGATCATACGAAGGATCGAGATCCTCGAGGTGATCTCGAACGAGGGACGCGAAGTAACGAGGGACAAGGTCACCGACCCCAAGGCGGGACTTCCGATTGGGTCGCCGATCCCTCCCTTTAGCATTAAGGGCGCCGAAGGGATCAGCATACCTTCATCAGAGCTCGTCGCCGAAGGCAGGCCCGCTCTGTTAACGTTCGTCAGCCCCACTTGTCATCCCTGCGAGGCGATGATCCCGGACATCAACGCCTGGGTCGACGAGTTCGGCGATTCGCTCGACATACTTCTGATATCGACCGGAGAATTCGAAGCGAATGCCGAGAAGTTCGGGGAAGCGAATACAGACCGGATCTTCATCCAGGAAGGCGCCGGCGCGGCGGAGGTGATGGGACCGCTCTGGACCCCTACAGCCGTGCTGATCGATCCGAAGGGCAGAATAGCGAGCCGCAATGCGGCGGGCGATTCGGCTATAAAGGAACTCGTCGAGGGGATACGCGAGAGAGGAGTAGACGACGAGTATCTTTTCTTGGCGAACGGCGATTCGGAGGGCATATTGATCGGCCAGCAGGTCCCGCCTTTCAGCCTCGAGGACCTCGACGGAAACGAGTTCACTTCCGAACATCTTAAGGGCCAGACGACCATCGCGGCCTTCTGGAGCCCGACCTGCCCGTTCTGTATGAGGATGATCGACGAACTTAAGGAATGGAACAGCGAAAAGAATGCGGGAGGGCCCGAGCTCGTGCTCTTTTCGTCCGGGAATCCGGAAGATCACCGATCGCTCGGGATAGACGCTCCGGTCCTGCTTGAAGATGACTACGAAACGGCGTCCAAGATCGGGATGAACGGGACCCCTTCCGCGGTTCTGATCGACGAATACGGGAAGATCGTTACCGAGACAGGGGTCGGCGCCGACAATATCTGGGCTTTGCTAGGAGAAACCGGACGACACTCCAAGCCGAAGGAAGACTGACCGATGCGGCCGATAGATTGGCAAGTAACGGCCCGAGACGGCGAAGCCAGGACCGGGACGCTCATCACCCGGCGCTCTCTGATCGAGACGCCTGTTTTTATGCCCGTCGGCACGCAGGGAACGGTAAAAGGGATTCGGCTCGAATGGCTTGAGGACGAACTCGACGCCCGTATCATCCTGGGCAATGCATATCATTTATGGATCCGCCCCGGTACTGAAGTGATCGGCGGTCTCGGCGGGCTTCACGCATTCACGTGCTGGAACAGGTCTTTGCTCACCGATTCGGGCGGCTTCCAGGTCTTCTCGCTATCCGACCTTCGGAGGATCGGCGAAGAAGGGGTAGAGTTCCGGTCTCATCTCGACGGAACGAAATTGTTCATGTCGCCGGAAGTCTCTATGGAGATCCAGGCGGCCCTCGGATCGGAGATCGTGATGGCATTCGACGAATGCCCGGCCGGAGACCTCGGAAGAGACGAGATCGAACGCAGCCTGGAACTGACGGTCCGTTGGGCGCAGCGCTCTAAAGACAGATTCGTTGCATTGCAAGATGAGCGAGCCGACCGGGGTTACGTAGATCCCGCTTCCGGATCATTTGAGGCTGACCTTTCAGGACGGCAGGCGCTGTTCGGGATCGTTCAGGGCGGCGGGTTTCCGGACCTGAGATCGAAGAGCCTGGAACTGACTGCTGAGATCGGATTCGACGGCTACGCGATCGGAGGTCTGAGCGTCGGTGAAGAGAAGTCCGTTATGTTCGAGGTCCTGGAAGCGATCACGACGAAGATGCCTGAAGACAGTCCCAGGTATCTTATGGGCGTGGGCACGCCCGAGGATCTGATCGAGGCCGTGTCGCGCGGTGTCGATATGTTCGACTGCGTGCTTCCTACAAGGAACGGCCGGACGGGCGGGGTGTTCACCTCGAGAGGCGACCTGAACATAAGGAACGCAGGCTTTCGGTACGACGAATCGCCGCTTGACGAGGATTGCGGATGTTCCGTCTGTGCCCAATACTCACGCGCCTACATCAGACATCTGTATACGGCGAAGGAAATGCTCGGGCCGATACTCATTTCGCACCACAACCTCAGTTTCTATCTCGCACTGATGAAAAACGTGCGGTTGTCGATAAACACCGGCTCGTTCGGGGAGTTCGGGAAAAGGTTTTCTGAACTGCGTGCCGAAGGCAGAAATTGAGGATTTGTTGCCCTCAAGCTCGTCTTGCGTTTCGCAAAATCGGGCGGTTCATTTATAATTGTCGTTTTGCGCAATCGGATCTGGCCCAATTATGATGAACATACTGCTTATACAGGGCGGAAGCAGCCTCCTTTGGACGCTTCTTCCGTTCGCCCTCATCTTCGGGATCTTCTACTTTCTCGTGATCATGCCCCAGCGGCGTCAGCAGCAAGAGCTAAAGACGATGATCGCGGGGCTCAAGAACGGAGATGAGGTCGTGACCAACGGCGGCATCATCGGAAAGATAATCGAGGTCCGCGAGACAAGCTTCATCATCCGGAGCGCTGACAAGTCGAACATGGAGATCGGCAAGGCGGCGGTCGTCGGGAAGCGGGCAGACGAAGAAAAGAAGTAAGGCAGCGACGCACCAATAATGAAGAACACGACGCTCTTGATCAGGTCGGCGATCATTCTTGCCGTGACCATCCTGGCGATCTTCCTCGTGATCGGTCCCAGAGGTTCATTTACGGCCAGCGACTTCTCCTGGCAGGGAATCAAGAACAATCTCGAAAACAACATAAACCTTGGTCTTGACCTGAAAGGCGGTCTTCACCTTGTTGCGAGGGTTCGCACGGACGAATATCTGCGCGATATGACGGCGAGCAACAGCCAGGCCGCCCTCAATGCGGCGAAAGAGCAGAATCTTCCGGTGACGGGAACCTCGTTCACGGCTGAGAACGGTACCTACGAGGTGGTCCTCAACGTCTCGGATATCTCGAAATCCGAGGACATAATCAAGGCCGTGAACCAGAAGGTCGATTTCCTGAACTGGGATTCGTCGACCGAAACCGATTCGGTCAGCTGGTCGCTTCCCGCCCATGCGCAGTCGCTGATCAAGCAGCAGGCGACCGACCAGGCAATTCAGATCATCGACAGCCGTATCAACCAGTTCGGTGTTACTGAGCCGACGCTTCAAAAGCGCGGAACTGCAGATTCGGGAGAGATCCTTCTCCAGATGCCGGGCGTCGACGATCCAAACCGCGTCAAGGACCTGATCGACGCCGAATCGAAGCTGGCGCTTTATAAAGTGGTAAGCCCGCCGAACCCGAACCTTGCGACTTATCCGACAAGGGAAGCCGCGCTTCAGACGATCGGCGGCGCGCCGACCCCCGACCGCGAAGTTTTCGAGTACATCGAGAGGGACGATTCTGCTAGCGGGGAAGACGCGAAGCAGCCGGCGCAGCCTAGCCAGTGGATCGTTGTCGAGAAGCCTCCGATCATCGAGGGCGACGAACTGCGCGACGCGAACGCCGTCTCGCAGACCGGAAACGAAGGCGATTACCAGATCTCGTTTTCACTGAAGCCCGCCGGCGCGACGAAGTTCGGTGAATGGACAGGCCGGAACATCAACAACTATATGGCCGTCGTCCTCAACGATCAGGCCAAATCGGTGGCGTTCATTCAGTCGCAGATCTTCGACCAGGGCCAGATCAGCGGTCAGTTCACGAAGGCGACGGCTGATGACCTGGCGCTGACTCTCAAGTCGGGTGCATTGCCGGCACGGCTTGAATATCTTGAGGAAAGAACGGTGGGACCGAGTCTCGGCGCGGATTCGATCCGCTCGGGCGTGCGCGCCTCGGTTGGCGGGCTGATCTTCGTGATCTTGTTCATGCTTTTCTATTACCGGGGTGCGGGCATCAATGCCGTCGTTGCGCTGCTTTTGAACATGGTCATGACCCTCGCTGCGCTGATCATGCTCGACGCGACGCTGACTTTGCCCGGAATTGCCGGCCTGATACTTGGGATCGGTATGGCGGTTGACTCGAACGTCCTTATCTTTGAGCGAATGCGTGAGGAGATAAAGGCCGGGAAGCCTGTATTTAAGTCTGTCGAGCTCGGATTCGACCGCGCGTTCATCACGATCATCGACACGCACGTAACGACGATCATCGCGGCGATCATTCTGTATCTGTACGGCTCCGGACCAATCCGGGGCTTTGCCGTCACACTGATCCTCGGCCTGATCATCAACCTGTTCTCGGCGGTATTTGTCTCGAGGACGATATTCCTTTGGATACTCGAACAGAATCCGGGATTGAAGAAGCTCAGCATCTAGCTCAAACGGTTCGATCGGCCGCGCGGGCGGCGGACGCCGGTAACAAGAAATGCTCGATTTTTTCAGCAATATAAACGTCAACTGGATGGGGATCCGCAAACCCCTCATCGCGGTTTCGATCGTTGTTCTGCTTGCGGGCCTGGTGTCTGCGGTCTCAAGGCAGGTATCACCCGGAGGGACCGACGCCTTCAACCTGGGAGTCGATTTTCAGGGCGGAACCGTGATCACTGCGAAGTTCAAGGGTGACCGGCCGACGGACGACCAGATCCGCGGCGCACTTGAGGGAGTGGGGCTTAACGAGACGGTTATCCAGGCATCGCTCGACAAGACCGACGAGATCCTGATCAAGGTCCCGCTTCTGGAAGGTGAGTCGGATGTGACGGCGGAGATTACCGCCTCCCCCGCAGGGACGACGGAACCTGCAGCAGCGGGAAACGGCGACACTGGCGGCAATGCGGCGGCGAATAGTGCCTCGCCCGACTCCAATACGGAAGGGAACGCCGCTTCGAACGCGTCAGCGAATACGGAAGCGGCTGCTGCGACGAACACCGACGGCAACTCGAACTCCACTGCAAATTCTGAGGCGAACACGAATTCAGCGGCGAACAGTAACGCGAACGCTCCGGCGCAATCAGATGACTCTCTGAATCAGGTAAGCGCCGGTCCGGCTCTTGTCCGTCGTGCTCTCGACAGCTTCGGTCAAGAGGCTAAGCCGAACCTTGCTCTCGAAGCTGACCCCGATGCCAAGTACAAGATCGTCGGCATCGATTCGGTGGGACCTGTCGCAGGAGAGCAGCTGAGGAACCAGGCGGTCATCGCTACGCTGTTGGGAATGGTCGGAATCCTCCTGTTCATCGCGTTCCGATACGACTGGACCTACGCTGCAGGAGCCGTCATCGCCGTCTTCCACGACGTACTGATCACGCTTGCGTTCTTTACGATGTTCCAGTGGGAGATCAGCCTTACGGTGCTCGCGGCTTTGCTCACCTTAGTTGGATTCTCGGTGAACGACTCGATCGTTATTTTTGACAGGATCAGAGAGAACCTGACGCTCAAGAGGACGCAGCCGCTCTTCGATCTGACAAACGATTCGATCAACCAGACGATGTCGAGGACGATCGTGACGTCCGCGCTCGTTCTCCTCGCGGTTATGGCGCTCGTACTTTTCGGAGGGCAGGTGCTTCGAGGTTTTTCACTCGCACTGTTAGTCGGAGCCATCACCGGCATCTACTCAACTATAGCGATCGCGAGTCCGATCGCGATCTGGTGGCAGGACAAGCTCGGTGAGGCCCGAATGAAGGAGTCGAAGCTCGACAAGGAGCAAAAACTCGCTTCCGCGGCGCGGCGTTCGGTCACGAGGAGACCGGTTTCGCAGTAAACGCACAGGGCGCCGGCCGGCGGTCGGGGAGGAACCTCTCAAGTGCGGAAACGAGGGCATTTCATCTCCAGAATTTCGATAAAATGCCTTGATTTATCTTGACTTTCGAGTGTTGAGACTTTAGACTTCAAAGCGTTGCTGGTCAATTAAATAGGTTAGAACTGCACGGTTCAGACTACTCCAAACGGTCGGGATCAGCACCGCAGGTTTGCGATTTACTGGCCGGCAAAGTCTTTTTTCACCGCACTTGTGGAAAGCTCTTAAAGGCGATTGCTGACATTTTGTTAACTTCGGTATGTTCATCTGATCTGTTAGATGAGGCGGGTACAAATATACTTGAATGGCATTTATACGGTCTTAATTTGCTTTGTTACCCCCCGACCCTAATGGCACCGGAGAGAGAGGTAAAATAAAATGTTAGATCAATTAGTCGAATCCAGGGTCGACACTCAGGTAAACAGATGGCGGACCGGCTTGCTGCTGGGGACGCTTATTATTGTCTTTACCTCGTTCGTGTCGGGACTTGGATATAGCCTGTTCACTTCAGACCTTTTCGTTGGCGGAGAGGGATTGGAGCTTTCGATGCTTGTGGCCCCCGTGCCGCTACCGGAAGAGGCTCCTCCTCCGGAGCCCGAGGTGGAGAGGACCGAGCAGAAGGTAGATGTTGATACGCGTACGGAACTGATTGCGAGGATGGACATGACTCCTCCAAAGGCGCCGGACAAGGTCAGCAACGAGAGAGCTAAGGTTCCGCCCATCCCGAAAGACAGGGCGTTTACTTTAGGAAAGGACAACTATACGTCCGACAGGTCGTCCGGAGCCGGCACGGGTTTTATTGACTCGAGCCTGGCGGGTGGCAGCGACGCGCCCGATTCCGTTCCGCAGAACGCGGCAGCTCCGCCACCCCCACCGCCGCCCCCGCCGCCTGCAGTTCCGAAGAGGATCTCAAAAGGTGTGGTCAACGGTTCGGCAGTCAGCCTTCCCAAGCCTGCGTACCCCGCAGCGGCAAGGGCTGTCAACGCCAAGGGTTCGGTCAATGTAGCGATCGTTATAAGCAAAGAAGGAAGCGTGATCTCGGCAAGCGCAGTCAGCGGTCATCCGCTTCTCCGCTCGGCTGCGGTGTCGGCAGCCCAACGCGCGAGATTCAGGCCGACGCTGCTTTCCGGGCAGCCTGTCGAGGTATCCGGTGTGATCGTCTACAATTTTCAGTAGCGCCTTCGGGCACCTTCACTTGCTGTGGGGAACAAATGCCGTTCCCCACAGTCGGTAAGGCATCGAACCCCGCAATAATAAATTTCTGATCTTTTTGGAGGAAAAACAATGACTTTTTTGAGTAGCCTTTTGGGCTTCTTTGGATTTTTCTTTATGTTCGCTGAAGAAGGCGGAGAACCAGCGTTCGAGTTCACCTTCTACAGGATCGCCAGCGAGCTTACGATCCCGGGCTGGATTGTTATTATCGTTCTGCTGATCCAGTCGATCTACCTGATCGCTATAGGTATCGAGCGGTGGCTCACCTACAATAAGGCGAAACAACAGTCGCGTCAGTACGCTCCGAAGGTTGCTCAGGCACTCAAGAACAGCAACATCGACGAGGCGATCACCATCAGCGACAAACACAAAGATTCGCATCTCGCGATGGTCGTGTCATCGGGCCTTAAAGAATTCAGCGCTCACCAGGGAACGGCTGAGATATCCGGTGACGAGATGGAAGCCTCGAAGCGTGCGCTACAGCGTGCGATCGCGGTCAAGACCGCTGAATTGAAACGCGGTCTTGCAGGACTTGCGACCATCGGTTCGACGGCCCCGTTCGTGGGACTGTTCGGAACGGTCGTGGGTATCATCGGCGCCTTCGTAAGGCTTGCGTCGAATGAATCCGCAGGCATCGGACTCGTCGGCGGCGCCATCGCAGAGGCCCTCGTTGCTACGGCATTTGGTATCGGCGTCGCGGTTCCTGGCGTGTGGCTGTTCAACTATTTCACCAACAAAGTCACGAGCTTTAGCGTTGAAATGGAGAACTCCGCCTCCGAGCTCGTCGACTACTTCCTGAAGCAAAGGGCCAAGAGGCTCAATAACTAGCAATGACGGGGCGACATCGCCCCGGTGCTTTACCGGAGAATACAGTTATGGGAGCCAAAGTTGGCGGAACCGACGAATTGAATTCGGAGATTAATGTAACTCCTATGGTTGATGTCATGCTGGTGTTGCTGATCATCTTCATGATCGTCACGCCGCTGCTTCAGCAGGGAGTTACGGTGAATCTTCCCCGAGACATGATCGCGCCTCAGGAGGATAAGGAGATCGTAAAGGACACCTCCGTCGTTGTGGCCATACCTTCCGACAATTCGTTCTACATCGGCAAGGAGAGCTATCCGCTTGAACTTCTCGGCGAGACGATCAAGGCAAAGATGGAAGGCAAACCGCCGAACAAGCGCATTGTTTACATCAAGGCAGGGATCGAGGTCGGATACGGGACGGTTGTGCAGGCGATCGATACGATCCGCAGACAGGATATCGACAAGGTGGGCCTGGTTGCGGACAAGAAGAAGGAAGCCAAAAAGTAAGTAAAGGCGAATCGCCTTTGAAGGAGTTTTGAGCTATGGGAATGACCGGAGCCGGCAAGGCCTTGGAAGGGGCGGTACCGCACATCAACGTGACGCCCTTGATCGACGTGCTTCTCGTGCTGCTGATCATATTTATGATCATCTCGCCGATGAAGCCGCACCAGTTCGAAGCGAAGGTGCCTTCGGAACCCGAGAATCTGCCCCCGAACGTCGAAATAAAACCCAATCCACTTACCCTCGTTGTTTCGATAAACGCCGGTGACCTGAAGGTCAGGCTGAACAATGAAGAGATGGGGGACACTTCTGACACCAAGCCGCTTACCGACAGGCTTACGCAGGTCTTCAAGGAGCGTACCGACGGAAGGGTCTATCGTGAAGGCACAAACGAGGTCGAGAAGACCGTGTTTATAAAAGCGCCGAAGAGCGTCAGATATGGTGATGTCGTAAGGGTGATCGACGGTGTTAAGCAAGCCGGGGCGCAGCCGGTGGGTCTGCAGATCGACGATCTGTCCGAGTAGCAAGACCGAGAGATGCGGGAAGGAAGGCGCGGGACTTGTCCGGGCCTTCTTTCAAAACACAGCTCGGTATCAATGGAGTCGAACAAGATGAAAATCTCTCGTATAGGGATATTTGCTTTCATACTTTTGAGCATTTCCATCGGCGGAAGCTGCTCGCTTTACAATCGCGTCATGGCCCGCAAGAGTCTCGTTGACGGTGCTCGCGCCTACAACGAGCGACAGTTCCCGCACGCGGAAGAGTTGTTTCGTCAGGCTGTCGAGTATGATCCGGAGGGCGAGACCTTCGAGGGCCGCACTTCACGCCTTTTCCTGGCACGCACGCTCCATTCGGGCTATATCGGCAACAGGAAGGAAACAAGAAATGCCGAAGAAGCAATAACGGAATACAGGAAGGCGCTCAGCGGGTTTGTGGCGGAATATAAGGAGAAACGCGAAGCCGTAGCCGCTAATCCCCAGGACGAGGAACTGAGAAGGGAACTCGAGGCTGCCGGGAACAATGTCGGAAGCATCGTGCGGGCCGTCGGAAGCCTGTACCAAAACCTTGGTCAGGATGACAAGTGGAAAGAGTGGTCTCTGGAGCAGGGCAACAACGCCGATCTGCCGGGCGATGTGCGGGCGAACGCGCTTGTGGGGTTGGCGACGAAGGAGTACACGTGCGCAAACGAAGTGACCGACTCCCAAGAGGTCAAGAAAACGGTCCAAAAGGACGGCGAATCGACTTTCGAATTCACGAAGCCCGAAGGCATCGAGGAATTTGAAGAGAAATACGCCAAGGCAAGACAGTGTGTCGAAGAAGGGATGGGCTACGTCGACAAGGCGATAGAACTAGATCCCGAAAGCGACTCCGCCTGGTCATACAAGACGAGTCTGCTGGCTCAGAAGTCCCGTATCGCGGAAATGGAAGGCGATACGGCCAAGAAGGAAGAATTCAAGAAAGCTTCTGACGAGGCAAAGAAAAAGTTCGAAGAGTTTGCCGAAAAGCGCCGCAAGGAAGAGGAAGCCAAAGAGGCCCGAAAGAAGGCTGAAGCGGCCGCGGCGGAAGGCAAGAAAACAGTAGAGAAATAAACTGGTATGATCCCCGGGGTGAAATCCTGGGGATCATCACACCCCACGGCATCCGGGACCTTGGACCGGATGCCGTATTTTTTTGTCCGTGGCAGAAAAACACGGGCCGAAGGTGTGGTAAGGAGCAAAGTCAAGCTGATATATTTATAGTTTGGCGATGATACGTATAGAAGACATCATCGAAAAGGTCGTGCGGAACCACCCGAAGGCGGACGTGGAGATGATCCGCCGCGCGTACCTTTTCTCGGCACTTCACCACAAGGGCCAGACCAGGGCTTCCGGCGAACCGTATCTGGTGCATCCCCTAGAGGTCGCCGACATCCTCGCCGACATGCAGCTGGACGACGTAAGTGTCTCCACGGGGCTTCTTCATGATGTGGTGGAGGACACGCTTGTCGATCTCGCAACGATCCGCGAGTATTTCGGCGATGAGGTCACACGCCTTGTGGACGGCCTCACAAAGATCGCCCATATCAGCAATCTTCCGAAAGAAAAACAGCAGGCCGAGAACGTGCGCAAGATGGTTCTCGCGATGATCACGGACGTGAGGGTAGTTATCATCAAGCTCGTCGATCGCCTGCACAATATGCGTACTATGGAGTTCCTGAAACCCGAAAAACGGGCCAGGATCTCTCAGGAGACGCTCGATATTTATTCGCCGATCGCCCACCGGCTCGGAATGGGTAAGCTGAGGGGCGAGCTGGAAGACCTTTCTTTCCGGCATTTGTATCCAGAGGAATACAGGAACCTCTCGAAGGAGGTGGAGAGCCGCCGCCCCGAGCTCGAGAAAGCTCTCGACGGCATTACGGAAACTATCCGCAAGAATCTGAGGGAGAATGATGTCCCGTTCGTCGAGGTCCAGGGCCGCGTCAAGCGACTCTACTCACTCTGGAAAAAACTAAAAAAGCGCAAACTAAAGATCGAAGAGGTTTACGATCTTATTGCGGCCCGAGTCATCACGCGGAACGAAAAGCGCAACTGCTATCTCGCGCTTTCCGTCGTCCATGACATCTGGACGCCTGTCCCCGAACGGTTCAAGGACTGGATCGGCAGCCCCCGAGACAATCTTTATCAGGCGCTTCATACCTCTGTTATAGGGGATGGCGGGCAGGCGTTCGAGGTTCAGATAAGGACCGAAGAGATGCACTACGTCGCCGAGGAAGGCGTCGCGGCACACTGGCGCTACAAGGACGAGAGGCTCGGAGAAAAGGACGACGGCAGCATCGACGAACTAAGAAAGACCGTCGAAAAACTGCTTTTGCCACTTGTCGAGACCACCGAAGACAATGAGGATTCGGAGGATTTCATCGAGTCCCTGAAACTCGACCTTTACCCGAAAGACGTCTACACCTTTACACCGATGGGAAAGGTAATAGAACTTCCGCGCGGCGCGACGCCCATAGATTTCGCTTACGCGATCCATTCGGAAGTCGGTGACACCTGTACCGGTGCGAAGATCAACGGCAGAATGGTGCCGTTGAGAACAAAGCTCCAGAACGGCAATGTTGTCGAGATACTCACCACGCCCAACTCAAAGCCCTCAAGGGACTGGCTCAATTACGTCACAACGTCGAAGGCCCGCACGAGGATCCGCCACCATATAGCGGAACAGCAGAGAACCGAATCCGTCGAGATGGGCCGGAAACTTCTTGAGAAGGAGCTTAGGAAGTTCGGAATGTCGCCGAAGAAGATACTCGGCGATGACGATGAGATGAGGCGGATCGCGAACGAGTACGGGCTGGGAAGACCGGAAGACCTCTTCGCGTCCGTAGGGTACGGCAAGACGCTTCCGAGGAACGTGCTCGCGAAACACCTGGGACCCGAGAAGTTCAACGAGCTCGATCCGGAAAAGAAAGAGAAGACGCGGCTCGAATCCGGGATCACGGCGGTCCGCAGGTTCATCGGCCTGGGCGACGACGCGATCGTCGTCAAGGGCGTTGACAATCTTTTGACAACGCGAGCAAGGTGCTGCAATCCGATCCGCGGAGAAGAGATTATCGGCTATATCTCGCTCGGAAAGGGAATAGTCGTTCATAACAAGCGCTGCAAGAACGTAAAGCAGTTGATGGTGAACAGGGACCGGATCGTCGAGGTGGAATGGGCCCGGAGCGACAAGGACGAGATCCAGTCCGTACGCCTGTTCGTGACGACCGAGGACCGGAGGGGCATGCTGGCGGGAATCACAAACGCCATTTCGGAGATCAGAACGAACATACGTGACGCCCGTGCGAGTGTGTCTCCGCGGGACGAAGGCTTGATCGAGGTCACAGTGGAAGTGCACGACAAAAAGCACCTCGACAGGGTCGTCGGTTCGGTGAAGAACGTTTCCGGAGTGATCGACGTCGAGCGAGTAAACAATACGAAACGCAAATAACCGCTGCGATCCGCGGCTTTTGCTGAGCCCCAGGATCCCGAAGGGCGCACGTCGGCGCCCTTTTGTTTTCGGCCCCTTTCTGCTATCATCTCCCTTTTGTTCGGCAGATATTGTTTAGCGGATCGCGACCGTGAAAGAGATCATATCGACAAAAAACGCACCGGGTGCGATCGGACCTTACTCGCAGGCCGTGAAGGCAGGCAATCTTCTGTTCTGCTCGGGTCAGATCCCGATCGATCCGGCAACCGGTGATTTCGTTTCAGAAGACATCGCCGGACAGACGGAGCAGGTTCTTGTAAATCTCAAGGCAGTACTCAACGCAGGCGGAGCGGAGCTTTCGTCAGTCGTCAAGACCACGGTCTTTTTGCAGGATATGGCGGATTTCGCCGCGATGAACGAGGTTTACGCGCGGCATTTCAGCGAGACGAAGCCGGCAAGGGCCACTGTAGCGGCGGCCGGGCTTCCGAAGGGAGCGAAAGTGGAGATCGAGTGCATCGCGGTACTCGATGCCTGATCCGTTAGTTGATAATTAAGCTCTTTGTTTGCCGCAAAAACGAAACGCCGGACGAATCCGGCGCTGTGGCAACCAATAGGGTTTTGGGCAACTCGAAGTCTTACGCGGCACGTACAGCCTTAACGATCCTGCCGGACTTGATGCACCTCGTGCAAACACGTTTCCGGGTAGCGGCGCCGTTATCGGACATCACGCGGATGCGCTGGAGATTCGGATTGAACCGCCTGCGGGTCTTGTTGTTAGCGTGCGAAACGTTGTTGCCGAACAGAGGTCGCTTGCCGCAGATCTCGCATTGTTTAGCCATTATTTTATGCCTCCGGTAAAAATGACGTCCGAATGACGTATGCAGAGTTTGATCCCAAACTCAAAAACAATACTTATAACAGAACGGTTACCCTATATCAAGCAATGTTACCGACAGTCTTACTTCAAGGAGCCAGAGCCAAAGTGCCAACAACTACTATCAGGATATTTCTTCTCGCGGTCGTTTCGATTTTCACGCTGAGTTTCACCAATTGCGAGACCACAGGCGGACCCGGATTGGGTCCGGACGGCGTCGATCCGAATGAGGTCGCCGCAACCGTCAACGGGAACGAGATCAAGATGGAAGAGGTCGAGCGTATCCTCAAGCAGCAGGCCGGGGGCGAAGAAAGCAAATTGTCCCCGCTTGAGCTTGCCGCCGCGCGGCTTCAGGTCCTCGACGGTCTGATCCGTCAGGAGGTCCTCTTCCAGAAGGCCCAGGCCGAAGAGACGGTCCCGACGGATGAAGAGGTCAATTCGGAACTCAACCGGCGCAAGACCGAGAGCGGCGTCTCCCAGGAACAGTGGGAAAAGCAGCTCAAGGACAGCGGAACGGGCGAGGACGAGCTGAAGCTGTCTTTGAAAAAAGATATGGCGATCAACAAGCTGATCGAGAAGATCACGGGGAAGATCGAACCGCCGAAAGACAGCGAGATCGAGGCCTTCTACAACGGAAACAAGGAAGCGTTCAAGGCCCGGAGGGGCGCCCAGTTCGCGGCGATCGTGATCGATCCCAACAAGGTCTTCGAAGGCGACACGACGACGAACGAAGTGGAGGCTCAGCAGAGGGCTAAGGAACTCGGCGACAGGCTCCTGGGCCGCAGGGCGGACTTTGCCACGATCGCGCGTGAGTTCAGCGAGGATCCGCAGACGCGCGCAAGGGGCGGCGACTGGAGGTATTTCACCGAAGAAGAGATGAGGCAGACGTTCGGTCCCAACTTCGCTGACTACGTGATGAACGAGGCCCAGAACGGCGACATCATTCCGCAGGCGATACCCTTGGAAGGCAAGATCCTAATTCTGAAGATCCAGCAGAAAAAGGAAAAGGACGAGGATCAGACGCTCGACACAAAGGGCGTCCGCGAGCAGATAACCAAGGCGCTGATCGACTCCAGAAAGCAGCTCCTGAGCGAGTCTTACGCCGCCGTCGCGATGAGCGAGGCCAAGATCGAGAACTTTCTCGCTCGGAAGGTGATCGAGAACCCGAATGAACTGAGCGGCGCAAGGCCCGCGGCTCAGGCTCAGCCGGCTAATTCAAACACGGCCCCGGCGAATGCGAACGCCGCCGATACGAACGCAGATTCGAATCCATCGGCGAACACCGAAAATTCGGATTCCAACGCCGCCGCAAACTCTGCTGAAGGCGAAAGTAACTGATTGCCGTTTTCATTGCTTGTTGACGAGAAGGCGGGTGCGTGCCCGCCTTTTCGAATTTTTGGACATGGACCATCGAATCGAGTAATGCTTTTCAAGGTAACAGACGCAGCAAAGTCCTTCGGGGGGCACGAGATCTTGAAGGACGTGTCATTCCAGGTGAACCCGGGGGAGAAGGTCGGGTTGGTCGGACGCAACGGAGCCGGCAAGACAACCCTGTTCAGGATCATAAGGGGTGAAGAGTCCGCTGACAGCGGCTCGGTCGAGAAGCTCCGCGGCCTGAAGATCGGGATGCTCGACCAGCACGTCGACTTCGAGGGCCACGATTCGGTTCACACGGCCGCGCTCTCCGCTTTCAAGAAACTCCACGACATCGAGGCGGAAATGCGGCGGCTCGAACGTTCGATGGCTGAGCGGGCCGACGAGGACATTCTCTCACGGTATGCGGACCTTCAGTCCGAGTTCGAAAGGAACGGCGGTTTCGATTACACGGCAAGGGCGGAGGCTATATTGCTCGGGCTTGGATTCGAAAGGGAGTCGTGGAACGATGACACCGCCCACCTTTCGGGCGGTCAGAAGAACCGCCTTGGAATGGTCCGACTACTTCTTTCGGATTCCGATGTCCTTCTTCTCGACGAGCCAACCAATCACCTGGACGTCGGCGCTTTGGAATGGCTTGAAGATTTCCTTCGGCAGTCGGACCTCGCTTTTGTCGTGATAAGCCACGACAGATACTTTCTTGACCGGACCTGCACGCGGATCATAGAACTCGACAACGGAAGGGCATATTCGTACGAGGGAAATTATTCGAGCTACCTCCAGCAGGCGGAACTTCGACGCGAACAGCATCAGCGCGAGTACGAGAACCAGCAGGCGGTCATTTCAAAGACCGAGGCGTTCATCAGAAAGAACCTCGCAGGCCAGAAGACCAAGCAGGCCAAGTCGCGCAGGAACATGCTCGAGCGTCTGGAACGGATCGACTCTCCCGCAAAAGAGGCCGGCGGCGGCAGTTTCCGGCTCGACCACGTGGAAAGGACCGGCACGCACGTTCTGACGACTGATGATTTGGTTGTTGGTTTCGGCGAAACAATTTTGGCGGACGATATCGATATGGTCCTTCTTCGCGGCGAGCGGCTCGGAATCATCGGCGGGAACGGCACCGGAAAGACTACGCTCCTGAGAACGCTTTTGGGCAAGATAAGGCCGGTGGCGGGAAAGTTCTCTTGGGGCACGAAGACGCGGCTCGGGTATTATTCACAGCAGCTCGAGGAGCTCGAGTATTCGAACGAGGTCATCGGCGAGTTCAGAAGGGTCGCTCCAATGGCCGAGAACGGCGAGATCCGTTCGTTCCTCGCGCGCTTCCTCTTCTTCGGAGACGACGTGTTCAAGCGCGTACGCGACTTGTCCGGAGGCGAAAAGAGCAGGCTCTCGCTGGCAAAGCTCATTTATTCGGGCGCTAACGTCCTCCTTCTCGACGAGCCCACAAACCACCTCGATATCCCATCGAGAGAGGCGCTCGAAAGCGCATTGCTCGAATTCCCTGGGACTATAGTCGTCGTGAGCCACGACAGGTTCTTTCTTGACAGGATCACAGGTAGGACGCTCGATCTGCGTGGGCCCGCCGGCACGGAGCTTTTCAATGGGAATTACTCCGATTACCACGAACGGATACTTGCTAAGGCGACGCCGAATAGAGAAGGAGACGGCTCAAATCCTGCCGCTGAAATGTCGCCCGAAGTTGCCGCAGCCCAGACCGCGAATTCGGAGCCTAGCAAGAACGAACGAAAGAGGACCGAGCACAGGATTCGGGAGATCGAAGAACTTGTCCCCGAGCTTGAAGAAAAGCTCGCGGCCGTGTCGCACCGGATGAGCCTGCCCGAAACGGCGACGGATCCGGCACTTTTCGCGAAACTGACGGAAGAGTTTAAGAAACGCGAAGAGCGGATCGCGCGGACGTATCGCGAATGGGAAGAGCTGCAGGAGAGACTCGGCTGAACCGCCGCCGGCCGGAAGCCGCGGCGTATCTTTGACAGGAGACGCGGCCGGGGCTAGGGTTTCTCACGGCAAATCGTATGTCCGGCGTAGAGAAAAAGAAAACAAAGTTCACACTCAAGGGCGCGTGGAGCGACGCGAAAGATCTTATATGGTCGCACAGGTACCGCCTCGCGCTCGGAGGCGCGTTGATGCTCGTCAGCCGCCTCGCGGGGCTCGTCCTGCCCGCCTCCACCAAGTTTCTCGTCGACGAGGTGATCGCAAAGGAGCGCTACGAAGTCCTTAAATGGATCGCGTTCGCCATAGGAGCCGCGACGGTTGTCCAGGCCGTCACGTCGTTCGCCCTGTCGCAGATCCTCGGCGTTGCTGCCCAGAGGGCGATCACGGAGATGCGAAAGCGCGTCCAGGCGCGAATCGAGCGGCTTCCCATTTCCTATTTTGATTCCACACAGAGCGGACAGCTTATCTCGCGGATAATGAACGATGCCGAAGGTATCCGCAACCTGATCGGCACCGGCCTTGTTCAGCTTTCGGGCAGCACGGTCACCGCACTCATTTCGATCTTCGTGCTGTTCTGGATCAACTGGCAGATGACCGTCATCACGATCGTCGTTCTGGCCCTGTTCGGGGGCGCCCTCGCCTACGCGTTCAAACGGCTTAGGCCGATCTTTCGCGAGCGGCAGCAGATCAATGCCGAGGTCACGGGCCGTTTGGGAGAGTCGCTCGGCGGGATAAGGATCGTCAAGGCATACACCGCTGAGAAGCGCGAGGAGATTACGTTCGCGAAGGGCGCCCACAGGCTCTTCAGAAATGTGGCGAAATCGATGACCGGGGTTTCGGCGATGACCGGGTTCTCTTCCGTCATTGTCGGAGCGATCGGCGTCGTGATGATCCTTGTCGGCGGGAACGCCGTGATCGAAGGCACGATGACCCTCGGCGACCTCATAATGTACATCTTTTTCACAGGCCTTATGGCGATGCCGATAATCGAGTTCACATCGATCGGCACGCAGATCACGGAGGCTTTCGCGGGACTCGACCGTATCCGCGAGGTAATGCAAAGCACGACCGAGGAAGAAGAGGACCGTTCGCGAATGCCTCTGAAAAGGATCCGAGGCGACATAAGCTTCCTCGACGTCCATTTCGAGTACGAGCCCGGAACGCCGGTTCTTAAAGGCGTCTCATTCGAAGCGCCGGCCGCGTCGACGACCGCGCTGGTCGGCTCGAGCGGCTCCGGAAAATCGACCATCCTGGCGCACGTACTGAACTTCGTACAGCCGAAACAGGGAAAAGTGCTCGTGGACGGCATCGATCTTCAGCAGATCCGGCGGCGGGATTACAGGCGGCATCTGGGAGTCGTGCTGCAAGAGAACTTTCTTTTCGACGGGACGATCCTTGAGAACGTCCAGTTCTCCAACACGTCGGCTACACTGGAAGAGGTGAGGGAAGCGTGCCGGATCGCATACTGCGACGAGTTCATAGAGCGTTTTGAGAAAGGCTACGACACGATCGTCGGCGAGCGGGGCGTGAAGCTTTCCGGCGGGCAGAGGCAAAGGATCGGGATCGCACGCGCGCTTTTGGCCGATCCGAAGATCCTGATCCTCGACGAAGCGACCTCGAGCCTCGATTCCGAGAGCGAGCAAATGATCCAGGATGGACTCAGGACATTGAGGCACGGAAGGACGACATTCGTCATCGCTCACAGGCTTTCAACGATACGGAGTGCGGACACCATTCTCGTCGTCGAGGATGGGCAGATCGTCGAGAGCGGAACGCACGACGAACTCATCGCCCGAGGCGGCCGCTACAAACAGCTTTACGACAAACAGTACCGCTTCGAAAGGAACCGGTTCATAAACCCGGGAGAGGATTTCACATCGGATGATCCGGGAATTGGCAGGCCGCCGGGCGGCTTATAGAAACTACTGGAGAACTTGAATCAATGAAGGAAGCTCAGAACTACAGGAACCACGTCCGCAGGTATCCGCCATTCCATTTCGTGCTCACTCCCCTAATGGCGGTAAACCTCATCTATTGGGCGGTAAGGCTCTACCAGGAGCCCGGTTGGGATCACGCCGCGCTCGTAGTGCTGGCGATATCGTTGATCATCCTTATGCTCGTCGCAAGGCTGTTTGCCTTGAAGAACCAGGACAGGATCGTGAGACTGGAAGAATCGGTAAGGTATTCAAGGCTTTTGCCGGGCGACCTTCTGGCACGCGCAAGCGGACTCGACCTGCAGCAGGTTATCGCGCTTCGATTTGCGTCGGATGACGAGCTGGCGTCGCTCGTGGAAAGGACGCTGGACGGGGAATTCGCGACCCAGAATGACGTCAAGCTCGCCGTGACGGATTGGCGGGCGGATCATCACAGGGTTTAGTTCAAAGAGAATCAGCTCTCGAGCCTGTAATTCGGAGCTTCCTTTGTGATGATCACGTCGTGGACGTGCGATTCCTTTAGGCCGGCGGCGGTGATCCTTACAAACTTCGCCTTTTCCTGCATCTCGGTGATGCTTCGGCAGCCGGTGTAGCCCATTCCGGAACGGAGCCCTCCAACGAGCTGTGTGACCATCTCTTCGAGCGTTCCCTTGTACGCGATCCGAGCCTCGATCCCTTCGGGCACGAACTTCGAATCGGAAACGTTTCCTTCCTGCGCGTAGCGGTCGCTGGAGCCTTTCTTCATCGCCCCGATCGAGCCCATCCCGCGGTACGATTTGAATGAGCGTCCCTGGTACAGGATCACCTCGCCCGGCGCTTCCTGCGTGCCCGCGAAGAGCGATCCGATCATCACGCAGTCTGCCCCGGCCGCGATCGCTTTCGTTACGTCTCCCGAAAATTTAACCCCTCCGTCCGCGATCACAGGAACTCCGGACTCCTTCGCCGCCGCGACGCATTCGAGGATCGCGGTGAACTGCGGCACGCCCGCGCCCGTGACAACACGCGTCGTGCAGATGCTTCCGGGACCTATGCCAACTTTGATGGCGTCGACGCCTTCGCTGATAAGCGCGTGCGTGGCTTCGGCGGTTGCGACGTTCCCCGCGATCAACTGAACCTCCGGATTCCTCTCGCGGACCGAGCGGATCGCGTTGATCACGCGGGAGGAATGCCCGTGTGCGGTATCGATTACGATCGCGTCCGCACGCGTTTCGATCAGAGCCGAAGCGCGTTCCAGGTAATCGCCCGTCGCGCCGATCGCGGCGGCGCAGCGAAGCCTCCCGAACTCGTCCTTGGCGGCGTTCGGATATTTGATCGCTTTCTGTATGTCCTTGACGGTGATCAGCCCTTTAAGATATTCGTCCTCGTCGACGACAAGCAGTTTCTCGATCTTGTGCTGCTGGAGTTTGACTTTCGCCTGTTCGAGGGTCGTGCCGATCGGTACCGTGACGAGGGGCTGGGGCGTCATCACTTCGGAAACCGGAATGTCGTACCGTGTCTCGAAACGAAGGTCGCGGTTGGTGATGATGCCAACCAGCGTCCCGTTCTCGTCGACGACGGGAACGCCGCTGATCTTGTAGTGCTCCATGATCCCCATCGCTTCGGAAACGAGAGCATTGTCGCGGATGGTGACCGGATCGACGATCATCCCGGATTCGCTTCTTTTTACCTTGTCGACCTCCTCGGCCTGCTCGCGGATCGACATGTTCTTGTGAATGACGCCGATCCCGCCCTGCTGAGCCAAGGCAATCGCGAGCGCTGCCTCGGTCACGGTGTCCATCGCCGATGAACAAAGCGGTATGTTGAGGTCGATCCTCCGCGAGAAACTCGTCTTCGTATCGGTCTCGCTCGGGAGTATGTCCGAATAAGCGGGCACCAGAAGGACGTCGTCGAATGTCAGTCCCTCGGGGATCTTCTCATTAGCCATGGTTTCGTAAATTGAATCTTGTTAGGAACCGTAAAGCAGAAGCGCCCGCGATCGCTCCGCGGGCGCTACTCGGGCCGTTTCAGGTCTCTTTCCGGTTCAACGTGCTTTCCGTCTCGAAATACCGCATTCTCTCCGGTAGTGTCATTGGCTTCCGCCGGAAGCGGGAGACGAGTTCGCCGTTCCCGTTGCGCTTCCTCCTGCGGCGGTCGCTATCCTGCCGTTCTTGAGTATTTCCTTTATATTGCCCTGATTGATCTCGAATTCAAAACCCTGCGTAGGCCAATTCTCGGGAGGGATCGGCGTCGCGAGCTTTGTGCCATTCAAAAAGACCTCGATCGTGCCCGCCAGGCCCTTGTAATAGCTGACCTTCACACTCTCTTGCCCGGCGAACTCCAGTTCGCTGTTGGCGGGGACAAGCACCGACCTCTCGTTCCCGTCCACGGTCGCCGAAACGGACAGGTCTTCCGCTCCCGTTGCTATCTTCAGCTTTATCTCGTCGGTCGGGGGCAATGCGGTCGGCTCGGGGATCGTGTTCGCCGTATTCGTATTCTGCGCCGTATCGGCGGGCTGCGAAGATGCGGCCGTCCCGTTCCCCTGCAAATAGTTCACAAGGAGCATGATCCCCCACGCCAGTAGGCCCAGGATGATCACCGCGAAGATGATGGTCGGCAATAGCGAAGGTCCGGAGCGATCGTCGGTAAGGACCTCGGGCTTGTACTTCTCGAACCTGTCCGGATCCTGAGCCTCCTGGCTGGCTGCGATCCGGGAGTATTCCTGAAGGGCCTCTCCCTCATCGACGCCTACGTACTTTGCAAAGGACTTAACGAAGCCCTTATTGAAAATGCCGCCCGGGAGCGGCTTGTAGTCGTCGTTCTCGATCGCCTCCAGATAGAGGGCGGAGATCCTAGTTTGTTCTGCGACCTCGCTTATGGAAATGTCGCGTTCCTCGCGAGCCTTCCGCAGTTTTTCGCCCAAAGATTCAGCCATTTCTAACGTGTTTCGGCCCTTGTGGAACGATGCGTCCGGGTTCAGAGACAAAACGGAAATATATCGTTAAAATCGCAATAATGTCAATTCTTTACGGCCGCGGTCCGGTTCGCCGGAACGCTTGATTATTCTCAGACAGGCGTGTTACGTTTAGGCGTTATTCCATTCGTGTAATAGAATTCATTTTCAATCCAAAAACAGCGAGGAACTGATCGATGACTCTGGAAGCGTTAGGCATGGTCGAGACAAAGGGTTTCGTCGGCGCGGTCGAGGCGGCCGACGCGATGGTGAAGGCGGCCAATGTCAAACTTATCGGCAAAGAATACATCGGAGCCGGTTACGTGACGATCTTTGTGCGGGGCGATGTCGGTGCGGTGAAAGCGGCGACCGACGCGGGGGCCGCGGCCGCGCGCCGGGTCGGAGAGCTCATCAGCGTTCACGTAATTCCCAGGCCTCACGCAGAGGTCGAGGATGTGCTTCCGGGCAACAGCGAAACGCAGGGCAAATCGATCATGGGCGGCGCAAAAGGCGAACTCGGTTCGGGTACCGGAGGACAGGCCGGCACGGGGAGCACCGACAGGTCAAAGTCCAAGGCGAAGTAGCTGAATTCCTTCCAAACTTCGAAGACCCGGAATTCCTATTGAAAGCCAAGGATTCCGGGCTCAGTTTACAGCGACGCAGTAATTTCCAATGACCGACAAGGACCTGGTATCGCAACAGGAAGCGAGAGACGCAGTTGACGCGGCTCATCTCGCTTTCCAGGAGCTTGGGCGGTTCGACCAGGCCCGTGTCGACGCCATCTGTGAGGCGATGGCACAGGCGGCGCTCCGGAACGCTCTGAGTCTCGGTCAGCTCGCCCTCGACGAGACAGGATACGGCATTGCGGAAGACAAAAGGGAAAAGAACCGATTTGCGGCCGAGGATGTTTGGAACTATTTCCGCGATCTGAAGACGGTCGGCGTCGTGAAGGAAGACAAAGACGTTGTCGAGATCGCCGCGCCGAGAGGCGTCGTGGCGGCGATCATCCCTTCCACAAATCCCACAAGCACGGCCATCTTCAAGATCATGATCGCGATCAAGTCGCGCAATTCCATCGTCCTCTCGCCGCATCCTTCGGCCGCGAGATGTATAGCTGAAACTGCACGGGTCATGAAAGTGGCAGGAGCTGAGGCCGGGCTTCCGGAATCTGCCGTCAGGTGCCTTGAGACGTCCACGATCCAGGGGACCGAGGCGCTGATGAAACACGAGAAGACGGCGGTGATCCTGGCAACGGGAGGCATAGGCCTCGTCCGCGCTGCGTATTCGTCCGGGAAACCCGCGTTCGGGGTCGGACCGGGGAACGTTCCCGTGTACGTGGAAGCTTCGGCCGATCTTGGCAAGGCGGCCGCCGACATCCTCACAGGAACTTGTTTCGACAACGGTACGATCTGCGCTTCCGAGCAGTCCGTCGTCGTCGATTCGTCAGTAGCGTCGCAACTCAGGAAGGAATTCGAATCCCGCGGCGGGCATTTTCTCTCGAAGGATGAAGCTGACAATGTCGGGGAAGTGCTCTTGACCCCGAAAAGGACTCTCAATGCCGGGATCGTCGGCAAGCCTGCGGTTTACATCGCGGAACTCGCGGGTGTATCGATCCCTTCCGGGACACGGTGCCTCCTCGCGGACTGCGCCGGCGTCGGACGCGATTATCCCTGGTCGATCGAAAAACTCTCTCCGACGCTTGCGTTCTTCGTCGTCGACGGCGTGAAAGAGGGTGCCGCGCGATGCGACGAGATCCTTCGGTTTGGAGGAATGGGGCACACGGCGGGAATGCACACGCGCGACCGTGCGGCCGCGGTCCGATACGGCGAACAGATGCCCGCTTCGAGGGTCGTCATCAACTCGCCGACGACCCACGGAGCGATCGGATTTTCGACCGCGCTCCCGCCGTCGATGACGCTCGGATGCGGCTCGTGGGGCGGAAACGTCACTTCTGACAATGTTTCCCCGCACCACCTTCTTGATATTAAGCGCGTGGCTTTCGAGACCAGGCCGGTCACTTCGGCCGTTTCCGTGAGCGTAGCGTCATCGCATCCCTTGCCGGCGGCTCCGTCAAGGCCTGTGGTCGGAAGGACCGAGATTGCCTCGATCGTTGACGAATTTCTCCAGAAGAAACTTGAGGAGAGGCCTGCTACTGAAGTGCAGGCACCGAAGGAAGCGAAACCCGATCCGCCGAAGCCCGCCGTCGTGCATCAGGTATCGGAGCAAACGGCGCCGAACGGCACCCGATCGGCTCCGATGGATTTCGTAAGCGAGGGCGATGTGAAAGACGCGCTCGCCAGGGGAGCGAAGATCTACGTTAATGCCAAGACCATCATCACGCCCGCAGCTCGCGATCTCGGCGAACAGCACGAGATATTCGCCCGGGTGTGAATTCGATCCGGATCATCCCTGACCGCTATCCTTTTCGATAATGCCGCTATCAGTCGCTCAATTACCTGCTTGTTCTGAATGTGGGTCCGAGGCCCTGGGCCAGGCGCTGTTCTGTTTTAATTGCGGAGCGCGTTTAAAGCTGAAAGAGCCTGGAGAGCCGCAGGCAGAAGGGGACGAGCGCGTTGACGATCCTCCGTCCGTCGTTGACAGGCCTATCGAACTGCCGCCCGGGAATCCGTTTGAACAGGCTGAAATGGAAGGTGAGAAAGTCGAAACGGGAGATGATGACGCCGCCGCGGACGACGAACCCGATCCCAGTGCGAGGACCGCTTCAGCGATCAGGCAGGGCGAGGGGCTTACGAGGATGAGGAGGATCGAGACGCGCTGGACGCCTGACGAACAATCGCCGAACCTCTGGTTCATCATCGCTTCCACCGTCTTTTTCCTTGCGGCGTTCGGAATCTTCCTGGTATCGATGTATCTCCGGTAGCGGGACCACACCCCGGAAAAAGAAAAACGGCGGGCGGATGATTCCGCTCGCCGTC
This sequence comes from Aridibacter sp., assembly GCA_035513035.1. Taxonomy (GTDB): domain Bacteria; phylum Acidobacteriota; class Blastocatellia; order Pyrinomonadales; family Pyrinomonadaceae; genus Aridibacter. The sequence goes on from DATKCW010000045.1 coordinate 145,819, forward strand.
ATCGTTTCCCCTGACCGAAAGGATGACCTAGCGGTTTGCGGGTCTTAATTCGGGTTCCGCCGTGCTCTTCTTGTTCACAATAAGTCCCGTCCTTGTTATCGCGATCCTCTTCTGATTGGCGGGACCGTCTTTCACGACGACCCTTATGTTCCGGTAAGTTCCGTCCGGCTTGGTGTTGTCGGGAAGGTAGCCGATCGAGTACTGCGTCCTGAGCTCGTTGGCGATATCCCTCGCGATCCCGTTGAGTTCCGAGAGATCGTTGGGGAAGTAGGACTTTCCCCCGGTCTCTTCGGCCAGCTTCTCCAGAAAACTCTTTGCGCGTTTCTGATCGCTCTTCCTTATGAATCCGGCGTCATTGTTGAGCTCATTGATGAAGCCCACCGTGTAGATCTGTACGTCAGCTTCCCGCAGGAGGTCGAACAGCTGCTTTTCCTTGTAATAGCTGTCGCGGTCCTCGCCGTCCGACACAAGGATCAGAGCTCGGCGCCTGCGGTCGTCGGTGCCCAGCGAGCGCTGGTACTCATCGACCTTTTCAGCAGCTAGATAGACCGCATCGATGATCGCCGTATTTCCACCCTCGATATACATATTGTCGAGCGCGTCGTTTAACTCCTGCTTATCGGTTGTGAAGTCCTGAAGGATCTCGATCTTGCTTGAGCTGACGAACCTAACAACGCCGGTCTCGTCGTCGGGACGGTTCGTGCCGACGATGATCTTGCTGGATTCGATGACTTTCTCCAGCTGAAAGCGTAGCGAGCCCGAATTGTCGATCACGAGCGCGTAGTTCGTGGGTACCTCATCCTGCGAAAAGAATTCGATCGGCTGCGACTTTCCGTCCTCGAAAACCGTGAAGTCCTCCTTCCTAAGGTTCGCGATCGGGCGATTGAACCGGTCAACCACCTTGACGTTCAGATTGACGAGCTCGGTGTCTATCACCAAAGGCGTATCGTCCTGTTTCGGAAGCGGGGGAGGCGGCGGCGGAATGATCCCGTCATCCGGAGGTGTCGCCGCGGGAGCAGGCGAGCCGGAAGTCTGAGCGCTCGTTCCCTGAGAAACCGCCAAGCCGAAAGCAGCGCCGAGGCAAAGGATCAAGGCGGCAAGACAGATGTGCGCGTAAGAACTTCTCATTGTTAAAAAGGCAAGGAGCCTGAAATCTAACGGACGGTGGCCGTTTTGGGTGTAGCGTAATAGCCTTCTCTGTGACGGACCGTTAGACGCGGAAGTCCTTTAGGAGGTTTGACCCTTACTTTAACTCTGTGCCATTCGCCGTCGGGCGTGAAGTTCTCGGGAGTGTATCCGATCGAGTACTGGTGGCGGAGTTCGAGAGCGATCCGCTCGAAGATCTCGTCCATCTCGACAGCCGAGCTGGGATAGAAGGACTTTCCGCCGGTGACGCCCGAAAGCTCGTCCAGGAAGGCCTGACCCTGCATTCCTTCCATCGAAGAAGCGTCGCGGCCGTCCATGATGCCGACCGAATAGATCACGACATCGGATTCCTTCAAAAGCCTGCGAACTTCCTTGGAGTTATAGCGCGAGGAATTATCCTGGCCGTCGCTGATGATGAGCAGGGCTTTTTTCTGGTGGGTTCCTCGGGTCACCCTTTCAACACCGAGGTAGCAGGCGTCGTAAAGCGCAGTATTATGCTTTGGCTCGACAAGGGTGAGCTTGTTCAGCACCGCCTCGCCGTCACGGGTCCGGTCCATAAGGAGCTGAGCCCGTTTGTTGAAAGCGATCAGGTAGTACTCGTCCCTGGGATGGCTGGTGTAAATGAAGCGCTCGAGCGCATTCCGAGCTTTCAGGATCTTATCGCCGCTCATCGATCCGGAAACGTCGAACAGGATCCCGATCGAAACAGGGGCATCGGTGTCACTGAAAAAAGTGATCTCTTGTTCTTTCTTGTCGTCGTAAACAGTGAAGGCTTCTTTTGTGAGGCCTGAGACGTACCTGCCGTAATAGTCGGTCACCGTGAGCGTCAAAGTCACGAGGTCGGTTTCGACGGTGATCTCGGGCTTGTTCTCAAGCCCCTGTATGGGAGGAGTGGGTTGCGGGTCCTGGGCGGAAACAGTGAAGGCCGGGAACAGCAATGCGAAGAACACCGCAAAAAGCCGGGAAAAAGACTTGGTCCGGCCCTGCACATCCGATACAGCCATAATCACTCCTGAAAGCTTTTCTTTACAGATACTAAGAGACCTTCCGAACCGATGCAAGAAAAATCTACGATGTGGCGATAGTTCTATCCGTTGGTTTGCCGGCTTTATTCCTCGGAAAGGAGCCGTTTCGCAACTTCCGGGGAGGTGAATGCGTGTTATAATCCCTGGAAAGTTCTTTCGCCCGCGAGGCGTGGAAAATCTCAATTCGAAAGTTTCCCACCGGAATCCCGCTCATCCACCAGATATGGCCGAGTTCATTTGTCGATTAGGAACGCAGTCCGGCGAGATCGTCACCCGGGTAGTCGAGGCAGAAAGCGATTCGGAAGCGAGAACCCAGCTCGAAAAGGATGGCTATAAGGTTTTCAGGGTCGCGACCTCCGGAACAGGCCTGAGCGCGGTGCTGGCGCCCGGATCGACAGGATCGAAAGGCCGGGTCCGGCAAAACGACTTCCTGCTCTTCATTCAGCAGTTCGCGGCTCTTCTGAGAGCCGGCATTCCGGTTCTCCAGTCTATCAGCCTTTTGCGCGAGCGTTCGGCCTCTTCATCGCTGAGGGAGATCCTCACGGATATCGAGAACAAGATACGCAGCGGCGTCCCGCTTTCAGAGGCATTCGAGGTCCAGGGCACGTTTCCGAGGATCTTCACCGCTTCTCTGCTCGCTGGTGAACAGAGCGGCGCCCTCGACGACGTTCTCTCCCGTTACGTCACATACCTGAAGCGGAACATAGGTATCGCGCGAAAACTTCGGGGTGCGCTCGCTTACCCCCTGTTCCTGATGGCGGCGGCGACGCTTATGGTGGCGTTCCTGGTCCTTTACATCATTCCGAGTATGTCAAGGCTCTTCAGCGGGCTGAACACTGCGGAGGGCCTTCCGACGGTAACGGTCGTGGTGCTGGCGATCTCGACTACGCTGGCCTCGAACCTCTGGTGGCTTCTCCCTCTGCTTATGGTTCTTGCCGCCGGGCTTTACTTATGGCTTCGCACCCCGGCTGGAGGGCTTGTGAGGGACAAACTGCTTTTGAAGCTCCCTCTCGTAGGAAGTTTGATAAGGCAGTTGACGGTCGCGCAGCTGGCGCGTTCGCTTTCAACGCTCATCTCCGGAGGCATCACGGTCCCCGAGTCCTGGGACATCGCGTCGCACGCGATCAATAACTCCGAATTGCGGCGGCGGAGCCAGTCGGTGCTCCCTATGATCCGCGAGGGACGGATGTTCACAGACGCCCTGATCGATTCGGGCTGGCTGCCCGAACTCGCGACGGACATGATCGGGATAGGAGAAAGCTCCGGCAGTTTGAACGACATGCTCGACGAAGTGGCGAACTTCTATGACGCGGAGGCCGAGGTCCGGCTGGAACAGCTAACGACACTCCTCGAGCCCCTGATCCTCGTGGTGATGGCGGGAGTAGTTGTCGTGATCCTTCTGGCGATCTACCTGCCAATCATTCAGGTGATCGCGTCGGGTCCATACGGTTCCAGATAGGCTTGCGGCCGCGGAGCATACCAACAGCTTGCGGATAACGCGCATCAACTCCAGAAATTTCAGCGATGATTAATGACGAAACAAAAGCCAACGGCCATCCGGAAACCGCTCCGCAGGGCGGTGTGAACGAATTTATCGACAACGAGCCTCCCGAAGTGTCGGCGGCGAAGGAGCTTGCGAAGCGGTACCGGCTTCCGTACATTGACCTTCTCCCGCCCGACGGCGAATCGCCGATCGATTACGAAGAGCTGGCAGCGATCCCGGTCGACCTCATGCTCCGGAACCAGTTCGTTCCTCTTAAAAGGGAAGACGGCGACCTGCACGCGGCGATGGCGGACCCCACCAATCTCGAAAGGCTGGACGAGCTCGAGAACGCTCTGAATGTCAGGATCGTCCCGTACGTCGCGACCTCCGGAGCGATCGATGTCGTGCTGAAAAAGGGCGATGCAACGCAGAGGGTACTTCAGGAAGCGGCGTCCGGCTTCAGGATCTCTCTCGTGAAGGAAACTGAGCACGGCGAAGAAGTGCTCGATCTTGACCGCCTCGCGACCGACTCGGATATGTCCCCGATCATCAAGCTCGTGGACACGATCATCTACAACGCCATGGAATCGCGGGCCTCAGACATACACATCGAGACCCGTGAGCGCGAGGTCCAGGTCAAGTTCAGGATCGACGGCGCGCTCTATTCGAAGGTGGATCCTATCGACATCGCGTTCCACCAGACGCTTATCTCCAGGATCAAGGTTATGTCGGAGCTCGACATCGCCGAGCGCCGCGTTCCGCAGGACGGACGTTTCCGGGTCATTTACAAGGGACGAACGGTCGATTTCCGCGTCTCGATAATGCCGACTATTTACGGCGAGGACGCCGTGATCCGTATCCTCGACAAGGAGCAGATCTCCGAGGAGTTCAAGAACCTCAGCCTCGACGTCGTCGGTTTTCATCCGGACGACCTGAAACGGTTCAGGATGTACATCAAGGAGCCGTACGGGATGGTGCTCGTGACCGGGCCCACGGGTTCGGGAAAGACGACCACGCTGTACGGCGCCCTGAACGAGATCAGAAACGAAGAGGACAAGATCATCACGATCGAAGACCCGGTCGAATACCAGCTCGTCGGCATCGTGCAGATACCGGTCAACGAAAAGAAAGGGCTGACCTTTGCGAGGGGACTTCGCTCCATACTCCGCCACGACCCGGACAAGATCATGGTCGGTGAGATCCGCGACGAGGAAACCGCCGACATAGCGATCAACTCGGCGCTCACGGGCCACCTTGTCTTCACAACCGTGCACGCGAACAACGTCATCGACGTGATCGGCCGCTTCCTGAACATGAGGGTCGATCTGCATAACTTCGTTTCGTCTTTGAACTGCGTTCTGGCGCAGCGGCTTGTAAGACTGCTTTGTACGACCTGCAAGCGGCCCTATGAACCGGGCGCGGAAGAGATCTCGCAGTCGGGACTTCGGCCGGAAGACGTCAGAGGCAAGAATCTGTTCATGAACATCGGCTGTGACGCGTGCAATCACACGGGTTACAGGGGCAGGACCGCGATCCACGAGCTTCTGGATATGACCGATCCGATACGCGAGATGATAATCGAACGGAGACCTGGATCGGAGATACGCCGCCAGGCGGAAAAGGAGGGTCTCACGAGCCTTCGCGAGTCGGCTCTGAAAAAGGCCTATGCAGGGATCACGACATTCCACGAGATCAACCGCGTCACCTTCGTCGAGGACGTTCGATGAATCCGTCTGAAGTCCCGCAACCGTGCGATTTACAGAGAAGGATCAATTTGCTTTTTTGACACATTCGTTCCAAAATTACGGAGTTCGCACGCCGTCCCGGACATTTTCGCAACCAATTCGGCTCCGGACCGTGTATTTCTCCTATCCGAACCGAACCTGCAGGTATCGGTCTCCGCTGCAAAACCTGGATCAAAAGCCATGAAAATTTCGAATCGTCTGCGCTTTGTCACCACCCTGTTGCTGTTCCTGTGTCTCGTTTCGCCGACGGCCGCGATCGGCTTCGGAGACGGAAAGAAGTTTTTCAAGGAGGGGCTGAAGCACGAGGAAGCCGAGGAATGGGATCAGGCGGCCGAGAAATTCGCCTTGGCGGTTTCCGACAATCCCAAAAATCCGGAATACAGACTCCACTACCTCCGGGCGCTGTTCAACGCTTCGCAGATGTTTATGAAGCGCGGGCGGATGGCGGCGGAGCAGGAGGACTATGTCGGCGCTTACAACTCTTTCCGGAAGGCGTACGCGTTCGATCCTGTCAACGAGCTTGCAAAGTCGGAGATGCAGCGGATGCTCAGGCTCCAAAAGGAACTTCTCGGAGGCCCGGACGACGATGAAGACGCGGAAGACGCCAGGTTTGTGAATACGGGCCTTTCGTCGACTGCCGTCCCTGACGACGTCGTAATCCCGCAGCGGTATGAAAAGCTTCGCGACCTGCCGTTCCCTTCGGGTATCGATCTTCAGAGGATCGTCCGCGACCTGGCTCGCGATCTTGACCTGAACGTCCTTTTCGATACTCAGTCGAGGCTGGACAACAGGCGCGTTCAGATCGAGCTCAAGAACGTCACCGCCGCCCAGGCGCTCGATTCGATCTTCCTTCAGGAAGGGCTTTTCTTCGAAAAGGTGGGTCCGAGAACGATCATCGTCGCGAACTCGAACCGCAGGCAGTTTTTCCAGCAGCTCGTCCTCAAGACGTTCTATCTCGCGAATGCCGATCCTAAAAAGGTTGCGGCCACTTTGCAGAAGGCGATTCCCGCCCAGCCGGGCAGGACGCCGACCAACGTGCTTGTCGATGAGGACACAAACAGCATCACCATCCGCGACACCGCCGAGAACATACGGCTGATGAGCGGACTGATCCAGTCGCTCGACAAGGACCGCGCCGAAGTGGTGATGGATGTCCAGATCTACGAGGTGTCGAAGAGCGACCTGCTCCAGATAGGAAACCAGATCGGAGACCAGACCGGATTGACGAATCTCGGCGGCGCGATTCCCGGGATCGTTCCTCTCAACAACGTGCCGCTTGGCGTTTTCGGAGCCACCCTTCCGAGCACTGCCATCGGCATCGCGCTCAACACGCCGTTCTCCAGCCTCGCCGCCTTTCAGAGAAAGAACAACACGAAATTGATCGCTTCAACCCAGATCCACGCATTCAACAACGAGGATTCGTCCGCAAGGATCGGTCAGAGGGTTCCGGTCCAGACGGCAAGCGTGATCCCGTTCACCGGCGGACAGACTCCGACGACGCCGGGCAACGCCTTTGGCAACGGCTTCCCGGTCATCAATTACGAGCAGGTCGGTTTGACGCTCAAATTCAAGCCGATCGTCTTTCCGAACCAGGATGTGCAGGTCACGATGGAGATCGAGTCCAAGGACGTGATCGACGCCAGCACGCTGACGCCGACGTTCACCGAAAGGACGATCAAGGGAACCGCGCGCGTCCAGAACAACAAGACCCTTCTGCTTGCGAGCGTCGCGCAGGGCGTTGAAAGCCGCGGCCGCGAAGGGCTTCCCTTGCTTGGCCTGATCCCGATCCTCGGAAGGCTCTTTACTGCCCCGACAAGGGATAACCGCCAGGTTGACATCGTTATCGCAGTGACGCCGAGAGTGATCCGCGCGCCGGCCATCCTTCCGGAGGATGTCGTGGAAAGGGAATCCGGAAGCCTTGCCGTTCCTACCTCCGGAACTCTTGAGGCGATGATCATCCGCGACGAGATAGATCGTCAAAGGGCGCTTGCGAAACGCGAGAAAAAGAATCCCGATGTCCAGCTTCCCGACGCGGACGTACCTCAATACGTGAAATCGAACGACGACGCGGTTTCGAGCGCTCAGCCGGCTCCGAAGAACACGGATGCAGAAGAACCGGCCGTTTCTGATTCGAACCCGATGGCGATGAATCTGAAGCCGATCGACACAAGCGTCAAGACGCTCTCGATCACGCCGACGGCCGATGCTTCGCGGCAGACGCTGTCGCTGAATCAGACCGCGCTGACGACCGGCAATGATGACGCCGGATCAAAGCCGCTTTCGGCAAGCATCGAGTTCCTGCCCCGCCCCGGCGAGATGAAGGCAGGGGAGAGGACGAAGCTGGCGGTCCTGGTCAGAAGCGCGGATGTGTTCCGGTCATCGGTGATCGGTCTCAAGTTTGATCCGGAAAAACTGGCCGTACGATCGGTTTCGTTCGGCGACGTTTACGGAGCCGGGCTGAAGGGTACTGCCGCTGAGCCGTTCGTAAATTCGGGCGGCAAAATGTACGTCTCACTGATCGCGCCGAAGGACGCGGCGGAGAATTCGTCGGGCGTGCTCGCTTACATCGAGATCGAGGCGCTTGCGGACGGCGTCCCGGTGCTTGAGTTCGACGGCGACGTGCTAAACCTGATCACGGGCGACGGCAGGGAATTCGTCGTAGGTTTTTAGAAGTTGAAGAGAATTATCCGACAATTCAGATCCTCCGCGGCATTCCGAGGAGACGGCGGCTACACGCTCCTCGAGCTCGTGATCACTCTGACCGTGCTCGCGATAATGGTCCTCGGCACGATCCCTCTTACGCAGAACACCGTGCGTCGACAGAAGGAAATGCGGTTGAGGCAGACGCTCCGCGACATCAGGAACGCGATCGACGAGTTCAAAAGGGACGCCATCGGAGCCTGTCCTCTCGGATCGATCACCAGCGGGAATCCGACCCAGGTAGGCCAGAACATACCGATTGACCCGCGCAGCCGCGTCGTGATTGACGATTGCACCGTCTTTGATACCGAGAACCTGGACAGGTATCCGCCGAGCCTTGAGATCCTGGTCGAAGGCGTCCGCGTGAAGCCCAGAGGGATCTCAGCCGCGATTCAAGGGGGGCGTCCCTTCGACGACAGGAACGCTACTGAGATCAACGAACAAAAAGAGGTCACAAAGGTGTACCTTCGCGAAATGCCTGTGGATCCCATAACAGGTGAAAGTGACTGGGATCTGAGGTCTTCGTATCAGTCGCCCGACTCCGGAAGCTGGGACGAGGTAAATGTCTTTGACGTCAGGTCCAGGTCGCGCCAGGAAGCGCTTAACGGAGAGAATTACCGTGACTGGTAGGAGTGCAAGGACATCGGCGGGATTCTCGCTTCTGGAGCTTGTGATCGCGATGTTCATCCTCGTGATCCTGATATCCGTTGCGGTGCCGACCTACAGGAATAGCGTTCAGCACGCCCGCGAGGTCGTGCTGAAAGAAAATCTTTTTCAGATGAGACGGGCGATAGACCAGTACGCGGCGGACAAGGAAAGACTGCCGCAGTCGCTTCAGGATCTGGTCGATTCGAATTATTTTCGTGAGTTCCCGGTCGATCCGATCACCGAGACGGCCGAATGGGATCAAATACTCGGTCCGGACCCGAACTCTCCTGATGCCGAAGAGGGGCTGGTCGACGTAAAGAGCCTTGCCGAAGGTGAAGATTCAGGCGGCACGAAGTACAGCGATTATTAAACGCGACCGCCCGGAGGTTCTGGAACTAACAATGTTAGAGAGTTTGATCAGGCCGCACTACCCCAAGGCGGCGCTCGGCATCGGCAGCGGCGCGGTGACGGCCCTGGCCCTGCAGAAACGGGGCGCGGGTTTCTTCGGGATACGGCAGGCGGCGACATTTGAGCTTCCGGAAGGCGTCATCACGCCGAGCTTCGCGGACGAGAACATTCCCGGTCCCAACCGGTTCGCCGATGCGCTGGAGCGCGTCACGACCGAATGCGGTCTCCGCAGTCAGAAGAACTGGTCCGTTTCGCTTCCGAGCAGCGCGGCGAGAACGGCGATCCTCGCTTTGTCGGAAGTTCCCGCCTCGAGAAAGGAACTTGCGGAAATTCTAGAATTCAAGGCTGAACGCAGTTTCGGGGAGCCCTCGACGCGGCTCAGGATCTCGATGGAGAAGCTCTCGCCGTCGGTGGACGGAATGGCCCGCTACTTTGCCTCCGCGATAAAACTGACGGTGCTGGACGAGTACGAGTCGGTTTTCGAATCGCTTGGATGGAGGGCCGGTCTGGTCCTTCCGAAGGCCATATGTGAGCTCAAGTGGCTTGTCGAGAGCCACACTCACGGAGATTCGCTGCTTATCAGTTCGCAGGAGAACGGTTTTACGGCGCTTTTGCTGAGAAACGGCGAGCCCGCGCTCGTCAGATCGGTTACGTGCGGGGACGACGAGGTCGACGACGAGATCTACCGCCTGCTTGTCTATTACAACGACAAGTATTCGGGTCCTGAAGGCGGCGGACTTCTTTCCAGATTCCTGGTTGTCGGGGAAGGCGAGTTCGACAGCAGGCTTAGGGGGATTACCGCCGAGGCTTTGGGCGAATCTATCGATCTGCTTAGGCCGTCCGATATAGGACTCGAGTTCACTAACGGCGCATTGAAATTCAGCGAGGTCGCCGCGCCGGCGGGGATCGCAAGCTTCGGCTGCCGCTGAAAATCTCGACTTCTGAAAGATCTTGAAAAATAGGGCCTACGGGTCCTTTTTTTGTGCCTTGCGCCCTTCACTCGCTCTTCTGTGATCGCCTGCCGATTTCCAGCGAAAGGCGAATGACAATATAATCGCGATTCTAGACTTGAAACCGAGGAAATCCCGCCGGCGGGAGTGAAACTTTTGCCGGAGGGACTGCGTAGAAACTTCCTACAATGGCGACCAGAATCTTGTCAGCGGACAATTTAGAACATTTCAGCGACGCGAACCTGATCAGCGGTGCTATCAAGGGCGCCGAAGAAAACTTCGAGCAGCTCGTCGAACGCTATCAAAGGCCAATTATCAGCTACGTCTACCGATTCCTGAACGATTACGACGCCTCTCTGGATGTAACCCAGGAAGTCTTCATAAAGGTGTACAACTCACTCGAACGCTACAGTTCGGATTACAAGTTCTCGACCTGGCTTTACCGCATCGCTCACAACGCGGCGATCGATCACATACGGCGAAATTCGCGCAAAGAGCAGAGCATAGAGGCCGAAAACTCCGAGGGAACATACCAGCTCCAGATCGAAAGCAGCAGGCCGAACCCGGAGCAGGACAGGCAGCGAAGCGAATGGCGGACGGAGATCGAGTCCGTGGTTAAATGCCTTCCTGCCGCCTACCGCGAGCTTATCGTTCTACGTCACGGAAAGGACCTCAGCTACGTCGAGATCGCCGAAATCACGGATCTTCCGCTCGGCACGGTCAAGAACCGCTTGTTCCGGGCCCGGGAAATGATGAGGGAACTGTTCATCGATAGGGGGTTGACCGGCCTTTGATCTGCCGGACATTAGATCTATGAGACCTGATCCCCGCAAATCAGGAGCAGACTGCGCGAACTTCGATGTCGCGGCGTACCTCGACGGCGAGATCTCCCCGTCGGAAGAGATCCTCATCGAACAGCACTTTTCGGTCTGCGAAAACTGCCTCAGCGAATTTCAACTTCAGAAAAAAATGCTGTCTGCGCTGGACAACGCCCTGTCGTACGATCCGGCGGTGAGGGGTGTACCCGCAAACTTCGCGAAAGTGGTCACAGTCAACGCCGAAAGCAGCGTCACGGGCATAAGGAACCCGCCGGAGAGGTTCCGCGCGCTTTTTGTTTGCGCTTTCCTTTTGTTGCTTGTGACTGTCAGCCTTGGCACGGAAGCGGGATCGGTCGCGTTCGACGCGTCCCAGAAAGCCGCTTCACAGGCATTTTCGGTAGCCGGATTTATTGTTCACTTCCTGTACGAGGTCGGGATCGGGGTCGGCGTGGTGCTCAGGTACGTGGGGCAAGGCGTCGTTTACAATTCGCTAGTGTCGGCAGCGGTCTCTCTGCTGTTCTTCACTTTGTCGTCAGTCGCCCTTTCGAGGATGATCCTTCGATATAACCGTGGCTCCAAAGCGTGACGATCTGTAATGCAATCATCCCCCCAACCTCTTTCCACAGGGGCACGCTTGCGCGGGCCGCGATCGCGGTCCTGACGTTGCTGTGCGCGTACGCGGCGGTCTACTCCCAGACAACCCTTTCAGAACCTGACAACGAAACGCTCATAGTCGAAGACGCGCCCGAAATGGAGGTCTTCGCGTTCGGCAAGACCGTGATCATCAAGAACCGGGTCAAGGGCGTGCTTTCGTTCGGAGGCGACGTGATCGTAGAGGGTAACGTTACCGGCGAAGTTGCGACAATCGGCGGAACTGTCTACCAGAAAAAGGATGCGTTCATCGGCGGGGACGTGATCGTCTTCGGCGGCACCTACCAACCCGAGGCGAAAGAACCGCTTCGGACAAAAGGCAAGGAGACCGTGGTCTACGCGGGTTATGAAGAGGAGCTGCGGAATATCACCAAGGAACCGAGCCGCCTTTTCGCTCCGGAGTTCTCAGTGTCGTTTCTCGTTCAAAGGCTGCTTTCGCTCTTCTTCTGGTTCGGAATAGCTGTGGTCGTTTCGTTTCTTACTCCCGGTGCCGTTAGCCGCGCCTCGGCGAGGATCAGGCTTTCTCCTCTGAAGGTCTTCGGTATAGGCGGTCTTAGCTTTATTGTGATCACGCTCGGCGTTCTGCTCTCGCTGGGATTTCTTCCCGGATTCGTTAGCGGCGTTATAGGGCTTATGGCGTTCGTGCTTGTGATGCTCGCATACGTCTTCGGCAGGGTCGTCCTGCAGGCCGGCGTCGGGCGGTTCCTCGTCGGCCGATTCACGTCTAAAAGGCCTTCCGAAACCGTCTCTCTGCTTGTCGGCGCGCTGGCGTGGACGCTCCTCCTTTCCATCCCCTACCTTTGGACCGCTGCACTTTTCGCGCTCTTCACCGCCAGCCTCGGACTTGTGTTCACGGCGCGCCCAGGAAACGCTGCCTGGGCGGATGCGTGAGGATCCATTTTTCAGCCGATTCCGGTTGACCTTACTTCACAAGGGTTTACAAATCTTTACAACAGTCGGGCCAAGCGTTCAGTAGAATTAATGTTTGTTCTACCGGACATTTTCAAAGCAGTAGCAACAGGTTTTCATTCCTTTTCAAAGGGGCTTTATAAAGTAATGCGCATTACCAAGCTGTTCTCCGCCGTATCCGTGCTGGTCGCGATCAGTGTTTCCGTCGTCAGCGCCCAGAACGGCCTTCCCGATATAGGGATCCAGGGCAATCTCGCTCTGGGAGTCGTCAAGGTCAAGGGCACCGAAAAGATCGTCGTCGAAACAAAGGACGGGGTTATCGATTCGATCCTCGTTTCCACCACCAAATTCAAGAAGCTTCCTCCCGACAACCTGAGCCTGAAAGCTGCCACCGACTCCAGCCTCGAAGAACTGAGCGTCGGAGACCGCGTGCTTCTCACGGGCCAGGTGTCGGCGGACAGGAGGTCGATAGTAACGACCGGCGTCTATCTCGTAAAAGGATCTGACCTCGCGGCCCAGCAGGCTAAACAGAGGGCTGAATGGCAAAGGCGCGGAATCGCCGGAAGGGTTACCGCCGTCGATCAGGCCGCGGGCACGATCACGGTTGAAATGCGGGGCATCACGGGCGCCGCGACGATCCTGACCGTATCGGCAAAGGACGGTGCAAAGTACCTTCGTTATTCCCCCGAATCTCCCAGGTACAGCGACGCGGTTCCCAGCGACATTGGTGACGTCTCCGCGGGCGACATGATCCAGGCCCTCGGAGACAGAAACTCGGAAAGCAATACGTTCGCCGCTGAAGAGGTCATCACCGGCGCATTCCAGACCGTTGCCGGAACCGTAAAATCAGTCGATGCCGAAAAGAACGAGGTGACGATCACCGACCTCAAGACCGAAGAGGACCTGGTCGTATCCGTTAAGTCAACATCGCTCCTCAAGAAGTTTCCCGAGGAAACCGCGGAGCGAATGGCACGCTTCCAGGCAATGATGGCCTCCGGAGGAGGTGCACCCGCGGGCGCACGTCCGGGCGGTGGACAGGGAAGGCCCGGCGGCGAGGGCGGTCGGCCCGGCCCCGGCGGAATGGACATCAACAACCTTCTAAACCAATTTCCGAACATCACGGTCGCGGATCTGAAGACCGGCGACATAATCGCCGTTTCAAGCCCCAAAGGAACGGATCCGAGCCGTCTTACCGCGATCAAACTGCTCGCGGGCGTCGAACCTTTTATAGCAATGGCTCAGATGGCCGCCGGCGCCCAGAGGGACCGCGGCGTTTCCGGAAGCCTGAACATCCCGGGGCTCGACAGCGTCGAGTTCTAATACACAAGATCTTTATACCCGGCCGGGCTTCGGCCGCCGAGATTTAATAACTGAGAGGATTAATAGCAATGAACAGGGCATTTGGTTTTTTGAGAACCTTCGCCATCCTCGCCCTTTTGGCCGGATTTTCGTTCGGACAGCAGAGCGGGTCGGTCACCGGGCAGGTGACGGACAGCGTCGGGGACGCGGTGGTCGGTGCGACCGTCTCCGTGATCGACAGGAACGGTACGGAGAAAACTACGGTAACGAACGGCTCGGGAGTTTACGCGATCAGCGGACTCTCGACGGGAAGGTACACGATCCGCGCGTATGCGGAGAATTTCGCGATATTTGAAGCGACCGACGTCGACATCATCGGAGGCTCGCAGGCCGAGTTCCCGATAATGCTGAACGTCGAGGGCGTCCAGGAAGAGGTCGAGGTGACCGATGAAGGCCAGGTCAGCACCGACTCGCAGAACAATGCGAGCGCTCTGGTCCTGAAAGATGATGACCTTGCGGCGCTGCCGGACGATCCGGATGACCTCGAGGCGGCGCTTCAGGCCCTCGCTGGAGGCGCGGCGGGTCCGAACGGCGGCCAGATATACATCGACGGCTTCCAGGGGGGTAACCTTCCGCCGAAAGAAGCGATCCGCGAAATCCGGATCAACCAGAATCCTTTTTCCGCGGAGTATGACAGGCTGGGTTTCGGGAGGATCGAGATCCTGACCAGGCCCGGATCGGACAAGTTCCGCGGCCAGGCGTTCTTCAATTTCAATGACGACTTCCTTAACACCCGAAACCCGTTCGCGGATAACAAGGCTGACAGCAGGCGTATGTTTTACGGCGGCAACATTAGCGGCCCCATTATCGACAAGAAGGCATCGTTCTTTCTTAACATCGACAACCGCCAGATCGACAACGGATCGATCGTCAACGCGACGGTCATCGACAGCAATTTCAATGCGGTTCCTTTTCAGCAGGAGTTCACGATCCCCAGCCGCAGGTTCTCTATCGGCCCCCGGTTCGATTACGCGATAAACGAGAACAACACGCTCGTTTTCCGCTACGAATTCGAGCGCCGCACGGCCGAAGACCAGGGCATCGGCGGCTTCTCGCTCCCTTCGAGGGCGACCGAGTCCGAGAACACCGAGCACACGTTCCAGGTCACTGAAACCGCGATCCTGAATGCCAAGACGATCAATGAGACCCGGTTTCAGTTCCGCGACGAGAGCAGTGAACAGTTCGGCGACAACACGATCCCCGCGATCAACGTCGCGGGCGCTTTCATCGGCGGCGGTTCGTCGATCGGCCTGAACTTCGACAAGGAAAGATCCTGGGAGCTTCAGAATTACACCACGACGGCGCTTGGCAAGGATTCTGAGCACGCGGTCAAGTTCGGCGTGCGGCTCCGCGGCACTTCGCTTGAGGACAGGACCGAGTCCAACTACGGCGGCACATTTACGTTCGCAGGATTTCTTAACGACAACGGCACGCCGGGCGACACAAGCGACGACTTCTTCGTAAGCTCGATCGAGCAGTACAGGCAAAAGCTGCTTGGTAATCCGGATCCGCGGTACAACCCGAACCAGTTCAGCATTACGACCGGCAATCCGCTTGCGGATATCTCGCAGTACGAGGTCGGCGCGTTCATCACGGACGACTGGCGCGTGAACCCAGGCTTGACGCTCAGCTTCGGTCTCCGTTACGAGAACCAGACCAACATCTCGGACAAGATGAACTTTGCTCCCAGGTTCAGCTTCGCCTGGTCGCCGGGCGCCGGCGGACAGGGAACCCCGAAGACGGTGTTCCGAGGCGGTTTCGGTATCTTCTACAACAGGTTCAGCGAGAACCTTGCGCTTCAGGCCCTGCGGCTGGACGGTGTAAGACAGCAGCAGTACTTCATCGGCGCCGGCAATCCGATTCTCGCGCAGCCGGTGTTCACGCTTGACGGCGTGACGAATGTCCCGACGGCGGATCAGCTGGAGATGGTCGCTCCATTGTCGAGCATTCCAAGGATAATCTCTCCGAATCTTCAGGCGCCCTACACGATTCAGGGAGCATTCAGCGTCGAAAGGCAGCTTCCGGGCAATTCGACCATCTCGGTCTATTACGTCACGGCGCGCGATCTGCACCAGGTCCGTTCGAGGAACATCAACGCTCCTGTCTGCCCTCCGGGATTCGATTGCCCGGTCGGCGACCCGGTAGCTCTTGCGGCTCTCAGGCCCGATCCTTCGGCGGGTAACCTATATCAGTACGAATCGAGCGGCTATTCGAACAGCCAGCGGCTGATCTTCAGCTTCAGGACCTTCTTCAGCCAGGGCCTGACGTTGTTCAGCAACTACATTCTGGCGAATTCGAAGAGCAATTCGGACGGCGGATTTCCGGCGTACAGCTACGACATCTCCGATGAATTCAGCAGCTCGAGCTTCGATACCCGGCACACGTTCTTTATGGGCGGATCGGTCAACGTTCCGTTCGGCATAAGCCTCCGGCCGTTCATCATCGCGCGCTCCGGCAGCCCGTTCAACATAACGTCGGGACTCGATTCGAACGGAGATTCGATCTTCAACGACCGCCCGACCTTCGGCGAGCTCGGCTCCCGATGCGCGGAACTCGGACTGACCGCCTCTTGGTGCGACGTGTCGGGCTTTTCTGCCGACGCAACGCTTCCCAGGAATTACGCCCGCGGACCTTCGTTCTTCACCGTCAACCTGGGCATCGACCGCACGTTCAGCTTCGGCGGCGGTGAGGACAATGCGGGAGGAAGCCAGGGCGGCGGACGCGGCGGCCGTACCCCGGGGATGGGTCGCGGCGGACGTGGCGGAGGAATGCGCGGTGGATTCTTCGGCGGGAGCGAGCGGGGCAAGTACAATCTGACGCTTGGAGTCAGGATCAACAACCTCCTCAATACGAATAACGAGGGCACTCCTGTCGGGAACCTCAGCTCGTCTTTGTTCGGACAGTCCACGAGCACGGCGGGCGGCTTCGGGCGCTTCGGCGGCAGCTCAGGCGGAAACCGCACGGTCGAATTCCAGGCTCGGTTCCGTTGGTAATATAGGTTCAGAGTGTAAGGGCGGGGCTTGTCCCCGCCCATTTTTAATCGACGAACCTTAGTTTGTCGCGGACATGCAATCTGGAGGGGCAGGGCTTGTGCCTGCCTTTTTTTTATGGTTGGACGAGACACATCTTAGGAACAAGGACAAGCCCTGCCCGAGGGACGGCAGGCTTTAGCCTGTCGACGATCAAGCGCTCAGAGCTCGGAGTGCAGAGTGGGATTGGGTTCGTTATGCAAGGGGGTTTCTCGGCCCAAAGGTCGCCAAGGCCCAGAAGCCCGCTAACTCGCCGTGCACACTGTTCAATGGTCACTGATCGTCATCAAGAAGCGGCTCGGTCAGGAGCCATTTGTCTGAATCGCGCCAACCCGGTTCGACGATCGCGAGCTGCGTGAACCGCGCATGTACTTCGCGAATGGCGTTCTGATCAAAATGCTCGACGTCTATCAGGACGTGAACGTCCGCATCCGGTCAGCCCAGGACACTGCAGCCGCATTCAAACGCGAATCAGCCTGGTCTCTCTTGCTTTTCGGCGCTTCGCTATCGGATGGACTCTATCGATCTCACTCTGCGGAATCTGAGATGAGGATCGCGTCGCGGATCTGAGTGCCCCGGGCCAAATATAAGGTGTCATAGTCCCGTGAATGGGCAAAGTGATAAATGCTGCCGGCCGTGAAATCTGTGAGGCGTCTCGGCACGGAACCGTCAATTGGTTGAAGCCAGAGATTCGACACGTCTTTCTCGGTAGCTATATAGACCACGGATTTTCCATCCGGAGCCCAACGCGCCCCGAAACTTAGCGTCGATCTGAGCGGCGTTGGAAACGAGGATATGACCGAGCCATCGGCTGCCGACACTATATAAATTCGCTCTTCATTCCCAATGCACGAGAGAAACTGGTCGTCCGGCGAAAAATGCGGACGACTGCAGTCTTCAACACGGAGCCGGATCGGCTCGCCTTCGTCGATCGGCCTCTTCCAAAGCTCAAAATAAGACTTGCTTCGGGAAAGGACCTGAACCCCGTAAGCCACCCATTTGCCGTCGTGCGACGCGGCCGAATCGATCACGTGCGATTCGAACGTGATCTGTGCCTCAGCGGTGCCATCAGAACTGAGCCGAAAGAGATCGTTGGTCCTTCCATCAGGCGCAGGGGCCGAATAAAAGAGATACCGTCCGTCGCCGGAAGCCCTCAATTCTTCCAGATATACCGGTGCGGCGGTCAGCTGCTTTTGTTCTGAGCCGTCGGGATTCATCGTCCAGATACTTAGGTTTTCGCCGGAGCGGGCAATATACGCGACCCGGTCGTCGGCCATGGGTGCGATACCCGCGCGACCGTCGCTCAATCCGGACGTAAGCTGCACAGCAGTTCTCGCGTCCCCGTTCGCATTCATCGCCCAGATCTGCGACGAACGGTTGAACGGTACGACCAGGACCGAGTTATCGCGGGAAACGCTAAGACTGTTTGGCTGAAGACGACTTCCATCGAACGTCAGCCTGGTAGAACGGCGATCAGCGAGTGAAAGGAAGTAGAGCTGATCGCGGCGAGTCGAGTATCCGTCGCCGATCTTTGTGGCGATAGCATAAAGGCCATCTCCATCGGGGTGCCACGTGATCGCGTAACAGGTGTCTAGAGTCTCTTCCCAAAGTCGGGCGACCCTCCCGTCTGCAACGTCGACCTGGTAGATAGAGCAGTGCCCCTCCTTATCGCTCATCGCTCGCGATGTGAATGCGATCTTGCTCCCATCGGGCGACCACGCGACATAGGATCCCGGTTGTTCATCGTTCCACGAGTGAACAACCCGTTCCCGACCAGTTCCGTCAGTTGCCTTGATCACTATCTGCGATCGCGCTTCGTGCTCTATGTAACGATAGAAAGCAAACTCCCGACCGTTTGAAGAGAATGAGATCGAACTTCTTATTCCCGAAAGTATTTTCACCGGCTGGCCGCCCAGCGTCGGCACGCGGATCAGGTTGTTTCCTGTTGCTTCGTCGAACTCCAGAAAATAAATGTACTGTCCGTCCGGCGCGAACGTCTTACTGCCATGCCAGCGCTCGCCCCAGGGGACGATCTCGAGGCGATTGGATTGGCCGGTCTGCTGGACCCAAATCCTGGATCGATGTCCGTCGAGTTCGTGATAGACAAAATACTTCCCATCAGATGAGATTGCCGTGTCCTGAACCTCTATGCCGTTTGTAAGGCGAATTACGTTCAGTTCTGAACGTACTGTGTTTTGATCACCAGCAGCCAGATTTAACAAGACGACAACACCCAGAACCACGGCCCCGAGAATGGCGGGAACAGCCGTCAGGAGCGCGATGCGGCGGAAGGATCTCCGGCTTGAAGGCTGGACCTGAACCTTTGGACTTTCTCCCGAGTATCTGGGTTGAAAGTCGAGCACGGTTGGTCGTTGAGTGTCGGGAGCGAAGAAGCCCGTTTCGCCTTGCTCTAATGATCGCGCCGATTCGACTTTATACGAATCACAGTCAAAACGGTATCCGCGCTTGCGCAGGGTTTCGATGTATGGTTTCCCACCTGGTCGGGTAGAGAGGGTCTTGCGGATAAGGTAGAGGTACTGTGTCAGGTTCGATTCTTCCACGACCGAATCGTGCCAGACCGCATCGATAAGCGCATCCTTGCTGATGATCTCGCCACGGTGCTTCACGAGTACCGCGAGCGTTTCAACTGCCTTTGGAGGAAGCGCCTTCGGCAGTCCACTCCGGTAAAGCATCAGCTTGTCACATTCGAGCCGAAAGTCGTCGAAGACGTAAACACTGTGACCGCTAGCCTTAGCCACCCTTAACATAAATTGATGAAAACTTGAGGATAAATCCGACGACAACTTCCTTTTCCCTGCACTAGTTTAACGCTGCAAAGGAGCAGGCCAATTTGGGTTGTCGCGCACAGTTCTCAGGCTGTCCGCTAAATGTAACTCAAACCCGAGAAAAACAAAAGTGTATTTTGCGGAGCGCTTTCTCCGGTTTCCCACAAGCCAGGAAATGAACTTGTTCGAGGTTGACTTAGCCGTTGAGAGGCACACAGCGAAGACCCTATCGGGTTAGGAACGGAGGTAAATAAAAATGAAAGCACCGGGTATACGTAAGTACTTCAGATCAGTCGCAATAATCGGTGTCGCCGTCATCGTGACAGCTCTCGCGTCGCCGCCGAACCGGACGGATGCGGGCGGCAAACTTGAATCGGAGTCTCTGCTCTCCGAATCATTCGAAAGCAACCTCACCCCCTCGTTCAACGCTCCCGGTAGATTTCGTTTCATTACGCCGATCGCCAACAATCCGCATGATCCGAACGCGAACTTTGACGCCGACCTCTTGCCGTATTTGACCGTGAGTGTTTGCAAGGTTTCAGTTGAAGCTTGCGTAATCGTCAAGTCGTTCAATAGTCTGGGGTCAATGTCTACCAAGCTGCGGATCGAGTCGAAACCAAGGGATGGTCGCTACTACATTGTAAACTGGGATACGGGGGGAGAGGGGCTTTCAAATACCGCGACCTATCGTATAAGCGTTGACGCTGCCGGAATCCTGCTTGGATCGGTTGACCTGCCGCCGGAGGTATATCTTCCGTTGGGTCGCACATGGCCGATCAAGTTCATCATCGAGAAGGACGCGGAGCTGCGCGTCCGTGTTTTGAGCTCCGCAGGGGCCTCACTCTGGGAAGTTGCCGACGTCCTTCGCTCTGAGCTCGGTATCTGCGACGACGAACTCGGACAACTCCTCCTCGAGACCTACCCGGGCGCCACCGCCGAGCAGGTTGAAATGGTCGTTAACGGAGTGTGTCAGGATGCCATCGTTCCCATGACGACGAAGATCGCAGACACTGCGACCCGCACTGCGCTGGCGTCGTTCGATCTGAACACCGGACTGATGATCTACGCAACCGAAACGTCCTTGCTTAAGAATCTCAAGGTCAATGATGTATTGGTAAGCAAGCCGAGCGCTGCCGCTCCCTACGGTTATTTGCGCAGGATCACATCGGTGCGAAAAGTCAATGGAACGTATGTCCTTGAAACGGTTCAGGCTAGCCTGAACGAGGCGATAACGCGTGGCGAAGTAGATGCCTCCGGCCCGCTCGAAGCAGATGATGGCGGCGAGGCCGCGGACAATAGCTTTCGAACTCTTGACGCGTTTGATGAGCCTGTTCCGGCTCAGTTCGGCGAAGGATTCGTTTTCGAGAAGAGTTTTGACGAAACTTTCGTGTTTGACGGGAGCGACGGAGACATACAGGGAAGCGGCGAGGTAAATGTGAAAGGGTTCGTTCGCTTTCAGGCGGGGTACGACATTGGCCTGGGCGTTGAAGCGTGTTTCGACCAACTGCCTCCCGTTTGTGTCGACAGATTCGAAGCCAGGTTAGGAGCGAATCAGTACAGCAAGATAGAGATCGATGGAGAGTTCAACGGTTCCATCACGAAAGAAAAGGTGGTCCACACCAAAATCTTCAAACCGATTGTGATATTCATCGGCCCATTTCCTATCGTGCTCGTTCCCGTTGTGGATATCGTCGTCGGACTCGATGGCCAGGCCCACGTCAACTTCCGCTTTGCGGCGGAACTGTCCGAACAGCTAGTCGCTGGTGCCAAATGGACAGATCCGGGCGACGGAGGGATAGGATGGGAAAATGTGAGCAGTTTCAACACCCCCCAAGGGCGTGTGCTCGAAAGTAATTTAACTTTCGACATGCAGCTTGTCGGATATGGAAAGGGCGTCGCGAAATTACTCCTTTACGGAGTTGCCGGCCCCGGGTTCGCCGGGCGCGTCGGGATGAAGATCAAGGTCCAAACGGGCAGTAAGCCGCTATGGTCTATTTACGGACACTTGGGAGCCGAGGTACTTTTCCAGGTCAATTTCGGCGGTTTGCTGAATCTCTCCGAATTTCGGAGGACGATCGTAAATGAAGACTTCTTTCTTGCGGAGTCTGCCAATTCACCCCCGGTCTTCAGCAACATTCGCGACGGCGCCATTCAGGCTCGCGTGAACCGTGCTGTATTCATCGGACCTGATGCAGGACTGGCCGGGAGGAATTACGATGTGGTCGATCCGGAAGGTGACGTTCCGACCCTGACGGCCGCTGTCACTCCGGACGGTACGGTGAATTGGCCGAACGTTACATTCCCATCGCCGGGCCTGAAAACCGTGAAGATCACTGCACGGGATTCTGAGGGCCTTACAAGTGACTTGTATCTCGGCGTCGACGTCCGAAATTCACCTCCGAGTGTTACCATAACTCCCCCTAGCGGAGCAGTGCCTGCGACGGCTCAATACTGGCTGACGGCGTCAGCCTACGATCCAGAGGAAGGAACTCTGCGGTGTTCGAGCTTGACCTGGACAGCGACCGGCTCGCATACGAAATTCGTTTCGTCGAGCACCCGCTCGTGCGCGGCGGTATTTAAGTTCAGTAACGCCGGGCCCCACACCGTGACTGTTTCTGCGACCGACTCATTAGGGGCGACGATATTCAAAGAGCATCACGTCGACGTTTTGGACCCTCCAGAGCATCCTTTTCCTGAGATCGTACCTGACTCCTTCAGCATTCAGGCGATCTCGCGAATAATTCGCCTCAGCGACGATCCGACCGAACTGGGCTGTCTGCCAGGTGCGTTTTGTGAGGTGGAAAATGGTGATCTGATCTATAACGGTTACGGTGGCGATTTTATTCCGCCTTTGGTCATGCGGTTGAACACCGGCGACCCGGCCGATATTGTTCAGTGGCAATGTCAAACCGGAGAGAACTTTGCCCCGGTTACTGATAACGGGGACGGCAGCTACAGCTGTACGCCGATCTATGTGGCCAACGAGCCGATCCGGGTGTATGCGTTCATATTCAGGCTTCCCCCGATCGGCAGCGATTCGCCTATTTCCGCGGTTAGGTCCCCTGAGCGCATTTATTTCATGCTGCAGGCGCCAAATTGATTTCGGCGAGCATTGTTGCCTCCTGGCTGACGTGCTTGAATGCGTCCGGAGACTCTCGACTTGTATCTGAATGAATGCGTGTTCAGGTTCACCTACAGGATGCAGGACCCGAACTCGGTACTGTTGAGAATTGTCAAGGATTTCTGAGTAAACTAGTGATGATCCTTGATCGATGAACAACGAATATGGCGCGGCGGGCTGTAGCACGCTGCCGATTCGCGGTCGCTATATGCCTGATGGTGCGATGCACGCGAGACGCGTGCGTTCCGGACGCGCACGCTGTACGCGATTCGCTTCCGCCTGACGCCTGACGCCGGGCGTCAAGCTGAAGCCTGTAGTACATCGCGGCGAAGGCGCCTGTGGCCCAAAAGAAAACGCCCCGCTTGGAACGGGGCGTTCGCTCGATCAACTCCAAACTTCCTACACTTTCAAGATCTCCTCTTCCTTCTTCTTCGCAAGCTCGTCGATCTTGCCCACGTATTCATTCGTAAGCTTCTGGACCTCTTCGAGCCCGATCCGTTCGTTGTCTTCCGAGATCTCCTTGTCCGCAAGCAGCCTCTTCAGCTCGTTGTTCGAATGCTGGCGGATGTTCCGGATCGCGACCTTATGCTCTTCGGCGATCTCATGGACCTGTTTTGCGAGCTGCTGCCTTCGCTCCTCGTTTAGCGGCGGGATCGGAAGACGGATCAACTTCCCGTCGTTCGAAGGATTGATCCCCAGATTCGCTGTGTTGATCGCCTTCTCGATCGCGTCGATCTGCGATGTGTCCCAAGGCTGGACCGTCAGCATCTGGGGCTCCGGAACATTTACCGACGCCATCTGGTTGAGCGGCGTAGGCGTTCCGTAGTAGTCCACCACGATGCTGTCCAGAATGCTCGTGCTCGCGCGGCCCGTTCGGACCGCCGCCAGCTTTCGGTGAAGGTCGTCGATGACCGCGGCCATCTTTGGTTTCGTATCGTTGATTACAGCGTTGATTCCCATAGCTTTTTCGTATGATCCGGTGATCTGCCTAATTGGCCGACTGAGAAGCCCCTTCCGCGGTCACAAGAGTGCCGATCGACGTGTCGCCGCTGACCGCTTTCCGGACATTCCCCTCCGTCTTCATATCAAAGACCATTATAGGCAGGTTGTTGTCCATGCAAAGCGAGATGGCCGAAGAGTCCATCACCTTCAGCCTCTTCTCCAGAACTTCCTGGTACGAGATCCGGTCGAACCGCACCGCGTCGCTGTTGCTGACCGGGTCGTCCGAGTAGATGCCGTCCACCTTCGTCGCCTTCATTATCACTTCCGCGCGTATCTCGAGCGCCCTGAGCGCCGCCGCGGAATCGGTCGTAAAATACGGATTCCCCGTGCCGGCGGCGAAGATCACGACGCGCCCTTTTTCGAGATGGCGGATCGCCCGGCGGCGTATGAACGGCTCCGCAAGCTGGGGAATGTCGATCGCCGAAAGCACACGCGTGAAGACGTCGCATTTCTCAAGCGCGTCCTGCAGGACGACCGCGTTCATAACGGTCGCGAGCATCCCTATGTAGTCGGCGCTCGCCCGGTCCATTGTTCCCGCCGAGGCGGAAACCCCTCTGAAGATGTTGCCGCCGCCGACGACGATCGCGACCTCGATGCCGAGTTCGTAGACCGCCTTAATCTCTTCCGCCAGCGATTTGGCGACCTTTGTGTCGATGCCGTAGCTTTTGCCGCCCATAAGGGCTTCGCCGGAGAGTTTCAGGAGGACGCGCTTGTAAGCCGGTTTCATAAGCAAGAAAAAGGCGGGAACGCGATGTCCCGCCTTGCGTTGAATTGAACTACTTGCCGACCATCGAGGCCACCTCAGCCGCGAAGTCGTCCTGTTTCTTCTCGATGCCCTCGCCCATCTTGTACCGCGTAAAGCGGCGGACGGTGATGTTCTCCTTAATGGAGGCAATCTTCTCTGTCACGAGTTCCCCGATCGTTTTGGTCGGGTCTTTGATGAACGGCTGTTCGACAAGCACGATCTCTTCGAAGAACTTGTTCAGCCTGCCGTCGATGATCTTCTCGAGAACCTCGTCCGGCTTGTTGGCGTTCTTCTCGTCGTTTTTTAGCTGTTCGAGCAGTATCTGCCTCTCTTTGGCGATCTCGTCTTGCGGAACTTCCTCACGCCGGACGAACCTGGGGTCGGCGGCGGCGATGTGCATCGCGACGTCCTTCACGAGCTGCTGGAACTCGTCCCCGCGCGAGACGAAGTCGCTCTCGCAGTTGATCTCGACCAGAACTCCTACCTTTCCGCCCATGTGGATATACGATCCGACCGCGCCTTCGGCGGCGATACGGCCGGACTTCTTGCTCGCAGTGGCCATTCCTTTCTTGCGGAGGATCTCGATCGCCTGCTCCACGTTGCCGTCCGCTTCGACAAGCGCGGTCTTGCAATCAACCATACCCGCGCCGGTCTTTTCGCGCAGGTCCTTGATCATGCTTGCTGTAATCTCTGCCATAACGTGACTCCAATATAATCAAAAAAATTACCGAAAAAAAAGCGTAGCCCGTTTGATCATCAATCGTTATAAGCTACGCCGGATTTCCTAAAGGGATTTCTTAACTTGCAGAGGCTTCAGTCTTTTCCTCCGCGGCGCCTTCATCGGCTTCGGACTTGCTCTCGGTTTCCTGGGGCTCTTCAGCAGCCGGTGTTTTGTCCGATTTCGCTTTTTCAGCCTTGGGTTCTTCGGCCTTAAGCTCCTTTTCCTGGACTTCGGCTGCGGGCTCAGGAGCCTCTTCCGCCTTGGCTTCCGCCGGCTCTTCCTTGGCCTCTTCCCCGGCGGCTTCTGCTTTTGTAGCTTCTTCAGCCTTCGCTTCCGCATCTTCCTCGTCGAGGAACTCGCTGATCCCCTCGGTGGCGAGATTGCGGCCCTCGATGATCGCATCGGCGACCCTGGATGTGAAGAGCCTGATCGCGCGAAGCGCGTCGTCGTTTCCGGGGATCACGTAATCGACCCCGTCAGGCGAGCAGTTCGTATCTACGACCGCCACAATCGGAATGCCGAGCTTGTTCGCTTCCGTGACCGCGATCTCTTCCTTGCGGACGTCTATGACGAACAACATATCCGGCAGGCCGTTCATGTCCTTGATGCCGGAAAGGTTCTTCATAAGCTTCTCGTGCTCGCGATCGAGCCCGAGCCGCTCTTTCTTGGTAAGCTTCTCCGCGCGTCCGTCCTCGGCCATCGCCTCTATGTCCTTCAGGCGGCGGATAGAGTTCTGGACCGTCTTGAAGTTGGTCATCAGGCCGCCGAGCCAGCGGTTGTTGACGTAATACTGTTCGCAGCGCTGCGCCTCTTCGACGATCGCGTCCTGCGCCTGCCTCTTCGTGCCGACAAAGAGGATCTTCGCCTTAGGCTTCTCAGTGACGAAGTCCTGGACGTATGTCAGCGCGTCCCTAAAGAGTTTCTGCGTCTTCTGCAGGTCGATGATGTAAATGCCGTTGCGCTCACCGAAAATGTAGTCTTTCATTTTCGGGTTCCAGCGCCGGACCTGGTGGCCAAAGTGAACTCCTGCCTCGAGGAGTTCTTTCATGGTAACTGTTGCCAAGATAACGGATCTCCTTTTCTATTGGTTTTTGTACTCGGCGTCGCCGCGGATCAACCAATTGGCAGTGCCGATGGAATACGGCGGCATCCCCCGAAAGGACTGCCGCCGAGAAGCGTAAAAAATTAACGTTTCGAGAACTGGAACCGGGCTCGCGCGCCTTTCTGTCCGTACTTCTTGCGCTCTTTTTTGCGGGGATCCCTTGTGATCAGGCCCGCCTTCTTGAGCGACGGACGAAGGTCTCCGTTGAATTCGAGAAGAGCCCTCGTGATGCCGTGCCGGACGGCTCCCGCCTGTCCCGAGATGCCGCCACCAACGACGTTAACAAGAATATCGAACGATTCGACGTTTTCGGTCAGCGTGAGCGGCTGCCTTATGATCATCCTCAGAGCTTCGTTCGGGAAGTAATTCTCGAACTCGCGCTTGTTGACCTTGATCTCGCCCTTTCCGGGGCGCAGGTAAACCCTTGCAACGGACGTCTTCCTTCTTCCGGTACCGTAATATTGTGTGTCTGCCATATGCGTTGAAAAGTCTCTTATCCGACGGAGAAGCCTAGATTGTCTCGATCTCGAGCGGCTCGGGCTTCTGCGACGCGTGCGGATGCTCGGCGTCCGCGTAAACCTTCAGTTTTTTGAACATTGCTTTGCCGAGCTTGGTCTTGGGAAGCATCCTCCTGACGGCGTACTCGATAACCCGTTCCGGATGGTCCGCGAACATCTTCTCGACCGAGATGGTCCTCAGGCCCCCCGGATAACCAGAGTGGCTGTAGTAGTTCTTCTGCTCGTTCTTTGCGCCCTTGAACTTGGCGTGACGTGCGTTTATGACCACGACGTGGTCGCCCATATCGAGGAACGGTGTCCAGTCGGGCTTGTTCTTGCCCATCAGAACACGTGCGATCTCCGTCGAGATGCGGCCGACCGTCTTGTCCTTCGCGTCCACGATGAACCACTTGCGGTTGTCCGCGAGATCCTTTCCGCTCGGGAAATAAGTACTCATAACAGTTGCTCTTTGTAAGAAATCTTCGCCAAAATGCGAACTGATAGGATATCCAAACGACGGTAGAGCGTCAAGCCGGAAAAAGGGCTCAAACGCCTTTAGCGATGCGCATTTCCGCGAACAGCAGACCGAGAATCGTTTTCGCGTCGGAGAACGTGTTTTGACGGGCCATCGAGGCGGCTTCAGCGAGGTTAATCCGGCGCACGTCGATAAACTCGTCCGCGTCGCCCTCGAGAGGGTCGTGCGTCAGCCCCGTTGCGAAAAAAACGGTCATCGATTCGGTCAGAAATCCCGGCGAGACATAGAATTCGGTAAGCTTTTCGAGCCTTTCCGCCGAGTAACCGACCTCTTCGCGGATCTCTCGCGCGGCGCATTCCAACGCGGTTTCTCCTTCCTCGAGGCTTCCCGCCGGAAGTTCGAGCAGTTCCTTTCCCGCCGCGTACCTGTACTGGCTGACGAGCGCGACCGTTTCATCTTCAAAATACGGCACGACGACCGCGCTTCCGGGGTGGACGACGATATCGCGGTTGTATTCGACGCCGTTCTCCCGGATCTTCGAGCGGGTCACGTCGAACAGGTCGCAGGAGGCAATTTTTTCGGTCGAGATTATTTCGGGGGGCATAACGGGTTATTCGGCCGAATCGTTCAGCACCTCGCGCACGAGCTTCAAATCCTCCCAAACCTCGCGCTTCTTGCGCGGATCTCGCAGGAGATAGGCGGGATGGAACGTCGGCATCACCTTGATACCGAAATAATCCAAAAACTTTCCCCTAAGCCGTGTGATGCCCGTGTTCGTCTCAAGAAGGTTCTGGCAGGCCGTGTTGCCGAGAACGACGATCACCTTCGGTCTCACGACCGCTATCTCCCTCAAAAGGAATGGTTTGCAGACCGAAGCCTCGTCGGCCATCGGCCTCCGGTTATCGGGCGGCCGGCAGCGGTTGATGTTGCCGATAAACACGTCCTCGCGCTTAAGGTCGATCGCCTCGATGATCTTTGTCAAAAGCCGTCCCGCGCGGCCCACGAACGGCTCGCCCTGCACGTCCTCGTCGGCGCCCGGAGCCTCGCCTATGAACATCAAGTCGGCATTCGGGTTCCCGACGCTGTTCACGACCTGGGTCCTCGTCTCGCAAAGCTTGCAGCGCGTGCAGTCCGGGCCTATGTCTTGGCGGATGTCCCCAAGCGTCTCGTCGGATTCGGGAAGCCCTTTTGAAAGGTCGCCGAACAGGCCTTCGGAAGCGTCTTCCATATGGGTCGCGATGCGGACCGGTTCCGCGGGTTTCTCTTCGCTTCGCTCCAAAGTTTCGTTCGCCGTATCGCGAATCTCACGGTCCGAAAGGCGGACGCTGCTCAGGATATCGCTTCTGCGCGGAGACCTCGGACTTTCCTTGCGGCCTGCCGGCGAAGCGGGTTTTGAGACCGCAAGGTCCTCTTCGGTAGGGACATAGGTCTGAAAATCCGCGTGCGCGAGCTCGTGATCGGGTTCCGGCTCGTAAGCGGGAAGATCCGCCGAGAGCGAATCCACGCCTATCTCCTTCAGAAACCGTATCTGTTCCTTCAGGTCTTCGATCAGTTCCGTCCTCTCGTCCATATTGTTTACGCCGCGGCGGTAAGCGACTGACGGAGCACCGCGATCTCGTCAAGGATCCTGTCGGCGAGCTCGGTCTTGAGCATCAGAGGGCACTCGACCGCCTCGTCCCTGCCATTTACAAGGATCGTGGCGATGTTCGTTTCGGTGTTGAAGCCCGCGCCCTCCGCACTTATGTCGTTCGCGACCACAAGGTCCAGATTCTTCTTCTCGAGCTTGCTTTTCGCGTATTCAAGCACGTTCTCCGATTCCGCGGCGAATCCGGCGACGATCAGGCCTTCGTGTCGGTTCTCGGAGATGTGCGAGAGGATGTCCTGCGTCTTTTCGAGCTCCAGAGTGAGCGTTTCGCGTCCCTCCTTCTTTATCTTCGATCCGGCCGCGTCGCGGGGCCTGAAATCCGAGACGGCCGCCGCGCCCACGAACACGGTCGCCGATCCGAATTCTTTCTTAACCGCCTCAAACATCTCTTCGGCTGAGATCGCGCTGATCAACCTTATTCCGTTTGGAGGAGGAGCCGATACTGTCCCGGCGACGACGGTCACCTCCGCACCTCGGGCGACAGCACGCGCCGCGAGCGCGAAACCCATCTTCCCGGAGGAACGGTTGGAAATGAACCGGACAGGGTCGATCGGCTCCGTTGTCCCGCCGACCGTGATAAGGAAACGCTCGCCGGCGAGGTCCTGCTCAACGGTTTCGGCAACGGTCGAAGAGCGGGCACGCCCGATTCCGAGCAACACAAGCGCCTGCGCGGCTATGTTCTCCACATCTTCGAGCTTGCCCGTGCCGACCGTTTTGCAGGCCAGTTCGCCCGCGACGGGCTCGACAAATCGCACGCCGTCGGATCTCAGCTTCTCCAAATTCCTTTGTGTCGCAGGATGGTCCCACATCGAGGTGTTCATCGCGGGCGCGAGCATCACAGGCGTGTTCGAAGCGAGATAGGTCGATGAGAGGAAGTCGTCACCGATGCCGTTCGCGAACTTCGCGATGATGTTCGCCGTTGCCGGGACGATCAGCAAAAGGTCGATCTCCTGGCTGAAATTGATATGCGCGATCGGATCGGGATTCGAAGGATCGTAGTCATCGACCAAAACGTAATGTCCCGACAGAGCGCGAAAGGTCAGAGGCGTCACGAACTCCGCGGCGTGGTGGGTCATCGCCACGCGTACTTCGCATCCGGCCTTCTGCAGAAGGCGCATCACCTCAACGGCCTTGTATGCCGCGATGCCTCCGCTGACGCCGAGCCCGATCCTGATCGGCCGATCGTTCGTTTCGTTGGACATTTTTCTCCGGTCGAGCCGAATTCTAGCACTTCCAGGATGGTTGTTGAAACTCCATCCGGCGAAAGGCCTTGCGGAAGCTTATGGTAGAATTGGGCTTATCAAAACGCCGCCGGCTACGGTCCATTCGGGCGGCCAAACACGGTGTAAAGCAATGCGCAACGCGGCTTCGGAACAGCCCGGGCTTTTTGATCCGCCCGCAGAAGATGCAAAGATCGACGAGGCGGTGTTTTGGGCTCTTGGAGAGTTCCAGTCGCGCGGTTTCGAGCTCGCCGGACGAAGACTCGCTCTCGACCGGCTTCTGGGCGCCTTCCGCAGGGCGTTCGAAGAGTTCGATCTGGAGCCTGTCGAAGATTCCGAGATCGCCGAGCGTCTGAGATCGGCCGGCGCGGACGTCGAAGAGGTCCCGGCTTACGTAGCGAAACATCCGTATCGCGTCACGGTTCGAAAACAGCTGTCAGAGAGAAGCCTGAAGTTCTACAGGGACCGGGCGGACGGCGCCGGATAGGAACTGCGCGTATGACGACATTGACGACAAGCGAAGATTTTGCCGAGCTCTGGGCTTACGTCGAGGAGCGCAGGCCGGGGATAGAGGCGGCATTGCGCGCGAACCTTCCTCTGGCTCCGGCCCACGTCGAGACAAGATTCAACGAGGCGCTTGAATACGCCTTGTTTCCCGGCGGAAAGCGGTTCCGGCCCGTGCTTACGCTTCTTGGAGCGGAACTCGTGGGAGGAAACGCCGAAGAAATGCTGCCCGCGGCGGCGGCGGTCGAGTTCATTCACACGAGCTCTCTGATCTTCGACGACCTTCCGTGCATGGACAACGCCGCCGAAAGGCGAAAGAAAGCAAGTCTTCACGAAAGGTTCGGCGAGGGGCTTGCGGTGCTTGTCGGGCTTGGAGTCCTCAACGCGGCATATCCTCTTGTTTTTGCCAACCACTCAGGCACACCGGAGAAGGCGATCCAGGCCCACGCCGAGATAGTCGAATGCATAGGCGCGGCCGGAATGGTCGGCGGACAGTCCGTCGACCTCGCAATACTGAACGGCGAGAATGAATCTCGCTCGGGCGACCTCGAATCGGCAGAATCGATCAGGAACCTGAAGACCTCGGCGCTTATGCGGCTCGCCTTGCGGACCGGCGCGATCCTTGCCGGCGCGACCTACATCGAACTCGCCGCGCTTTCCAGGTTCGCCGAACTTCTAGGCGACGCGTATCAGCTGAGCGATGACCTGATTGATCTGGAAGAGGATCAAGAGCTTTTCCCGGAAGACCGGAAGACGCTGGCGATCGAGCGGGGCGAAAGTACGGCGCGGTTTCGCCTGAGGAACACGATCGACGAGGCGAAGCGGATCCTTGTCGAGAATTTCCCGAGCAGCCGGGCGCGGACGGTCCTGGTCCAGCTGACGGACTATCTGGCGGACCGGAACGCGTGAAGGGTTCCTCTATCCGAATGACCGACGGCTCCCGAATCGAAAGCGCCTATCGTTACTGCGAGAACGTGACCCAAAGGCACGCCAAGAGCTTCTATTTCGCCGCTAGATTTCTACCGAAGATCAAACAGCCTCCTGTTTTTGCGATCTACGCGTTTTGCCGGCACGTCGATGACGAGATCGACGAGGCGGGCTTCAGGACAGAAGAAGAGGCCGCGCTGGCGGTTGATGAATGGGGGACGCGGCTCGACGAGGTCTTCGATTCGGTCTCATCCGGCGAGATGGAGGACGCCGCAAGCCGGCCTGACGAAGGCTCGAGGCAGAAGGCGCTCGAGGACGTCTTCACAGCCTGGCGGCATATGCTCGGCACATACGACATCCGAAGGGACATCCCGCTCGATCTCATACGGGGTGTACTGATGGACACCTGGAAGAAACGGTACGCGACCTTCGAGGAACTCTACGTTTACTGCTACCACGTCGCGTCGACGGTGGGGCTTATGAGTTCCGAGATCCTCGGATATTCGGACAAAGATGCGCTTCATTACGCCGAAAAAATGGGCGTCGCGATGCAGTTGACGAACATCCTCCGCGACGTCAGGGAAGACGCGGAAATGGGCCGGATCTACCTTCCGGCGGAAGACCTGGAAGAGTTCGGCATAAGCGAGACTCAGATCCTGGAAGGCGTCGCCGACGGTCCGTTCCGCGAGATGATGGCCTTTCAGGTGCGGCGCACTAAGGAGCTTTACGCGGAAGGCGAGAAGGGGATCCCATACCTCGACTCCGATTCTCGGTTCACGGTCCTGCTCGCATCAAGGATCTACGGCCGGATCCTCGACGAGATCGAAGCCCTCGATTACGACGTCTTCAAATCCCGAGCTCACACGACAAAGGCTCAGAAACTGCTCTCGATGCCGCGTATCTGGTTCGAAGCGAAACGAATGCGGACGGTTTCGGTGCACGCGGAATAATCAGGCGCTTTTCCGGAATCATCAGGCTTCGAACCAAATAGTGGAGGAAAACTGATGTACAAGTTCGCTGTCATCACGGCGCTCGCCGCTTTGACGGTCTTTGCCCCTTGGGCGTCTGCCCAGGCTCCCGGAGCGGAGAACGGCACAAAGTCCGTTACCGAAGAACTTCAGGAAATGGAGAAGCGGTCGGCCGAAAGGCTTCCTGCGGAGCTCGTCGAGGCCGGAAAAAAGGCTGAGATCGAGATCCGGGATTCCGGGATACTCGATTCTGCTTTGAACGTCGGCGCGGCGATGCCGGTATTCAGCCTCAAAGACGAATTCGACAAAGATGTCTCTTCGAACGATCTCCTGAAGAAAGGCCACATCGTCCTCGTATTTTACCGAGGCGCGTGGTGCCCGTACTGCAATCTTTATCTTCGCGGACTTCAGCGAAGCCTCGGCGAGTTTCGCGAACGCGGCGCTCAGCTAGTGGCGATCTCGGTCGAGCCGGCGGACCGTTCGCTCAAAGTAGTCAAGGACAACAAGCTTGAATACACCGTCCTGAGCGATCCGGGACTCGCGACGGCTCGCAAGTTCGGGATCGTCTATACACTTCCCGAGGCGCTGGACAGCGCGGCCAAACAACGCGGATTCGACATAGGGAAGTACAACGGCACAGAAAAGTCCGAACTCCCCGTGTCGGCGACCTATGTCGTCAGCAAGGAAGGGAAGATCGAGTTTGCCTTCCTCGACGTCGATTACAAGAAGCGCGCGGCGCCAGCCGACATCATAGAGGTCCTCGACCGGATCAACGGCGCGAAGGACTGAGTTTCGGCGTTTGTGGTAATCTTTCAGGAGTTTCTAACGGAGCTCCATATGAAAAGAATTACCTGTCTGCTCGTCGTCCTCGCTTTCTTGGCAGTGCCGCTTCTTGTTCCCGCGCAGAAAACCGGCCGTCCCGGGATCCTCCAGCTGCAGTCGCCGCAGAACCCCCGGCTCGGGTTCGTGATCCACGGCGGTGCCGGAGTGATCACCCGCGGCAGCCTTACTCCCGAACAAGAGAAGGAGTACCGCGCAAAGCTTGAGGAAGCCGTGCTCGCCGGATACGACGCCCTGAAGAAAGGCGAGACCGGGCTCGACGCGATCGAGATAGCGATCCGGATACTCGAGGATTCGCCGCTTTTCAACGCGGGGAAGGGAGCGGTCTTCACGGCGGACGGGAAGAACGAGCTCGACGCGTCGATAATGGACGGCAAGTCGCTTAACGCCGGCGCTGTGGCGGGATTGCATCGGGTCAGGAACCCGATCACGCTGGCCCGCGCGGTGATGGAAAAGTCGCCGCACGTGATGATGATCGGAGCGGGCGCAGAGAAATTCGCCGAGGAGCAGAAGATCGAACTGGTCGATCCGAAGTACTTTTTCACTCAGCGCCGCTGGGATTCGCTCCAGAGGATCATCAGGGAGGAACAGGAAAAGGCCAAGAAAGCAGGTTCGGCATCGACCGTTGCCAGGGAACTCGCCGAGAACAAATTCGGGACCGTCGGAGCTGTCGCGCTCGACAAGGACGGGAATCTCGCGGCCGGAACCTCGACCGGCGGAATGACCTACAAGAAATACGGCCGTGTCGGCGACGTGCCTGTGATCGGCGCCGGCACTTACGCGGACAACGCGACGTGCGCGGTGTCGGCGACAGGCTGGGGCGAGTTCTTCATCAGGCTTACAGTTGCGCGCGACATCGCCTCGCTGATGGAATATCGCGCGATGCCGGTCCAGCAGGCGGCGGACATCGTTATCCAGCAGAAACTGCAGAAAGCGGGAGGCGACGGCGGAGTGATCGCGATCGACAAGTTCGGAAACATAGGCATCTCGTTCAATTCGGAAGGGATGTACCGCGCGTACATCGACAAGGAAGGAAAACCGGTCGTCGAGATCTACAAGGACTGACGCGGAGCGTCAGCGACCGACAATCGGAACCCGGAGCGCAAGCGACGGGCTATCATTGACCAAGGGTCATTGACCATTGACCAATGTGTCGATTCACGCCCTCCCTAACGTTGGGGCTACCGACACTCAGTCCTTTCCTCTCAGTACTCCTCAGTAGCCCTCCCTCACGGTCGGGCTACCGACACTCAGTCCTCCTCTGTAGCCCGCGCTGACGTTCGGGCTTCGGACACCGCTCGTCGCTTGGCTGCCGATTCACGCCCTCCCTCACGATCGGGCTACCTACACTTGGTCCTCAGTCCTTTCCTCTCAGTACTCTTCGGTAGCCCGCGCTGACGCTTGGGCTTCGGACACGGAGGGTTCTTTTTCCTGGAACCCGGAACCTTGAACCTGAAACTTCTTACAGTAGCCCGCGCTGACGCTTGGGCTTCGGACAAGGAGGGTCATCTGATTCCACTCGTTCGATTCCGAAGGGATGTACCGCGCGTACATCGACAAGGAAGGAAAACCGGTCGTCGAGATCTACAAAAAATAAAAAGCGGGCGTAAAGCCCGCTTTATCAATATGGGAGATCGGTTTGGTTCCGGCTTCCCGGAATCTCACCGATCGTTGTCTTCGTCTCCCTTTTCGATTCTATCCCTTGCTACCTTCTTAAGGAACTTCGATTCCTTTGAACTCAAACCGAGGTCTTGAAGGGTTTGCCCGAGGTTTCTTCCGCTCTCAAGTCCCAGAAGGATCGCTTCCGTCGTGATCTCCGGATGGGTCGTAGAAACGTGGTCAGCGATCACATTGGCCGCGACGAAAAGGCCGAATGGCAGTTCCGGATTTGTTTGCCTCGAGGCTCTGAACGCATCCAGCAGCGCTCCGGGAGTCGTGTCCAGTTTTCGTGCCAGGCCTATGAACCTCCGCTCCTCGATCGAAACCGGAATCCCCTCGATTGTGCTTCGGTCACGCGCCGTGTTCAGGCCCCTGTCGACTTTTCCGTCGGAATTGATCGACGCAGTTCCAAGGCCATCGTCAACCCGGCCATTAGATCCTATTCGCGCCCGTTCGAGGCCGCGATCGACACCCGGAATTCCAATAGGTCTTCCGCCGGGATTGACGGGAGGGCCACCCCCTGGATTGATCGGGGGACCTCCGCCCGGATTAGAAGGCGGACCCGCGGGACGATTTCCGCTGTTGCCCTGGCCGAACGCGTACCCGGCAGTAAAGAGCAAGGCGGCAAAGCAGATTGCGATTGAACTTGCGATGCGCAGGATTCTCATATTTTCCCTCCAAAGGTTAGAAAGCAAACACTGTCGGGAGAGCAATAAATGGGAGACCCATACATTGTAACAGATAATACCCCGGCTCGTGTCAGATCGAGTTCGAACGCCCTTTCGATCCTTCCTTCATCTCGAACCGGTCCTTGTCGCGCTTGTCGATCTTCTTCTCAAAATCGAGCGGTTCGTTGTCCTCGAAGTTGATCCCCATCGCGTGAGCGTTCTCTTCCACGTCGGA
Source organism: Aridibacter sp. (assembly GCA_035513035.1). Classification (GTDB taxonomy): domain Bacteria; phylum Acidobacteriota; class Blastocatellia; order Pyrinomonadales; family Pyrinomonadaceae; genus Aridibacter. Next base: position 181,805 of record DATKCW010000045.1, read on the forward strand.
CTGGTCGGGGGTAGGGTTGTGGCCGAAAACGGCCTCGGCGCCGCTGTCGTTCGCGTCTTCCCATTCGGCGTCGATGTCGCCGCCGGAATCCGCGGGAGATGTTGAATGATGATTTAGAAGCCTTTGCTCAAGTTCGTGAGGCGCCTGCGGGGCGTGGAGGATCTCTTCTTCCATAAACTCTCGGATCTCTTCGTCCGGAGCCGGCTGATCGCCGTAGAATTCAAGTTCGCGGCCTTTCATTGCCCGGGGTCCTCCTTAATTGTCTGGGTCCGCCTGTAGGATATCACAAATCAGCAGAGCGGAAGGAGGTGCGGCCGATGACTGAACGAAAGGTCCTATATGAACACGACCGACTGCGAATACGGGATCTCGAACCGCTTTCGGCACCGGTCGTTCAGGCATACAAGCTGGTCGTCTATCCGGACCATATAGTCCCTGGACTTCCCGAATCGCGCCCTGTCGTTCTCGTTGAGGTGCGAAGGCGCCTTCTTTTTCTTTGTGCGTTTCAGCCAGCGCACCTTGTAGTCGTTCCGCTGGCCGCAAAACGGGCAGGCAATATTCGCCTTCTTCACTTCCTGCTGCTCGTCAAAGATGTCTTTTTCGTTCATCGAGATCTATTGTAACTCTTTACTGCACCTGATCGGCGAGTTCTCTCAGATATCTGAAACTGAAGATGCCGGTCTCGTGTCCGTCGCTGAAGTGAAAGTTCAGCGCATACCGGCCGACGACGGAAGTGTGAGCGATCGCTACGTCTTCGGGGATCGATTCGCTTTTCAGCATCTTCTCGCCGGTCCATTCATTGATACAGCCTGCGCAGGGGCAGGCCAGCCGAAGGTCCCGTGCGTTGTAAGTATACTCCTTCGAATCGGACCATTCGATCGTAACGGCGTGCTCGCCTTCGTCGATTATCTTAACCGGTTCGATCATAAATACGCCTCCGGATCGGGCGGCTCGATGCGTTTGGGCGGGAGTTTCGGGAAAACCTTTCGGTACGCGGCCACGTTCGCGGCGAGCATCACGGGTACGACGAAGTACACTCCCACGCAGAACGCGAGATAGCCGATGATGGTCGCGACAAAGCTCGCCGCCCAGAGCCCGGTCACGCCCTTCAGGTTCTGCCAGACGGCCCTGGCGCTTACCGTCACGGAATTCCAGGCCGAAAGATCTCTGTCCACGATCAGAGGGAACGAGAACATTATCAGCGTGTGGAGGCAGACCATTACAATAGCGACGATGAACTCGATCAAGATCGTCCCCGTCAGCATCGCCCACAGTTCCTCTTCGGTCATCACGGCTCCCGAGATCGTCGCCAGAAGCAGCGGGACATAGATCAAGCTGAACAGGACCACGACCGGCACGATGATCAGCGCGGTGACGAAAAAGCTCGGCCAGAGGTATCTGAACCCCCTGAACAGGTGCTCGATCGAAACGTCCTTACCGTCAAGCGCACGGAAGTAGCAATAGAAGATTCCGCAGACCATCGGGCCGAGCAGGATGTATAGGCTGAAGGCGCCGATCACGATGCCGACGATGGTTATGACGAAGATCAGCCAGTAATGAGGCTTGATCGCTTCCCAGCCTTCCCGGTAACACTCGATCGGCCGGATGACTCCGGTTCGGAACTCGTTATCCTGCATATCGAATTGATACGGCCGGACCGGCCTTTGGGTCATTCAGAAAGTCCCGGATCATAGATCCTCTCGACGTAATCCCTGAGCATTCTGTCACTGCTGAATTCAGGAGTTAGGGAGGCGAGCGATTCCTTAATCCTCGCGATCCAATTTCTCGGCAGGCCACTATCGTCCCGGTCGTAGTATTCAGGCACTATCTCGTTCTCTAGGACCGTATACAGCGATTCCGCGTCGTTCGCGTCGTTGGTCTCATCGTTTTCGGCCTCTTCCTCGTGGCGGGCGCCGATCGCGAAACCGTTTCGGCCGTTAAAGCCCTCGATCCACCAGCCGTCGAGCACCGAAAAATTCAGGCATCCGTTCATCGCGACCTTCTGGCCGCTTGTGCCGGACGCCTCGAGCGGCCGTCGGGGGACGTTCATCCAGACATCGACGCCCCGGACAAGGTACTTCGCGACCTCCTGGTCGTAATCTTCGATAAAGACCGCGCGGTCCTGCCAGTTCGAATCGTGGTTAATGCTCATAAGGCGCTGGAGGATCGCCTTTGCGGTGTTGTCCTGCGGATGGGCCTTTCCTGCGAAGACGAACTGGACGGGCCGTTCGGGATCGTCGACCAGCGCAAGGATCCTCTCCAGGTCGTGAAGTATAAGGTCCCACCGCTTGTATTTCGCGATGCGCCTCGCGAAGCCGACCGTCAGCACTTTCTCGTCGAAGAGCCGCTTCGTATCCTCGTGCTCGTGGATCGTATGCCTGAGACCGGCGTCCTTGCGGTATGTTCGATCGCGGACGTAAGAGATCAGGAGGTTCTTAAGAAGCTGATGCGTTCGCCAGAGTTCCTTGTCGGGAATCGCCTCCACGGCGTTCCTCCATTCCGAGGGCGTCGCGACGAGGCTCGCCCAGTCGTCTCCTATCGCGGACGCATAAAGGTCCTTCAGCGCTGGCGCGATCCAGGTCGCCGGGTGCACGCCGTTCGTGATGTGTGCGATCGGCACTTCAGATGGCTCGTCGATCTCCGGAAACATCCGCATCCACAGACGCCTGGAGACCTCGCCGTGCTTTTCGCTTACCCCGTTCGATGACCGGCTGAGGCGTATGGCGAGCGGCGTCATCCCGAACCATTCCGAAGAGTCGTTCGGATCGGTCCGTCCGAGCGCGAACAGCTCGTGCTTCTCAAGCCGAAGAGAATCGATGTACGCCTGGTCGAAACATTCCTCGAGCAGTTCGGGAGGGAACGAGTCGTTTCCGGCGTCGACCGGAGTGTGGGTCGTGAAGACGCACCTCTCGCGGACAAGCTGGATCACGTCGTCGAACGAAAGGTCTTCGTCCGAAGCAAGGAACTCGCGCGCGAGTTCGAGATTCAGGAACGCCGAATGGCCCTCGTTGAGGTGGTACACCGCCGGCTCGATGCCGAGCCTTCGCAGCAGGTGTATGCCGCCGATCCCAAGGATCTTCTCCTGTACGATCCGTGTCTCGGTGTCGCCGCCATACAGGTGGCCCGTTACGAAGCGGTCCACCTCGTCGTTGTCCGCGACGTTGGTGTCCAGCAGGTATAGCCTTATCCGGCCTACCTTCGCTAGCCACGCCTGCGCGCGCACCGTTCGGCCGCGCATCGTGATCGAGACGAGCATTCGTTCGCCGTCTCCGTCCTGCACGGGTTCGAGCGCCAGGTCATCCTGGAGCGCGTTTCGGTACGATTCTTCCTGCCATCCGTCGTGAGCGACCACCTGCCGGAAATATCCGTAACGGTACATCAGGCCGACCGCCACCAACGGGATATTGAGGTCGCTCGCCGATTTGAGATGGTCGCCGGCGAGGATACCAAGGCCGCCGGAATAGATCGGAAGCGAATTGTGGACCCCGTATTCGGCACAAAAATACGCGACGGGATTCTTCGCGGAGACCTTTCCGAAGGTGCCCGGTTCTGCGGACAAGTAGCGCTCGAAACGCTCCTCGAGCCTCTTCACCCGCTCGACATACGACCTTTCGGCGGCTTTCTGCCACAAAGATAGCTCGCTTATCCGCCTGAGCAGTTCGCGCGGATTCTGTTCGCACTCGTCCCACAGCGTTGGGGCGAGGTCGCGAAACACCTCGGCGCCGTCCTCGCACCACGACCAGTAAAAGTTCCTCGAAAGCGTGTTAAGGAAGCTGATCGGACGAGGAAGGTGGATCTCGAATTCAAAATTGGCCCGAAAGCCCTGTTCGGGCCGCAGACTCATCGCAGGATGCATATCTGCGGGATGATCCTCAGATTCCCTCATAGATTGATTTTCAGATTGGCTTGGCCGGTCGGCACCCTTTCGGAGGGCACATCGAAATATAATGCATAAGCCGCTGTCTATCAAACCTGCCGCCGCCGGATACGGCTTCGCGCACCGTTTGCCCGGCTTGTCCCGCAGGCTGTATTATCGAAGCCGAACTTCTCATAACCTAAGGGAACAATCGCAAAAATGATCATACCTGTTGAATGGACGGACCAAGGTGTGCGGATGCTCGACCAGCGCCTGCTGCCGAACGAAGAAGTGTGGCTGATGCTGAAGACCTGCAACGAAGTGGCGGACGGCATCCGGGACATGGTTATCAGGGGCGCTCCGGCGATCGGTGTGTCCTGCGCGTACGGCATCGCGCTTGGAGTGAAAAACTTCGTCGGGACGAATATCGACGACCTTCAGGAAGAGCTGGACTACGTCTGCGAGGTGCTCGCCATAACGCGCCCTACGGCGATCAACCTTTTCTGGGCGATCGACCGTATGAAGCGGAGATTCACCGAGCTGAAAGACGCGGGTACTGATATCAGCGGGATCAAGGCCTCGATGATCGAGGAAGCGAAGGCGATCCACGAAGAGGACATAGAGTCTCAGCGCCTGATCGCTGAGTTCGGAGGTGAGCTGCTTGAAGACGGCGCCTCCGTCCTGACGCACTGCAATGCGGGCGCGCTTGCGACCGGCGGCGTGTGGGGAACCGCGCTTGGCGTTATAAGGGGAGCGAAGAACCAGGGCAAGAAGATCAGCGTGATCGCTGACGAGACGCGGCCGTATCTGCAGGGCGCGCGACTGACCGCCTGGGAACTGCTGAAGGATGACATTCCGGTTACGCTTATCACCGACAACCAGAGCGGCCACGTGATGAAGAAGGGCCGCGTGAACGCGGTCGTCGTCGGTTCCGACAGGATCGCGGCAAATGGCGACGTCGCGAACAAGATCGGCACGTACATGGTCGCGGTGCTCGCCAAACAGCACGGGATCCCGTTCTATGTCGCGGCTCCGCTCTCGACGGTGGATATGAATTGCCCGACCGGCGACGACATCCCGATCGAGGAGCGCGACATCCGCGAGGTGACACACATAAAGGACATCCAGCTCGCGCCGGAGGGGATCAGCGTTGGGAACTTCGCCTTCGACGTGACGCCTAACGAGTTTGTCGACGCGATAATCACAGAAAAGGGCGTGGCGCGAAAACCTTACACAGAAAGCCTGCGTAAAATGTTCGAAGACTAAGAGAATCTCATTTCTATTGTCCGGGATCCGCTCGTGGTTCCGGCACCGGAACTACAGACTATGAACAAGATCAATTTCAGGAAATTCGCCGGAGGCCTGCTCCTAGCGGGTCTGGTTTTGCAGACCGCCCCGGTCGCGCTAGCGCAGAACGGATCGGCGAAACCGTCGGAGAAGAACGCCGCGGTCAATGCCGCCATCCGCAAGGAGGCGATGGACAATTCGCAGATAAAGAAGACCTTGCATTATTTCTCCGACCTCTACGGCCCGAGGCTGACCGGCTCTCCAAAGCTTAAGAAAGCCGGCGAGTGGGCGGTGAATCAGATGAAAGAATGGGGATTCGACAAGGCCGAGATGGAGCCGTGGGACTGGGGTCATCCGGGCTGGGAGAACGACCGCGCTTCGGGCTTTCTCGTATCGCCCGTCAAGGATTCGCTCGTGTTCGAGGTCCTCGCGTGGACGCCGAGCACGAACGGAGCCGTAACCGCCGACGCGGTTAGGCTGGAGTTTCCGAACGTGCAAGTGATCACGCAGGAGATTCTGGACAAGTTCTTTGAGGAGCAGCGTCCGAAGATCTCCGGAAAGATCGTGCTCTTCGGAGCTCCGAGGGATGTCAACGTTAGCTTTGACGAGCCTTCGAAACGGTTAGACGATTCGGCGCTTGCGGCTCGACTCGCACCCGCCGATCGTCCGGCGGCCCCTCGGGCGCAACCGCCCGGGCCGCAACCGGATCCGAACCGACTTCCTTTCGGGCAGATCAATTCGCAGATGGACGCCTTTCTCAAGGATGCTGGCGTGCTCGTCAGGATCAACGACGCCGGAAGGCCGCACGGCCAGATAAGGGCGTTCGGCAACCGCACTTTCGATCCGTCGACGACGGTTCCGACCGTCGTTATGCGGAATGAGGACTACGGGCGAATATGGAGGCTGATCGATAATGGCAACGCCGTCAAGCTCGAGTTCGACATCCGAAACAGCATTTATCCTGAAGGCGCGACCGCGTACAACGTCATCGGCGAGATCGCAGGAACGGACAAGGCGGACGAAGTGATAATGCTCGGCGGCCATCTCGACGCCTGGCATTCGGCTACGGGCGCCACCGACAACGGGATCGGATGCGCCGTGATGATGGAAGCCGCAAGAATTCTGAAGGCAATCGATGTGAAGCCCAGAAGGACGATCCGTGTCGCGCTCTGGAGCGGGGAAGAGCAGGGACTGCTAGGTTCGCAGGCGTATGTCGAGAAGCATTTCGGCTCCGCTGAGAACCCGAAGCCGGCTTACAGAAAGTTCGGCGGGTACTTCAACATCGATTCGGGGACCGGACGCGCTCGTGCGATGACGGTCTTCGGTCCTCCCGAGGCCGCGGCGATACTTCGTGACGCGGTCGCCCCTTTCTCCGATCTCAAGATCGCGGGAGCAAACAACACGCTCAGCCGGAGGCTGGGCGGTTCCGATCACACGTCCTTTAACAGGGCGGGCCTTCCCGGGATCGGCGTTCTGCAGGACCCGATCGAGTATTTCACGCACACTTGGCACACGAACCTCGACACTTACGAGAGGATCGTGGACGAGGACGTGAAGGCTTCGGCGGCTGTCATCGCGGCGGCCGTTTACGAACTGGCGATGCGCGATGAATTGCTCCCGAGGGTTCCGGCAGGCCAAATGCCCGCGCTGGATTAGGCAGAAGTTCAGGTCAGTGGTAAGGGCGGGCTTGTCCCCGCCCTTCTTGTTTTCGGGGAGCCCCATTTGGGGGTCTTCCCGCCTGACGGCGGGCGACAAGCTGAAGCTTATCGTTGTGTGCGGGCGAATCGGCTGTGCTTCCACCATTCGACCGTCCTTCGAAGTCCATCTTCGAGGCCGACTATATTCTCGTAACCGAGCACTCTCACCGCCTTTGAATTGTCAGCCTGAGAATGAAGCACGTCCCCCTTCCGGACCGGTTGGTGATCCGCCGAGGCATCGGGGCGGCCCGTGACCTTCTTCAGGGCCTCGAGCAGTTCGTTTAGCGTCGTCCGTTCGCCATTTGCGGCATTGTAGGTCTCACCTAACCCTTCGGTGATCTCGGCCGCGCGTATGTTGGCGTTCACGACGTTTGCCACGTACGTGAAGTCCCTGGACTGCCCGCCGTCGCCATATATTACCGGATCGGAGTCCTTCATCAGCGCGTCGATAAATCTGGAGATCACGCCCGAGTACATAGAGGAAGGATTTTGTCTGGGGCCGAAGACGTTGAAGTACCGGAGCGACACCGTCTCAAGGCCGTAAATCCTGTAAAAGACCGAACAATAGTGCTCGCCCATGAGCTTTGCCGCCGCGTACGGCGATAGCGGATCGGGAGTCATTGTCTCGACCTTCGGGAGGACTGGCTGGTCGCCGTAGGCGGAACTTGAAGCGGCATAGACGAACCGGCGGACTCCTGTGTCTTTCGCTTTCGTCAAGAGCCTTAGCGTGGCGCTGGCGCAGGCTTCGTGAGTCGCCACCGGGTCCTCGACAGACCTTGGAACGCTCGGGAGCGCCGCCTGATGAAACACCGCCTCGATTCCCTCGACGGCCTTTCCCAGGACCGTCTCGTCGTTCAGATCGCCTTCTACGAATTCGAAAGGACCTTCTATTTCTTCCAGGTTCTCACGGAATCCTGTAGAGAGATCGTCGACGATCCTGACCTCGCAGCCGGATCTGATCAGCTCGTCCGCGAGATTGGAGCCGATGAATCCGGCGCCGCCGGTGACGAGGCATTTTTCAAAACGCGGCATTTAATCGTTGAAAGAAAGGAGGCCGGCAAACTACCGGCCCACGCCTATGTAATCGAATCCCATTTCACGCATGTCGGCGGGTTCGTAGATGTTGCGAAGGTCCGCGATCTTCGGCGCCTTGAGAAGGGATTTCACCTTGTCCATGTCCAGGGCGCGGAACTGGTTCCATTCGGTGATTATGACCATCGCATCTGCGCCCTCGATCGCGTCGTATTCATTCTCGGCGTATTCGATATCGGGCAGGACGTGCCTAGCCTCGTCCATCGCGACCGGATCGTAGGCCTTCACGGACGCTCCTCTGGACATAAGCGCCTTGATGATTTCGATCGCGGGCGATTCGCGCATATCGTCCGTTTCTGGCTTGAATGAAAGTCCGAGGACGCCTATCTTCCGGCCTTTGAAATCGCCGATCAGATTCTCGATCTTCGGCACCATCGCCAGCCTCTGGCGGTCGTTCGCCTCGATAACGGCGTCGACGATCAGTGTCTCGACGCCGTACTCGTCCGCGACTGTCGTCAGCGCTCGGGTGTCTTTCGGAAAACAGGATCCGCCGTAGCCCGGTCCCGGGTGGAGGAACTTGCGTCCGATTCGGTTATCCATCCCTATTCCGCGGGCGACGTCGTGCACATCGCATCCGATCGCGTCGCACAGGTTGGCGATCTCGTTGATGAACGTGATCTTGGTCGCCAGGAAAGCGTTTGAAGCGTACTTGATCAGCTCGGCGGCTTCCAGGGAAGTGATCACGATCGGCGTTTCGATCAGATAGAGGGGGCGGTACAGGTCCTTCATTATCGCGATCGCGTGCTCTTCATTACTTCCTATGACGACGCGGTTCGGCCTCATAAAGTCCTCGATCGCCGCTCCCTCGCGGAGGAACTCTGGGTTCGAGGCGACCCCGAAGTCTGTCTGCACTTCCAGATTCTCCGCGACAAATTCCCGGAGCCATAGTCCGGTCCCAACAGGAACGGTGGACTTTGTGACAAGAACCTTGTAGCCGTTCATCGCTCGCGCTATGTCCAAAGCCGCCTGACGATAATAGCTCATGTCCGGTGAGCCGTCTGGTTTAGGCGGTGTGCCGACTGCCAGGAACACGACGAGCGCTGATTCGACCGCGCTCTTGATATCTGTTGTGAAATGGAGCCTCCCGGCCTTTACGTTTTTCTCGACTATTGTGTCGAGGCCCGGTTCATATATCGGAATGATCCCATTGTTTAGATCAGATATTTTTTTCTCATTGACATCGACGCAGGTTACTTCCACGCCGAATTCGGCAAAACACGCTCCGGTCACGAGACCAACGTAACCGGTACCTATGACTGCGATATGCATATTTTGATAATTACCGTCCCGATAAAAGGTTTGTTAAATGTTTCACAAGTGAAGGCATAATTATGCGGGTTATGTTAAACAAAACACAACCCGCAGTACAAATAGAAGATTGGTGGCGACTATTCTGTCGGACTCACAACGATAACCGGGATATCGGGTTCGTCATCCTGCTTTGTGAAGATGATCGCTGCGACGGCCGCTCCGCCTGCAAGAAGAAGCAGAGGCCAGAAGGGAATTCCGGCAAGGCGGACGGGAGGAGCAGAACCCGGTCGCAGGCAGGGCTCGCAGCCCGTCTGCTGGGGCGAACCGGCGGTCGCGTCGGTGCCGGCGGCTACCTGCTTGCTCGTGGCGCCGCTCGTCATCGTCACGAGTCCCGATGTCGTTTCTACAAAGGTCTGGGCGCACTTAGTGTCGTCGCCGCAGCCGACATCGACAAGGTAGAGATTGGCCTGTCCGGTGTCCGAGACCACGGTAGCGGCCTTTGTCGTAACCGTCGAGGAAATGCCGGCCTTGGTCGAAACCCTGACGCCTCCCGACGTGAGTATCGCGTCGATGCTGTTGTCGGTGTACCTGAGGGTTATCGAGGTTTCCGAAAGAAGTTCGACGCGCCCGTTGTCACTCAGGCTGATCACCGCGCTAGAATTTGCGCCCGTCGTGATCACACTGCCCGAAACCACTGTAGCGTTGGAAACGGCAGCCTGCCCATTAACGGTTACCTGACCGTTAACAGTGATCGCGGCCTTTACGTCCTTCGGGGCCGCAAGCGCCACGCTCGAATAAACGAAAAGCACAGTCAGCGCCGTGAATAGTGATAATGATTTCCTGATCCAGATTTTGCCGAGCATTTTGATCCAATCTCCTCCTAAATAAAAGCAATCGCGCTCAAACCAAATTGTTATCGCGGTCAAAAAGTAATCTCGTTACTAGATGGTCGGGCTGATGACGGTCGTATTGCCACCTACCCTGACCCTGTTGTTGCTGGCCGCAGCCGCGTAAATGATCGCCGCAGTGGCGCCCGCGAAGACGATCGCCCAAAGCCACCAGCCTCCTGCGCCGTCATCGTCGTCATCGTCATCCTGCACGGTCGAAACGCTCTTGCCGGCGGTCAGTTCGGACAACGTGCCATTAGGAAGCGCGACTCTTACGACATCGGAAGAGCTGAGGACCAAAACAGTGCCTTTGGCCAGCTCGCTGCGAATGCCGTTCTTGTCAAAAGAGATCGTGAGGTTCGAATCCGGCGCGATCCTGAGCGCGCCAAGTGAACCGATCTTTACAGTTGCGGACGAATTCTTGTCAGTAACTATATTGCTTGAAGTGAAAATTGAGCGGCCGCTCTTGACCTGCTCGCCGTTGACGAGCACGACCGGAGCGATTCCATCGACAGCCGTCCCCGATACCACTATCTCTCCGGCCACTCTGGTGTCGCCGGCAAGGGCGACCATTGAGTAGGTTGCCAACATTGCAACCATCAGACAGAAGGACAGTGCCTTGCTTTCGATTCTTCCGATTTTCATATTTCTCCTCTGCTTCCCAAAGTATATATGTATTTGAAATACAAACACTTGAAACTTTTACACGAATTGATTCCCGATGTCAACAAAATCGAAAAGCCCGCTTTTGGAACCGGTCCTCGGCACGCTGATCTGGGGTATTATGTGGACAACGGAAATTAACCAAGGTTATATCACACTTTAGATTCAACAAACAAACCATCTTTGCGATTCGGGAATCCAGGACGATTTCTTCGTAAATTGCGGAAACGCAACAAGGTACGACCACACAAAGAAAGAAATTCCGGGTCAGCCTACTAAGCCGTCCCGTGTCCGTTTTCGAGTGCTTGCGGAAGACTCAAGCGAGAATAAGCCTAAGATGAACATGCGAAACGCAACCCAGACCGCCGTAAGAGGGGCATTCCTGCTCCTGTTTCTGATGATTACCGCCAGTCCCCAGGACACAAGTGCCGATTGGCGGACCCACGCCGAAAGAACTGAGTACAAAGAGACACCGAGATATGCCGAGACGGTTAAGTTCTCAAAGCGCCTGGCCGATCACTCGCCGCTGGTCACCTACAGATCGATCGGTAAGAGCAGGGAAGGCCGCGACATACCTTTGCTGATCGCGGCTTCCGGCGCGACGTTTGATCCTGCGTCAGCGCGCGAGGCAGGAAAGGCGGTCGTGCTGGTCCAGGCAGGAATTCACTCCGGGGAGTCGGACGGGAAGGACGCAGGGCTCGCCCTCTTCCGCGACATCGCCGTGACCGGATCTGCCGCCGGCCTGTTGAAAGATACGGTCATTCTATTCATTCCTGTTTATAATGTGGACGGTCACGAGATGTTCGGTAAGTTCAACCGGATCAACCAGAACGGTCCGGAAGAGACCGGCTTCCGGGCGAACTCGGCCAACCAGAACCTGAACCGCGACTATATGAAGGCTGACAACCCGGAGACCCGGGCTTGGCTATCGCTTTGGAACGAATGGAATCCCGACTTCTTCATCGACTGCCACGTTACGGACGGGGCGGATTACCGATACAACATCACCTGGGAGTACGCGCGCCACGAAGAGGCTCCAGATGCTCTGAAAACCTGGATGGCCAGGCATTTTGAAGTGCAGGTCATTAAGAGAGTCGAGCAGAGCGGCAACCTGCTTTCACCTTATCTCCAATTTGCAGACCGGTCCGATCCCACGAAAGGGATCTTCACTTTTATCGCGACCCCCAGGTTCGCGACCGGTTACACGCCTTTGCGGAACCGGACGGGACTTTTGATCGAGGCGCATTCTCTGAAGGCATACAAGCCAAGGGTGAAAGGGACCTACGACTTGGTGAAAGAAATGATCGAAGAGATCGGCTCCGAGAAGGCCTCTCTTCTTGAGGCGAACGCGGCCGCCGACAAGGCTGCCGCCTCGCGAGGAGGAAGAAAGAGCGACGCGTTCCCGCTGGTGCTGTCGATCGTGCGGGAGTCGAACCGCACGTTCGATCTGAAAGGATTCGAAACAACGCATGTCGATTCTGAAGCTTCCGGAGCGAAAAGACTCGTTTACGGTCCCCACCCGAAGGACGTGACGATCCGCTGGTTCGACGGTACGACAGTTTCAAGATCCGTCGTGCCTCCCGACTTTTACGTGATTCCACCTCAATGGACTGAGGTGATCGACCGTCTGGAGGCGCACGGCGTGCGATTCGGCAGGCTCAACGAAGCTTCAAAGATCGAGGTTGAATGCTACCGATTCAAAGACGCCAAATGGGCGACGTCGCCGTTCGAGGGCCGGATCACCCTTCGAGCCGAAGCCGAACCGGTCACCGAATCGAGGTTCTTCCCGAAGGGATCGGTCGTCGTGCCTGTCGCGCAGGAGGCGTCGGCGGTAGCGATCCACCTGCTCGAGCCCGACGCGCCGGACTCGCTTTTTTACTGGGGATTCTTCAACGCGATCTTTGAGAGCAAAGAATATGCAGAGACCTACGCCCTTGAAGAACTCGCCGAAGAAATGCTTGCGAATGATCCCGATGTCCGACGCGAGTTCGAGGAGATGCTAAAGGATGAAGAGTTCACGAAGGACCCGCGCAGAAGGCTCGCATTCTTCTATGACCGCTCGGGCTACAAGGAGAAGCTCGGCATCTACCCGGTCGGAAGAGTGTTCGGGACCCCGATCACGGTCACTGATTGAGCGGCTTTGGAAAGCAACGCCCGGCGGATAACCGCCCGCTGCCCCTCGTCAGCGGAAATCTCCTGGTCTGTTATAAACTGTTGACCATATGAAGTTTCCACGCGCGAGCGGCGTTCTCCTTCACCCGACATCATTACCATCCGAGTACGGTATAGGCGATCTCGGCCCCTCGGCCTTCCGCTTTGTCGATCTGCTTGCCGAAGCGCGCCAGACCTACTGGCAGATACTCCCGCTCGGACCGACCGGATACGGTGATTCGCCTTACCAGTGCTTTTCCGCCTTCGCCGGCAACACGAACCTGATATCGCCCGAACTGCTTGTCGAGGAAGAACTCCTCAATGAGGAAGACATTTCCGAGAGGCCCGACTTCCCGCAGGACGAGGTCGATTACGGCTCGATCATAAGCTGGAAGGACGGGATTCTCCGCTCTGCTTACCGGCGATTCAGGGATACCGATAATATAAGCCTGAAAGGGAACTTCGAGCTCTTCACAAGGGAGTCGGCGTACTGGCTGGACGATTACGCTCTGTTCCGCGCGATCAAGAGGGAACAGGGAGGTAAGGTGTGGCTGGAATGGGACGAACCGCTCCGGACGGGCGACCGGGAAGCAGTCGAAGAGGCCCGCGCGGGCCTTCTTGATGAGATACTCGCCCAGAAATTCTTCCAGTTCGCTTTCTTCCGCCAGTGGTACCGCCTGAAAGCTTACGCCTCAGGCAAGGGAGTCAAGATCGTCGGCGACATTCCGATCTTTGTCGCTATCGATTCCGCCGATGTCTGGACCCGACCGGAACTGTTCAAATTAAGAAACGACCTCACGCCAAAGGTGGTGAGCGGCGTGCCGCCCGATTATTTCTCAAAGACCGGACAACTCTGGGGAAACCCTATCTACGACTGGGACCGAATGCGAGAGGACGGATATCTTTGGTGGGTCGAGCGATTCCGTTCTGCGCTGAAGACGGTGGATGTCGTCCGGATCGATCATTTCAGGGGACTCGCCGCCAGCTGGGAAGTCCCGGGCAAAGAAGAAACCGCCGAAAACGGCGAATGGGTCGATGTGCCGGGAAGGGAACTGTTTCGGCGTCTCGAACTCGAGTTCGGAGAGCTTCCGGTGATGGCGGAAGACCTGGGCGTCATCACCGGTGATGTCGAGGCCTTGAGGGACGAGTTCGGGTTCCCGGGAATGAGGGTCCTTCAGTATGCATTCGGCGGCGGCGCGGACAATCCGCATCTCCCCTACAATTATCCGAAGAACTGCGTCGTTTACACAGGCACGCACGACAACGACACCTCCCGGGGTTGGTACCAAGGGCTGAATGCCGCCGGATCAAAGAAAGAGAGGAAGGAAGCTTCAGAAGTTCGCGAGTTCTGTCTCAATTACCTGAATTCCGATGGCGAAGAGATCCACTGGGCACTGGTCCGCGCCTGCCTCGCTTCTGTCGCCGACACGGCGATAATTCCCCTGCAGGACCTTCTCGGCCTCGGGAACGAGGCGCGAATGAACATCCCCGCGACCGAATCCGGCAACTGGCGCTGGAGGTTTCGCGAAGGCGACCTCACGGACGAGATCATCGAGCGGTTGAGAGAAATGACCGAGGTATACGGGCGGGTGTAGGGAATCGTGAATCGTAAATCGTGAATCGTGAGAGTCGTGTCCGAAGCCCAAGCGTTAGCGCGGGCTACTTCGCGGAAGCGACCTCACGGAAGAGATCATCGAACGGTTGAAGGAGATGTCTGAAGTGTATGGGCGGGCGCGGTGAATCGTGAATAGTTATAAGAGAATTGAAAGATAGTTGTCGGTAAGCTCAAATACTGTTTGTTTAGCGGCGGGCTTGCCCGCCCGCCGAGTTAGATACTCTAACCATCTCCGGGGCCTCACCCGATGGAGAAACACAATGAAAATGACCAGGTGCAGGTCCCACAGCCTGAACAATATACACTTCGTCACCACCGCAACATTCAAACGACTGCCGATCTTCAAGAATGAATTCGCCTGCGAGATCTTCCTCGACGTTCTCGAAGAACTACGTTCGGCGCACAAGCTAAAAGTCGCCGGTTATGTCCTGATGCCCGAACACGTGCATATGCTTTTGAATCCGTTGGACGTCAAGATCGGAGTGATAATGCGAAAGCTCAAAGGCAAGTCCGGCAGACTTATCGTTGATTGGATCAAAGAGCAAGGGCGCGGTGCTTCCTTGGCTAACCTGTCGATCAAGCACAGGACCAGGCGCCAGGACTTCGCAGTATGGCAGAAGGACTATTCTTCCATCGATATCTATAGCGCCAAGTTCTTCGGTCAAAAACTCACGTACATTCACAGGAATCCTGTGGAGGCGGGATTGTGCGCGGACGCAAGCGACTGGAAGTACTCCAGCTACAACGTGTATCTTTCGCACGAACCGGGAGAGGTCCCATTCGAGATCGATCCGCATCCATTTTGGAACCATCTGGAGATCGAGGAGTACTTCGGGAACTACGATCCGGAGACGACCTCTGTTTAGCGGCGGGATTGCCTGCCCTGATATCGTGCATTCGATCGTTTCATTTACAAGCACGAAGAGCGGGCAAGCCCGGCGCTAAACAGACGCGTTTGGAGATATCACGAAGAGCGGGCAAGCCCGCCGCTAAACGGACGAATTCAGGCGGGTTGCCAAGATAAGACGCTCTTCGTAACACAATCTCTAATCACGATTTACGATTAACGATCCACTATCAACGATTCACTGCGTCGATTCCCGATTCACGGCCCTGCCGTGATAAACTCTTGAGTTCTTCAGGGTCGCGAACCCTGCGGCCGGAATTCCTGCACCGATGAAGACCGAATTCAGACCACTACTCGAGATGCGCTCGATCACGAAGGAATTTCCCGGCGTGAAGGCGTTGGATAATGTGACTTTTGACCTTAATGAAGGCGAATTCCACGCTCTGGTCGGAGAGAACGGCGCGGGTAAATCCACACTCATGAAGGTGCTGAGCGGCGTTTATCCTGTCGGCACTTACACCGGGGAATTCGCGATCAACGGAGAAGTGCAGGATTACCAGGGGATCGCGGACGCGGAAGAGGCAGGGATCGCGATCATTTTCCAGGAACTCTCTCTCGTCAAGGAACTTACGGTCGGCGAGAACATCTTCCTTGGCCGTGAACCGTCCAGGTTCGGGATCATTAACCGCACGGAGTTGAACCAGCGCGCGGCGGAATTGCTCGCTGATCTGAATTTGGACATCGATGTACGTACGAAAGTCGGCAATCTCGGTATCGGACAGCAGCAGTTGGTCGAGATTGCCAAGGCCTTGTCGCAGGATGCCAAGATACTCGTACTGGACGAGCCGACCGCGGCGCTTACGGACACAGAGGTAGAGACACTGTTCCAAATTCTCGACAAGCTGAAGTCCCGCGGCGTGGGGATGATCTACATCTCGCATAAGCTGGAAGAGGTCTTCCGCACGAGCGACCGGATCACCGTGCTCCGCGACGGGAACACAGTCGCGACCCATCCGACCGCTGAACTCGACAGGAACCGCGTTATCGCGCTGATGGTAGGTCGTGAGGTCGGAGACATCTTCCCCGAGATCACTCACGAATTCGGTGACATTGTGTTGGAGTTGAAGAACTTCACGGTATTCGATCCGGGCCAGCCCGACAAGAAGCTCGTTGACAACGTTTCTTTCTCGGTTCGTGAGGGAGAGGTCCTCGGGATCGCCGGCCTGATGGGCGCCGGCCGGAGCGAACTGCTGATGGCGATATTCGGGGCCTGGCGGGGCAAATACTCGGGAGAGATCCGTATGAACGGCAAAAAGGTCGAGCTCGGTACCCCGAAAAGCGCGATAAGGAACGGGATCGGTTTTGTCACGGAGGACCGCAAGCGGTTCGGTCTTATCCTCGAGCAGACCATACAGTTCAATTCCACGCTGGCCTGTCTTGAACAGATTTCCGGGAGATTCGTCACTCATCGCTCGAGGGAAAGAGTGGCCGTGAGAGAGGTGATGGGCAAGCTCAAGGTGAAGGCCAATTCGCCGATAACCGTAGCGAACACGCTCTCGGGAGGCAACCAGCAGAAAGTAGTGCTCGGAAAGTGGCTGCTTACCGAGCCTAAGTTACTGTTCCTTGATGAACCCACCCGCGGGATCGACGTCGGTGCGAAACAGGAGATCTATGCGGAGATCAACCGGCTAGCCAGCGAGGGCCTGGCGATCGTGATGGTCTCGTCGGAGCTTCCGGAAGTACTCGGCCTTGCCGACCGTGTTCTCGTGCTCCACGAGGGCAGGAAGACAGGCGATTTCACTCGCACGGAAGCGAGCCCGGAATCGGTGATGGCGGCCGCGACCGGACATTGAGATCTGGTCGCCGTGAAAAGGGGGAAAGGATGAGAATAATTCTCGTTTTATGCTTTGCTGTCTTTGTGGCTTTGTCGGGCGCATGTTCGGCCGATGAGGCGTCTTCCGAAGGGCGGGAAACCGGGGACGCGCGCCTTTCCGGCGAGACCGGGGGCGAGGCTTCCGCGCCGCGTTCACCGGCAATGCCTGAATCCGAACCGGCGGCGCAGACCGAACCAAAGACCGTGCGGGACTTCTTTATGGCCTTCACTCAGGACGTGTTCTACATCGAAAGCTGCGTGGAATCTACCGATCCCGGCTGCCGAAAGGCACGAAGGAACTATCTCGAGAATTACCTGGAGATCGAGGATACGAAGAACGGATATCTGACGGCCGGAGGGGACGGTGCGCAGGCGGCGCTTACGATGACTTTGTTCAAGAGGCCTTCCGGCAAGTACATTGTCGCGGTCAACCAGTTCGGCGAGATCGGCGACGATTACAACTTCTTCGAATACGAGAACGGCCGCTGGAAGGATGTGTCTAAGCAGGTCATACCTGAGTACTCCACACGAAAAATCTACGACCTCCCAAGGTACGGCACGACGATACCGGTTTTCGAGAAGGTGAACTGCGATTCTAACGGCGTATTCGAGTTTTGCGATAAAGGCGGGAAACTTTACGACCTGATCTGGAAGGGCGGAAAATTTTCCATCAGCCGATGATCTCCGATCTATCCGGCCGCTCGGCCGGCTGACCCACGATGGGCCAATACCTCATCGAACTGAATCAACACTCACCGGTTCTCGCGCTGCTCGCGACACTGGTTTGCGTGCTCGTAATCGGCACGATTGCGCAGATCATAGCCGAGAGGCTTCAGCTGCCCTCGACCGGCCCGCTTCTGATAATCGGCGTACTCTTCGGCCCGGACCTGATCGGGCTTGTACAGCCGGAGATCCTTCGTGAGCGCGACGTTCTCAATCTTATAGTCCGCCTCGCCGTCGCGATCGTCGTCTTCGAAGGCGGCCTGCTTCTCAACGTCTATGACTTGAAACACACTTCGAGGGCCGTGACCGGGCTTGTGACGGTCGGCCTTCTGATCACGATGACGCTCGCGGGCGCGCTGGCACACTACTTTATGGGCCTGAACTGGGAGATCGCTCTCTTGTTCGGGGCCATCGTGACCGTGACAGGGCCTACGGTGATCACGCCGATCCTGCAAAAGGTGAATGTGAACCGGCGTGTGCGATCGACCCTCGAAAGCGAGTCGATCATCGCCGACCCGCTCGGGGTCATCCTCGCCGCCGTCGTGTTCACCGCCATCGTGGAACCGGGAGACTGGACGACGGTAGTCGTGCACGGCATAGAAACGATCGCGGCCGGCGCGTTCGCGGGGGTTTTTGTTGCCCTTTTCGTCTGGCTGATCTCGAGCCGCATGCACCTGCTTCCCTCGAAATTCACGCGTCTGGGCATCCTCGGAAGCGCGCTCGTTGCGTACACCGTCGCCGAGCTCTTCCGGCACGAGTCAGGCGTTCTCGCGGCCGCGATCGCGGGAATAGCCATCGGATCGCTCGAGATCCCGAACAAGGACGAGGTCAAAGAGTTCAAAGGTGATCTCGCCTCGATCTCGATCTCTGCCGTGTTCATACTTCTCGCGGCGAGCCTGAAGCTGTCCGATCTATATTCCCTCGGCTGGCAGGGTCTTGCCGTGGTCGCGCTCGTTATGGTCGCCGTGCGGCCCGCGAGGGTGTTCGCTTCGACTTTCGGATCGGAGCTAAGGAGGAACGAGAAGTTTTACATTTCGTTCCTGGGTCCGAGGGGCATCGTTGCCGCATCGGTAGCGACTTTCTTTTCCCTGGAGCTTATCCAGCGCGGGACCGAAGGGTCGGACCAGGCTCTTGTCGCGGATGCGACGACGATGGTGACGCTTGTGTTCGCGGTTATACTCGGGACGGTGCTGATCGAGGGCACGGCAGCCGGCTGGATGGCGAAATTCTTCAAAGTTATGCCAAGACTGACAGTTATCGTGGGAGCGGACGAGACGGCGCGGCTTCTTGCAGAGAGGCTGGTGCACGCGGGCGAGATGATATCGATAATCGACACCGACGAGGACAACTGTTCCGAGGCGCGAAAGATAAAGGACACGAACGTGTACTGCAAGGACGCAACGGACGTCGATGTGCTGAAGACGGCGGGAGTGGCGGACGCGAAGGCTGTGATAGTCGCCACATCGAGCGACAAGGTGAACATCCTTATCAGTCAGGTCATCCGTTCGAACTTCGGCAACGTGCGCATCGTCGCGCGTGCGAATACCACTTCGAATATCTCGGCGTTCCAGGATGCGGGTATCGAGACGATGAGCCCCGTCCAGGCCTCGGTCGCGATCCTTGAGAACATGGTCCTAAGGCCTTCGTTGCTGAAGCTCCTCGCCGGCAAGGAGCCGGAAGAAGAAAAGATCGACGAGGTGAAGGTCCGCTCGGCTAGCGCCGTCGGAAAGAGCCTTGCGGAGCTTCATCTGCGCGGCTGTCTTGTCGTCGCCCTCCGACGCGACGGCGACATAATGGCGCCGAACGGTGCTACCGTTCTGCGGTTCAACGACATCCTTACGCTGATAGGCGACACGGAATCGCTCGAGAGCGCGAAGACGGTGTTTCAGTCGTTTGACTAGTGTGCGGTGAGCTGTGAGCTGTGAGCCGTGAGCGGAGAGCAGTGAGCCGTTTAGCGGCGGGCTTGCCCGCTCTCTTTGAGGACTGAGAAGAAAGGACTGAGGTCTGAGTGTCCGAAGCCCGACCGTTGGGGAGGGCTACCTCGAGAAGTCAGAAGTCAGGAGTCAGAAGTCAGGACGTGTCCGAAGCCCGTCTCTAAAGACGGTTTCGTTGTCAAGGCACAATTCAGCCGTTCCGCCAATATCTGCGGTCTCGCGGTAGATTTTGTTGTTTGACAAGCTGTCTCGTTCATTTGAGTAAGTTCCTTGTTTTGGTCTG
>DATKCW010000046.1:0-52318 GCA_035513035.1 Aridibacter sp.
GAGAAGAAGTGGAACAGGTCGGTCCTGCACTGGAATCAGACGATCTCTCAGCTCGCAATCTTCTTCGAAGGCAGGCTCGACGAAGCGATCAAATTGTGAAGATGGAAAAAGGGGCGTTGACACAGAATATTGAACAGTCTCGGCTATTAATATGACGTCCGCTACGCGGACTCAAGACCCGATAGATCCAATAGACTCGATAGACTCAACAGACTCGATAGACTCGATAGACCCGATAGATCCAACAGACTAAACAGACTGAACGGACTGAACAGACTGAATAGACTCCCTCCACGTTCCGCTTCGCTTCACGTGGAGCTGAGCTATCACGCCTGCTTCGCAGGATGAAAACAGACCCAAGCCGATTTGTCGCCCTTCTCAAGGTCCCCGAACATTATCGAAGGTTTACGTCTGCTGCTTCCATTTCGTGACTCACTTCATCGCCCGACCCCTGTTGGCGAAGATCCGGTCTATTTCCTCCGGTTTGAGCGGCAATTTTTCGCGGAGCGTCTTCCTGTAAGCCTCAGCGGAAAAGGAAGGATGGTCCGTTCCGAACACGACGCGGTCCAGACCCACCTCGCGGAGGTCTCCCGCCAGGAGCTTCAATTGCTCGTTCGTAGGAGGCTCGACCTCTTCCGATACCTCGGTCAGCACGACCGCACTGATCTCGAACTTCAGGTCCATCGCCGCGAGCTTCTCGTCTTCCTTTATCCGCTCGAAGAATGCCCGAAGGATCTTCCTGCCGCGGTCCGAATAACCGCCCGATCCTCCGAGATGTGCGATGTAGACCTCGAGCTTCGGCACCGCGGCGAGTTCCTTCGCGAACGCCAACGCCATTTCCGAAGCGCCCGCCGGATCGTATGCATTCAGATGGATCATCATTGGGACGCGCTCTTCCTCCGCCCATGCAAGCACCGATCTCAGCCGGGAAAGGTGTTCCTTGTCACCGGTATTCACTCCGGAGTTCAGAAGATGGAGCTTCACGCCCCTCATCCCGGGCAACTTTGTGCAGCGCTTGAACTCCTCGAGCGCGTAATCCCTCGAGGGATTTGCCGAACAAAAGCCGACCAGCTTCTTCGGTTCAGCTTTCAAGACACCGGCCACGAAATCATTCTCGCGCCGGACCGCTTCAAGTTCTTTCTCCGGCGAAAGCTTCAGCTCCCCGAACCAACGGGATCCGTAAAGATAAGCCATCGAAAGCGCGAATGCTCTCTTGACTCGGCCTGCCGAGAGGTCCGGAGGCAAAGCGGAATAGAACTCGTCCGGACGCGAGAATGGAACTCCCAGCGATTTCCAGTCGCGGACAAGATCGGGACTGAGAATGTGCGCGTGATGATCGTACAGGACCCTTTCTTTGTCCGGACTGCCGATGGCAATCGGGACGGTGAGACATAACAAGATCGCTGGGAGAGTGATCCTGATTATCGTGCTGCTGATTTTCATTACTCAGATCCTATCCCGTGATCCTCTCGGCCATCGCCTCTTCGAACGCTGCGGGATCATCCGGCGAGAACCCGATCGCCCTGAACTCGGTTTGGAAGCCGAGGACACCCTCAGCGCGGCAAGTGTCGCTCAAGACGATCCAATGCGTCGGTTCGCCCAAGAGAACAGTAGAAACCTTAGGTCTTTCGGCGGGCTTTGCTGGCGCAACACCCTCGACCAAATCCAGCGGCACCTCGACGTCGTACCGAAGGCCCGCCTTGAACAGTATCGAATCACCCGCTATCAAAACTGGCCGGAGCATGCTTGCTCTGAAATCCGCGAGTATCCACAAGCCGCCGTAAATCGAAAGGGCGGTGATAACCCACGCCGCCGGCACGCTCCAGAATGACACGACCACGTGGACAACGACCGTTTCCGCGGCGAGCAGGAACAAAAGTGCGAAGGTCATCGCGCCCTGGCCCGACCTTTTATGGTACGAAAACCCGACGGAGCCATCCGGGACGCTCGGACTTGAACGCCAGGAGAACAGAGAATAAAAGAAGACCGCGAGCTCGGTTCCCGCGATCGATCCGAGTCTTTGGTTTCCGATGGTCTCGCCCGCGATCCGCCGAAGGTTGGACAGCGGATCGGACAAAGCAGAATCGGGCGCCTTCGCCGCCTTCCACACTTTGCGCGTGATCCAGACAACGATCGCGACTTCGAAAAAGAGTGCACCGGCTTCCGCGACAAGAAGCGGCGAACGATGTCCTTCGGGCAATACGAGGTACGCGATCAACCAGCCCGCTCCGATCACAGGGGCAAACGCCGGCAGCGAAAGCGAGTAGCGCCGGGCGACAAGAAAATAAAATGCGAGCGGGACGGTGATCAGAAGGTCGATCGCGATGGCCGAGGCAAGCAGGTCGGGCTGCGGAACGGCCCGGATCCATCCGGAAACGACGACTGCTGCCGCAGCCACGAGTCCCGCGAACAGTCCGAAAAGTACCAGGGACGTTCTCCGGTCCGTGACCGTTCTCACAAGGAATGATCCGTCTTCGAAATTCATCTTCCCTTCCTGATCTTCATTACGGCACCTGCGAGTACGAGGATGACGCCCGACGCTGAGAGAACTAGACCCGCGACGGTAACGGCTCCTGTTCCGGTTCGCGACAAGAGGACCCCGATCGCGCCGATCAACACACCGGCAAGCAGAAGCCGGTCGTGGAGACTGGGCACGATCATCTTCGGAACTTGCCCAGAAGCGGACGCCCCGCGAACGTCGCGTCCGAGGTCCTGCCGTCCTTCACGACGAACGTCCCGTTGACCAGCACGTGCTTCACGCCTTCCGAGAACGAAAGGTCTTTCTCGAACGTCGCCGTGTCGATGATCGTCTCGGGATCGAATACGGTGATGTCGGCGTCGCATCCGACCTGCAGGCGGCCTTTGAGCTTGGCTCCGGGAGCGACCTTCTCTAGCCTCTTCGCCGGCATTATCGTCATTTTCGCAAGCGCGTCCGTCAGCGAGAGCAGTTCCTGCTCGCGGACGTATTGGCCCAAAACGCGAGAGAACGTCCCGGCCGAGCGAGGATGGGCGCCCGGCGCGTACGGCATACCGTCGGAAGCGATCATCGTGAACGGCGCCTTGATACCGCGCGCGATCCACTCCGGCTTCATCAGGTGGATGATGACGATCCCTCCCCGCTCGCGGTACGTCTTGAAGGTCGCCTCGGTCAGCCTCTCTCCGGAGTCCTGCCACTGAAGGTCGCCGTAGGTTATCCCCATCCGCTTTTGCCAGCCTTCGTCAAAGAGCGAGGATTGGAGGCTCGTCGACGCGGCGGTGTAGGGATAAAGCTCGGTCGTGATGTCGAGCCCGCGTTCCTGCGCCGCCTTGACCATCGCAAGCGATGTGTCGATCTCGCCGAGCGACATCGAGTTGATGTGAACGATGTGGAGCGGCGTCCCGTTGACGGCCGCGTTGGCGATCGCCTCTTGGATGCCCGCTATGCTGATCTCGCGGACGTGCGTAAAGATCACCGTGTCCTTTTCGGCGGCAAACCGGTAAATATCGAACAATTCACCTCGCGTCGCGCCGGGATAGTATCCGACGGGAACGCCTATTCCGAGTGCGCCGGCTTCAAGTTCGATCTGAAGCGCCCGGAACATCGCCTGGATCTCTTCTTTAGACAGCGCTTCGTAAACAGAACCCGCCATCCTTGAGGCGATCGGACCGAACTTCGGGCTTTCGATCCCCTCGGCCTCAACGATCCGCCTTACTTCCGCCGTTTCGGAAGCGTACTTTTTCATCGCGAGCGTCCGTGCCTGGCCGTGCGAAGCCGACGCCCCGTAATTGATGAGCGCATTCCCCCTGCGCGATTCGATCCACTCACGGACAAAACCGACACCTCCCTCAAGTTCGAGCGCGGTCGTCACGCCGTCGTGCGCCTGGTACTCATTGGAAATGTTCGATTGTCCATGCGCGTGGAGATCGATGAAACCCGGCGACACGACGAGGCCGGAAACGTCGATCACCTCTTTGCCCTGAAGCTCTTCGGACGTGATCTCGGCGATCCGGTCGCCTCGGATGCCTACGTTTCGGATCGCATCGAGGCCCGTTTCGGGATCGATGACCCGTCCGCCCTTCAGGACGACATCGTAGGTCTCGGGCGCCTTTGCGGACACGCGATCAGGTTCGCTTCCGTTCAAGGCGACGAATGCAAGAACGGGCAGTAAGAGAAATGTCCAGAAAGTCTTTCGACCAAGTCGCATGTTGCTCTCCTTTAAGAGGGTTCCGAGGATTTCGTGTGGATTATAACTCAGGAGGCGGGAGCGGCGTAGGGGCAGGGCGTGTCCCTGCCTGTGGGCTCGATTGGCCATTCCTCACACCCGTAAGAAGTGAACCGGAACTCTTCGCCCCGAAAGGGGCGGCGGAAAATAGCCCCGGGTGGAGCCGAAGGCGGAACCCCGGGTACGCGCGCATCAATATCTCACGCCCCGGAGGGGCG
Organism: Aridibacter sp.; assembly: GCA_035513035.1. Classification (GTDB taxonomy): domain Bacteria; phylum Acidobacteriota; class Blastocatellia; order Pyrinomonadales; family Pyrinomonadaceae; genus Aridibacter. Next base: position 4,421 of record DATKCW010000046.1, read on the forward strand.
ACAACTTTCGGAACCCGGAGCGCAAGCGACGAGCGATCAGTACCCGGAGCGGTAGCGACGGGCATAATCAGAACCCGGAGCGCGAGCGATCTGCAGCGCCATCGGCGCGGAATGTTAATAGCCCGGCAGTCCGAGCGATCTGCAGCGCCATCGGCGCGGAATGTTAATAGCACGCGGCCAGGCCCAGGGATTCCGGAGCTCCGTAGGAGCGACATGTCTGTAGAGACGGCGGTTCCCCGAGACACCTCCAGCCGCTTCAGCGGCGGCGCCCTTAGTGGTTGCGTTCCGCATTATTGCCTAAATATCAAGCGAGTCCAGCGGGCTCTCGTCTTTCGGATGGAGGACGATGTGAACGATCAAAGGATAGATCTCGCCGGTAGGAATCTCACCACTTCCGATTCTTGAAGAATCCACACCCTTTTCTATCAACAGCCTCTTGAGATGTTCGGGAAGATCCAAGACAATCTTATGGTGATCTTCCTTTGAATTTTCAATACCGCTTGGTTTACGAACCACGAATGAGACTTTGAAATCAGGGAATGCTTTCAGCGCATCGCCGATCGCTTTCATCAATTCTTCCTCTTCCGCCCGGTCCGGACTGCCATAATAATCGGCAAGATCGAACGCCCGCTTTGTAGGCGGTGCCGGTTGGACGGTCTTCGCCGGCGGCTCGGAACCTTCAGGTAGGATCCAGTACTCGATTTCATTATAAGATGGATAATCCTGCGACTTTTCTTTTTCAACTAGCGTACCCGCATAGATCGTTTCAATTCTACTACCAAGCACCCCCCGACTTTCGATCTCCCTTTTCTCTCGATCGGCAAGACGTTTCCATCGGCCAGGAATTCTTTCTTCCCCTTCTCGCATTACTAAATAGAGTCGCGTACCCGGTTGGACTTCCATTACGTCTGCAATTCCTGCCAAGATCGAGTAACTCGGGCTCCATCCGGGGCCTTCCCAGAAACTTCCAAAATCCTCCAATACCTCTTTCTGGGCTAGCTTCCCCTTGACTGTAAAGGCAGGACTCTCGAACTTCAGTCGCCTCGGTGGGATATCGTTCTCGTCTCCCAAGAGCCAAAATTCAGTCACGTGAACTCCAATCTCTTTATATCGCCCACCATTAACTACCTTGATCCTCTCGGGATTAACTCCCTTCTCCGAAACCATGAATTCCCTTATCTGATTTCCTGCGCCGTCGGCGGTCCCGATCCCTTTACCGCCGGGGCCGTACGTACGGATCAAACCGACCGCGGTTACGTCTTTCATCAGCCTGTAGGCGAAAATATCGATCCTTGCCTCCCAATCATCGGCAGAAGTCATCCCGATCTCGTCAACCAGTTTCGGCTCGGATGACGGCGTCTGTGCACCAATCTCCGCTGTGAGAATCAGGGCTATAATGGCCAACAATTTCGGGACGAACTTCATTGCTTCTATACTTCCGACTCACCACGTCACTGCGCGACGTGAGGTTCTTGATCGACTCCCACCGTGGGCTGAAGCCCACGGCTAAGCTCAGTGATCGCTACGCGATCGATGTCGAAATCTGACACTATGCTCAGTGATTGCTACACGACCGATCTTGAGATCTGATACTAAGCTCAGTGATCGATACGCGACCGATCTTGAGATCTGACCCTCAGTCCTCAGTCCTTTTCTCTGAGTCCTGATCCACGCCCGCGCTGACGCCGGGGCTACTGACACGTGCGTTCCGACTCATCACTCGTTACTCATCATTACTTCTTCTTCATCCCTCCCGGTTCGGGAGCGCCATACTCGGCCTCGTACTCCTTGAACACTTTATCGAGTTCGTCGAGGTCGGCGATCCGGTCGAAGTTCTCAAAGATGAAGGTCAGCAGATAGTTATTTCCGTAACCGTATTTTTCGCTGAGCTTCCGGAGCCGCGCGTACGCCTTCTCGGACATCGCGGCATTGAATCGTTTCGGCAGGGGGAATCGTTTGGCAGTCATAGTTCCTTTATCCTTTTAGTCGGGATTCGCCTCTTTCTGCTGAAGCTCCCAGACGAACGCGGATCTCAGGAATACGCTGTATGCCCTGAAATACGCGATCAGGAGCCCCTGCAGGCCGTCGCGGAATCCCTGTTTAAGCAAGTAGGATTCGACGAACGCTGAGGGAGGCTTGAGCAGGAAGTCGCTCCAGCCCGCGCGCTCGCCCTTCCGGAATCTGAATTCGGCGGCAAGCTCCGAATACCTGGCGATCACGTCGTGATGCTCTTTGAGGTTCCTCCGTGTGTAGTGAAGAAGCTCGCCTTCCAGGGTCCCGGGATCGCCGTCGACCCGAACGCTTTCGTGGACGATGTTATCGCTCCAGCTGCTCGCCGACTTCCTGTACAGCCTCAGGACGCGGTCCGGGTACCAGCCCGAATGCCCTATCCATCGGCCCATGTACCGGGGTTTTCGGCCTATGAGAAATCCGTTCGGAAGATCGTCCGGATCGCGCTCTTTCAGGGCGAGGATCGATTCCTTCAGCTCCGGCGTCACCCTCTCGTCGGCGTCGATCCAGAAGACCCAGTCGTTGTCGGTCTTCGAATCGGCAAACTCGTGCTGAAGCTTGAAATTCACGAACTTGTTGAAGTGGATCTTGTCGGTGAATCCGCGCGCGATCTCCACGGTCCGGTCGGTCGAACCCGAATCGACGACGACTATCTCGTCCGCCCATCCGACGCTCTCACAGACCTCGGCGATGTTGTCCTCTTCGTTGAAAACGATGATCTTGGCGGAGATTTTCATTGGGAATGTGGTAGGGACGGGACCTGTGCCCGCCCTTCGATTTTGTTTGCTTAGTAGGGGCGGGACCGGTCCCGGCCGCGAGCGATCGTGTCAGAAGCCAGGCGTCTGAGCGAGCTACCTCAACACGTTCCACGTTCCAGGTTCAAGGTTCAGGGTTCAAAGAGGATATCGCGTCTCACTGCTTACCGCTTACCGCTCACCGCTCACTGCTCACCGCTTACCGCTCACTGCTCACCACTTACCGCTCACTGCTCACCGCTTACCGCTCACTGCTTACCGCTCACAGCTATCCGCTTACCGTTCCAGCTCCGCCCGGTCCCAGTTTGCGAGATCGGCCGCCGCCTCGTACGTGCTCTGTACGAAATCCATCAGAGCCGCATCCGGGTCGTCCGACGCCTGAACTGCGGCATACGTAAGCACAAACTCGCCCAGGTCTCCGTTGAAGTACGCATCGGAAGGCCTCACCGACGCTTCGCGAAACCCTTCCGGCTCCGGATAGGCATAAGAATAGAAAGCCGCTTCGCCGAGCCCCGCACCCGCCCAGAATCCAGCGCTCGAAACCTCGTGCGAGTAAGCTTCTTCCATCACCCAGTCGGCACAGTTCGGAGCCCCGCCCGGATGTTTCGGCGCGGTCCTGCCGGAGAACCGCGTCACCGCGAGGTCGAACGCGCCCCAGAAAAAATGCGAAGGGCTGACCTTTCCTATGAATCGCGAGCGGAAATCGTTGAACACACGGTCGATCTGAACCAGCGCCTGCCAGAAGCGGTTCACTGCGTCGGGATCGTAGCTGGAGTGGACCGTGTCCTTTTCGAACCGGATCGCCTCCTCGACCTCGACCGGACGCGCGAGCATCGTGGGCCGGATCCCAAGGCCTTCAATCGCGGCCGTGTAATTGTCATAGAAATCTGCGACCGTCATCGGCTCCAGGGCAAACGACGCACTCGTGCCGTCGGAAACATCGATCTTCAGCCTGTGATCCCTGAAGTCCATCTCGACGGCGAAGTTCTTCCCGTCAATGGGGATCGCGGAGGTCGTAAGACCCGACGGGGTGACATAGAGCGCGATCCCCCACCAGTGATTCACGGGAGGAGCGAACGCGAGGCGGGTCTTTCCGACTATCTGCGACCACATATGCACAGTGGCGAGAGTGTCGTCCCAGTCCTCGAGTGCCGGAAGCTCTGGCCAGGCTTTTTTCGTTGTTGGATACATAGTTACTTCGGATATTTACCACGGAGACCACAGAGGTAAGTTGATTCTGTTTTCTTTAACCCGATCCTCTCTGTGCCCTCCGTGCTCTCCGTGGTTTAAGTTTTTTAGTTGATACCGCCCCTCCGGGACTATGGAATATTTGGGCGCTGCAACCCGGGGTTGTCAACCGTAGCCCCTACGGGGCATTCCGGTACGCTCTCTTCTGACTTCTGACTTCTGTCTCCTGCTCAAACCATGTCGCCGCTACGCGGCTCGATGATTTTAGGGCCGCCTCATCCGTGGGTTGCGCCCTTCGGGCTTACCCACGGCTAAATGCACATGACCGCTACGCGGTCGTCGGTCTCCCGTCTTCGGTCTTCGGTCTTCGGTCTTCTTTTATGCCCGTCGCTCGCGCTCCGGGTTCCGATAACCGTCTCCTGTCTCCTGTCTCCTGTCTGTTCACGATATCACGGCGACGCTCTTTGCCTGGGCGTAAACCTCTTTTCCAGGTGCGAGATCAAGCGCCGAAGCCGATCGTCTCGTTACGCGGGCAAGCACGCGCACACCCGAAATATCCAGAAGAACCGTCATCTGGAACTCGCCGGATTCGGCGATCCCTGCGACCTTCGCCGGGAATATATTGAGAATGCTCGTGTCCGTCTGTCTTTCGAGCGTCAAACTGACGTCCCTCGCCGCGAGCCGCACGCGAACCGTCTTCCCTTTCTCGATCGGAGGCCCCGGAACGGAGAACCTGCCGCCCGGAAAGTCCAGAAGCGCGAGGCAGTACTCCTCGTCGTATCCCTTTGCGACGGCGTCGATCACCGCCTCCGCATCGTCGCGGTGCGCCGGCGCGAGATCGAGCCGCGTCAGCACCTCGGCGATCGGCCCTTCGGCGACGACCTTGCCATTTTCGAGCAAGACAAGATGATCGGCGACCCTTGCCACCTCATCCGCGGAGTGGCTGACGTAGATAACGGGGATCTTCAGCTTTTCGTGAAGCCGGTCGAGGTACGGAAGGATCTCGCCCTTCAGCGCCTCGTCGAGCGAGGAAAGCGGCTCGTCCACCAGCAGTATCCGGGGATTCACCGCAAGCGCCCGCGCGATCGCGACCCTCTGCTGTTCACCTCCCGAAAGCTGCCCTGGACGCCGGTCGAGAAGCCCGCCGATGTCGAGCAGTTCGACCGCCTCATCAACAGAGACAGCCGCGCCTTCGCCGTTGACGCGTTTCCGCGCATACTCGATGTTCCCTCTGACACTCAAGTGCCCGAACAGGCTCGGCTCTTGAAATACGTAGCCGACCGAGCGCTTGTGCGGCGGAACGAACGTCGATCCGTCCTGCCAGACCTCGCCGTCGATCCTAAGCGAACACCCGGAGTGCCTCTCGAGCCCCGCAACTGTCCTTAGGAATGTCGTCTTCCCGGACCCCGAAGACCCGAAAAGCGCCGTCACGCCTTTCGAAGGGATGCCGGTCGAAACGTCGAGGACGAAGTCGCCCTTCGTAACATTGAATCGCGCTTCGATCATCAGAGCCGGACCGGTCGGAACCTCCTGTTAAGGCCGTACACAACAGCGAGGATCGCGAACGAGATCACGAGTAGCGTCCCCGCCAACCAATGCGCCTGCGCGTACTCGAGCGCCTCCACGTGATCATAGATCGCGATCGAGACCACGCGAGTGCTTCCGGGGATGTTCCCTCCGATCATCAGCACGACGCCGAACTCTCCGAGAGTATGCGCGAACCCGAGCACCGCCGCGGTCAGGAATCCGGGCCACGCGAGAGGGACCGCGACGGTAAAGAAACGGTCGATGGGCGAAGCCCGGAGCGTGGCGGCGACTTCAAGAGGCCGAGTTCCGACAGATTCGAAAGCGCCCTGAAGAGGCTGGACGACGAACGGAAGAGAATAGATCACGGAACCGATCACGAGCCCCGTGAAAGTGAAAGCGGGAGAGGCGAGTCCTGCGGTTTCGAACAGCGCTCCCACGGGACCGTGCGGCCCGAGGGCGACCAGAAGATAAAATCCCAGAACAGTGGGGGGAAGCACGAGCGGCATCGCCACGATCGCCTCCGGAATGAACTTGAAGCGCCAGCGAGTGCGCGCCAGCCACCACGCGAGTGGGGTTCCCAGAAGCAAAAGAACCGCGGTCGTCACCGCGGCAAGCTTGAGGGTTATTACGAAGGCGCTAAGACTAGCTTCGTCGAAGATCATCGGGTCTCGTAGCCGTAGTTTCGTATCACTTTCCGGGCTTCCTCGGTCTTGAGAAAATCGAGGAACTCCCGGGCGCCTTCATCGCTGCTCAGAAGGACCGTCTGCTGTTCTATCGGAGTATAAAGTGCCTGCGGCACTTCCCAAAACGACCCTTTCCTGCTTTTCGCCTGCGAAAGGGCGACGAACCCCAGTTCCGCATTTCCGGTCGACACGAACTGGAAGGTCTGGCCGATGTTCTCGCCCCGCACAAGGCGGCTCTCGACCTTTTCCCAGATGCCTTTCTTCCGAAGCGCCTCTTCGGCCGCCGCGCCGTAGGGAGCAAGTTTGGGATTCGCGATCGCGAGCTTTCCAAAATCGCCTTCAAGGACCCGGCCTTCCGGATCGACGAAGCGTTCTTTCGGGCTCCATAGGACGAGTTTGCCGACGGCATATGTGAAGCGTGAACCGGCGGCGGCAGGAATTTCGCTTTCGAGAAGCTTCGGGCGATCGGCATCGGCGGCGAGAAATACGCCGAACGGCGCTCCGTTGCGGATCTGGGCATAGAGTTTCCCGGTCGACCCGAGCGTGATCGTGACGTTTCGTCCCGACCTTTCCTGGAACTGTTTCACGAGCTCGGTCGAGGGCTCCTTGAAGTTGCTTGCGACCGCGATCCGCAGTTCGGGCTCGGGCGAGGAGGTGCCGCAAGCGGAAAGAAGGAGCAGGATCGTGGTCAAAACAGCTGCCAAACGCAGTTTTACCTTGTGCGCCCCTCGCTCTGCCTCGTGTCCGATTTGTGTCCTTTCGTGGTTCAAACTAGGCGGCACGAGGCGAGATCTCTTCCAGGCCTGCGCCTACATCCGGTCTTTGGTTTGCTGTCTCCTGACTTCTGTCTCCTGTTATGCTCGTCGCTCGCGCTCCGGGTTCCGATCTGTGTCGCCGCTAACGCGGCTATAGAAATCTTTGTCGCCTTGACCGTGGGCTGCGCCTTCGGCTTGCCCACGGCTAAACTCACCTGTCCGCTACGCGGACGGAAGAGTCTCCTGTCTCCTGTCTCCTGACTTCTTGAGTTCCTACCCGACGGTGGATTCGATATCGACCTTGATGTGCCGCCACTTCTCTTGATTGAACTTCAAGACGCTCAGCCCGGCGCGCGTTGTGTGTCCGGCAAGGATCGCGAGCCAGATGTGGATCGCTTCGAGTCCAACGGTCTGCTGCATCACGAAACAGATGCCGAGAGGTATTACGATCTGCGAGATTATCGAAATATAGAGCGGGCTCTTCGTGTCACCGGTTCCCTGAAGGCCGCCTGTGTAGGTCAGCGCGACGGTGACCAGAAGGCCGGAAATGCTCAACACGCGAAGCAGCTGGACGCCGATCCCGACAACTACCGGTTCAGTCATACCGAATATCGCGAGAAGCTGCTCGGGAAAGAACATGAAGAAGATTCCCACGAACGCCGCGCCCACAAGGCCGAATCGTGACGCGGTCTTTACACCCGCGATCGCCCTCGCGGGATTGTCCGCCCCCAGGTTCTGTCCTGCTACCGCAGCTGCCGCGCCCATAAGGCCGACGGATGTCCAGGTGATCAGAGAGAAAAGCTGTGTGTAGGAGACCGCGTATGCAGCCTGGGCCGCGGCGCTTTCCGCGAGCGAGCCGACAAATGCGAGAAGAAAAACGCCGCCGACGTTCATAGCGATGCCCTGAATCCCTGCAGGAAGCCCGAAGTTGAACAGCTTGCGGATGACCTTCCAGTCGGGAGCGTAACTCCCCGACTTCTGTTTGATCGAGACTACCCAGCGCCCGCTCCATAGGCTGATGATCGCATAGATCCCGATAATCCCCGCGGCGATGCAGGTTCCCATCGCGGCGCCCATCGTGCCAAATGCGGGGATCGGTCCGGCGCCTCCGATGAGGATGATGTTGAAAAAAAGGTTCATCACCGTCATCGCGATACCGAGGATCATAGGCGTCTTTGCGTCGCCCGCCGACCTCAGCGCGCCGCTGAGCATAAAGTAGATCATCATCCCCGTGCTGAAGATGAACATTATCCTTAGGTACGGCAGCGCCTCCTGCTGAACCGCCGGCGTGGCGTTGACGAGATCGAGCAGCACGGGGGAAGCGAAGTATCCGACGGGCGCGATCAGTCCCAGAGTGATGAAGATGGCGGTGAGAAACGCCTGATAGACGGTGCGGTCGACCTTGTCCTCTTCCCCGGCGCCCGCAAATCGCGCGACGAGGATGCTCATCCCGGTGAAGATCGAGGAGATGAAAACAACCACTACGAGGAAGATCTGCCAGCTTACGCCGATCGCCGCGTTGCCTCGGTAGCCGACCACGTTTCCGACCATCGCGTGATCGACGATCCCCTGAAGTCCCCCGAAGATGTTGGTCAGCATCGTTGGCCAGGCTAGCTTCCACACAGCCCGGCTGAGCGGTCCTTCCACGATGGATCGGTCGAACCGGTTCTTTCGGGGCTCATCCTCAACAGCCGGAATCTCGCCGGAGAGATGTGCCGCTTCAGCGGCAGGAGAGTCACTCATAAGCGTCGCGCCGTATTATGGCGGAACCGTAAGTATATATTCCCTCACAGGAAAATCGAATGAACAGTGATGAACACGGTCAGGACTGAAGAATTGGAACCCAGAGCACAAGCGACGGGCATAAGAAAAAGGACTTCCACGGAACGTACGCGTCCCGCGTGCAGTGAGCGCGAAGCGCGAATTTGGATCGCGCGTGCCCTCGCCGGCTGTACGATAAGCTTCTGCTCGTCAGAAGCAGTCCATGGATGCATGCATTTAGCCTTGGAACCTGGAACTTGGAACCCTAGAACTTCCCGATCCAGACACTCGCGCCCTGCATGATCATCTCGATCGAGACCGTGCCGACGTAGAGCGCCAGAATTCGGCCCGCGATCTCCGTGTAGCGCTCGATCAGGATCTCGCGCCGGGGCCGCACATAGTCGTGAAGCGCCTTCAGTATCAGCATTATCGCGATGGAGAGGAGCATCGCCGCAAGCACGGCGAGGCCGGCGATCCAGAGCTCGTGACGCTTCCCGATTATGACGCTGGCACTGATCGTTCCCGGTCCGATCAGGATCGGCATCGCGATGGCGCCTGCCAGGTGCGTCGATTCGCCGCGAAGGATCTCGACCGCCTTCGGCCCCTTGAAGACGAACTGGACCGCGATTAGCAGGAAGATCACTCCTCCGAAGATCTGGAATGATGCGAACTCGGCCTGGATGATACTCGAGAAAACGGCGTCGCCCAGCGCGGCGAAAAAGACGAAAACGGCGAGTGCGATCAGTCCGGCCTGGACCAGGACCGTCCGGAATCGCGCAGGTTCGAGCTTCTCGACGACGTCGATCAGGTAGATTATGACCAGAAAGGGATTGAGAAGTACGAGTAGAAGCGCTGAAGAACGGAGAATTTCGAGCATTACATCCGCTGATGATATCGGAAGCATGAGGCGGGAACAAAGATCGGGCCTTACGGCGGGTGAAAAACTGAAGCTTGCAGTACCGGGCGGACAAGGGCGCCCGCGGTCCATGAGCAGGCGGGACGCGTGCGTTCCGTCTCAACACTCATCTCTCAACACTCATCTCTCAACACTCATCTCTCAGTACTCATCTCTCAGCACTCATCTCTCAGTACTCATCTCACAGCCCTTATTCCGCCAGCACATGCGAGATCGTATCCTTCTTTGGAAATCCGTGTTTTTTGCCGTATTCGGCGGGCGAGAGCTGAGGGTCGCGCCAGCCGTCGAGGTGGCCCACCTGGTGTACGCACTGGATGGTGCACGTCGGGGCGCACCATTTCTCGGTGTGATATTCGCGGTGCATGTCCCCACGGGTGTATTCGAGGAGCGGCGTGCCGGGAGTTCCTCTCTGTTGGGAGCACCAGTGCACAAGGCCGTCCTCACATATGTAAAGGTAACGGGCGCCCGAGCGGCATCGCCATTCATACTCCTTGCCGTCCGCAAGATTGTCCTGGAACCAGTTCCAACGGGCGTACGAGCGCGTGCCGAGCGACTTAACTTCCTTGTAGATCTCTTGCTCGCGGTCGCCGAGGGGCTTCAGAAGGCCTTCGCCGTCGTGGATCACGCCTACCGTGGAAGAGAATCCGAGCTCGCGCGCGCGCCTCGCGATCGTCAAAGCGTCTTCGGGATTCTCGACCCCGCTTCCGAGCACTGAGTTGATATTGATCTTGAACTTCGCGTGGTTCCTGAGATTGACGAGCTTCGCGTCCAGGACCTTCAGGCTTTTCTTCGACACCTCGTCGGGGATCACGTTGTCGATCGAGATCTGAAGGTAATCGAGTCCCGCAATGTTGAGCTTCTCGATCTTCTTTGGCTGAAAGTAGTATCCGTTTGAGATAAGGCCCGCGATCATTCCGTGTTGCCGGATACGGGCGATGATCTCGTAGATCTCCGGATGCATCATCGGCTCGCCGCCCGAGATCGTCACGACCGAAGTGCCGAATTCCGCGAGCTTGTCGATGCGTCCGAACATCGTCTCGATCGGCACGGGATCCGACGTCTTGTCGTACTCGTTGCAGTAGGTGCACGAGAGGTTACACCGCCGCATCGGCACGATATGCACCAGCACAGGGTGCTTCGTGGACGCGAAAGCGCGGACGGTATGTCGTACTCCTCGTGTGAACCGGCTGAAGCCGCTTGCTTTCGGCATTATTGCTGTGCGGTAGACCTCTGCTGACGAATACTAAACTTGTAATTATAGGGGCTCTAATTCCCGATTACAAACCAATGAAAAGGCCCCGAAAACCAGTCCCGGGGCCGACCTATCTGTTCAACCGACACATCAAACGTTGATTTTCTTGGCGTTCGACGGAGGCCGCCACTTGAATAAGTCGGCATTCATCCTGATGTCCTTCTTGATACTTGAAAAGGCGAGTGTCGTCGAATCGTTGTTCTTTTCGATGATCTTGATCCGGATCGGCATCCCCTCGGTGTCGACCCATAGCTCTACTTCACGGAATTTTGCCTCGCCCTTCGGAATGAGCCTGATGTGATCTGCGGCAACGCCGTCGACCTTCTCTCGCCCTTCGAATATAGTCCTGAATTCGGCTGCGAGTTCCTTCCGCGACTTCCCCAGGAACGAAAGCGCATCGACACCTTTTGCCTTGTCGCTGTTGTTTATCTTTCCGTGATAGTACTGGTTCAGATTCTTCTGATAAAACCAGAACTTCGACAGAACTACCAGAAGGGTTTCGTCCGGATCCTTCCAGTCGATCCGGACATATGCCTTGTTGGTTTCACCGGGTATGTAGTAGAGGGTTCCGGACTGATCAAGCGTGGTCAGCTTCAGTAGCACGTCGTACTTGACCCGTCGCAGATCGGCGTTCAGCGTCCGGATCGATCGGTTGTGGTCCTGCATTCTTTGCAGCACGCCGGTAGCGACGCCCTGCGCTTTTGCCGTTTCGGGACTCGCGAACGCGAGAACAAGCAAGGCAAGGACTCCCGAGAAGCCGACCTTGACCGAAGAATGAACCATCTTTCCTCAATGTGTATGGAGATCTTTGACCTGACTATCCCCTAATGATCTTCACGTTGCTCGGAAGCTTCACCTTGAACACGTCTGTGCTGATCCTCACCTCGTTCTTCTTCAGGTTCGAAAGCCTTACGGTCGTGACGTCCTTGTTGATCTCGTTGATCTTTGCCTGCAGAGGCATTCCGTCGCCGTCCACCCAGAGTTCGGCGGATTCATACGACTGTTTCTTCTTCGGATAAAGCCCAAGATGCCAGACCTGCGTTCCATCGAGCGTGACCTTGCCCAGGTACTCGACGCGGTAATTGTCGGTCAGCTCTTTCTTCGACATGCTCATGAACGAGAGCGCGTTGTTCGCCTGGGCGTTCTTCGAACCCTGCGTCTTGCCTTTTATCGCCTGGTTCAGGCGGGGCCTGTACAGCGTGTACTCGCCCTTGATGACGGACAACACCTCTTCCGGCTCGCGCCAGTCGATGCGCACCGCGACGTCACGGCCGCCCTTGTTCACATAGACCATCTCGCCATCCTGGGTGGTCGTGATCTTGAGCTGGGTGTTGGTCTTCGCCATTCGGACATTGCCCTTCAGGGTCTCGAGCCAGTCCTTGTGAGCGTCCATCCTTTTGAGGATCTCGTTCAGCACGTGCTGGGCGCGCGTCTCAGTGACAGAAACGGTACCGAACATAAATGCGAATATAACTGCGAATAAAAGTGTCCGGGATAGCTGTTTCATAAGTTTCTACGGCCGCGCCTTCGTTTCTGCAGTTCGGCGCGAACAGATACGTTTACCATCCGGGCCGAGCGCTCGTCAATACGAGCCGGGCCTCGGATCCGGACTATGGTCCCGGCAAATTCTGGAATTTTTCAACGGAAGAGAAGACGTCAGTCGTTTTGTACGGGCGCTTGGACGGCGGCCTTTGGCGGTTCGGTTGCTCTAGTCTGTTGGTTATCGAACCAGGATTTCGGAGAAAGGAAGATGAAGGCGACGATCAGAAGGCAGAAGAGGTCGTACTGCCAGGTCCCGCGCCGATGGTCCCAAAAGATTATGCGTTTCATATTTGTAGGGGCAGGACCTGTGCCTGCCCGTTGCGTCTGCCCTCATTGTAGGGGCTGACCTGTGCCTACCCGTTGCCTGGATGGCTCACGTGTCCGAAGCCCGACCGTAAGGGAGGGCTACCGTGTCAAGTTAGCGGTAAGCAATTACATTTTTTAGAACTTTGGAACCTGAAACTTGAAACTTGTCGACGTAGCCCGCGCTGAAGCTTGGGCTTCCGACACCTGCCGCCGCTAAAGCGGCTACGGGTCCTTCGCCGACTCGTTCCCCACACTGCGCCTTCGGCTGGTGTGGGGCTAATAATATGACATCCGCTTTGCGGACTGACGACCCGACAGACTCGACAGACTCACTCTTCGACAATATGCCCGTCGCGCATATTTATGATCCGGCCGCAGTGCCTTGCCGCTTCCGGATTGTGCGTGATCATTATGATCGTCTGGCCAAAGCGCTGGTTCAGCTCGTTGAACATATCGAGCACGATCTCCGAATTTTCTGTGTCCAGATTCCCCGTAGGCTCGTCGGCGAGGATTATAGCAGGACTGTTGATCACGGCCCTCGCCAGCGCCACCCTCTGTTGTTCGCCACCCGACAGTTCGAGCGGCTTGTTGTCCATCTTGTTCTCGAGCTTTAGGAGCTTCAGTATCTCACGCCTCTTGGCGGCGTCCCCCTTTCCGTTTCCCTGGTGGATCCTTTCGGCGAGCTTTAGATTGCCGTCGGCTGTCAGCGTTGGGAAGAGGTTGAACCTCTGGAAAACGAACCCGATCTTGCGCCGGCGTATGTCCGTCCGCTTCGCGTCGGAGATGTTCGAAATGTCCTCGCCGTCGATCAGGATACGTCCGCTGGTCGGCGAAAGCAGGCCCCCGAGCAGGTGAAGAAGCGTCGATTTTCCGCAGCCGGACTGGCCCATGATCGCCACGAACTCGCCCTTGTCCACGGAAAGCGACACGCCCCGAAGGGCGTGCGTTTCGACCTTGCCGACCTTGTAGATCTTTACAAGGTCTTCTGTTTCGAGAATCGGACTCATAAAAAAAGAAGTGATGAGTGATGCGTACTGAATGATGATCGATGAGTGATGAGTGATGAGTACTTTGAGATGAGTTACGGCTCACTGCATATATTTCAATTATCTCTTCTTACCGCTCACTGGTTACTGCCCACCGCTCACCGCTTACTGCTCACCGCTTACTGCTTACCGCTTACTGCTCACCGCTCACTGCTCTCTGCCCACTGCTCACTGCTCACTGCTAACTGTTCACTGTCTCCCCGCCTTGTCGCTTCCGTTCACCGGAACGGCGGCGGTGTTTACTTCCCTGAGCTGGTCATCAAGCTTCAGTTCCTCGAGACCCCAGACGTTCTCCAGAACAAAAGCCTCCTTCGGAAAATCGTTGCCGATGATTACCCTTTTCGGTGTCTGGTACGTCAGCCTCATCTTGTACTTCTCCTTTGGACGCGTAAGCTCGACCTGGAGCGGAAGCCTGTAGTTTCCGTTCTCCGTCAAAGCACCTTCCGCGCCGTACACGATGTCGGACTCGATCTCGCCCTTCGAATCGAAGATCTGCTGGCGGGCGAGCCTTACGCCTCCCACCCGGTCAAACCAGAATCTTCTCTTGATCTTCATCCTGCCGTCGACACCCTTCTCGTATTCGTCGAAGAGATAGTAGCCGCGCAGCACCCAACGGAGAGGCGATTTCTTTTTGGCATTGATATCGAACTCTTCCTGCAGGATCGTGCTTACGACATAGGTATACTTCGCCTCGTTGACCGGCCGTACGAGCATCGCTTCCGTGAAATGCTGGGGCCGAAGGTTCGAAAAGGCGTTGACGTTCTTCCGCATATCGGAGTTTCCGTTGCTGAGCTCGTCGACCTTTTCCTGGAGCACGGAGTAATCCGCGGAGTTCGTCCCTCGGACGAATTTCTTGTACTTGCCGGACCCGCCGTCCTGAAGGACCGCAACCTGGAAACTCGTCCCGTCAGAGGCCATCTGCGCGACGTCCGTCTTGATGATCGGGACCTTGACCTTCAAAAGGATGCTCGAGGGTCGCTGGACCACGATCTCGCCGTCCGCCGTCTTGTACTTCTCGGCGATACCCAGCCGGGCGAACGAATTGTCTTCGAACTTGAGATCGACCCGCGCGAACATCGAATCAACGCTCGCCAGATTGTTTACCTGGCCAACGAGCTCAGCTTCGGAAGCGTCGACGGTCTCAAGCAGGGTGGCCTGTTCGATCTTGTCTTTGGGACTTATGCAGCCGGAAAAGAGAACGGCCGCCGCGAACAGCGCGATCGCGATGTATCCCTTACGGAATAGAGGTGTGAACATCAGCCGCCTGTGATGTTCGCCTCCCGTAGCTTGTTGTCCTTCAAATCCCTTCACAGCTCTGTTCCGAATAGGCCGATTCAACCCTAAACCAAAGCGAAAATCTTACCACGAACCTTCGGGCCAATCCTAACCGCTCCGTCTTTGAAAGACGCAAAAACACGGCACGACGGGCCGATGCCGCACCGCGCCGCGACCTGGGCTAACAACCCGTTCAGTAGCCTATAACTGAACGCGTAAAGTAATCCTGCAACGTGTACGCGAACATTATCGCCAGCCAGAAGAATCCGGACACTACCGCCAGCCACACGAGCCGCGACTGCCAGCGGACGTGCATAAAGAAAAGAACGACGAAGGTCATCTTTGTGAAAGCGATTGCCAGAGCGACCAACGTGTTAGCGCCCGGAAAGAACTTCCCGTCAAGGTCCTGAAGCGCGACGACATACGTGACGATCGTGGCGATGAAAAGGAACGCGAATACGCCCAGGTAACCCGGAATGCCTATGTGCTGATGTTCACTCATAAACTAATGCCCTCCTGCGAGGAAGTGCCTGCCCAGCAGATACAGGAGCGGGAAAAGGAAGATCCATACAATATCGACAAAGTGCCAGTACAGGCCCGAGATCTCGACCGGAGAATAAAATTCGGCTGAGAAAGTGCTTCGCCAGGCCATAACAAGCAGCCAAAGCATTAAGCCGAGCCCGATCACCATATGAAGCGCGTGAAGACCGGTCATCACGAAGTAGATCCAGAAGAAGATCTGCACCTTGCCCTTGAACTTTTCGGGGTCTATTTCGTCGTTGCTGAAATAGCCGATCTTCTCGCTTTCGGTCAGAAATCCCTCCTTCTGCGCCAGCGTGACCAGTTCGAGGTCCTTCTCCGCGATCTGGAACTCGCCCCTCGGATTAGGATGAAGAGCCTCGCCTCCGTCCGCGCTTTCTGCCGCGTTGACCGTCGTTTCGAACGGAAGCCTGACCGATGCCGGCTCGGAGCCGTGTTCGCCTTCGGGCACGACCTTGTTCCAGCCGTCGACCGGTACAAGGCCGTGATTGTACTTGTCCGTGTATTCGATCGCCTTGACGCCGAGAAACACGGTTCCGAAGATCATCGTCAGGATGATCGTAAGGACCTGCATGTTCCGGTTGTTCCGTTGGGCGTAGAAGACCGTCAGCGCCATCGTAAGGCTGCTGACGATAAGGACGAGTGTGTTAAGCCAGCCCCAGAACGCGTCGAGATGATTGCTGCCGGCGGCGAACGCCATCGGAAACCGCGAACGGAACACGAGGTACACCGTGAACAGCCCTCCGAAGAACATTATTTCCTGCGCGAGGAACGTCCACATCCCTACGGTCACGGAATCCATCTGCTGCCCCATGTCGTCGAACTGGTGCTGCAGCCCCGGATGATGATAATGATCGTCGTGTTTGTCGTCGTGTTGTGCCATCGCAAAGCCGAAAGTACTGAGTGCTGAGGACTGAGTACTGAGTTAGATTCTCAACATTCCAAGTTCAAAATTCCAGGTTCAAAGGTCAAAGGGCAAATTCCTCGTTCAAGGCACTTCGCCTCAGGATCAGATTGAAACTACTTGATACGCGGTAAACGGTTCCGACATCCGATTCAAGCGATCTGCTCACTGCTTCGCTTCTGCGGGCAAGCCCGCCGCTAAACTGCTCACCGCTCACTGCTCACCGCTCACGGCTCTCATTCTGCGGGCAAGCCCGCCGCTAAACGGCTCACCGCTTACTGCTTACCGCTTACTGCTTACTGCTCACACCGTCGGAGACACCGTCGACTCCCGTCTCGCCTCTTCGAAATCGAGGCCGCTTTCTTCGCCGAAACTGTAGGCCTCCCAGGTAACAACCGGGGTCTTCTCGAAGTTGAATGTGGGCGGCGGCGACGAGGTCCTCCACTCGAGGCCCGGAAGCACCCAGGGGTTCGGACCGGCGTCTTTGCCGCTGATCAGAGAACCCACAAGGTAGATCACCGGCAGGGTCATCCCTATGCCGAGTACCGAAGCGCCCGCCGTGGAGAAGATGTTGAGCACCTGAAACTCTTCCGGATAAGCGGCGTACCTTCGGGGCATTCCCTGGTAGCCGAGGATGAACTGCGGGAAGAAGGTCAGGTTGAACCCGATGAAGACGAGCATCGCCGAGATCCTTCCCCAGAACTCCGAGTACATCTTGCCCGTCATCTTCGGCCACCAATAGTGGATCCCGCCGAGATACCCGAGTACCGTGCCGCCGACCATCACATAGTGAAAGTGGGCGACGACGAAGTACGTGTCCGTGACGTGGACCGTCAGTCCGATCGCACCGAGGAACAGCCCCGTGAGGCCGCCGACGAGGAACAGGCCCAGGAAGCCAAGCGCGTACAGCATAGGCGTGTCGTACGAGATCGATCCCTTGTACAGCGTCGCCGTCCAGTTAAAGACCTTGATCGCCGAAGGCACGGCCACGACCATCGTCAGGAACGAGAACACGAGTCCCGCATAGATCGACTGGCCGCTGACGAACATATGGTGCCCCCAGACGAGGAACCCGAACACGGCGATCGCGATGCTTGAGAAGGCGATAAACTCGTACCCGAATATCTTCTTCCTCGAGAAGTTCGAGATCAGCTCGCTGATCACGCCCATCGAAGGCAGGATCATGATGTAGACGGCCGGGTGAGAATAGAACCAGAAAAGGTGCTGGAAGAGGATCGGATCTCCCCCCAGCGCCGGATCGAAGATGCCCGTCTGCGTGAGCCTCTCGACCGCGAGAAGAAGGACCGTTATCGCGATGACGGGCGTTCCGAGGATCATCACGAGACTTGTCGCGTAATGCGCCCACACGAAAAGCGGAAGCCTGAACCAGGTCATTCCCGGAGCGCGCATCGTGTGTGTCGTAACTATAAAGTTAAGTCCGGTAAGGATCGACGAGAATCCGTTGACAAAGATCCCAAGCCCGACCAGCATAACGAAGCTGTTCGAGAACGTCGTCGAATACGGCGTGTAGAACGTCCAGCCGGTATCGACACCGCCCTGCATCAGCGCGAACAAGGTGAGCGCGCCGCCGACCCAGTAAATATAAAGGCTCAGGAGGTTGATCCTCGGAAACGCAAGGTCCTTGGCCCCGATCATTATCGGCAGAAGGAAGTTGCCGAGCACCGCAGGGATCGCCGGGATAAGGTAGAAGAACACCATTATCACGCCGTGCGCCGTGAAGACCCTGTTGTACGATCCGGATTCCATAAGATCGCTGGCGGGCGTCAGCAGCTCGAGCCTGATAAGGCCAGCGAAGATGCCTCCTAGAAGGAAGAACACCGAAACGCTGATAAGGTACATTATCGCGATCCGCTTGTGGTCCTTCGTAAGCAGCCAGGACTTTACGCTGAATCCGTTGGTGAGGTAATTCACTTTCTCCTCGCCATTCTCTTCCCCGGTATAGATCGAATCTACGTTTTCCATAACTACCTGCCTGCTCCCGCCGTGTTCGCCGGCGCGGCCGTTGCTGCGTTGCTTGCAGGCGCGGCCGCCGGAGCCGCCGTCGCCGCCCCGGACTGCCCGCTAAGTGACTTGATGTACGCGACAAGGGCGACCAGCTGCTCTTCGGTGACCTGGCCCTTGAACGTCGGCATTATGGGCTGATACCCCTCGACCACCTGGCCCGCGGGATTCAGGATCGAATTCCTTATGTAATCCTCGTCGGCGATGACCGTCTGGCCTCCGACAAGCTTCACTTCCTTGCCGAAGATGCCCTCGAGCACGGCTCCGCGCTGGTTCTGACCGCCCGCGTGGCACGATGCGCATCCGAGCTTGTTCGTAAAAAGGTCCTCGCCCTGCTGGACCGGTGTCTGGTTCGAAAGATTTCCGGCAAGCCAGTTGTCGAAATCCTTCTGCTCCATCACGTAGACCCATCCGCCCATCCCGGAGTGGTTCAGGCCGCAGTATTCCGCGCAGAACAGCCTGTATTTTCCGGGCTTCGTGGCCTCGAACCAGAGACTCGTGTATCGTCCCGGAACGACGTCCGCCTTCGTGCGGAATGCAGGGATAAAGAAGTCGTGAAGCACGTCCTCTGTGGTCATCGTCAGCTTCACTTTGCGGTTGACGGGGACGTGCAGCTCGTTGATCTCGCGCTGGCCGGTGCCGTGCTGGATCTTCCACATCCACTGCTTTCCTACTACGAAGATCTCCATCGTGTCCTCGGGGGGGGTGTATTGGTTGTAGTAAACGACCGCGCCTCCGAGGAAGATGGTCATCGAGATAACAAACGGAACGAAGGACCAGAAAAGCTCAAGCGGGATCGACCCGTGGATCTCCGGCGGCGTGGCGAATTTCTCGGTTTCGCGGTAACGGACGAAGAAGTAAAACACCGCCGCCACGACGATGATCGCAAAGAAGGCGCTCACGGCGATCAGGTAGAAGTAGAGCGCATCCACCTGCCACGCGAACGTTGAAGCGCCTTCCGGAAAAAGTGGTACCCAGGATGTGTCTTGCATAGCGTGTGTGAGTCGGGCCGATCCAGCGGCCGTCCGTTTTCATTTCCGGGCTGCGGCAGCCCGGTTCAAAAATCAGCCGTCGGCCTTCTTCGCCTTCCCCTTCTCCAGAAGACCAGGAACATCGTCCCGAGCCCTATCAGGGTCCCCACGGCGAACAGCCTGAGTATGTTCAGGATCGCGAACCCGTACTTCCCGGTGGACGGATCGTAATGAAAACAATAGAGATAGAGTTGCTCAGCCGGATTTCCGATGCGATTCTCGGAAGATTCCATGATTGAGAACTTAAGGTCCTTCGGCGAGTAATCGATCCCGTACAGATATCTCGAAAGCCTGCCTTCCGGGGTCGCGACCATTATCCCGCCGGCGTGAGCGAACTGGTTCGTCCGCTCGTCAAAGTTGTAGTTGAATCCGACCGCTTCGGTCACCTTGTCGATCTCGGCCCGCTCGCCTGTAAGGAAGTGCCACGCCTCTTCGGTCCCCGGCCGGTTGTAGCGCGCCATATACCCGTTCTTCTTGTTTTTCGCCAGGTCCGCCTTGCGGTTCTCGCGCGCGTCAAAGCTTATCGCGATAACGTCAAATTCTTTGCCCGCGTTGAAGTTGATCCCCTTCAACGAGCCCGTCAAACCGTTGAGCACCTCGTTGCAAAGCATCGGGCATTCGTAATAGACGAGCGCAAGGATCACAGGCCTGTCCTTGCCGAAGTACTTTTCGAGGGTCACTTCGTCTCCGTTCTCGTCCCTGAACTTTGCGTCGAGTGGTATCTGCCCGCCAAGATTCTGCTCGATGCCGACCGACTTCAGTGGCGCCGGGATGCCGTTCGACGTTGTCCGCCCCGGCTCGTACTTCCTGGGCGAGTAAAGCGGCGATTGGTAGTGCTCCGGCTTCTGCGCAAGCGCCGCTCCCGAGAACGCCGACGCCAGTATCGAAACGATCACGAGCTTCAGCCAGATACTGCAAAAAACTGCTGAATTCTTCATCATTTGATCACCAAAAATCCTTGCCTGAAACGCCGCTTACCTTCGCACCTCGGAAGGCGGGCGTCCGGCGCTCGAGGCCGAATAGAAAGTGCCCGCTTCCTTCAATGCTGCCTTGCTCTCTTCCTCCGTCCGCGACTTGATCATTCCTTCGTTGAGTACCTTTTCCTTGGCCGCCTCGATCGGAAGCGTGACGACAGTTCCCGTCTGCGGGTCCTTTTGCCCTTTCTCCCATTCAGCTTCCCACTGCTTGAGAAGCTCACGGTACTCGGCCTGCGGCTCTCTAAGCTCTAGGTCCACCCTTCCGTCAGGCGAGTCTACGCCGAAACCGGGAGCCGACTGCAGGCGGGGCTCGGGCGGCAAGCGTCCTTCCTTGTCGAGCGCCATCGGCAACCTTTGCTCGTCGTCGAAAGCCTTCCACTGGGGCTCGAGCACCCAGTACTGGAGGAGCCACATAAGCCCGAACGTTATGACGATCAGGAGAAACAGCCCGCCCGTGAAATAGACGATCAGATTTGCATCGACCGTGTTCTCTTCGTATCCCCTTGAGGCGTCAACGATTATTTCTTTATGCTCTGCCATAATCTGTCACTCCGGCACGCTAAGTCCTTTATTATCAGACTAATGCCCCTTCCCGTGCTTGATCGCGTTCTGGAACATCGGATCGTTGAAAGGCACGATCGGCCTCTGCTTAAACTCTCGCACGAACCACCACAACCACACGCCGCCGATGCCTATCGGGGCGATCACATCCCAGATCGAGACGCGGAAGGGCACCTCGAGCAGGTGCTTCGACACCTCGCCGACCATCGGGCTCGGGCCGACGATGTAGAACATGTCGAGCAGCCTCATGAAGAGGATGAATATCGCGAGCGCGGCGAGCCATTTCGCCCTCCGCTTGAAGTCCTGCATCAGCAGGATCAGGAACGGGAACGCGAAATGGAAGAAGATGAGTGTCAGCCCTATCGCCCCCCAGGTGCCCTTCGAACGGACAAGGTAGAAAGGCGTTTCTTCCGTCAGGTTTCCAGACCAGATGATCAGGTACTGGGAAAAATTGAAGTACGCCCAGACCATCACGAGCGCCAGCATCAGCTTGCCGATGTCGTGGAAATGCCGCTTCCCCAACACCTCGTTCAGGGGCGGCCGGGTCGAAAGGTGCGCCAGCACCGCCACCGAAAAGCAGAAGCAGCTCAGCGCCCAGCCCGCGACAAAAAGGAATCCCCAGATGGTCGAGAACCAGTGCGGCTCAAGCATCATCATCCAGTCGACCGAAATGAACGTGACAAGCATCACGTAAAGCACGATCCCCGGTCCGGAAACTTTGGTGGCCATGCCGAGCAGTTCGCCCGCTTTCTCAGGGGTTTCAGCCTTGTCCTGCTCTAGCGACCAGCGGTTAAGAAATCGCGCCATCACGTAAAGGATCACGAAATAGAGGATCGCGCGAACGATCCACCACGTGGGCTCCATATACCAGCCGCGCCATTCGATCGCCTTGTCCGTTCCGGCAAGTGCAAGGTTCGCCCAGTCGTAAAGCGTGTAAATACCGAAGATGATCGGAATGAAGAGGACCAGAAGGAGCAGTATGGTCCTCGAGCACGCTTCGGCGACCCTTCGGATGACGACGCCCCACGCCCCTCCAGTCACATACTGGAGAAGCAGGATCCCGAGTCCGCCGATGCCGATGCCGGCCCAGAATATAAATCCAAGAAGCCATCCCCTGAGCGCCTGTTCCGGCTGCAGGAACATCCCCGCGAGAGAAGCGAGAACGCCTATACCGCCGATGCCGAGCGCGGCGGTCTGCAGGCGGTCAAGAGAATCCGGGGCTTGATACGTGTCACTCATTATTGATTCGCACCTCCGTTCCCGGCTGTGTTCGAGGCCGGTCCGTTGGTGTTCTGTCCTTCGCTGTCCGTATTTGCGCCGGCAGAGGGCTGCTGCGCGGCGCCTTCATTTCCGAAACCCTGCGGATTCTGGCTCGCCTGGAGCGCGCGTATATAAGCGACGATGGCCCAGCGGTCAGCCGGCGGGATCTGCGACGCATAGCTGTTCATCCTTCCCCAGCCGTTTGTGATAACGTCGAAGAAGTGTCCGACAGGAGCGTTTCGCAGGCGGTCGTCGTGATAGGTCGGCGGCTGCGGAAAACCTCTGCGGACCACCATTCCGTCGCCGCTTCCCACCGGGCCGTGGCAGACGATGCAGAAGATCTTGTACCGCTCTTCTCCCCGGTCGAGGACCTCTTTCGTGACCGGCATCGGGACGTAATCGATGTCATTCGGGAAACTGGAAACGAGCGTGTTGCCCGACGGGTCGGTCATCGTTTCGATCTGCACGTTCGGATCGGCGTCCGGCCGCTTTCCGGTGTAGAAGACCTTGTCTTCCCTGAGCTGTCCGCGGGCGACCGTCCCTTCAGGAAGATCGCGCATCCCCTTGCCGTCGGCGAAGAAATCGCTCTGCTTGTAAGGCTTGAGGCGCGGCTGGTCCTGCATGTCGTAGCGGCAGCCGGCAGACAAGGTAAAGGTCAAAAGTAAAAAGGCAAAAATGAAGCTCTTTTTCATACTTTTTACTTTTTCCTTACTTTTTACTTTTTCCTTTTTACTTTTCACTTGTCCAAGGAGCTTATTCATCGACAATGAACACCTCCTGCGCTTCAAGGCTATCCATGAAATTCTTCGTCTCCGGAAAATCGAACTGCGGATCGGCGCTTTCGATCAGCAGGAAAAACTTCTCGCGGCTGGCAAGGTTGAATCTCGGCACGTTGAAGACAGGGTGATAAGGCCTCGGGAGCCCGTTCAGCAGAAGCATTCCGAACATCGCCGTGAAAGACGCCAGAAGGATCGTCAACTCGTATGCCGGCGGGACGAATGCCGGGAGACTGAAATGCGGACGGCCGCCGACGATGATCGGGTAATCGATCGAGTGCGTGTAGTACTGCAGACCAAGCCCGAGCAGAAGCCCGGCGATGCCGCCGCCGAACACAAGATAGGAGAGGATCGACCGCTTTATCCCAAGCGCCTCGTCCATCTCGTGGATCGGGAAAGGCGAGAACGCGTCCGTCTTCGTGTAACCCGCTTCGCGGACCTTCTCCGCCGCCTCAACCAGCTCGGTGGACGAATCGAATTCCGCCATTAAACCGTAGATGTTGTCTTTCATAAGCCTTATCCGGGGCGGCTTCCGCGCCGCCAAGACCTAAAGCCGTTGCGTAACCTAGTGTTCCTCGCCCTTCCGCTTGACCTCCGCCTCGGGCAGAAGCGTGCGGACCTCGAAGATCGAGATCACCGGCAGCATCCTCACAAAGAGGAAGATCAGCGCGAAGAAGAAACCGATCGTCCCGATATACATCGTCCAGTCAAAGATCGTCGGCGAGTACATTCCCCACGAACTCGGGAGGAAGTCGCGCTGAAGGCTCGTAACGATGATCACGAAGCGCTCGAGCCACATACCGATGCTGACGACGATGGAGATGATGAACAGCCAGAAGGGACTTTCGCGGAACCGCTTTAACCAGAGGAACTGGATCGAAATGCCGTTACAAAGTATCAGAAGCCAGTACGACCACCAGTACGGGCCCTCGAACATACGGTTGTACATCATAAAGACCTCGTACTCGGACGCGCTGTACCAGGCAAAGAACCCCTCCATCGCGTAGCCGTAGCAGACGATAAGCCCCGTCGCGAGCATCACCTTGCCCATATAGATAAGGTGAGTGTCCGTGATCAGGTCCTTCATGTTGTACCAGACCCTCAGAGGGATGGTCAGGATCAGCACCATCGCGAATCCCGCGAAGATGGCGCCCGCAACGAAGTACGGCGGGAAGATCGTCGCGTGCCATCCGGGAAGCTGTGCCACCGAGAAGTCGAGGGATACGATCGAGTGGACCGAAAGCACGAGCGGCGTCGAAATCCCGGCCAGAAGGAGATACGCGATCTCGTACCTGTGCCAGTGCCTCGCCGAGCCGCGCCAGCCCCACGAAAGCAGCCCGTAGGCGTACTTAAACCACTTGTTCTTCGCGCGGTCGCGAAGCGTCGCGATGTCGGGGATCAGACCGACGTACCAGAACAGAAGCGAGACGGTGGCGTATGTCGAGACCGCAAAGACGTCCCACATCAGTGGGCTTCTGAACTGCGGCCACATACCCATTGTGTTCGGATACGGAAGAAGCCAGTAGGCCAGCCAGGGCCGCCCCGTGTGCAGGATCGGGAACAAGCCGGCGCAGGCGACCGCGAACAGCGTCATCGCCTCGGCGAAGCGGTTGATCGAAGTCCTCCACTTCTGGTTCAGAAGCAGGAGTATGGCCGAGATCAGAGTGCCCGCGTGGCCGATACCGATCCACCAGACAAAGTTGATGATCGGGAACGCCCAGCCGACCGGCTGGTTGTTAGCGAAGATCCCGACTCCATTGATCACGAGATACAGCGTCGTGAACAGCAGGAGCTGCGCCACCAGGAACGAAATACCGAAGCCTATGAACCACCCGAACGGGGTCCTCTTCTTCAGCGTGATGTCGCTGATCTTGTCGGTGACCGACCCGTAATCGTGGTCACCCTCGATCATCGGCGGGTTGATCTTCCTTACAACGTCGTTTACATCCTGCATAGCTTTCTAAGCCGAGTATGGGTCCAAGTCGCCGTGACTAGTGAGCCTCGCCCGCGCCCTCCTCTTTCTCGGGAGCCGCGTAGTCAGGCATCGCCTTGTTCTGGTTCTTCAGACCCGCAAGATATGTCGTTCTGGGTTGAGTGTTGAGCTCGTGGTTCAGAAGGCCGTAGTTCCTGTGATCCTTCTTCGACTTCGCGATCTTGCTGTTCTCGTCGTGCGCGTTGCCGAATACGATCGCGTCTGCCGGGCACACGGACTGGCAGGCGGTCACGACCTCGCCGTCGCGGATCTCGCGGCTCTCGCGCTCGGCCTCGATCCTTGCGTGCGAGATGCGCTGGGTGCAGTAGGTGCACTTCTCCATCACACCGCGGCTGCGGATCGTGACCTCGGGATTGCGCATAAGCTTGTACTGCGGCGTATCCCAGTCCTGATAAAGGAAGAAGTTGAACCTCCTCACCTTGTACGGGCAGTTATTCGAGCAATAACGTGTGCCGACGCAGCGGTTGTAGACCATGTCGTTGAGGCCTTCCGCGCTGTGAACTGTCGCGTGGACGGGACACACGACCTCGCACGGAGCCTGTTCGCACTGCTGGCAGAGCACCGGTTGGAAATGAGGACCCTCTGGATTGCTGACATCATCGCCCCTGTAGTACGCGTCGATGCGCATCCAGTGCATCTCGCGGCTCCGTTCGACCTGCTCCTTGCCTACGATCGGGATGTTGTTCTCGGACTGGCAGGCGATGACACAGGCGTTGCAGCCGACGCACGAGTTGAGGTCGATGGTCATCGCCCACTTGTGGTGCTTGGCGTAGACTTCGCCGAACTCGTCGCCGTACATCGACTTGTCGTACTCCTCCTCCATCGCGTGCGGCTCTTCCTTGAGGTGCTCCTCATACTCGTCCATCGACCAATTGCGGAGGATGTCGCGGCCGCCGAGCATCTTCGTGCCCTCGATGTTGAAGTGGATCTGGGTCGAGGCGACCTGCGTCTGGTCTCCGGTGCGGGCAATATCGCCCTTGCCGAACCACATCGCACTGGACCTGACGACGTCAAAGGCGTTGTAGCCGATGTCGCTGCCGACCTTGCCCGCGCGCTTGCGCCCGTATCCCAGGAACAAAGTGACCACGTCATCCGGCTGTCCGGGAGCGATCCACGCCGGGACCGGGCCTTCGATCTTCGAGCCCTCGAAGGTGATCTCGAGAACGTCTGACGACATGTTGCCGCCCTTAGTGTTGATGAACGCCCTTCCGAGCTCGCCTCCGGCGAAATCCTTGTAACGCTTGTCCTGGTTGATCCCGAGCCTCTGGGCGGTGTTCGGGCTGATCAGGGCGACGTTCTCCCAGGTGATCTTGTTCAAAGGGTTCGGAAGCTCCTGCAGCCACCCGTTGTTCGTGAACCTTCCGTCGTAAACACAGGGGTCGGGAAGCACCGTGAACTCCAAAGCGCCCTCGCCTGCGGGAGCCGCGGCGATGTTCGCGATGAACCCTGTGTTGACCGAAACTGATTTCGCCGGCGCCTGCGTACCGGGAACGAATCCATCGTGGACGGCCTTCCGCCAACGGTCCTCGAAGGTCTGCGGGACCGCTGCGGGAGTTGGCTGAGTTTGCTGAGTTGGCTGAGTTTGCTGAGTTGTATCAGTTGACTGAGTTGACGGAGTTTGCTGAGTTGGCTGAGTTGACTGAGCTAACTGACCCGGCTGGTTTGGCTGATCAGTGCCGTTCGCGGAGGACGCCGTTGCGGGAGCCGCGGCAAGTGTCGGCGGTGCGCCGGTCATTCCCTGCGACTGCCAGTATTCTTGCACGATTTGCATCGAGTTCTTCTCAAAGTTTTCGCGGAAGCATAGCTGGACGACCTCGAAGATGCTCTTGCTATTGTAAAGCGGAGCGATGAGCGGCTGGGCGATCGTCACCGTTCCGTCGTAGGCCCTTGTGTCGCCCCACGCCTCGAGGTAATGCGACCCCGAAACGTGCCAGTGGCAAAGCGCGCCGGTCTCGTCGAAATGCTCGCTGACGTGGACGCGGAACGGCACGTTGTCGAGCCTTTCCTTGGTGAACCTTAGGTCCGATGGAGTGTTATAGGCCGGGTTACCTCCCAGGACGATCAGCACCTTGACGTGTTTTTCGTCGATGTCCTTCACAAGCTCCGCAAGCTGTTCTCGCTGGAGTTTGTCGCTGTTGGGCGACATCGGCTCGATGTAATCGACCGTCTGCCCCACGGCTCCGAGCGCCTCGTTCATCGCGAATGCGAGCGCGTGAACCGCGGCCGGCTGGTTGCGCCCGGCGACGACAAGCGAACTTTCCTTGTGCGCCATAAGGTCCTTCGCCATCTCGCGGACCCAGCCAGCGACGGTCTCAGGCAATCCTGACGAAGAAGCCCCGCTGACACCCATCTCCGCCGCAGCGGCTTTGGCCGCCTCTATCACCTGGCTGGGCTTGAGGGCAAGCCTGTGGTCCGCTTTTGCGCCAGTCAGCGAAAGCGTGGTCTCCATCGAATAGAGCCGGTTGATCTCCTTCTTTTCTTCGGAGACCGATCGGCCCTTAGAGAAATCCTTTATGTATCGGACGTTGAACCCGGAGAAGATGTCGGCATCGATCGAGAGGATCCGGTCGGCCTTGTCAAACTTGTAGACCGACTTGGCGGCGGAACCGAAGGCCATCTTCGAGCCTTCGATCTGGTTGTCGTCGTTGACCGGCTCGAACTGGATCCATTTTGCGTTCGGCAGTTCCTGAAGGAGCCTGTTGAACTGGTCGATCTGCGAAGGCGAGGTGACCGTCTCGGTCAGGAAGCGGACCCCTTCGCCTCCGTTGGCGCGAGTCTCGTCGATTTTGCCGCGAAGTTCCGTAAAGAAGGCCTGCCAGGTCTTCGGGACGCCCCGGTAGAGGATCTCCTTTGACCGGTCGGGATCGTAAAGTCCAAGGATCGAGGCCTGCACCCTGACATCCGTAGCTCCGAGGCTTCCGGGATGTTCCGGATTTCCCTCGACCTTCGTCGGCCGGCCCTCGTGCGAACGGGCGAGAACTCCCGTGGCGACGCCGCCGAGTGTCATCGCCGTTGCGAAGAACAGAGGCTTTCCGGGAACCAGGCCTTCGGGTTGATTGACGTAGGGAACGATCTTCTCGGCCGGCTGGATGACGCATCCGCTGAGACCTGCGAGGGCGAGCGAAGCGCCCATCACCTTGACGAAATTCCGACGGCTGAGCGTGCTGTCCCACTCCTCGGCGTGGGCCGGATACTCTTCCTTGACGAAGCTCTCGAACTCCGGAGCGTCGACAAACTCCTCGACGCTTCGCCAGTATTCCTTTCCGCTTGTGGAGAGGATCTTTTCCTTCAGTGACGCAAAGTTAGTTGAACTGTCTTTGCTTGGCATTTCGTTTCTGGTTCCCTCGAGTTTTTATCTCGCCGGCCGGCCGCCGGCTTGCGCGCCCCTCGCACGGAGCGGCTTTCTTTCCGGCGGCCTTGTAAGCCGCCGCACGGCCTATCGGTGACACGTCGAGCAGCTGGTCAGAAGCTCGCGGCTCCTGAGCTTGTACTCTTTTCCGAGTTCCTTCCTTTGCGCCGCGGTCAGGTTGCTGTCCTTCCAATCCATGTTGTAGATCTCGGACTTCGGCCTGATGAACGCTTCCGGATCCCTGTGGCACGAAAGGCACCATTCCATCTGCAGGGTGTTCTCCTGGTACACGGCGGGCATCTCGTCGATCTGGCCGTGGCAGGTCGAGCATCCGACGCCCTTCGCGACGTGGATGCTGTGGTTGAAATACGCGTATTCGGGCAGGTCGTGGACCCTTTCCCAAAGGATCGGAGTGTTATCGCGGTAGCTTGCCTGAACAGGCTCAAGATAAGGCGAGTCCGCCCAGAGCTGATTGTGGCAGTTCATACACGTCTGGGTCGGGGGCATTCCGGCCGAGGCGGCGGTCTCGACCGACGTGTGGCAGTACCGGCAGTCGATCCCATCGTCGCCGACGTGGTGCTTGTGAGAGAACTGCACGGGCTGCGGACGTTCGAGATACCTGTTCGTCAGGTACGAAGAACGAGCGATCTGGGTATAGGCGAAGTAGACCAAACCTCCCAGAAGTACGACTGCGACCATGCTCGCTTTGGCGACGTGATTCGCTCCGCGATGAAATAGTTGAGCCATCGAATTTTTCTCGTAAAACCTTTGGTGCCAATAAGCTAGAGTTCTCCCCCGATCCTGCGGGGGATGCGGGATCCGGTGGGGAAAAAGTCTGCTTTTTTGTGTTGATTAAGACCTAATGCTTTAGCTTAACCTACGATTCTACTCAAACTTTCAAATTCCGCAAATTAGCAACTAGAAAATAATGCCAACGCCGCTCTTGTGCAAGTTTTCACAAAATAAGCAGGGCTGATAACCCTTATTATCAAAGGTTCTTTTCGCTTTTCGGTTGTGTGAACTGTGCTTGTTGAAGTCTGCCGTTAAGCCGCTTTCCCTACGCCGCCGCCGGCCAGGAGCGCGACGCCTGTGGCGCCCGCGTTCGAGCCAAGTTCGCCTTCGACGATGGTCACCGCCTCGAAACTGGGGGCGAAGCTGAGTTCCCTCGCCCGGCGGACGATCCCTTTCAGAACAAGGTGTTTCGCCTGCATAATCTCCCCGCCGACGATCACTGTTTCGATATTCAAAAGGTTGATAACCCCGGCGAGCGCCGCTCCGACGTACATTCCCGTCCGCTGAAGCATCAGCTGGGCGAAATCGTCGTCTTTCTCGGCCGCTCGTATCACATCCTCGATGGCGATGTTGTCCTCGCCGACGGTATTGAGCGACGACGTAGGATCCTGATGGAACCAGTTCTTCGTGCGGCGGATGATATTCGCGGTCGATGCGACGTCCTCAAGCTTCATCCCTTCGGAATTGACGGCGATGTAGCCGAACTCTCCGGCGAAGCCCGATGCTCCCCGCCAGAGCTTTCGGCCCAGGATCAGCGCTCCGCCGACACCTTCGCCGAGCGTCACATAGAACATGTCGTTGCTTCCGCGACCCGCGCCCCTGACCATCTCGCCGTAGGCTGCGGCGTTCGCGTCGTTCTCGAAACAGATCTCCAGATCGGTGTAATGCCTGAGCTCGGCAACAAGATCGACCGAGGAATGTTCCGGGATGAGGCCGGAGAATGCTATGTGACCGGTGCCGGTCTTTAGGAGCCCTGGAAGCGCGACGCCCAGCGCGATCTGCTCGCCGAAAACCTCGTGCGCTTTCGTAACCGCCTTGCCGATCTGTGCGGTGGGTTCGTCGGCCGTATCGACCTCTTCCGAGATCGCGCGGACGACCTCGCCGGCCGCATCGAGCGCAACCGTCGTGATCTTCGTCCTTCCGACCTCGATCCCGACCTGCAAATTCCCCGGTCCGGGCGTCTCCTGCATCGCTGTATCGTCCTTATTGGGCAAAACGTTAGGGTCCAAAACCACGCTGATGATATGCCCGCTCAGGGGCTCTGTCAAACCGCTTTCAGGGCGGGGAAAAGGTTTGACTCACCCGTGTTTGAAGGATATCTTTGATAACCTGTCCGGGCGAGCGGCGAAGCCGGTCCCAGCACCATGCAGGAAACGTTCTATCAATTATTCGAGCAGTATGGCATTTACGCGGTCTTCGCCCTCTGCACGATCGAAGGCGATATCACGCTCCTCCTCGCCGGTGTCCTCGCTCACCAGGGCTACTTCGGCCAGTTCAGCTTCTTCAAGGTATATCTGTTCGGGACCCTCGGCGGGATGGTCGGGGACACGTTCGGTTACTTCGTCGGCCGGATCTTCCAACAGTCCGTCAAGAACCACGCATTTTACAAGATGGCGCAGCCGCGAATCGAACGGCTGATCGAGAAGTTCGGCGGACTGGCGATGATCGTTTCGAAATACATCTATGGCATACGCGCCGCGATGTGCCTTTTCAACGGCATAGGCCGTATGCCGCTCCACCGCTTTCTCTTCCTCGACTTTATAAGCTGCTCGATCTGGGTCCTGCTTCTTTCGAGCGTCGGATACTTCTTCAGCGGCGCCGTCACGACGATCATAGGCGACTTCCAGCAGATAGGCATCGCCGTGTTCTTCATAGTGCTCGGCGGGATCATCATCTTTTATATGATCGAAAGGTTCCTGCTTTCCGACAAGATCGAGGAGGCCGACCCGCTGACCATCTACCGGATAGAAGAAAAGATCCACGACATAGAAGA
Organism: Aridibacter sp.; assembly: GCA_035513035.1. Taxonomy (GTDB): domain Bacteria; phylum Acidobacteriota; class Blastocatellia; order Pyrinomonadales; family Pyrinomonadaceae; genus Aridibacter. The sequence goes on from DATKCW010000046.1 coordinate 35,635, forward strand.
GAAGCTTCACCTCACCGGCCCTCACCCGGACGAAGAGTCCGAACCCGAAAAGCACGTTTGAGGAACGGGTCGGACGACTATCGTGAGTCGCGCAGCGACGACCTGCCTTTAGCCGTGGGTGGAGCGAAGTGAAACCCACGGTACAAGTCGAATAATCATCATGAGTCGCGCAGCGACGACCTGCCTTTAGCCGTGGGCGGAGCGAAGTGAAACCCACGGAAGAAGTAGGCACCCCTGTTCACAAGAGCCGCTTTAACGGCGGCAGATAAGTTCGGCGAGTTGGCTGAGTTGACGGAGCTTGGCGAACCGTTTAGAGCAGCGCTTCGCGCTTCTCTAAACTGATACGCTGTCGTGTCCGACCAACTCGGGCTTCGCCCGATCAACGCAGCGCGAAGCGCTGCTCTAAACGGGGTTGGATTTCAGATTCTAGATTTCAGATTTCAGATTTTGAATATCAAAAGGAATCGATATCATCCCTCCCGTCTCCTCACGGTAGCCCGCGTTGACGCTTGGGCTTCGGACACGACCGGTTCTTTCTTTGAACCTGGAACTTGGAACCTGGAACTTCCGACAGTAGCCCTCCCTTACGGGCTACCGACACTCAGCCCTCAGTCCTTTCCTCTCAGTCCTTTTTTTCGCGACCGTCAGGGAGCGTGCCGGTTATCAGGAGATGTGCTGCCACCGAACGAATTTCTTGACTTGCGGAAGCTTCGCAAATAATCTGCGGGAGTTCCGCAATTCTCTATTTGCCGTTTCTCAGGAGGAAACATACCGTGAAAACAATCGCGCTGATTTTGGCCATCTTCCTATTTCCGGTTTTCGCCGCCGCTCAGGACTACAGCCGGCTCGAACGGTCAGCGGACCGCGTCAAGGACGCCGCGGAAGCGGTATCGAAGGCTACCTCGGAAGGCTTTCGGAAAGGCCGGCAAAATTCTTCCGACGCAATCGAGCACGCGTTCCTCGCCGAACAGGCCTTAGCGGCGGCAAGGCTTATGGAGAAGATCGTCGGCGACAAATATGACATAGGCGACCTGCGTCTTGCAGCGAATGTGCTAAAGGAATTGTCGGAAGGTTTCCCGGAAACCGGAGGCACCTGGGGAAGCCTGAAGAACAGCATCGACTCGCTTATTTTCGATCTCGCCGCGGGCGGGTCTGGGCCTTCAACCCCTCCTCCGATCACCGATGACGGCGGCGATGTCGATGAAAGCCGGATCCTGGGGAGGTTCTTCTGGAACGGAGAGGCGGATGCCGAGCTCCACCTGACGGTAAAGGGGACCACAATAACCTCCAAAGCGATCTCCGGACGGACGATGGAAGCCGGCACCTACAGCTTCACGTCGGCGCTGCCGCGCGAGAACGGCCTGATAGTCCGTGTGGAAAAGACCGACGGGCGCGGGGACGTTACAGTCATTCAGCAACCTAACGCGGCGAACGATTATTCGGCCGTAGTGAGGATATGGGACAGCGGCGGCGGAGCAAGGCCGTATTCGATAGAGATTTACTGGTACATGGCTTCGGGAAACTAGACGGCAAGCGCCTCGATGGAATTGGCGAGCGAGCGGAAGATCTCGCGGCCGTCGTTCGAACCGAGCAGTTCCTCGCAGGCACGCTCTGGATGCGGCATCATCCCCAGCACGTTCCGGTTGAGATTGCAGATCCCGGCAATGTTCGAACGCGAGCCGTTGGGATTCGACCCGGAAGTTATCTCGCCGCGTTCGTCGCAATATCTGAAAACGATCTGCCCGTTCTCTTCGAGCGACTGGAACGTGTCGTCATCGCAGACATAATTGCCGTCGGCGTGAGCGATTGGGATCGAAAGGACCTTCGATTCGGTGATCTCGCCTGTGTATGGGGTCCGGTTGTTCTCGACTCTCAAATTCACGTGCTTGCAGACGAAATGCAGGTTGCTGTTGCGCATAAGCGCGCCGGGCAGAAGCCCCGCCTCGCACAGGATCTGGAACCCGTTGCATATCCCGAACACGAACTTCCCTTCTTTCGCGAATTCCCTGACCGCCTTCATCACCGGCGAGAATCGCGCGAGCGCGCCAGCGCGAAGATAGTCCCCGTATGAGAATCCGCCCGGGACGATCACCGCATCGTAGCCGGAAAGATCGGTCTGGCGGTGCCAGATGAAGTCGACCGGCTGACCGACGTGCTTCGAGAGCACGTGGTAGGCGTCGTGGTCACAGTTGGAACCGGGAAAGACGATTACTCCGAATTTCATAATACGGGGTCAGGCTGTTTCAGCGGCGGTTTCGTCGATTACTACCGAGTAATCCTCTATAACTGGATTGGCGAGGACGTCCTTCGCGATCTTCTCGGCAGTTTCCAGCGCCTCTTCCGCTGTCAGTTCCGCGTCGAGCGTGATCTCGAAATACTTGCCCTGCCGAACATCTCCGATCTTTTCGAACCCGAGCAGCTCCGCCGAATGGTGGATCGCCTTGCCTTGGGGATCGAGAACACCGGGCTTCAGGGTTACGTGGACTTTTGCTTTCATATGAGGCTCCGGAAAAACTAAGATTTTACGGAATTTCTTTTGATATGCAACGCAGATGTGTTAAATTCTACGCGATCCAGTTTCTAACCAATCGAAATACAATCACTTAAGGGAACAAGAGGAGGTTCACTCGACAAATGGAGAACGCTCACGGAAAATCTGTATTCGACATGGACGCCAATTTGGTGGCGCTGCTTTGCTACCTTGGTAACGTCGTCTGCTTCCTTGGACTCATCCTGAGCATAGTTACCATCCTGCAGGACAAGAAGAACAAGCTTGCCAGGTTTCACGCGTGGCAGTCCATACTTCTAACGCTGATTCCGTTCACTATCGTCATCTTCCTTATCCTGCTGATAGTGATCGGCGGTGTCCTCGGAACGTTCGTCGATGCGATGATCGGATTTCCGATCATTTCGTTGATCATGCTGGTGGTCTGGATCATATTCTATTTTGTAGCGATCATAAGTTCACTGGTCCTCTTCGTCGGTCAGATCATAGCCGCCATAAAAGGTTACAACGGAGAATTGTTCAAGCTGCCGATCATTGGTAAGATGGCGGACAAGTATTCGGGCTAGACTGGTAATTCACATCACTTCACTCAAGGTAAACCTAACAAAACACTATGGAAAACCAAAAATCTGCTCTTGGTCTCGACGGAAACATCACGGCACTGATCGGATACATCATCGGGATCGTGGCGCTGATTCTCATCTTCATCGAGAAGGACAACAAGTTCGTACGGTTCCACGCGTTTCAGTCCGTGCTGTGGGTAGTGGGTTACATCGTCACGGTCATCGTTGTAATGATCGTCGGGATCATTCTCGCGGTGGTAGCCGGGATGGTCGCCGACAGCCTTGGCGCTATTGTCGGCCTTCTGATGACGTTGCTTTATCTGGCGATATTACTGGGTTTCCTGGTCGGACTGATCATGGCCGCGGTAAAGTCGTACGGCGGAAACATGTGGAAGCTTCCGATCGTCGGCAACCTCGCCGAGAAATGGTCGAGCTAGTCTAACCGAACACCCTTGCGAACACTTTGTCGACGTTTCGCAGGTAGTGTTTCAGATCGAAGACACGGTCTATCTCTTCATTCGAAAGCCTCGAAGAGATGTCCGTGTCTTCTTTTATAAGTTGGTAGTAGTTCCCGCCCTCGTCCCAGACCTTCATCGCGTTCCTTTGCGTCCAGGCGTAGGCATCCTCTCTTGAAACCCCTTTCTGCGTAAGGGCGAGCATCAGCTGGCCGCTGAAGATCAGACCTCGGGTCGCGCCTATGTTCTTCAGCATGTTCTCCGGATAGACGACGAGTCCGTCTAGCAACGAGGCCGTCTTTGCAAGAAGGTAATCAAGGGTCACGGAAGAATCGGGCAGGACCATACGCTCGGCCGACGAGTGCGAGATGTCCCGCTCGTGCCACAGCGCGACATTCTCCATTCCTACGATCGAGTTCGCGCGGACAGTCCTCGCGAGCCCGCAGATCTTCTCGGAGAGTATAGGGTTCCGCTTGTGCGGCATCGCGGAGGAGCCCTTCTGTCCGGTCTTGAACTTCTCCTGCGCCTCGCGGACCTCCGTCCTCTGCCAGTGGCGCACTTGAAGGGCCATCTTTTCGAGGCTGGAAGCGACGATACCCAGCGTCGCGAGGTATTCCGCGTAACGGTCGCGCTGAATGACCTGCGTCGAGATCGCCGCCGGCTTGAGTCCCAACCTTTCGCAGACGCGTTCCTCGACCGATGGATCGAGATGCGCGAAAGCTCCGACAGCACCGGAGATCTTCCCGACGGAGACCGCCTCCTTCGCACTTTCGAGCCGCTCGCGGTTCCTTTTCATTTCCGAGAACCAAAGGACGAAAGTCATTCCGAAAGCGGTCGGCTCGGCGTGGATCCCGTGGGTCCGTCCAATCTGGGGAGTGTCCTTGAACTCGAACGCCCTTCGCTTCAGCACCTCCAGAAGCTTGTCGGTCTTTTCCAGAAGGATCCCGCAGGATTGTTTGAGGAGCAGCGCGTTCGCCGTATCTACGACGTCCGACGAAGTGAGGCCGTAATGCACGAACCTCGACGCCTCGCCAATGTTCTCGGCGAGGTTGGTCGTGAAGGCGATCACGTCGTGGTCCGTGACCTCCTCGATCTCATCGATGCGCTCCACCGAAAAATCGGCCTTTTCCTTGATCTCGCGGACGGCTTCGGCGGGGATCGTTCCGTCCTCGGCGTGGACCTCGCAGACGGCTATCTCAACGTCCAGCCATTTGCGGAACTTATTTTCCAGGGTCCATACGGACCCCATCTCGGGCAGTGTGTATCGGTCGATCATCTGGTGTTCGTGTCGAAAAGAATGAGCTGTCCGCCTGAAAAAGGCGGATCAAAGGGCCGCGATCAACAAAACCAAAGGAAAAATATATCGCAAATCTCGCTGCTGTTGTAATTTACGAAAGCAAATTATTGGCTTAGAATCAGTCCCGGTACCGCGCAAAACGCCCGGACGAACTCCCGAATTCCCTATGGCAGAGAGATCAGACCCGTGGAAGCAGATCGGCAGACCGGCCTACACCGGAATCCATCGAATGCCGTATGACCTCGAAAAGCGTGCAGCGCTGCACGAATTTCATCGGCAAAGGGTCGTCACGAAGATCCTCACGGACCTCTATTGCATGGTCTCGAAGGGTTTCGTCAAAGCTCACGAACCGGTCTCGATCGGCGGGGCCGGAGAACAGAGCCTCAGGGGGAGCCGTTCAAGCGACACTCAGGCCGCCCACTGCGCGCCAAGGCAGATCTTCATAAACGCCCGCAAGATGCAGGATAAACTCGACGCGACGTTTCCCGAAAGGGGCCTCGCGATCGCCGCGTTGTTCGGGGAAACGGATATCCTTCCGTCGAACTTCAACAGGGCCGATTCAAGGGTCGAAGGGTCCGGAATGGCCGAAGCGTTGCTGGAAGCCGCAAAGACGGTCGTTCTGCAGGGGTCCATCGGCGGCACCTTCGACGAAAGGGCGATATCGATGGCCGCGCGAAAGGCCTTCGCCATCTACCGCCAGCACTCTGTACGCGCTTTCAACTCAGCCCTGCGGCAGCTGCAAGACAAGGTCCGGGAGCTCGACCGGAGCCGGATAAAGCACTCGTTGAGGACACGAGAAGAGAAGAAATGGAGGGAACAGCACGAGATCACGCAGATCTACGCGAAGACCCTCGACGATTCGCCCGGCCTCGATGAGGCGCTCGAAATGGACGTCCTTGTCGGGCTCGTGAGGATCTATTCGATGTGATCCGGCCGGCCTTCAGACAAGCCCTTTTTCGATCAGCAGTTCGGCGTTCAAGAGCGCGGCTCCCGCAGCTCCCCTCACCGTGTTGTGGCTGAGCGCCACAAATCCGTAATCGAAGACATTATCCGGAAAGATCCGCCCGACGGTGATCGTCATCCCGTTTCCGTGGTTCCGATCCAGACGCGGCTGAGGCCTCGAAGGCTCCTCGCAAACCTCTAAGAACCTTTCGGGCGATGAGTGAAGTCCCGCCGACGGGAAGTCCTTCATCGCATCGATCACGTCCTCGAGAGTGGACGTGCTGTTCAGGTTCACGCGCACAGACGCCGTATGGCCATCCACCACGTTGACCCGGAAGCAGTGGGCGGAGACCGTGAATTCAGCCTTCTTGATCGAATCTTCCGCAAACGCCCCGAGTATCTTCTGCGCTTCAGTTTCCGCCTTTGGTTCCTCGCCCGCGATGTACGGCAGAATGTTGTCGATGATGTCGAGGCTGGCGACTCCCGGATAACCCGCGCCGGAGACTGCCTGTAGCGTCGTCACGATCGCTTCCTTAACACCGAACGCGCGGTCGAGAGCAGCGAGGGGCGGCGCGAATGACATCACGGCGCAATTGGGATTCGTCACGATAAAGCCGCGGTCGAATCCGCGGTTATGCCTCTGGACGTCGATCAGGCCGAGATGCTCCGGATTGATCTCCGGAATGATAAGCGGCACGTCCTCTTCCATACGAAAGCAGGAAGAATTGCTGATGACCGGGTAGCCGTCGCGGGCGAAGGCCTCTTCGGCTTCGCGCGCGACGCCTGAAGGAAGACTGGAGAAAACGATGTCGCAATCCAGCGGTGGCGTGATCGGAACGACCTCGATATCCCGAACGTTCTTCGGCATAGGGGTCTTTAGCTTCCAGGGGCACGCCTCGGAAAAGGGCTTGCCGACGGACCTGTCGGACGCCGCGAGCGCCGAGATCTCGAACTGAGGATGATCCTCAAGAAGCTGGCAGAACCTTTGTCCGACCGTACCGGTCGATCCCAGAATTCCAACCCTTAATTTAGCCATAATCTCTTGGCCGCAGAGGCGTCAGCGCCCGAGCGCCTCCTTCATTCTCGATACGCCCTCGGCGATCTTGTCCTCGTCGTTGCAGAAAGAAATCCTGAGGAATCCCGCGGCTTCCGGCCCGAACGCCTTGCCCGGAACGGTGATCACACGGTTCTTGAGGAACTTCTCGGCGATCTCCAGATCGTCTCCGAGTTCCCTCACGTCGAGCATTGTGTAAAAAGCGCCTTCCGGATCCGTTCCGTTGAGCCCCAGCTCCGAACGTAGCTGCGAGATCATGAACTCGCCGCGCCGTTCGTAAATCTCCCTCGCCTGCTTCTTCGCTTCCTCCGCCTCCTCGGTCCAGCCGAGAAGAGAGGCCTTCTGCGTGATCGTCGATGTGCACACGGTGAGAAACCCGTGAATCGTGAGGGCAGCCTTGATCACCTCGGTTTGGCGGCCGGCGAGCCAGCCGAGCCTCCAGCCGGTCATGCTCAGCGACTTCGAGAGCCCGCTTACGATCAGCGTGTTTTCGTAGAACTCGGACGCTGACCGCGGCTTGTTCTCGGTGAAATAGAGATCGGAATAGATCTCGTCGGAAACGAGGTAGATGCCGGTGCCTTCGAGGATCTCCGCGATCGCCTTCAGGTCATCGTCGGTCAGCACGCGTCCAGTCGGGTTCGAGGGCGAGATCACGACCGCGGCTTTCGTCTTCGGAGTTATCTTGTTACGGAACTCATCGGCATCGAACGAGAAGCCGGTGTCGGCAGGAAGCCTGTAAGTGACCGGCACGCCGCCGGAGATCCTTATGCAGTTCTCGTATGCCGGAAAGCTCGGATCGGGGATCAGCACTTCGTCTCCGTCCTCGATGATCGCGAGAAATGCCGCCGTCATCGCCTCCTGCGAGCCGACCGTGACGCACACCTCCGAAAGCCCAAGATCGAGATGCGGGTATTGCTCGGCTATCAGGAGGCGCAACGCAGGCAGGCCCGCGTGCGAGGTGTATCCGTTCTGCTCCTCGATGGTTACCCGCGCCGCCTCGCGGCGCATGAAACCGGGCGTGGGAAGATCGGGCTCGCCGAGCCCGAAATTGATGCTGTCGGGAAGCGCTCGCTCGAAGATCTGCCTGATGAGCGTCGGCTGTACGCCCTGCAGGCGCTTCGGCGCCCTAAATCCGCTCTCGCCAGTGCTTGCGATCATATGTACTCGATGATACCGTCGGCCTTCGGGGCGCGCAAAAGCACCCGAATCAAATTCTTCAGCGGAGGTAGTCCTCCAGCCGCGTCGAAGCGTCGGTCTTCTCGTCGCGGTACTTCACGATCACGGGTGCGTAGAGCGAAAGGCCGTTCTCCTTTCCGAATCCGGATGTGATCTGCCTCGAGCCCTGGACCACGACCGCGTTGGCGGGTATCTCCAGCGGCTTATCGCCCGATGACTTGATCGCGGTCTCGTTTACAAGGTCGAACACCGGTGTCGAGCGGGTCAGGATCACGCCGGAAGCAAGCACGGCCCGCTCACGCACGATCGTCCCTTCGTAAACTCCTGTGTTGCCGCCGACCAGCACGTCGTCCTCGATTATGACCGGCATCGCGCCGACCGGCTCGAGCACGCCGCCGATCTGCGCCGCCGCCGAAAGATGGACCCGCTTGCCGATCTGCGCGCAGCTTCCGACCAGCGCGTGTGAATCGATCATCGTGTCCTCGTCAACATAAGCTCCGACGTTCACGTACATAGGCGGCATGCAAACGACGCCCGGCGCGACGTAGCATCCGTCGCGGATGGTGGATCCGCCCGGGACTATCCTGACTTTGTCGGCGAGCGACATAGGCCGTAGCGGATAGGTGTCCTTGTCGAAGAAAAGGAAGCTGTCCGACGGCGAGGACATTTCCGTCATTTTTCCCATTCGGAACCCGATCAAGATCCCCTTCTTCACCCAGGCGTTCGTGCGCCACTCGCCCGTCTTGTCCCTCTCCGCCGCGCGGATCAAACCGCGCCTGAGCGCGTTCTTGAACTCCTCGAACAGCTCGCGGTCGCCGGGATCGAATTCGGTCTTCTCGTTCAATGCTTCGATACGCCCTTGAAGCGCCATACTCTACTCTCCGTCACTTCCAAATACCTCGATGAATGCGGGGGAAGACTTTCTTACCTTAACCCAGCTTCCGAATATCTCCGAAGACTGGAGCCAGATCGTGAACCATTCGCCGATCTCGGCGTGGTATCGCCTTTCTTTTTCCGTCGACCTGCTGTCTTTCGCATCGGCCCTCGCCTCATCGCGGGCGGCCATCACGAGCTCCTTCAGCAATCCGAGGCCGTGCCTGTCCTCGTCCCCTGCGAGCTTCTTTCGAAGGTTCTCCAGATCCCGAAGCGAGCGCTCGGCCTCCGCGAATGAAGAGTACCGGAGGATGTTCCGGAACATCGCGTCGTAAGGCGAATCGAGCCGCCTGCGGACATCGAGCTCGAGGATCTCCGGATGCCTCAGTACCGCTCCTTCGTCGGCGAGAAGCCTCGCCACGACCACGGGCGGATCGGCGGCGTTCTCCCCGAACACCTCGCGGACGACCGTCTCGATCGCTTCGATCTCGCTTGCGCCCACGCACTCGCAGTCGAGCTTCTCCCACACCTCGATGATCAGGTCCGTCTTGTTCCTGGAACTCCAGTGATGGTCGGTCATCTTGCGGGAACGTCAGTCGTCTCTCGACACTGAGGCGAGAAGGTCGGTCGATGAGTGGTCTTTCGGGTCGCCGACGATGATCACCTTTCCGCCGCATTCGCGGACCACTTCACGTTCGGGGACCGTGTCCTCCGTATAGTCGGTTCCTTTGGCGTGAAAGTCCGGCCTGATAGCCCGGATGAGCTCTTCCACGGTCGGCTCGTCGAACAAGGTTACGGCGTCCACAGGCCTCAGTGCTGCAACGAGTTCAGCTCGTTCATCCTGGGGCAGAAGAGGCCTGCCGTGTCCTTTCAGCCGCCGGACCTGCTCGTCGGAATTGATCCCCACGACGAGGAAGTCGCCCGCATCGCGTGCGCCTTTCAGATAGCGTAGGTGGCCCACGTGGAGAACGTCGAAACAGCCGTTCGCGAGGACGATCCGTTTGCGGTCGCGTCTTTCGACGGCGACGCGTGCGACAAGACGGTTCCGCTCCAGTAAGGGCGCCGAGAATGAAGAGGAGGCTCCGTTCATAGACTGCCTGCCGCCGACCCCGACCCGGCATTCTCCTTCAAAGACGCAAGCAGTTCTTCAAAGGTGACGGTGGCGGTCCCGCGCTTCATCACCACGATCCCGCCCGCGTGATTTGCAAGGGAAGCAGATTCCGCAAAGCTGAGTCCCGAAGCGAGTCCCAGCGCGTACGAGGCGATTACCGTATCGCCCGCGCCCGTGACATCGACCGGCTCGGCCGACCCGACGACCGGGATCTCGAGCGGAAGCGTGCTCTCCTCGAAGAGCATCATCCCCTGGTTCCCGCGTGTAACGAGAAGCGATTCTAGGTTAAGCCGTTCGCGAAGTTCGGCGCAGTCTTCTTCGGTGAATCCCTCGCCGAGTATCTCCTCGACTTCTTCCTGGTTCGGGGTCGCCGAACCTCCACCGAAGCTCTCAAGCCTGTGGCGGGAGTCGATCAGGTACCAATTGTCGAACTCGCCGGAAACTCCCAGGCACCAGTTACCGATCTCAGGAGTCGCCGATCCGTAAGAGTAGTCGGAAACTATGATCGAGTCCGCGTCCTGCGCCGCGATCGCGATCTTCTCCTTCATTTCGGAATAAAGGTCGTGGCCGTACTCGCGGCCGCCGCCGTAATCGATCCTGATCACCTGCTGACGCCGGGCGTAATGCTGTCCCGCCAGCACTCGCACCTTCGTTGTCGTCGTGCCGCCTTTGTCTAGCACGAGAAAGTCGGGATCGACGCCGAGTTTTTCGAGCGAATCCTTGAGCGCTTCGCCGTTCGCGTCGTCGCCGACGATCCCCACAAGGACCGCTTCCGCGCCGAGCGATGCGATGTTCGCGGCGGCGTTCGCCGCGCCTCCCGGAACAGTCTCGGTCTCGTCGTGGCGAAGTATGAACACCGGGGCCTCGCGCGAGACGCGGTCGATGGTGCCGCGCAGGAACTGGTCCGCGACCGGGTCTCCGACCAATACCACGCGTTTGCCGGCAAAGCCTTCCTTGATCTTTTCCGCAATGGTTTCCATCAGGCTAATGCCAAATGTTACAGGAACTTCCGACAAAGAAAAAGGTTGAGGGCCGTTCAACGGTCCTCAACCTTTTTCTTTTCTGATCGGCTGATCAGTGAGTATCGTAGCTTGCCACGGGGAAGTCTCCGGGGGATCCCCACTGGACGCCCTGAAGGCTTCCGTCGGTGCTCTTGAGAATGTAAAATGTCCCGTCGCTGTTCCTCCAGACGGCCAGATCGGTCTTGCCGTCGCCGTCATAGTCGTTCTGGACGTTCAGGTCGGTCCCTGTGAGTCCGAAGCTCACGGCGCGGAAATTGAAGTCGCTGCTCTGAAGGATGTACCAGACGAGGTTATCAGTGGACGTGGCACCTTCGCGGACCACCGCGATGTCGGTCTTGCCGTCTCCGTCGTAATCGCCCGGGACCACCATATCCGTGCTGATGCCCCAGGGAATCACCGTAAGACCTCCGTCGCTGGACCTTAGAATAAAGAACGTCGCCTGGCTTCCGGGCGTCGGTCCGGGGCGCTGGACGGCGAGATCGAACTTGCCGTCGCCGTCATAATCGCCAGGAGCAGTGAAATCGGAATCGACTCCGAACTGGACCGCGGAAAATCCGCCGTCCGAACTGCGGAACCAGTACCAGACCATCGTGCCGTTCGTCCTGCGCACGACCCCCAGGTCCGTCTTGCCGTCGCCGTCGTAGTCACGCGCAACGGGCTCGTCGCCGGTGATCCCGAACTGGGCCGCCGAAAACGTTCCGTCCGAACTGTTCAACCAGAACCATACACCGTTCTCGTCGCGCCACACGGCGATGTCCCCCTTGCCGTCGCCGTCGAAATCGCCAGGCGTCATATAGTCGAGATTGGCGATGCCGAACTGCTGGAACGTGAAGCCCTGGTCGTTGAGCACGTACCAGACATTGTTCTCAGGCCTGAAGACCATGTAATCGGCCTTGTCGTTGCCGTCCAGATCGATCGCGTCACGGAGCTTGATCTGAGAAAGGCCCGTCGTCACGGGCAAAAGCAGGCACGCGGCGAACGCGCTCAGCGTCAGGATACTGGTTAAAAACTCTTTCATTTAGATTGTTCCTTCGGCTTCCCGAAACGGAATGGTTCCGGGTGGGCCACGAAAACGACAAAGAACTTCAAATATAAAACTTTTGCGGCGGCATATGCAAGAATCGGCCGGACCGTTTCAGAAAGCCGAACCGGCCTTCTTTCCTCCATCGATCAGGCGCCGGGACTTAGACGCACCGAAACCGAAGAAGGTCGATGAAGGCCAAAATTAGCCGGCCGCGCCAGCTGAACGGGCCCCGTAATCACACAGTGCCGCCTCCCCCCGAAAAAAGACACTCGCTCATCCACTTGGAACCTTGAACCTTGAACCTGGAACTTTGAACCTGGAACTCTGAACCAGGAACCTGGAAATTCAAAACCCGAACCCGGAATCCGAATTCCGGGTTCGGGTAATCGATACCTGATTCTTGATACGTGATACCTGAGAAGAGAATGGGGCGGCTAGAGGGATTCGAACCCTCGACATCTTGAACCACAATCAAGCGCTCTACCACTGAACTATAGCCGCCGCAAATTGTTCACAGCCCGGGACCCTGGACCAAAGGGCATTATAAGGCTTGGATCAGAAATCACAAACCGGAAAACTGGTGCTCCCGGCACGGCTCGAACGTGCGACCCTCGGTTTAGAAGACCGATGCTCTATCCGACTGAGCTACGGGAGCAAGAAGGAAGATTTTACCACGGAGCCTCTTGTTCAGTAAGCGGTGAGTGGTTTTAGGTTCCACGTTTGGAGCAGCGCTTTGCGTTGCAAAAGGAGGGCGAAGCCCGACTCAACCGCAGCCAAAACGGACCACGTTTAGAGCAGCGCTCCGCGTTGCGTCTACCGGGCAAAGTCCGACGCATCTCGCCAGAACTCAGCCCCGTTTAGAGCAGCGCTTCGCGTTGCCTTGATCGGGCGAAGTCCGATCGGAGAAGATAGGCTCACGACACGGTGAGCCGCAGGCTTACCGCACACACGGGCGGCAAAGCCGCAAAGAGCATTCGAGACCAAAAGAGCGGGCAAGCCCAACGCTAAACGGAAATCGATTCACGATTCACGATCAACTGTTCACGTCTCGCGGGCAAGCCCAACGCTAAACGGCGTACTCCTCACACCGGGCAGGGACAAGCCCTGCCCCTACAAGCGACCGCTGGCTGCCTGCAGCATCGCCGCGAGCACTTCGCCTATCTCCAGTTCGCTCGTGTCGATGACGATCGCATCCTCCGCGATCCGCAAAGGCGAGTCTTCCCGCGTCGAATCCCTTTCATCGCGCTTTTCGATCTCGTGAACGGTGTGCTCAAGGCTTACCGCCCTTCCCTTCGCCGCGTCTTCTGTGTAGCGTCGTCTCGCCCGCGCCTCGGGCTTTGCCGTCAGGAAGAACTTGCGGTCGGCGTTCGGGAAAACGACCGTGCCGATGTCGCGGCCGTCGAGGACCGCCCCTTTTTCCGCTGCCTCGCCGAGTTTCCTCTGCCGTTCAACAAGGACCCGCCGAACTCCCGGATGGGTCGAGATAACCGATGCAGCTTGTCCGGCTTCCGCGCTCCTGATCGCATCCGAAACGTCTTCGCCATTGAGGAATACCTTAAGGTTAACCGGATCACCGCTAAGCCCGATCTCGGCGCTTTCGGCCGAGCGGGTCATCGCTTCGGCGTCGAGCGTGTCGATCCCCTCTCGGAGGGCGTACAAAGCGACCGCGCGGTACATCGCTCCGGTGTCTATATAAAGCAGTCCGAGCTGTTTGGCGAGCTTCTTCCCGAGGGTCGATTTTCCGGCTCCGGAAGGCCCGTCGATGGCTATGATCATACCCACAAGATCTTATCTACTGAGCGAGGATCTCCCGGAATGCGCCGATCGCCTTCCGTATGTCGTCCGAAGAGACGTCGAAGTGCGTGACCATCCTGATCGCGCTGCCGAAACTGATCGCTAGCACGCCTTTCTCCTTCAACGATCCGACGATATCCGGCGACGAAAGCTCTGCGTCCGATACGTCAGCGATCACGATGTTCGTAACGACCCTTTCCGGATCGATCGAAACTCCCGGAAGTTCGGCTAGCCCTTCCGCAAGAGTTTTTGCGTTCGAGTGGTCTTCGACAAGCTTCGGAGGCGATTCTTCCAGTGCGACGAGCCCCGCCGCGGCGAGAACCCCGACCTGCCTCATTCCTCCGCCGAGCCGTTTCCTCCAGACTCGTGCCTCCGCGATGAACTCCCTGTTACCCACAAGGACCGAACCGACCGGCGCCCCCAGGCCTTTGGACAGGCAGAACTGCACAGAGTCGCATTCCTCCGACAGCTCCCGGACCGAGGCCCCGAGCGCGGCGGACGCGTTGAATATCCTTGCCCCGTCCATATGGACCGGGATTCCCTTCGAATGCGCATTGACGCAGATCTCGCGGCAAAGTCCGGCGTTCATCACGCTCCCGCCGGCGAGGTTATGCGAGTTCTCCAGACAGATCAGCCCGGTCGGGCACGAATAATATGGCTGATCGACATGAAGCGCGGGCTCGATGTCGGACCACGAGAGCATTCCCGATCCGTCCGAGCTCTTAACCGGTCGGACCATCACCCCGGAGACCACCGCCGGCGTTCCCATCTCGTAATTGAAGATGTGGCCGCGTTCCTCGATCACGATCTCGTCGCCGGGTTTCGTGTGCAGTTTTACCGCGACCTGATTTCCCATCGAGCCGGTCGGGACGAACAGCGCCGCTTCCCTTCCGAAGATCTCCGCGGCGCGGTCCTGAAGCCGGTTCACGGTCGGGTCCTCGCTGTAAACGTCGTCGCCCACTTCCGCGTCGGCCATCGCCTTTCGCATTCCAGTGGTCGGTCTGGTGACTGTGTCGCTTCTCAGGTCGATCATCTTATTCAACTTCTCCAACGGAGTGTCACCGGTTCCCTTACCGGGTTCTCGAACTCGCCGCCGGTTTCCAGTGAATTAAAATAAGGGATGCTAAATAGCTTCCGGCGCACCCTCTTACCTTATCTTAAGGTCCTTCGACGGAAGCACCGCGTTCCAAAACCCGGGCAGAAACTCTCTGTAGTCGCCTGCGTGCATTCTTGTTTCCGGTGAAAATCCGACCGTCCGGAAATGATAAACCACAAGCGAAGGGAAATCGAAAAGAGGCGGGAGTTGGAAACGTGTTTGCAACGATTAGAGCAGCGCCCCGCGATCCGTTTTGTTTCGCGTCTCGCGGACGCTTATAATCTCGTGAGCAATTCCCAATACAACAAAGCGAGGTAGAAGAATGTCGAGATCTGTTTCAGTTCTTTGGATCGTGGTCCTTCTGGCAGTGCAGGTTCCGTTCGCGCCTGCGCAGAACCTGGGGGCGCCCGGGCTTCCGACAGACAGCGGAGTAAAAGTGATCCGCGCCGACCGTGTTATCGACGGGACCGGAAGGCCCGCGATCGAGAAAGGCGCGGTGCTTGTCCGGAGCAACGTGATCGAGGCGGTCGGCAAGGCTTCCGACATTTCAGTTCCCGAGGGAGCTGAGGTTATCGAGCTCGGCGACGCGACGCTGATGCCGGGCTTCATCGACGCACACACGCACATCATCGGACGCGTGCTTGGCGATCCGGCGGGCCAGAACGCAAGGTTCCGAGACTTCGACTCGTTCGGCGCGATCCTAGGCGTGAGGAACGCGAAGGAGACGCTCGACGCGGGATTTACGACCATCCGCAACGTCGGCGCCGGGGGTTTCGACGACATCGCCTTGAAGAAGGCGATCGACGAGGGCTGGATCCCCGGTCCTAGAATGCTCACCGCAGCGCATTCGCTCGGTATCACGGGAGGCCATTGTGACGAGAACGGCTATAGGCCCGGCGCGGCTGACGGGGATTACCGGACGGGGATCGCCGACGGCGTCGATGCCGTGCGTGCAGCGGTGCGATACCAGGTGAAATACGGGGCCGACCTGATAAAGACCTGCGCGACCGGAGGCGTGCTTTCGGAAGGCGACGCGGTCGGGGTTCCGCAGTACACGTTCGAAGAGCTTCGGGCGATGGTAGAAGAAGCTGAGAAACTCGAACGAAAGGTCGCCGCTCACGCCCACGGGACCGAGGGGATAAAGATCGCGACCCGCGCCGGCGTCGCTTCGATCGAACACGGTTCGTTCCTAGACGAGGAAGGCGCGAGGCTTATGGTCGAGAACGGCACGTTCCTGGTACCGACGCTAATGGCAGGAGAAGCCGTCGAGAACCTCACAAAGGCGGGGATTCTTACGGGCTTTCGGGGCGAAAAGGCCCTGGCCGCCGCGGCGGGAATGCGAAACGCGATCAAGATCGCGATAAGGAACAACGTGAAGATCGCGCTCGGGACCGACTCCGGCGTGATACCTCACGGCACGAACGCGCGCGAGTTCATCCTGATGGTCGAATGGGGAGGGATGGACCCGATGAAGGCGATCAACGCGGGGACCTTGAACGCGGCAATCCTGCTCGGGATCGACAAGTCGTTCGGCTCACTCGAGAAGGGCAAGGTAGCGGACATCGTCGCGGTCAAGGGAAATCCTTTGGCGGACATCCGGCAGATGGAGAAGGTCCGATCTGTGATGAAGAACGGGGTTGTGATTAAGTAGGGGCGGGCAATCAGTACCCGGAGCGGTAGCGACGGGCCCAATGACGTTGATTGAATATGTGTATAAGAAGACGAAAGCGACCATCCTATGGGCCCGTCGCTACCGCTCCGAGATCGGAAG
>DATKCW010000047.1:0-74969 GCA_035513035.1 Aridibacter sp.
TCCGGGGCATGCGTCCCGAGACTTTCTACTTGCACCTGAAGGAATGTGAGTTTAGGTTCAACTACAGAAGAAAGAACCTGTACTCAATTCTCTTGAATATTGTCAAAGATTTCTGAGTTAACTAGTCATGACCCTTGAACAATGCTAATTGATTCGTGCGTGGAGGCGGTTCAGCACCGCCTCATCCAAAGCCCTCTTGATCGACGGCACCTTGATCTTCTCGATCACTTCTTCCGCGAAGCCGTAGGTCAAAAGGTTCCTCGCCAGGTCTTCATTCAGGCCGCGGCTCAAAAGGTAAAACAGTTCTTCTTCTTCCAGCTGTCCGACCGTGGCGCCGTGCGCGCACTTCACGTCATCGTTGAAGATCTCCAGCTGCGGCTTTGTATCCACCCGCGCATCGTTCGAAAGCAGAAGGTTCTTGTTCGACTGGTACGCATCCGTTCCCCTTGCCTTCTCGTGAACGAACACCTTTCCGTTGAACACTGCGCGCGATTTTCCGTCGAGAATGCCCTTATACGTCTGGTGCGAAACGCAGTTTGGGATGCGGTGATCGATCCTGGAATGCGTGTCCGTATGCTGGTTTTCATCGACCAGGTACAGCCCGTCGATCCAGCCTTCGGCACCCTCGGAGTTGAACCCCATTCCGACATCGTGCCTGGAGAGCTTCCCTCCAAGAAGAATGTTCGTGTTGTCGTAGACGCTTCCGCGGCCGAGTTCCGCCTGCGAGGTCACGATGTGAAATGCAGCGTGGCTCTCGCGCTGGACCCGCGTGTGCACGAGTTTCGCCTCGTCCGCGAGCCTGACCTCGACGACCGCGTTCGTGAAATATGCGGTCTCCTCGGCGCGCAGATAATGCTCGACAAGTTCCGCTTCGCTGCCTGTCTCGCCGGCGTACAGGATTCTCGGAAAGCCCGCTGACCCGGTCAGTCCGATAAACACGAGGTTGATCGCTTCTTCGACCTTCTTGTTCTTTTCGACGCGGATGAAGACCCCCTCCCCGGCGAACGCGGTATTCAGCGCCGTGAAGCCGTTCTTCGACGGATCGACGATCTTCGCGAAGTTCTCCCGGAAAGCCTCGTCTTCATAAGCGTCGCGGAGATGAACCGCAGTAAGACCTTCCGGCATCGCGCTCAGCGATTCGCAGACCACGCCGTCCACAAAGACTAGCCTGTTCCGGCCGTCGATCTCGGCGAATATCTCACGCCCGAAGTCTATCGAAGCCGCGTCCGATCGCGACCTCTCTGCCGGGACCGTCTTCCATTCCGCCGAGGCGATCGCCGAAACGTTGGTATACTTCCACTCCTCGTCTCGAACGGTCGGAAACCCTTTCTCGACAAACGTCGTGAACGCCTCGCGGCGTATCTTCTTCACCCATTCCGGCTGATCCGACGCCGAGATGCTTTCCTCGAACTCGGCATTGAACGCCGTCTCTTTGCCCGCACTGATACTCATTGTTGTTGCCGTATTCACTTTCAAAACTTCAGATCCAACGCCGGACCTTCTTCTTGTACTCCTCGAAATTCTCACCGTGGAGCTTCAACATATGCTCTTCTTCAAGCCTCACCTGGACCTGCATCAAAACGTCCCCGACGCCGAAGGCAAGAAGCGTCAGTGCGTTCGGCATCACCAGAAAGAGGCCAAACAGAAGGACCCGCATCCCAAGAAAGATCGGGTTCCGCGAGATCGAAAAGAGTCCCTTGCTGACGAGATCCGTCTCCGTCTCTTCGTCGATCCCGATCCGCCAGGACCTGCCCATCTGAACCTGCGCGACGCTGACCCAGACAAGCGCCGCGAAAAGAAGCGCGATTCCCGCGACCTTGAGCCACCAAAGCTCGAGCCACTCGATCGGACCCGTGTACGGATAAGCCGCAGGGACCGCGGAATAGACCGCAGTGGCGAATATCACAAGGAACGAGACAAGCCGGAAGAAAAGCCCGATCAGGTCGTGAGCGCTTTCAGTGCTTCCGAGCTTGTAGGGATTGACGCCGGTTTCCTTCCAGACGAGATACGACCTTCCAGCCATCGCCACGAGGAAGAAGAGCAAAAGAAAGACCGGCAGAAGGATCCTTGAAACCGTTTCGATATCGAACACCATCCAGCGCCGGCCTCCTACTTAGCCGCCGCGCGGACCCAATCGTATCCTTTTTCTTCAAGCTCGATCGCAAGCTCTTTGCCGCCTTCCTTGACGATCTTTCCGCCGGCGAGCACGTGTACCTGATCGGGAATGATGTAATTGAGAAGCCTCTGGTAATGGGTCACGAGAACGATTGCCTTATCATCGCTTTTCAGCTTGTTGACGCCTCCCGCGACGATCCTGAGCGCGTCGATGTCCAGGCCTGAATCCGTCTCGTCAAGCAGTGCGAGCTTCGGCTTGAGTACCGCCATCTGCAGTATCTCGTTGCGTTTCTTCTCGCCGCCGGAGAATCCCTCGTTCACCGAGCGCTTGAACAACGTCGGGTCCATTTCGACGAGCTTTGCCCTTTCCCTCAGGAGGTCGTCGAACTCGAGCGGATCGAGTTCTTCGCCGCCCGTGTGCTTCATCTTTTCGTTGTAGGCCAGCCGAAGGAACTGCGAGTTCGAAACCCCGGGGATCTCGACCGGATACTGGAACGCCATAAACACGCCTTCGCGGGCGCGCTCGTCCGGTGCGAGTTCCAGAAGATCCCTGCCATCATAAAGCACTTCGCCCTTTACGACCTCGTACGAAGGATGCCCGGCGATCACTTTCGCGAGTGTCGATTTGCCGGACCCGTTCGGTCCCATGATCGCGTGAACCTCGCCTTTATCGATCTTCAGGTTCAGCCCCTTTAAAATGTTCGTGCCGTCGACCGCGACGTACAAGTCTTTTACTTCCAATAACATTGTCTTAAAGTCTTAAATAACCCTCTGCTTTCTCTCTATGCGTCAGCGCTCCTGGTCCAGCGTATGAACCCCCGAAGGTGCATCACGAAGAAGATCGAACTGCCGATGATCACCGCTATGCTGTGCGTCAAAAACCCGAAAGTCACCCAGCTGGCACTGGCGAGCATGAACAATGCGAATCCGATCTTATTCTTGTTGCCGAGCAGGTAAACGCCCAGGAGCCCGCATCCCGTCGCGAGCCAGTCGATCCCATAGAAATTGAAAGCGGTTGAAATCGTCTCGTAAAGAGTTTCCAATCACTTGTCCTCGCTTATTTTCGTATCGGCGGGCGCCTCGGCAACCGCTTCGATCTCTATAACGAACGGCTCCCTGAAATTCCCGACCGGGATGATCGCCCTTGCGGGCCTTAGTTCGTCAAAGATCTTTTTATAAGTTTCGTTGACCGCGCCCCAGAGGCTTTCGTCGGAAACAAAAATAGTCATCTTCACAACGCGGTCCAGGCTGCTTCCCGAAGCCTCGAGAACGATCTCGAGGTTTCGTATTCAGCGCTCGGTCTGTTCCTCGATCGAACCACCGGTCGCTTCGCCGGTCACAGGATCGACCGCGAGCTGGCCGGATACGAACACGAATCCGTTCGAGACTACGGCCGCCGAGTAATGTCCGGTCGGCTCGTGGAAGTTTTCAGGATTGATCAGTTTCATAAGTGTGATCAACCGCAGAGATTCCCAGATAGGGGGTAAACGCGAAGGTCGCAAAGGACGCAAAGGAAATTATTGCTTTTTCCTTTGATCAACCTGTCGCAGCATTTGTGAAAGTTGAAACCGATCCACACAAGAAATACCCAAAAGATCTTCGCGCCCTTTGCGACCTTCGCGTTTGAAGTCCCCCAAAAACTCTCTGCGATCTCTGCGGTTCAAATCCCCGATGTTCAGCCCACCGCGCCTTCAAGTTTCAGCCCGAGGAGCTTCTGCGCCTCGACCGCGTACTCCATAGGCAGTTCGCGGAAGACCTCCTTGCAGAAACCGTTGATTATCAAAGAGATAGCGTCCTCCTCCGAAAGCCCTCGCTGCTGTAGGTAGAACAACTGCTCCTCGCTGATCTTCGAGGTCGTCGCCTCGTGCTCGACCCGCGCGGTGTTGTTCATCACCTCGATGTAAGGGAATGTGTTCGCCCGGCAGGTGTCGCCGATCAGCATCGAGTCGCACTGCGTGTAGTTGCGCGCGCCTTCCGCCTTCGGCATCACTTTCACGAGCCCTCGGTAACTGTTGTTCGACCGGCCGGCCGAGATCCCCTTCGCAATGATCGTCGAACTAGTGTTCTTGCCAAGATGGATCATCTTTGTCCCGGTGTCGGCGATCTGCGCATTGTTCGTGAGCGCGACCGAGTAGAACTCGCCGATCGAGTTATCGCCCTGCAGGATCACCGAGGGGTATTTCCAGGTGATCGCCGAGCCTGTCTCGACCTGCGTCCAGGAGATCTTCGAGTTCACGCCGCGGCACGCTCCGCGTTTCGTCACGAAGTTGTAGATCCCGCCCTTGCCGGATTCATCACCGGCGTACCAGTTCTGGACCGTCGAGTATTTGATCTCCGCGTCGTCCAGAGCGACCAGCTCGACCACCGCCGCGTGAAGCTGGTTCGTGTCGAACTGAGGAGCTGTGCACCCTTCATTATATGCGACGTAACCGCCTTCTTCCGCAACAATTAGCGTCCTTTCGAACTGTCCCGATTCTTGTGTGTTTATCCTGAAATAAGTCGAAAGTTCCATCGGGCACCGGACGCCCTTCGGTATAAAGACGAACGAACCGTCGGAGAAGACCGCGGAGTTCAGCGCCGCGTAGAAATTGTCCGAGGTCGGCACGACCGAGCCGAGGTATTTCTTCACAAGCTCGGGATACTCCAGGACCGCCTCACTGAACGAACAAAAGATGACTCCCGCCTCTTTGAGCTTCTTCTTGAAGGTCGTGGCGACCGAAACGGAGTCGAACACCGCGTCGACGGCGACGTTGGCGAGCATCTTTTGTTCGGACAGAGGGATGCCGAGTTTCTCGAACGTGTCGAGAAGTTCGGGATCTACCTCGTCCAGACTCTGCTTCTTTTCCTTTTCCTTGGGCGCGGCGTAGTACGTCATCTCCTGAAAATCGACCTTCGGATAGTCGAAGTTTGCCCAGTAACTAGGCTCGGGCATCTTCAGCCAGTGCCGATAGGCTTTCAGGCGGAAATCGAGAAGCCATTCGGGCTCTTTCTTGATCTCGGAGATCAGCCGGACCGTGTCCTCAGAGAGGCCCTTGGGGATCATCTCGGTCTCGATCTCGGTCTTGAACCCGTACTTGTATTCCCTGTTTTTTAGTAGTTCCTGTGCAGTGCTCATATCAGGTATCAACGTTCATGTATCAGGTATCTTTGGTCAGGTATCAGGTATCAGGAATCAACGGTCAGCCTTCAACTAACAATATTCTCAAATCAAGAACGGATTCGTTTCCCGCTCAAATGCTCCACTAATTGCGCCTTTCGTGATTCACGCAATTAACCGGGCACCGGAGAATGCCGGTAGTGCGGAACCAATTGATCGCTGATCATTGATCCCTGATACCTGATCCCTGATCCTTGAGACCTGAAACCTGCGCCAGGCCCTGTATCCTGTGAAATCTTTCGTCCACCTTCTTTTCGGTCCCGACGAGCTGCGACAAGGTCACGTTCGAAAGCGCGTTTTGAACGATCTCGTGAAGCCCTACGATCACCGACCGTATGCCGCAGTCGCCATTGTGGACACACGAGTCGAGAACCCCTGAGTAGCTGTTGCAGTGGCCTTCGATCTCGTCTTTGTCGAGTACCTTGATCACTTCGCTGAGCAGGATCTCGTCGGCGGGCCTCGCAAGGCTGTAACCACCCTTGGTGCCGCGCGTCGCTCGCACGTAACCGGCCTTGCTTAAAAGCCACATCAGTTTTCCCGCGTTAGATTGCGAAATGCCCTCGCGCTCCGCGATCTGCGGCAGGGTCAGAGACTCGCCCGCGCTCGCGAGCTGAACGAGGCATCGAAGGCCGTATTCTTCCTGTGCCGATATCTTCATCGTACGTACCCGGTTAACTATTCTGGACTCTGGGGTAAGGTGTAGAATCTCAAATCTTTACTTTTCAGTCAAGATTACAGGCAGGACGGCGGGTCACGTGTATTTCGGGGCAGGGTGAAAAGGCTGGGATCGGCGTTAAAGAGGTGAGCGCAAATGTGACGGTTTAAAGACGGGCTTGCCCGCATTCGACGCGTCGAGCGCAATCGTGCCGGATCAAGGAGTCGGAATCTCTTGGGAAGTGACGAGCACCTGACGCGGACGCGGGCATGCCCACCGCTAAACTGCGAACACGGGCAAGCCCGTTGCTAAACTGCATGAATCGAAGCGGATACCTACGGATAATAATCGCTGATCAATATCTTCCCGTCCTTCCTCCAGCGGATCCATCCGGAATTCTCCGGCAGGTTCTTTTTCAGCCACTCGACCGAAGGCTCGTCCGGCTCGTGCTGGGTCCATCGGACCAGTACCCAGTCGCCGCCCACATTGTCAGGCTTTATCAACGGAGTTTCAGGAAAGACCGCCTCCTTCGGTGCGCCGTCGGGCGATTCCAGAAGTGGATTGGTTTCCTGGTCGAACCTTAAATTGAAGTGGCCCAAGACCCATTCTTCCCAGGAAAGCTCCTTGAAAAGGGGGTCGCGAACTCGAACATATGCCTTCACGGGAGGGGTCCGGGACTCGTGCGCGACGACCTCCAGCCAATCCTCGGACCGGCCAGTCAAACGCATTTCTATAAGGAAATCGCGTTTGTTCCCATTGCTGAAATCGATCGGGAAAAAGTCGCCCGATTCTCCTTCAAGCGAATCGATACTGTCGTCTCTCTGATCTATGATCCGCCACGGCTTGCCGTCTTCGCCGTAGATGACCACTTTCCATTCGGCTTTCTCCAGTTCCTCGCCCGTCCCGTCAAACACGACGATACCGTCGGCCCTCTTGAAAGTAGTCTGTTTCGGGATCTTCTCGTCTTTCCTTCCTTCGTAGGTTGCGGGAGTTTCGGGGTGTTCGGTGTATGTTCTGCTTTCGGTCGAATGCCCTGCCCCGGGTCCGCAGCCGATCATCAGCAGGACCGAGGCGATGAGGATTAAGGCCATTTCTTACCTCCTTCGTGTCTTCGTTTTCAAATTCCGCCCGGGAACATCTTCGGAGACGGCCCCGGGACGGATCAAGCCTGCAATCATATCAAAGGTTTGCTTCTTCGTATGATGATCGCGCCTCAGTGGCACCGATCGACCAGGCAGTCGAGCGTCACGTCCGACCAGCGTATGTAGTACTTCCGACGGTCCTGGAAGATCCGCTTCGGCCTCTTGCGGCTTAGATCAAAACCAAGGTGCCCGTGGTCGTTGTGTTTCGCCGCGGCCTTCGCGCCCTTTATAGGGGCGCTGTAGCCGCGCAGGCTCTTTCCGAATCCCCACTTTTTGGCGAGATCGAAAACAGCCTGGTTCTTCGAAGGGCTGAATCGGCCCGGATTGGTCACCCAGTTGCCCCGCCGGCTCTGGCCGTTCTTGTCCACGTAACGGAAATCGATGCTTTCCCCCGTTCCGTTGCCTTTGTGGCCGTGGGTGGCGTGGTGTCCGTTCCAGTCCGCAGAACGAAATCGGCTGTCCCAGGGATCGCTGCCGTTCGAGGAAGACATGTCTCCCAGGGCCAATGTGATCCCATAATCGTTCTTCAGCTGATTCGTAAGGCCGAACAATGCCGCGGCGGTCACGGGAAGCAGGTAGTGGTCGCCCTGACCCACTAGCTCGCGTGTATCCGGATCGTATCCGCCCCGCTCGCCCGGGTTGTAGTAGGTGAAGCCCCATCCGTTGTCGGGAAACCTGACGAGCCCGTAGCTGTTCTTTTGGAGCTGGGCCACCATCACGAACACGTTCCGGTTCTCGTCGAATACGTAGAAACGGTCGAACGGATCCTCGGTCCGGTAGACTTCTATCTTTCCGTCATCGCTGACGTACCAGTCGTCCACGACGGCCAGCCCTTCCGGATCGATCAGATTGACGGGGTCGTTCAGCGTATAGACGTACCGGTTCAGAGTACGCGGGTCCGAGGCATCGGCCGATTCAAGCATCGGATCGACCGCCGTGAACCGCCCGTTGCGACTGTCGTACACACGAGCCTCGGCGTAATTGAGACCGGATTCCGGATCGGAAAGCAGTCCCGCGAATCCCGGTCTCAAAGGAGAGGTCGCCGCCGAATAGCCTTTAACCTCGGACCTGTCACCGACCCCGCTTACAAGCTCCTCGCCGAAAGGCATATGGTCCCGCCTAGAAAGAACGGCCCCGTTGCTGTCGGTCTCTATCCTGGTCGAGCTGAGATGGTCCTCGGTAAGGTATCGTGTTTTCGGATTGCGCGGGGGATTCGTCGCGTATTCGGCGATCAATTTTTCACCGGCATACACGAACACAGTAGTTTCGAGCGGCGTTTCGGTCTTCACTCGCCGCCCGTTCCCGTCGTAGCTATACCTCGCGACGAGCATTCCGTCCGCCGAGCGTATTTCCGTCTGCTTGTTCCTGCCGTCGAAGACAAACGATCTTCCCGAAGGCTCCCGGACAACATTCCCGTTGCGGTCGTATTGGAATCCCTCGGACGATGCGAAGCGGTTCGTCGAGGGATCGAACTCATCCTCAACGGAGGTCTGCGTACCGGCAAGGTTCTGCGTGAGGAGTGTGCGGTTTCCGAAACGGTCGTAACCAAATTCCTGGTTCCAGTTCGACACAGCGCCCTGGCGTTCCTCCGCGGAGGAAAGCCTGCCGAGCGGATCGTAACTAAAGGATTGCTCGAACGGCTCGTCTCCGGAACCGTTTACCGTAAGGCGGGCGACGGACCCGTTCACACGCGACGTATCGAGCGTACCGTCCACAGCCACCTCGCCGTACGCATAGTTCAGCGACCAGAAACCCTTATCGGCGGCTGAAGCTCCCAGACCTATCGAAGAGAGTCTGCCGGAAAAGTGAAAATCCGCAGACTCGAAACGACCGTTCCCGAGCCTCATCGATCTGGTCTTTCCCCTGGGGCCGTAAACGAACGAATTCGCATACACAGCTTCTGCGAGGCCGGAAGTTCCCGAAACGCGCCTAAGCCGTCCATCCGAACCGGTTGTCTGGTCGACGATCTTGCCCGACGGATAGGTGACGCTCTTCACCTCGCCCTCGAAGTCGTAAACGAACCCGCTTCTGAACTGCCTGCCGGCGGTGATCTGCTCGTATACGGTCGGCCTTCCGCCGGCGTCAAATGACGGTATTCTTGTAACCGAAACGGCGTTCGAGACCTCTACGATCTCGCCCTTGCCGTTCGGGATCAGATCATACTTATACGAAACGGAAGGAGTCCCGTCGGACCACGAACGCGAGACCAGACGGTCGAGACGGTCGTAATCCGATTCAATAACCACTCCGTTCGCGCTCACCGCCCGGACA
The DNA here is from genome assembly GCA_035513035.1 of Aridibacter sp. Classification (GTDB taxonomy): domain Bacteria; phylum Acidobacteriota; class Blastocatellia; order Pyrinomonadales; family Pyrinomonadaceae; genus Aridibacter. The sequence goes on from DATKCW010000047.1 coordinate 9,341, forward strand.
AGATTCCCCGTCCGGTCGTACTCGAATGCCGCCGACCAGTTTGAATTGCCGGTCTCGGGGTCCGTGAAACGTAGATCGGGATTCGATTCCTGCTCCGGCTGTTTCTGATACATCAGCCGGCCGAAAGCGTCCCGGGCGAAGAAACGGCGCTGGATCCCCTGCCTTATCTCGATCAGGTCCCCGCGCTTTCCGTAGACGTAGTTCGCAGGCTGGAGGGGAGCGTTCACCGGTCCAAGGTCATTTTCCGGATCGCCCGTAACGGCTGTCGGTTCGTCCGTGCGAATTATCCGCCCGGCCGAATCCCTGATCTCTCGCTTCGCACGGCCGGAACCGTCCTTGCTGACGACGAAACGCCCGGCGGCGCCCTGCGCGGACGAAATCCCGTGTTCGAATTCGGCAGTGGTTTCCTCGCCCTCGTTCGGGATGTCGGCGAATCTGCGAGTGACCCGACCGGAGGGATCATACGTTGTATGGAACCGAGCGACGTCCGAAGAAGGCGTCCCCTCGAAGTACGGAGCCGATCGAGAGACAAGCCGGCCGTGGAGATCGTAGGCGGAATCGACCACCGAAACGCCTTCGGAACTGAACGATCTTGAAATGACCTGGCGGCCGAATCCGTCGTAGACGACTTCCGACTCGCGCCATTTTCCGGGGTCGAAGATCTCCCTCGTGCGGACCTTCGATACTCCGTCTGCGTCGTCATACGAATACTCGCGGACGGCACCTCCCGGCTCGCGCACAGCGGTAACTCTCAGCAGAGGATCCGAGTACTCAGTCCGTGTCGTCCGGTCGTCGGACGCGGAGCCGAGCGATTGCAGATCGGTGACCGAAAGCACGAGCCCTGTGACAAGGTCGTAAGTCTTCGCTGTTTTCGACCTTTCGGACGTGCCCTTCACGCCTAATGGATCCGGAGCCGGAAGGCTCACAGAAACCGGATATGCAAAGGCGTACTCCTGCGAGTACTCGATCCGGGTGTACCTTTCCTCATCGCCGGAAGCGTCCCAGCTTCGAACGGCGTTCCCGAACTTGTCATAGCGGAACTTTTCCGTCAGCCATTCGCCTGTGCGCGGATCGAACTTCTTCGATCGGGAAAGGTGTCCTCGAAGCGGTGTGCCCGGGTCGGTCCATCCGGTCGCGTTCCCTGGATCGGTAAGAGGAAGGTCCTGCGCGTCGTACTCAAATCTTGTTTCATTCAGGATCCCGCCCGATCCAACGGGATCGAGGATCCGCTCGGAGGAAACCAGATTCGTCAGCCCGAGGGAGCGGTACTGCTCTTCGTATACAAAGTCGCGATCGACGACGGACAGCTTATCCGCCTGGCTGGCGATCGCGGAGGCCGCCTCGCCGATCCCGATGGAAGCGGCAGTCGCGGCATCGATCACCGCGAAACCCCACGATGTGCTGCGTTTGTTGTTCAGGTGGGGAAAGAATTCAGGTCCGTGCGGAGCGTCGTCGTATTCGGCGCTGGTCATTGAAGCGAGCGCCTTGGTCGTTCCCGGCTCGAAGCTGATCTCGACGGTCCTTGCTTTCCGCAGATCCCTTTTCGCGTTCTGCTGGCCTCCGGGAAGCGCCTCATTCACGATCCACCCGAACAGCGTCCGCGAGACGAGTTCGCCATTCTCGTTGAAGCGTCGGGTCTCCTTCACCGAACCTGTTTCCGGATCCCTGAACCCGAACCCTTCATCGCCGGAATGCGCCCTCATCACGGTCTCCGTTCTGGCTCCGTCGGAATACGCATCATCAGGTTTTGAAACTACCGAGGTCACGGTGTACGTCAAGCCGCCTGCCGGCGCGAACTGGAAATCCGCCGAGTACTTCCATCGCTGCTGCAGGACGCCTTCCACCGAATAGATCCTCCGTTCGACGACCCCCCGGTTCGCCTGATCGTAAACCAATTCCCCCGTCCCCCCGACAGGCTCGATCCTGGCGTGATCGAACTCCTCGTAAACTCCCGTCGGATAGACGATCTTGGATATCTCGCCATAGCGGTTGTACTTAAACGAATAGCTTTTGCCGTTCGGCAGCTCGACTTGTTCAAGAACAACCGGATTAAATCGTTTCGGCTCGAGCGCGCCGGCGGAACCGAGCCCGATAGCGTTACAGGGCCGCAAGCCATTGGAGGTATTCGCGAAAAGGACCTCACCGGAAGGGCCTGACGAAAGATCGTCGGTTTGACTGCCCCTGCAGAAATACCTGGAATCAAAAACGAGGGCTTGGGCCTGTTCATCCAGGGCTCCATCACGACTACCTTCGGAATCCGTGCATTCGGGATCTGAGCTGGTCTCACAGCCTTGGGGTTTCAAGGGAGACCATTTCAGGTTGAAAGCTTGCTCAGTACTGCTGAACCAAGGCAGTTTGACCTCCTTGATACCCGCGGTCTGAGACTGTGAGATCCCGTTCCTGGGAATATAATCCGTGATCTCGCGTCCCAATGTATCGCGGACCTTCCGAGTCTCACCCGGAACCTGGCCGTTGGCCGCGTAGTTGATCATGTTGCCGTTGACGTCCACGAACCGCGACGCCGTTACCCCCTCTCCCGATCCCACCGAGTTAGGAGGAAACTCGTAACGCGAGCCGTCAGGGAGATGCAGCACTGTCAATGCCTCGGTGCGTTCGAGCCGCATACCGGTTCCATCAGTAGAGAGGAATGTTCCGTAAGGGTTCACTTCGCAGAGATTGTCGGGCACGCCGCAATTCCTGACCGAATCGTCCTTGCGGAATTCGTGGCGGATCCCGCCGGGCATCGCTACGAACAGCCTGGGGACATAGAACAATGATTCTTCCGGCAGATCGACAGGCGGTAGCTCGCCGGGCTCCGGAATTCCGGGGCCGATCTCCCAGGCGTTACATATGTAAATGTGCGCTCCGACCGAACCGTCCGGAAGCACGCAATCCGGACACCAGTAATGCTCATAGCTTACGCACCTGAAGTTACTGCCCGGCATCAAACCGGATCCTCCCTGGTCGGAGGCCTCGCTCCACATCGAATCCATCGCATCGGCACTTCCAAAGGGATCGCCGTACTGAGTGCCATCCTGCCTGTACAACTGCATTTTTGTTTCGAGCGACGGCGCGGCGAGACCGCTAGTCCATCCGCCTGCAGTACGTTCTGCGAAACGCGCGTGAAGGTCCGTTACATACCGTCGGCCCGCCACAGTTTGGTACCACCACCGAACACCTTGGCCCATTCGCCATACTTTTGAAGAATAGTCGATCGAGGCTTTCAGACCGTGTCCGCCCCTTCCCGGATAGCTCATTAAAGGCAGGGAAAATTCAAGGGCGAGCGTCCTTGGATTCACCCTCGCGGCGCCTCTGATCGCTCCGTCGGCGCGATTCGAAGTATCCCTGGTCGAAGGGTCGGCGGAACCGTTACCAATCTGCGAATGGGCCTGGACTGCGAGGATCAGGAACAGTAGAAGGGTTCCGGATAGATGAGGGCAGAAGCGGGGAACGATAGAAAGCGGGAGTTTGGGAGATCTCATTTGTCTGTACCTCTGAAGTGGTTGAGCGCCGTGCGATGAGGCGGCGGTGATAAGGAAATCGGGGGTTAACTACGAAGGGCAAGCCCCTAACGTCTGTAGAAAGCAGGGACGGGTATGTCTCCCTGCTGACCCCACTGGACGACACGCGTGCTTAGGTCAGAACTATTCCGGATGTACCAGGTACCGTTCGAACTCTTCCAGACGGCGATGTCGGTTTTTCCGTCACCGTCGTAATCGTTTGGCACGGCGATGTCCTCGAGGCTCTGCCAGGAAATAGTCTGCAGGCTTCCGAGGAGGCTTCCGAGGATCAGCCAACCCGAAGCCGAACGGGCGGCGGGGTCTGCCCTTCCGTCCCCGTCGTAATCGGCCGGTACAGGCTGTTCGCTTCCCTGAGGGAGGGAGGCAGTTCGGAGCGCGCCGCCCGAGCTTTCGATCCAGCGAAAGCTGTTCGAGCTCGGCTTCCAGACGGCGAAGTCCGATCTTCCGTCGCCGTCGAAGTCCGCGGGGGCAGGAACCTCCCCTGCATCTCCGAAGGAATGCACAGATGTGTTGCCTGTGCGGCTTCCGATAACGTACCAGCGGCCTTCGGACGGTCGATAAACGGAGACATCTGTCTTTCCGTCACCGTCAAAATCCGCCGGAGCGGGCCGGTCGCCGGTCACTCCGAACGAGACCGCGCGGAACGTCCCGTCAGAGCTGTTGAGGATCCACCACGTCGCGGAAGACGGCCTGAAAACGCAGAAGTCGGTCTTGCCGTCGCCGTCGAAATCGCCGAGGGCGGGTATGTCTTCAGAGGCTCCCCAGTTCTGCGAGGTCACGGCCGATGAAGTGCCGTTGATGACCCACCAGGTGCCGGACGAAGGCCGCCACACGCCCAGATCGGCGGGCCTGCCGTTCATCGATCCCGCGTCCTCGACCGCGATTAGCCGGGAATCCGCGTAGATGTATTCTTTCGAAAGCGCGAGCCTGCGGGTTTGGGACGAGGGGAAGAGCCATTCGTAAGCGGAACGGTAAAGGCTTTCTGCAAACGTTGCCGGTCCGGTATTGACGGCCCCTGCGCGAGCGAGCCCCGCAACACCGGCGATCGCCGATGCAGAGAGCGTGAGAACTATAAGTACGGACCGTGCGGAATAACGGGCGGGCTGCAGATTCGCCCGGCGTCTTGCGCGGATCCTTGGATCGGTTTCGGTGAGGTGCTTGAAGGTTTTCATCGGGGAACAACTCCTTGTGTCGTTCCGCCAACACCGGCCGCGAGGAATGGGAGATCGGTATGCGATCCGTCGATTCCGTCACGGTGGGATGACAGAACTCTGTGGGATTTTCATTTCGGCCCGTTAGCCTTTAGAGAGAGGCCCGGCCTGTATTCGATTCGAGGACGGAGGAGATCTTGTTCAGCGGACGCAGACGGCCCAAAGGGCTGAGCCGGCAGGCTCACCGCGGGAAAAGACTGCTGCTGCAAATTGATCTGGACTGATATTCGTGATCATTCTTCCTCCGGCTGTGGGAGCGCCCGGGCCTTGTGAGGAGGTTCCGGACTCCGAATCGAATGGTGACAACGAATCTAAACGAGGTTCAAACACCGTGTCAAGGCTTTTGCGGAAGATTGTAAGTAGACTTCTGCAACTTACACTTTATCAGCAGTTTACAGCTCAACTTTTTCGGTAACACTTTAAGGTGCGGAGGTGCGCCCGAATGCCTCCCGTGGCGAAGCGCCTTCCGTTGCGGTAGATTCTTGTTATGAACAAAACGGAAAAAGAGCTGGCGTTCCTGCGCGGCATTTACGTCGAGCCGGAATATACCGCAAAGTTCACGGAACTCTTCAACGAAGGCATCGTCGTCGAAGGCTATTCGACGATCACATACATTAACGCAGGCGCCGGGGGGCACGCGATCGAGATCCGCGACAAGCTGGGCAAGGACGTGGACGTGTTTCCCGTATGCGAGGACGGCGAGCTTCGCGAGATCGCTCAGAAAAAGGCGGAAACCGTCCAGAGCGGCGTCGATTTTTCGACCGCGGCGCCTATGGCCCGCTCGGAGATGGTCATCGCCGACGCCAGCCTTCTTGCTCCCTCTTCGGTCGAGGCTTTCCTCGCCGAGGCGGCCGAACGCACATCCGGCAAGTTCGTTTTCTTTCTCCCGACCTCGGGAAGTTTCGGCGAGGTTTTCTCCTATCTTTGGGAAGTGCTTCTGGAACTCGGGCTTGAGGAAAAGGGCCCGGCCGTAGAGGAGCTGATCACGGGCATTGCGACCGTCCGGCAGGCGGAAGAGGCCGCGCTCGGGCTCCGTTTGACGAAGGTCGAATCGATAACGAAGACCGAGGAACTGGAATACGAATCGGGAGAGAGCTTTCTGGAATCGCCGCTTGTGCGTTACTTCCTGCTTCCGAACTGGCTTGGTTTTCTGGCTGAAGACGAGCGCGGGCGTGTGATGGAAAGGCTCGCCGCGAAGATCGATGAGGACAGGAACGAAATGAGCTTCCGGTTCGCGGTAAAGGCGACTGTCGTATCGGGCGAAAGAGGCGGAGACTAGAGGGGGATCAGGGCTCGCTCGCCTGCCGTTTCTGCATCTCGGCCGCGAGCTCTTCGTCGGACATCTCCGACACGGAAGGCTTTTCGGATTCGAGCTGTTTCGATTCCTCTTCCATCTTGAACTCTTTTTCCGCCTCGTCCATCCCTTCCTTGAACGCCCTTCGGCTTTCTCCCAGCGATTTCGCAAGCTTCGGAAGCCTGCTGGCTCCGAACAGAAGGAAGATCGCGAGCACGATCAGGATGATCTCGGTGGTTCCCAACATAGGTAAATGACCTCACAAATTCCTGTGCGCCCGGCGGTCAGAGCCGGACACCGACAATCATACAGGCAATCGGAACAAAATTCATCTTCGAGGTAGGTTCGCACAGCGCCTACGGTTCGATCGTGACCTTCGCTCCCGCCTCGTCAAGCTCCTGCCCGAGCCCGGCCGCGGTCTCCTCGTCGTCGAACGCAAGCGAGATCCCGCGCCCGTCGTTGATCGCCTCGAACATCTTCCGCGCCTCGGCTTCGTCCAGACCAAGCCTGTCGGCGAGAAGCGCCGCTAGGTCCTTCTTTCCCTTGCCCGTGTCGTAACCGACTATCTTCAAAACCGGCATATCAGCTCCTTTCCTCGTCCCGGAATTTGTCCGTCGCTTCGACCAGCGCCGACGTGATCCCCTTTTCGCTGATCGAATGCCCCGCATCCGGGATTATGTGAAGTTCCGATTCGGGGAACGCCTCATTTAGCTCGAACGCGGAGACGGCGGGACAGACCACGTCGTATCTTCCCTGCACGATCACCGTCGGGATGTGGCGGATCTTGTCCACGTTCTCGATCAGGTAATTTTCGGTCGGGAAGAACGAGTTGTTCGTAAAGTAGTGGCACTCGATCCTCGCAAGGGCGAGCGCTTCCTGCGGGTCTTCCCAGTGGTCCATAAGGTCCTTGTCGGGAAAAAGCTTCGAGGTCGATCCTTCCCATACGCTCCAGGCGCGCGCCGCGGAGATCCTCACGTCCTCGTCATCGCTTGTCAAACGCTTGTAGTACGCGGTCATATAGTCGCCGCGCTCGTCCTCAGGTATCTCGTCTCGGTAGCGCCGCCAGTAATCGGGAAATATCTCCGAAGCGCCGCACTGGTAGAACCACTTCAGTTCCTTCGGCCGTGTAAGGAAGATCCCGCGCAGGACGAGTCCAAGGCAGCAGTCCGGATGCGTCTCGGCGTAGGCGAGCGAAAGCGTGCTTCCCCAGGAGCCGCCGAAAACGTACCACTTGTCCACTTCGAACTTTCGGCGGATCGCCTCTATGTCCTTGATCAGGTCCCAGGTCGTGTTCTCGCGCAGATCGGCGTGGGGTTTGGATTTGCCGGAGCCCCTCTGGTCGAAGAGGATCACGTGATACGCGTCGGGATCGAAGAACCGGCGGTACATAGGAATGAGGCCGCCCCCGGGTCCGCCGTGGAGGAATACGACGGGGACGCCTTCAGGATTGCCGCAGCGTTCGAAGTATATGGAATGGATGTCGGAGACTTCGAGCATGCCGGAGTCGAACGGTTCGATCTCCGGGTACAGTTCTTTCATAGGGCGAATGATACTTGAAAGCTTCGAAATCGTCCAAGACGGCGCACCGAACAAGCCGTTCGGAAAAAACATTGACTTGTTCTTTAACTTTCGCCTACTATGTGCTTGCAAACACTGAAGAAGGAGGTGATTCAAAATATGCTAAGAGATTCCAGTGAGGTGGCTGACGCCTAAACCTTTCTAGAAAAGCTTAGTGAATTGGAAAGGTTGTCGGTAACAGGCTAATCCAAACAGTTCACCGGAAAAGCCGCCGAGTTCTGAGAACTCAGGCGGCTTTTTTCTCTTTTGGTATAATTCTTTCCTACAGGCACGAAACGACCGATTCTTCAGGAAGCGAGTAATATGGCGAAAAAGATCCTCTTCGCACTTTTGATCGGAGCCGCACTTTGCGTTCTGGTTTTTACGGTGTCACCCGTGCTTTCCGACTCTCTTCGGGATCCGACCAGCGGTTCTCAAAGACAAGTGAGATTCCGATACGTGTCAGGCGGCGATTCGGGAGGGGACACCGCGTCCTACATTTTCCACTCGTCAGATGAGCGAGTATTCAAGACGTACACCGATTGCATCGGATGTCCTCCCTATGAAGTCGGCGACACCCAACTATATCGGCAGTTCATGTCAAAGGAGCAAGCTGAGGAGTTTTTTGACGGTTACGGGGAACCGGATAGCGATTGGACGATTGAAGATGGCCCGATCTCCGATAAGGACGGGGCGTGGCGTAAGATCGCAGTTTTGCGAAGTGAATCGGGAGAAGTGGTTGTTGCAAGCGTGATTTGGATCGAACCCACGAAACGGACATATGCATATTGGTATATCCAAGCACCTACAGCAAAAATCGCAAAAGAATTCGAACAGAGCCACACGTTTCAGGCATTCAAGAAGACAATTTCACCCGAACCGCCTGCCTGCGATACTTACGGTTCCAATTCAGGAAACTACGATTGGTGCAGGTAGTAAGAAATCGCGATCGCCCGAGCTGTTGTGCGCCGCGATTCGCACGATCGTAGGTTCAAGGCAACGAGATACAAATTTGCTTGCGCTTTGGAAACTGGCCGATCCAAACAGTGCACCGGAAAAGCCGCACGGGACGAAACTGGTCTTCACCGTGGCATGAACCTTGATTCCCTCTTCAGCAAGCCTTGATGGTGAATCAACTTAGCATTTACGCTTTCAATTCCCCACTTCAAATCCCCGACTGTCCAACCGATAGACCCGCTTTCTTGTGTTTTTCTGGTTCAAAATCGAATATTAGCTGCTGTATCAGTTTGCAGTAATGCGAGACGACTACTTCTGAGCAAATCGGCGGAAAATTGATTGCTATCACACATTCGGGCTGAAAAACGATTACTTCTGCAGAAAAACGATTACATTTTAGAGAAATAGAAAATTTTCGTTTACACGATACGATCAGGCCTATTGCTCAATGGCCCTGCGATAAAAGCGTCAGTTCGGCTCAAAGGAGAGAGTGATCAAGGACGTCGCAACCATTTCCTTCGCGGAAATCGATGAATCGCGTATATTGTCTGAAACCGGAACACTGGGGGCATTTATCGTATGGGACGCAGTTCAGCCGGAATTCCTTTGAAACTATTGACGCTCATTATCGCGGCTTTCGCTTGCAGTACTTCCTTTGCCCAGCAGCCGACGGCACGCGAGCTTTACGAGCAGGGCGTCTCGCTTCTCCACGAGAACAGGCCCGGCGAAGCGCTTCTGAAGCTGGAAGAAAGCGTCGAGATCGACGACACCGACCCTAGACCGTACGCCTTGATCGGCACGATCCATTTCACCTTGGAAAATTTCGGGCGCTCGGTGGACGCTTTCCGGAAGGCGGTCGAATTAAGACCCAATGATCCAAAGGTCTGGGCAGGTCTGTGCCGCGCCCTCGCCGCCGACGGAAAAGTGCTCGAAGGGATAGAGGAATGCCGCAGGGCCATCGCCATCGACCCGGATTCGCAGAGGGCGAACACCGATCTGATCATCGTGCTCCGGCTTCAAAGTTCTCCTTCTTCCGATCTGCGGGACCTGATCGAGAGAGCCCTGTCGCGGTTTCCCGACAACATCGAGATCCTTGTCGCGGCCGCGGGGTACTTTGAACGCCGAGACACCTCCAGATCGGTCGGGTTATACGAACGGCTCGCCGAAATTCAGCCTGAAACGCCCGTATGGCATATGAAGCTTGCCGAGCTCTATATAGATCTGGAGCGCGACAAGGACGCGATCGACGCGGCAAACAGGGTGCTTGCGCTGGACCCGAAAAACGCGCTGGCTAACTTCTTTTTAGGCCGGGTCTACTTCGATCTGGGGCAAAACACGGACGCCGCCGAGGCGTTCCAAAGGGCGCTTGAGACGGCTCCCGGGAACGAGTCATACCTTTTCTTCCTCGCAAAGACGGAACAGCGAAGGCGCGCTTACGAAGAAGCCGCAGCAGCGTATTCGAAGCTTGTTGCGCTCAAGCCGGATTCGTTCGAATACAACGCCGAGTTGGGAGGGGTGTTGTCACTCTCATCAAAGCCCTTGGAGGCGATCCCGTATTTCAGGAAAGCGCTTTCGATCGAACCCGACGACCAAAGGACCAAGGCGAGACTTGGACTCGCTCTTACCCAGATCGGCCAGTTTCAGGAATCCATCCAGATCCTCGAGTCCGCGAATCGTCAGGACCCTTCGGACGAGATCGTCAAGATGTTCCTGGGCGTTGCCAGGATCCGCCAGCGGAATATAGCTCAGCTGGACGATATTAAGGCCAAAGCCGCGGCCGATCCGGACGACTGGAAGATCAGGGGCGCGCTGTTTCAAATCCTCGGTTACGCCAGGCGTATGGAAGAGGCTGAGGTTTACGCCGAAGAGTTCAGGAAGCTCGACCCTCAAGATTCCGAGTCATACACGCAGATGGGCGTCGTCTACTTTTCGAACGGAGATCTGAAAAGGGCCGAAGCGTCGCATAGGAAAGCTCTCGAGATCCGGGAGGACGCAGGAGCATATCTCGGGCTGGCCCACCTCTACGCAAGGACCGATCAGCCGGACAAGGCGGTCGAAGCTTACGAGAACGTGATCCGCGTCAAGCCCGACGTTCCGAACATAATGATCTCCTACGGAAACTACCTTTTGGACATCGGCAGAAAACGCGAGGCGCTCGATATTTTTAAACGCTCGCTGGCGCTTCAGCCGTTGAACACGGTCGCACTGCTGAACGCAGGGTGCCTGTCGGCGAGGCTGGGGGATACAGATTCGGCAAACGGATATCTCGTAACCCTGCGCAGCCTGGGCTCTCCCGACGCGAAGATACTTGAGCGTTGTATCAGGGTCTGGACGCCCGCGGAAGACCGTTAGGCGAAACGCGCGCTTCCGGAACCAAACGCACTCCTTCGTAAACGATCTCCCAGCCGGGATCCAGTTTCAGTCGCTCGTCTTCGCATTTCTTGATCCGGCTGCGGATCGTAATTCGGTTCCCGTCTTCCGAAAGCTCGATCCTGGTCGGAATGTCGTGACGCTCGTCCCAAATCTTGCCGGTAACGAACACGCAGCTGCCGCTCCAGGTAGTAAGCAGTGAACGCGGCCCGACTTCTGCGACGACCCAGCTTGAAACACTCGAGGCTTCTTCGCTGTCCTCTCCGGCCTGCATCCTCGCCACGCCCCATCTTCCCGAGGACCCGTCGACCTCGATCAGGATCGGCTGAATCTTAGCCGGGGAGCCCACAAGCCGAAGTTCCCAGAGGCCGGAAAGTGGATGTGCCGCGGACTTGCCCGTTGAAGCGGATTCGCCAGCGGACTTGTTTCCTGCGGCAGGCTCACGGACCCTCAACACCATCAACGCCACCTCTCTTCGCGAGCCTGTGTCGTACATCGTCAGGTAATACAGCCCCGGGTCGTCAGGCGCCTTGAACCGTTTGCTTCCGGATTCGGACCGGTTCAGGAGCTGGAACGCGATCGCGTTCTCCGCCTCCGCCCTGCTCCCGGAAACCGGATAGATCCCGATCCTCGAATCTATCGGGAAACAGGCGGGCGCTTCGTAGGACACGTCGAATGACTCACCCGGACCGAGGTTCGCAGAGGATGCATTGATCCCCGGCTGGATCTCACGAACTTCCGTATCGCGCAGTCCGTCGGCGATGTCCGCGATCCTGCCGTTCAGTTGAATCAGCGCATTTCCGAACGCAAGTGCGGGATCGTGCGTGGCCAGATCGAGGTCCGAACCTTGAAAGGTAACTTCGGCGGCCTCAGGAACCGTTGTCCGGGGAGTTATCCTAAATGATCCGCAATTGATCGAAAGCCGTCCGATGCAGGAATTCCAGCTTGTCTCCGTGTTGTTGAAAAGATGCTCCAGGCCCCTGTGGGCGTCCTCCGCGAGGTCGCGCCGGATCCGGAACCTAATCCACTCTTCATATAGGTTGGTCAGTGTGTTCTCGCCCTGGGAAACCTCATTCGCAAGGGATTCCGCCAAGCGCCTGCGTTCTGCGATCTCCTCTTCGGCATACGCTACGAGGACCGAGCCCGCGATCTGCCCGAGATTTGTCCAAACGGCCTCCGAAGATGCCGTCGCCCGCCAGTTGCGCCCGTTTCGAATTGCCTCGGCGATCACGCGTCTCGCGGCGGAGGCCTGGGATTTGTGCCTGTTCAGTTCGTCGTCGTCCATCCGAAAGAGCCTTATTTCGGTGTCGGACTGCGCTTCGCTCACAAGAGACGCCGCGGTCTCAAGCGACTTCAGCCCTTCGTATGTATCGTCGAGCATCGCCAGAATCTCGAAATTCGACATTTCCCCCAACCTTTCGCGGTTTCCGGCGATCGATCGCAGGGTTCCAAGGACGCCTGCAACTTTGAACATCGCCGCCGAGACCTTCGTCACATACTCCTGATAAGCCACGATCGTCTGGAGTCTTCCCCGGCGGGCCTCGTCTCTGACGATCGACTCCGCCTGGGATGCATATTGCGCCCCGTGCCGGTCGGCAGCCACACGAAGCCAATACCAATTGTAAAGCGCGTAGTACCTCGCCTCCAGAAGTTCATCGTTCAGCGTCCGCGCGGTCGAACAGGGCACCGCGACGCAATCCCCGGAGGCGCATCGCTCCGCAAGCGCCCTCGCGGAATGCGTGGAGGAGATTATCGATTCAAGATCGTCATTGTCGGGGGGAAGGATAGGCTGTTGGGCGCTCAAGGCTGAAGCAAAAAAAGTGATCAAAAAAGCGGCGAACAACCTGACTCTGATCGCGTTGACCTTCATGTGGCAATCTCCTTCTTGAAAATGTCTAACACAAGTAGCGGCAATTGAACTTGCCGGCCCGGCATTGTTCGGCGGACGCGTTCTCGTCCCTTGTTTGCGCTAGAAGGTTATCAGAAAGTTGAGAACCCGGTAAGCGGCAGACACAGACGCCCGACGACGAGACGCACGCGGAGCCCCAAATATCCTATCGTACCTCCGTTTCGAGCGGCACTCTGCGCTGCCTGAGCCGCGCCCGGCGCGGCTTTCGTTTTCCGACACATGCCGACCGTCAGTGGTGGAAACGCGACCGTCAGGGAGCGTGCCAGCTATCGGAATCTGTGCCGCCGCTACTCGGCTCCGCAAGTCTTCTTGGGGTTTCGCGATCTACAGACCATTCGCGCCTACGGCGCTCGTCATTGGTCGATGTCCATTGGCCAATGGTCAATCTTTTACCCGTCGCTTGCCGACCGATTCACGCCCTCCCTGACGGGCAACCGACACTCAGTCTTCAGTCCTTTTCTCTCAGTCCTCCGCAGTAGCCCTCCCTGATGGTCGGGCTATCGAGACTCAGTCCTCAGTCCTTTCCTCTCAGTCCTCCGCGGGAGCCCTCCCTGACGGTCGGGCTATCGACACTCAGTCCTCGGTCCTTTCCTCTCAGTCCTCCGCGGTAGCCCGCGCTGACGCTTGGGCTTCGGACACGCCCGACTCTTTGCTTGGAACCCGGAACCTGGAGTTCCCTGCTGCCGATTCACACGCGCCCCTTTCCCGAAAATCCTCCCCCGAAAATCTGAAAATCTCTATTGACGTAAGTCGCCCTTCGGCAATATCTTCTGTTAGTTCCAAATTCCAAAAGATCTTGCCGTGCCGCGTCTCACTTGCCGACGACTCCGGCGCCGCTTTGAGGTGACAAATGCCAAGACCCTGGATGGACAGCGTAAAGGATTCCCGCAAGCTTACAGTTCGCAACAACATAGGCTCCGGAAACTGGTCGAGCCTTTTCAGCGGCGGTTTAAGAGAGATCAACCGGCTGATGAGTTCGGCAAGTCTTAACATCACTTTTCAGGAAGCGACAGGGGATTCATCCGCGGATGTGATCGTGGCTGTCAGTGATGGTCCCATCTCATTCACCTACGACGGCACGACAAGGACACGGGCATTTGAGAACAATCGGCTTCACGGCTATACCGGACTCATAAGAAGGGAGGGAAACAATTACATCGAAAGGGCATTCGTCTTTCTGCCTTCTGCTCCCGAGATGAACACGCCCTCCGGAACCCGACGCACGGGAATCCAGGTCATGACATTGATCCTTGTCCACGAATTCGTTCATTGTTGCGGTCTCAGCGACAATGACCACAGCCCGGACGATATCTTCAATGGAAACCCCACAACGAATCCAGGGAGCCGGCCCGACAGGGACAAGGTGGGAATAATGGGCAGCAACGGATACGTCTGGTTCCCTCCCTATTTCCTTTCGAACACGACCGTCGGGAAGATCCAGAGCATCTGGTAGGTCCCACCGGATGTTGTTTGCCATACGGCCGTCCCGTCATTAGAATGTCGAAAACCTTTTCCGGAGAAATGCCAGATGAAGATCTTCCCGGCGATCGCTATCGCCCTGTTCGCATTCGTCCTCGTTCCTGCCCAGGCCTCTGATCACACGCTTTTCAGAGAACCGACTGTCAGTTCAAACCAGATCGCTTTCGCGTACGGCGGCGATCTCTGGATCGTGCCCAGATCGGGAGGCGACGCGAGGCGTCTGACCGCGGGTGTGGGGATCGAATCCGATCCTTATTTCTCGCCCGACGGCAGATGGATCGCGTTCACGGGTCAGTACGACGGCAACACGGACGTCTTCGTGGTCCCCTCGGCGGGCGGAGTTCCTAAGCGTCTGACCTATCATCCGGCACCCGACCGGGCGTCCGGCTGGACGCCCGACGGCAGGTCCGTCCTTTTCTCATCCGGCCGCGACAGCTACGCCAACTTCCAGAGGCTTTACACGATACCTGTTGCCGGCGGCGGGCTTCCTTCAGAGATAAAGCTCCCGATGGCGATCCGGGGATCGCTTTCGCCAGACGGAAAACGTGTCGCTTACGAGCCTCTTTCGCAGTGGCAGGCGGACTGGAAGTACTACAAAGGCGGCCAGACCCAGCCGATCTGGATCGCGGACCTCGCGTCGTCGAAGATCGTCAAGGTGCCGCGCGAGAATTCGAACGACAGGCACCCCATGTGGATCGGGAACAGGGTTTATTTTCTCTCCGACCGCGACAACGGCGTCGTCACCCTGTTCAGCTATGACACCGGTTCGAACCGCGTCGAGAAGGTCGTCGGCAACAACGGGCTCGACATCAAGAGCGCGTCTTCGAACGGAAGCGATATCGTCTATGAGCAGTTCGGGACGATCTACTTGCTCGAAAACGGATCGCGCTCGCCGAAGAAGGTGAACATACGCCTCGCCGGCGACTTTCCCGGCATCAGGCCCAGATACGAGAACGTCGGCAGCCGGATCGCGAACGCGGCGATCTCTCCGACCGGCGTCCGTGCGGTCTTCGAGGCTCGAGGAGAGATCTTCACCGCGCCCGCCGATAAAGGAAACGCGAGAAATCTTACGAACACGACCGGCGTGATGGAACGCGATCCGGCTTGGTCGCCGGACGGAAGGTGGATAGCGTACTTTTCCGATGAATCGGGAGAGTACAGGCTTCACATCACCGAACAAAGCGGCCTTGGGGAAACGAAGAAGATCACGCCAGGCGGCGGCCCGGCTTTCTACTCCTCGCCGGTTTGGTCGCCGGACAGCAAGAAGATCGCGTACAACGACAGCCACGTGAACCTCTGGATCCTTGACGTCGAGTCCGGCCGGAGCACGAAGGTCGATTCGAACACGTTCGGCACCCAGGACGGAGTTCTCGCACCCTCCTGGTCCTCCGACAGCAAGTGGATCGCGTACACGAAACAGCTCGACAACCGTCTGCGGGCGGTGTTTCTTTACTCGCTTGAAAAGGCCTCGCCTTCAAGGATCACCGACGGGCTCGGCGACGCCCGCCACGTAGTTTTCGACAAGAGCGGCAAGTACCTATTCTTCACCGGCAGCACTGACGTAGGCCCCACGATCAGCTTCGCGGACCTTTCCGGGATCGCGCACCAAAGCTCCCGCGCCGTTTACGCCGTCGTGCTCCGCAACGACATCGCGTCGCCTTTCGCTCCCGAGAGCGACGAAGAGAAGATTGAGGAGGAAAAGAAAGAGGAACCGAAACCTTCTCCTTCCCCAGCCGAAGGAGAGGCTCCAAAGCCGGAAGAGAAGAAGGAAGTACCGCTCCGGATCGATCTTGAAGACATTGACCAGCGAATCGTCTCTGTGCCGCAGGTCCCTTCAAGGAACTATACGGGCCTTTATCCGGGCAAGGCTGGAACGCTCTTCATCACGGAGGCGCCAAGCGGGCAGACGGGAGGCCCTCCGGGACTGGTCCTTCACAAGTTTGATCTGGAGAAGAAAAAGCTCGACGACGTGGACAAAGGCGTGATGTCGTTCGCGGTTTCGGCGGACGGATCGAAGATGCTCGTCCGGAAGGGCCCTGGCTGGACGATCTCTCCGGCGGGTGTTCCCGCTAAGCCGGGTGAAGGCTCGGTGAAGACATCAGAGATGCAGGTCCGTGTCGATCCCCGCGCGGAATGGAAGCAGATGTTCAACGAGATCTGGCGCGGAGAGCGCGACTTTTTCTACGATCCGGGCACACACGGGCTGGACATCGAAAAAGCGAAGGGCCTTTACGCGCCATACCTCGACGCGGTCGTCCACCGGGAAGACCTCAATTACTTGTTCCGCGAGATGCTCAACCAGATCAGCGTCGGCCATATGTTCATAGGCGGCGGCGACCAGCTCAGGCCCGACTTCGTCCCCGGGGGCCTTCTCGGAGCGGACTTCACGGTCGATCAGAACAAGTACCGCTTCGCTCGTGTTTACAACGGCGAGAACTGGAATCCGAACCTTCGGGCGCCTCTGACCGAACCCGGTGTGAATGTGAAGGCCGGCGAGTACCTTCTCGCCGTCAACGGACGGGAGCTTTCTGCGTCTGACAACGTTTTCAGCTTTTTCGAAAGCACCGCGAACAAGCAGGTCGTTATCAAAGTCGGGCCGAACGCCGACGGATCCGATTCAAGGGAAGAGACGGTCGTTCCCGTTTCGAGCGACCGAGGCCTTCGCAACCTCGCGTGGATCGAGGACAACCGGCGCCTCGTGGACCGTTTGAGCGGCGGGAGGCTCGCTTACGTTTACATTCCGAACACGGGCGGCGGCGGATATTCGAGCTTCAACCGATACTTCTTCGCCCAGACCGACAAACAGGGGGCGGTCATCGACGAGCGCTTCAACGGCGGAGGGCTTCTTGCCGATTACGTCGTCGAGTACCTTAACCGGGCACAGCTCGCGAAGATCGCTTTCCGCGACGGAAAGGACTGGAACGTGCCCGCCGGTGCCATCTACGGACCGAAGGCGATGATCATAAACGAGCTTGCCGGGTCGGGCGGCGACGCGATGCCCTGGTTCTTCAAGAAGCTGAACGTCGGCGCGCTTGTGGGAAAGAGGACGTGGGGCGGGCTGATCGCGTCGTTCGGAATACCCACGCTGATGGACGGCGGAAGCATACGAGCACCGAACGGAGCGGTCTACGGTCTCGACGGCGAATGGGAGGTCGAGAACTGGGGAGTCGCGCCGGACATCGAGGTCGAGTTCGATCCGCAGCTTTGGCGCGCCGGCCGCGATCCGCAGATCGAGAAGGCCGTCGAATGGCTTCTTTCCGAGATCGAACGCAATCCGCCGAAGGAATACAGGCGGCCGCCTTATCCCAATGTCCACAAGGGACGGCCTTTGGGAAATCAGTAGAGGAAATGGCTGAGTCGAAAGCCCCATACGTCCTCGTAGAATCCGACGGAGCGCCGGCTCCGTTCGTATTGAGCATTCCGCATTGCGGGGTGGATTTCCCGGACGATATCAGGGAGAAACTCGATCCGGAGCTGATCGCGGCGCCGGACGACACCGACTGGAACCTCGACAGGCTGTACGATTTCGCCCGGGAGCTTGGTGTGACAACGATCCACGCGAGATACTCGCGATGGGTGATCGACCTGAACCGTGTCCCCGACGGCAAGCCGCTATACAACGACGGGAGGGTCATCACGGAGCTCTGTCCGACGACCGATTTCCTGGGCAATCCGATCTACACGGATCCCGAGTACGAGCCTGACGCCGACGAAAAGGAACGAAGGCTGGAATTGTACTATCGTTCGTATCACTCGAAGATCGACCAGCTGATATCGGACCTCCGAACGAGATACGAGAACGTGATCTTCTGGGAAGGGCATTCGATCAGGCGGCTCGTGCCTTCGATCAGATCCGAGCCGTTTCCGGATCTCATCCTCGGAGATAACAATGGCTCGACCGCATCACGGAGGATCATCGACGCCGCGGTCGGCGCCCTGTCGCTCGGCAGGTACCGACTGAACCACAACGATCCGTTCCGAGGCGGTTATCTTACGCGATCGAAGGGCGATCCGGATAACGGCGTCCACGCGCTTCAGCTCGAGATGTCAAAGGACCTCTATATGGACGAGAAGGAGACCGTCTACGACAAACGGAAGGCGGCGGTGTTAAAAGCGCACCTGCGGTCGGTGTTCGAGAGGCTGATCGGGATGCTTGCTGACGGAGCGCACGCGTCCCGCGTGCAATGAGCGAAGCGAAACCGGGGCGCTCGTGTAAGGAGGGCTTTAAATTGTCGCAACGTGAGCTAATTCCGCGGTAAGCTGGCGCAAACTCAAGGGTGAACGTTGCCCAAAAACATTCAGGGACTTCAACCCGGAAGTCGCCGGCCAAAGCCGACCTAAGATCAAGATTGCCCTGAGCCCCCCGCTGAAGCGGGGGGCAACTGAAAATGGACTTTCATTTCAATGCGATCCTGCAGTCCTCAGGCTGGCTCGAGAACACGAAGATCTCAACCAACGATAAAGGGATCATTACGTCGATCGAGCCCGACAGGAGAGAGAGAGAGAGAGGTGCGGATGGCTACGCCATTCCCGGTTTCCGCAACTGCCACTCTCACGCGTTCCAGTACGCGATGGCAGGCCTCGCCGAGCGGCACGATCCTTCGTCAGGCCGCGACGATTTCTGGGGATGGCGGAACAAGATGTACGAGATCGCTCTTTGGCTTGATCCCGATCAGGTCGAGCAAATCGCGAGAATGCTTTATTGGGAGCTCATCCGCCACGGCTATACGCACGTCTGCGAGTTTCACTATCTTCACCACGACAAGGACGGCACGCAGTACGACAATCCCGCCGAGATGGGCGAACGCCTTATCGCTGCAGCGGAAAACGCGGGCATCAACATTACATTGCTCCCTGTTTTTTACCAGAAGGGCGGATTCGGAAAGGACCCATTGCCCGAACAACGCAGGTTCATAAGCCGCACGTTCGACGATTACGCTTCGCTTTTGGAGCATACGGTCAGGGCTTGCGAGAAAAGCGAAACTGCTTCAGCCGGAGTCGCGGTGCATTCGCTGAGGGGAGTCGATCCTGACGATGTGATCCGCACTGCTGAAACGCTCGGAACGGACCTTCCCTTTCACATACACATTTCCGAACAGCTGAAAGAGGTTGAGGAATGCATCGAGCACCTCGACGCAAGACCGGTCGAATGGGCACTCGAGAATCTTGAGTTAACCGACCGCTTCAACTTCATCCACGCCACGCACGTGAATGAGGCCGAGATAAACGGGATGGCCGGAAGGGGCGTGAACGTCGTTCTTTGTCCCTCAACCGAAGGAAATCTCGGCGACGGTATCTTTCCCTTGCGCCTCTTCTGCGAACTCGGAGGCACGTGGAGCATCGGCACTGACTCACACGTTGGATTGAATCCGTTCGAGGAACTGCGCCTGCTCGATTACGGACAGAGGCTTACTACTCACAAGCGCGACACCTTCCGCGGAGATTCAGAATCGAGCGCAGAGAATGCGATCCGGTCCTCCTTTTTTGCGGGGGTGAAAGGGACAGGGGAAAGGACCTCGGAGTATTTCGAGGTCGGAAAGCCCTTGAACGCTTGCGTGATCCGCGACGATCATCCGATGGTCGAATCGTGCGAAACGCACGCGCTAGCGGATCGGATAGTCTATGTGTCGGAGCCGACCTGGATCAAAGGGACGGTAGTTAACGGAATTTGGACTTGCAAAGAAGGAGAAGTGATTCGGGCGGACAAGATCCGTGGAAGGTACCGGGAGATTCTTTGGGACCTTGATTTGAAGTAAATTCAGCGCGGCCTTCAGGTCCGCCTGGCGCCGGCGATTCGCGGCATCGGCACCTTGCTCACGAATGGGTTTCTCACGATCCAGAATCGCCAGGGCTTTTTGGAGTACTCCTCGGCGTAATCGATCCCAATTCGCGGTCCTGAAGCAATCTCCGAACCCGCTGCGGGGGGAGCATCCTCAAGCCAGATCCGCTCGCCGCTGAGGTCTTCGCCGTAGAAAGACTTGTCGATCCCCAACGCGATGCATAGCTTCCCGGGCCCGGATGTGAGATTGCGGTCGGGCATTTCGCCGCGCCGTTCACGCATTTTTTCAAGGTTCTCGAGCGGCTCGATTGCCCTTATCAGCACAACGTGAGGAGAATCGTCGGGGCCCGTCACGACGTTCAGCTGATGGTACATTCCGTAAACAAAGAAGACGTACGCGGTGCCACCGAACCCGAACATCACCTTTGTCCGCTCTGTGAACCTTCCGCCGTACGAATGCGCGGCCTTGTCCTCAACTCCCAGATACGCCTCTACTTCGACGATCCTTCCCGACACGCGCCTGGCCGTTTCGTCCGGCACGACCATCTTCTTTCCGAGAAGATCTCGTGCGACCTTGAGGGTGTCCTGGCGCCGATAGAATGTTGCCGGGAGCTTTCGCGCCATCGTCTTTCCTAAGTCGGCCGCGGTCTCAGCCCTCGAAATCAGGCGGGTAATAGATGAGCTCGACGATGTTTCCGCCGACGCCTTTGGTATAGAAAGAAGATGTGCCGTCCCTGTGAGGTTTGATCGGCCTGCCTTCCTTTTCCGCGGCGGCCTCGAGCTCTTCGAGCGAATCGACACGTAAGGCGATATGCGGCGGATGCTTTGAGCCGGGTGGAAGTAGAGCGATCCCGAACCCTTTCGGATCCCGTACCATAGCCCAATCGTCAAAGAGAGATTCCACAGTGAAACCCAGCCTCTTGTAACCTTCCACGTCGCCTTCCAGGTCCTCCGAGCGAACCGCCAGATGGTCCACACGGCCGGAAAATCTCAGTTCGTCATTCGATCTCATTGCTTGCTGACCTCCGTACAGGAAGATACTAACAAGCGCGAGCGGACTTTGAAAGAAACGAAAAAAGGGGAACGGGATGGAACCCGTTCCCCGGTCTCAGGAGTGAACACCTCTTAGTAGAGCTGGACCGTCGGGTCACCGAACAGCATCCACGTCCGGCGCGCGTCCATATCGCCGGAAGTCTGCTTGGCGATGCGGACTATGTCGCCAATCCTCTGGTTGTTCGAGAAAACCCTCGAAACCACTTCCTGGCTCATCGAGATCTGGCCCGAAGCGTATGTCGAACCGGATGACGCCCACGCGGCGATCCCGGCATTCGGAGCCTTGACCACATGCTCGGCGAAGCCGTCGGCCTGAGGGTGAGACATGTACCCGTTGAGGCAGGTCATCAGCATATAAAACGAGAGTTTCTCGTTTGTGAGCTGCGACGCGTGATTCGAGTTGAATACGTTGGCGCTTGTCCAGCCTACGGTTGAACCGTGGCCAAGATAGCTGACCATCGTCGGACCGGTATTCGCTACGTCTCGGATCTGCTGGCTCATCGCGCTGTCATTAGCGATAACCGAGCGTTCGATCTTGGTCGAAGCGACATCGTTAGGAAGGAGATTCTCGAGTTCCCCGTTAAGGATCTCAAAGAACGTATCGGCCACGAGTTCGGCAGACTGATCTGTGCTCCCCGAGTACGCGTCGTATCGGGCCAGCTTCGCTACGGCATTCGTCGCCTCCGTAGCGTTCGCGACCGGGAACCTTCCGATCGAAAGATCCTCGATCCCGTCGTCATTAAAATCGACCAGCCAACCGTCGCTTGAGGTCTCCATGTCGAAGGTCTCGAGCATCTTTGTAGGCACGAAATTGCGCGTCTGCGAAAGTCGCAGGTAGTTGCGGTAGTCATAGCTCGAATCTCCAAACAGGAGCACATATCCGGGGTGTCCGGACCAGTTTGAACTTGCGTGCAGGAAGAACGTGCGGAGCGCGTCAGGAGACTGAGTTCCGAAACCGAATTCGTCGGCTATGTCTTCCACAAGCACGACTCTCGACTGGATCCCCTGCGCAGACCGCATCGCCGCAAGATCGCCGGCCTGCGACCGGAAGACGGCGGGCGTCACGATCAGCAGATCGGCTGAATTCGCTAGTGAGTGCCACGTCGAAGGCGAGTTCACCTCGATCCGGGCTACGGGCTCCCGGCCTGCGTCGGCAACAGCCACGAACTCACGGTTGCGGCTTTCTGAACTCAGGCTGAAACCGTATGAATCGTTGACGACCTCGGTTTCCACATCGACTCGCGTTCTCGCATTCTGGGGAAGGACCTCAAAGACCCTAAATCCGGGGGCGCTGAAGCCGCCCACCCTGGCGGAGTCGCCTGCCGACACGCCGAAGCGGATCTTCTCTCCGTTTGCAACAAGCTTGCGTTCGTACGTGACAGACACCTCATCGATGAGGCTGTAGTCGAAACTGGATGCGGACGAACGGAATGTGAAGTTGTTGACGCCGGATACGACCTCAGAAGCGGGGATGTCGAATTCGAACTCGCGGTTCTCCCTGGAGGCGAACTCCACGGTTCCGATCGTGTAGCTGTTGAACTTGACGGTAACCAAGTGGGAAGCGCCGTAATAGCCTTGAAGCTTGACGCGAATTCTCGCGATCGCATTCTGCTGGGCGGGAGCGACATCGGCAAGCTCTATCGGAAAGACCGTGTCTTGTGAAGGCTGGACGACCGGTCCGAACCAGTTCTCACTCTCGCCGTTGACGAAGCGGGAGATATAGAAGACCCTCGGCCGCTCCGTCACCTGCAGGAGAAAACGGTCGGAAGCAGTCGCCCCGGCGCCTTCATCGCTCGATGACTCGATCCGCATTCCGGGAACGTCTCCCATAACAAGGTAATATGCGGCGTATGCGGAGTACTTGGAGTCGATTCCGGATCCGTAAAACTCTATCGATCCGTCGCTGTTTACGACCATAGGCGCCTGCACGCCGTCCCTGTAAAGATGCCAGTAGTCACGATTGGACGCGGTATCGAATCCGTTAGCCTGAAGCTCGGAAGCGGTCACCTGATACCACGCGGAATGATCTACATAGAACTTGACGCCCGGACGAGAAGCGACGTCCCACTGACCAGCCAGATCCGGAGTCGGATTGGGATCCGGGGTCGGATCCGGTGATGGGGTCGGCGTCGGAGTAGGTGTCGGCGTCGGTTCCGGAGTCGGTTCCGGAGTTGGCTCCGGAGTCGGTGTAGGAGTAGGCGTTGGTGTCGGCCGGCCGCCGCCGTTCTGCACGACACCACTTCGGCCTCCGGCCTGAACAAAGGCTTTCTCTTCCTCTGCCGGGATTGCCGAACTCATAACCTTCAAAGAATCAGGAAAGATGACCTTCTCGGACCTAGACTGCGACCAACTTTCGCCTTCGGACATCCTCTGCGCTGACGTCTTTGCGGTCTGACCGCTCACGGAACCGGAAACCGGTATGAAATTCCATACCAGGCCGATGATCAGAAGCGCGACCGCAGCCTTGCTGCCTACAAAGAATTTATGTGTCATTGTTGTTACCCTGCACCTGATTGAGTTTGTTGAAGTGACCCCAGTACCGGAGCGGGACCCCGAAAGGTCGTTGCCTGGGAGGCGCCGGGCCTGGTTGGTTTTTTCTTGGGCTTGATTTGCCAACCGTTTGCCTGACCGGTCAGCATAAGAAGTTGAAGTAGGGGTGTCAAACATTCGCCAAGCTTGTTTGACAATGTTTACTATACCAAAGCTGAGATTCCCGGCGCAAGTAAAATCTTGCGGGCCGGCTCCGGGTCGGAACGCGCTTGTCGATTTGTTAGAATGTTCAGGTTGCTCAGACTTACGGTGCCGACAGTTCCAACCGAATGAATCCATCGCCCGTTCAAAAGATCGTCTCGCTCCTTCCTTCCGCCACGGAGATCATCTGCTCGCTCGGCCTTGAAGAAAAGCTCGTGGGTGTGACACACGAGTGCGACTACCCTCCCGGGGTGGAGATGAAGCCGCACCTTACGGCAAGCAAGATAATCCACAGCTCTATGAACAGCCGCGAGATTGATCACGCCGTGAGGAAAAGTCTCGACGGCCACGGTTCAATCTACGACCTAGATGAAATGAAGCTAAGCCAGCTCGATCCTGACCTCATCGTCACGCAGGAGCTTTGCGACGTTTGTGCTGTTAGTTACGAGACCGTGAGACAGGCGGCGCGAAGGTACGCGGCGGACGCGACCGTGGTTTCGCTGGAACCAAACACGATCGGGGACATATTCGAGAACATAATAGAGGTCGGCGAACTCGCCGGGGTAAAGGAACGAGCCGAGCAGGAGGTCGCCGGGCTCCGCCAAAGGCTTGATGCACTTCGCGAGAAAACGGCCGGCGTCAAGGAGCGGCCGCGGGTGATGATGCTCGAGTGGCTCGATCCCCCGTTCGCTCCCGGTCACTGGGTGCCGGAGCAGGTCGAGGCGGCGGGAGGCGAATGCGTGCTTGGCCGTGCAGGCGAAAAGAGCGTCACAACAACCTTCCAGGAGGTCGCCGACTCGAAGGCAGAGATAATGGTCCTGATACCTTGCGGGTACGATACGCGGGGAATATTTGAACAGCTGGAGAGGACCTCCTTCCCTTCGGAGTTGAAGAGCCTGCCGGCCATCGCGAACGGAAATGTGTGGGCGCTCGATGCCAGCGCTTACTTTTCAAGACCGGGGCCCAGAGTTATCGGCGGCGCGGAGATCATCGCGAAGATCTTTCACCCGAGGGTGTTCGGTGAGCCGACCGAAACTGAGGCGGTCAGGATAGATCCGGGTAAGATCAGGTGTGTTTAAGAGAATGAGAACGATCATCGCAGGAATTATTATGTCGGCGGCCGCTGTAGCGGTCTCTGCCCAGGCTCCGACCGAGGCCCTTGCCGCGATCGGTGGACGGACCATCACCGCTCAGGACCTGGAGCCCGCCGTCGCCGAGGCGTGGCTCGCGCTGCCGGAGAAACTGGCGGCCGCAAGGCGCGAACTTCTCGAACAGCAGATCGACCGGAAGGTCCTCGAGATGGAAGCCTTGAAGCGCGAAATCACGATCGAAAAGCTTGTAGATTCCGAGGTTGCCGCTGATCTTCCCGCTCCCACCGAAGACCACATCAAGCGCATCTACGATGAAAGCAAGGACCAGATCGGCGGCGTGCCGCTCGAAAGGGTACGCGGCCAGATAATCGAATTCCTGAATCGCGAGGCCGAACGCAAAAGACACGAGGAGTTCCTCAAGGCGCTGCGGGCAAACCATAAGATTTCACTTGGGAAGGACATAAACTCGAACGGCATCAAGGCGTCCGACATCATCGCAACGATAGACGACAGGTCGATCCTGTATCTCGAGTACCAGCGCCGGAATGGGCTCGCCCTCTATGAGATGGAGGCGGACGTAGTCGACGCCGTGATCCGTTCGGTCACGCAGGTTGTCGACGCAGCGGTTTACACATCTGAGGCCGAAAGCCTCGGGATTACGACAAGTGACCTGATCGCCCGCGAGATCACCGACAAAATGAAGGACTTCTCCGATCTGGAGCGCGAAGGGCTCGAAAACGACCTTCGTTCGGGACTTTACAAGAAGTACCGTGTGATCAACTTCGTGAAAGAGGTCGCTCCATTCATTCAGTCCGTTTCTGCGGATGACGACCCATTTATCGGCCGCAAGAATGCGAGGGTCACGGTCGTGATGTTCAGCGATTTCCAGTGCCCGACGTGCGCAGGCGTGCATCCCGTGCTCAAGAAGGTCATCGGGGAATTCGGAACCGACGTCCGGCTCGTCGTTCGGGACTTCCCGCTTGAACGGATACACGACAACGCGTTTCGTGCGGCGGTCGCCGCCGGTGCTGCGAAGAAGCAGGACAAATTCTTCGAATATATCGAGCTGCTGTACAATAACCAGGACGCGCTCGACAACGAATCGCTCGCCGCCTACGCCGACCAGGCGGGGCTCGACCTGAGCCGTTTCCGGAGGGATATGAACGATCCGGAACTCTCCGAGGAAGTAAGGAAGGACATTGCCGACGGAGAGAACTACGGTGTGAACGGAACGCCCAGCATCTACGTCAACGGTTACAAGGTCAGGACGCTTTCCGCATCCAGTTTCAGGAAGGCGATCAGACGAGCGCTAGGAAGATGAGGACTCCGCCGCGACGCCGGATCACCGGCAGAATCAAATTCACTATGAAGATCTTTATTATGATCGCCGCCGCCGCGCTGCTGTTCTCCTGCAACGGTGCGAGCGCGAACCGCCCGGCGGTCGTGACCAATCCGCCGAGCGGAACTTCTGCCGTCCCTTCGTACGGCTACGACATCATCAAGTCCTACAAACACGACAAGAACGCGTTCACGCAGGGACTCTTCTTTCACAACGGATTCCTGTACGAGAGTACGGGGCAGTACGGCTCGTCCTCGCTCAGGAAGGTCGAGATCGAGACCGGAAAGGTGCTCCAGAAGTACGATGTCCCCCGGGAGTTCTTCGCGGAAGGGATCGCTCTGCTCGACGGCAAAATATATCAGCTCACCTGGCAGGCCGGGATCGGCTTTGTCTACGACCTGAACGGCTTCAAGCTTCTGCGCGAGTTCCGTTACAGCGGCGAAGGATGGGGGCTGACCACGGACGGCAAGATGCTCTACCACAGCGACGGCACGCACGTCATCCGCGTGGTCGATCCGGAGAGGTATCAGACCGTAAAGACGATCGTCGTCAACGACGAGAACGGTCGGCCCCTGATGAGCATAAACGAGCTCGAATGGGTCAAAGGCGAGATATGGGCGAACATCTGGCATTCGGACAAGATCGGGAAACCCAACCACATCGCAAGGATCGATCCTTCGACCGGAAAGCTGACCGGGTGGATCGACCTCGGAAGCATCTCGCCCGACGACATCGCGCGGAACGCCGAGAACACTTTGAACGGAATCGCTTACGATCCGGAGGGCGACCGGATCTTCGTCACCGGCAAGAACTGGGAGAAAATGTTCGAGATCAAGCTGAAAGCTCTGGGGCAGTGAGCCGTCAGCAGTGAGCGGTGAGCCGTCAGCGGTGAGCGGTGAGCCGTCAGCGGTGAGCCGTCAGCGGTGAGCGGTGAGCCGTCAGCGGTGAGCGGTGAGCTTGTCCTCCTCAACTACTGGAGCGCGGGCATCCTGCCCGCATCGCGTCTTCAGGCGCGGATGGATTGAGCAGGCACATTTCTGCGCCGCACGGCGCCCCGGAATCTGCTCACTGCGAAATGTAAAGGGAGGGGACAAGCCCCGCTTTTACTGTGTACGGCTCTCCGCTCACTGCTTACCGCTCACCGCTCGCTGCTCACTGCTTACCGCTCACCGCTCACTGCTTACCGCTCACCGTTTACCGCTCACCACCCGCAGCTCACTTCAGCATTATCATCACACGGTCGGGGTTCTCTCGTTCGTTGGGATCAACAAGAACTTCGATCGACTGCCCGGGCTGGATCTGAGGCAGGCGTGTTATAGGGACAGTTTCGGTCTTGCGTATTTGGTAGGCCGGCTGACGTTCTACGACGACGTCGAGGACAAGCGTCACGCGCGGGTTGTGGTTGATCAGCATCCCGGTGTCGATCAGCTCCACAACTGTCGCTGTCCCCTTCAATCCTCTTTCCTGCAGCTCTGCGATCGTCTTCTTCCGATCCTCGAGGCCTTTCGACAGATACCGGAAGACGTACATAAGGGCAACTTTCAGAGCGACCGTCGCGGCGGCCGCCACGACAAAGCCTCCGCCCAAAACGAAGAAGAAGATCCGCAAGGGAAACCCGTCTGAGGTCGCGATCGAGTCGTCCGTAAGAAAACCGGCGACGATGAAACCGATCCCTATTAAAAGAAAGGGGACGGCGATCATTAGCGTCACCACGATCAATATGATCCTGGCCATACGGGTCCGGCCCTCGTCTCCGGGTGCAAGCATCTTGATCCTCCTTTTTTTTTCGGGAGCGAGCCTCTTTCACTCGCTGAGGGGCAATTCGCCTGAGATCAGGCTGCGGCGGACGAGGGCCATCAGATCGGCCGCGTAGACAGGAACGTCGAATGCTGCCTTCAGTTCGTCGAACTGCATCCCGTCGATCAATATCGGTTCGTCGGACTTGATCACGGCGGGAGGTATAACGACAAAATCGCCGAACGCTTTGTCCCGAACGGCCAGGAAGTCCTGTCCCGAAAGAAGCCCTGCGACCGACACATCGCCTCCGAAGTACGTATTCGGAACGGCGAACACCTTCAGATCGGCTCCGATCAGATGGTTCAGCCTTTCAAGCTGGCTTTCAAGGAAAGGAGCGAACATCTCGCCGGTGAACACGGTCCCGTTCAGCGATCCAAGCGCCGGCACAACCGAAGCGGTTTCCGGCACGGCGGCCAACTCATTGAGCCGGGGATTCCGTTTCGGGCCGGAACCCGCGACGGCTGGCCCTTCCCGAAGCTCTTCGAGGAACTCGTCGAACTCCCGTATGAACGTCCTGATCATCCCAACGCCGTCCTCGATCTGAGGGTATTCGCCGTAATGTTCCCGCGAGGGTACCGGAACGCCCGCCTTCACGTAGATCTCGTCACCCAGAAAAGCGAACGTGGTCCCGATCTTCTCGCGGAACTCCTCCTGAAGCTGGCCGACCTCCTCGATCGTCCTTCGGCAGAATTCCGGAGAGACCTTCGTAAGCCTTTCGTCCTTGTTGTAACGGGTCAATGCGACAGGAACGACCGCCGTGGAAACCACGCCCGGATGCAGCGAGGCGAGATCGCGGAGTGTCTTTTCGAGTACTTTTCCGTCGTTGATCCCGGGACAAAGGACGACCTGCGCGTGGATCTCTATGTCGTTCGCGAGCAGTCTTTCGAGCTTGTCAGAAATGTCGGCCTTTTCCTCCTCGATCCCCAGCAGATACGCGCGCGTTTTCGCATCCGTCGCGTGGATCGAAACGTATTGCGGAGAGAGCCTCTGCTCGATGATCCGCTTCATCTCGTCCTCCGTCACGGAGGTCATCGTCGTGTAGTTGCCGTACAGGAACGAAAGCCGTATGTCCTCGTCGCGGACGAACAGCGAAGGGCGCGCGTCTTCCGGATTGCCTTTGCAGAAGCAGAAGATGCATTCATTGGCGCACTGGCGCGGGATGATCTGCTCGAACTCGATGCCCAGGTCCTCGCCCTCTTCGCGCTCGATATCCACTTCCCAGGTCTCGCCGCCGGCCTTCTTCACGAGAAGGATCATCTCCACCTCGCCGGACGTCTGGAAGCGGAAATCGAGGTAGTCGCGCACCGGGCGTCCGTTCACCTTCGTGATCCGGTCCCCGGACTCGAGGCCGACCTCGTCCGCGATCGTACCCGGGATTATCGAATCGATGGTGACCCCGGGCCTTCTGAGTTGTGTTACCGCCGGAGTGACGGCGAACTCGTACATATCCCCGATTCTCTCAGCCGATCCCTGGCGTTGCAAGCGTCGGTTTCGAGCAAAATAAAGCCTGCCGGCCGAAGATCGTGTGTCTCCTGCCGGCAGGCATCGTCGATCAGATCAGTTTTTCCGACGCTATGCGCTCGCCGCCGCATCGCCGATCAGCGAGGAAAGCGGCGTGTATTCGAGGTTCTGCGATGTCGCGACGGCCTCGTACGTCAGCTTTCCGGCGTAGGTGTTCACGCCTTCCGCAAGCCCTTCGTCATCCGCGATCGCCCTTTCGAATCCCTTGTTGGCGAGCGCGAGCGCGTAAGGCAGAGTAGCATTCGTCAGCGCAAACGTCGAAGTCCTCGGAACCGCGCCCGGCATGTTCGCGACGCAGTAATGAAGGACTCCTTCCTCGTAATAGGTCGGGTTTGAATGCGTGGTCGCGCGCGTGGTTTCAAAGCATCCGCCCTGATCGACGGCGACGTCCACAAGAACCGCTCCGTTCGGAATGTCCTTCAGCATATCGCGCGTGATCAGCTTCGGAGCCGAAGCGCCGGGGATCAGGACCGCGCCGATAATAAGATCGGCGTGCGAGATCGCCTCGTGGATCTGGTACCTGCTGGAAGCCAGCGTCTGGATCTTCGAAAGGAAGATGTCGTCGAGTTCCCGCAGCCTGTCCAGGTTAATGTCGATGATCGTGACGTGCGCGCCGAGCCCCACGGCCATCTTCGCCGCCTCGGTCCCGACCACGCCTCCGCCGATGATCACGACATCAGCCGCGGGAACGCCGGGAACTCCGCCGAGCAGGATCCCGCGCCCGCCGTTCATCTTCTCGAGGTACGTCGCGCCGACCTGGACGCTCATACGTCCCGCCACTTCGGACATAGGGGTCAGGAGCGGAAGCCTTCCCTCTTTGTCCGTGATCGTCTCGTATGCGACTCCTGTAACCTTGCGTTCCAGCATCTGCCTGGTCAGCTCGAACTCGGGCGCGAGGTGGAGGTAGGTGAAGAGCACCTGGCCGTCGCGCATCCTGGTGTATTCCGGAGCGATCGGCTCCTTGACCTTGACGACCATATCGCCCTCGGCCCACACATCGTCGGCCGATTCCAGGATCTTCGCCCCCGCGCTGACATAAGCTTCGTCCTCAAAACCGGAACCCTGTCCGGCGTGCCTCTCGACAAAAACCTCGTGTCCGGCGTCCGTCAGCGCCCTGACCCCGGCCGGCACCAACCCGACACGGTATTCGTTGTCCTTGATCTCTTTTGGAAGTCCGATCTTCATATACTTACCTATAAAATTGGGATTTTGTGAGGGATATTAAACCACAAAAACCCGCGGATGACACGGCTGTCCCGAGGGTTTTCGCTTGCCGGTTGAGACGAATTCAGACCTCGACCTCGTCGATTTGGGCCTTCTGAAGCCGGCCCGAAAAATCGACGTAGATCGCCTTCCACTCACTGAAAATGTCGAGCACCTGCGTGCCGGCCTCGCGGTGTCCGTTGCCGGTCCCTTTGGTCCCGCCGAACGGAAGATGGACCTCGGCGCCGATCGTGGCGGAGTTTACGTAGCAGATGCCCGTGTAAAGCTCCTGCATCGCGTAGAAGGCCTTGTTCACATCCTGCGTGTAGATCGCCGATGAGAGCCCGTATTTCACATCGTTTACGATATCGATCGCTTCATCCAGATCTGAGAACGGGATCACCGTCGTGATTGGGCCGAAGATCTCCTCCTGCGAGATCCTCATATTCCGGTCGGCATCGGTGAACACCGTCGGCTCGATGAAGAATCCGTTATTGTACTCGCCTTTCGTCAGCGCTTTCCCGCCGACAGCGAGCTTCGCCTTGTCCTCGTTCTTACCTACCTCGATATAGCCGAGGATCTTATCCATCGCCTGCCGGTTGATGACAGGGCCGACTTCCGTCTTCGGATCGAGGCCGTTCCCGACCCTGAGTTTCGCTACCCTCTCGACAAGTTTTTCGACGAACTTCTTGTAAACCTTCTTGTGTACGACCAGCCGCGACGAGGCCGTGCAGCGCTGGCCGGACGTTCCGAACGCGCCCCACAAAGATCCCTCGACGGCGTTGTCGATGTCGGCGTCGTCGTTGATGATGATCGCGTTCTTGCCCCCCATCTCGAGCGAGACGATCTTGTTGTCGCGGGCGCAATGTTCGGCGATCAGCTTTCCGGTGTCGGTCGATCCGGTAAAGGAGATCAGCCTGACGTCTTCGTGGCCGACAAGCGCCGCGCCTGCCTCTCCGAATCCGTTGACGACGTTTACAACGCCCTTCGGAATTCCGGCCTTCTCGCAGGCCTTGACCAGGTTGATAGTGGATAACGGAACGTCCTCGCCGGACTTTATGACGACGGTGTTCCCGCAGACGAGCGCGGGGATGAGCTTCCAAGAGGGGATCGCCATAGGAAAGTTGAACGGCGTGATCAGGCCGCAGATCCCGACCGGCTGGCGTTCGCACATCGCGTATTTGTTCGGCATCTCCGCCTTCGTCGTGAAGCCGTGGAGCCTTCGGCCCTCTCCCGCCGTGTAGTACGTGCAGTCGATCGCTTCCTGGACATCGCCTCCGGTCTCCTTGAGGACCTTTCCCATCTCGCGGGTCATTTCCTCAGAATACCTCTGCTTGTTCTCCCTGAGGATCTCGCCGAGCCTGAACAGGATCTCCGCCCGTCTCGGCGCAGGCGTCCTGCGCCATCTTGCCGCCGATTCCTTCGCCGCAGCGACGGCCCGGTCGACGTCTTCAGCGTTCGATCTGGGAAACCGTCCCACGATGTCCGATCTATCAGCGGGGTTTACGTTGTCGAACCATTCGCCCGATGCGGACTTCACCCATTCCCCGCCGATGTAATTGTGAAAGGTCTTGACCGACCTTTGCGTTTCTTTTCCGTTCTTTGCTTTCGTAGCCTTTGCCATAACGTTCCTTGTAAAAAAAAATAATGGACGGTAACGAGTGTTTCCTCTTCGCCGCCGCCCATCTTGTATGAATTTTGTTTATCTCACTGGATCGTAAACTGAACGATCCTCGGGATCACCCGCCTGGTCCTCCTGTCGTAGGTCGCCACGTGAAGCACCACCGGAGAGCCCTTCGACAGCTTGCCCGCGATCCTGTTAAAAGATCCCAGATCAGTAACATTAACCCGATTAATCCGGCGAATCAAATCACCCTCGCTGAGCGCGGGCCCGCCGGTCGAGTCTTTAACGTCGGCGACAAAACTAGCCGGATCGACGCTTCTCACGACCAATCCGGAGAGGTCGTTATTCTCGAAGATCTCGCCGAGTTTTACGCCTCGCAGCGTGAAGGTGCGGACAAAGTTCGAATTCATTTCCGAAAGCGTCAGCCCCAGCGGAGCGATCTCCTGCGCCTTTCCGTCCACGGGAAGGCTGCGCCGCGTGTTGTCATCGACGACAAGGTCGGTCGAAGGCCTTTCAGCCAACCGGACGGAAACGGTCCTGCTTTCGAGCTCGCTTCCGTTCTCGCGCAGATACCCGATAACTACATCGTTGCCGGGCTCGATCGAAGCGATCTTTGAGATCAGGTCCTGAGCGCTTTCCACCGCCTTGCCGTCGACCGAGACGATGATGTCGTTGCCCTTCAGGCCGGCCTTGTAAGCGGCTCCGTCGTTGTCCCTCACCGAAGTGATGATCGCGCCCTTGGCTTCAGGAAGTCCGTAAACGTCAGCGAATTCCTTCTTTACCGAATCCAGGAAAACCCCTAGGTAGCCGCGCCGGACCTTTCCGGAACTGAGGATCTGCTTGTAAACATACTCGGCCTCATTGGAAGGAAGCGCGAATCCGATGCCGTTGTAGTCGCCGGTCGAGGTCGCGATCTGAGAGTTGACACCGATCACTTCTCCCCGAAGGTTCACGAGCGGCCCTCCGGAGTTCCCGCGGTTGATCGCCGCGTCGGTCTGGATGAATCTCTGGAACGGGTTTCCCGATGGCGTCTCACGCCTGGTCTGCGAGATGATGCCAGCAGTAACGGTGCGGGCGAGCCCGAAGGGCGAGCCGACCGCCAGCACCCAGTCTCCGATCCGCGCGGCATCCGAATTTCCAAATCGAAGATGCGGAAGTTCCGCGCCCGCATCGATCTTCAGCACCGCGAGATCGGTTTCCTCGTCGGCTCCGACGATCCGGGCCGTGTATTCTTCCCCGCTCTGCAGCCTGACCGTGATGCGGGAAGAGTCCTCGACGACGTGGTAATTCGTCAGGATGTATCCTTTGGGATCGACGATAAAGCCGCTGCCGACCGCGTAGCTCGGTCGCGAAGGGAGCCGCCTTCTGAAAAACTCCAGAATGTCGTCGGCATCTTCGCCGCCGTCACCCTCAACCTGAATATCGGGGACCTTCCCTTTGGTGTCGATGTTGACCACCGCCGGCTCGACAACCTTCGCGACTTCCGCGAACGAGGCCGAAAGCCGCTCAGGCGACGACGCCGTGCTTTTCGCCGGCACCGTCGCTTCCGGTGTCTGGGCAACAACTGCCCCACCGGAAGTCAGCGCGAGGATGATTAATGAAAAACTGCTTATCCACAACTCACGGAAAAGATCCCTTTGAGTGTGTTCGCTGGTCAACTTGGACATTACTGCGTCTCCTTGTGCATCAGTTGCCGGCAGCCGGCCGTGTTGACCGAGTATAGAGTGCCGACCCGTTTAAGACAATATTTACGTTTCGCGTCAGGATTTGTTATCCGGTCCCTGCTTCCATCTTGAGTAGGACCTTCATCACTCCGGGACGGGCGGCGGTCTTGAAAGCTTCAACGCCGTCAAGGAGGGTTAGTTCCTCCGAGATCAATGGCGTCGGATCGACCTCGCCCGAACTCAGGAGTTCCAGGGCGGGTGCGAACCTGCCGCATCGCGAGCCGATGACGGTCACCTCATCGACCACGACCCGCCACGGTTCCCAGCTCACTGTGCCGTGGACCGTCGATTTAAGTACGAGTCTTCCGAGCGGTTTGAGCAGATCGAGGGCGGTTGAAAGCCCCGATCCGGACCCGCTCGCTTCGATCACGATATCGAATGAGCGCGCCATCTTTCCCGCATCCTCAAGGAGGATGACCTCAACTTCCGCCGTCTGGGCCATATTTAGCTTGCTCTGATGCTTGCCTATCAGATAAAGATGTTGCGCGCGGCGGGCGAGGCTCCAGGCGCACAGGATGCCGAGCTTTCCGTCGCCGATCACGGCGACCTTCATTCCGGGCTCGATCGCCGCGCGTTCCGTAATCCCGTATGCGGCGGCCAGCGGCTCCGTGAAAACCGCGTGTTCATCGGGGATTTCGTCGGGGACCTCGACAAGATTCCGCAAAGGGAGGCTCACGAACTCGGCGTGGCATCCGTCGCGGCCGACGATCCCGAGGACGGTCCGCTCCGGACAGTGCCTCGGGTCGCCCTTCGCGCAAAGCGGGCAATCGTTGCAGCCTACGTTTATTTCGCCGACGACCTTTTTGCCGACAATCGAAGAATCTTCCGGCGATTCCTCGACGACGCCGACGAACTCGTGGCCGAGCGTGCCCCGGAATCCGGCGTATCCGCGGACGATCTCGAGGTCCGTGTTGCAGATTCCCGAAAGGAGGACCCGGATCTTCGCTTCTCCCGTCACTTCACCAAAAGGGATCTGCTCCAGCCCAAGTTTGTTTCCGTCGAATCTCAGCGCGCGCATAGTTCCTCGTCCCCGTTCGACTTAGGATACCAAAGCGGGGGGCGAAAATTTCATCTGTCCTGCCCGGAAGGACTCTGTGTATCGAGATCAGGGCAGGCGGGCGAATCGGGAGGAGTTCCTTGGGGCGGACTGAAGACCCGGGTAATTGTTGCCCCGGCTCTAGTTCTTTTAATTTACGACTGCAGCTTCGAGGTCGGCGACGAGCTCCCGCCAGTCTTCCCGTTCGGGGATTCCCGGCTTCCGCTTGCCGAACAGCAAGGCGATGTCGCGGCCCTCGCGGTTGAAGAGCTCAAGGCTTGTTACCGTGCCGTCCTCGGTCGGCTTGCGGACGACGAATGAGGAATCGACCTTTTCCTGGTCGATGTGCAAGTTAAAGTCCGGGTCCATCACGTTGTACCAGCCGCGCGCTTCGACGACGTTCTCCACCTCTCCGGTATGTATCTGGATGATCCCGTCGTTTCCTACAAAGACCATGATAGGCAGCTTTCTGTCGCGAGCCTCGGTGAGTACAAACTTGAAGCTGTCCGCGGGCACCTCTTTGGCAAACTCCTCGCCGGCCAGCCGAAGCGCCTGGCGCCTTCCAACCTTGAACTTCCTCAGCAGCGAGAAGAAATCGTGCGTGTCCTTCAGCCCGGACCATTCCCTGCGAAATCCCTCGATATCGAACTCGGAATCGATAAGGTCGGCCGAAGGAGCGGCCTTCGCGTCGACGTTCAGGACTTTCGATTGATCCTCGGAGCGATACTTCGCGATGAGTTTCTCGTACGCCTCGACATCGCTCTTCTCGGTAAGGTAGATCTTGTGGACCGCCGTCCCGTCCTTGTCGAAGATCTGGATGCTCCGGAGGGTCCCTCTTGGGTTTTCAACCGTCGCGGCGAATGCGTGATGCCAGCCGTTCAAAAAGATCCTCAGATCGATGTCCGGATTCACGAACAGCGCCATCTTGTGCGGAAGATCCGTCTGGGCGTTCTCGTAAACGCCTTTTCTCTCGTGAACGATCTCTTCGTTCCTCGTCAATGCCGTCACCCGTCCAAGCGTATGAAGCTCGTGAAGCAAGGGCTTGAACTCAGGCTTTAGCCGGACCGACGTTTCGCCGACGCTAGTCGCGAGCAGTTCCCCTTCGCTGATATTCAGCGCGACGGCGGTGTCGCGTATGCGGGTCCCCGGATTTCCTTTTTTGAATTCCTCATAGGCCCGCTTCAGGCCTTCGCTTCTCATTTCAGTTGCGCCTTCCATTTTACCTCACTTTGAAATTATCTGGCCGACGCCGAGACAGCCCGGCCGGCTCCGTTCGATCCTGCGGCTCCGATCGGCACGACAATTGGAATGTCCCTTCTTCTGGGGTGCGCCGAAATGTGAGCTTCGATCCCGTAAACCTCCCTGATCAGACCGGGATTCAGAACTACCGAGGGGGAGCCGAGCTCGGCCCGCCTCCCTTCTTTCAATACGAGTATCTTATCAGCGTACTGCGCCGCCAGATTCAGGTCGTGAAGCACAGGCACGACAGCGGTGCCTTCCGACGCCAGCTCGCGTGCAGTTGCAAGGGCCATATCCTGGTGCGATATGTCGAGGCCTTTCGTGGGCTCGTCGAGAAGAAGCAACCGCGCCCCTTCGGCCGGCGGTTCCCAGATCCTAGCAGGGACCCGCGCGAGATGCGTTCGCTGACGTTCTCCGCCGGACAGGGTCGCGTAGCACCGTTCCGAAAGCCGCTCGATACCCCTTACCCTTTCAAGCGCGAAACCGACGATCTCCGTGTCGCATTTCGTTTCAGAAAAGCTTATGTGCGGGCTCCTCCCGAGCATTGCAACCTCTCTTACCTTGACAGGATGACAGGGGCCGCCTTACTTCAAAACTATTCTTTTTGTGATCGCAACAACGGGGAGAATGCCTCAGTAGAACGCTACTCGACCGTGACGGATTTCGCCAGGTTTCTGGGCTGGTCCACGTCACAACCGCGGCGGACCGCGATATGGTACGCGAGAAGCTGAAGCGGCACGACGGAAAGCACGGGCGCCAGAAGGTCGGTTGTTTCGGGCACTTCGATGACGTAGTCCGAAACGATTGAACTCATTTCATCGTTCTCCGTCAGCACCGAGAGGATTATCCCGTCCCTCGATTTGACCTCGACTATGTTCGAATGCGTCTTCTCGTACCGAAGCTCGCTGTCGGGATTTCCCTCTTCGCGTGTGTTGACGACAACAACGGGAAGCTCTTCATCTATGAGAGCGTTCGGCCCGTGCTTCATTTCACCGGCGGGATAACCTTCGGCGTGGATATAAGAGATCTCCTTCAGCTTCAATGCACCCTCGAGAGCGACCGGGAAGTTAATTCCGCGGCCGAGGTACAGGAAATCCTGCGAACGGAAGAACTCTTTCGAGAGCTCCTCGATCGTGTCCGCGTCGCTCAGAAGATGCTCGATCTTCAAGGGAAGCTCCGCAAGTTCCTGCGCGTGACGCTTGGCTCCTTCCTCCGAGATCAGGCCTTTCAGCTGTCCCAGATAGAGCGCGAAAAGGTAGATCGCGATCATCTGCGACGTGAATGCCTTCGTCGACGCGACACCGATCTCGGGGCCGGCGTGCGTGAGGATCGTGCCGTCCGCCTCGCGGGTGATCATCGAACCCTGCACGTTGCAGATAGCGAGCACCTTGCAGCCGGCGGCCTTCGCCTCGCGCATGGCGGCGATCGTGTCCGCTGTTTCGCCCGACTGCGAAATGACAAGCAAAAGGTCCGTTTCGCGCAGGATCGGCTTGCGATACCTGAATTCCGACGCGTAATCGACCTCGACCGGAACTTCAGCGAGTTCCTCGAGCATGTACTCGCCGGCGATGCCTGCGTGCCAGGAGGTCCCGCAGGCCGCAATCTTGATCGAAGTGATCTCCCTGAACTCTTCCTCTGAAATGTCCATCTCGTCGAGATAAACCTTTCCGTCGTCGAGCGAGATGCGGCCCTGAACGGTGTCTCGGACGGCCCTCGGCTGTTCGAAGATCTCCTTCAGCATAAAATGCTTGAACCCGCCTTTCTCGGCCATGATCGGGTCCCATGTGATCCTCTGCTGTTTCGGTTCGACCGCGTTCCCGTCGAAATCCATCACGCGGACCGAGTCTTTTGTCAGGATCGCGATCTCGCGTTCGCCCAGGTAGAAAACATCGCGTGTGTGCTGAAGTATGGCGGGAATGTCGGACGCGACGAAGAACTCGCCGTCGCCCAGGCCGATCACGACCGGAGGCCCCTCGCGTACGGCGATGATCTTGTCAGGTTCGTCGGCCGAGATGATCGAGAGCGCGAAGATGCCTTTGAGCCGGCCCGCCGCCGTCCTCACCGCGTCCTCAAAGCTCAGTCCTTCCTTCTGGTGCTCCTCGATCAGGTGCGCGACGATCTCCGTATCGGTCTCCGTCTTGAACTCGTGGCCTTTCTCGCGAAGCATCTCTTTGAGCGCGAGATAGTTCTCGATGATGCCGTTGTGAACGACTACTATCCTTCCCGAACAGTCCCTGTGAGGATGCGCGTTCTCTTCGGTCGGCCGGCCGTGCGTCGCCCAGCGCGTGTGCCCGATCCCGTAGTTCCCGTCGAGAGGGTTCAGCCTGATCGCTTCTTCTAGGTTCCGCAGCTTTCCTTCCGCGCGGCGGATCGAGAGGCTTTTTTCCTCATCCACGACGGCGATGCCCGCCGAGTCGTATCCCCTGTACTCGAGCTTCCTGAGACCCTCCACGATCAGAGGCACGACCTGCTTGTTACCCACGTATCCGACAATTCCACACATATCTTCCTGGGCGGCCCGCTCGGGAGCCTGTCTTCAATCTTGATCTTCTTCCGAAAGCGACCTGATCGCCCTTCCGGGCGCACCGACGACAAGCTTGTTCGGCGGTATATCCTTAGTCACTACAGTTCCTGCCCCGGTGACGGAACCGTCTCCTATTCTAACGGGCGCCACCAGCATCGTGTTCGACCCGATCTTCACGCGGTTCCCTATCTCGGTCCGGTGTTTGTTCTTCCCGTCGTAATTACAGGTGATCGTGCCGGCGCCGATGTTCGTGTTCTCGCCGATCGTTGCGTCGCCGATGTAACTGAGGTGATTGACCTTCGAGTTCCTTCCGATGACCGATTTCTTGACCTCTACGAAATTACCTATCCGGGCGCCTTCTTCGAGACTCGCCCCGGGTCTGAGGTGCGCCATCGGCCCGATCGTGCACCCGTTCGCAACCTCCGCGTCGTCTATCACGCAATTGTCTTTGATCTCGACTCCGTGGCCGATCTTAGAATCGCTGATCCTTGTTCCGGACCTGATCACGCAGGCGTCCCCGATCCTGGTTTCGCCTTCGAGAGTTACGTCCGGATGGATCGTCGAGTCGCGCCCGACCACGACCGATCCCGCGACATAGGTCCTTTCGGGATCGATGACCGTGACGCCGAAATCCAGCATGAGCCTTTTGACGGTCCTTCGGCGGATCGAACGCTCTAGGGCGGCAAGCTGCCGCCGGTCATTGACCCCCTCGATCTCGAAACCGTCCTTGAGCTTGAAGATCGAGACCGCTTCGCCGACCTCCTTCAGGACCCCCGGCACGTCGGTAAGGTAATACTCGCCCTGCGCGTTGTCGTTGCTGACCCTTCCAAGCGCTTCGAATAGCTTGTCGGTATCGAAGCAATAGATGCCGGCGTTGATCTCGCGAAGCTTCAGTTCTTCCTCGGTCGCGTCCTTCTGTTCGACGATCTTTTCGAAAAGCCCCGCCGAATCGCGGATCACGCGGCCGTACCCCGTGGGATCGTCCAGTTCAACGCTGACAAGCGTGCAAGCGGCTCCCTTTCCACGATGAGATTGATGCTGCCGGACGAGTCCGGCGAGGGTTTCGGCACGGATCATCGGGACATCGCCTGAGAGAACGAGCAGTTCCGATCCCGAGTTCTCGAGGTGCTCGCGCGCCGAATTGACGGCGTCTCCGGTCCCGAGCTGTTCCCTTTGCCAGACGAACTCGACGTGCTCCGCTTCAAGTTCTTCGAACACGGCCTCGCGAACGTCATCACCCTGATGACCCACGACGACAAAGACCTTTCGGGGAGCAAGGGCGGCGGCGGTCCGGCAGACGTGGTTGATCAGCGGACGCCCGTCGAGCCGGTGAAGGACCTTCGCGATATCCGACCGCATCCTTGTGCCGAGACCGGCGGCAAGGATCAAGACGTCGAGTGGCTTGTTATCCATAGATCACTTTCAGAGCGGGGGCTCAGTCCGCGACCAGACGCCGTTCGATCCCCCGGTTCTGCCGGTCCGAGGGCGGGTCGGAAGCGCACCGAAGTATTGTCCGCGCAAGAGTTTCGGGATGGTGCCGCACCTTCTCTCCAATGTCCAATAGATTACCATAGATGATTTTCACGCCTTCAATCGACTCGGGAGTTATTGACTTCCCGATACCGATCTGGCGGGCGCCGGTTCCACCGTATTTCTCGGCCTGCTCATCCTTGATCGGCTGGCTGTTTACAATCAGGAAATCGAACGAAAGCTGCGGCGCGTGCTCGGTGATCACCTCAAGATGGCGCCGAGCAGAGAAACCGTCCGTTTCTCCCGGCTGGGTCATGAGGTTCGACACGAATACTTTCTTTGCCTTCGAACGGGCGATCGCCTCCGCCACCCCGCTGACGAGAAGCGGCGGCAAGAGGCTTGTGAAAAGGGAGCCCGGGCCGACCGAGATAATGTCGGCGGCCTCTATGGCGTCGAGGGTTTCGGAAAGCGGAAGGCAGGTCTCGGGCTCGAGCTTTAACCGTTTGATCCTGGACCCGCTCTTTCCGATGTTGGTTTCGCCGTATATCGCTTCGCCCGTCTCGAGCTCCGCGACGAGCCTCACGTCTTCGATCGTCGCCGGATAAATGTGGCCCTTGCTGACAAGGATCTCGGAAGAGAGCTTTACCGCCTCGGAGAAATCGCCCGTGATCTCCGACAATGCGGCGAGAAAGAGATTGCCGAAACTGTGGCCCGCAAGCTCACCTTCGCCCGTGAACCTGTGCCGGAAAAGCTTCGATAACAGGTGCGAATCCTCGGAAAGGGCGACCATGCAGTTCCGTATGTCGCCCGGAGGCAGTATCTGCAGTTCGTCGCGGATCCGTCCCGAACTTCCTCCGTCATCGGAGACCGCAACCACGGCCGCAAGGTCGCCGACCCATATCGGCTCCGATCGTTCGGCGCCGACAAACGCTTTCAGGCCTGAAAGTAAGGTCGAAAGCCCGTTCCCGCCTCCGATGGCCACGATGCGCAGTCTGGAGGACCGTGTTGTGAATACGTGATTTCTCATCATCTCGCAGCGGAGATTCGGTCGCGAAAGGGAACGGAGGTGATGGCCTCTGAAGACGCTCGGTAGTCGCGTCTTGCAACCGGTCAGGAGAGCCGTTC
Organism: Aridibacter sp.; assembly: GCA_035513035.1. Taxonomy (GTDB): domain Bacteria; phylum Acidobacteriota; class Blastocatellia; order Pyrinomonadales; family Pyrinomonadaceae; genus Aridibacter. The sequence continues at coordinate 50,855 of DATKCW010000047.1, forward strand.
CGACGATGATCCGACCGCCGAAACAATTGAGGATTCTAACACCAATGCAAATTGGCCCGCAATTTGGTCCTCAAGATGGTTAAGAGTCGGTTAAACACGAGAAAACACTTGAAGCAATTTTGATCGGTATGGTACCTTAAAAACTAGTGCGGTTGACCTACAAACCTGCCTTATCAACTTCTAAATCTTTAATGTAATCTCGTTCACGTAAGATCACGCTCTTACCTCGTTTTCGGTCCGTACAACAAGACTCACACCTAAAAATGGCTGACGCGCCTGTCATTATCAGCGAGATCCATTTCGAACAGCTCAAGCACATTCTCGCGAAACTGTGCGTTGAATCCGCAGCGCGCGCTGTTTTTTTGGTTGATCGGGACGGTCAGCCGATCACCTACTACGGTGAGATAGGCGACATGGACACGACCAGTTTTGCCTCGCTGGCGGCGGGAAACGTCGCGGCGACAAGCAGCATGGCGAGGCTGATCGGCGAGGACGAGTTCCCCGCGGTAGTTCACGAGGGCGAAAAAGAGAGCATCTTCATCAGCGTGATCGGCAGAAGCCTTCTCGTGGTCGTCTTCGACCAGCGCTCAACCCTGGGGCTGGTGAAACTCCGGACGAAAAAAGCGAGCTACAAGGTGTCGGCCGTGCTGGACGAGGTGGCGCGCGATTCGGAAGCGCAGCGAGCGAGCAAGAATTCCTTCTTCGCCGAGATCACGGATGAGGACATCGACAGCCTTTTCAATTAGTATTCCCGCTGGAAGGGCGGTTCATTCACGTTATGACATTCATCAACTACGCATCGAGGGAGATCAACTGCAAGATCGTTTATTACGGTCCGGGTCTTTGCGGCAAGACCACAAATTTGCAATACATCTACGACTCGACCGCGCCGCAGGCGAAAGGAAAGCTGATCAGCCTGGCGACCGAGACCGAGCGGACGCTCTTTTTCGACTTTATGCCGCTCGAGCTCGGAACGGTGAGGGGATTCAAGACCAGGTTCCATCTCTACACTGTGCCCGGCCAGGTGTATTACGATGCCTCGAGAAAGCTGATCCTTAAGGGTGTCGATGGCGTCGTGTTTGTCGCCGACAGCCAGGAAGAGAGGATGGACGCGAACATCGAATCACTCTACAACCTCGAGGAGAACCTCGAGGCTCAGGGATTCGATCTGATTAAGATCCCTTACGTGCTCCAGCTCAACAAGCGCGACCTGCCTAACGTAGTGCCCTCCGAAGAACTGACCGCCGAACTCTTGAAGAAAGGAGAGCCCGTTTACGAAGCGGTCGCCACAAGCGGCGAAGGCGTGTTCGACACGCTGAAGGCGGTCGCAAAGCAGGTGCTGACCGAACTCAGGAAAGGATAGTCAGATTCAAGATTTCTAGTTCCAGGTTCCAGGTTCAAGGATCCAATTTTCAAAAGGTTGTAAGATCAAGGGGTAAGATCAACACCAAGATAAAAAGGGCGCAGCCTGAAGGCCGCGTCCTTTTGTTACGCGGGCTGCGTCTCCCGCACGTCACACCGCAGAAGAAGCGGCCGCAGCGCGTAACGAAATTAAGCTAGCTGGAAGGGATCCGCACCGTGTCGATCACGTGGATGACCCCGTTCTCTTGCTTCAGATCGACGGCTTTGACCTTTGCCTTCCCTCCTTTCGCGTCCGTGATGACAAAGGAGTCTCCTTCCTTTGAAGCGGTGATCTCATCGCCCTGAACCGTCTTCAGGACCGCTTTCCCGTCTCCATCCTCGATCGCTCTCGCTACGGAGGCAGCGTCCAGGCTGCCGGCTACCACGTGATAGGTCAGGATCCGCTTCAGCTGGTCCTTGTTCTCAGGCGTGAGGAGCGTCTCGACGGTGCCCTCTGGGAGCTTTTCGAATGCCGCGTTGGTCGGGGCGAAGACCGTGAAGGGACCTTCGCCCTTTAGCGTTTCCACAAGCTCGGCCGCCTTGGCCGCGAAAACCAGCGTGGCGTGGTCATCCGAGGCCATCGCGCCCTCCACGATGTCGGTCCCGGATTCGTCTGCGGTATTCGCTCTTTCCGGTGACGGCTCGGCCGTTGCCTCCATTTCAGTGGCAGGCGCTGTGGCCGTGTTGGTAATCTCGGGCGCCGGGCAAGCTGTGAAGAGCAGCGCCGTCGACGCAAGCAGTGCGATGATCAATAAACTCAGTTTCATATGTAAATCCTCCCGGTTCTCGATCTAAAACCGGACGGGCCGGCGCCTAAACGCGCACGACCCGCTCCGTTTGAATTGTTCATTGAGGGTTTCGAGTCCCGGACGGGATCGGATTCAGGATGGTCGATTAAATGACCGGCGCTTGCGGCTATTCGGACTTCAGTGACGCCATATCAATCGAGAAGCGGTATTTCACGTCGGATTTCAGCATCCGCTCGTAGGCTTCGTTGATCTTGGCGATAGGAATCACTTCGACATCGGCAGTAATGCCGTGCTCGCCGCAGAAATCAAGCATTTCCTGTGTCTCGGGAAGTCCGCCGATCAGCGATCCGGAAAGGCTCCTGCGGCCGAAGAGCAAGGGAAACGCGGCGACCGGCATCGGCTTCTCAGGTGCGCCGACAAGAGTCAAGTTGCCGTCGCGTTTCAGTAGATTAACGTACGTGTTTATGTCGTGAACCGCCGAAACCGCGTCGAGAATGAAGTCAAAGCTCCCCGCGTGCTTCGCCATCTCGTCAGCATCGCGCGACACGACGACCTCATCAGCTCCGAGCCTGACCGCGTCTTCGGTCTTCTCGGGCGAAGTCGTGAAAACTACTACATCGGCCCCGAACGCGTCCGCGAACTTGACGGCCATATGCCCGAGGCCTCCCAGTCCGACAACGCCGACCTTTTTCCCTGGACCGACGCCCCAGTGGCGCAGAGGCGAATACGTCGTGATTCCCGCGCAAAGCAAGGGCGCGGCCCCGGCGGGATCGAGGTTGTCGGGCACGCGGACGACGAAATCCTCATTGACGACGATGCTGTCCGAGTATCCGCCGTAGGTGACGCCGCCCAGATGCTCGTCTGGCGCGCCGTAGGTCAGGATCATGTTCGGGCAGTATTGCTGAAGCCCTTCAAGGCAGTTCGGGCAGTCGCCGTCCGAGCCTACGAGGCATCCGACGCCCACAAGCTCGCCCTCCTTGAATTTGCTGACGCCCGAACCGACTTCCGTTACGCGTCCGATGATCTCGTGTCCCGGTATGCAAGGATAGATCGTCTCCATCACGTCGCGCCATTCGTTCCGCGCGTAATGAAGGTCGGAATGGCATACGCCGCAGAAAAGGATCTCGATCGCGACGTCGTTCTCTTTCGGTTCCCTTCGATCGATAGTGGTTGATTCGAGCGGCGAGGTCTGGCTCGCTGCGGAATAGGCTCTGGCTGCTGGCATCTGTTTCTCCCCCGATGTTGATTTCTGTTTGTGTAAGCCGATGCATATCACATTTCGTGCCGTCGGCATACTTTGGAAAAGCAAAACACCGGTGCTCGCTCCGCTAAGCGCAAGAGGCTTCGACCGGCGCACGGACGGGTCTGTATGCGACTTCGGTCGGTGAATACAAAAGAGCCGCCCTTGCGGGCGACCCTTTTCTATTCAATATAATGGCGGAGCCGACGGGACTCGAACCCGCGACCTCCAACGTGACAGGCTGGCGTTCTAACCAACTGAACTACGACTCCGCAAGATGATCAGCGACCGGCAGCGGCTGGATGGCTGGTGGGCATAGAAGGACTCGAACCTCCAGCCTCTTCCTTGTAAGGGAAGCACTCTACCAATTGAGTTATATGCCCGAATCCAGGGACCCTTCACGGTCTTTACTGTAAAGAACAGGTGTATGCGCCCGGCTCAGGGCGAACTGAAATCGTACGAAAGAAAGGCGGGAAAATCAAGTGCCTGTTAGTCGATCGTGAATCGAAAATCGTGAATAGTGGATCATAAGCCTTGACAGGAGTCAGTAGCCCTCCTTAACGACCGGTCGCCGGACACGACCTGGCTCCCGACTTTTGAATTCTTCAGGTAACCCTCCCTCACGGTCAGGCTTCGGACCCGATCCGCGATTTATAATTAACGATTTACGATTCACGATTCACGAATCCCGCATCATTATGAACTCGACGAGTTCCAGAAGATCCGTGGTCGGAACGCTGAGTGTCCCCAGCGCCTCCGTCGCCCGCCAGTAATGCCCCATCGCCATGTTCCTGGCCTCGTGATCACCGAAGACCGACGGATATGTGGCCTTCAGCGCCTCGGCATCCTTGCCCGCTGTCTTTCCGAGAGTTTCCGTCGTTTCCGTAACATCGAGCAAATCGTCGGTGATCTGGAATATCAGTCCAAGATGCGACGCGAACTCCGATACTGTTTCCAGCGCTTCGTCATCGGCCCCCCCAATGATTGCTCCACAGCGAGCAGAAGCACGGATCATCGCGCCGGTCTTGCACAAGTGTATCCGTTCGAGCGCTCCCTCGCCCACCGACTCAGGCGATCCTTCCGCGTCAAGATCCAGCTGCTGTCCGGCGACCATACCCGAAGGACTGCCAGCCGCCGCAGCCAGTTCCGACACGAGCTTTACCCTCGTCTCAGCCGACAGCGAATCATCATCCGCGATGGCCCTGAAGGCGAGCGTCTGGAGAAGATCGCCGGCGAGGATCGCGGTCGCTTCTCCGAATTCGACGTGGCACGTCGGCTTGCCTCGCCGCAGACTGTCGTCGTCCATCGCCGGCAGGTCGTCGTGGATCAGCGAGTACGCATGAACCATCTCGATCGCCGCCGCGGTGGAAAGGAGCCTTTCCGCCTCCGCTCCGAATGCCTTCCCGACCGCCACCATCAGTGCCGGCCTGAAGCGCTTCCCGCCGGCGAAGACGCTGTGCCGGATCGCACCGTGCAGGCTCGCCGGTTCCTCGTTAGCCGCGGGAAGCAAAACCTCAAGCCGCTCGTTCACGAGCGCAGACGCCTCTTCCAGGAGGCCCGTGGCTATCTTAAGCGTGGTTTCCATTTTCGGTCCTGCCGAATGACTTTTTCGGGATGTTCCGGATCCGGGCGGGAGGTTCATAGGGATCCTTGCGGTGTATTGTCGATGCTTTCATACACCGCCGTCAAGAAGTCATTGATCCTGCCGTTCTCGATCCATCTCGCGACGACGACCAGATCGGCCTTTTTATCAATGTAAACAATGTTCGTTCCGTTCCCCAGAAAGGCTATCGTACCCTCCGGCGCACCGGGGTAGAGCTTCCGTTCGGTGTTCAGAAAGAAGTTCATATAACCGTAGGTCGGCTGAGGCACCGACGGCGTTTCTGCGCGCTTAAGGAACGCTTCTGAGAGGATCTGCCGACCGTTCCATATTCCGCGTCTCGCGATCAAAAGGCCGAATCGCGCCATGTCTTGGGAGCTGATGAACATTCCGCCGCCCCAGTGGCCGCCTCCGCTTACCGACTGGACCGGCCTGCCGTCGATCAGCACAAAGGAGTTCTCGTATCCGTGCCAGCGCCACGTTGTCGAAGCACCGATCGGGTCCATCACCGATTCCCTGAGAATTTCAGGCAGAGGCTTTCGGATCACGTTCAAAGCGGCGAGCGCGAGCAGGTTTACCCGCACGTCATTGTATTCGTAGACCGTGCCGGGCCGGTTTCGCGGACGCGTCAGCCAGGCCGAGCTGTCGCGGTCGGGCCTGTCCGCCCAGTCCGGTTTGCCCCAGAGCGTGCCTTCCCAGTCGCTTGTCTGGCGGAGCAGATCGTCCCAGGTGATCTTCCGGTTGTGCTCGGTCGTGAACAGGTCCAGGAACCTGGACTTCCCGAACTCTTCAGCCTTGTCGAAATCCCTGTACGAGCCGAGAGGCGAGATCGGGGCCATCGAAGGATAGACCGGCGAATCGAGATCGCGGATCGCTCCCGTGTCGAAAGCGATCCCGACCGTCGCCGTCAGAAAGCTCTTGGTCACGCTGTGCGTCATATCCACACGGTCCGGCTCTCCCCATTCGGCGACGATGTAACCGCCGCGGACGATGATCCCCGTCATCTCCCCGCGCGTCTTGAAAGGACCGACGGCCTCGCCGAACGGCTCGCGGCCGAACGTCTGAGCCTGGCCGAGCTCCTGGTCTCGCGGCGCCTTTGATTCGCTCTGCTTTGCGAGCTCGATGGCAGCCGATAGCTTTGCCGCGTCGAACCCTGCTTCGGCGGGCGTCTTTCTTCGCCAATCGCCCTTCTCGGGAAAATAAGGGCTCTGGGCAAGCGTGCAAACAGCGGATGCAAGCACGAACGCCGCCGCGAAAAGCCTCAGATGTTTCCTTCTCATCGTTTGCTCCGGAAAGGTCCGAACGATTATAGACGCTTTTTCGGCGGCGGCGAATCGAACGGGGAACTATCGGGCGACAACCTTGTATTCGCTGGAACCCGCTCTCTTTCCGTCGAGATAGACATCCACCCGGTAGCTTCCGGCCGGCCACTTCGAGGCCGGCTTCGCCGTGAACGAGACCTGGTTCTCCCCTTTCGATGTCTTATAGGAAACGGTGATGTAAGTCGAGTTGGCGCGAAGGCCGACGGCCTTTACCGCGACGATCACCATTTTCACCGCCGTGGGATCGTCGAACGGAAGATCGATGTAACAGATCAAAGGGATGTCGTTTGGTCCGATCGTCTCAAGGCCTTCCGTGATCGTCCCATCCTTTTCTTCCTTTGCAAGCGAGATCGATATTTCCGGCGCGTCAGCGCCGTTGGTCTCGCCGTTCTGGCCAAGCGCGGCCGGCACGGCAAGCAGGCACACGAGTGCCGCAAGGGCAATTTTCATTCTTCCCTCCGCAGGTGATTCAGTTGTACATTTGAAAAAGCGCCGCGCTTGGGAAACGGCACTCGATGGATACAGGACTAGAAGGTGCGGCAAACCATAGGTTGGTTGCCTCGGCCTCCTACCTTCGGAGCCGCCGCGCTACTTGGGAAAGAGCCGACCTTGTGAACGGATGCAGTTCGACGGTGGACATCAAACGCAGGTCCCCGGTCACACTCGTGCTCTCATCGAGAAACCGCAGAACTTCACCCGGGGAGTTCTTCCCGAACAGGCGTGCGAAGACCTCCGCGGCGGGCGGATCTCCCTTTTCCAGCACATCGAGCAGGACCGAATCGAGGAAGCTCTTCCAGCGGCTGCCGAAGTGCGGGACCGTCGAACCGGACTCAAGCGCGCGGACGATCGCCTCGCTCCTTTGCTGAGTAGGCGCAAAGCTGTAACCCGTCGAAGGCTTCACCCATCCGCCCGCGGTCCCGATCCGTACGATCTTCGGCGAAGGCCTCTGATCGTGAAGCGCGTCGGACATAGGGATCACGCCCGCCTCCACTTGCGTGATCCTATATCGGGTGACTCCAAGCGTTTTCCCGATATAATCCTTGAGGTTGGTCTCGTACTCATCTTCCGCCAGCAGCGAGCCGGAGAAGAGCGTGAACTCGACCAGCGCCTCGCGAGGCGAAACCGGGAGGACGTAAACGAACCGGCATTCGCCGAACTGGGGAACACGAAAATCGAACAGCGTCGCCTGAGACGGATCGAACAAGTCCTCATCGGTCTCGATCTTCCACCCCAGGAAATGCTGTAGAAGGTTGTGATCGCGCGGAACGTCGTACGCGGGAAGAGTAACGCTGTCGAATACGAACTCGCGCGCTTCGAAAACACCCTCCGAGGTCTCAACCTCGCCGTTTCGCACTTCCAGAATGTCGGCCTTGAAAAACGTGACAAACGGATTCTCGTTCAGCTTCGGAATGACGTGAGCGTAGAGATCCGAAGCGCGGACCATTTGGTATTCGAGGCCTTCCGCGCCGATATCCATCGACAGCGCCCCGCCGGCGGCGCCGTAGAATCCGAGCTTTTTCCACCTGTGGAAAACTACTTCCTCAAATCCAAAGCTACCTTCGGACCAGAAACACCACGTGTGATCGTTTGAAGATTTTTCTTCGCGGTCGATGATGAGGAGGCGCTTGTCCCGGAGCGAGGACCGGTTGATGCGGTGCGCCAGCGAAAGGCCCGCAAGGCCTCCGCCGGCGATGATGTAGTCGAAGGTCTCCGGGCTCACACTGAAGACAGTTACACTATCGGGCGCCGGTGTTCAAACTAGCTTCGGACGACCTCGTAGATCAGCTCCAGCATCGCGTTGTCCTTCGCCTTGTTGTAGCAGGTGTTGTTCTTGACGAGCTTGAGAGGGATCTCGCGGTTGAACTCTGGGAAAAGAGGGATGCCTGAACCGAGCAGGATCGGCGTGACGCCCAGGTAAAGTTCGTCGACAAGGTCCTTCTCGAGAAACTCCGCCGCGAGTTTGCCTCCTCCTGAAAGCCAGATCTTCTTGCCTTCGCGCTCCTTCAGTTCCCGGACGAATTCCTCGATGTTGCCCTCGACGATCTCGACCCCCTCGACGCCGGACTCCTTCAGCGTCCTGGAAAAGACGTAGGTGTCCATCCCGGAGTAGGGATTCTTGCCCTGTTCGGGGCTCATCTCCAGGTACTTGTCCCACGATCTCCGGCCCATCACCACAGAGTCTATGGTCTTGAAGAAGGCCATCCAGTCGTAATCCCAGTCCATCGATAGCCAATCGACGGCTCCGTTCTTCCTCGCGATATATCCGTCCAGGCTGATCCCCAGCCCGAGTACCACTTTGCGCATAGGCTCACCTTTACCCGCTGTCAGGTTCCGCGGTTGCTGACGGGGTTGCATACGGGCGCCGCCGGTCTTTGTTTATCGTTCACGTCCGGCGCGAGGCATGATATTTTATCCGCACTATGAAAATGCTGATCACTTTGTTTCTCGTTATGATCGCGGCGGCCCCGGCTTTTTCGCAATCGGACAAACAGAAGTCGAAGATAATATCCGAGATCGAGAAGGTCCTGACCCATCAGGTCGCGGCGTGGAACCAAGGGGACATCGAGGGATTTATGGACGGCTACTGGAAGTCGGAGGAGATGCGGTTCGTCTCCGGAAACTCGATCTCGATGGGCTGGCAGGCCGCGCTCGACCGCTACGAACGCAACTACGACACGAAGGAGAAGATGGGCTTTCTGACATTCTCGGACTCGGTCGTGACGGTGCTCGACAAGAACAACGCCTACGTTTTCGGAAGATGGACCCTGACGCGTGAGAGCGACGAGCCGACGGGACTCTTCACCCTTGTCTTCCGAAGGACCGGCGACGGCTGGAAGATCATTCACGATCACACGTCAAGCTGAGGCTTGTCGGTCTGTCGAGTCTATCGGGTCTGTCGGGTCTGTCGGGTCTGTAGGGTCTGTAGGGTCTGTAGGGTCTGTAGGGTCTGTATGCATCTACGGTTTCTACGACTGGAGCGCAGGCGGCCCGCCTGCATTGAGCGAAGCGAAAGTCCGTGAAATGGAAGGTCAATCCGGATTCCACTGCACGCTCGCTAATACTGCCTGAAACCCACCCGGTTCCTCGTATGGAACCTTCCCTCGATCCGTTTCGTTCCTCTTCACTATGAAAAAGACGATACTTGTCCTTTCCGTGCTCCTCCTGACCGCCGCGGCGCTCCCGCAAGAGGCGCCCAAACAGCCCGGCAAGACCGACAAGATCGATGCCGATCCGTCCAGAGGCTTTTCTTACCCTTATTACCTCAACATCCCACCGGCACTTCATGAACAACACGGGCGGAATGGCACGCAAACTTTGCTCGTCGTCCCGAACAATACAGGCAAACCTGTCGACGGCCTGGAAGAACACGAGAAGAACGTGAGCTCGAAGATGGTCCAGATCGCGTTCGTCTTCAACCGCCTGAACGTGCCGGTGCTTGTGCCGGTCTTCCCAAGGCCGGCGAAGGAATGGAAGATCTACACGCACGCTCTCGACCGAGACACGCTGACGACTGAACTCGAGGAATACAAGCGGCTGGACCTTCAGCTCGCCGCGATGATCCGAGACGCGCGATCGAGGCTGAAGGGCGAAGGCCTTGATGTAGGCGACAAAGTTCTGATGTACGGTTTCTCGGCTTCGGCGATGTTCGCCAACCGGTTTGCCTTCCTTCATCCCGATCTGGTGAAGGCGGCCGCGATAGGATCACCCGGCGGTTGGCCGATCGCGCCTGTGAAGAAATTCAAGGACAAGGAGCTAAGATACCCTCTCGGAATCTCAGACGTGAAGGAACTCACGGGAAGTGACGTCGGAATGGATGACCTGAGGAAGATCTCGTTCCTTTTCTTCTTGGGCGGCGACGATGACAATGATTCGCTCGTCTTTCGCGACGGTTACGAAAAGGAGGACGAAGACCTCGCGCTCGGACTGCTCGGAAGGAAACCCGTCGACCGCTGGGCTGTTTCCAGGGAACTTTACGAAAAGGCCGGAATGAATGCCGAATTCAAGCTCTATCCCGGCGAAGGACACAGGCCGTCGCGCGAGATGGTCGAAGACCTGCTCGTATTCCTCGAAAAGAACAAATACTGATCAGCGAACGCGCTCGCGGCAGGCGCTTTCGTCCGACCTTCTTGCCGCGTCCAAGACCTTCTGCACCTCGTGGCCGTCACGGAATGTGGCGGCCCAGTTTATTTCGGTTCTGCCTTCGCGTAGGGCATCCACGATCTCCCTCGCGAACGCAAGGAAGCCCATCGACCACCCGCCCTCTCTCGTTCCCGCGGGTGCCCTGCCGGGTTTGGTGTCTATTTCTGTGAACGAACTGTCGTCCTTCCGTGCGATCTCAAGCCGGTCCTTCTCACCGATGATCAGCGATCCCTCGGTTCCGTATATCTCGGTCCAGAAGTCGTATTTGCCGATCTCGACCATCGATAACGATCCGGTCCCGGACGCGTCATCGGTCAGATCGGAATCCTCGAACCGGACCATAAAGTTACATTCGTCGTCGCTCGTCACCGCGCGGACCTTGCCATCTGCGTCGCGCCGCTCCTTGATGTTTGTTTTCAGAAGGCACGAGATCTCGCTGATCTCGGTCCCGAGCAGCCAACGAAAACCGTCGATCGCATGCGAGCCGATAGCCCCGAGTGCACCTCCGCCCTGCGACTCGTCTGACCACCAGTTCCATTTCAGATCGGGATTCCCGCGCGAGGCATTCCTGAACACCGACTTGGCGTGGATCACCTTTCCGAACTCGCCGTTTCGAAGCGTCTCGAATGCGAGCTTTCTGCCGTTCAGAAATCGAAGTTCGTGATCGATCAGAGCCAGCACGCCCGCTTCTTCAGCGGCTTCGGCCATTTCCAGGGATTCCTCTGCGTTCATCGACATAGGCTTCTCGCAGAGGATGTGCTTGCCGCGCTCGATCGCGAACATCGCCATCTCGTGGTGAAGCACAGGCGGCGTGGTGATACAGACAAGGTCCACTTCGTCGTGCTCGACTGTCTCGCTCCAGTCTTCGGCGACGTGAGAGATGCCGAATCTCATCGCTGCCTCGCGAGCGTTCTCGATGTGTCCGCTGGTGACCGAAACCAGCTCTGCGCCCTCGCATTCCAGAAAGGCCGGCATCTGGGTCAGTTGTGCGAATCCGGTCCCTATGAACCCGATCCCGATCTTGTCTTTCATAGGGAATTTATATCACGGGGAAAGTCTGTCGGGTCTATCGAGTCTGTCGGGTCTTTTGGGTCAATCGGGTCTGTCAGGTTTTTCAGGTCTGTCGGGTCTTTCGGTCTTCAGCCCACGGAGCGGGTGTCATATTAACAGCCCCACGTTGAGCGAATCGGAACGTGGGGTTCGGGTCCAAAGACATTCACAAAGCCGCGTAGCGCCGACAGAAGATCGGTCCGTTCGTTTATCGGCTCACCATTGTTCTCACCTGCCAGCTTCTCACAGACCGTTTTCGCTTCGCTCACTGCCCGCGGGACGCGGGCGTTCCGTCGCGCGGCTCATCACTCGTCACTCATCTCTCGTCACAATCGAAAAAAGCCGCCCGAAACGGACGGCCTTCTATAATCTCCTGAGTTATTCCTCAGCTCTTGTTGACGCCTAGCTCGAAAGCTCCACCTTTCCTGGGCCTGGTCGTAAGGAATTCCCTGTATGCCTCTCGGTCCGTTTCCGTCATATCGAGGATCGTGGCGCCGACAAGGTACTGAGTCGTCGAGACGTGCTCACCGACCTGTTCGTAACGAACTCCCATCAGCTTCATCTTCACCTTGCCCGAAGGCAGCGTCATCTCCGCCCTCAACGTGCGGTCCTCGCCTACGAGGTAATACTGTTGGATCCTGATCGAAGAAACGATGAAGGCAACGCCGGATGAGCTAAGGTCGTGGGTTTCGCCGCGCGTGGAAAGGTCGGGAGGCGGAAGGACAAGACCACCCGTGTTCTTGTCGGGTTCGAAGGATATCTTTATCGGCACGTGCAAGGGGCGCCTGCGGGCTACGACGCGCTTGTTAACCGATCTTGTGAACAGCGAGGCCCATTTTCTAATCATTGAATTCTCTCAGCGGGAACTGGTGACGTATTCCGCGGCATTATATTGATTTTTACATCGTTATACAACAGGCGAGGCCCCCTAAACCTGCATTTTTATTAGTTTTGCAGGATCTTGCCCTTGACGTCCTTGCTCACAAGTTCCGGATCCTTCCCTTTTCGGATCCTCGAAGCGAACGAAAGCCTGCCTGTCTTGCCGTAAACTGCCGGCGTTGCGTGCGCCGTGTAAGTCGATCTGTCGAAAGCCAATGCTATCTTATAGTTATAGCCGGTCGATTCGTCTGAGAGAGCATCGGCAGGTACATATCCCTTGCCCGCAAGCGTCTCCAGATCGGCAAATTTTCCGCCGTTCTGAAGTGCGTAGATTCCTTGAGCCTTGTTGATCCGTTGGAGCATCGCTTGCGCTTCGCGGTGGTGAACTTCCATTCTCAAAGAAAAGAAATAATTCTTTCCTTCCTTCCGCACCATCCTTTCGCCTTCCGGATCGGCGACCAGCATCAGCCACACATCGCCCTGCTTACGGAGGCGTATCTCGTTCGTCTCGATCTTGCCGTCCTTCTCGTTCGGCATCTTCATCGTGACGGTCGCCTCGTCGCCTGAGATGATCTCGCCGTTGATCGGCATCTGCGGAGGAATGCTCGAGGCGATCTCGCTGAAGTCCACGCCCAGGTCCTTGACCTGTTCGGGCATCAGACCCTCGACCGCCGGACGGAGGTTCGTCAGCTTGAGAGCGTCGATGAACCGGTTCGCCCTGAGCCTTTCGTAAAAAACCTTTACAGTGTCGGCGGGCGAGTTCGCCTTGATCTCGATCGAAGGCCCGGCGGGCATCGCTGGATCCGCCGCCGGTTGAGAAGACGTAAAAGGATTCGAGTCCGTTTTCGCCGCGGTCGCGGACGACTCGGGCGATGACTCGGACCAACATCCGGTGAAGAGGATCGAGAGAGCAAACAGAAAAGGCAGCGCCGCATTTGATACGCGGAAACTGCCGTTGTGAAGCCATTTGATCATTTAGCGATGAGTTGGGATTGAGGGCCTTTGAAAAAAACTGTGAATGGAACCTTGGAAGTCTGAGCGGGAGAGGCCAAAAAAGTTTCGGCACGCCAAACAGTATAGCGTGCCTGAACAAAAACGTAAAACACTATTTTACGCGGATTACTCGACCCCCGGGGGTTTTCCGTTAAAGAGCGCGCCGCGGCCGACAAAATAGAGGAACACCTTGAGGTCTATGAACGGGATCATCGCCAGCCAGTCGGAGTTCGGGCCTTCGAAGAACGGGTTGTTCGCAGTAAACCACGCGAGTAACGATTCCAGCGTGTCTTTCATATACACGGCGCTTATCGCGAGAAGGATCCCCGCGAGCGCTCCGCCGGCAATGTAGCCGGACGCGATCAGGACACCGGGACTCTTGTCCGTTTCGGCCAGAACCTCCTCTTCGGTCAGACCTTTCCCGTCCAGCCTCCCACTGACGACCTTGTCGACCGCGAACTTTACGAGGCCGGCGGCGAGGCTCGGCGCCGATGCCCGCATTTGAGTTCGGCAAGCGCGGACGTTTTCGTTTATACTCTTTGGAAATCCGCTCTCCCAGGTGAGTTATTTCGACCGCGGTTCCGCGTCGAGCGCAGCGACAAGCAGAAGCTTTTCGCGGCAGGCGTCGCCCCGAAGGGCTTTGAATGGATTAGTTCCGCCAACCCCACATCACGACTGCGGCTTGTGTGGGGCTGAGTTATGTCGTCCGCTTCGCGGACTGTCGGTCATGCCTCCAAAGGTGCTTAATTTTGGTGTTCTTGATAACCCAAGTAACTCGATGAACTCTGCAAACTCGAAGAATCCTATCGCACTCCGTTTCATATTCTTACTGCTTGCGGCTCACTGCTTGCTCATCACCGCGGTAGCTCAGAGTGCAGGGCAGGCACAGGTCCTGCCCCTACGAGAAAGCGCCCAAAGCATCCCCGCACCCAAGGACGTCCTCGGTTTCACACCCGGAGACGATCGGAAGCTCGCGAGCTGGGCCCAGATAGTCGAGTACTTCAAGAAGCTCGACGCCGCTTCCGACCGGGTCATGTTCCGCGAGATCGGAAAGACCACGGAAGGCAGACCCTTTGTTTATGCCGTGTTCTCTTCGCCGGAGAACCTGAGCAAGCTTGACGAATACCTCGAGATCAACGACAAACTGGCAGACCCGCGGAAGATCAAGCGCGACGACGCAGAAGCGAAGAAACAGATCGAGAAAGGCAAGGCATTCGTCGTGATCACCCACGGGATCCATTCGACTGAGGTCGGATCGACGCTTTCTTCCACTTTGACAGCGCACAGGCTCGCGACGTCGAACGAGGCGGACATACGGAAGATCCTCGATGAGACGTTCGTAGTGATGGTGCCCTCGCTGAATCCGGACGGCGTTGACATTGTAAAGAACTGGTACGACAAGACGTTCGGTACAAAGTTCGAAGGCACGTCCCCGCCGGAGCTGTACCACAAGTACGTCGGTCACGATAACAACCGCGACTGGTACGCGTTCACGCAGGTCGAGACGCGAATGACCGTGGACAAGATCCACAACGTCTTCCATCCGCAGATAGTCCACGACATACACCAGCAGGGCCAGAACGCGGCAAGGTTTTTCATACCTCCTTACGAGCCGCCCGTCGAACCGAACGTGCCGAAGCAGATCATAGAGGGCTACACGGAGCTCGGAAGCTGGGTCGCGGAGCAGATGCGCGAGAAAGGATTCGAGGGCATCACGACCAACACCACGTACGACGCATGGACTCCGGCAAGGGCCTATTCGCATTACCACGGCGGCGCAAGGATCCTGAGCGAGACGGCTTCGGCGAACCTAGCGACACCGACGGAAGTGAAGTTCGATGACCTTCGCGGGCGAAGGGGCTTCGACGCGAAAGAGAAATCTGAGAACTTCGGTCCGGTGTGGAAAGGCGGGAAATGGACGCTTCGTGACATCACGAACTATATGACCTCGGGCGCTTTTCACGTGATGAAGCACGCGGCGGAGAACCGGGAAGCGTGGCTTTCGAGGTTCTACGAAATCGGGAAGGAAGCGACGCGTCCGCGTGTTAACGGCGAGCTGGTGGCGTTCGTGCTCCCGAATCCTGACAAGGAAGGCGAAGGCCCTTCGGACAAACTGTTCAACCGAATGGACTTGGTCTCGATCCTGAAGCGAGGCGGAGTCGAGGTCACGCTTACCGACGACCTGAAGGTCGGACCAAAGGCCTACGGAAAAAGCACGGTCGTGGTCGAAATGGCCCAGCCGTACGGCGGATTCGCAAAAGCGATGCTCGAAAGGCAAACCTATCCCGATCTTCTGGACGAGGACGGCAAACCGATCCCTCCTTACGACGTGACGGCTCACAACCTCGCTCTTCTGATGGGAGTCGATGTCGAACCGGCGAACGACCTGGTTAGTTACACGCCGGTGAATCGCGGCGCAAGCCGTCAATGCAAGAACCCTTCCGAAGCGGACATTCCGACGTACGGGATCTACAGGTCTCACCAGCCCTCGATGGACGAAGGCTGGACCCGCTGGGTATTTGAGCAGCGGAACAAGGACCGTTGCGATCTTACATATTCCTCGGTTTCGAACGCGGAGATCCTTGAAAGTCTTAAGACACGCACGTCCGTAGTCTTCCCGGACCAGTCTCCGAACTCGATCCTGAATGGTTATGAGAAAGACTCGATGCTGGAGGAATACGTCGGCGGGATCGGCGAAGAAGGTGTCGCGAAGCTCAAACGGTTTGTGGAAGATGGAGGCACCCTTGTTTTTCTCAACCGCTCATCGGAATTCGCGATCGAGCAGTTCAAGTTGCCGGTAAAGGATGTCGTCGACGGCGCGGAGCAGAAAGATTTCTACATCCCGGGGTCGATCCTGCGAGTCGAGTTGGACACTTCGCATCCGGTCGCGAACGGGATGACGAAAGAATCGATCGCCTGGTTCGAGCGCTCTCCTGCGTTCGAAGTGCTCGACGATTCTAAGGTGAAGGTCATCGCGAGGTATCCTTCGGACTCTTCGAACGTCCTGCTTTCCGGCTGGGCCCTCGGAGCGGAGAAGATCGCGGGCAAGGCGGCGGCGGTCGAGATCCCGATGGGCAAAGGGCACATCATCCTGTTTGGCTTCAGGCCGCAGTACAGAGGACAGAGTTACGCGACGTTCCCGCTGTTGTTTAACGCGATCCGGCGCTAAGAGTGGCCACGGATTACACGAGATTGTTAAGGAAGAAAGAAGAAGCCACTAATTTCACGAATTTCGCTGATTTGATTGCCTCTCTGCACCGATCTGAGTAAAATCTGAAGCGGTGAATTTGATTAAAGGCGGTGTCCCGAGATTTGGGAGAGCCGCTTTTTTTCTTGATTCGGCGAACCGCTTCTTCTGAAGAGGTCTTGCCGGCTCGAAGTTCAAAGGGTCGCCTCAAAGACCGATGAATGAAGAACCCATTTACAAAGACCTCTCTTACCGGATCGTCGGTCTTGCAATGCAAGTTCACCGAGAGCGTGGCTACGGATTCTTGGAGAAGGTTTATGAGAATGCCCTAATTGTGGCATTTGATGAGAACCAGATCCTGGCTCGGCAGCAATTCCCGATCAAGGTTTCATTCCACGGCCGTGTTGTCGGCGATTACTTCGCAGATATCCTCGTTGAAGACCTGATCATTCTTGAGCTGAAAGCCCAGGACAGGATTTCACAAGCTCATCGCGCTCAAACACTCAACTACCTGAAAGCTGCGGAATATCGTCTCGCCTTGCTAATCAATTTTGGCAAGGCATGTTTGGAATACGAGCGATTTGTGAACTGAAGGACTCAGATAACAAAACCTGCTCAGTCAAGCCCTCGCGGATCCCAAACCATAGTTCGCGGGTGCACGGTACCCGCATTCGTGCAATTCGTGTATTTCGTGGCCAGCCCATCCGTGAAATCCGTGGCCTTTCTCTTTCGTGAAATCCGTGGCTGACGATTCCCGATTCCTGCAACTTACGATCTCGGCCACTTCGTTATATATTACAGTCACTCGTTCAAGCCGTTTTCATGATTTCCCGCGTTGGAGGAGCGGAAATGACCGAATTTGCTTCGCTTTTGATCTTTCTGGTCGTCGGAGGTATCGGATTTCTATTCCTGATGATCTCCTTCATCGCGGGCGACATATTTGAAGCGTTTGATCTCGATCTCGGATTAGACACTGACGGCGGCGACGGCCACTTCGGCGTTCTTGACAGCCGAGTGCTGAGCGTCTTCCTTACCGCCCTCGGCGGGATCGGCGCGATCGGGATCCAGTTCGGGCTCGGATTCCTGATGAGCGTTTTGCTGGGTCTCGCCGGAGGCGCTATCTTCGGGGCAATGGTTTTTGGTTTCGGCTATCTGCTTCACTCCCAGCAGTCGTCGAGCTCGGTCTCGGAACGTGACCTGATCGGGCGAACGGCAAAGGTCGTGGTCGGGATCCTGCCGGGAACGGTCGGCCAGATCTCGTGCACAGTCGGAGAAGAAAAGGTAGAGAAGCTGGCGAGGACGCGTGACGGGGAAGAGATAAAGGCAGGTGCGGTTGTGCTGATCGAGGACGTGGCAGGAGACTCGTTCATCGTCAGCACGATGGAGGACACGGATTATCCGCTATTCGCGGAGATCGACTAAAAACGTATTAATACATTACTGTTAACAGTTTCACGATAGGAAAAGCGCAGAACTCCCGGGTTGCTTCGGTTGCTGACCGCGGCGTAAGTTATCCAGTTGCTTGCGGCTGCAAACGGTTTGAAACGCGGAGACGCTGCCTAGAGGTTACAGTCTTGCTGAATGCAAGTGGATTCAGAGGTTACCTGAAATGACAGATTTCCAGTTGATGATCTTCGCAGTTGTAGGAGTGATCATGATCGTGATCGCCGTGATCGGCGCATTCTCGATAATCAGCCGCAACTACATAAAGGTATCGCCAAATGAGGCCGCGGTGATCTCGGGCCGCAAGAGGAGGCTTGAGGACGGCACAAACGTCGGATACCGGCTCGTGCGCGGAGGCGCGACGCTGGTCGTCCCTTTTCTTGAAAAGGTCGAATTTCTCGATCTTAACGTCATCACTGTTCCGCTCGCCACGTCGCGGGCGTACACGGTCGAAGGCGTGCCGGTTTCGGTCAAGGCCGTCGCCAACATTAAGATCAAGGGCGACGATTCGTCGCTCAGGTCCGCCGCCGAACGGTTCCTGGGGATGCCGGAAGAAGAATTCCACCGGCTGGTCTTCCAGACCCTTGAAGGCCATCTGCGCGCGATTCTGGGAACGCTGACGGTCGAAGAGATAAACAACGACCGGCTGAGCTTCGCTCAGAAGCTCACGACTGAAGCTGCGGGCGACCTTGAGAAGATGGGCATCGGGCTTGACGCCCTGACGATCCAGGAGATCTCCGACGACGAGGGTTACCTCGACGCGCTCGGCAAGCGCAGGACCGCCGAGGTCAAACGCGACGCCGAGATCGGCGAGGCGGAAGCGAAGCGCGATTCAAAGATCAAGGCATCGCTCGCATTGCAGGAAGGCGAGAAGGTGCGCCTTGCGACGGAAGCGCAGATCGCTCAGTCGAACCGCGAGACCGAGATCCAGAAGGCGCAGGTCAACGCGGAGATCGAAAAGGAACGCGCCAAGGCCCTTCAGGCCGGACCGCTTTCCGACGCGCAGGCAAGGCAGGAAGTGATCGCTGAAGAGGTGCGCGTGGATAAGATCCGCACGCAGGAACAGATCGCTGTCCAGGAGCAGGAAGTACTCCGCAAGGAGAAAGAGCTCGAGGCCACGATCGTCAAACAGGCCGAAGCCGAAAGGCGGGCGGCGGTTCTTCGGGCACAGGGTCTGCAGGAAGCGGCGATACTCGAAGCGGAGGGACGAAAGCAGGCGCAGATGGCGACCGCCGAGGCCGAATCCGCGAAACTGCAGAGAGAAGGAGAAGGTCGCGCAAAAGCGGTCGAAGCGGAAGGCCGCGCCGAAGCGGAGCGGATCCGCGCGCTTGGCCTCGCCGAGGCAGAACAACTTGAAGCCAAGGGAATGGCGCAGGCGAAGGCGACCGAGGCACAGGGGCTGGCAGAAGCGAAGGCAATAATGGAAAAGGCTGCGGCCTGGCGAGAGTTCAACGACGCCGCGCGTCTGCAGACGATCCTTGAGAAGCTTCCGCAGATCATAGAATCGTCAGCACCGGTCTTTAAGGCCATCGCGGAACCGCTCGGTTCGATCGACAAGGTAGTGATGATCGATCAGGGCGGCGGAAACGGCGACGGAAAGACCTCGGGGCTGAACAAGTTTGCCCAGACAAGCCCGAACCTGATATTCGGATTGCTACAGCAGCTTCAGGCGCTCGGATTGAGCCTGCCGGAGATCTTGGCGCAACTTGGCGTCGAGCAGAAGGACGGGAAACTCGTCCTTGCCGCAAACGGGGACGAGGCGGAAAATAAGGAATCCGCCAAACCTGAGCCGACGAACAGGATCGTCCAGAAACCGGTCAAGCGTGAGGGACCTTCTGGCGAGGCTGAGTAAGGAAGTCGGCCACGGATCTCACGGAGGAGAAGTCACGAATTCCAAAAGGAAATTGCCCACGGATTTCACGGAGGATAAGTCGCGAAGGCTCAGAAGAAATCGGCCACGGATTTCACGAATTTCACCGATTGTTTGCTTCCTGGTAGTAAACTGAGTTAAGTTTTATCCGGTGCAAATTTTCAAAAGGCGGAGTCCCGAGTTTCGGGGCATCCGCCTTTATTCATGGAGGATGTGGGTCTCCCCGGCTTGATCAAAAGGTATCGAGCAAAGGACTTTTATGAATGACAAGCTTCTCCACCCAGAACTCTCCTGCAAGATAATAGGACTCGCGATGCAAGTTCACAGGGAACTTGGATACGGATTTCTCGAGAAAGTCTACGAGAACGCAATGATGGTAGCACTTGCCGAAGACGAAATTCCCGCGATCCAGCAATTCCCAGTTAAGGTTCCATTCCGCGGCCGGATCGTCGGGGACTATCTCGCAGACATACTCGTCGATGACGCGATCATTTTAGAACTTAAGGCCCAGGACAAGATCGTTCCGGCGCACAAGGCTCAGACGTTGAATTACCTGAAAGCGACAGATTATCGCCTGGCTCTGCTCTTCAACTTCGGTAAACAGAGTCTTGAATATGAGCGCTTCGTGAATTAAGCCGCGGTTGACGCAAACAAAACGGTGGTCAAATGCCGGCACCTCTCTTGGTTTTAAGCGTTTTGGCGTAAACCGTGAATTCGTTTGCCGGGCATCGCGGAAGCTGATTCGAGAAATTCGTGAAATCCGTGGCCTTTCTCATTCGTGAAATCCGTGGCCTCCCCTTTCGTGAAATCCGTGCCCTTCTCTTTCGTGGAATTAGTGGCCGTTTCTTTTTGACTTGAGAACCTTGGTTCCTTATACTTTTGAGTTTTCGGCTGAACATATTTTCAGCCTCTCTCAACGGAGACTTTTACCAATGAGTTTTGCAGTCATCAGAACGGGCGGTAAACAATTCAGCGTCGAAGCCGGCGATACGCTTCGCGTGCCTTCCATCGAAGCGAAAGCGGGCGAGAAGATCGAACTCGAGGCTCTAATGACCGACGACGGCAAAGAGGCCAAGATCGAGTCTGGCAAGGTCCAGGCGACCGTCGTCAGCCACGGCCGCGGCGAAAAGATCATCGTTTTCAAGAAAAAGCGCCGCAAACAGTACAAGCGCAAGTACGGACACCGCCAGGGATATACCGAGATCAGGATCGAGAAGATCTGAGTTGGAGATTTAACAATGGCTCATAAGAAAGGTGTAGGATCGTCCAGAAACGGAAGGGATTCAGAAAGCAAACGCCTCGGGATCAAAAAGTACGGTGGAGAAAAGGTCCGCGGCGGCAACATCCTCGCGCGCCAGCGCGGGACCAAGTGGAAGCCGGGCAACAACGTCGGACGCGGCAAGGACGACACGCTCTTCTCGCTGATCGACGGCGTCGTCAAGTTCGAGGACAAGGGCCGGCACGGCAAGTTCATAAGCGTTTACGCTGAAGAAGCCGCATAACAAGGCCTGCAAGTTTTCAGGAAACGCCCTCGCCGAGTAAGATTGGCGGGCGTTTTTCTTTTGTATGTTCATCGACCGCGTAAAGATACGGGTGACCGCAGGTGACGGTGGAAACGGCGTGACCGCCTTCCGCAGGGAGAAGTTCGTCGCGCGCGGCGGACCCTCCGGCGGCGACGGCGGCAAGGGCGGCGATGTCTGGCTTGAAGCGAGCGAGGGATACAACACGCTTTTGCATCTTCGATACAATCCCGAACACGGCGCGGACCGCGGCCGCCACGGAGAAGGCTCGCAGAAGTCCGGACGCGACGGAGAGGACACTACGGTGAAAGTCCCTGTCGGAACGCAGGTCTTCGACGCCGAATCCGCCGAACTGCTCTTCGATTTCACGAAGGACGGCCAAAGGTTCCTCGCCGCCGAAGGTGGCCGCGGTGGCTTCGGTAACGCGCACTTCAAGAGTTCGACGAATCAGGCGCCGCGTTATCATCAGGACGGAGGCGAGGGAAAGTACCGCGAACTTCAGCTCGAGCTGAAGCTGATCGCCGACGTCGGCTTGGTCGGCTTTCCGAATGCCGGAAAATCGACGCTGATCTCGGTGATCTCCGCCGCGAGGCCGAAGATCGCCGATTACCCGTTCACGACGCTTGAACCGAACCTTGGCGTCGTAAACGTTTCGGAATACAAGACGTTCGTCGTCGCGGACATTCCGGGGTTGATAGAGGGAGCTTCCGAAGGAGCGGGTCTCGGCGACCGCTTCCTCAGGCACGTCGAGAGGACGAAGCTGCTTCTACACCTGGTAGATGTTTCGTCGGTCTCGGGTCGTGATCCCGTCGAGGATTACGAGACGATCAACGGCGAGCTTGCGAAGTACGACGAAGATCTTGCCTCCAGACCGCAGATAGTCGTTGCGACGAAAACCGACGCGCTCGACGACGAGCAGAGGCTGGAGGCGCTTCTACAACGGGCAAAGAAGGACAGGCGGCGATTCTTCGCGATATCCTCGGTGACGCGGGACAGGGTCCGGGAGCTCGTCTTCGCGGTCTCGAAGATGCTGGACGAGTTGACGGAAGAGGAAGAGATTGAGAACGGAAGCGATGAGTGACGAAGCCGCACGCAAGAAGATCGCCTTTTTCGGAGGCAGTTTCGATCCGGTGCACGTGGGCCACATCGAGATCGCGAATACGCTTGTCACGGAATTCGGCCTCGATGTATTTGTCTTCGTGCCCGCGTTCCGCGCTCCGCACAAGTGGGAGTTCGACCCCGCTTCGCCTTACCACAGGTTCGCAATGCTCGCGCTTGCCACCGACGGCCTCGAGGACGTCGGGATCTCGACGATAGAGATGGAAGATCCGGATCGCCCGTACACGATAGAAACGATGGAAAAGGTCAAGGCCAACTTCCCCGGGACCGAGATCTTTTTTGTCATCGGCGCGGATTCGTGGATGGACATCACGACCTGGCGGAATTGGGAGGAGGTCTTGACCTCGACGAACATCATCGTCGTCACGCGACCCGGCTTCGAGATCGGGTTCTCGCACTTGACGGACGAGATACGGGAGAGGATCGTGGACTTAAGAAGGCAGAATTCAGAAGTCAGAAGTCAGGAGAATGATGTAGGGGCAGGACCTGTGCCTGCCCCCGGAAATGTAGGGGCAGGACCTGTGCCTGCCCCCGCAGAAGATCAGGACTCAGAAGTCAGAAATCAGGAATCGGAATCCGGAGCACAAGCGACGGGCTTAATCAACTCACTGCGCGGTACAGAAGGGAACAAGAATGAGATAGGAGACGGAAGTCAGGCCGGTGAGACCCCGTCTCAGTCCTCAGTCCTCAGTCCTCATTCATTTGCGATCTACATCACCGATTCCGTCAACGTCGACATCTCCGCCACCGCACTCCGCAAAATGATCGGAAAGGGCGAGGAAGGCTGGGAAAAGATCGTGCCGACGGCGGTAGCAAGACACATCGTGAAGTACGGCCTATACAAGTGACTCCGGCTCTTGAAGTTTCGACCCGAATGGGAAATGATAGCTTCACGGAAAGAAAATGGAAGAAGCTGTTAAAGAAAAGTATCTGAAACGAGACGCGGTCTCCGAATCGATCCCCGAATCTTCGGAGGCCACTCATTTTGAGGACCTCGATCCGGAGGTCCGTCTGGCGATCGAGTGCGCCGAAGAGAAGAAGGCGGTCGACACGGTCGTGCTGGACCTCCGCGGCATCACGAGCTTCACAGAGTTCTTTATAATCACCAGCGGTTCCAACCAGCGGCAGGTCCAGGCCATCGCCGACGAGATCAACGAACAGCTCAAGAAGTGCCTGAAGGTGAAGGCGATCCGCGTGGAGGGCTACGGTTCCGCCGAATGGATACTGCTCGATTACGGTGACTTCGTCGTGCACATCTTCAATGAGAAATCGCGCGGGTTTTACGATCTGGAGAGGCTTTGGCGCGATGCTCGGAGAGTGAATCGTGAATAGTAAATCGTGAATAGTGAATGGAGAGTTGATAATTGATAGTTGAAGGTGGAGAGTTGAGCACCGACCGACAACTTTGGTATCGTGGCCAGGCGATCATTCAAGTTAGTCCAAACGAGAGAAATCAATCTTCAAGGGTCATGACTAGTTAACTGATTTGCTAGAGTAGTTAACCTTAGTCATGAGTAGTAATTACAAGCGATTCAAACGTGCACGAATTTCTGATCGGAAAATTCGCCATATCCTGAGGCTTTTTGCCTTGGATTTGACCGC
>DATKCW010000048.1:0-47713 GCA_035513035.1 Aridibacter sp.
GTGAGCGAGGGGGCCGTCATGAGTTCAAAGTTCAAGGTTCCAGGTTCAAAGATGGAGACTGATTGGCGGGATAGTGAGGGAAGGCAGAACCCCGCGCGTAAGCGATGGGGCAGCGAACGACAGTGAGCGAAGGCAGAACCCCGCGCGTAAGCGAGGGGGCAGCGAACGAAAGTGAGCCAGGCGGAACCCCGCGCGTGAGCGAGGGGGCAGCGAACGAAAGTGAGCCAGGCAGAAACGCTACCGTCAGGGAGCGTGCCGGTCGCCGATCCAGCGTGTCCGAAGCCCAAGCGTCAGCGCGGGCGAGCGTCAGGCGTCAGGGATCAAGAATCAGGCATCACGTGACACTCAGTCTTCGAGATAGCCCTCCCTAACGGTCGGGCTTCGGACACGCACTCTGAAGCTTGGATTCCGTACGTGTCGGCCAATGATCCGGATGATCTTTGCGTCTCCGTGTCTCCGCGGTTAGATCTGTGCCCGTCGCTACCGCTCCGGGTACTGATTTCAATGGTCAATGGCCATTGGTCAATGGGCAGGCGGGGACAAGCCCCGCCCCTACAAATCTGAACTCACGGCCGGGAACAAGCCCCGCCCCTACAAACCTGAGCTCACGGGGGGACAAGCCCCGCCCGTACACCGCTTGGTTCAGATCCCCCGGCCCGTGATATCTTTCCAACATCTCGATTCTTCCCAATCTGCTGTTATGAAATTCTCGAATTTTGATTCAAGGGTGGTGTCTCTCGCCGCTTTGGCGGCGGTCGTCTTGGCCGGAGCATTTGCGGCGGATGCACAAGTGCGGCCGATCTATGACCAGGGTGCGGTCGGGCTCGGGCAGATGCTCAAGCGGATCGGCAACACCAAGCGGATAATGCACATAGGCGCGCATCCGGACGACGAGGACTCGGATCTGCTCGCCTATCTCGCGCGCAAGGAGAACGCTCGCGTCGTCTATCTGTCCCTCACACGAGGCGACGGAGGCCAGAACGTGATCGGCCCCGAATTGTTCGAGGCGCTCGGCGTCATACGCACCGAGGAACTGCTTCAGGCCCGTACGCTCGACGGCGCCGAGCAGATGTTCACGCGCGCGTTCGATTATGGCTATTCGAAAACGCTCGAAGAAGCGCGCCGGTTCTGGGACGAAGAGAAGATCAAGTGCGACATCGTGCGTGCGATCCGAAGCTTCCGTCCGCAGGTCGTGAATCCGCGTTTCTCCGGCACTCCCGCCGACGGACACGGGCAGCATCAGTTCGCGGGATACATCGCGCCGATCGCCGTAAAGGCCGCGGCGGATCCGAACGAATGCCCCGGAACGGGTGCGCCCTGGAAGGTGCAGAAGTTCTACGTCGGACAAAGCTTCAGATCGAACGCCGAACCTTCTTTGAGCCTGAACACGGGGCTTTACGATCAACTTATCGGGAGGAGCTACTACGAGATCGCGGCTTACGGACGAAGCCAGCACAAGTCCCAGGAACAGGGCGGACTGGAGCTTCGGGGCGAGCGGTATTCGGGAGTCAATCTCGTCGAGAGCTCGGTCGAGACGCCTGCGAAAGAGACGAGCATGTTCGACGGGGTTGATACTTCGTGGAAATCACTGGCCGAAGGGGACAATGACTGGGTTAAAGGATACGCAAAAACCTTGTCGGACATCGAGTGGCACTATGCCAGAGGGATACCCGCAATAGCACTTTCAGACATGGGGGGTTCGATTGACACGCTGCTGAAGGCCCGCACTGATCTGAATGAACACCTGAATCTGTTTCTGTCTCATGCAACGTGGCCAACTAGTAACTCTGTTATTTGGAAAAGGAAAGAGCTCGACAACGCAATCCGCCTCGCATCCGGTATTCAGATCGACGCTCTCACGGAACACGAGACCGTCACTCCCGGCGAAACATTCGGCGTCGGCGTGAATGTCTTCTATCCCGAAGGCTCGAGCCTGACGATGAAGAGCGTCGAGTTGAAGGCTCCGGATGGATGGAAGATCGAAACGATCGATGCGGCGGGTGGAGGCGGAGGTCCCGCGAGATTTCGCGAGAATCCTCGCGAGGCAAGGTCGTTCAAGGTGACGGTTCCGGTGGATCAGGAATACACTCAGCCATACTTCCTCGAAAAGCCGCGCGAGGGGTTTATGTATCAATGGCCGGAAGACGGGAACCGGAATCTCCCTTTCCAGCCGGCGCTGATCACGGCTCAGGTGACGATGGACGTGAAGGGGACCGAGATCACCTTCGAACAACCCGTCGAGTACCGCTTCGCGCATCCGACGCGAGGCGAGCTCCGAAGGGAACTGAACGTAGTCCCCGCGCTTTCGCTCGATCTGGACCAGCATCTTCTCGTCGTTCCAAAGAGCGCGAAGGAAGATGTCCGGAAGGTCGCGCTCAATATCACGAGCAATTCTTCGACAGACGAGAAAGGCACCTTGAAGCTTTCCGTCCCAAAGGGATGGCGGGCCAAGCTAGCTTCGGAGACGTTTGAGATTCCGACGAAAGGCGATTCGATCTCTATCGAGTGCGAGATAGGGATTCCCGCCAACACGCGTCCCGGAAGCTACCGGATCGCGGCCGAGGCGGAGACCGGAAGCGGGATATTCTCAAAGACGATGAACACCATCGCCTACGAGCACATACAGACCCATCGCTTCTACACCGACGCGGCGGCAACGGTCGCCGTGATGGACCTGAAGGTCGCGCCTGTGAAGATCGGATATATCCCCGGCAGCGGCGATTCTGGACCCGAAGCGCTAAGGCAGATGGGGCTCTCTTTGGAGATGCTCGACGGAAAAACGCTGACCAGCGGCGATCTTTCAAGGTTCGACACGATCGTCGTCGGCATAAGGGCTTCGGAGACAAATCCGGCGTTCGTCGCCAGCAACGGGCGGCTCCTCGATTACGTTCGCGCCGGCGGGACTTTGATCGTCCAGTACCAGCAGTACCAGTATCAGCAGAGGAATCTTGCCCCGTATCCTGCGCAGTACAACGCAAGGGTCTCGGAAGAGGACGCGGCGGTTACGATCCTCGAGCCGGGGCATCCGGTCTTCAGCGTCCCGAACAAGATCACCCAGGACGATTTTCTTGGCTGGGTACAGGAGAGGAACCTCTACGCCTTTCGCACTTTCGACGAGCGATACACACCGCTCCTCGAAGCGCACGACACGGGCGAACCGGAGAACAAGGGCGGGATGGTCTACACCGAGCTCGGGAAGGGAAGATATATGTACGTCTCGTATTCCTTTTTCCGACAGTTTCCCGCGGGCGTCCCGGGTGCGTACAGGCTGTTCGCGAACATCGTGTCTCTCGGAAAGGAACAGGGATGAAGAAGTCAGGAGACAGGAGGCAGGAGAGGATGTAGGGGCGGGACCTGTGCCCGCCCTTAAGGAGACAGGCAGGGTTGTAGGGGCGGGACCTGTGCCCGCCCTGACGGGTTTGGGATCGGAAGGTTCGAGTGCCCGAAGGGGCGACGGTTGGCAGCCCCGGGTGCAGAGTAAGGAAAAACCGGGGAAGAGGAGCGATAACGTACTGATAGCCGCGGAGCGTAGCGGCGAAAACCAAACCTTGCCATTGGCGATGTCCCGAGGCGATAATTCACGCAAACTGAGTTTGGAGGTTGTATACGTTATGGAAACATACGACGCGAACACAACTCCCGATCCCTTTGAATGGCTCGACCTGGATGAAAATGAACGTGCCATTCTCGTCAAGGAGTATCACGAGGACAACGATATCGAAGCCCCTGAAGCCAGCGCGATGCTCCACGCCCGAATTCACGTAGTCGTCGAGAACCAGCTCGCAGAGGAAGTCGAGGGCGTCGCGGAAGCGATCGAGCGGCTGACGCGCGAAGGACTTGACAGGCACGAGGCCGTTCACGCGATCAGTGCGCTCAATTTCTCTATAATGAACGAGTCCCGGAAGGCCGGCGAAAGCAGGTTTACTCCCGAGAGCTATAAGCGCCGGCTTGACGATCTGACGATCGAGAGATGGCTCGACGGCACCTATTGATCCTGATCCAGCCAGGTTCTGTGATGGAAAAATCAAGCAGGTACGACAAATCGGATATCGCGGTGTTTTGTTCGGCTCGGGAGACAGTCTGCGAAGAATGCGGAACTGATATCTTGAAGGGTCAGTTCTTTCGCGTGGAGAAAAAGAAGGCTCTTTGTTTGGAATGCGCCGATATGGACCACCTTGTGTTCCTTCCCAGCGGCGACGCCGCTCTCACGAGAAGAGCGGGAAAACACTCGACGCTAAAGGCGAAGGTGTTGAAGTTCAGCCGTGCTCGAAAGCGTTACGAGCGCCAGGGAACGCTGGTTGAGGAAGAAGCTCTCGAGCGCGCCGAGCAGGAATGTCTCGAGGACGAAGACGCCCGCGCGATCCGGCGCGAGCGCGAAGCGGAACGTCGGGAGAAGCTTGATCAGAAGTACGTGGAAGAATTCGGACGGAAGATTCGCGAGGTATTTCCAAATTGTCCGCACGGAACGGCAAGATCGATCGCGGAGCACGCGTGCCGCAAATATTCCGGACGGGTCGGAAGATCGGCGGCGGCGAAAGAGTTCGACGAAACGATGATCGGCCTCGCGGTCCGTGCGCACGTAAGGCACAGGCATACGAAGTACGACCGGCTTCTCGCCGAGGGCTGGGACCGTGGCGAAGCGAGACGGGCGGTGAAGCTTGAGGTCGAGGATGTTATCGAAAGCTGGACCGGTTCCGACGGCTGAACTCAAGCGTGTGTCTCCAATCGATACGTATAGTTGCTCTTCAGGTGTCCTGAAATCACCCTCTTGCACAGACAAAAAGGCCGCCGCGGAATTCCGCGGCGGCCTCAAATTTTTATGGCGATCGGAACTAGTTCCTGTTTGTCGGCCTGCTCATCACCGTGAGTTTCACACTGCGGTTTCCCCAGCGGATGGCCTCGCCGCAATTCGGGACCCAGATGTCGATCTTGCTTCCCTTCACCTTTCCTCCGGTGTCGGCGACGACGTACTCGCCGGAATACTTCCCGGCCGTGATTCGCACCTTTGTGCCAAGCGGGAGAACCCGCGGGTCAGCGGCGATCAGTCCCCTCCGGACCCTCTTCCCGCTAGCGGTCCTGCCCCGGAGACAGTAGGCCGTGGCCCTGAAGGTTCGTGCTTTCGTCTTGTTTGATTTAACCGCTGCCGACACTTCGACCTCCACGGTTTCGGTATTCTCTTCTTTGATCTCGGTTTCTTTATTTATTGCTTCTGTATTATCGGTCTTATTCGTTTCTTTATTGTCTTTGTTTTGAATGGTTTTCTTGGGATCCTTGGTCAAGTCTTTTTCGTCCTCGGTCTGCGTCTGCGAGTAGGCGACACCCACCAACAGGACGAAAATGACCGAAATGACGTAGCGTCTCGCATCGATTCTCATAGATCATTCTCCTGGTTAAAGCCAAGCCTTCAATCATCGATCGGCACCCGCCGGCGCCTTATAAAAGGCCATGAAACAAAAAATCCGGCAGTGCCGGGGTATGAATTTGCCGCCTAGCGGCGTAAATCCCGGGTTATTTCCCCGGAACAATCAAAAAGGCTAGCATCCGCCCGTGGCATTGTCCAGCCTGAAAACGGCCCTCGGGAAACCGGTTCGTGACACAAAGTCCTTGTGGACTAATGACTTGCTTTTGAGTATATTGCTCGAAGCCGCCGTTCGGGCGAGCCCCCGTATTATGCAGAACCGCAGATCAGGAGCCCGTCACGTGATCGCGTTCCCCGTCCGAGTCAATTGGAAGGATGAGAACGGACAAGACTTGATGGAAGAAGGGTTGACCGAGAACGTCGGGCCGAACGGAGCGCTCGTTTTTCTTCCGAGACTGCTTCCTGACGTAGGGAGCAAGGTCAAGCTCACGGTGACAGAGAATCCCAAGAACGAGATCTCCGTGTCCGCTGAAGTCCTGCGATTGGAGCGTAATGCGGCTCATCCTCAGGCAGCGCTTCAGGTTACGAAGTCGATAAAAGTCTGGAAAGAGAAGGTCTGGTCTTACGCCGGTTCGTTACTCGAGAACGAGGAGCCCGAGGTCTTCGACGACTGGTAGTCCCCGCTTCCGTTCTTCCGGGATCCATTTCCTGTTCAAATGAAAATACTAGTGCTGGGCGCCGGCCGTATGGGCTTTGGCGCCGCTTTTGATCTCGCTCATAATTCTCCGGAAATTTCGTCCGTCACGCTTGCGGATCGGGACGCCGACACGGTTAATGCCGCCGTCTCGAAGACAGGGTCCGAAAAGGTTTTCGGTAAGACAGCGGACGCTTCGGACGGCGATGCGATGTCCCGGCTTATGTCGGATCACGACGCCGCGATCTCGTGCGTGAACTACTGGTTCAATGAGGCGCTCTCGAGAACGGCGATCGAGACACGGACGCATTTCTGCGATCTCGGCGGCAACAACTACATTGTTGACAAACAACTCGCTCTCGACGCCGAGGCGCAAGAGGCGGGAGTAAGTATCATCCCCGACTGCGGTCTCGCTCCCGGAATGGTTTCCGTGCTCGCAATGCACGGTGCCGCGAGATTTGAGGAGCTGTCCGAGATACACATCAGAGTCGGCGGCCTGCCCCAGCATCCTGAGCCGCCGCTTGACTACCAGCTGGTATTCTCGGTCGAGGGACTGATTAACGAGTACGTCGAAAGGGCGCGCGTAATCAGGAACGGCGAGATAACCGAGGTCCAATCGATGACCGAGGTGGAGGATCTCGCGTTTGAGGGTCTTCCTCCTCTCGAGGCATTCCAGACCTCCGGCGGAACCTCTACCTTACCGGAATCCTTCAAGGGCAAGATCAAAGATCTGGATTACAAGACGATCCGCTACGCGGGTCACTGCGAAAAGTTCAAGGCAATGATCGATCTGGGCCTTTGCTCAAGCGATCCCGTCGAGGTCGAAGGAGAAGAGGTCGTGCCGAGGAAGGTGCTCGGGAGACTTCTCGAGAAAAATTTGCCGGCGGACGGGCCGGATCTTGTGCTTGTCAGACTCGAGTTTGCGGGCACGGCCGACGGAGTGCAGAAGCGCCTTGTTTACGACATCATGGACCGGCAGGACGAAGAGACGGGCCTAAGCGCGATGATGAGAACGACCTCGTTTCCCGCTTCGATCATCGCTCAAATGATGGCTCGCGGCGAGGTCGCACGACGCGGCGCGACGCCGCAGGAATCGGTCGTCGATCCCGAGCGATTCGTTTCCGAACTGGAACGGCGGGGGATCCGGATCAAACAGTATTTTTTGTAGTTCCATTCTCAACACGCGCACAAAACACGAAAAAGCCCCGTTCGAACGGGGCTTTTTCTATGACCGAAAGGGAAGCCTGATCAATGAGCGTATAGTCTGGGCGGCGCCTGCTTCTGCAGCAGCTTTCTCA
Organism: Aridibacter sp.; assembly: GCA_035513035.1. Lineage (GTDB taxonomy): Bacteria > Acidobacteriota > Blastocatellia > Pyrinomonadales > Pyrinomonadaceae > Aridibacter. The sequence continues at coordinate 7,352 of DATKCW010000048.1, forward strand.
GCTTATGCCGCGCCTTGTGAAGCTGTGACTTGGAAGTTCCGACCGAGCATCCCAGGATCCTCGCGACCTCCTCGTGCTCGAATCCTTCGACGTCGTGGAGGATGAAAACATTTCGGTAGCCGTTAGGAAGTTCCTTGATCGCATTCTCTATCGCGATCCTGTCAACAACCGGCATTCGGCTCGGTTTTTCCGATCCCTTCACGATCTGGACCGGGGTCTCGCCTTCTTCCGTGACCTTCTCCATCTTGACCGTTCGCTTTCTGAAGTGCATAAGCACCTGGTTTACGGTCAGGCGGTGAAGCCAGGTCGTGAAAGCGGAGTCGCCTCGGAAGCTGCCGATCTTCCTGTGCAGCTGTATGAAAACGTCCTGGGTCAGGTCTTCCGCCTCGTTGGTGTTCTTGAGCATCCTAAGGCAGATCGCGTAGACCCTTCTGTGATGACGGTTGTAAACCTCTTCGAACGCGAGCATGTCGCCTTTGGCTGATGCCTGGGTCAGGTCGAAATCGGCCATCGACTTCACATCGACGGTTCTTTCCGCGTTCTTAATGTTAGTATTTTCGGTTTCGGCTGATTGCAGAATCGGAAATTCGAGCGTGTCAGTTGTTGCCATTTTCTTTTCCCCCTCTCCAATGCCTAGAACAATTGCCGTGCCAATATGTTCCCAAAGGTTGCCTGCATTCGATTATTCCGCGCCAGACGGGTTTTTATTCCCCTTTTACTTGGCGGACATACTCTTCTTTTCGACCTTCATCAGAGAACAGTTTTAAACCATTGCGTGTAACGTGTCCGCAGGCAATACACCTTTTCGGTGCGACCGGTATTCATCTTTATACTCCCGACAAGGCCGTTTGTTGCATTTATGGAGAAGGGACGTGCTACCATCGGAACTTAGTGTCAATCACAGAGTCACTCTGTAACCGATCCTGATGTCTTCACTCAGATTCGCAGTATTATTCGTGTCGTTGATCGCGCTTTCGGGAGCGATTCCGCCTGTTTTTTACGCCGCGGAAGCTCCGGCTCAGACGAGCCAGGAGATCTCGGATAAGGAGGGCATTCCGGTGCTCATCAAGCACCTTCCGGACTGGGAGGCCAAAGCGGACGCGGCGATCTTCGTAACGAAATTCGCCGATCTGCAGACGTACCTCAACGAACGCGAGGTCCTGAACAGGATCGACTTCCTTCCCGGTACCGAGGCCGTGATCGCCAGCTATCCCGCGGGCAAACTGGTGATTATTGAGTTCGCCACGCCGCAGGCTTCCGTTGACACGGATCAGAGGGTAGCAAATTTCATATCTATTTCCGGGACCGGCGTCGGATTCTTCTACCGCCGGATAGGGAATTACAACGTCTTTCTCTTCGACGGGAACGACGAGGCGGCAGCGAACGCCCTCTTTGACCAGATCAAATACGAGAAGGTCGTTCAGTGGCTCGGCGCCGAGCCGGTCTATACGCGCGAAGGCGAGAGCGAGCGGGATTTCATTGTTGGCGCTTCGTCGCTCTTCATCGCAACGGTTGTCGTCATCGGCTCCGGATTCGCGATCTCGGCCGTGATCGGGGTAATTCTCGGTATTCTCTACTTTATTTTCCGCGAACGCCGACGCGCCGGAATGGACGCCTTCTCCGACGCCGGCGGGATGACGAGGCTGAACCTTGACGGCCTTTCAGTGGACGACGTTTCGACCAGGCTCCTTAACAAATGACCGACGCCTTACGGTAGGTTCTCCAAAAGGCGGTCGATGTCCCCCCGGACATTGAAGAAATGCGGAGAGATGCGGATGATTCCGCTTCGCGCTGACACGATGATGTGTTCCGATTCAAGCTGGCGGAAAACTTCTTCCGCCGACCTTCCGTCGGGCGGCCTGACGCTCACGATCTGCGAACTCTCGCCGGGCAGCCTCGAACTAACGATCGAGTAACCCCTCTCACGAAGCCCCTCGCAAAGCACTTCTGAAAGGTCAGCAAGATGATCTTCGATCCGCGATATTCCCGTTTCGGTAATCAGTTTCAGGCTTTGCTCAAGCCCGTAAAAAAGACTCGATGCTCCGGTGCCCGACTCCCAGGCCAGCGCGTTCGGTTTGTATTCCTGGTCGAGGTCATTGAAGTCCCAGGGCTCCTCCACGCTGATCCAGCCCACGAGCGACGGCGTAAGCATTTCCCGCGCACGATCACTGACAAACAGGATTCCGCAGCCCTCCGGCGCGCTGAGCCATTTGTGCGAAGCGCCGCTCGCGATGTCGACGTCGCAGGCGGGAAGATCGAACTCCATCGCGCCGAGCCCTTGAATGATGTCCACTGAGAACAGCGCGCCAGCCTCGCGGGCGGCGGCACCGATCCTTTCGAGATCCGCACGAAAACCCGAGGCGAACTGGACAGCGCTGATCGACACGAGCCTCGTCCGTTCGTCGATCATCCCTATGAATTCGTCGAGGTCGATCCTTCCGTCACGCTCGGGGCAAAGCCTCAGATCGACGCCGTATCGGTCGCGCACGCTCCGCCAGGCATAGAAGTTCGCGGGGAATTCCCTGTGGAAAGTGACGATATTGTCGGTCGGTTCCCAATCGATCGCTGAAGCGACGGATGCGAATCCGTCGGACGTATTACGCGTGAACGCGACCTGTTCCGGCTCGACCTTCATCATTCCCGCCACGAGCGACCTCGCGCGGTTCTTCGTCGCGACCCAGTCCGGATAGTGCGTAGAACCGTGTTCCGCTACATCCCAGAGCTGGGAATTTACGGCCTCGATTGCCGAAACGGGTATCGGCGAGACCGCCGCGCTGTTGAGATATGCATACCGCTTGAGTGCCGGGAACTGACTTCTTATCGACTCATTCATCGTAACTTTCCTCCTGCGAGGTTCGGGAAACGTGTATCGTGTCTTTGCGTGGAGTAATGTATCCCAAAAGTTCCCGGCTGTTCCAATGAATCGAGCGTTTTGACTTCACACACACCGTAAAGTAACTTTTACTTTCGTCAGCCGGACCCTGATCTGACGTCCGACGCGCTTGGCAAATGGCAATTCTGGGAAACAAGAACAGGTACGAATTCGGACCGCTCGACGCGAGGGACGATACGGACATCGATGTCCACAGGATGCGTAAGGCGTCCGGACGGGGCATATGGTTCGAGAGCATGAGGCTTCTGCGAGACATCGTGCTTATCCTGGCGATCTTCGTGCTCTTCGGCGTTTTCGTCGCCCAGCCCGTCGTCGTTGACGGCGAATCGATGGTGCCCGAACTTCAAGAGGGCGAACGGCTTCTGGTCAACAAGCTGATCTATTACAACATAGAGCGGTTCGAATGGGGCCACATCCAGCGCGGAGACATAGTCGTCTTCTGGTATCCGCAGGACCCGAACAAGAGCTTCGTCAAGCGGGTTATCGGGCTCCCGGGAGAGCTCGTCGAGATACGCCGCGGGCACGTGTACATAAACGGCAAGCTGCTTGAAGAACCATACCTGACCGCTGCCAAGAACCGTTCTTCCCTGAACTACTCAGGGAAACGGGTTGACGATCATTATTTTTTCGTGATGGGCGATAACCGCGACAACTCGCTCGATTCGAGGACCTGGGGCCTTGTCCCCGAGAAGTACATCTACGGAAAGGCCTTCTTCCGGTACTGGAGGCCTTCGAATCTCGGCATTCTGAGACGGGGAGAGGCGAAGCTGAAGGATTCGGAGCGCACTCCTCCGCGCGAAGGGCTTCCCGACGAGGACGATCCGCGAGCACGGCTGAACCGCCTGAACGATTCCCGATGAGACTTCCGAAAAGATCCATCGTTGTGCTTGAAGACGGACGCTCGTTCAAGGGCCTCTCTTTCGGCGCCGAAGGCGAGACCTTCGGCGAGATGGTCTTCAACACCTCGATGACCGGCTACCAGGAGATACTCACCGATCCAAGCTACGCCGGGCAGATCGTCTGCATGACGTATCCGCTGATCGGAAATTACGGGGTCAACGAGGACGACGTCGAATCGCGCAGGCCCTGGGTTGAAGGATTCGTCGTCAGGGAAGCTTCCCGCATCGCTTCGAGCTGGCGCGCGACGGAAACCCTTGACTCGTACCTGAAACGGTACAAGATCGTGGGCATAGAACACATCGACACGCGGGCGCTGGTCCGTCACATACGCGACAAGGGAGCGATGCGCGCCGGGATCTCGACGATCGATACCGACGAATCGAAACTGCTCGAGAAAGTTCTCGCCTCGCCGGAAATGAAGAACCGCGAGCTTGCCAGCGCCGTCACGACTGCCGAGGCTTACACCGTCGCCGCGGAAGGCGAAGAAAGGTTCCACGTCGTCTGTTACGATTTCGGGGTCAAATCGCATTCGCTGAGGAATTTCTCGAAAGCCGGATGCCGCGTGACGGTCGTCCCGGCGGACACGCCGGCGGAAAAAGTTCTTGCGATGCAGCCGGACGGCGTGTTTCTTTCGAACGGGCCGGGAGACCCGGCTGCGATGCAGGCGACGGTCGAACAGATCAGGAAGATCGCCGAAATGCAGATGCCGATGTTCGGCATATGCCTCGGTCATCAGGTCCTCGGCCGGACCTTCGGAGGCGGCACGTTCAAGCTCAAGTTCGGTCACCGCGGCGGAAACCAGCCGATAAAGGATCTTGCGACCGGCAAGGTCGAGATCACCGCACACAACCACGGATTCGCGATCGACGCTGATTCGCTGGGTCCCGAAGTTGAGATCACTCACATCAACCTCAACGACAACACCGTCGCCGGGATCCGCCACAGAACGCTGCCCGTTTTCAGCGTCCAGTATCACCCGGAAGCGGCTCCGGGCCCGCACGATGCCGAGCACAACTTCGCTCGCTTTATCAAGATCCTGGAAGAGAAGAAAATGGCGGCCGGGCGATGACCTGACCGGATCAGGAGTTTGAGTTGGAGTTCTTGTTGGAGGAATTGGCGTTCGCCTCTTCCTCTTCTTTCTTTATCTGATCGGGCGGTTTCGAAAAATCCTCGAAAGCGAATCTTTCCTTCAGAGCGTCAAGGTTCTCTTCCTCGAACGCGAAATTCGATCCGGCGAACACCGCCTTCTCATCCGCTGAAAGCGTGAACCGGTTCGTCGCGAAATGCGCCTTGTCCTTTATGAACCGCCTGTCCTCGGCGGTCATGACCCCGCCGTCCTTTCTGCGGAATACAAAGATGTAGTCGAAATCAGCGGTCTTGAGCGATTTGATCTCGCGCTCGAACTCGGTCATCTCGCGCTCGGCGGGAGTCGCGGCATTGTTCCCCACTTCCGGCGGTTTGCAGGCGAAGGAGAAAAGCAGGGCGGCCGAGATCGCGCTCGCTGAAAGGATCGATCTGAACTTCATTTAGAGATGATGCCCGTTATTGGGGCGGTTCCGCAACCTCTTCATCCGCCGGGGAACCTTCCGTGGGCGTTTCGGTGCCGGCTTCTTCGTCGGCCGGCTCGTCCTCTGCGGAATCGATAGCTTCCTGCCGAGTCGGAGCCACCGCCGGTTTGGGCGCCGCAGGTTCTCCGCGCTGATCCCGGATCTTTAGAATGTAAGCCTCGCCGTCTTCATAGACGATGTCGGCCCAGCCGCTTTCGAGAAGTTTCGCGAGGAATGTCTCGTTCTGCTCGGCATCAGCGAAGACCCAACGCGATCCGATCTTCTCCGTGATCAGGGGCGCCGGATCGTCTAGCTTCCCGTCGGTCGCATCCTTTACAAGCTTGTAGTTCTCCGGGTCTTTGGAATGCAGGTAGTTCGGGTCGAGTCCCCATACGTAGCTGTTCTGCGTATTGAAGAAGAACAGTTTCGGAAAATCGTCCCAGTTAGAGTTGAATATCCGATCGCCGGGCGGGATGTTGGCCTTCGCCCAGTCCATAGCCTCCTTGTACTTGTCGTTGCTCTCGTTACCGCGGACGCTCGAGCGCAGATCCTCGATCTTGTGAAGGTAACTGTACGGAAGGCTTGATCCGAAGAAATTAAAGAACAGCCAAAGCGAGAGCACCGATCCGATCACCCACGGAGCACCGATCTTTGCGTAATCTAAGAAGTTCCTCGGCGGCGGCTGTTTGTCGGCGTCGAGCAAAGGCTCCATCTCCCTCTGGAACTCTTCGGGAAGTTCGACCGCCTCAGGCCGGCGGAACGCCTGCCAGCTGAATGCCCCGAATAGGATTGCGAACGGAGGGAAGTACTCCGCAAGCCTCTTGGATTTGAACATCCAGATCAGCAGCAATGTCCCGAACATCAGAAAGAACGTCGACTTCTCGGGAAGCCTCCCACCTCTCGGCTTGAAGAGAATGTAACCAACAAGCATCGCGATCATCGCGATCGAAAGATGCGTCAAGAGGTCCCATCCGGTATACGAATACCACTCGCCACCGACCGATACTTCGTACTGGCTACGGAATTTGGTAAGGAAATGCTCGCCGAAAAGGAGGATGTTGTTCGGGAAGTACGGATTGATCACGTTGCCGAGCACCATCCCGGCGCCAGTGTAGGCGATCGGGCGCCACTCGAACACACGCTCGTTCCAGGCGAGCACCGCGGTCCAGATCACGGCGGCTATGAAAAGAAGCGGGAACAGACTGTAGGTCCATACGAAAACGAACATCAGGGGGAGAAGCCACACGTACTTGCGCTCGAACAGCAGGTAGATCCCGACGACCGTATAGATGATAGTCAAAGGCGGCGCCTTCGCCATATTCATCCGATACCAGAAGGGGTTCGCGCAGGTCAGCAGTGCGAGCAGCCAGATCAAAAGGTAGTCCACCTTGTACCGGTACATCAGCCAGTAAACCGAGAATATCGCCAACGATCCGTAAAAGACTGCGGCCACTTTCGCAGCCATCACGGGCTCGAAGAACCAAAGAAACGGGATCTGCAGAAGGTGAAAAAGGAAGTGGTGATCGGCGTACGTGTCCGGACCGAGGACGGTCAAGGGAAGCCACGTGAAATCCGGAAGACCGCGCAGCTGGCTAAGGCTTTCCCATAGCAGGGCGCTGAACCGTATGTGGTAATAGCCGTCCCAGTCCCCGCAACAGACGGCGCCCGTCGAGAACTGGAGGGTCGTCATCAGGATGGCGATGAAGATCAGGCCGAAGACCAGGTATACGAAATTGGCCGCCTTTTCGGTCTCGAGCCATTCCCGCCACGAAAGCTTTTCAGCCTTTTCGATCCGGGGGCCGGCGGGCTCCTCCGGGGTCTCAACGGCTTTGCCCAGATCTTTCTGAGATCCCTTGCTCTCTTCAGGATCGTCGAGCCGTATGTTTCCCATAGGTGAACAATGAAAGCGTAAGGATGCGTTTAAAGAAGCCCTGAGTCCGGGCCTGAAGTAACCAACAAAATATCACGATTCGGACAGTCAGTTCTAATCCCGGTCCGCCCGCGGAGCGTTTGCGCAAAGCGCGGGCACTTCCTACAATCTTCCTTTCAATGATGTACCCCAAGGGAAACATAAAGATACCGGCTTCGCACGGACACCTTGAGGCTATCCTCAAGATGCCGAAGGATAAAGTGAAGGGTGTGGCGCTTGTTTGCCATCCTCATCCGCTCGGCGGCGGAACGATGCACAACAAGGTAGTCTATAGGGCCGCGGCGGGACTTGCGGACGCGGGACTCGCCGCGTTGCGGTTCAATTTCCGGGGCGTGGGAAATTCGACCGGCGAACACGATGAAGGCGACGGCGAAATTCAGGACGTGCTGGACGCGCTCGATTATCTCAGCTCAAACTTCGCCGGCGAGCCGATCACGCTGGCGGGGTTTTCCTTCGGTTCTCGGGTCGGGACCGAGGTCGGAATGGGCGACGACCGCGTCGTCCGTTTGATCAGCATAGGGACGCCGGTGGACAAGTACCGCGACTACGGCTTTCTGAAAAACCTTCGAAAGCCCATTCTCTTCGTCCACGGCGACAAGGACGAGTTCGGTTCCGTCGCGAACCTCAACGAACTGGTCGCCGAGGTCTCCGCGGTTACCGATGCCGAGGTCGTCATCTTCCAGAACTGCGGACATTTCTTTGACGGCCATTTAAGCCGGCTTCGGGACGCGGTCCACGACTGGGTTCTGGAGAAGATGGCGGAGGCCGCCCAGGCGGCGTGAACTTAATGATGCAGGAAACCGACGATTCCCGAGACCCGATCAACAAGCGCAGAAATCCCGCGATACGCGTGACGATGATGCCGCGCGACGCGAATCATCACGGGACCATCTTCGGCGGCGTCGTGCTGAGCTACATCGACGTGGCGGGAGGCATCGAGGCCGTGCGTCACACGGGCCACGACCGATTCGTGACGGTGGCGATGAAAGAGGTCATCTTTCACGAGCCCGTCTTCGTAGGCGACCTTGTCAGCTTTTATGCGGAGACGCAGAAGGTAGGCAATACCTCGATCACGATCCGGGTCGTCGTCGAGGCCGAACGTTTCGGATCGCGCGGTCAGATCGTGCGCGTTACCGAGGCGGAGGTGGTTTTCGTCGCGATCAACCAGAACCGCGAGAAGATTCCGATCCGATTGACCTAGAAGCCCGTAAACGCTGCAGGGGCAAAAGATGTCCGGCTTGCTTTTCAGGTGCAGTTTTCCTAAAGTCGAGTAACCGATCGAAAACAGAACGAGAGTGCGGGAGAGGGGAAACGAATGTACAAGATCACCGCCGATACTGTGGACGGCAAAGTAGCGTTTGAGGCTGAAACTGGGAAGAAGCTTGTCCTGTGTTTGGAGGACAACGGGATCGATATCCTGCACCGCTGCGGCGGAAACGCACGGTGCACTACCTGCCGGGTCGAGGTGCTCGCCGGCGATCCCGGCGCGATAGGGGAAGCGGAGAAAGCGATCCTCGCGACGAAACCGGATATGGACGATCATTGCCGGCTTTCCTGCCAGATCCGGCTTAACGACGACCTTCGCGTAAAGGTGATCAACCAGGCTAGCGTTCAGGGGATCGATGCGGGGCCGAGGCCGGAGGATTGAGTATTGTAGGGGCGGGACCTGTGCCCGCCCGTTACAGGTTTAAGAGGGGGCGGGGACAAGCCCCGCCCCTACGTTCAATGGAGAATATTATGTTTAAGAAGCTTATCGAAAACAGGGAGATCAGGACGGCGTCCGCCCATTGCGACGGACCTTGCGGAGTTTACGATCCGGCGTCCGCGAGGATCTCGGCCGAGGCGGTGCTCTCGATGACCAAGAAGATCCTGGATCTCACGCCGCCGCCCGACGGCGACGCGAAGGCGATGGCGTCGTACCTGAACACGATGTCGCGCTTCATCGCCATCAAGGAAGAACAGGCGCAGATCGCTAAGGATGAGCTTCTCATCCTTTGGACGGATTACTTCAAGCCGAATCACCTCGAGAAGCACCCGGACCTCCACGACAAGTTCTGGAAGGCCGCCAAGCTATGCTCGTCGTGCAAGGTTGAGGTCAGCAAGGAGCATGCTGAAGAGCTGATGGATGCGGTTGAGGAGATCCACGGGATCTTCTGGGGTACGAAGGACCGCGACGTCGAATACTACACCGCTTCCTGAACCTTGCCGGGATCGAAAGCGGATCTGAGCGGCGAGCCTCGCGTCCGCCGCTCATTCGTGTCTTCGGCGGGGCGCTGTTCCGACTTGTATGAAAGAGATCCCCCTTGCCGGGCTATACGAAAAGGCGCTTTTGGAACTTGGGCTAAGGACTATCTACCGGATCGAGGGCGATTCGATGGATCCCATTCTTCGAAACGGCGAAGAGGTCCTCGTCGCGGAAAGAGCAAGGGTCCGTATCGGCGATGTGGTGATCGCGCAGCATCCTTTCAAAGAGAGCGTGGAGATGGCGAAGCGGATCACCGCGATCGACGCCAACGGCAAGTTCTTTCTTGTCGGAGACAATTCGGACGAAAGTACCGACAGTCGCCGATTCGGGCCTGTATCGAGCGACCTCATCCTCGGTAAGGTCATTTCCCGTCTAACTGAATGATCCGTTTACGCCTCAGTACCCGGGAACCGAAGGATCGACATCTTTGGACCACGCCGCTATACCGCCTTTCAGATTGATAAGCCTGCCCTCAAAACCCTTTGACTTTAGCGATCGGATCGCTTTCGCGCTGCGGACGCCGCCCTTGCAGTGCACGACCGTCTTGACCGAAGGATCTATCTCGTCAGCTCGCGAAGTAACTTCGCCTAGCGGGATCAGCTTTGCACCGGGAATTCTCGCGATCTCATATTCGTGAGGCTCGCGCACATCGATAAGCTGTATCTTTTCACCGACTGCAACCAATGCATTCAACTCGACAGCCGTGATCTCCTCGAGGCCCGCTTCAGGACTCTCCTCAGCAGCGCCTATTCCGCAGAACTCCTCATAGTCGATCAACTCTTTTACGGTTGGATCCTTTCCGCAGACAGGGCAGCCGGGATCTTTCCGCAGTTTCATTTCCCGGAAATCCATCGCCCACGCGTCGAACAGGAGCAAACGGTTCACAAGCGTCCCTTCCGCGCCCAGTATGACCTTGATGACCTCGTTTGCCTGGATGGAGCCCACAATGCCCGGAAGAACGCCAAGCACTCCGCCTTCCGCACAGGAAGGGACCAGGCCCGGTGGGGGCGGTTCGGGATAGAGGCATCGGTAGCAGGCGCCCTTTTCGGCCCAGAAGACGCTTGCCTGGCCTTCGAACCTGAATATCGATCCGTAAACGTTCGGCCGACCGGTCAGCACCGAGGCATCGTTTACGAGGTAGCGCGTCGGAAAATTGTCCGTGCCGTCGACGATAACGTCGAACTCGCGAAAGAGCTCGAGGGCATTCTCGCTGGTCAGTCGGGTGTCTAATGCCTCGATCTTTACGTTCGGATTAAGGTCTCGGAGCCGGTCCCGCGCGGAATCGATCTTCTTTCTCCCGACGTCACTGGTTCCGTGCAAGATCTGACGCTGAAGATTCGACTCATCAACTTCATCAAAATCGACTATGCCAAGTGTCCCGACTCCCGCAGCCGCGAGGTAAAGACCGGTGGGAGATCCAAGTCCGCCCGTTCCGATCATCAGTACTCTGGCTGCTTTGAGTTTTCGCTGCCCTTCGAGGCCTACCTCGGGGAGTATCAGATGACGGCTGTACCGTGCGACCTCTTCATTGCTCAACTCAGGCAAAAGCGCTTTCGCTTCGGCCGTGTCGGGAAGACCTCCGGCAATCGAAGGCACGATCATCACGGTATCGCCTTCGGAGAGCTTCGTTTCTTCGCCCTTCAGGTGCCTTATGTCCTCATCGCCGACGTATACATTGATAAAAGTACGCAGCGAATCCCCGTCCTTGTAAAGATGAGGCCGGAGCTCGGAGTGCTTTGCCGTCAGTGCTTCCAGCGCCTCACCTGCGGTTGCAGCCTCGACTTCCACTTCACGGCTTCCGCCCGCGAACCGGCGCAGAGGCGTGGGGATCAATACCTTGATATTCATTTGGTTACTCCTTGTTCTATTTCTTGTGCGAATCACTCTGTCGAAGACTCTTTCGTGATGAGCAATTTTTCCTCTTTGAAACGCGAGCGGTCGTCGAGCATCACCCAGGACCGTACTTCGCCGGCCGAAGAATCCGACACCGAGACGATGATGTATGACCAAACCGGCAGTGCATGTTCCAGGTCAAAGTCCGACGGCACAGCAGGATGGTCCGGATGTGAATGAAAGTTCCCGACGACCTCCAGCGCGCTTTCAGCAGCGACATGCTCCCCGCGGATAAGGTCTCCGGGCGTTATCAGGGAGCGATTGTGTCTTTCGTCCTCATCTTTGGAGTTTTCTACCCGAAAGATCTTTTCTGCCTGCTTCGATCTGTTTTCGGTCGTAATCCCGAGAAGCAGGCCGCAGCCTTCGCAAGGGTATTCGTGCTCTCCGATCCGGCGGATCTCATCCCAGTGTTCTTGCTTCAGCGTTATCGTCATTTCAGACTGCGTCCCAGAAATTTTCACCGAGGTATCTCTCCCCACCGTCGCACAGGACCGTCACGATGCTGCCGCCTCGACCTTTTTGTCCAAGCCTTCGCGCGGTTTCGACAGCTGCCAATACGTTCGCTCCCGAGCTGACGCCGACGAAAAGGCCTTCGACCCGCGCAAGCAATCGGGTCATCTCCTGAGCATCTTCGGTTGATACGAAAAGGCTCTCGTCCTCGAGGCCCGCTTCGTAAATGCCGGGTACAGCAGCTGTCGCGAGATGCTTCATTCCCTCGAGGCCGTGCAGTGGAGAATCTGGCTGAACCGAGAAGGCCCGTATCTCGGGGTTGTAATCTTGCAGGCGTCTGGTCGTGCCCGTGAAGGTGCCGGTCGTTCCAAGTCCGGCCACAAAATGAGTGACCGATCCGCCGGTCTGTTCCCAGATCTCCGGCCCCGTGGTTTCGTAATGAGCGCGCCAGTTCGCCTCGTTGTTATACTGGTCTGGATAGAAGAACTTGTCCGGCGAAGCCATTTTCAAACGACGGGCCTCCTCCTGTGCACCGTCTGTGGCTTCCAACGGATCTGTCTCGATCACCACCGCCCCGTATGATCTGAGAATTCGCTTCCTTTCCGGAGAGGCGTTCGACGGAAGCGTCAAGACGACCTTGTAACCCCGGGCTGCTCCTAGCATTGCGTAAGCGATGCCGGTGTTCCCGCTGGTCGCATCAAGGATCGTTTTTCCCCTGCGCAGCGCGCCGCTCCGTTCACCGTCGAGGATCATTGCGAGGGCCGCGCGGTCTTTAACCGAGCCGCCCGGATTCAGGTGTTCGGCTTTTGCGTAGATCCTTATGTTGTCGGGGAAGCCGATGGTCAGCCTCTTGAGACGAAGGAGCGGAGTATTTCCGATCAGCGACGCGAGGCCGGCGTATCCGGCGCTGAGACCTGTGCCTGTGACCGTAGTGCTCATTTGATCCGAAGCCTTTAAAAGAAGAAAAGCCGACGATTTGTTCCCAAATCGAGCCGGCCAGCCTTGGAAGATGTCGTTCTTTGTCCCGATCCTAGATCGGTATCTTCATAGAGAACGGCCGGCGCGGCTTCCTGCAACAGAAGCAACAAATGCACATTGTCTGGCCTGCCATTCTCTTCGCGAACATAATCTTTACTAAAAAGTGAACATTTTCAATTAAACCCCTCCGCAGAATGGATGTCAAATTACCGAACCAGCCGGCCGCAGTTACCCGCACAGGCTCCCGGATGGTAAAATCAAAGGACGCCAACGAAGTGAATCTGCGAGTTATGATCGAAGAGAACCAGCTGATCGAGAATTTTGTCCACATCAAGAAGTCGAAGGGCCGCAAGCGCGAGCGGCTCAAGAAACCCGACTGGCTGAAGATCAAGATCGGCGACCCGACAAACCAGAACCAGGTCCTGAAGCTGATTGACGGGCTGAACCTGCACACAGTCTGCCAGGAGGCGCGCTGTCCGAACATCTTCGAATGCTGGACGGACAAGACCGCAACATTCATGCTCGGCGGCGACACCTGCACCCGCCACTGTGGATTCTGCGCGGTCAACAAGGGCACGCCGATGCAGCTCGATCCCGAGGAACCGCGACACGTCGCTGAAGCGGTAAAGCATCTCGATCTCGCTCACGCTGTGATCACCTCTGTGAACCGCGACGATCTTGCAGACGGAGGCGCGGAACACTGGGCGGAGACGATCCGCAACGTCCACGAAATGAACCCCGGATGCAAGGTCGAGGTCCTGATCCCCGACTTCCAGGGAAATGAAGACGCGCTGAACACCGTGCTCGACGCGCGTCCGGAAGTCCTCAATCACAACACGGAGACGATCGCCCGGCTTTACCGCCGCGTGCGACCCGACGCGGTTTACGAGCAGTCGATGACATTGCTCGAGCGTGCTGCGAGATACCGCGAAGAGCAGTTTCCGGAGATGTTCACCAAAAGCGGGATAATGGTCGGACTCGGAGAGGAGTTCGAAGAGGTCGTCGAGCTGATGAAGGACCTTCGCTCCGTGTCGTGCGACATAATGACGATCGGCCAGTATCTGCAGCCGTATGAAAAACGGCTTCCGGTGGAACGCTACGTCACGCCCGACGAATTCGCTGAATGGAAGAGGATCGGCGAAGATATGGGCTTCAAGCACGTCGAATCTTCGCCGCTGACGAGAAGTTCTTATCATGCAAGGGAACAGGCGGAGATCAAGAACGCCTAGTAGGGGCGGGACCTGTGCCCGCCCACCCGGTTGGCTCTTCGCTTCGCTCACAGGCAGGGAGAAACCCTGCCCCTACAATACCTTCCCTGCGCCCCGCCGCCTGCTTCTCCTTGATTTCTGACCGGTTCATTCGTAGGGGCCGGACCTGTGCCGGCCCACTTCTCTTGCAAAGGACTTCTCAATACGGACGGTCGCTCTTGATTCCTGGCCCGTTCAGATAGAGAATGGGCGCGCTCTTATTTAATCCTCCATAGGTGAACACATGGCTGACAACATTAATCACAACGTGCCGACGATCGGAATGGGGCAGGCGACATTTCAGCAATGCTGGTACGCCTCGTTCAAGATGATCTACAAGTTCAAGGGTCTCAACGTTAACTCGATCGAAGACAAGCTTCGAAACGTCATTGACTTCGATGATGCGATGGCTGACGGACTTGTCGACAAGGATTATCACAAATGCGCAGGCGCTCTCGACCTTACCAGCTGGAAGGGCGAGCATTTCAATCAGGAACAGGGTTTCTTCGATGTCGGACTTTCAGACGGAGCAGAATCGTTTCACGCCTGTTTGAGAAAGGGGCCGCTCTGGGTGTCGCGGTACATCAAAAAGGGCACTTATCACATCACGGTCGCGACGAAATATGACGACGAAGGCAAGGGATACATTTACTACAATAATCCCTATCCGGGACCGAAACACGCCGTCGAGGAGAAGATGCCGGCTAACGTGTTTTGCAGGCATATCACTTACGCAACCGGTTCGGTGCAGCAGTGATCGATTGTAGGGGCGGGACCTGTGCCCGCCCGTGAGCGAAGACAGGAGACAGAAGACAGGAGTCAGGAGTCAGGAGACAGGAATAGGAACCCGGAGCGCGAGCGACGGGCATAACCGAAGACAGGAGAGGTTGTAGGGGCGGGACCTGTGCCCGCCCTGTCAGGAGACAGGAGAGGTTGTAGGGGCGGGACCTGTGCCCGCCCTGTCAGAAGTCAGAAATCAGGAGTCAGCAAATGTCGCGAATGATCATCGACGGGGATCTTCTCACTGATGCTCTCGTTTACGATTTCGGGGACAACGAACACTTTCTGGATAATAATACCGGGAAGGTCCTCTTTCTTACGGAGGAGGCGCTGTTTACCGACGACGGCGAACTCGATCCCGAGGAAGTGGACCTTGAGTCCGAACAATATACCTGGATCGATCCAAGGCCCTCGAACGAAAGCTGGAAGGTGATGGCTGATTTCACGGAAAATCACACGGATGGCGAGGTCTTTGAAGATCTGGCGCGTGCTCTCCGCGGGGGAAAACCCTTCAGAAGCTTCAAGGATGCGCTCCTCCGGTATCCGGACGTTCGTGAGAACTGGTTCGCCTACGAAGAGGCGGAGATGATCGAGTACGCACGCAAATGGCTCGCGGCGGAGGGAATCGACGCCGATATCGAATACAGGGGCAAGATAATCAAAGGCCTCCCGCCGATCCCGTACGAGCCCACCGGAGACGACGAGGAGGAATAGCAGAGCCTAAGGACTGAAAAGAAAAGTCTGAGAACTGAGGTCATGTTACATGGATCAGGTATCAAGTATCAGGGATCGGGGTGTGTTGTTACACCGGGACACCTGACCCCTGACTCCCCAAACTTGCTATTCGATCCGTGATACCTGATCCCTGACCCCCTGAAACGCCCCCCGCAGAAGCCTCAGCTTCTCTCGCTTTAGTGGCCCGCGGTCTTTCAGGAACGGAGAACTTCTAAAATGAGATCTCTTTCGATACCGGTCATCATCATCGTCACCGCGCTCTTTGGAATCAGCTGCGGAGACCAACGGGTCGAACAGAAGGAAGCGGCAGATCTGGCAATCACGGGAGCGATCGTGGTTCATCCGGATTCGGAAAAGGCCCCGAAGGTCGAGGATATCGTCGTCAGGGAAGGAAAGATCGTCGCAGTGGGACCCGGCGTTGCGAAGCGCTACGATCCAAAGCAGATCTACGACGCTCGCGGAAAGTTCATTATTCCGGGCCTCGCCGACATGCACAGCCATTTTGGGAACGGCATCCTCGAGCCTGAAGCGGACGACACAAAGCAGGTACTCGCCAGGCATCTCTATTTCGGAAACACAACGATCCTGAATTTGGGGTCTTCACAGGCCTGGCCAACACGGATCGACGCGCTGCGTTCAGATCTTGGATCCGGAAAGATCCAGGGCCCGCGGCTTCTGGCCGTAGGTTCCTTGATGACGATTCCCGGCTCGCATCCTGTCGCTACTATCTCTTCGCCTCCTGTTCAGAAGAAGATCGAAGAGATCGTTTCGAAGGACGACGGTGAAGGCCCGATCGATCTTGCTCCGTTTCGGGCTATCACGCTGGTCCGCGATGCCGACGATGTGACTGAAGAGGTGAGACGGGTTGCCGAATGGGGGGCCGATGCGATCAAGTTAACAGTTGAATCGGGACCCGGCCGCTTCGGTGACGATCATCCGCAAATGTCTCCCGAAATGATCCGGGCGGCGGCGGACGCCGCGAAGCCTTACGGGATTCCGGTTCTTTGCCACGTATCGTCGATGGATGAGCTCGAAGCGTGTCTGGGTAATGGTGCTAATGGGATCGTACACGGCGTAACAGATGACCGCGATCAATTCCCGGACGATCTCGAGGCCGGGATGAAAGAGGAAGGGTTCGTGGAAATACCGACAGCCGCGATGTTTGACGGTTGGTACCGGTACACAAAAGATCCTTCGCTTCTGGACTCCGAATACCTGAAGCCTGTTTTAAGTGAAGGTGAGCTGGGATGGCTGAAGTCGCCGGGAATGATCGAGAGCTTCTCGATCGATGATGACTGGGCGGACGAGAACATAGGGAGACTTGGCCGTCATTTAAAGAAGTTCGGCGATTCCGGAGGCACGATCGTGGCGGGAACCGATACCGGCAATCCCTACAGGATCGCCGGCTTCGCGCTTCACGAGGAGATCGCTTTTTACGTGAAGCACGGCCTGACTCCAAAAGAGGCGCTCAAGACAGCGACGGTGAACGCCGCCAGGCTTGTCGGAGACGAGAATGAATGGGGAAGAATCAGGAACGGACTGGCTGCAGATCTGGTGATCCTTAACAGGAACCCGCTTGAGGACATTGCGAACACGCTTTCGATCGCCGAAGTGATAAAGGCCGGCAAATTGGTTGACAGGAGCTCCTTGCCTCTTCGGTAGTAGATCGAAATGGATAGGGAAACGAAAAGAAAAGGACTGAGGACACGTTTCACGTTTCAGGGTTCGTGGATCAGGTATCGAGATCGCTCCGGAACCCAGGTTCCCCATCCTTACGAAACCTGAAGCAATTCAAATGAACTGATCATTCAGCTGCGGTTCAGGAGTACCTGATGAAGCTTAAGAAATTGCTCTTCGCGTTGGCTCTTTCATCACTTTTCTCTGCCAACATTCTTGGACAGGCCGACCCGTCGAAAGAAGACCTTGGAATCTTTGTACAGTTGGTCAAGATCCGGGTACGACCGGTGCATTCAGGAGAATGGGAAAAGGGCGTTTCTCTTCTCGCAAAAGCAGCGAAGGCCTCTGATGTCGATGAACAGCTGGAATGGCTAATGTACCGGGCAGAACCGGCCGTATACAACGCGGTCACCTTCTCTGACGAACTTGGCGGGGTACTGACGCTCGGAAAGTTTCCCGGGTATTTTAAAGGTGAAGAAAGTCAGAGGCTTTATTCGGAAGCTCTTCGTCATCTGGCCGGAGTCGATTATGAGATCACGGAGAATATGATCACGCAGATGGATTATTCTCTGAGCACGGTTCGCGAGATGTCCACGTCGACACACCTCGAGGCGCGAACGGTGGAGTACTGGGTCAAGCCGGGCAAAGAACGTGAGTTTTTAAAGGCGGTGCGCGATCGTGTCGTAGTGTTGAAGTCTATCGAGTACCCGTATCCGGTCGAAGGAGGTCGATACGCGCTTTTCGCTCCTGGGCGTTTCCTGATCGCCACATTTCCGGACAATTGGGCGGATTTCTACGGGAAGAATGATCTCCGGAGGCTTGCCGAGAAGAAAGGCGCTCTGGAGCGGCTTCAGAAGATCGAAAGCAGGATCGAATCCACTCTCATAAGATCTGAGTCGCACGATATTTCCTATGCCAGGGAATTGAGTAATTAGGACAAACTACCTGCGAAATGAAAATTGAGAATAGAACCGGGTTGGACAATAAGCTGATCGAGCTGCTCTGCTCTGAGATATCCGAACATAGGTCGCTTAAGAAGGTCATCGAATGGGCCTCGTCTCAACCGAAAGGTCACGTCCTGCCGCATGTTGTGGATGATGTGATCCTCCAGGACGAGTAAAGCCACGACGTGATCGTGCCCTGGAAAGACGGACTGTTGCTCGTGTACGGGACGACCTGACTGGGCGAGGTGACGGCGGTCGCCGTCTGGGACCACATTCCGACTTCCGACGAGCTTCTCGAGGCCAGACTTGGCCGGGGATGGAAACCCACAGCATCCCGATTCAAGGAAGGAGACCGCGTCGACGGCCACGCGGCGTGTCTCGTGACCGAACTCGACAAAGAAAACGCTCAGGACTTGTTATGAACGATGAAATAAAAAAACTGCCAATAGCGTGGAAGATCGCTTCTGTCTTTCTTGCCGCGCTCGGAACGTTTATTCAGGCAGGAATCCTCGGCGACATGCTGATCCGCAGGTTGGACTTCATGCTGGCTCCCGAAGCCGAAGTGTTGAAGGCGGTCGCCTTCAAGGGTTTGTTAACGGCTCCGCTGATCGCGATCCTGGTCTCCTGGCTTGTACTGAAAAAGTCAACTCGCTGGGGACCCGCGGTCGCAGGGATCGTGTGCCCGCTTGTGATCTCGGCGTTCTATGTCGTCGCGGTCAGTTGGGCCGGCTTTGACTGGCCGGAGCAGATCGAATTCGGCGGGATCACGCGGTTCGGATTGTTCCGGGAGTTCTTCCGCGACGCGTTGCTCTTGTCGGCGCTCGGCGGAGGCATTGGGTTGATCATTGGCAGCACGATCGACAAAATTGTTGCGATCAGGACGAAAAAGAGTTAGGGGCTTTCCAAAATATTCCCGTTTAGCGGCGGTCTTGCCCGCCACGCAGAGTACTGAGACGAAAGGACTGAGGTCACGTTTCACGTGTCAGGGATCAAGGATCAAGGTGCGATGGTACATTGGGGCGCGTGATCTCTGACTCCTGATCCCTGATACTTGATACCTGATCCCTGTATCCCGCCCGCGCTGACGCTTGGGCCACCGGCACGTTCGCTTCGCTCAATGCAGGCGGGGCCGCCTGCGCTCCAGTCGGGACGAATCGACTTTTCGCAGAGCGGCTTGGTCGTTGAATTGGTAGGTTGGGCAGTCTTGTGAACTGGAAAAAGCGCGCGCTTAGGACAAAGGTCGAAAATCGGATCCGCGAAGCGTTCAAAGGCGTGACCCTGGGCGACGGGATCAGCCTGCATCAGACGGTGATCGTGAACAACTACGGACGCGACGACGACGACAACGAGGTCTCGGATCTGGAGTGGGAGAGAAGGAGATCCGCCGGGGTCATCGACAATTGGGAGAAGATCGATTTTTCAAGAGAGCCGGAGGATGACGACTTCGCTATCGCACACCTGGACGATGAAGCTTTGCGCTATTATCTGCCGGCGCTCATGATCTCGGTGATTGAGATATACGATCCCGGCTCGATGCGGGTGATCGGGACATTGGATTCGCTTTACCCACGGAAGGCCGGGGAGATGGCTAGGTATTGGGACTCTACAATCTCAACCTATTCGACGTTCACCGACGAGCAGAAGGCCGCGATCGCGTTGTTTCTTGAGGCGCTTCCGGAGGTTGTACAGCTAAACACCGAAGACTCGAGGGTCGTTGAAAGGGCGCTCCGGAATTACTGGGATCAGTTCGTGCCGGAGGAGGACGATTGATTTCTCACTCTCAGCGTTCTCTGCTCGGTCTGCGATTCGTTTCCCGCAATCCGATTTTTGCCCTCCCTGACGGTCGGGCTACCGACACATAGGTCAATGCTCAATGTCCATTGTTCAATGGAAGTGCAAGCTAAAGCTTGTACTCCGAGCGCGTTTAATCACCAGCAGTAATTTCCTCTGCGTTCTCTGGGCGCTCTGCGGTTCGATTCCCGCCCTCCCTGACGGTCGGGCTACCGACACGCAGACGGTCAGGCTACTGACACGTTGACGGTCAGGCTACCGACACGGGCGGTCACAGGTCCCGCCCCTAAGAAACGGGCAGGGACAAGCCCTGCCCCTACAACTGCTCACCGCTCACCGCTAACTGCTCGCCGTTTCTTGACACATCCCCCTCTGCCACCTACTATTTATGGTTTCGGCTCTAATGGTGAAAGTGCGTTTTTATGTTCGAATCATTATCCGATAAGCTCAAGAAAACATTAAAGAATCTGCGGGGTCAGGGGAAGCTCACTCCCGAGCACGTGGATGCTGCCCTCCGGGAGATCCGGATGGCGCTTCTTGAGGCGGATGTAAACTACAAGGTCGCGAAGGATTTTGTAGAAGCGGTTCGAATTAAAGCCGAGGGCCAGGAGGTCTGGAACGACCTCAAGCCGCACGAACAGGTGGTCAAGATCGTCTATGACGAACTTGTAAACCTTTTCGGAGGAACGTCTTCCCGGCTCGTCTTCACGAAGCAGGCGCCGAACACGGTGATGATCGTCGGTCTGCAGGGATCGGGTAAGACGACCTCGACAGGAAAGATCTCGAAGTGGCTTGCCGACAATCAGGAACGCAAGCCCTTGCTCGTGTCGGTCGACGTTTACAGGCCGGCGGCGAGGGAACAGTTAAAGGTCGTAGGCGACGCCGTCGGGCAGTCGGTTTACACCGACCCGGAAACGGACGATCCGCTGACGCTTGTTAAAGGCGCGCAGAAGCACGCGCAGGAGCTCGGCTATGACACGCTGATCATTGACACCGCAGGCCGTCTTCACATCGACGACGATCTGATGGTCGAACTTGAGCGGATCAAGGAAGAGACCAATCCCGTCGAGGTGCTGTTCGTCGCCGACGCGATGACCGGTCAGGACGCCGTACGATCCGCCGAAGAGTTCCACAACCGGGTCGGGATCACGGGCGTCGTGTTGACGAAGATGGACGGCGACGCACGAGGCGGCGCCGCATTGTCGATCAATCAGGTCATCGGCCAGCCCGTGAAGTTCGTCGGCGTCGGCGAGAAGTACGACGCGATAGAGCCTTTCTATCCCGACCGGATCGCCCAGCGGATCCTCGGAATGGGCGACGTCCTGACCCTGATCGAAGAGGTCCAGTCGAAGGTCGACGAAGATGAGGCGCAGGCCCAGCTCGAGAAGATCGTCCAGAACCGGTTCACCCTCGAGGACTTTCGAAACCAGCTTCGGCAGTTCAAACAGCTCGGCTCGATGTCGAAGCTTATGAAGATGCTTCCGGAGCAGATGCTGGGCGGCATGTCGCTTTCGGACGAGCAGTCGGAAGAGGTAGAGGCGAACCTGAAGCGCACCGAGGCGATGATCGACTCGATGACGAAGCAGGAGCGCCGCGATCACACGATCATCAACGCGAGCCGAAAGACGAGGATCGCGAACGGATCGGGATCGACGATAGCCGAATTGAACGGTCTTCTGCGACAGTACGAGCAGATGCGGAAGATGATGCAGCAGATGAACCGCGGCGGACTTCTCGGCGGGCTGGGCAAACGGATGATGAGCGGAATGGCCGGCGGGCTGGGCAATATGCTCGGCGGCGGCGGAATGCCGGGCGGTATGTTCGGCGGCGGACAGGATTTTGACGACGAGCCGGAAGAGACGACGGCTTCATTGGCGAAAAGATTAAAGAGAAAGAAGAAACGTAAAAAAAGGAAAAAGAAATAGGTGAAACCTGAACGGAGTTTTCTATGCTGAAAATCAGATTGACCAGGAGGGGCGCGAAGAAGAGCCCCTTTTACAGGGTCGTTGTCAAGGAAAAGCGCTCGAAGCGCGACGGGAAGTATCTTGAGAAATTGGGAACTTACAACCCGATGACCGAGCCGGCGGAGGTTACGCTCGACCACGAACGGATCCGGTACTGGATCTCGAAAGGCGCCCAGCCGTCGGAAACGGTCGCCAGCCTGATCAAGAACAACCCGGAAATGACTCCGGAAGAACGCGAGAAGTGGGAAGCCGAACGCGCCGCCAAGCTCGCGGCCAAGAAGGAAGCGGAAGAGAAGGCTCGCGCCGAGAAGGCTCAGGCCGCTAAAGAAGCGGCCGAAAAGGCCGCCGCTGAAGCGCTTGCCGCGGAAAAGGCTGATGCTGAGGCCGCCGCAGAGGTCGTAACGGAAGGCGAGGAAGCCGAGGCGAAGGCTGAAGACGCGCCCGCGGCAGAGGCCGAGGCAGCTCCTGCCGAAGCAGCCGCAGAAGAAACTCCGGCTGAAGAAGCACCAGCAGCCGATGCTGAAAAAGCGCCCGCGGCAGAAGCCGAGGCAGCTCCTGCCGAAAAAGCCGCAGAAGAAACTCCGGCTGAAGAAGCACCAGCAGCCGATGCTGAAGAAGCACCCGCAGCCGATGCTGAAGAAACGCCCGCGGCAGAGGCCGAGGCAGCTCCTGCCGAAGCAGCCGCGGAAGAAACTCCGGCTGAAGAAGCACCTGGGGCAGAAGCCGCTTCAGAAGAGCCGGCCGTGGAATCTGAAGAAGAAGAAGAGAAGCCGGAATAGCCGATATCGGGATCGGGGCCTTCTGGTCTCCGGTCCCGGGTTCTACCTGTTATGAAAGAAGCCGTCGAGAAGATCGTATACGCGCTCGCTGACGACAAGGATGCGGTCGAGGTGTCGGAGATTCAGGACGGCAAAACGACGACGTTCGAGGTCCGCGTGGCCGAGAGCGATATGGGCCGCCTGATCGGCCGCCAGGGAAGGACGGTCAAGGCTATCCGTTCGATCCTGTATTTCGCGGGCCAGAAGCAGAACCGGCGGTTCAATCTGCAGATCCTTGAAGACTGAGAGTTTGGTGTATAAGTAGGGGCAGGACCTGTGCCTGCCCGATACGCCGGTTTTATAGGTGCGAGTCTTATATTCGCTCGATGGGCCTGACGGCGTGATCCGGAACCCGGAGCGGTAGCGACTGTTACAAATGAGATTTCGCTTCGCTCAATGCAGGCGGGACGCCTGCGTTCCGACCGATTCCCGATGGAATTAATCGCAATAGCAAAAACCGTCCGGACCCGGGGCCTGAAAGGCGAACTGGTCGCGGACATCCTTACGGATTTTCCGGAGCGCTTTGAAGGGCTGGAAAAGGTCGTTGCCGTCGGGTCAAAGGAAGATCGAACGGACCTCACCATCGAGGACTGCTGGTTCCAGAAGGACCGTGTCATCCTCAGGTTCAAGAGGTTTGACACGGTCGATCTCGCCGAGAGTCTTGTAGGACTCGAGATCTGCGTCCCCGAGTCCGAGGCGGTCGAACTTGAAGAGGACGAGTTCTTTGACTGGCAGCTTAAAGGCTGCAAGGTGATCGCCGACGGTGTCGAGATAGGGACCGTGACCGGCGTGATGAGGGCCGGCGGCAATGTGAACCTTGAGGTTTCGAACGGCACGCGCGACTATCTGATACCTTTCGTCGAAGCGATATGCACGGAAGTTGACATCGAGAACAAGGTCATCAGGGCGGAACTGCCCGAAGGCATTCTGGATCTTTGAGCGTTTTGGAAGCACAAGGAAAATATGCGTATCGACATACTGACCATATTTCCCGAGTACTTCAAAGAGGTATTTGACTTCGGCATCATCCGTCGCGCGCGCGAGGCCGGGATCGTCGAGATCGGCGTTACCGACATACGCGATTTTGCGACCGACAAACACCGGAAGACCGACGACAGGCCTTTCGGAGGTGGCGAGGGAATGGTGATGAAGCCCGAGCCGATATTCCTTTCGGTCGAACATCTGCTCGGAACCGCCGAAAAAGACGAATATTCGAAGGGCACGAAAGTGATCCTTCTTACGCCGCAGGGAAGAAAGCTCGACCAGCCTTTGGCGAATGAGCTTGCCGACGAGAAAGGCTGGCTGGTGATCATCTGCGGCAGATACGAAGGCGTCGACGAGCGTGTGAGCGAGGCGCTTGTGACTGACGAGATATCGATCGGCGATTACGTGCTTTCGGGAGGCGAACCCGCCGCCGTGGTCCTTGCGGACGCACTGATAAGGCTTCTGCCGGAAGCGCTTGGGAACGAGGCTTCGGCCGAAAAGGATTCGTTCTCCGAGGGGATATTTGATTTTCCGAATTACACCCAGCCGAGGGACTTCAGAGGAATGGAGGTTCCCGAAGTGCTCCTCGGAGGCAATCACGCCGAAATCGAGGCGTGGCGGCGCGAGAAGGCGCTTGAGAAAACGAAAAGAGTAAGAAAAGATCTGATAGATAAAGGAGCCGACGAGTGACCGCAGCATTTGATTCCGGGCATTTGTCGCGAGTAAAAAGATGAACCGTTTAGACGCAATTGAACAGACTCAGCTTCGGGACGACATTCCCGAATTCCGGCCGGGCGACACCGTCCGCGTGCACGTCCGGATCAAGGAAGGCAACAAGGAAAGGCTCCAGGCTTTCGAGGGCGTGTGCATTGCCCGCAAGCACGGCGGCGCCCGCGAGACGATAACCGTCCGCAAGACCAGCTTCGGCGTCGGCGTAGAGAGGATATTTCCGCTCCACGCGACGATCGTCGATCACATCGACGTGGTCCGCTACGGAAAGGTGAGGCGCGCCAAGCTCTACTATCTCCGCGACCTGCGCGGAAAGGCCGCCCGCATTCCGGAGCGCGACATGCGCCAGAAAAAGAAGAAACAGGCCGCGAAGTCATAGCCGTTTAGCGGGCTCACTTGTGAGTCCGTCTAGATGCCGGGGGCTTCGTCGCTCCTGCCCACAAGTGGGCAGGCTAAACGGCTCCTTCAATTCTCGCGATCAATTCTTCCCACTCGTTTAGCCGGCGCACTTGTGTGCCGGATCCTAATGTCCCTACCGTCCCTCGCAAATTTCGATTTCGAGAACAGGGCGAAGGCCGACGGCTTCGCGGTCGTCGCCGGTGTCGATGAGGTAGGGCGCGGATGCCTCGCGGGGGCAGTGGTCGCGGCCGCGGTCGTTTTCGAATCGGAAGACAGCATTCCTGACGGCGTCAACGATTCGAAGCAGGTCGCTAAGCAAAGGCGGGATGAGCTTGCCGAACGGATCCGGGAAACCGCGCTGTCGTACGCCATCGCCGAAGTAGGGCCGGGCGAGGTCGACCGCATAAATATTCTCGAAGCGACAAAGCTCGCGATGATAACGGCCGTTGGACAATTGGATCCGGCGGCCGATTTTCTTCTTATAGACGCCGTTCGGCTCACGGCCTGCCCGCTTCCCCAAGAGTCCATCATCAAAGGCGACGCGGCCTCCGCCTCGATCGCCGCCGCTTCGATCATCGCCAAGGTCCATCGTGACAGGGTGATGTGCGAGCTGGATTCCCTCTATCCCCAGTATGGGTTTGCACGCCACGTCGGCTACGGCACGCCCGAACACCTCGAGGCCCTACGACTCCACGGCCCCTGCCCGATACACAGAATGACGTTTCGCGGTGTTATTCAACCGGAGCTGGGATTTGAGTAGGAGAGGGGGGCGACACGTGTCCGAAGCCTGACCGTAAGGGAGGGCTACCTCGAGAACTTAGGGGTCAGAAGACAGAAGTACCTGTAGGGTCAGGGCTTGTCACTTCCGAATCGATCTTTTTGATACTTCGAGGGGTTTCTTTTTGGCTATGGGGATCACTTATGCAGTAGATCCAACCGCTAAGGTCGCAGAGGTTTTCGCAAAGAACGCAAAGGACGATCCAACCACGTCGAATGCAGCACCTCCTCTGTGTCCTTTGCGGTAAATTCTTGGTCAATTACTCAGCCGATGATGAAGGGTTTTACCGCAAAGACGCGAAGCCGCAAAAACGCGAAGGCGGGAAACGGCGATCGACCGACGTTGAAATCGGCACCTCCTCCGCGTCCTCTGCGAAATCCTCTGCGTCCTTTGCGGTAAATTCTTGGTCAATTACTCAGCCGATGATGAAGGGTTCTATCGCTATGACGCGAAGCCGCAAACGCCCGCAAAAAAGGCAGGGACAGGAAGAATGAAAAGAGCAATACAGATCTTTGTCGCAATAACGATCTTCACGATACTTGCCCCTGCATTTGTCTCCCCCCAGGAACTGCCGAAGCCCGACCTTCGGATCCACACTCTCGAGAGCAAGGTTTTCAACCACACCCGCAAGATCCGCGTCCTGCTTCCCCCGAACTACGAGGTCAAGAAGACGCGTTACCCCGTGCTGTATCTCAACGACGGCCAGAACCTTTTCGACGAAGCCGATGCGATATTCAACAACGCTGAGTGGAAGGTCGATGAGACCGTCTATGACCTGATCGCGAAAGGCAAGATCCCGCCGATCATCGTCGTCGGCATCGACAACGCGGGAAAGAAGATGAGGCCGAACGAATACCTGCCCTGGGAGGATGAATATCTCTCTCCGCCTGTGCCCGATCCTAAGGGCGCGCTCTATCCCGAGTTTCTTGAGAAGGAGGTGATACCGTTCGTCGAATCTAAGTATCGGGTTGGCACTGAGAAAAAAGACCGCGGATTGGGCGGATCCTCCTATGGAGCCCTGATCGCGCTGTACTCGGCGTTGAAGAAACCGGATCTTTTTGGAAAACTCCTGCTCGAAAGCCCTTCGTTTTATGTCAGCGACGCGAAGGTCCTCGTTATGGCGGAGTCGGCCGAAAAGTTTCCGTCGATGGTCTATATAGGCGTCGGGACCAATGAAGGAGGAAGGAAGGAGTGCGATCCGAAGGACGAGACTTTCGAAGCGGTCGTCGATGTGAAGCGGCTGGCGGAGATCGTGAAGAAGAAAGAGGCATTCGACGCAGGCGGGCTCAAGGTGGTGATCGAACCCTGCGCCGTCCACCACGAGGACGCCTGGGCAAAGCGCCTGCCTCAAGCGCTCAAATTTCTCTTTTCAGATTGATCTCTCTTTTGCGACCTTTGCGAAAACCTTTGCGTTCTTAGCGGTAAAGTTCATGGTACATTTTTGAGTACTTCGACTGAATTCTAACCGCAAAGTTCACAAAGGTTTTTGCAAAGGACACTAAGGAACTTCTTTGTGAACTTCGTGAAAACCTTTGTGAACTCTGTGGTTTAACTTTAGTCAAAGCACTCAGCACTTTACGAGGATTTCTACCGCTGAGGACGCAGAGGTTCTCGCGAAGTACGCAAAGGAAATACCCTGCGTTCTTTGCGCAATCCTCTGCGACCATTGCGGTAAATTCTCAGTAAGAGAACTCAATATTTAATCTAGCGCTCTCCCGCAAAGGCGCAACGGCGCCAAGAACCGCAAAGAAGAGCCTTTGTGTCCTTTGCGATAACCTCTGCGCACTTAGCGGTTAGATCTTCTTCCCTCTATT
This sequence comes from Aridibacter sp., assembly GCA_035513035.1. Taxonomy (GTDB): domain Bacteria; phylum Acidobacteriota; class Blastocatellia; order Pyrinomonadales; family Pyrinomonadaceae; genus Aridibacter. The sequence continues at coordinate 34,848 of DATKCW010000048.1, forward strand.
CACGATTCACAACTCAACGATTCGGCGGAAGCGGCCTGGGAATGACCATCAGCTCCGTCTGCCGCCCGTCGATGTACCTCACCGTCATTCCGTCGAAGAATGCATCCTCTTCCAGCATTATCCTGATCTCCTTTCCCCATTCCTCGATATAGCTCGCAGCGTTCAGCTCTATCGAATGCGCGGTCATAGGGTACAGAGGATAATCGCCGGCTATCGGGACCCCTTCCTGCTGATCCCATAGCCCGATCGTCGTGCCTGCCGCGTGACCGTGAAAACCGATCGGATGCGTGTAGATCGAGCACTTGATGTTCTCCGTCTTGCACTGAGCCAAAGACGCCGCGAGGATCTGGTTCCCGGTCCTTCCGGTCCGGAAGTTTCCCGTCAGGATGTCCTGCACGCGGTTTCCTCTTTTCAACGCTTCCTTGAGAAATGCGGGAGGCGCCATCTCGCCGGGCTTCAGGACATACGCGTGCTGTTGGGTGTCGGTGTTGAGGCGAAGGTACGTGATCCCGAAATCGACGTGCAGAAGGTCTCCCGGAAGGATCAACTGGTCCTCGGGACGGTCCGAGAACGCGCGAAGGTGTTCGAACGATTCGGGGTCCTTTCGCTGGACCGAAACGGAAGGGTGGAACCAGGTCTCGAGTTTGAGTTCTTTGATCCGCTCGCGGTACCACCAGACGACGTCGTCGGTCGTCGTCACGCCGGGCTGGATCACTTTCTCCGAAAACCCTTCGGCGATGATCTGCTTCGCCATCCGCACGATGTTCGGATAGATCGCCATCTCGCTTTCGGTCCGGGTCTCGAGCCAGCCGATCGCCAGGTTCTCCGCGCCGGTAATGCGCGAACGGTACTTTTCGGAAAGCGACTCCATCAGCTTGTCGAAGTGATACGCGGATATGCCGTCGGCGAGCGCGTCAGTCTCGGACTTATTGATCCCGATCTTCTTCGGGTCCTTCGAGGCGATAAATTCCGCGAGCGCCTTCCACTGGTCCGGCTCTTTTTCCTTGTCCCAGGCCTTCACGAACATCTTGCCGACCGCATACCGCGCCATCGCGTAGGTCTCGAGCTTCTGTCCTTCGCCGGGATCGTATATGACCAAAATGGTCGTGCGTCGCGCGGACTGCCAGGTCGAAGGCAGGAACGTCTTCAACACGGGATCCTCGTTATACTCGCGCGAGATGATGATCCACATATCGATGCCCGTCCGGCGCATCAAGGGAGGCAGGACCGTTTCGACACGCTCTTCGAGGAGCCGGTCGATGACGGCCGCGCGTTCCCGCATCGGAAGGACGGCCGGGAAGTAAGGATTCTGAGCGGCAGCTGACGAAGTCAGTAAAGTGAAAAGTAAAAAGTAAAAAGGAAACAACAGATGTGACCTGCTTGTCATATTTTTCTCCATCAAAAGCGCATTACCGCTTCCCGGACGCCCGACGACGAAACTTGATCCCTGAAACGTGAAGCCTGGCCGAGGGCGATCCCCTTAATCCCCTTAATCCCTGTTTAAAACCGAAAACTGCCCGCAAAACGCCAACTCTGCCTCGCCCTCGATCACCATCTCGTCGTCCTCGTCCCAGACCGTCCGAGTTGTTCCTCCGGGTGCGACGACGTTCACCTCGCGGCCCGTCTTTCCCGTGTAAGCCGAGGCAATCGCGGCGGCGATCGCGCACGTGCCCGACGAAGAGGTATCGCCTGCGCCCCGTTCCCAGATCCGTATTTCGACCTGATCCTCCGAATCCACCTTCACGAACACGACGTTTGTCCTTTCCGGGAAGCACGCCTCACTTTCCAGCAAGCGGCCGATCCTACGCCAGTTGAACTCGAAATTGTCCGTGAAGATCACACAGACCGGATTTCCCACGTTCACGCAGGTGATCTCGTACTTTCGAACTCCCAGCCGGATCGGGAATTCGACAACAGGATCATCCGAAGCGACCGTGTCGCGAGAGAAAGGGATCTTCGCCGCAGCAAACTCGGGTTTGCCTAGCCGGGAAACGAAACTGAACGCGTCGCCTTGCCTGCCCTTAAAGCTGAATTCCTTGTTTCCGCTGGGAGTCGAGAGCTTCAGAGAGTCGCTTGTCCAGATCTCCTTGAAGTACAAATAAGCTACGGCACACCGCGTCCCGTTTCCGGAGAAACCGGCCTCGGTCCCGTCAGGATTGAAGATGCGGCAGTGAAAATCGGAATCTTCTTCTTCCCGCGGCCCTACGACCGCGATTCCGTCAGCTCCGACGCCCGTGTGCCGGTGGCACATCGCTTTCGCGACTGCCCCGATGTCGGACACCTGCGTCAGATCGTCTTCCTCGACGACGATATAGTCGTTGCCGAACCCGTGAAATTTGCAGAATTCAATTGTCGCCATTGAAATTTCGCGATTCCGAACGGACCGGAGATTTGCCTTGATGTGCTCAAAGGGATTTAATGCACCGATGATAGTGCTTTTCGGAGGCAAAGCAAGCTATGGCACCGCTGATCATCCTACTCGTCGTCTTCCTTTTCGCGTGGCTCATCGACCGGTTCCTTTTGAAAGGCGAGCTGGGGACGAGCCTTTCCGGAAGGATCGCGATGTCGGCAATGCTCCTTGTGACCGCGATCGCTCACTTCACAAGCACGGAAGCTATGGTGCAGATGATGCCGGACGCGATCCCTTACAAGAGAGAGCTTGTCTGGTTCACTGGCTTGTGCGAGCTCGCGGCGGTGATCGGTCTGCTCTGGAACCGGACGATCTGGCTCGCCTCGGTGATGCTTATCATCTTCTTCGTGGCCGTCCTGCCCGCGAACATATTTGGGAGCTTGAAGGCCGAGGGTGTTGGGGGCACGGAGTACGGTCCCTTGTACCTTCTATTCCGCATTCCTTTGCAGATCTTCTTTATTGCCTGGGTTTGGTATTTCGGACTGAAGAAAAGAGACTGAAAAACAGGATGGACAGGATTGGGAATTGATAATTGATAGTTGAAAGTTGGCAACTCCAGAACCGCGTTGAGACTTGAGGTTGCTTGAAGAAGCGACGTAACCGACCGGTCGCGTGCTTCTCTTTTCTCTCGGGATACGGGAAAACAAACAGGATGGACATGATGGGGGAATCAATAATTGATAGTTGAAAGTTGGCAATTCTGGAACCGGGTTGGGACTTACGGTTGCTTGAAGTGAACGCGGCACGAAATGAGAGCGATTCCAAACCATCAGTTATCAATTCTCCATCTCTTCCATCCTGTTCGTTTCCTTATTGCACTCAATTCAAAGTCGCCCCGAAGATGCCGCGCAGCGCGCTCTCAGTCACGAGGATGTCGTTGGCGACGATCTCGTCCTCTTCCGTCAAACGGTCGCGCGTCCTGCCGTCGTCGATGAACCTGAACGCCTTGCCGGAATTGAAGTAAACGCGCCTTTCGAGCGGGTTCTCGCCGTCCTCCGTCCGCTCGAAGTAGAAGATCAGATTCCCCGCGTAGTCGTAGACGTACTCCTCGAAATACTTTCGGGCCGCCGACTCCGTGACCTTTGTCACTTTCAGAAGCCTCGAAGGATACGGGTTCTCTCCGTCGCCGTCGTAATAGAAGCGATACACTTCCCGAAAATGCCCAACAGCGGGCCAGCTCTTGCCCGTCTTGTTCACTACGAGCTCGTTTACGGCGATGCCGCTTTTCCGGTCCTCATCGCTTCCGACGTCGGCCTTCTCGACCTTCGCCGCAGTTTCCGAGTAGATCTTCCGGATGCGCTCGACCTTCTGATAGGCAGACTCCTGCGCCGTCACCGCGAAACACAGGAAAAGCAATAGTGCCGACGTGAAAATCGCGCGGGTTCCGGGCAGAATGAGCGCATTGATCATTGTTCGATGAGAGTTGACCATTGTTACTCAACCCAGTCGGCGATGAACACGTTCGTGTCTCCCTGCTTCGCACCGTTCCGGTTTGAGGCGAACACGAGCTTCTTGCCGTCAGGCGAGAACATAGGGAAGCCGTCAAACGATTCGTAAGTCGTGATCTGCTTCAATCCCGTCCCGTCGATGTTCACCATCAGCAGGTCGAAGTTGCGCTTCTGAGGATCTTTTGCAAGGTGGTTCGAAGAGAAGATGATCTTCTTGCCGTCCGGATGGAAATAAGGTGCGAACGAAGCGTCGCCAAGGTCCGTGATCTTCTTCTTGTTGCTTCCATCGGCGTCCATTATCCAGAGCTCGAAATTGTTCGGCTCGATCAGGTTGTTCGCCAGACGGTCCTTATATTGCGCGATCTCGGCTTCGGTTTTCGGATGGTAACTGCGGTAGACGATCGTCTTCCCGTCGGGCGAAAAGAATGGGCCGCCGTCGTACCCGAGCTCGTCCGTAAGGCGCTTCACGTTCTTCCCATCCGCGTCCATCACGTAAATGTCGAGATCGCCGTCGCGCGTCGAGGTGAACACGATCTTCTTGCCGTCCGGCGACACAGTCGCCTCGGCGTCGTAACCCGGCGTCTCGGTCAGCCGTTTCACGTCCGAGCCGTCGGGATTCGCTGTGAACAGATCGTATTCGGGATAGACCGCCCATACGTAACCCTTCGAAAAGTCCGGGTTCGGAGGGCACTCCGGGTCGCCGAGATGGGTAGAAGCGTAGATGATCCTTTTGCCCTCCTTCATAAAGAAAGAGCACGTCGTGCGGCCTTTTCCGGTCGAGATCATCTTCTGGTTCGACCCGTCAATGTTCATCGTGAATATCTGGTCGCAGCCAAGGCCTTCACGCTTGGACTGGAAGATCAGCTGTTTTCCGTCGGGAGAGAAGTATGCTTCTGCATTCTCCCCTCCGAAAGTGAGCTGTTTGATGTTCTTAAGGTGTGTCTCGCCTTCGAACTGAAGGCCCTCCCCTTGTGCGGCGATCGAAGCCGTCAGCGCCAGCGCGACGGCAAAACTAAAAATCGTCTTCATAATGCTCTTTTGATTGAAATGGGCTTCAATAATCCTAACATTTCGCCTCGCAAATCACTTAGCGCGCACACCGGTCACGGCGATCGGTTGGGCGAAAAAACGAATACACTTTCGAAATTTCCCGGTTTACGGGTAGAATCTTCTGAAAGCAGTGCCGGACCCGCATCCGATTCTCAAATCGAACCGAAGACATCGCCATGCCCTTCGAAACAAACCGGGACGTTCTTGATTGGTACGAAAGCCAACCTCGCGCCCTCACCGATAAGTTCATTTCCGAGATCCCCTGGGAACAGGTCAACGATCATCCGCTTGACGAACGATTGATCCCCGTACTTCTATACATGCGCGACATAGAGATCCTGACGGATATGTACCATCAGGAACTTCTTCGCACGCCGACCGGCAAGGATCCCGTGATCAGCAAGTTCATGGAGCGCTGGGGAGTCGAGGAGATCACGCACGGCGAGTTGATCAACCGATTCATCAACGAAGCGGGCTACGAGACGGCCCGGCACTGGAAGGACGAGATCAAGAAGAGCGTTTCGGCCTACTATCACACCTACGCAAGGCTCCTCACGATGATGACCAACTGCGTCGGAAGGAGCTTCACTGCAACGCATATGACCTACGGCACGATAAACGAGCTTTCGGCTGCGCAGAGCTACCGAAGGCTGATCGAGATCGCCGACCATCCCGTGCTGACTCACATTCTTAAGGGGATAATCCGCGAAGAGAGCGTGCATACGCAGTTCTACCTGAGCGTCGCACGTATCGAATTGAAACAGAGCAGGTTCGCGAGGAAGATCGCCCGGTTCGTGATAGACAAGTTCTGGGAGCCGGTCGGGAGCGGGGCCAGGTCCAGGCCCTTGACGGATTACACGGTCGGGACGCTTTTCGGCGACGATGAAGGGATCGAATGGATCGACCGGCTTGTGACAGACAAGGTACGTGTGCTTCCGGGATTCGACGGGCTGACCGCGGTCACGGAACGTATCGCCGAGGTCGGCGCCCGCGGCCTCAACATCCGGCCGAGCGAAGCGGTGTGATAGTAACGGACGCCGCTCAGCCGTTGCTCTCCGCGAAGTCACCCATGAAATCGACAAGCGCGCGAACGCCTTCTACCGGGAAGGCATTGTAGATCGAGGCGCGTATCCCGCCGACGCTGCGGTGGCCCTTCAGACCGTCGAGACCGACCGCTGCAGCCTCTTCCGCGAAGCGTATCTCAAGATCTTCGTCGGGAAGATTGAACGTCACGTTCATACAAGATCTCGCGGCGGGATCGGCGTGCCCACGGTAGAATCCGTCAGAAGAGTCGATCGCGTCGTATAGGATCTGAGCCTTTGCAACGTTCCGCTTTTCCATTTCTTCCACGCCGCCCTGCTCCTTCAGCCATCTGCACAAGAGATCGATCAGATAGATCCCCCAGGTGTTGGGAGTGTTCAGCATCGAGCCCTTTGACGCGATGGCCCGGTAATCGAGAAGCGTGTATTGGTTCTCCGGGATCTTATCCAGCATCTCGTCGCTTATGACCACAAGTGTGACCCCGGACGGACCTATGTTCTTCTGCGCGCCCGCATAGATCAGCGAGTACTTGGAAACGTCTATCGGCTTTGAAAGGATGTTCGAGGAGGCGTCGCAAACGACAGGGATGCCGCCCGCTTCCAGTTCGTATTTGAACTCAACGCCTTCGATCGTTTCGTTCGAGGTGTAATGGACGTATTTCGCATTGTCGGAGAACCGGAGCTCTTCCTGCAAAGGCACCGAACGGAATCCCTCGTCTTCCGAAGTGAAGATCACGTTCGGGTCGCCGTGCCGCTTTGCTTCCTTTAGCGCCTTCACGCCCCACGCCCCCGTGACGATGTAGTCGGCCTTTCCGCCTTCGCCCAAAAAGTTCATAGGGACCATCGAGAACTGGAGCGTCGCTCCGCCCTGCAGGAACAGCACCTGGTATCCCTCCGGGATGATCATAGCCTCCCGGATGCCCTCCGTGGCTCCCTCGATCACGGGCGCGAAGTGCCTTGAGCGGTGACTCACTTCCATCACGCTCATCCCCGTTCCGTTGAACGAAAGCATTTCCTCTTTCGCCCTTTCGAGCACGGGCACGGGAAGCGTCGCGGGACCCGCGCTGAAGTTGAAAATTCTTTCGACCATATACGGTTTTCTCCGATAAGGAGCTTCAAAGGAATGCAAAGGATAACACAGCTGAAGCGCGCCTCTAAGAGTCGCTCGCAGGGCTGCCTCCGGATTTAAAATTCCGTGCGGATACGGTAAGATGGCGAATACTCTAACAACGGGATAGACGGGTGGAACATCGTAGCCCGCGGTTTCTCACCATATTTCAGTACACACTTTTTGGAGGCTCGCAATGTTGCGCATAAGAGTTTTTACACCACTATTTTTACTTGTCCTGATAGCCGCAGGAGCATTTTCGACAATGGGCCAGACACTTCCGATCAGCGGCCGCGTCCAGCTCAAGGCTGCTGACGGCACTTTGACACCGGTCGAGAACGCAAAGGTCGATTGTTACCGAACGGACGCCGATCTCGGCTGCCGTTCGACAACGACCGGAAAGGACGGAACCTTCACGATCCTCGGGATTCCTTTGAACGGAACCGTAGCGCTGGCAGTCAGCGCGCCCGGGGTCAATCCGACGGTCTATCCGGGCGTCAAGCCAGGTCAGGAAAATATCGAGATTCACGTCGCGGCTGGAGATGGTTCGGTAATCGACCAGGCGGAAACCCGCAGTCTCGCGGCTCAGTGGGAGACGAATCCGACCGGTGAACTGACGGAAGAGCAGAAGGAGGCCCAGGAAGAACTCGAACGTAAGATCAAGGAAATCGACGAGAAGAATAAGAAGATCGAGGAAAAGAACGCTTTGATAGAGCGGGTTCTGAAAGAAGGTAAGGCGGCGTACGAATCCGGCGACTATACAACCGCGGCCGCGAAATTCGAAGAGGGTTACCAGGCTGATCCCGACTTTGCCGGGAGCGCGCCGCTCCTTTTGAATGAAAAGGCCCGTGCGTTAAAGAAGAGAGCGGTCGATGGTTACAATGCCGGAGCAAATAGCGGTGACCCCGCGAAGCTCTCCGCAGCAAAAAAATCAGCGGGCGAGGATTTTTCTGCGGCTCTTGCAACTTACGCGAAAGCACTTGAGATCGCTTCTCAACCCGGTGCGGCCGAGATTCGCACACCGCAAAACCTGAAAGTTGACAAATTCAATTCCTCTGAAGGGGGCCGAGACGCGGTAAGACTGATGGTCCTCACGAAAACGGTTGATCCGGAACGATTTGCAGAGGCCAAGAAGGTCATCGGGCAATTCCTTGAGATAGAGTCGAACAAGGAAAAGCAGGCTCAGGCGCAATCAAGTCTTGCCTCATACTTGCTTGAAGGTTATGACTACGAAGGTGCCGTTATCGAGTTCAGGAAGGCCTACGAGATGTCCCCTAAGGACCCCGAGATCTTAGGGAAGTTCGGCCTCGCCTTGTACACGCTCTCGGAGGTGAATCAGGATACTTCCATGAAACAGGAGAGTCTTAACTTCATGGAAGTTTACCTCTCGACCGCGCCAAAGGACCACGATCTAAGGGACGGCATTGACGGTGCGGTCCAGGCAATGAAGTCAGAAGGCCTCAAACCCCAGAAGATCAACTAGCCTCCGATCGGAAGGGAAATTATATGAGCGCCCGGCATTTTCGCCGGGCGCTTTTTGTTCGTTCGCCGGCCCGCCGCGCGGCTGCAACCCTCGCCGATTAATGCCTTGACAGTGTTTCGTTAAACATACTATCATTACTTTCAACAGTGTTTAGCACTGTTTCTTTCTCCAGCGTGATCTTCTGAATACTTCCCGAAAGCCCCTTTCAAGCTACTTCACCGGAGCTTCATCTAGAAACCAATGTCTGCAAAACTCGGAGAAATACTAGTCCGCGAGAACCTCATTACCTCGCAGCAACTGCGGGAAGCGCTCGACTATCAGAGGACCAACGGCGGACGCCTCGGTTCGAACCTCATCAAGCTCGGCATTATTTCTGACGAGGTCATCACTTCCGTTCTCTCGCGCCAGTACGGCGTGCCCTCCATCAACCTTGAACTCTTCCACATAGAAGAAGAGACCGTAAAGCTCATTTCCCACGAGGTCGCCGTCAAGTATTCCGTCCTTCCGATCTCGAAGGTCGGCTCCACGCTGACGATGGCGATGGCCGATCCCACAAACGTCTTTGCGATGGACGACATTAAGTTCATGACCGGACTTAACGTCGAGCCCGTCATCGCTTCCGAAACCTCCATCCAGAAGTCGATCGGCGAGTACTACAGCTCAAGTAAGGAACTCGAACTCGCAGGCTTCGATCTCGATGGAGAATTCGGGAACGTCAGCACACGGGTCGCCGCGAGCGGAAACGGCAAGCTTCGAAAGAAGAACGAGGTCGAGGACAGGCTGACCGATTCCGACCTGAAGGTCTCGCTCGGCCAGTTCAGGTTCGAAGACTCTGAAGGCGGCGACGTAGAGGTAATCGAGGACAACGACGAGATCGATCTGGCCGAACTTGCGAAAGCTAGCGAGGACGCGCCGGTCGTAAGGCTTGTCAACGTGCTTCTAGTTGACTCGCTCCGCCGTGGCGCTTCCGACATCCACGTCGAACCTTACGAGAAGGACTTTCGCATCCGGTTCAGGATCGACGGACTGCTCTACGACGTGATGCATCCGCCCATGAAGATGCGCGATGCACTGATCTCGCGATTGAAGATCATGGCCAAGCTCGACATCTCCGAGAAGAGGCTTCCCCAGGACGGCCGCATCAAGATCAAGGTCAAGATCGACGACCGTTCGCGCGAGCTCGATTTCCGAGTCTCGACGCTTCCGACCCTGTTCGGCGAAAAGGTCGTTCTCAGGCTTCTGGACAAAGAGAAGCTGATGCTCGATATGACGAAGCTCGGCTTCGAGCCGGAGAGCCTCGAGAAGTTCCAGCGGAACATCTCCAAGCCTTACGGAATGGTCCTCGTGACCGGACCGACGGGAAGCGGTAAGACGAACACTCTCTACTCGGCGCTCCAGTCGCTGAACCAGCCCGAAACGAACATCATGACGGCCGAGGACCCGGTCGAGTTCAACCTGCCCGGTATCAACCAGGTCCAGATGAAGGAGCAGATCGGCTTGAACTTCGCGGCCGCCCTGCGTTCGTTCCTCCGACAGGACCCGAACATCGTCCTCGTCGGCGAGATCCGCGACTTCGAAACGGCGGAGATCGCGATCAAGGCGGCTCTCACGGGTCACCTCGTGCTCTCGACTCTCCATACCAACGACGCACCTTCGACAGTGTCCCGCCTTGTGAACATGGGCATCGAGCCGTTCCTGGTCGCGACATCGGTCAACCTCGTACAGGCGCAGAGGCTGATCCGCCGCGTCTGCTCGGATTGCAAGGAAGAGCATCGCGTTCCGCCCGAAGCGCTGGTCGAGATTGGATTTGAAGAGGACGAGGCCGCCGAACTAAAGGTCTATCAGGGCAAAGGCTGCGGCCGATGCAATGACACAGGATACAAGGGCCGAGTCGGTCTCTTTGAGGTAATGGAGATCACTGACGATCTGCGCGAATTGATCATTATCGGCGCGAGTTCGATTGAGATCAGGAAAAGAGCAATCGATCTAGGGATGGTCACGCTTCGCGAATCGGGCCTGACGAAACTCAGGGAAGGAATTACGACGATCGAGGAGGTCGTCAAGGAAACGGTGATATAACCCCGGAGGATCTATGCTGCGAGCAGTAATTCTGGCAATGGTCGTGTTGGTTGCGATAGGGATGATGATCCCGGTCGCGACCGAGCAGACCGAAGCCGGCGCAAAAGAACAGGCGAGACAATACCAAAAGAAAAACAGGGCGGAGAAATTCCGTTACAGGACCAGATTCCGTCTTGCGAGCTACAGCAAGTCAGAGCGCTTCAAACGCAGCGCGGTACTCCTCGCCGCGGACGAGCCCGAAAAGCGCCCCGAAATAAAGCTCCCCGAATCAGCAGCCGATTCGGTGTTCACCGAACCGGCGCCGAAGCTTGAAAAGGTCCGGCGTACCCGCTCCGCAAAGAGCACGGTTCGCTCGGTGAAGACGAAGCGGGCGAATCGTTCGACTTCGAAGGCCGGCACAAAAGTGCGGTACAAAAAGGTGCGCCGCTTCAAGGCGAACAGCAGTAAGTCCAAGTCGAGGTCCGCTCGGCGCAACGCCTCGGTGAACAGCCGCACGGTCAGGACCTCGAAGCGCAAGTACACGGCACGTTGGTGGCATAACTACCGCGCGCAGAAGCTCCAGGAATCGGCTCTCGCGAAACGCAAGGCAGCGATGAGAGCACGACGAGAAATGCTTCAGCGCCAGCACGCCGCCGCTCAGGAATACGCCTTCGTCGAACAGGCGGAATCCCGGGCCGCAGAAACAGAGAACGCAAATCAGGAGATCACTCAGCTTGTGATAGACTCGGACGGCACCGTGACAATGGTCGTTGTTGGTCCCGCTGTCGGGGACACCGTCGATTTCGGACGCAGGCGCACTCTTGCAGGCGTTTCGACGACCGCACTCAGAAGGACCGTCATCGACCAGATGATCCGGGAGAACGGATGGGTCGAGAACGATTACCACAAGGATGTCGACGGAAAGAAGGTCTACGTCGTCGTCGCCAAGGCCCCTGACGACAAGAATCGCATACGTGCAAAAACGTTCTACTTCACCGAATCGCAAGGGAACATCTACCGGATCGCCGCGAGCGCTCCGAAAGAACAGACCGAAGAAGCGGCGCTGAAGTCAGAGCAGATGGTCAAATCCCTCCAACAGGAGAAACGACCACAGCAGGCCAAAAAAGAACCGGTGGAAAAGGAGTAGCTTCGGCACATGTTCCGCCCCCGCCTAACAACGCGCGGCCGCCCGGTGCCGCGATACTAAAAAATGAGCGCAGAAGAACAAAACAGTCCCGAGCTTCAGGTCACGCTGCCCGAACTTCTAAAGAAGATGACGGACGCCGGCGGCTCAGACCTTCACATCACCACCAAGAGCCCGCCTCAGGTCAGGGTGCACGGCCATCTGAAGCCGCTCGACGGATTTCCGCCGTTCACACCGGCGGAGACCAAGCGGCTCGCCTACTCCGTGCTGACCGATGCGCAGAAGCACCGGTTCGAGGAGAACCTCGAGCTCGACTTCTCGTTCGGCCTCAAGGGCCTGTCGCGTTTCCGTGCCAACCTCTTCAACCAGAGGGGCTCGGTCGGCGCCGTGTTCCGCGCGATCCCGTACGAGATTTTCGGATTCGACAAGCTGGGCCTTCCGCCGGTCGTCAAGGAACTGTGCAAGAAACCGCGCGGACTTGTCCTCGTGACCGGACCGACCGGTTCCGGTAAGTCGACTACGCTCGCGTCGATGGTCGACAAGATCAATATCGACCGGAACGAGCATATTCTGACGATAGAGGACCCGATCGAGTTCCTCCACAACCACAAGAACTGCGTCGTCAACCAGCGCGAGGTCAACGCGGACACGCACGGCTTCGCAGACGCTCTCCGCACGGCGCTGCGGCAGGATCCCGACGTTGTACTGGTCGGCGAGATGCGTGACCTCGAAACGATCGAGATGGCTCTAAGGATCGCGGAAACGGGTCACCTTACGTTCGCCACGCTGCACACGAACTCCGCCGTTTCAACGATCAACCGTATCATCGACGTCTTTCCCGCCGCTCAGCAGGCGCAGGTCCGTACACAGCTCTCGCTCGTCCTTGAAGGCATCATGTGTCAGGCGCTGCTTCCGAAGGCCTCGGGAGACGGCCGGTGCATGGCGATGGAGGTCCTTATTCCGAACGCCGCCATCCGCAACCTGATCCGCGAGGACAAGATCCACCAGATCTACTCGATGATGCAGACCGGCCAGGACAAATACGGTATGCAGACGTTCAACCAGTCGCTCGCGACTCTGTACCAGAAAAGGCTGATCACACTCGATGTCGCGATGCAGAGGACC
>DATKCW010000049.1:0-8231 GCA_035513035.1 Aridibacter sp.
AACTCATGACGGCCCCCTCGCTCACGCGCGGGGTTCTGCCTTCGTCAGCGACTCCCGGGAACCAAGCCCCATCTTTGAACCTGGAACCTGGAACTTTGAACTTGCTGAGGTAGCCCGCGCTGACGCTTGGGCTTCGGACACACCTGTATAACCTCAATGCTTAGGCGGGTTTGCCGCAAGCGTCGAAATTGAAATCAAGTACTGATGCGGGTCGAAGACAATTTTGAGGTCCGACCACTGATCCCGATCTTCGTCTCTTCGGAACTCTCCGCCTTCATTGTAGTGAGTCGCGAAATCGCGCCAGACGATACCGTCTTGGGCGAGCTCGATCTCGCAGGAAACAACTCCACATTCGTAATCGCCGCAGATCTCGCAAACGAACAAAGGCACGCGGCCGACCGGCACATCGCCTTCTCGTTTCCGAAGTAACATCTCTCTGTATTGAAGATCGAATTCCTCGCCCAGCCAACCAAGAGGAGGTATCCCACACACACGAAGGGTTTCGGAGAGTCGCTCATCGTCAACGTAGAAATCCCAATACGCGTGATTGGAGCTTTGGTGGAATGCTGGTCTGAAATCGAGCACTGAGATCATTATCGGTTGCTAGAAAAAGTGGTTCCAAATCTCACTGCGAGTCGGATTCAATCGCAATTGCAGCACAAACTCACTCGATGATTTCCGACAGCAAACGAATCTCAAGTCATTCTGGAAAACCGTGAAGGCCTTATTAAAGCTCTTCATCATTCGAATATCGCTTCAATTCAGTTTGGAGTTCTTCCTCGTACGCTTCGTAGCCTGCCTGAAGTGTTTTTAGTACATACATATAGTCGTCACCTCCGATAATCGAAGCGGAGTATGTGAGGGACTTAAACGACACGCTGTAGCGATTCAGGATTTCGATCCCTTTGTCAATTAGCTCTTCGATTTCTTCAAGAGTCAGCTTGACATCTTTGCCTTGAATCTGTTGTTTCAAAGTCGTTTTGTACCCGCGATGCGCGTAGCCCGTACTTCGAATTTCAATGAGTTTCTTTACGGACTTGTTTTTGAGTGTTACCGCTTCAATATCCTTTTCCAACTGCTGTTTGTCAGGTTTCTTTGCATGTGCTGCAAGCGTTTCCGCAGAAGGATTTTCCGCCAGTCGCTTTCGATGCTGCTCAGACCCAAAAAGGCCCAAATTGCCTTGGATCGTTTCTAGCCAGCTCTTCAGGTGCAGCGAGCTCGCTTCTTGATCGTATGCTCTGCAAAGACAGTGAATACTCGTTGCTAGGTGGGCGTCGAACGTTAAACTCCAAAACGTTTTGCTGTTATTGAGAACCCTTTCATATTTGGAGACTGAAGTTACAAGGTCTTTGTAAAGTGATAAGTGAATGCTAGCTCTCGTAAGATCTTTTGATAGGCCCTCCATCAGCCTTTCAAACTCCTGTGAACTCACGCTTCTATTTTGCATATACCCATTTCTCCTGAACCAGTCACTCCAAGAGGAAGCCCCAGGCGCGGCTCCCGGACTCGCAGGCGAAGAGGATCCGGACGCTTTCATTTCGCGCGATCTCGTCGAGTGACTCTTGAATTTGCGTTTCGATTCGTGACACTGGCTAGAAATTTGTCTAGATGGGAAACCGAGCTTCAGTCTCTTTCAAATGTAAAAATCAAACGGCCTGATCGCTTCGCAGGTCTTCCAGCTAAGAGCATTGGCTTAAACTTCGCCTGCCGCGCGGCCTTCACCGAGGCCGATCTGAGAAGCGGATGCCCGCTGATCGCCTCCGCGGATTCAACATTTCCATCAACGTCCACGACGATCGCGACTTCGACAGTTCCGGAGGCTCTTAAGATTTTCGCTGCTTCTGGGACAACCGGCTCCGGGAGGTTGATCGCGGCTCCGTTAAGGATCCCGCTGATAACCGTTCGGGGTTCGGATGGATCTGGTTCGACAGGCTCTCGTTTACACTTCTCTAGGTCGCCGGAACCGATCGCTTCGTACAAGCAATGGTTGTACCTGCTCATTCCGGGGAAGCGCGTCCTTAACCCGGCGTCTGCGGCCAAATGCTGCTCCGCCGTCTTCTTGTAATCCTCGGCAAGCTTCAACAAACCCAGTTCTGCGCTCAGAACAGTCGCAGTCACGCTGAGACTCACTCTGTCGCCGCGGCTTTTACGATCCTCTCGTCCCTTTAAGAGCGCCAATCCCTGCTGTTTGACGAGAAGTGCCAGGTACGGGAGGCGCTCGTTTCCGTGAAGATAGCTTGAATGTTCAAGGAATGCGGAGATCCAGTAGTGTCTGTCGATATCATCGGCGAGGTACTTTAACAACTCGGGAACAACCCGGTCACCGAGGCGTATTCGGTCCGCGTTGAACGCCTTGGACAGGTTCTCTTTGGAACCGGCCCAGTTGGCGGGTTCCTTACGCAGGGCATCATCGAGATTTCGAAACGGTGACTCGCCGTCTTGGGCGGAAATACTAATAGCTACAACTGATGCGAATACGAATAATTGCAGAAGGCGGCATTTCTTAACGCTTATCATTTTTCTATTTTCCTTCAGCGCTTCACCTGCACGTGAATGATCAATCCAGATTAAGCTCTACTTGGGGGCTCTCCCGCACGATGGCGACAAGCCAGCCGAAAACCGTGAAACCTCTGCCTTCACGGGAAAGAACCAGCCTTCGGTCTATCTCTTCGATAGCGGTCAGATGGCATTTTCGGCGCATGATCTCCAGTTGGCGAACGGTTTCCCCGTACCCGAACCGTTCTCTTGATACCTCCGAATTCCGCCAAACGAGCTCGAATTCCTCCGGGGTTCCGAATCCTCCGCATAAGATATCCCAGAATGCGTCGAGATTTCTGCCCCAATCGACGCCGGGTATGAGCTTGTTGGATATCTCATCCCAAAACTCTTTCAGTGAGCTGAAGTTACTCCCGTCTATATCCAGCTTCGGGAGCTCCGAAATATTTCGAGACTTCTCTGAAGGATCTAAAGGGCCGTACACCATCAGATTGTCACTGTGCTCGGCGAGCGCCTGGATCACTCTTCCAAGCAGCTTGTCTAGAAGCGGGCTCCGGCTCAATCCCTCGCAGACTATGGTCGGAAAACCGCCCGGGTCGTGTACCTTCCACGAATTCGCTTCTTCTTCGCCGCTGCTAAGCAGCACTTGGTCGCGCCTGCCATCGACGAACTCCGGCCAGTTTCGCAGTTCGCTTGCCAGGTCGGTGGGTATTGAGTCGTAGGTGACGATCCCGAATTCTACTACCAATAAAGCTGCTCTTTGTAAAATAGGTGCGTAGGGAGCGCGTATTGCCCCACGCGGGTACGGCTCCCTGACGGTCGGGTTTCCGTTCCACGTTGACGCTTGGGGCTCGGCCACGCTTCCTATCGGCGGCGTTTCCGCACCCAATTTGTAAATGTGCTATGGACACGCTCCCTGACAGTCGGGCTTCCGACACTCAGTCCTCAGTCCTTTCCTCTCAGTCCTTCGCGGTAGCCCGCGCTGACGCTTGGGCTTCGGACACGGTCCCCTCGGTCGCGCTGATCTGTTCAGAACATCAATGGAATCACGAAGGGACGCGAAAGATCACGGCGATTCGCTTCGCTCACGGGCAGGGACAAGCCCTGCCCCTACTTTTCGTCGTCTTCAAGTTTATCGGTTATCGGTGCCTTCGATTTATCGTCCGTGAACTTGCCGCCCAGGTTGGTCGTCGTCTCCTCCGTGACGCTCGGGAAGGTTTCGCCGAGCAGACGATCGCGGCCGCCTTCGACCGCCGGAGGCGAGTACGATCCGGCCAATGGCCGTTCGCCCAAATCTGCCGCATCCCCCGATCGCTCTTTCAGAAGCCGGATCGGACTCGTGATCAGAAGCAGAAGGAACCGGATCGGCATGATGTTCCACATCAGGATGAACAGGAACAGGTCGATCATCGTAGTGACGAGCGCCTGGCCCAGAAGGCGCCAAGAACGGACCACGCTGTGCTCGCCCGAACCCGGTTTGGGCTCCGCGAATACGTGCTCGGTGTAGCGCGAGATGAACTGGTCGAGATTCGTGTCGAGCCTTGTTACGACGTCCTCCTCCCGCCCGGTCAGCGCCCTCGAGACGGCCTCGAGATTCGTCCCGCACGAGGCGCAGAACTTCAGTTCGGCCGAATTGTCTCTTCCGCAGTTTGGACAGAACATAGCAGGCCTCCAATGATACCCTACTACCCTCTACGACCGTCACCGGGAATTGTTTTCGGCCGACCGGAGCAAAAAAGAGCCGCCCGGATACGGACGGCTCTTTGGTATTTTGGGCCGGGAAAGAAGCTAAAACATCAGATCACGCCGGCAACTTCGGTCTCGATCTTCCTGACGACCTCTATCTTCCTCGCGAAATTGACAAGGTCGCGGGCGAACCTTTCCGGCTCTTCCCACTGCGGAGCGTGACCCGTCCCCTGGTCGATCTTCAAACGCGAGCCTTCGATCGCGTCCAGAAGGATCTCCTGGTCGTTTCGGGAAGCGTACGCGTCCTCGTCGCCCCAGATCAGGAGCGTGCGGGCCGAGATCTCACCGATACGCTCGAACACGTCGTCATCGAAGAATGAACTGCACGCCGCCTTCCAGATCCGGGCCGGGACCTTCAGGCTTTCGCCGATCACCGTTTCGAAGAATGCCTCAGGGATCGGCCGGCTGAAGGTGCTTTCCTGGAACTCCCTTACAAAGCCCGGATCGATCGGATCTTCGAGCGGAAGTATCCCGTTCTCCAGGAACTCGCGTATCCCGACCTTATCGGCGAACGTTCCGAATGCGCTCACGAGCACCAGGCCAGAGAGCCTTTCGGGATTCTCAAAGGCAAACCGCTGGGCCGTCATACTCCCCATCGAGTGGCCTGCGATCACAGGCGATTCGACACCGAGCGCGTCGAGGAGCGCCAGAAGGTCGGCCGCGTATTCGTTTGTGTTGTAGCCTTCCGAAGGCTTGTCCGATCCGCCGTGTCCCCTGTGGCTGACCGAGATCGCCCTCACGGCGCCGGGAAGATACCTCATCGCAAGATCGAACGAGCGGCAGGAATCGGTCACTCCGTGCAGAAGCACGAGCGGCGTCCCTTTTGGATCTCCCTGATCGATGATCTCGAGAGAAGGGCGGCCCGGAAGTTCGATTATTCTTCTTTCACGTCTCATTTTTTGCAGTCCTCCATTGCACAACTGGCCCCAGACCCGCTATCGGGCCGGAGCCTGTGGAATGATTGCGATATTGGAGACGTGAAACGCGTTGAGATCAGGACAGGCGAATAGAGAATAAGGATGTGAGGTCGGTCAGTTAAGGATAAACCGGCGGAAGAACTCGACTGCCCGGCGGTCCCTTTCGGCGCGTTGATTTGAAATTGTGTGATCCCCGCCAGGAAAAACGATGACCCCGAATTCAAGCTCGCCCTTCGACAATTTGGAAGCGAGCCGAAGCGTCTGGCTTGGCGCCACGCTTTCGTCATTGCTCCCGTGCATGAGCAAGAGCGGTATGTTCAGCTTTTCCGGCCAGCTTATAGCGGACCGGCGCTTGATGATCTCGTTTCGTTTCTTCTCAAAATCGGGCCAGATCGCCTTTGCCATCGCCTCGCCCTGTTGGCCCGATCCCATTTCCTCAAGATCCGTAAACGCTCCGAACGTCGCCGCGGCCCTTGCCGGAAATCCGTCGCGAATCGCCTGGAAGACCATCATCCCGCCGCGGGATTCACCGTAGAGAAACAAGTTCTTTTCGCTGAAACCGAGGTTCTTCAAAAGAGGGACGACGTTCATCAGGTCGTTCAGGTCAGCGCCGCCCATATCGTCCCGGCCTTCGCCGCCGTCGCTTCCTCTGTATAGAGGCGCGACGACCGTGAAGCCCGAATCGGCGAGCCGGTTATACATCGCGACGAGCTCGGGCGCGATGTCGCCTCGGACGTAACTTCCGCGGTTGAAAACGATCACCGGACGATTCTTCGCGTTGTCGTCCTTCGGCCCGTAAAGATACGCGACGACCAAGAGTCCGTCGCTTGTATAAAGGAGCTTTTCGAACCGGAACCGCGTGTCCGAAACGGCGGCACGGTACTCGGCTTCGGTAGCGTAAAACTTCTCGACGTCGGTCGCCTCCGATGCCTTCTCCCAGGAAGGGAATTGGTAGGTTGTTCTGCTGATGACAAGGGGAACAGACTGGGCTGCGGCTTGAATGGCGAAAAAGATCGGAAGAAATAGCGCCGGAAAGAAATTTTTGTACATCGATAGGCCCCTCTTTGGCTGTTTCCGGGTCCTACGATATTCAAACCGGAGAGGTTCGTTTGACCATCGGGAATTCCACTTCCGGTTCAACAATCGAATCACGATTCACCATTCACGCACCTCTACTCACGATTCACCATTCACCATTCACCATTCAAGATTCACGATTTACGATTCACGATTCACGATGAACTCCCTACGAAAGTCCCAGCCTTTCATTCTCTTCGGCGAAAATGCCCCGCACTGCATCGCCGTCCGAATGCTGTTCTTCAAGCGTCTCCGGATCCCACATGCATCGGTCGGTCTCGAAGAAGTCGCCGCCGTAGATATGAATTCCTCCTGTAAACCTGCGCAATGGATTCGTCACGGAATGAATGACATCTACTGGCAGCGATGCCGCGTCGCGCTCGAACAGCGCCTTTGCACCGAATGCCTCTATTCGCTCAACTTTTTCCTCCCAGAGGATGTTGTCCTCCCGACCAGTGTAAATCCCTATGTTCGCCCACATCAGGTGGTTGTGCGGCATCAGGTTCATCTGCGGGGTCCAGACCGCGTTGAGAATCGTCAGGGCCGGGGACCGGTAGAGCGTTTCGACAAGTGCCTTGCGGGGCTCGCCAAGAGCGCGTAAGACACTTCCTGGATCCGACATCGTGCGGCTCAGCACTTCAAGCACCGCCGCCTGCGCGTCAGTTTCATCGTTAGCACTGACGCAATCTTCTATGAATTTCTCGATGTCCATTGACCTTCCTTCCTTCCGAGCGGTTCACGCCAGAGGTCAGTCCGGTTCTGAAGTTGCTTCATTCTCCGGTCCGGGCCGATAGATAGTAACAACGACCGACAATGCTATCACGGCCAATCGCGAAACATTCGCAAGCCCGCCTCCGAGCCCCGTTTGATCGACCGCGAATATCTCCCACCAAAGGTTCATCAGTCCGTGAACAACTATCGGGACCCAAAGATTGTCCCAGCGGAGCAAGAGCCAGCTGAACCAGACCGAACCTACGGCGGTGATCGCGAAGATCGCGGTCGCCTCCAGAAAATCGGGCGATTGATAGAGATGGCCGTACCCAAAAACGAGCGCGGGAACCAGCGCCGCAAGCCAGAAGTTCCATCCGGCGAATCTGTAAAGCATCCAGAATGCGAATCCGCGGAACAGGACCTCTTCGGTGAACGAGGCTACGGCCGAAGAAAAGAAGATCCGACGAAGGTCGGCATTCGCGGCTACATCGCTTGTGAGCCCGAACGCGAGGACCATCGGGAAAGTGACCAGGAACCCGAATCCGAGGGCCTTGAGGAACGAGGCGGTAAGCCTGATCTCTCTAAGCGCCCCGAAGAGATCAGATCTGAAGAGGATTGCGACTGCCGCGATCGTTCCGGCGACCTCGACCAGAGCTCGAATTGACCATTTGACGTATGGATCCGCTTCGGGAAGGGGAAATGCGACCAGCGGGCGCGGCACGAAAACAATTAAGGCGAAGATTGCAAGGATGATCGCACCTTTTACGAGTCGGGACCTTAGCGTTGACGTGTCAGCGACTCGCATTCACAACCTCTCTCTTTCTCTCTCTCTCTTGAAAATGGAGCCCCCCGCTTCGTGGGCTGATGCTTTGTGCCGCCGCTACGCGGTTCCGGGGTCATATTCGGCCCCGTTCTTCACACTGCGCCTTCGGCTTGTGTGGAGCTGGGATATGACGCCCTCTTCGCGGGCTGACCGGCTCCTGACTTCTGAATTCTGTCTTCTGACTCCTGTCTGCTGTCAGGGCGGGCACAGGTCCCGCCCCTACGATCGATCCCGTCTGCTGTCAGGAGGGCGGGCACAGGTCCCGCCCCTACGATCGATCCTGTCTGCTGTCAGGAGGGCGGGCACAGGTCCCGCCCCTACGATCGATCCTGTCTACTGTCAGGGCGGGCACAGGTCCCGCCCCTACGATCGATCCTGTCTGCTGTCAGGGCGGGCACAGGTCCCGCCCCTACGATCGATCCCGTCTGCTGTCAGGAGGGCGGGCACAGGTCCCGCCCCTA
>DATKCW010000050.1:0-10606 GCA_035513035.1 Aridibacter sp.
GACTTGACCTCTTCCAGCATCTCGTCAAAATCGAACTTGTCTGTCATTTCAATTCTCCTTGGTTCATTAAACTACAACCTTGAGAATTGACACAGAATTCTGAACGCTACCTCACGTCGTCGCTACGCGACTCCGGACCCTACACCCGATAGACTCGCCGGACCCGATAGACTCGCCGGACCCAACAGACCCGACAGACTCGAAAGACCCGACAGACCCAATAGACTCGAAAGACCCGACAGACCCAATAGACTCGAAAGACCCGACAGACCCGACAGACCCGACATACTCGAAAGACCCGACAGACTCGATAGACTCGATAGACTCGACTGACCCGACAGACTCGATAGACTCGACTGACCCGACAGACTCGATAGACCCGACAGACCCGACAGACCGAACAGACTGAACAGACCGAACAGACTGAAGCGACTCCCGCCCGTTTGCGCCCGCGGTTCGGCGCTACTTATAATTCAATTGCAGAGTCTATAGCTGATACTTAACTGAAATGCCGATCTACGAATACAAATGCCTCGGCTGCGGCGCGCACCTCGAGAAGATCCAGAAGGCCTCCGACGAGCCTCTGAAAACCTGCGAGCAATGCGGGGGCGAACTCGCGAAGCAGTGGTCGCTTTCCGGGTTCCAGTTCAAAGGCGAAGGCTGGTACGTCACCGATTACGCTTCGAAGAAGAACGGAGACTCGGCTTCGAAGGACGGAGAACCGGCTTCCAAAGAATCCTCGAAAGCCGGCGAATCAACCGACTCGCCAAAAGCCGCATCACAGGGGGAAACCAGGAAAGAAGGCACACCGGAAGGAAAGCCCGAAGCCAAATCAGACAAGTAGGAATAATGTTAAAAGATCCGGCCACGAGAACCGCCTCGGCAATCTGTCTATTGTTCGTCCTCGTTTCGGCGGCCTGGTCCCAGTCGGGACACAGCAACCGCAGCAGCACGGGCGCGCTCGAAGGCACGATATTGTCCGTGACGGCGATCCGGACGGATGGCAAGGAAGAGCCGATCCGTTCCGCGGATCTTTACCTCTACGAGAACGCGGTCGAGCAGAAGATCAGGAACTTCAGCTACGACCCTTCGCCCTCGCGCATCGTCATTCTTGTAGACAACTCGCAGACCGTCCCCGCCGGCATGGAAGAGCTGAAGAACGCGGTGATGGAATTTTCGTACGAGATCTACGACGGCGACCAGCTGTTCGTCATCGCTTACGATGAGAAGCCGGAGATCATACAGGAATGGACCGACGATCCGGACAAAATGAAGGCCTCGCTCGAAACGTTCCGCAAACAGGGAAACCCGCACCTTTTTGACGCTCTAAACGCGACGGTCGCCGAGGTGCTCGTGCCGCTGATGCCGGGCACAAGGAAGACCGCGATCGTCGTAATTGGAGACGGCCTCGATCGAGGAAGCAAGACACCGTACGACGGCATGCTCCGCGAGCTTCTGGACAAGGACGTCACGGTTTACGCTCTGCAGATGAAGGACCGCACGGGAGGAGCGTACAGGCGCTATTCCCCGAAGGCCGGCAAGGTCATCGACCAGGTCACAAAGGACACAGGCGGCGTCGCTCTACCGTTCGCGAAGGTGAAGGAGGCCGCGAAATTCATCTGCGACGAGCTCCGAAAGAACAGATACCTGCTATCGTATTTCCCCACAAACACTTCTTCCTACGACGCCAGGCGCCTGTTCGTGACGGGCGGCGAGGGTATCGAATTACGCCTCAAGGCTTCCCAGCCGCCGAACATCAAATAAGGTAAACAAGCCACCTCTATGTTATCCTTGTTAGCGCTCGGAGGCCCCTTCGCAAAGGGATTTCCGGGTTTTCGCCGATGATGCCCGCATCGGCAAGCGGACCGGCCGATCGCCTGTCCGGGAGAATTATTAGTGAGCGATTCCAAGAAACCGCCGAAAACTCCGCCGCCTGACGATCATTCCAGGACCACTCCGAACATCGACATCCCCGATGACGATTCGGAGAACTGGGACAAGACCTCGCGCAGCATCGCTTCCGACGCGCCCGCCGACGACTGGGGAAAGACGGTGATCAACTACAACTCGTCCGTGGAAGACAAGGGAAGCGAGGACGATTACCAGGACACATACAAGGGTTCGGAAAGCGCCGAACAGCCCGACTGGGGAATGACCCAGGCGAACGTCAACCTGGGTGAAGCGTTCGAGGCCGAGGACGATGAATTCGGCGAAGAGGAGGTCGACACCGGTGTCACCAAACACGTCATTCACATCCCGGAGCTCGACCGGAAGAAGTTCCAGATACCGCCGACGCCGACCGAGAAGATCGAGGAAGAACGAAAGGAAAAGAGAGAACAGGGAGGCATTCCCGGCTGGTTCTGGGTGACGGCGGGCTTGATGACGATGTTCTTTTTCGCGCTGATCGTCATCGTCGGCGTTTATTTTCTTTTCCTGCGCGGCGGCGGCTACGAAGTGGTCGTGCAGGGCGCGCCGATCGGCAGCCGTTTCCACATCGACAGCGAGGGAAGCTGGGGCGTGGCATCGACAAAGAACGAGCACGTCCTGAGCGGGCTCGACGCGGGGCAAAGGACGATCGAGATCCGGAACTCTGGATGGGAATGCGATCCGATACCTGTGATATTAAAGGACGGGATCAACCCAAGGCCGATAATCGCGACCTGCCGGAGGGTCGGCGCGAGCACAAATACACTTTCCGACAAGGCTTGCGACGAGACCCGTGTGGTCGAGGATAGAGAGCGTTGTGCTGAGCAGATCCTGGATACGCTTGGGAGTCCTCCGGACCTTGACCGGCTGGTAAAGGCTCTGAACTGGCTGATCATCAACTTCGAGTCCGGCGAGTGGGATATACCGGAGCCTCGAAAGAGGATCCTGACAAAGGCGGCTTCGCATATGAAGAACCTTTCGGATTCGGTGACGATCGAGATCGGAGGCCACACCGATGACCGGGGGTCGGACGCCTACAACCAGGCCCTTTCAGAACGCAGGGCGAACGCGGTGAAGGATTTCCTTGTGAACGTAGGAACCGTTCGTCCGACGATCCTGACGACGAAGGGTTACGGCGAGTCGAAGCCAAAGGCCGCGAACACGACCGAAGAGGGTCGGTTCGATAACCGACGGATCGAGTACACGGTGGTGAAACAGTAGTCTGTAGGGTCTGTCGGGTCGCGGGTTTCCCGGTAATAGCCCACCGCTTCAGCAGTGGGATTCGGGGCGGGGCTTGCCCCCGCGTTGATCACCGGAAACCGATATTCGTCCGTTTAGAGCAGCGCTTCGCGCTGCCCAAGCCGCGCAACGCGCGGCTTTTGTTTTGACCATCGTTACCGCTCGGGGTACGGATTTGGGTGCCCGCGGGGTTCCGACGCCGCTCCGCGGCTTGGGATCATTCTCGCCCGCAAACCCGGGGTTTCGCTTCGCTACACCCCGGGCGAATATCCTTAGCCCCTCCGGGGCACTCGTCCGTCCGATCGATCTTTCGAATTTCGGTGCGACGGACTCGACAGACGCGATAGACTCGACAGACCCGATAGAGCCTGCAATCAGAGCTTAAGATTGTTCGCTTCGCTCAATGCGGGCAGGCTGCCCGCGCTCCAGTCGGAAACGTGCGACCCGACAGACTCGACAGACTCGATAGACCCGACAAACCCGACAAACCCAACAGACCCGACAGACTCAAAGGACAAGTCTCTTATCCCCGGCCCGTCTCGTCAGCTTGACAGCGTCCAGGTATTCGAGCAAAGGAATCGCGTATTTTCGTGAAATGCCGGCCAGGTCCTTGAATTCCGGGACGCTGATCAGGCGGTTCTCCGCCTCGGTCTCGGCGTATTCCTTCAGCCTGCCGATAAGGTCCGTGACCGCGGCCTTCGAAAAGAAGAACTCGTCCGTTACCTTCAGGACTTCCGAAGACTCAACAAGCATCTGGAAGATCTTCCTCGCCTCATTGATACCAATCCCGGTTCCGCGGACTGCTTCAGGAAGCGCCTCCTTCAGCGAAGGGACCTCGAGTCCGGCTTCCAAATACATCTTCGAGAGCCTTTCGAGCACCTCCTTGCCTTCGGGCGAAATATCGCGCGTGTGCGAGGCCATCCGGACGACGTCCTTTTCCGGCGAAACCGCGCCTTCCGCTTCCAGCGCCGCAAGCACGCCCCGGAAGACTTCCTCCGGCACGTAGCCGCCCGCTTTCTCGCGAAGGGTCTCGCGCCGCATTCCCGTCGAAAGAGGATCCGATTCGTGATGTTCTTTTACCAGCCCCAGGACAATCTCTCGAAGGCCTTTGAACTCTCGCGAAGGAACCCAAAATCCATCCGCCTCGATCAGATCGCCCGCGTCCTGGAGATCCTTCAACTTCGCTTCCGCAACCTTTCGGCCGAGTCCCGAACGGCTCCGGATCTCTGTGTACGTGCGTCCCGCGATCCCGCCGGAAGCCGCTGCCGCGCGGATGACAAGCGCCGGATCGCAGTCGCTTTCGAAAATCTCCTCGAGCGACTTCCTGACCGATGCCAGTTCCTTGCGCTTGTGTTTTCGCGCTCCCGGGTCGAGCACGGTCCCGCCGGCGATCGTTATCTGCGGGGAGTACCTGCGGATTATGAACCGGTCGGAGGGGATGGTGACGACGGGCGATTCGAAGCGAAGCTGGACAAGGTCGGTGTTCCCGGGCTCGATCATCTTCCGGTCGTTCAGCACGTCAACGCGGGCAAGCACTTCGTCGGTGCCGAGGTGTACCCGGACCCTCTGCCGCGATCTGAGAGGCTTGTTGGATGAGGGAAGGACCTCGACGCGCGCGTCGATGATCTGGGAGGGCTCGAAACCGTCAGGTTCGGCGAGGACCATACCGCGCGAGATCTCTTCGTGTTCTATCCCGGCGAGATTCAACGCGGTCCGCCTGCCGGCGGCCGCCGAATCAACCTGGTCACCGTGCGTCTGGATCCCCCGTACGCGGACCCTTCGGCGGGAAGGCAGGATCTCCATCTCGTCCCCGATCCGGATCTCGCCCGAGAGCAGCGTTCCGGTGACGACGGTCCCGAATCCCTTCATAGAAAAGCTTCGGTCGATCGGCAGCCGGGTCGAGAAAAGGTTCTCCCTGAAGGGGAGCGAGTCCGCGGCCTCTTTGAGGTTCTCCCGTATCGCTTCGATCCCTTCGCCGCTCTTTGCCGACGACCTGATCACAGGCGCGTTCTCGAGGAACGATCCCTCGACAAGCTCCGCCACGTCGAGCTCAACCAGGTCCAGGAAATCTTCCTCGACAAGGTCGGTCTTCGTAATCACCACCAGGCCGCTCCTGGTTCCGAGCAGCCTGCAGATCTCGAAATGCTCGCGCGTCTGGGGCATCACGCCCTCATCCGCCGCGATGACCAGCATCACCAGGTCGATACCGCCCGCGCCGGCGAGCATGTTCTTTACGAACCTCTCGTGCCCGGGCACGTCGACAAAGCTGATCCTGGACCCGCCGATTCTGAGATCGGCGAACCCGAGATCGATGGTTATGCCTCTTTGTTTTTCTTCGGGAAGGCGGTCGGCGTCGACGCCTGTGAGGGCCTTTACCAACGCGGTCTTTCCGTGGTCGATATGTCCGGCGGTCCCGACGACAAGATCCATAGGAGCGATGTTATCTCTTTTACTGGATAACCTCGAAGTCGATCCAGCGCGAAGCCGACTTCCTTTCGGCCTTGTCGGTAACCGTGATCTGCAGAATGTAGTTTCCGGGTACGAGATCCGATGGGAGGTCGATCGACCCGAAGCTGTCCGCGCCCTCAGGGCCGGCAAGCCTGACACGGATATCGGACGCATCGAAAACGGGTTTCCCCTCGGCGAAGATCGAGACTTGCGCGACGAACCTGTCGCCCGCTCCCGAGACGGGTTTCGCCCCGTTTATGTCGAAAACAAAAGCCAGCTGCTCGCCGGCTTTGTAGCGCCGGATCGAAGGAATGGACTGTTCGAACACGGGTGCAAAGCCTGCGGCGACGGGCCTCGATCTGGGTATCAGCGGTATGCTGCCGTCGGCGAACCGGGTGGTCACCAGCGAGCCTATCGAGAAATTCCTAGATGGATCCTTGGGTATCTCGATGTAGTCGCCCGCGCTTCCCAGACGTCCCGTGGCCTCGTCCTGCACCGCGAGCCTTAGGCTGTAAACGCCGGGCTTCGGAAAATCCACGTCCGTCGAATAGTCGAGCCCGTTCTTCCGGATAGTATCGATCGCCCGCTCCGGCACGCGGATCGGATAACTCCTGTTGAATTCCGCCGCTACCTTCCCTTTGTCATCGAGAGCGACAAGAACCACGTTCAGCACCACTTTCTTTAATCCGCCCTGATCGTCCGAGAAAGCGAGGTCGCGGCCGTCGATATGGAAGAGCGTCCGCACAACCCCGCCTTTCTTAGATATCCCTTTCACAAGCGGAGTCATTTTCACTTCGAGCGAGTTCTCGGCGAACGGGGAAGCGAGAGCCTTGTAAACCGGGTTCGCGCCGTTCTTATACCCGGTCCTCGCTTCAACGTCCTCGCGCCCGATAAAGCCCTTTCGCGATGTCACCGTCAGTTCGGGCCTTTTCAGACGGACCTGGATCCGATGATACTGCTTGCCCTCAAAAATCTCGTCTTCCGGCTCGTACCCGAGCAGGTAATAGCCCGTCTCGACCTCGAGCACCTTTTCCATTGCATCATCGAGCGAGTTCTGATTGCGTATGAACCTTCCGCCGGTGCTGTATGCGAGATAAGCCATTCCCTCGTTGAGAGCGCGCTCTTCTTCCTGGCGCGACTCACGGAGCGCGAACGTGTCGTCGTTGCCGCCGGTGATACCCGGTAGGACCTCATCCTGCGGAGAAATGAAATCGGGATTGAAAAGGCCTTTGGCGCCGAACGTGTAGATGACGACCTGGGCCCGGCCTGCCTTGTCCGTCAGGTCCCGGAGAGCGTCGTAGGCGCGGCTCGAGAAGTTGGTCCGGACGCCCTCAGAGACGAAGAAGACCAACTTTCGTTCGGGAAGCCCTCGTAGCCTGTCGACGACGAACTTCAGCACGCCGATCGAACCGATCACCTGCTTGTCGCTTTCGTTTTCGGCGATCAGCTTCTGCATTTCCTTGTCCTCTTCGCTTTCAAAAGACCGGGCGCCTTCACCCGTCACTTTGATCGTGGACTTGTCACGCGCAGGTTCGAACGCGCTTCCGCACTGCGAAGGCACCCAGTTCACCTTGTTCACCTCGCGGCGGAGCACTTCCTTGTTGGAGGTGTACATCTGCAGAAGGCTGCTGCCGCCCCTCGTGCGGTACACTGCCACCTTGTCGTCCGGCAGCATCTTCTCCGCGATGAACTTCTTCACCGAGTCCCGGGCGAGACCGATACCATCGATGGACGCAAGGCAGTTTCCGTCGTCGATCACGAACGTGATCACCCGGCCGCGGGTGCCACCGGGAACAGACGCCGGCTGGTCCTTTCCGCGGTCTCCGCTTTCGTCATTCGCGGCGGTCCGGGCTGCTTCGGCTCGGCGAGAACCGTCGACGTAAGAAAAACTGGTGATCTCCTGTCGCTTGCCGTCCTGATAGATCTCAAAATCCTCAACCGTGAGGTCTTTCACCTGCCTGTTCTCTTTGTCTACGACAAGCGCGTCAATGAGGACGAGTTTCGAGCTGATACGGATAACATCGTCGGCAGGCGCTTCGGGCTGTACCGTGGGCGAAGGGTTCGGAGTTCTCTGGGCGGAGGCGGAGCCGGCAAAAGCCGCGAGGATCGCCGCGAACGACACAAAACGCAGTAATTTCATAAGAATTCTCCGGGAAAGCGGGAATTCCGAATTTTAGCAAAGATCCGAGATATCGGAGAACAATTTTTGGGACCGCACACGGGGTACGCGTTTAGCGTGTGCACTTGTGCACGCGTCAGGCGCACGAGTGCGCCTGCTAACCGGTTCGCGGTACCTCGTGCGGCGCACGTCAGGCGCACGAGTGCGTCTGCTAAACGGTTCGCGGTACCTCTTAAGCCTCTTTCTCCTCGTACTGGGCCAGTTTCCTGTACAGCGTCTTCCGGCCGATGTTCAAAAGGCGCGCGGCATTCGACTTGTCGCCGTCGGAGTAATCGAGCGTCGCTTTGATCACCTGCTCCTCGACCTCGCTCATCGCGGACGGGAGCTCGATCTCGAGCCCGATCGAACGGCCCTCGCTTGCCGCCCGAGCCCGTTCCTCTCTCGCCTTGGCCTGTATCTCGATCGCCTTCCGGCTGATCGCTTCCGGCAGGTCGTGAGCCTCGATCTGCCTTCCCGACGCGACGATCACCGCCCGTTCGATCGCGTTCTCAAGCTCGCGCACGTTTCCCCACCACTCGTAATTCACGAGTGCGGTCAGCGCCTCCTTCGAAATGCCGGACACGAAGCGGCCCGACTTCTCCTTGTACAACTCGAGGAAATGGAAGACGAGCAGGTGTATGTCCTCGCGCCGCTCACGAAGCGGCGGGACCTTGATCGGGAAAACGGAAAGGCGGTAGTAGAGGTCCTTTCGGAACTTCTCTTCCTCGACGGCCTTTTCAAGATCGATATTCGTCGCAGTGACTACGCGGACATCGACCTTGATGGTCTCCGAGCCGCCTATGCGCATGAACTCGCCTTCCTGAAGCACGCGCAGAAGCTTGACCTGCGCCGGAAGGCTCATCTCGCCGATCTCATCCAGAAACAGTGTCCCGCCGTCGGCCTCCTCGAATCGCCCTTTTCGCATCGTCCGCGCGTCAGTGAAGGCGCCCTTCTCGTGGCCGAATAGCTCGGATTCAAGTAGCGTTTCAGGGATCGCCCCGCAATTGATCTTGACGTACGGTTTGTCCTCGCGCCCGGAATTAAAGTGGATCAGGTTGGCGATCAGTTCCTTGCCGGTTCCCGATTCGCCCTCGATCAGGACGGTCGTGTTCGTGTCTGCAACGTTCAGCGCAAGCTCGATCGCGCGAGAGATGTTCGGCGCCTGGCCTATGATCCGGCTCTGGTGGCGCTCGTAGAGTTCTGATTTGAGCCGCATCACCTCTGCGGAAAGCTGGTCGCGCTCAAGCGCCGTTCCGATCTGGTCGGCTATGCCTTCGACCAGCGCGACCTCGTGGTCTTCAAACCCGTTCTCCGGCATCTCGCTGAAGACAAAGCCGAGAAGACCGAATGCCTGCCCGCCGACTCGGACCGGAGAGACGAGCGCCGCCTTTCCTCCGAGCTGGGAGTTGAAGATCAAACGGACCGGCATGGGCAATTCCGTATCGAAGAGCCGAAGCGTCTTGCCTTCACGCATTATGTCGCTGAGGACGGGAAAAGGCTCTATGTCGAGCGACTGTCCGTGCTGGTCGATCATCTGCAGAAGCTTGTTCGGCTCCTTTCCCTTGGCGGACTTGAAAGACGCGAGCGAGATCTTCTTCTCGGTCTGGTCGAGGACCCCGAGCGCACCGTAATCGGCTCCGACAAGAGTGATCGCGCGTTCCAGGACCTTCGAAGTGACGACCTTGAAATCCGAATGCGAGTTGAGCGTATTGGCGATCTCGAGAAGCGCGTTCGTGCGCCGCGTCTCCTGTTCCTGGGTGACGTAAAGCGTCGTGTACTTGTAACCGACGGCGAGCTGGCCGGCTATTGATTCGAGGAACGAGACCTCTTCTTCGAGCCATTCTCGCGGCGCCTTCGTGTCGTGGAGCCCGAGAAGGCCGACCACCTTTCCGCCGACGCTGATCGGGATGACCAGAAGCGACTGGGTCTCCAACGCCTTTGCGAGGAACCGCACCTTGGTGTCCTTTGCCCGCGAGGTGTCGTTGACGATGATCGGTTTTGTGAGGTCGAAGTATTCGGACAGCTTGTCGGCGTCGATCGGGATGCGCGTGCCTTCGCTGACGGGGATGTCCTCCGACGCGCGCCATTCGTGCGAGATCACCAGCTCGTTGTCTTCCGTAAGCTGTATCAGGTCGCACCGGTCGGCCTGCATCATCCTCCCGATCTCTGAAACGACTACGCGCAGGAACCGTTCGAGTTCTATGCTCGTGGGAAGGTCGCGTGCGAGGCGGTCGATGATGGCCTCGCGCGCTTCGTGCATCTTGATCTTCCGTTCCAGCGAGAGGGACTGCGGGCTTTCGATCTCGATCTTCATTTATTTACTTCTTTTACAGGGGTTTAGAACGGGTAAGAACCGACGGAGCTAGTTTCCGCCGATTCGGGGGGATATGTCAAGTTGACACAGAGGAAGAAGAAGATGTGGCATTTCGGGACATCGGGTTTGGAAAGTAAATCGTGAATCGTGAATCGTGAATCGTGAACGGAGACCGATCGTAGGGGCAGGGCGAGATATTAACAGGGAGCCGTGTCGGTAGCCCGACAGTTAAGGAGGGCGAGAAAGCGGCGTGAATCGGGAATCGATGCCCGAGGATAACAAGAGCGCCACTAAACGGAGTAATCGCAGCTCACGATTTTCTCGATTCGCGATTTGCTATTCACGATCCCCGGCTCACGATACGTTCTTCGCCCTCCCTGACGGTTGATGTTATTAAAGACGGTTTCTCCCAGCTATGAACTAGAATCATAGTTGACAAGCAATGTCTCGTTCTTTGAAAGGAGAAACCGTTATGGAAGTATACATCGGAGTTGATTTTCATCCCCATCAGCAAACGGTGG
>DATKCW010000051.1:0-12036 GCA_035513035.1 Aridibacter sp.
CCGCCCCTACAAAAATCCAGGCATTGGTCAATGATCGATGACCATTGGGCACTGAAGATCACGCGTCCAGGCGCTTGCCGTATTCGACGACCGTTCCTTCGTCGACCCATTTCTTCATCAATCGAAGGTACATCGCCCAGCAGAACGAGGAGGTTCGATAGTGGTCGTTGTCCTCGGGCCAGCCGGTGTGGCTGAACCGGACCATCGTTTCAGCCGCGGATGGAGCGGACTCCTCAGGTGCCGCGGATCCCGCGGATGAAGCGGATCCGGCCGTTG
This sequence comes from Aridibacter sp., assembly GCA_035513035.1. Taxonomy (GTDB): domain Bacteria; phylum Acidobacteriota; class Blastocatellia; order Pyrinomonadales; family Pyrinomonadaceae; genus Aridibacter. Next base: position 277 of record DATKCW010000051.1, read on the forward strand.
TATTATTATCGTCTTCCGAGGTTCCGGCTTCCGGGAAATCCGAAACATCATCAACGGAAGCTCTCTCCGTCAGCTCGAAGCGTACGCGAGTGCCGTCCCAGTCGGGCATAGAGTCGTATATCTCCAGCTCAAAGACTTCATTAGGCACGCACGCCGTCACGCGGGCTCGCCAGTCGTAGCCCTTGCCGAAGAACAGCTCGTAAACATTTCCTTCGGCGGGTTCGCCCTTCGACGTGAGAGTCCACCAGGCGTCGAGGCCCTGCGGGGTTGAAACTGCGTCGAAGACCTCGTTCGCGGGTGCGAAGACGGGGAACTGGTGGAATATGTCGGGCATTTCGGTAAGAAGTATACAACAGGGATGAAGGGGGTGAAGGGGATTAGAAGGCCACAAATTACACGAATTTCACGAATCAGCTCTGGTAGTGGCAGTGCGTGTGCCCTACCCGAAGGCAAGAGCAGGACGTGTAGGATAGCTGCGTCAAAGTCAGGGCGTTGATGGAAAGGGTGAAACACGAATACTCAGACGCCCGCATCATTTCTATCCTGTCTATCCTGTTCTCTTCTTTGTGGACCCGTCGCTACCGCTCCGGGTACTGATTCACCCGATCTGTGGTAAATTCGTCCCACAAAATCACGACCCAGAGGACAGAAAATGAACAACATCTCACGCAGGCGGTTTTTCAAAGGCGGTCTCGGCATCGGCGCGGCCGCCTTCTTATTCGGCAAAGTCAGGCCCGCGAGCGCCCAGGCGGGCGGCCTTGTTCCCGTCATCGTCACCGACCACGCGAATGAGACCGGCCAGAACGCGGTCAAGGAGGCCTTCAGCATCTTGGCGAAAGGAGGCCGCGCGCTCGATGCCGTCGAGAAGGGCACGAACATCATCGAGGTCGATCCGGAAGACACTTCCGTAGGCTACGGCGGATTGCCGAACGCTGAAGGAGTGGTCCAGCTCGACGCATCGATAATGGACGGCCGGACTTACAGCGCCGGAGCGGTTGCGTCGCTCGAAGGCATCAAGACGCCTTCATCGGTTGCGAGACTCGTGATGGAAAAGACCGACCACGTTCTGCTCGTCGGCCCCGGCGCGCTGAGGTTCGCAAAGTCGTACGGATACAAGGAAGAGGACCTGATGACCGAAAAGTCCCGTAACTTCTACCTGCGCTGGCGCGAGAACCTGAACAAGGACGACGACTGGGGCCCGCCGGACCATCTTCGAAAGCCCGACGAGAAAGTCGCCGGACTCTACGACGGGATCGACCATTACACCGGCACTACGAACGTCCTGGCGGTCGATTCAAACGGCGACATTGCGGGGATCACGAGCACCAGCGGGCTCGCGTGGAAGATACCCGGAAGGGTCGGCGATTCGCCGATCATAGGTGCGGGCCTTTACGTCGATAACGAGGTCGGCGCGGCGGGGGCGACGGGACGCGGCGAAGATGTGATCAAATCGTGCGCTTCATACTTCATCGTCGCCCGGATGCGCGCGGGCCGCTCGCCTCAGCAGGCGTGCGAAGACGCTCTGCAGATGATCCTCGACAAGTACGAGAAGGTGAACGCCGAATTCGTGCCCGCCGAGAAGTTCGTCGCTCTGAACAAGAAGGGCGAATACGGATGCGCGTCGATGCCCGGGAAGCCGCACATGGCCGTTATGAACTCCAAAGGGCTCGAGATCCACGAGGGCACGGCGTTTCAAAGAGGTTAAAGGAACAGGGATGAAGGGGATTAAGAGGATGGGAATCAAAGAGTGTGATCGCCGAGAATTTTTGGGCAAGGTTATCGGAATGACGCGGAGCGTATTCTGCATATCGGCTTTCCTCGTGCTCGCCGTCAGTTTGCCTGCACAGGAGGTTTCTAAGGCGAAAGTTATCGCGGCGGCGGAGAAGATCATATCGGCAGAAGCGGCGTCGGCTCCGGAGAACGCCCCCGGTTGCGCGGTCGGCGTCTCGTTCGAAGGTGAACCTGTCGTGGTGAAGGCATTCGGGATGGCGGAACTCGAGCACAAGGTCCCGATCACCGTCGATTCGATCTTCGAATCGGGCTCGGTCGCGAAACAGTTCACCGCCGCGTCGCTCGTGATTCTCGAGATCGACGGAAAGCTCGATATCGACGATCCGGTCCGCAAGTACATTCCCGAGCTTCCGGATTACGGGGCGCCTTTGACGATCCGCCACTTGCTGAACCACACCGCCGGACTCCGTGACTGGGGCGCGGTGATGGGGCTTTCGGGTGTCGGCCGCGGCGAAAGAATAGTCCGGCAGGACTACGCGATGCACGTGATCACTCGCCAGAAACACCTCGACTTCGTGCCGGGAGCTGAATACTCGTATTCGAACAGCGGCTACACGCTCGCCTCGACGATCGTCGAGCGCGTCTCGGGAATGAGCCTTCCCGAGTTCACCAAGAATAGGATCTTCGATCCGATAGGCATGAAGGACACGAACTGGCGTGACGATTATGAACGCCTAGTCCCTCGGCGGGTCCAGGCCTACGACGGTCCGCCGAAGGGCCCCTGGAAACTCTCAATGCCTTTTATGAACGTTTACGGGAACGGCGGGATCCTGACCACAGCGGGAGATTTGCTGAAGTGGAATGCCGCGCTCGATTCCGGCGAATGGCAGACGATGGCGGAGATGCTCGAAACACAGGGCGTGCTGAACGACGGCAGGAAGATTACGTATGCGCTGGGGCTGTCGGTAGGAAATTTCAAAGGCATCCGCGAGGTTTCGCACGGGGGGAGAACCGCCGGCTACGTGACGTTCCTTGCCCGGTACCCGGATAAATCCCTTTCCATATCCACTTTGTGCAATGCTCCGTTCAGAAATCCCGCCAGGATCGCGCACGATATTGTGGTCGAAGTTTACGGACCGTTCGCTGCTCCGCCGGGAGTTCCCGAAAAGGAACTTTCGACCGAGGAAATTCGGAGGTACGCTGGCCTCTGGCGGGAAGACAAGACCCGGATGTCCTCGATGATCGTTTTCGATGAGAAATCGGGGAGACTGATGGCGGGAAACACGCCCCTCAGACCGTTAGTTGACGGCACGTTCGAAAGCCTCGGCAGTGCCACGCTGTTCAGGTTCGAGATGGGAGCCAATCGAGAACGGATCTCGGCAACGCGGGTCTCGGGAAACGGCGAAACAAAGTTCTTCGCCGAGGAGAAATGGTCTCCGTCGAATGAAGTTCTGCAGGGGATCAAGGGCACCTGGCACAGCGACGAGGCCGAGACGATGATCACGGTGGTCCTTGAGGGTGACCGGGCAAAAGTGAAACTGCCGTCGTTGCAGGAACTTCCGCTTCTGCCGACCTTTAAAGATCATTTCTCAGTGGCCGGCGCCGGATCGGTCGTCTGGATCGAGCGAAACGAGAAAGGTGAGATCGAATCGCTGCACGTCGGCACGGGACGAATGAGAGATATGCGGTTCGATCGTGCGAGGATCGTTTACGGGAAATGAGCCCCCCACTTCGCCTTCGGCTCGTGTGGGGCTATTAACATGACGCCTGCATCGCAGGCTGGCGACTCAGGACACTTGGCAAACTCACGCAACTCGCAAAACTCGCTGAACTCACCAAACTCGCTGAACTCACCAAACTCGCTGAACTCACTGAACTCGGCAAACTCCCATCCTGCCGCCGCTAAACCCGCATGACCAAGTGTTGATCTGATTCTCCGGACTCAAATGAAAAAAAGATCTGCCGACTGAGTAGACAGCCGGCAGATCGGGTTCATTCAAATGGGGTCAATTACCCCTGTGTCGCGGCAGCAGCCGGGGTCAGTACGGAATCGATCGCGTGAAAGACGCCATTTGAAGCGTTCATATTACGCGCCCTCAGATTTGATCCATTGATCTTGATACCGTCGGTAGCATCGATCTTGATCTCCTGGCCCTGGATGGTCTTCGAGGTCGAAAGCTTTGCGAGATCTTCCGACGTCACTTTGCCCTCGATCACGTGATACTTCAGGATCTCTGCGAACTTCGACTTGTTCTCGGGCTTTCTCAGATCGGTCATCGCTTCCTCGGAGATCTTCGCGAACGCTTCATTCGTCGGCGCCAGGATCGTGAAAGGACCGGCAGCACTCAACGTTTCAACGAGGCCCGCATCCTCGAGCGCCTTGCTCAGCGTGGAGAATTTAGGATCGTTCTGCAGAGCGTCGGTCAAATTTAATTTATCAGTCATTGAAACTCCTTAAGCCAACCAAAAGAACTGCCTTTCTTCGCACCCTACGATCAGGAGCAAAGCGGCAAACCATTGCTAATCAACTTGGAAATGAGCTAGTTGGGGTTCAGGAAAGTCTGGTGATGTCCAGAAGAACTGAGAAAAGAAAAAGCCAAATTCTTTACCTATTTAGAATACCTTCCAGGTGACTATATGTCAAATATGAAATATATTTCGTATATAAAATACAAAGGGTGGGCAAGGTTAGAATGGAGCGTCTTTGTTTGATCGGCAAAAACTCTCGGTTGCCGTCGCCCGCGGCGTTGCTTTTCACCGCGGGCGACGTCCTTTCAACAACACTCTTTTCAGAAGATCCTCAGGCTATTTCGTCCGCTTGATCCACGGTATCCGGACGGTCTGTCAATCGTTCTTCTGTGCCTTCTGATCTGAAAACTGGAGGTGGCGAGTGTCTCATTCTCGAAGATCTCGAAAACGGAGATCAGCCCGGAAAGGGCGATCAGCTCAAGGTTCCTGTCGCTCAGCTCGCACATCTTCATCTGGCCCCCGGATTCCGAAACCCTCAGCCGGGCGCTGATCAGTTCGCCCAACCCTGCGGCATCAACGTAGGGGACCTTGGCCAAGTTTAAGACGACCTGATTTTGCCCCATATCGATCAAACGCTGCAACGCCAGTCCGAATATGATCTTCCGGAAACCGTCCACGGATCCCCTTGAAAGATCCAAAATGGTCAGATCGCTGTCTCTACGTTCTCGGATAAATAGGTGCGACATCAGTTTCCTTTTCCAGGCGAGTGTTTATCTAGAGTTTCCGCCACGGTCCTTACATATTTCGGTGACGAGATCTCACTGGAATTCCCTTCAATGATCTCCGCAGCGTCCCGGCCATAAACGGCTTGATTGCGGTCGTTATCCGGTGTTATCACAGCACCCTTCAGGGCCGCGCCGGCAAACAGGCCCTTAGTGCGTGAGTAAGACAGGATTCCGGTGTCGATCGTCGGATTCGTGGTCGCGCCGGCCGAACGTCCGACCGGACCGGCCGCGACGCTCACTTCTCCGCCAAGTTCAAACTTGTCCTCGAGAAGACCCCGGACCCCGCCATCGTTCATTATCAGCATAATGTAATCGATCTTCTGACCGCCTATCTGAGGTCCGAAGCTTCCGCCCCCGATCTTGAAGAATGCGGGCGGGCTCCATCCCGTCGCAGTACGCCGGGAAACTATGCCAATACCGCCCCGCCCTCCAAAAATAAACGCGGCGTTTATGACGCCCGGAAAGATCGCTACAGCTTCGGCTTTATCCAGCAGTTCCTTCGGTATCGCTTTGTCAGGTTCCCGCATGATCTTATTGAAAACCTCGGCCGCCTTTCTTGATGTCTCGCCCGCTTGCTTGATGTCGTTCTTCTTTGCCGCAGAATCTTTCTGAGCAGGAGCGATGCCGGCAAGAAGCACCGTCACCCCCAGCGCCAGCAAGACGCTCCTAAGTCCCTTCCAATTTGCTTTTCTCATTTCTTTCACCCATTTAAGCCTTGTACGTGCCGTGTTCTCCCGCAGGTCTCCTTTCCAAGAGGACCAAGACGCCGGAAGTCCGGGGTTCTATTACTGTTTCCGATTCGCTTGCGCGGACCGCTCCGCCGGCTAGCCTTGAATGCCTCGCCCGGTTGCAAGACGATAAACGAGCAGCACGATGACCGCCCCGATAATCGAGGAAAGGAAACTAGGCAAGTTGTCCCCAATGTTATCGAATGAGCTGATCATCGGATATCCCAGGAAGTATTGACCTAACAGCCCGCCTACCACCGCTCCGACGATGCCGAGCACCGTGGTCAGAACGATTCCGCCGCCATCCGTTCCGGGCGTCAGCACTTTCGCGATCAACCCGACGACAAATCCCAAAACCAACCAAATAATTAAACTAATCATTGTTATCTCCTAAATACTCTCTTGATAAGGACCGATCTCCCCCTGCCTAAAACGCTTTCGTTAAGCCGCACTTCATATCTTGCCTTCCAGAATGACCACCGCCAGCCGATTCCAAGTGGGTAAAGCGTCTGGTGAAATCCAAACAGCACGCTCAACTGCAATTTGCAGTAGTACACGAAGAACAAAATGACCTTCATAGAAGAACTCCTAGCGACTTTTCATATCAGCAGTCAGATCCGATCAGCCAGCCCGGAAAGAAGTTCCCGGGACCAGTTTTGGCCGAAAAAATTCCGAATTCTCGAAATGTCAGCCGCTTTACTGCTTGTTTGAACTGGACGGCCGGCAACGTCCGGCGCATACCGGCGGCCGGCCGCCCAATCCCCTCTTGTTCGCAACTTCCCCTGCTCGAAACTGGCCGGGGTTTTCCGCGGCCCGTGCCGTCAGGCTCTCCCTTAACGGAAGCCGCCAAAGCCGTAAGGCGTTTGAACCTGCGCAAAGCCACTCAGCCGGTGAGCCGTTTCTGCTCCGGCTCTTTGTCCAAACCGCAGGCGGCCGGCAATGAGACAGAAGCGTCCACCGCCTCTGAGTCGTTGGCTCATCTGCGGTCAAGCGCCCAATCCCGGATCGTGTCTCCGGAATCTTTCCTTTCCCTCCGACGGTTCTCGCGGCTCTGAATTATCCAGTCGCCAACGACATCTCCAATGTCCTTTTCGATATTCACATTGATCTCCTGCTCGCTCGTAACGAAGTTCACGTGCGCTGCGGCAGGCTGACGGTCTCGTTTCAGGATCTTTACTGGCTGTTTGTGCATCGGGATTTTTGCGTTAAGTTCGCGTCGGTAAGAAAACAATGGATGGCCTTCTTTATGGGAAGGCCATCCATGTTGTCGCATTAACTCACCTGACCTAACCCTTCCCTCCTTAGGACCGGAGGGATCTTCACCTTGAATAAGCCGTCATCACGTGTGGCCTTCCTGTCGGGGTTCAGAACTCGAACCTCCTCGGATCAGCTACCTAGTTGAACTTCTGATTCGGGCTTGAAAACAATTTACCTTACCGGAAACGACTTGTATGTGCGTTGTCGCTCATATAAAATAATGTTGTCCATCGGAAAGTATCGGCAGGGTTTCCGCCAGTCGGCCCCTTCGCATACGGAAGGTCCCGGCCGCCGGATGAACACGCCGGCAACTCCGTGTGAACTGAGCGTATGACAAAGGTTTTACAGTCCGACGATCCAAAGGCGAATTACCTCCTCGCTGCGCTTTCTGAAGAAGAGATCACGCGCCTCAGCGCCGTTCTCCAGCCTGTTTCGCTCAAGCTTGGCATGGTTCTGTACGAATCAGGTGAGCAGTTGCAGGACGTCTATTTTCCAACTACGGCCATCGTTTCTTTGCTTTACATAATGGAGAACGGTTCGACGGCCGAGATCGGAATAACAGGGAATGACGGAGTCGTAGGCATCGCGCTTTTTATGGGCGGCCATACCACACCGAACCGCGCCGTTGTTCAAAGCGGAGGAACTGGCTACAGGTTGAGCTCAAGGGCGCTGAAGGCAGAGTTTGACCAGGCCGGCATCTTCCAGAAATTGCTTCTTCTTTACACTCAGGCCCTGATGACTCAGATCTCTCAGACTGCCGTCTGCAACCGCCTGCATCCGATCGAAAAACAGCTTTGCCGATGGCTTCTGATCAACCAGGACCTCCTCCAGCATAACGAACTGATAATGACGCACGAACTTATCGCGAACATGCTCGGCGTCCGCCGCGAAGGCGTGTCGATCGCTGCCGGAGATCTTCAAAAGAAAGGTTTGATCAAATACGTCCGCGGGACCATGACCATGCTGGACCGGGCGGGTCTGGAAGCGGAGGTGTGTGAATGTTACGAAGTAGTAAGAAACGAGTATGATCGCCTCCTGGGACCTTACGTCTCGAAGTTCCGTCAATGAGCCCGGTGCTCCCCGCACTAAATATGAAACCCGCGCTATGTGCGACAACGCACTGACTTCCCGCCTGTCTTCCCGGAAACTGAGAAAATCATACAATTCGCGATTTATGTTCTTCTTCTGATCTCGGAGAGGTTTGCTTTTCGCATATGTTTCTATCCGGTATGAGTAAGACGGCCGAACGGAATGCACTCGCCAGGTGGGAAAATGAAGGCGGCAGATTATTGATCTTCCGCGACTGTCCGGTCGTGAAGGCCACTGGCCGCGAAGAAAAGATCATGTCCGTAGAAAGAAATATGAATGGACCGACCGGCAACCGAATCCTGAGAAACCTGCCATCCGGCGAGTTTCGGCAGCTATCAGAAAGGTCCGAACAAGTAGCGCTGAACTACGGCGATACCATTTTTGAGCCCGGCGACGTCATTCGTGACGTTTATTTTCCGGAAAGCGGGATCATTTCATTACTTGCGGCCTTCGAAGACAAGGCGACGCTGGAAGTCGGGGTCATCGGGACTGAAGGGATCCTGGGTTTGTCAGTTTTCCTCGGGGCGGAAAATTCTGTAAATCGGGCGATCGTGCAGGGCGCCGGAGTTGCGATGAAGATCCGTGCCGCTGATCTTCTTGTCGCATGCCGGGACGGCGTCGAACTCACTCGACTACTCAAACGTTTTGCTCATTCGCTCTTTGCTCAGATTTCACTATCCGCGGCCTGCTATCGTTTTCATCCGATCGGGTCGCGTCTTTCGCGATGGCTTCTGATGACGTCCGACAGAATGGAATCCAACGAGTTCCCGATCACTCAAGAGTTCCTCTCAGGGATGCTGGGGGTCCGGCGGGAGGCGGTGAACCGTGCCTCGGTAGATCTTCAGAATAGAAAACTTGTCATTTACAACCGGGGAGAATTGGTGATCCTGGACAGACCCGGACTGTCCAGGATCGCGTGCCGCTGCTACGAGATCATCAGAGCTGAAGAGCAAAACGGGCGGCCGAGATCAAGTTGACAAGAAGAGGCCGGTCTTTCCCGGATACTTGAAACGGCCGGCGGCTAGTTCCTTTCCATTGCCGACAGTGGCTAAGACCCCCGCTCTCATTCCCTCCTTTACAATTCAAGGTGACCATCAGATGGTCTGAAGCTGCGTGGCAGGATCGGGGCCGACTGTGTCCATCCGCCGTCCCGTTTCCCCTCCGATCGAGATCCTTAAACGAGCCGGCAATTCATCGGTGCGGCAACGCACAGACAGAATCCCCAAAAAAGCAGAAATTAGAACTTGGAAGAGGCCGGCCCTAGAGGATGTTCGTTTCGAACGGGGCAAGTGTTTAAGGAGAATTAGTTATGAACAGAATATTGAAACAACTTTACAGCATTGCGTTTGTCGCGGTATTGCTCACACTCGCAACAAGCGGGTTCGCGCAAACGCAACCTTATCGTGTCAGGGACCGCCAGGTTCAGACACTGCTCAACAGGATCGAGACAAAGTCGGATGCGTTTCGCAGAAGTATCGAACAGGTGTATGACAACGATAACCGGAACAACACTTACCGTCAGGACGGTATTTCCGATTACGTCACTAATTTTGAAAATGCGACCGATGTTTTGAAGAGGAACTTCGAAGACCGGCGCTCCACCGCTAACGACGTTCAGGAGATCCTGAATCGTGCGTCCTACATAAACTCGTTTATGAGGCAAAACCGGGTTACACCGGCAGCGCAAAACCAATGGAATTCGTTGCGTACAGATCTGAACAGGCTGGCGAATTACTATCGCGTCACGTGGAACTGGAACAGCACGTCGAACATTCCGATCGCCAATCGCCCGTATTATGTGGCGGACAGTGACGTAAAGTCTCTTTTGGAAAGGATCGAACAGCGGACGGATGTTTTTCGCCGTGACCTTGACGTCTGGCTCGACAGGAGCCGCTTCAATGAAACGAATAGAGAGGACAATGTTTCTGAGTACGCGAGCAACTTTGAAAGAGCGACAGACGATCTGCGCCGGAATTTTGACGGCAGCAGGTCCGTTTCGGCTGACGTTGAAACAGTGCTGAGGCAGGGCGCATTGATCGACAGGTTCGTCAACAGAAACCGGCTCTCGGCCTCGGTTGAAAACCAGTGGAGATTGATTCGCAATGACCTGAGCACGCTTTCTCGCTACTATCGGGTCAACTGGGATTGGAATAACCCAACCTATGCAGACTCCGGGACGATCGGTTACGACAGCCGACTGACAGGGACGTATCGGCTGAATGTCCGTCAAAGCGACGATGTTCCACGAGCGATCGACAGCGCGATCAGGAACATAAACTACAACAATAATCAGCGGGAGCAGGTAAAACAGAGGCTTCTGCGTCGGCTTGCTTCACCTGAGATGCTGATGATCGAAAAACGCGGTCAGCAGGTGACATTGGCGACTTCAACGTCGGCACAGATCTCGTTCAATGCCGACGGCGTTGAACGCACAGAGACCTCACCAAACGGACGAACGGTTCGCGTTCGTGCTACTTCGACGAATGACGACCTGATAATCAACTACGAAGGCGACAGGGTCAACGATTATTACGTCAGTTTCACACCGTCCGGAAACAACCAGCTGCGGATAAGCCGCAGGATCTACCTGGAGAACCGGAACGAGACCGTGACGATCGCGAGTGTCTATGACAGGACCGATAGAAACGTTCAATGGAACACTTCGACCTATCCCGGCACTACCGATTACACGATCGACGGTGACTTTGTCATCCCGAACGGCACGCGAGTCGTGGCCAGACTGGACACGCCGCTTTCGACCAAAACTGCCAGGGCCGCCGACCGGTTCTCTATGACCGTAACTTCTCCTTCCCAGTACTACGGCGCCGTAATAGAAGGAAGTGTCGTTGGTGAGAAGTCCGGAATGGTCTCCGGGAGGGCGAATTTATCGCTTTTATTCGAGACCATCCGTTTGCAGAACGGCAAGACGTACCGCTTCGCGGGAATCGTAGAACAGGTTCGCGAACCGGACGGCTCCGAGGTAAGTGTTAACAACGAAGGCGTCGTCCGTGACGGCAACCAGACAAACAGAACCGTGACCCGAACCGGGATCGGTGCTGTCCTCGGCGCCATAATCGGCGCGATCGCCGGAGGCGGTGAAGGCGCGGCGATCGGAGCGGGCATCGGCGCCGGCGCCGGAGTCGGTTCTGTTATCTTGCAGGGACGCGACAACCTGGACCTGGCTGTCGGGACGGAATTCTCGATCACTGCGGCCGGTCCACGCAATCTTGCGACCAACCGCTAACATTTAGCACGCGGGGGGCGAATACCGGCCGGATCAATGGGAGAGCTACCATTTCCGGCCGGTATTTGTCTGTCGTTTTTCCCGCGGCGAATCTGAGTTCCTCAGAAAGCACCCGCCCGCACCTCAAGGACTGAGATAAAAGGACTGAGGACTGAGAATGGCAGCAGCCGGCGGACCGCGGGCGCCTTTCCCGCATGTGTCGCCGCTCCGCGGCTAAGAACACATTTGGCCGCCTTACCCGGGGTTTCGCTTCGCTTCACCCCGGGGGCTAGCATCCGTCGCCCCTCCGGGGCGGTCTCCTGACTCCTGACTCCTCACAGTAGCCCTCCCTGACGGTTGATGTTATTAAAGACGGTTTCTCCCAGCTATGAACTAGAATCATAGTTGACAAGCAATGTCTCGTTCTTTGACAGGAGAAACCGTTATGGAAGTATACATCGGAGTTGATTTTCATCCC
>DATKCW010000052.1:0-114381 GCA_035513035.1 Aridibacter sp.
GTAGCGGTCAGATCCAGGGCAAAAAGCCTCAGGATATGGCGAATTTTCCGATCAGAAATTCGCGCACGCTTGAATCGCTTGTAATTGCTACTCATGACTGAAGTTAACTACTCTAGCAGATTAGTTAACTAGTCATGACCCCTACTTAATGATTCCTGTGGGAGCCGAGCTCCACACTTTTCCCTTTAGGCAATCTGAATTATCTTAGTCCGTCCCCGGCCAAACGCAGAGGCGTATTTTTTTATAATTCAGGAGGAATCGCAGATGTTCACGCTCGAACAGCCGTCAATGGCGCTCAACTCCGTTGAGATCTCCTGGTCGAAGATCCTTATGTGGAACACATGGGAAGTCGATCGGGCGCAGACAAGAGAGCATATCGTGGAATGGGTGGCGACCGTCGCGGGCGGCGCTCCCGGAGGAAAGCTCAAGAACGTCGTTATCAATTGTCACGGCCTCCCGGGCTGGGTCGGTATTGGCCAAGGATTCAATGCGACCCACCTCGGACTCTTTCGGCAGTGGCGCGGACTTGTCTTCAAGATCTGGTTCGTTGCCTGCCGTGTCGCTGAAACGCCGACGGCGGGGGTTCAGGCACAGTTAAACTCACAATATTCAGGCTTTGGAACGAGCGACGGACACGCGTTCTGCTCGAACCTGGCGCAAAACGCAAACAGCCACGTATACGCTTCAACGGAGGTTCAGCGCAACAGGGGAGGATATTCGCTTGGGCAGATGCCCACTTTCGAGGGCCTCTGTTACTCGTATTCTCCGAGCGGGAGAATCACCTGGTCGCACAGGTATTCTTCAGACTGGCGGGATAATCAGGAATAACAGTACGGGATGATGCGCTGCGTCGATCAGGCGCAGCGCGATCGGAACGTGAGAGCGACCGGCGACCGTTTAGAGCAGCGATTTGCGCTGCATCGATCGGACAGAGCCGCGAGAGAGAACTCCTAATCCCCTTCCTTCCCGTTCAAAAGAACCGGCTCGCCGAAGCCCAGTTCCTTCAGCCTCGGAAGCTGGGTCTTCGCGTCTCCTACCACGAGCCAGATCATCTTGTCAGCGTTGAGGTAAGAATTCGCGATGCCGCGGATCTTCGGAATGGTCATGTCCCTGACGACCGCCTCGCGCTGCTTCACATAATCGTACGGCCAGCCGTAGGTCGATATGTTCTCAAGCATCCCCAGCTTGGCGCCCGCGGTCTCGAAGGCGCGCGCGTTGCTCTTGATAAGAAAACCCTTGGTCGTCTCGAGGTCCCCTTCGGTAAAGGTCGAGGGATACTGATCGAGGATCGACTTCACCAGCTGAACCGACTCGAGCGTCACGTTCGTCCGCACACCGCTCTGGATCGTGAAGGTGCCGTCATTCTTTGATCCGCTGAAAAACGAGCCGATCCCGTATGTGTATCCTTTTCCTTCGCGGAGCTCCTGGGTGAAGCGAGACGCGAATCCGCCGCCGCCGAGGATGTAGTTCGCGACGGTCGCCGGATAGAAGTCCTTGTCGGTCGCGGCAAGCGCCGGGTACCCGATCCGAAGCACCGACTGCTTGGCGTCCGGAACGTCGTAAAAATAGACCTTCGCTTCCTTCGGTGCGGACGGATTTTTCAGGACCGGGACCTCGACCTTCTTTGCCTTCCAGTTCTTCGCAAGACCCGAGAGCGGCTTCACGATCGACGCCTTGTCGAGCGCGCCGACCACGTGCATTCGCGCGACCGAGGGCGAAATGTTTTTCGCGTAGAAGTTCTTCAGGTCGTCGAGAGTGATCGATCCGACGGATTCGACTGTGCCGAGGACGCTGCGCGAGCGTATGTCGTCCTGGCCGTAGAGCAGTTCGTTGTAGGCAAGGTTCGCAACCGCGTTCGGATTCGCCATCTGCTGGCGGATCTGGCTGATCGTGCTCTGCTGTGCAAGATCGAACTCCTTTGCGTCCCAGCGAGGCTGGAGAAGGATCTCTTCGACCAGCGCGATCGTCTCTTCGTAGTTCCTCGAAAGGGTGTTGCCGGAAACCCGTATGCTCTCTCCGCCGGCCGAGACGTTGATCGACGCGCCGAGCTGCTGGATCGCCTCTTCCAGTTCCTGCGGAGTCTTGTTCTTCGTTCCCTTCGTCATCAGCTCGGCGGTGAGGTTCGCGACGCCGACCTTGTTCAGATCATCGAGAAGCTGGCCGCCGTCGATGACGATGTTGAACTGCACAAGGGGCACTTCATCGTTCTCGATACCGTATATCTTTAGGCCGTTCGAGAGCTTGTCCTCCCAGATCGTCGGAACGACTATCTCCGGAGCCTCGCCGTACGGAGGCTCGACCCTGCGGTCGAAAGTGGAGGGAGTTCGTTCGAATTCGGCCTGTTTGGAAGCGTCGAACGCTTCCTCGGCGCCCTGGACGATGGCCTCCTCGACGACCTCTGCTTTCTTCGACCCTTCCAGCGCGAGCGCCACGGAGCCCTTCGGCACGAAGCTCGTGGCGACGTACGGCTTGTCCTTGATGTACTTCCTGTAAACCCGCATTACGTCGTCGGTCGTGACGGCTAGGATGTTCTTGATGTCCTTTTCAACGAATCCGGGGTCGCCTGCGAAGATGTTGTACTGCGCCAGTTGGAATCCCTTTCCGAGCACGCTCGACAGGCCGTTGTAAAAAGCCGTCTCTTGTCCGGCCTTGATACGGTTCAGGTCCTTTTCCGAAATGCCTTCCTTCTCGAACTTCGCGAACGCTTCGCTGACTGCGGCTGCCGCGGAATCGAGGTCCTTGCCGGCGAACGCGCGGACCCCCAAGTAGATCTGCCCGGCAAGTTCGTCGGAGCGGTTGAACATCGACACGTCCGGAGCGATCTTCTTGTCCTCGACGATCACCTGGTAAAGCGGCGCTTTCTTGCCGTCCGAAAGATACTCGGAAAGCACGTCCAGCGCGTATGAATCCGGATGGAACTGTTCGACCGTAGGCCAGACGATTGTCAGGTCAGGGAGTCGCGCGAAATTGTCCTCGTGGTAGAGCTTGACGGTCTCCGCGACCTTGCCGGGCCGCCTGGGCAGCGGCTTGATCTCTTCTCCTTTCTTTATCTCGTCGAAATACTTGTGGACCCACTTCTTCGCCTGCGCAGGATCAAAGTCGCCCGCGACGACCAGCGTGACGTTGTTCGGGACGTACCACCGCCTGAAGAATTCTTTGACGTCCGCGAGCGTCGCGTTCTGAAGGTCCTCGAGCGAGCCGATCACCTGCCAGTTGTACGGGTGGTCATCCGGATAAAGGTTCTTGTCGATCACATACGAATCGTGACCGTAGGGCTGGTTATCGACTCCCTGGCGCTTCTCGTTCTTGACGACCTGCTTTTCCTTCGCCAGCACGGGTTCGGTGACCGTGTTGATGAACCAGCCGAGCTTGTCCGCCTCCGCCCAGAGCATTTTCTCAAGCGCGTCCTTGGGGACTGTCTGGAAATAGTTCGTGCGGTCGCGCGAGGTCGAGCCGTTGGCGCCCGAGCCTCCTACGCGTGCGCTGAGCTTGTCGAGCCCGCCTTTTCCGAGGTGCTCGGATTCTAGGAAGAGCAGGTGCTCGAACAGGTGCGCGAATCCGGTCCTTCCTTCCTTTTCACGTGCGGAACCGACGTGAGCGGTAAGGGCAACGGCGACGACGGGGTCGGAGCGGTCGATGTGAAAGATCACTTCGAGCCCGTTGTCGAGCGTGAATTTCTCGAATTCGATCTTGAATTCCGGTTGTGCCGCCTTCTTCTGGGCGCCGACAGGAACGGAAAGGACGAATGTAAGGACGATAAGGAGCGAGGCAAGGACCTTCAGGCTTTTCATAGTTTTTACTCGTGTTTTTTTGTCGGTATGGATGACAAGTTTAACAGGATTGGTTTACGTCGCGAACTGCGAACGGGTTTTGAAGGCTCAGAAGACAGGTTTGCCACAGATGGAGGGGATGAACATAGATCAGGCAGGGTAATACGCCGGAATCTGATCGCGCGTCCGAAGCGCAAGCGTCAGCGCGGGCTACCGAGGAGGACTGAGAGGAAAGGACTGAGGACCGAGTGTAAGTCGCTTATCCCGCCTTCGCGTCCCTTTGCGCAACCCTTCGTACCCTTCACGGTTAATTCTGATCCATTACTCAGTTCGTAAAAGGGAGTTTCAACCGCGAACAACGCGAAGCGGTTCGAACAGGTCATGAAGGGCAGACGATCGTCTGCCTGACATTCTCCACGTTCCGCTTTGCTCCAACACAGGCTACCATCCGACGTCCCTTCGGGACGTGATGATTACTCCTGACTCCCTTTAACCCCCGAGGGCGGGCACAGATCCCGCCCCTACGATCGATTCCGTTTCCCCCGAGGGCGGGCACAGGTCCCGCCCCTACGTTCGCTCCTGACTCCTGTGTCCTCGCGTTAGCCCGCCACTAGAGACCGCACCGGAAAGGCTGTAGACTTGTTCAAACCGCGCTCACCGACTCTTCTGCGAGCACCGGAGCTTTCATTCCGAAGCTTTCCGCCGAAGGTCTAACCGGAAAAACCCCGATGCGAATACTCACTTCGATCTCGACCATGGCCTTTCTTGCCGCCCTGATGCTTTCGGCCGCCACGTCGGCAAGCGCCCAGACGGATGTGTTCAGTACTTCGTCGCCGTCACCCACGCCCGCTCCCGCTGCGGAACCCTCACCGACGCCGATACCCATTTCCGACGTCGTACAGGCCGCAGAAGACGTAAATAGAAGGCTCGCCGCAGGCGAGGCGAAGATCTCAAAAGACTCCTCCGTAACCGATGTCACCTCCGGCCTTCAGGCGCAGACCGACGAGGTCCGGGCTCTCAGCAGCAGGACCGAGCTTGTTCTTGCACGCATTCCCTCTCTCGAAGCTCTCGAGGACCTTGATGACGAATGGAGGCAGGCCGCGAGCCCGATCCCCGGATGGAAAGCCCGGCTCCAGGCGCTCTCCGATGAGATCTCGGATCAGCTCAAAGACCTGCAAAGGACGCACGATGCCTGGATCGCTTTAAGGGATTCCGTGGAGGGCGCGCAGACCGGGGAGAATGCCGAGGCCGCGGCCGGCGATCTTCCCGCTTCTGTTCCGGCCTCCATCCGGCAGAAGATAAGAGAGGTCATTCAATCCGTTGTAAGCGCAAGGAAGAGGCTGACGGAAAAGCGTCGGGCACTTCTGAACCTCCAGACAAGGCTCAGCGAGCGCGAGGATCTGATCCAGGATCGACGAACCGAGATCGTTTCGGAGCGGGACAAGGCACTTTCCAATCTGCTCGTGCGTGATTATCCGCCGATCTGGGAGGCCGGGGCTTTCGAAGGAAACATTCGCGATGATCTTGGGGTTACCTTCAGCCGGATGTACGCGGAGCTATACCGCTACGCCCGGGAGAATACGTTGAGGATCGGGATCCACCTCTTCTTGACCCTCCTGCTTGTCGGCTCGCTGTTCTTCGTCAGGAGGCGGGCAGTCGATTTGATAGAGAAGGAGCCGAAGCTAAGGCGGGCGGTCTCCGTTTTTGCGGTTCCCCTGGCGACAAGTTTCCTGCTCTCGATAGCCCTGAGCGGCTTTATTTATCCAAAAGCGCCGGTTCTTCTTGACGCGATCCTCACCGCGCTGATCCTGATCCCCGGATACGTCGTACTCGAGCGGATCATTCAGAGGCCGCTTGTTCCGACATTGAGGGTGCTGGTCATCCTCTTCCTAGTGGACGTTTTCAGCGACCTGTTTGCGACCCTTTCGTATGTTCTGCGTTCGTTCCTGATCATTGAGACGGTTGTCGTTCTCGGTCTGCTGGTGTGGCTTTACCGGACACGCCGCGGCATCGAGGCCGGCCGGCCGGATCATTCGAGGCTTGCCCGAATCCTCCACGTGATCGTACCGTTCGCGTCCATCCCGTTCATTATCTCACTGGCGGCGAATATCTTCGGCTACGTGAGCCTCGCGCGTCTCCTCGCCAAAGGCATGCTCGAAAGCGCTTACCTCGCCCTGCTCATTTACGCGCTATATATGGTCCTCGACGGCCTTATAGTCTTCGCCTTCCGTGTGAGGCCGCTGTCCGACCTGATGATGGTCAGGACCCATGGAGAACTGCTTCACAGAAAGCTCTCGAACTTCTTCAAGTGGGTCGCGATCATCCTCTGGCTGCTTCTGGTACTCAATAATCTATATTTGCTGAGACCCGGGGTCACACGAATCCGGGATGTGCTGACAGCCGAGCTCGCTATCGGCTCGCTTGATTTCAGCCTGTCGGACATCGTCCTGTTCGGCTTGACCGTGTGGTTCGCGTACCTGATCTCCAGGATCACGAGGTTTGTCCTCGAAGAGGACGTCTATCCAAGGGCCAACCTGGCGGGAGGCGTAGGTTACGCAGTCTCCACTATCCTCCACTACCTGGTACTCCTTGCCGGGTTCTTCATCGCCATTTCCGCGGTAGGAATGGACCTGACGCGGTTCGCCATACTCGCCGGCGCATTCGGCGTCGGGCTCGGGTTCGGATTGCAGAACATCGTGAACAACTTCGTTTCCGGAATAATCCTTCTGTTCGAGCGGCCGTTCAATGTGGGCGATATGATCCAGGTCGGCGACAACACAGGGAGCCTGAAGAGCATTGGCCTGAGAGCGAGCATAATCAGCACTCCCGAAGGAGCGGATGTCATTGTTCCGAACGGCCAGCTTCTTTCGGAAGAGGTCACGAACTGGATGGCCGCCGACCAGCGCAAGCGGCTCGAGATAAACGTCGGTGTTAAGTACGGGACCGATCCGGCCGACGTCCTGAATATCCTGACGGAAGTCGGCAACGAACATCTTGACATCCTGGAAGAGCCGCCTCCGCAGATCCTCTTTTTAGGGTTCGGCGACAACTCGCTCGACTTTCAGCTGCGTGTCTGGGCGGACAACGAATCGACCTGGTGGATAACACGGAGCGATCTTTACATAGGCGTTTACAAGGCGCTCAACGCGGCAGGTATCGAGATCCCGTTTCCGCAGAGGGACCTTCATATCAAATCGGTCGAAAGTGGAATCCCCGAATCAGCCGCAAAGGAATCTTCAAAGAATGACGGGGAGACCGAAGCGCAATGAGACGCGCGGCTCCGCGGATCTTCGTCTTTGCGGTTCGAAGCCAAGTCAATTTTCGGTCGACCAGATCTGCCGTTTTATCCGCTTCTGAACCGTGTACTTCTATATTCTATGGTGGCGCGCATAGACTAATCACCACGCCGTACTGCTCTACCGGCCAGTTTTTGCTGTAAAATCCTGATTTGGTCTGCTATGCCGAGAAATACTCGACACCTACGTTTTGTGATCATTTTGCTGCTGCCGGTAATATTTGGTTCATCGGCGCACGCCCAGTCTGCCACCAAGCCGGGCATTCTGGACGAACTGCGCAAGAAGGCCGGGTTCACGGACGCCGACATCGAGAGGCTCGAAAAAGGCGAGACGGTGATCAAGGAACTCGAAAGGACCGCGAAGCGCGAGGTCGCGTTGATCGGCGCGGTGAAATTAGGATACTCCTTCGAACTCGCGAAGAAAGGGCTCGACCGGACCGTAGATACGCAGCGCAAGGAGTCAGCCCGGGAGTACGGAGTGTTCTCCGATCCGCCGGCGTCCGCCGATATGCAGGGCCTGATCTTCAACGAAGGCGACCTGGACGACCTCAGCGAATGCCGTGTAAACGACTGCAAATGGAATCTTTCCGAAGAAATCATCGCGGCCCTGGCAAGAGAGGTGGACTGGAGCGCTGCGGACGCGCCGGAGAAGGCATCCGGAGTCCTGAAGCGCGAGCTCATCGCATATCTGCGGGCATATTCGGCGAACGGCGACGGATCGCTGATGGTCTATCGGGACACGGATCTGCGCGTGGGGCTTGCGGAGGAATACGCCGAACTGCTTCAGGAGCTTCCGTTCATCGACGGTTTCGCGGGTCCGTTCGC
The DNA here is from genome assembly GCA_035513035.1 of Aridibacter sp. Taxonomy (GTDB): domain Bacteria; phylum Acidobacteriota; class Blastocatellia; order Pyrinomonadales; family Pyrinomonadaceae; genus Aridibacter. The sequence goes on from DATKCW010000052.1 coordinate 7,891, forward strand.
AGACCACGCTCGCAGATTCCCGGCGGGACGGCCGGAGGGTGTCCGGAGTGTTTTTAACTGGTCCGAAGTGAAGATCGGCCTCAAGCCGGTAGTGATGATAACGCACACGCTTGCCTTTGAGCCCGGGACCGATGCGATGTTCAGCGTTTCAAAGCAGGTCTTTGCCAATCACTATTTCGATTCCACGATGAACATCACCGCGCTGTTCGGCTTTCCGGGAAACGGCGAGCGGCCGGAAAGCTATCTCGTCTTCGTCAGCCGGTCTCGCGCGAGCGCGCTCCGCGGCCGCCTGGGAGGCCTGATTCGGGGACTTATCGAGGACCAGGCAGAAGGCAAGATGGAAGAGTTCCTGACAGACGCAAAGAAATACACCGCGCTCGCTTCCGCGAACGTTGGGGCGGCCGAACAAAGGGAGGCGCTTCGCGAGGGGGAAAACTCTTCGTTCTTCACCTCGTGGACCTTCTTCATCCTCGCCGCCGTCTCCGCGGCCGCGCTCGCCTTCTTTTTGTTCTTGCTTCTGAGAAAGCGCGCAAGTTAAGCTTTAGCACTCCCCGCAATGTCCCCAGGGACGCAGATTCCGACACACTAACCGGAGAATCTTATGAAGAGAGTTCTTTTGCCCCTTCTCGTCATCTCGCTCTTTCTGAGCGGTCCGACCGCTTCCCAGCAGAGCGCGAAAAAGGAAATGAGCGAACAGGACCTTATCGCGAAAGCGCGAAAGATCCACGAGGAAGTTATAACGCTCGATACGCACTGCGATATCAACACCGCTAACTTCACTGCCGATAAGAATTACACTCAGACGCTGGATACCCAGGTCGATCTCCCGAAGATGGATGTTGGCGGTCTGGATGTCGCATGGTTCATCGTTTACACGGGGCAGGGCGAGCTTTCGGAGGAAGGCTACCAGAAGGCCTACGCCAACGCGATCGACAAGTTCGACGCCATCGACCGGCTTGTGAACGAGTACGCTCCCGACAAGATCGAGCTGGCGAGGACTTCGGACGATGTCCGGCGGATTGTGAAAAAAGGAAAGCTGGTCGCGATGATCGGGGTTGAGAACGCATATCCGATGGGCACCGACCTTGGAAACGTGAAGAAGTTCTGGGAGCGCGGCGCGCGCTATATGTCGCTTTCCCACAACCGGCACAGCCAGTTCTCCGATTCGAACACGGGCGAGTTCGACGGCGAGTTCCTTCACAACGGGCTCAGCGAGCTTGGCAAAAAGGCGATCGCCGAAATCAACAAGTGGGGGATAATGATCGACATCTCCCATCCTTCGAAGGAAGCTATCCGGCAGACGATCGAGCTTTCGAAGGCGCCGGTCATCGCTTCGCATTCTTCGGCTCGGGCGCTCGCCGAGCATCCGAGGAATCTCGACGACGAACAGCTCGGTTGGGTCAAGAAGAACGGCGGCGTGGTTCAAACCGTCGCGCTCGATTCATTCGTCAACCCGGAGAAGGTGGCGAAAAGGGAAGAGATGTCGCGCAATATCCTGGAGGAATACGCGAAGAAGGATGGGATGAAGATCTATGCTTCGCGCGACGAAGTGATGAAGCTTCCCGAAGCGGAGCGGAACGAGTACTTTCAGAAGTTCACAGCGCTTCAGAGGAAAGCTCGGCCGGAAATCGACGAAAGGCTGAAGGACACCGCGCCGCCGGTGAACGTAAGCGACTTTGTCGATCACATCGATTACCTTGTGAAGAAAATGGGGATCGACCACGTGGGGATCAGCTCCGATTTTGACGGCGGCGGCGGGATCGAGGGCTGGAACGACGCATCGGAGACCTTCAACGTAACGCTCGAACTGGTCCGGCGCGGATACACAAAAGAACAGATACAGAAGATCTGGAGCGGAAACCTTCTGCGCGTCCTCGACGAGGTGCAGAAGGTCGCCAAACATCTTCAGAAGGCGGAATAGAAAGGGAGGGAAACAATGCGATTTATCTACATCTGTGCGATTTCAATTCTTCTCGCGGGACTTGCGGCGGCGCAGAACGGCCAGCCTAGGCTTAACGTGCCGACGCTCAGCCCCATCACCGAGATCACCCAGGAAGTGGCGCTGACCGAGGTCAAACTCGTCTATTCAAGGCCGAGCGCCAAGGGCAGGACCATCTTCGGAGGCCTCGTTCCGTACAACGAGATCTGGCGGACGGGCGCCAACGCCTCGACCAAGCTGACCTTTAAGGAAGATGTCAGGGTAGCGGGCAATCCGCTGGCGGCCGGAACATACGCGCTTTACACGATCCCGGGCGCGGCCGAATGGACGATGATCATCCACAGGAACCTGGACATTCGCGCTCTCGCCGGCGATGCCTACAAGCAGGCGGACGACGTCTTCAGGTTCACGGCGAAGCCCGAGAGGACCGGAAATTTCGTCGAGACGTTTACCATCCAGTTCGCGAATATGAAGTCCGACGCCGTCGATGTCGTGCTTATCTGGGAGAACACGGTGGTTCCGTTCACAGTAGAGTTTGACGTCGCGTCGCAGGTGGACAAGCAGATCGCGGAACTTCTCAAGGACGAGGCGACCGCCAATCCGTTCAGCTATTTCCTCGCGGCCGAGTACTACTTCCACAACGACCGTGACCTCGACCAGGCGGTGAGATGGATCACGACCGGCCTTGAGAAAAGCCCAAAGAACCCGCGGTTCGGATTGCTCCACGCGAGGATCCTCCACAAGCAGGGCAAGAAGGACGACGCCCTGAAGGTGATCGCGGAAGCGAACGCCTGGGCGCGTGAGAGCAACAACGCGAACTACACCGAGCAGACGCAGTTGTTCTGGGATTCGATAAAGTGAGTTGACCGAGTTGGGTGAGTTTACGGAGTTAACTGAGTTCGTCGAGATCCAGGACCAGCGCCGCAGGCGCGACAGGTCTGTAGCACGCGAACGCCATTAAACATCCTCAGCCGCTTTAGCGGCGGCACACTGTCAGAAGTCAGGAGACAGGAAAGGCCAGACGCGGATTTCAATAAATTGTCGTAAAATTGAACCGATTTGCAGGTTTCTCAACACCCGGACAATGAAGCGCGTGATGGAGATCGCTTTGCCAACGGTTCGACGCTAATGTTCGCCCCGGAGCGACAGTACCCGTAGAAATGCCTTTCTTTTCGGCAAAATGTCCGGTCGATGAAGAAACGAAAGCATCGATCGATGGAGCCTTCCAGTGGCTACTTGACGAGTTTGGCACTCAGTCGTTTCAGAGAGTTGAGATCATACGTCCCGACAACCCGGCATTTCCAGCCCGTATTTCCGCAGATGATGCGGCCATTCACGCCTTTCTAAGGGCCGTCTGCGGTTTCATGGATGTCGAATATGAGTCTGTTGCGCTGAGGGTATTCGAAGACGAGGGAGCGGAAGCGTTCCACCCGCTTGCTATCCCGTACTCGGGTGGGCCCAAAGCATGCGGACTCTACCACTGGTACGCCGGCAAACACGAGATCGCTGTCGATCGGAAATTGCTTGGGTCTCCCGTGTCACTTGTAGCGACGATCGCCCACGAACTTGCCCACGCAAGACTGCGAAGCGACCTGATAGCGGAAGAAGAAAGAGAGTCTGAAGAGCTCTTGACCGATTACACTTGCATATTCTTCGGTATGGGCATATTCACGGCGAATTCCGTTTTCAGTTTTGATCAGTTCACCAACAGCCAGTTCCAAGGCTGGCGCGCCTCACGGCATGGATATATCGACGAGGAATCCGCAGGCTATGCGCTCGCGCTATTTGCATACCTGAAACGTGACTTGAAGCCTGTATGGATCAAGTTCCTTGAAACAAATCCCAAGTACTACTTCAAACAGGCGCTCAGGTACCTCGTGAAGACCGGCGACTGCGAGATCGCGATCACGGATCAACCGGATGAATGAAAAAGAAGACCCGAAACGAAGGACGGGCGTGCGGACCTTCTGATCCGAAATACCAAGGAGCAATCGATGAGACACACCCTTTTGTCTTTAGCCATTCTCGCTCTTCTCTCGGCTTCCGCATCTTCCCAAACCGAACCGGACATCGTCTCGACCCGCGAGATGGACCGCATCAACTGGATGGAGTTCGGAGAGGCCGTCCCCTCGAAGATAGACACGGTACTGCTTCCGACCGGAACGCTCGAGCCGCACGGGGTCGTCAATAACGGAGCCGACAACACTGCCCCTACAGCGATGGCGAAGGCCATCGCGCGCCGCACGAACGCGATGATCGCCCCGACGCTGCCATACGGCATTACCGGAAGCCTGGAAGGCTATCCCGGCGCGTTCCGCATTTCGGAAAAGGCCTACCGGCCGTTCGTCAAAGAGATCCTCGAGGGGCTTGCGAAGAACGGATTCCGCAACATCATCATCCTCAACGGCCACGGCGGAGGCCAGACATCGGTCCTGCAGTCGGTCGCCGAAGAGGTCGCGGTCGATCGCAAGGTCCGCACGCTTGTGATCAACTGGTGGTCGTTCGCTTCGGACGTCACTCAGGAAGTGTTCGGCGAGGACGGCGGTCACGCAGGATGGAACGAAACGGCGTTCATTCAAGCGATCGATCCGACACTTGTCGACCAAAAGAAATATAATAAGGACCTCGCGACCGCTTACCCGAGGCCCGGAACGTGGTCGGCGGTGCCGTTCCCTTCTTCGATCGGGCTTTACAAGGAAGGCGAGGGCTATCCGAAGTTCGACCAGGCGCTGGCGGACGAGTATTTCCGCAAGGTGACCGACAAGGTCGCCGGGCTGATAATCGAAGTCCGGCGGAAGTGGGACAAGGCAAAGCTCTAGGGCGGGAATTTATGGGATCGCATGATACGAGACCGCGTGACGGGCTTTTCCGGCACGAAACGTTAAAGGATTACTGGCCCTGGATCCTTATGGGGGCGGTCTTCCTATGGATGACATTCCAGCTCTGGTTCCAGGGGCGCACCTGGTGGTGCGAGCTGGACTCGCCGATCTACCTATGGACGCCCGACGCGTGGAGCTCGCACACCTCCCAGCATCTCTTCGATCCGTACACGCTGACGCACCTGCTCCACGGATTCCTCTTCCTGTGGGGCGCGAATCTTCTGTTCCGCGGAAAGATCGCCTTCTCGTGGCTCCTTCTGGTGTCCGTTTTTGGCGAGGCGTTGTGGGAGGTGATCGAGAACTCGCCGAGCATTATCAAGCGGTACCGCGCGAATACGGCTTCTCTGGACTATTTCGGCGATTCGATCGCCAACTCGATCGGCGATGTCGCGGCGTGCGTGGTTGGATTTATCTTGGCCTACAAGCTTAGGTTCTGGAAGTCGCTTGCGGTCTTCATTCTGATCGAGCTGTTCCTGATCATCACTATTCGCGACAGCCTTCTGATAAACATCGTGATGCTGATCTGGCCTATCGAGGCTATCAAAGTCTGGCAGACGGGCGTGTGACGCTCAAATAGGTGTCCGTGAAATGCTTTACAGCTTTTCCGCTTGCTGATATCTTTTCTGCGGTCCCGGTCCCGGGATGTTCAAGAAGTTCAATCCGATTTGGAGCAGATCACGATGGCAATTGATGTCCACTCCGAGATTTTTATCGAAAGTTCGCCAGAAAAGGTGACCGAAGTGATGTTCAATCCGAAAATGGACAAGCTTTGGATACGAAGCCTCACGGAGGTCTTCCCGATGGAGTCCGGGCTTTACAGGCAAGGGGCGAAGGTCGAGCGCGTAGGCGACTTTATGAGCAAGCGATACTCGGCGAAGGTCCAAGTGATGAAGTGCGAACCGGGCAAGATGGTGGAGCTATACCAGGACGAGCCGTTCGAGATGAAGCAGAAGTACTCGATCCGCGAGGCCGAAGGCGGAACACTGGCACGTGTGTCCGTTGCGAGCATCGGCGAACTGCTCTTCAACTCTCCGGTCTCGATACTCTCGAAGAAAATAAAGGAAGGTCTGGATGACGATCTGAAGAACCTGAAGAAGCTGGTCGAGACCGAGTAAACTTTCCCGAAAGGATGCGTCGGAATTGAAAGCTCCGCCTGCAGGCCTTAAGATATAGGTTCCATTCAAATCCAGAGTTTTTCAGGAGCAGGAAATTTATGCGTAGATCAGCAGTATTGTCTTTGGGATCGTTCGCCGCGGCAGCCTTGCTCGCTTTCGGGGGCTTTTTCTTTGTATCCAACGCGACCACGCCGACGATCGAACAGCGCTTCGACATCATCGCTTCGGACGACTCTTTGTCCAAGGCCGAACAGAAGGGCGCCTACGGGTTCGACCGTGCTCACAGCTACATAGGCTTCAGGATAAAGCACATGGGGTTGGTTGAAGTTCCCGGCAGTTTCACGGACTTTGCGGGCGATATCGTTTTCGACCCGGATGACCTCAAGAGCTCGTCAGTGGAATTCACCGCGCAGATGAAGAGCGTCAACACGCGGGTCGAAGGCCGCGACAACCACCTGCGTTCGAAGGACTTTTTCGAGGTCGAGACGTATCCCGAAATGAAGTTCAAGAGTGCCTCGATCGCGAAGAAGGGCGACGGTTATATCGTCACCGGCAGCCTGACGATGAAGGACGTGACGAAAGCGGTTTCGATACCCGTGAAGGTGATCGGCCCGATCGAGGATTCGCGCGGGACCGTCAGAATGGGTATAGTCGGCTCGACAGAGATCAACCGGAGGGATTTCAACGTCAACTACGGAGGCGATCTTCCGAACGGCACCCCTGTGCTCGCCGACAACGTGTCTATCGATCTTCAGATCGAGAGCGTAAAGAAGAAAGAAGAAGAGGCTCCGGGACAATAGTTCCGGGGGAGTTATTTAACCTGGGAGAGGCCGTCTGCAAAGGCGGCCTCATTCATTTTGAGGAACCGGCGGCCGAGACTCTTTTTTCGAGAAGCAGCAACTTGCTGTCCGTCAAGCTGTAAGTGTCGAAGAGCTTCTTCAGCTGTGGATAAGCGTCGACGGAGAAGATAATGCTTCCCTCGCCAAAACGGAACCGGCGGCTGACCTTCAGTTTCGACGATTCGCCGGCCTGTGTAACGGAAATGCTGAGCCGGCTCACCCCACTCCTGTCCTCGACCTCAGCGGGCCAGTCGGAGAGATTCGTCGAATATCCTTCGGGAAATTCGATCTCGATCTCGTCCTCTTCGCTCCACGGATAGCGGAAATGGATCGCATTCCTTCTCTCGTTCGATGTGAACACAGGAGGGATCCCGTACTCAAAGACCGATGGCTGGAAGAACATCCGCGGCCCCGCCTGTTGTGCAAACCTGGGGATCGACAGTTCGAATGTGTAAACGAGCGGGAGCGAATTGTTCTTGACGTTCTCGATCTCCACACCTGAAACGTCGACCGTTCCGGTCCTTGTTTCGAAGGATTCCTCGACGGTCGCGACCCTTCCCTTGTCCGTCATCCACCAGAGCGCCTCGCGCCTGTCGATGGCGGCCTGTCCCGTGAACTCCAGCCGAACGGACCCTCGGAGGTTTCCATCCGCGTCGAGGCGGAAGCTTCCCTTCCGCACGATCTTCGTATTCTCGGACGACGGGAACTGTATCGTGGTCCAGATGTAGGTCTTTCTGTCGATCAGCATCCCGTTAACGTTCAGGCATTTCCAGTGAAGCGTCCCGAAGGGCAGGTACGGGAGAGCCGGGTCGAAGTAATGCCAGTCATTCCCGACCTTTACGGCGATGAACCACTGCCTGACGAACTCCCCGCTCTTGTGGAACTCCGGGTGAAAGAAGTGCCTGCTGCGGTCGCCGGTGCGGGCCATCCGCACCTCGAAATCGAGAGCCCTCGCGAGTGCCGCAAACGTGTAGTTGATCTCGGGCGCGAGCCCGACCTTATGCCTGATGACATCGTCCGGATTTCGTCCACGGAATGGAGACCTGCCGGGCAGTTCCTCAGAATCGTCGAAGTCGTGGTTCCTGATCTCTCTTTGGACAAAATTGTAAAGTTTCTCAAGTTTCTTCAGGTCGTCAGTCTCCGACCCGACGATCTCGCGAGCGGTGCGTTTCACTTTGCCGCCGGGCTTCGTCCGCCGATCAAAGCTGAAGCCGTAGGCTCCGGCGTAGGCCGACCATTTGAAGTCCTCGCCGTCCTTGCTGTACTCGAGGAAGACCCACTGCCGGACCTCGTCGATCGGAGGCATGTACGGTTCTTCCTTGAATGCGGGCACGTTCGTGCGGTCCAGTACGAGGAGGCCGTCGTCCTGCGGGTACTCCTTGAATTCCAGCTTTTCTTCGGTGTTGTAAGAGCGCGTAAAGACGTTACGTCCGCCTCTCGGCCGCAGGAGAATCGTCAGCCGCTGGGCGGGGATCGGGAGTTGGATGGGAAAGCCTCTGCTACTGAACGTTGATCCGATGCCGTCCTCCGTGTTCAGGATGATCGTGAGACGTTGGGCGGGGATCGGCGATTGAAAGCGAAAGTCCCGGACGCTGAACCCTGACGCGACCTCTTCAGTGTACTGGATCTCGATCACTGCCCCGGGCCGGATGCCCGGGAAAGCGAAGGAATATGATTTTATCCGGCTTCTGGAAGTGCGTGATGCGACCTGCTCGAAGATGTCCTCTTTCGTTATCTCCCTCACAGTGCCGTCCGGAAGCGTGATCCTGCCCGCGAGATCTTTAATGTCGCGGAAATGCGAGTTCGTCACCCTGAAGGTCGCGTGCTGTTCCACACCCCGCTCGGTGAATATCTTGATCCTCGCGTACCGTTTGGTCTTGAAGTTGGCCCGGTTGGTGTCATCGAACGTCACCTCCCAGAAGATCGCCTCGACATCTGCGTCCGGATCGACCAGCGGCCTGGACATTTCTAACTCGGCCATAGTGACCGGCCTCCACTCCGGCCGGTCCGCTGCAGGAGTCCCGGAACAGGTGCATAGAAGCAGTAAGACCGCGAGGATGAGGATTTTACCGGAGTAAAAGTGGTACATCGTCTTGTAATGTCAGGAGCAGGATCGGCGAACTCTTTGTTCGCGCCGCAGGTTTGGATACTATCTCAATTTTCGAATGGCGGGCAAGCGTTTTGAGGGCTGCGGGTCGAGCCGGACTCTGGATGTGATTCGAATTCTCTTCGTGACCTCTGCGAAGCCTCCGCGTCCTAGTGGTTTTATCAACGTTAAGCGGTCTCAGTCGCAGAAAGGAAGTTTCAACCACAAAGAGCACAGTGGGTTTCACAGAGGGACACAAAGAAGAAGCGAACTTCGGTTCGAGAGGGTAATTGGAATTACCTCGAATTCTATTCGCGACCATTGCGTAAATCTCCGTGTAATTGCGGTCGAGCTTCTCTTTCAAGCTCCGGTTCGTTAAAGAAGATTCTTACCGCGAAGGTCGCAAAGGTCTACGCAAAGTGACGCAAAGCAGGGGAACCGGGAATCTGCGACTGCACTCGCGATGCGGCCGGAGCTCAGAACCAAGCTAGCGCCAAAGCCTTCGACCGACCCGGGGCCTGTCCTCGGCGGGCAAAGAGGTTGTGCTATAATCCTCGCCACATCCGTAACCTTATTCGATATACCAGTTTAGATCAGGAGAATCAGAATGGCTGTAGATTACAGTAGGATACAGGAGCTTCTGGGCGACGACGCCGAGACACTTCTGGGTCATACCTGCAACACTATCTCAAAGGACGATCTTCATATTCCGGGACCCGATTTTATCGACCGGGTCTGGATAGAATCCGACCGCCGGCCGTCGGTGCTTCGCTCGCTTCAAACGCTTTTCGACAACGGGCGCCTCGCGGGAACGGGCTATCTTTCGATCCTTCCGGTTGACCAGGGGATCGAGCATTCGGGCGGCGCGAGCTTCGCTCCGAACCCCAGGCTGTTCGATCCGAAGAACATCGTCGAGCTAGCCATCGAAGGCGGCTGCAACGCCGTCGCATCGACGTTCGGCGTACTGGGCTCGGTCGCAAGGAAATACGCGCACAAGATCCCTTTCATCGTGAAGATCAACCACAACGAGTTGCTCACCTATCCGAACAGTTTCGATCAGGTGATGTTCGGTTCGATCGACCAGGCGAAGGAGATGGGAGCGGTCGCAGTCGGGGCGACGATCTACTTCGGATCGGAAGAATCGTCGAGGCAGATCATCGAGGTCTCGGAAGCGTTCGCGTACGCGCACGAGCTCGGAATGGCGACGATCCTCTGGTGCTACCTACGCAATCCCGTTTTCAAGACCGAAGCCGGCGATATGCACGGCGCCGCGGACCTTACCGGACAGGCGAACCACCTCGGAGTGACGATCCAGGCGGACATCATAAAGCAGAAGCTTCCGACGCGGAACGCCGGCTACACCGAGTTGAACAAGCAAGGCAGTTACGGCAAGACACACGCGAAGGTTTATGACGAACTGACCTCCGAGAACCCGATCGACCTTGTGCGGTACCAGGTGGCGAACAACTACATGGGCCGCTGCGGTTTGATCAATTCCGGAGGCGAGTCGAAGGGCGACGGAGACCTCGCGGCGGCTGTCCGGACAGCCGTGATCAACAAGCGCGGCGGCGGGACAGGACTGATCTCAGGCCGCAAGGCGTTCCAGAGGGCGACGAAGGAAGGAGTCGAGCTTCTGAACTCGATCCAGGATGTGTATCTGTCGAAGGAGATAACTATTGCGTGAGCAGTGAGCGGTAAGCGGTTTTATGTAGGGGCGGGGCTTTTACCCGCCCTTTTCATTTGCAGTGGCCAATCGTGACATGCTGTTTCTCTGCCTTAGCTCACGGGATCTCTCTCCGTGAACTTCGTGTAAACCTTTGTGATCTCTGTGGTTGAATCCCCTCCGGCGGAAGATATTTACCACAGAGAACTCAGAGGGTGTCGCAAAGGGACGCAAAGGAGGGATAGGTGGACCGTATTCGGAGCTGACGCTTCAGCCTGCCTACTCGTGATATCCTTCGTGGCTAAAATAAACTCCCGGGAGAAGATCAGCTTATGAAATACCTCGCGTTCTTTCTCATTGTCACGTTCTGCACCGGCACGGTGTTATCTCAACAAAAGACCGATCTTGAAAAACTTGTAGAAACCGAGCGGGCGTTCGCCCGGATGGCTCTCGAAAAGAGCACCAAAGAAGCCTTTCTCCATTACCTCGCCGATGACGGCGTCGTGTTCGAGCCGATAGCGTCGAATGGAAAATTTGTCTGGAGCAAGAAACCGCCTTCCGTCGGACTGCTTTCCTGGGAGCCGGTGTGGGCAGACATCGACGCTTCGGGAACGCTCGGATACACGACGGGGCCCTGGGAGTTCCGTCCCGCGGGAAAGGAAGGCGATCCGGTCGCGTTTGGTCACTACCTTACGATCTGGAAAAAGCAGAGGGACGGGAACTTCAAGGCCGTGCTCGACATAGGCATTTCGCACGGGAAGCACGAAGGGCCTGCACAAGCGAGCGTGTATCCGGCGGACGCCGGATCGGCCTCGGAAGGCGTCGCTGATGCAAAGGCGCCGGTCGAATTCGGAGGGCTGTTCCCGAAACAGCCTTTCGCTTCGGACGCGATCGTCTTTCGTGACGGCCATTTTCCGTTTAGAGGCGTGACTGATGCGACGGAGAGGGCGAGAGCCGACGCAAAGAACATAAGACGTGCGTCCTGGAGCGGCATTAATTGCGACGGGTCGGGCGAGCTCTATTATTGCCACACTCGCTTTAACCTGACCTATCAGGACGAGAGAAAGTACTGCGGCAACCATCTTCGGATCTGGAAATTCCGCGATGGGAAGTGGCAGACGGCGATAGACCTGATAGCAGAACTATCGGATTGTCAGTAAGGGGCAGAACCTGTGCCTGCCCTCGGGATCGCAGGAGTCAGAAGTCAGAGTCCCGCCCCGTAGGGGCACAATGTCTGTAGCATCGGACCCCGGACACGATTTCTTCGGCATCCGTAGGAGGCCAATCCCGACGACGATCGCATCACGCGGGACGCGTGCGCTCCGTGGGTTCCCGCCTGGCGGCGGGCGACAAGCTGAAGCCTATCGTACAGGTGGAGCGGAAGGTGCAACCCGGGGCAAGGGAGCCACAAAATCATTCTACGTGCGGAGCGGCGAATCACGCGGATGACGTCGCTACGCGACTACTCGGAATGATTCGCCCCGTCACCGTGGGCTGAAGCCCACGGCTAAAATAAATGATCGCTACGCGATGACGCCTGAAAAGGACACGGCTGAAAATCGATATGAACCACCTACGAAGATCTTTCGCATTCGCAATCCTCCTAAACCTCCTTTTCGCTTCCCTGGTCCTTTCTCAACCCGCGCCAAAGGCCGAAGATTTCGCCGACGAGATACGCCGGATCGAGCAGTTCGTCGAGGCGCAGATGAAGCGCGACGGCGCAGTAGGACTCTCGATCGGGTTCAGCAAAGACGGGTTCGTCTGGACGAAAGGCTTCGGCTACGCGGATCTCGAGAACAGGACGCCCGCCAGGGCCGACTCCTCGTACCGGACGGCGTCGGTGACAAAGCCCTTCACCGCCGCCGGAGTCCTCAAGCTCGTCGAGGAGGGCAAGATCGACCTCGACGCAGAGGTCCAGAAGTACGTGCCGTACTTCCCTAAGAAGCAGCATCCGGTCACTATCCGCCAGCTTTTGGGCCACCTGGGAGGGATCTCGCATTACAGGAACTACCTTGTCGAGGGCCGCATAAAGGACCCGAAGACGACGCGCGAATCGATTGCCATATTTGAAGACTTCGACCTGGTCGCAGAGCCCGGGAGCCGTTACAGCTATTCAAGCTACGGTTACAATTTGCTTGGCGCCGTCATCGAGGGAGCTTCAGGAAAGTCTTACGGTGAATATTTGACCGAACACGTCTGGAAACCCCTGGGAATGGAGGCGACCCGTATGGACGATCCTCTCGACATCATCCCGAACCGCGTAAGAGGCTACCAGTCTCTTGGCGGTCAGTTGAAGAACTCCGAATTCGTCGATATAAGCAGCCGCTTCGCGGGCGGCGGCACGCGTTCTACCGTCGCGGACTTGCTCGCATTCGCCGACGGTATGAGGGAAGGAAAGCTGCTTAAGCCGGAAATCGTGAACGAGATGTGGACCTCGCAGGCCACGACCGGCGGGCGCGACATCGGCTACGGCTACGGATGGGGCACGAATACCGCGAACGGCCGGTTCGTCGTCGGCCACGGCGGCGCCCAGCAGGAAACAAGGACCTATCTACTTACCGTGCCGAACAAGAACTTTTCGGCGGCCGTTGCGATCAATTACGAGCCTACAGACTCCGCGGCGTATGTGCAGAAGGTCTTTGAGATCGTGCTCGGCGAACCCTGGGCGATCCGGTACTACGCTCCCGATCCGAAAGAGGACGCGATCCTCGACGGGCTCGACACAGCGTTCGATTTCGGGATGCGCTACTTCGACCAGCACGGAAAGGCTATGACCGAAGATCCGGCCGAACTGGACAAGGCGTTCGAGTACCTGAATTCGGCGGTTTCCGCGGACGACGCAAGGTCGAAGCTCTCGGATGGCGTTCATCCTTCGACGGGCCGCCCGCTTGTGAAGGTCGTCTCGTACATTGCCTCAAGGCTCGCCGCGGCTAATGGAGGCGATCTTTCGGAATATTACCGAAACGGAGTGATCGCGCTTCTCCACGACTACGGATCGCTGACGAACGGCGGTTCGAATTCCCCGAAGCTGGATCCTGCGCTGTCAGCGATGGCCGCGAAATGGGCTCCGGACTGGAAACGCACGCGGGCGGCCGCGGGTTGGGACACCGACATCGCCGGTGCCAATCTGGATGAGCTGAGTTCCAATCTCTCGGCCGCCTTCAAGGGTGCAAGCGTTTATCCGGACCTGGTTCCCGATATCGAGAATCTGATCCGCTCGCGGGTAGTCGCCGGCGATGTGCCCGGCGCGCTGAAGGCCGGAAGGACGGGAGTCGAGCTTTATCCGGTATCGCCGGACACAAACGCCTTGTTGGGTGTCTTGAATGTCATTACCGGGAACGAGACGGAAGGAGTTCCGCTTCTGAAGAAGTCCGCCGGGATCTCTCCGAACGGGAAGGCAGGCCGCAGAGGCCTCAACAACGTGGCTTACGATCTGGCTTCGGCGGGTAGGCCCGAGGCAGGTCTTCGTCTGCTTATGACCGCAGCCGTTATGTATCCTGACGAAGCGAACTTGTTCGACAGCATAGGCGATTTCTATCGCCGCATGGGAAACAAGCCGAAGGCGATCGAATACTACGAAAAGGCGCTCTCTATCGACGACAAATACCCCGCCGCCGAGGCCGCGAAGAAGATACTGGCGGAGTTAAAGGGCGAGCAGTGAATCGTGAATCGTAAATAGTGAATCGTGAATTGAGGGTTGATCGCCCCGACGGATGGCAGACCCGGGTGGAGCCGAAGGTGAAACCCGGAGGAATGGGAGCAATTATGACTCGCTAGCCGCGGAGCGGCGGCACGATGCCGGAATTCTGCGGTATGGTTCGCGCTTCGCGCTCAGTGCACGCGGGACGTGTGCGTTCCGATCGCCCTCCATTCACGATTTACGATTCACAACCCACTACCCTTCCATCTTCGGCGAATAGCTCCTGTAGATCGTCTCGATCCAGGCGTCGGTGTTTATGAAACCGGAACCCGCTTCCTTGTAGTTGTCGCCAAGCCCCGCCGCCTTGATCTGCTCCAATGTCTTTCCTTCCGCCATCTGCTTCCTGATGATCAGCGTCGTGCCGATCAGCATCTGGTGATAGTCCTTCAGATCGTCGAGGGTCGAGACCGGGCCGTGTCCGGGGATCAGCTTGGCGTCGGCGGGGATCATCTGGATCAGCGAGCCTATATTCCTCACGAGCCCCTCTACCGATCCTCCGCTGGCGAGATCGACGAACGGGAACCTGCCGACGAAGAAGTCGTCGCCCATATGCACGACGTTCGAACCGGCAAAGAAAATGACCGTGTCGCCGTCGGTGTGTCCCTTCTTGAAGTGGACTGCCTTGATCTCCTCGCCGTTAAAGTGGAGCGAAAGGCCGTATTCATATGTGATCGTCGGCAATCCTCCCTTCGGAGTCGGAGTGCGGGTCTGGCCTCGGACCTCTACCGTGTTCAGCAAACGGTCGCGGACATTCTCGTGCGCGATGATGATCGCGTCGCGGCCGAATACCGTGTTCCCGCCCGTATGGTCGGCGTGCCAGTGCGTGTTGAACACGAACTTCGGCGTGTCGGACCCGAGTGTCCTCAACTGGGCCTTTATGTTGTCGGCGATGTTTTCGTACTGCGTGTCGATCGTCAAAAGCCCGTCCTCGCCGTACGAAACGCCTATGTTCCCTCCTCTTCCGAACAGGGCATAGACGTTTCCGTTGACCTTCTCGAGCCTGAAAATGTCCTGTTGTTCATTCGCGTTCCCGCCTCCCTTGATCAGCGATATGTGCGCGAACGACTGCGCGGTCAGCAGCACCGTAAAAACGGCGGCGGCCAAAAGTTTCTGCATGGTTCCTCCTTGAATTGCTTCGGTCTTTGTAATCACGGAAGAATATCACGCGTCATCCAAGGTTCGGCAACAGGGTTTTCCCTGGTGCGAATCCTTCCAATCGAAATTCTGTTCGGATATCATTCCGCCCGTGAACCTCTTCAGTCTCGGAACACGGATTCTCGGCCTCCTGATCGCCGCTGGCCTGCCGGCGTTCTATTCGGCCTCATTTGTGTCGAGCGAACCGGCCTCTCCGCCCGTGCGCGCGCTCCCGCCTGTCACCGTTGTGCGCGACCATTCGATTCTCAAATCGCCTGCCGGAGAGGAAGTCACGAAGCCGAGCGTTCAGAGCCTCCCGAACGGACGAGTTCTGCTTCAATACGAGAAGACCGATGACGGCGGGACTAAAGGCCGCTTCTTCCGGATCTCGCGCGACGGAAGCAAGACCTTCTCCCCTGAGGAGAACGTCAACGAGATCGGCGGATCGAAAGAAGAGGTCACGGGCACGGGCATCGTTCTTCTTGAACGCGGCTTGGCGGCAACGAGGGTGTCCGACGCGAACATTTACATCCGTGTAAGAGCCGACCACGACAGTCGCTGGACGCCGCCTGTCCGCATCAACGACCAGCTCGGAACGCTGGTCGCTGCATTAAGCGTAAAGCACACACCCGGCGGGGACCTCTACAGCGTCTGGATCGACAACCGGAAAGGCTTTCCGCTTACTTATTTTTCGAGGTCAGAAGACGGGGGTCGGTCCTGGTCTCCTAACGCGCCGGTCGAGTTCGATTTCAGAGAGGGGAACCAGGCGAATCCCCGGCTGGTGATAGGGGCGGGAGGCCGCGTGCTTGTTTTCTGGGAAGACTGGCGAGACCGAAGGACCCTCGTCGATATACGATATGCGTACTCCGATGATGGGGGACGGCACTGGACCGCAGGCGGCCGGATCAACGACGACGATGCATTCGTCTGGCAGATCGATCTGAGCGTCGCATCGTCGGGATCAAGGATCTATGTCGCCTTCTCAGATTTCAGGGACCCGGGTGAGGTGGGCGACAACGACTGGAACATTTACTATGCGGTCTCGGAGAACAACGGGACCACATTCGGATCGAACAGGCGGCTCAACGACGTGACTGACGGAATAGACAAGAACCCGAGTCTGGCGGTCGATCCCGACGGCAGGATATTCTGCGCCTGGAGGACCGGCCGCCGGACGATCTTCGGAGACATAGCGGTTTCCTATTCTCCCGACGGCGGAAACAGTTGGGCCCCTTCTTCAATTCTGACCGCAGACTCGGACTCAAGGGAAATCCCTGTCGTTTACATAAGTGTTCTGGACCGGCAAACGCTAGTGGCGTCGTGGCGGGAAGACTCGCACGGCCGCACAATATACCGGCACGCAACGATCTCGACGGTACGCGGAGACAGGCCGTTGACCCCGCTCCGGAACGGTCGTCCCGTGCGGACACCTTTGACGATCTCAACCGGACAGCCCCTTTATTCGGAAGATTTCTCCGACCCGGCGACAAGGTGGGACCGGTCAGAGGGGGTCTGGCTGAACGTTGAGGGAAGTTTGATGGGCGTGGCCGCCGGGAAACCCGGATACTTCGTTGCCTTTGCGCCTGTCGCCGAACCGGAGAGCTATGTACTCGAAGGCCGCTTCAAGCTGGATCCCGTCTCACATTTCCTGGCGAATATATACCTTCGCGCCGACCCTGCCGGGCGCCGGCATTACGTGATCGCAAACCGTTTCCGGTCGGGATCCTGGATAAGCCTCAAGGATGACGACGTGCCGCTAGGAACGAGCCTGATCGGTGGAGACCTTCTCGACCAGGAGCGATTCCCTTTTCAGAGGGACCGCTGGTATTCATTCAGGATAGCTGTCACTCCAGCACAAATAGACTACTTTGTGGACGGCAGGCTGATGCTTAGCGCGCGCACTCCGGATGGCCTCAGTCCGGACTGGTTCGGTATCGGCGGACAGCACTCTTCGCCGTCATATTTCGACGACATAAAACTATATCCGCTGGAACGGTGAAACTTCGAAACAAGATCATCGGCTATATGTTGCCGCTCATTCTCGCGCCGTTCCTGCTCACGGCGCTCGCGGCATACTACTTTCTCATCCGGGCGGACAACATAGAGTCCACTGAAGAACGGGACCGACGCGCGGCCGAGACCGTCGCCGAGGTACGAAAGGAGCTCCGGTCTGCGAGAAAGGACCTTTCGCTCTTAAAAGGCGTCCCAGAGGTCATTGAGTATCTGGCAAGCCCGCACGAAAACAGCGACGGGAGCGGGGCGCGCGCCGCGATGAGATTATTCTTTGAACAGAATCCCTACTATCTTGAACTGAGCCTTGTAAATAAGTTCGGCGTCGAACTCGTCACCTTCAGCCGGCTTACCGAAGATCCAGAACCTCAGTCGATGACACACGAAGAGTTCTTCCGTCGGACACTGATCAGCGGTTCGGTCCAGTCGCCCGTACGAGAGCTCAGCGGCGGCAAGAGAGTAACGGTCCTGACCGAACGGATAGTCGAGGACGAGTTCCTGGGTGTCGTCGTTCTGAGCCTCAACACCGAGGCTTTCGCTACCAGGCTGAGACCGCTGCTTGCAGGCGAGGGGCCTTCAGCTTTCCTTTTCGACGACAGCGGGGTGGTCTTCGCGAGCGCTCTTGCGGGCGTTCCGGAAGAGGAGTGCGTCGCGGGCCTGAACCTGACGAACGTGGCTTCAAGGCTCCTGAGCGAGACCGCCGAAGAGACTCTGACGCGCGGTCCCGGAGGAAAATGCGTGGGATACGTCTTGGCGGTGTTTCCCGCCGAAGCGTTCCAGCGTACGGTCTATGATCCGCAGGCAGGCGAGAACTGGTTCCTGGGCGTGCTTGAGAAGGAGCAGACATCGGCCGCGACCCGTTCTTTCCAGATCGTATTTCTTCTGGTGCTGCTGTCCGCCGGCGCCGCGGTGCTCTACGCGGCGACGGAGTTCGCACGAAAGATCACGGTGCCTCTCGAAAAGTTCGACCGGGCAACGAAACAAGTGGCAAAAGGCGATCTCGACATCGACCTCGAGGTCAGGACAGGCGACGAGGTCGAGGACCTTGCGGCGACGTTCCGGACGATGGCGGAAGACCTGCGCGACTATCAGGAGCGGCTCATCCGTACCGCGAAGCTAGCCACGATCGGCGAGCTCACGTCGGAGATCTCGCACGAGATCCAGAACCGGATCAGCGGGATCAGCCTCTGGATACAATATCTCGATTCCGAGATAGGCAGCGACGACCCCAGGCGTGAGTATCTTGAGGAGATCCAGCGCGGGCTAAACGGCTTCCTCGAAATGCTCGCCAATCTGAAGCAGTATTACAGGACGCCTGTGCTGAGCCGCGGCGAGGTGGACATAAGAGAACTCGTGCGCGGGACAGTGCCGTATGCTGCGGAAGAAGCGGAGAAGAAACGCGTGGCCGTGACGATCGAGGACGACGGATCGGATTCGAAGGTCGCCGGCGATCCGGAGCTTTTGCGAAGTGTTCTGCTGAATCTGATACTCAACGCGGTCGAGGCGGTGGACGAGGGCGGCCGAGTCTCGGTCGCGGCAACGAACGGGGGCACGGAAGTTTCACTTACCGTCACCGACGACGGCTGCGGCATCGCGGAGGAAGATCACTCGAGGATCTTCTATCCGTTCTTTTCGACCAGGTCCGGCGGGAGCGGGCTTGGGCTTGCGATCGCCTCGAACATAGTGACCGCTCACGGCGGATCGATCTCCGTCGAAAGCGCGAAGGGCAAGGGCAGTACTTTCACGGTGATCCTTCCGGCGACCAATGCCGACGCTGAGCCGGGGACCTCCGAAATGGAAAATGGCGAAGATACTTCTGATTGATGACGAGACCGACATACGGAAACCAATCGAGCTTCACCTGAAGCGAGAGGGATTCGATGTGACCGCGTGCCGCAATGGGAAAGAGGGTTTGGACGAATTCTCGAGCGGCGAATTCGATCTTGTCATCACCGATATCAAGATGCCGAAGCTCGACGGCACAGGATTTCTGAAAGAGATACGCGGCCTGGGATCGCGCGTGCCCGTGATGATGCTGACCGCCTTCGCAAGCGTCGAGTCGGCGGTCGAGGCGATGAAACTCGGCGCCGACGACTATATCTGCAAACCGCCGCGACTCGACGAGATAACGATCAAGGCGCGGAAGCTGATCGAGAGCGGGAGCCTCGCCCGTGAGAACCAAAGGCTGAAGGGTGAGCTCGACCGGCGGTTTGGTCTGGAAGGCATCGTCGGCGAGAGCGATGCGCTCCGGGAGCAGCTCGAGCGGCTGCGTCCGCTCGCGCGGGACCGAGACATCTCGGTTCTCATTCTCGGGGAAAGCGGCACCGGGAAAGAGCTATTTGCCCGGGCGATCCACCAGAATGGCCCCCGGGCGGGCAATCCGTTCGTGGCGGTCAACTGCGCCGCGCTTCCGGAAAACCTGATCGAAAGCGAGCTATTCGGCCACGAGAAGGGCGCCTTTACAGGCGCGGCGAGCGGGAAGAAAGGTCTTTTCGAAGCGGCCGAGGGTGGAACACTGTTCCTGGACGAGATCTCGTCGATGCCGAAAGAGACGCAGGCAAAGCTCCTCAGGGCGATCGAGGCGAAAGAGGTGCGGCCCGTCGGCGGAACGGATTCGAAGCGTGTCGATATACGCCTTATCTCCGCCGCCAACCGGGACCTTTCGGAAATGGTGAGCGGCGGCTCCTTCCGCAGCGATCTGTACTTCCGGATCGCCGTCGCGACACTTGAAATACCTCCGCTCCGCGAACGAGAAGGGGACATTCGCCTTCTCGCTCAGCACTTTCTCGAACAGTTCAATGCCGCGAAAGGCAGGTCTGCAGAATTCGGTCCAGGCGTTCTAACGATACTTGAGAGCCACGCGTGGCCCGGGAACGTAAGGGAACTCGAGAACCTGATAGAAATGCTCGTTGTGACGGCGTCGTCCGAGACCATCTCCAACGACGACCTGCCGGGTCCGTTGAGGAGTACGGCTGAAGCATCCGAGCCTGAAGCTGCGCGGGACGGCGGACTGAAGGAGGCTCGCGGAAGGCTGGTGGCCGAGTTCGAGCGGAAGTTCATTCTGGAGAATCTCGAGAAGAACAGATGGAACGTCTCGAAGACCGCCGAGGCGATTGGTCTCTCCCGTCCCGCGCTTCATTCGAAAATGAACGAGTATGGCCTCGCTGACGGCGCAACAGATGCTCCCGCCGGGTGATTCACTGTAGCTCCCGCTTAACGAACCGTTAATTCCGCTTTACACCTGCCGGGCCGCGAATATCCGCGCCCGGAACTCCACTCCTGCGATAAATCCCTGAAAACAAAAGGTTAATCTGAACGCTAACGCGGCTTTGAATCCACGGAACGGCGACTGCTCTTTCATACGGCGCAGATCATTTTACAAAAATGAGGTTATCCGTGATGAAAATGCCGCAGATCCAGAGACTCGCATTCGCTTCGTTCGCAATTTTCCTCTTACTCTCCGCCGTTAATCCTCAGGTCAGGTTCGACCTTCCGACGCCGGCAGGCAGCGAGAATTTCGGTGCGGAAGTCTATGTGCTCCCGAACGGGAACATCGTCGTCACGGACCCTTCGTTCGACGATCCGGTCGGGATCCCGAATGTCGGCGCAGTGCATCTTTTCGACGGAAAGACCGGAGCCTTGATCAGCACAATGACCGGGAGTTCGGAGGACGACGAGATAGGTGGTAACGACATCCTGATCCTCCCTAACGGGAACTTCATCGTTGGCACACACAGCTTCGACGACGCAGGCACGCAGGATGTCGGGTCGGTGACGCTCTGCAGCGGCACCACAGGATGCCCTTCCGAGATCACATTCCTCAACTCCCTTGTCGGAGGCTCGACCGAGGACGGGATCGGCTCGGACGTGAGGGTCCTGCCGAACGGTAACTTCGTTGTACCCGCACAGTTCTGGGACAACGGCGGCGAGTCGGATGTCGGGGCAGTGGTCTTCTGCAGCGGGGTCACCGGATGCACGGGCAACATCACCCAGGCGAACGCGCTGATCGGGACCACCGCGGGCGACCAGGTCGGGCGAGAGATCTTCTTCCTTGCCGACAGTGACTTCGTGATCTTAAGCCGGAACTGGGACGCAAAAGGCGCCGCCAACGCGGGCGCGGTCACCTTCTGCTCCGGTATCACGGGATGCCCGCTCGGAGCAGTTTCTTCTGCGAATTCACTGGTCGGATCGTCGGCGAGTGACCAGATAGGCAGCGGCGGGATAACTCCTCTGAATAACGGAAACTACGTCGTTGCGAGCAATCTCTGGAACGGAGCTGCGACAGATTCGGGAGCGGCGACCTTCTGTCTCGGCGACGGTTCCTGCGTTGGCGAGATCAGCGCGGCGAACTCGCTAGTAGGGTCGGCGACGAGCGACCAGGTCGGCAACGTCGGGGCGTTTTCGCTCGCGAACGGGCATTACGTGGTTGGCAGCACGTTCTGGGACACCCCGGACGACCTGGATGCGGGAGCGGCGACGTGGTGCTCCGGCGTCACAGGCTGCACTGGTCCCGTTTCTACCGCTAACTCTCTTCACGGCACATCCTTCGGAGACAACGTCGGCTCCGTGATGCCGCTCGCGAACGGGAACTACGTCGCGATGACCCTCAGGTGGGACACGCCTACGGCAGGCAACGCCGGCGCGGCGACTTTCTGCCTGGGCAACGGTACCTGCACCGGCCCCGTGACGACGACGAACTCGATGCACGGCGCCACGTCCTCCGACGCGATCGGGAACGGCGGGCTTGCGCTTTCAAACGGCAACTACCTTCTGCTCAGCATTAACTGGGACAACGGTGCGGCGAATGAGGCCGGGGCCGTGACGATATGCAGCGGCACCTTCGGATGCGTAGCAGGTGCCGTCGGGCCCGGGAATTCACTCGTCGGCACTAACGCCAGCGACCTGATAGGCAATCAGGCCTTCGAGCTTGCCAACGGCAACGTGGTGATCGTAAGCAGGTCTGCAAACACGGGCGGAATCTCGAGCGCCGGGGCGGTGACGTTCTGCACGGGGGTCGCGGGTGGGTGCCCCGTCGGCGCAGTCACGTCCTCAAACTCGCTGGTCGGATCGACGGTCAACGACAGGGTCGGCAGCAGCGGGATACTTGCGCTCTCGGACGGCAACTACGTCGTTCTTTCCAGGGACTGGGACAATGGCGGCGCCGCGAACGCCGGCGCTGCGACCATCTGCAACGGCGCCGGCGGATGCTCCGGCACTGTCAGCGCCGCGAACTCGCTTGTCGGGTCGGCCGCAAATGACAATGTAGGAGAAGTTGGAGTGGCTGCCGGAAACCGATATATCATCGGCGCCAGCCGCTGGGACAACGGCGCAGTCGTGGACGCCGGCGCGGTCACATCGTGCGGGCCGGGTGGATGCACAGGATCGGTAACCGCTTCGAATTCTGTTGTGGGAACCACTTCCGGAGACGAGCTTGGCAACGGAGGGCTGACGCATTTTCCCAACGGAGATTTTGTCGTGCTTAGCAGGAATTACAGTATTCCCGATACAGTCTCGGGCGTAGGAGGCCAGAGCAACGTGGGCGCAGTAACGTATATCGACCTTAGCGACGGAGCGGTGGGTCCCCTGCCCGAGGCGACCACCGTCGCAGGGGCTGAAAGCGGAAGCGGATCGTCTATGCAGTTCGCCATCGATCCGGTCTTTCAGCAGGTGGTCGTCGGAATTCCCCCGGAGAACCGGGTTACGGTTCTCCGACCGTTCGGATGCCCGGCTTTCGGCGTAACCGCCGACAAGGATTGCGACGGAAAGACGGACATCTCCGTGTTCAGGCCGTCGAGCGGGGTGTGGTATTTCAGTGCCTCTAGCGAAGGCTTCTCGGCGGTCAAGTTCGGGTTAGGCACCGACATTCCCGTTCCGAGGGACTTCGACGGGGACGGCAGGTCCGACATCGCGATCTTCCGGCCAAACGCGAATCCTGCTGAAGTCGATTTCTTCATCCTTCCCAGCGGAGGCGGACCGATCAGGTTCGTCTCCTGGGGACAGCCCGGTGACATTCCGGTCGGACTGGATTTCGACGGCGACGGCATCGCCGACGTTTCGGTCTTCCGGCCCTCGAACGGCAGTTGGTACATCCTTCAGAGTTCCGACGGCGCTGTGCAGATACGGCAGTTCGGCGTTGACGGCGACATCCCGCTCGTTATGGACTTCAACGGAGACGGAAAGGACGACCTGGCGGTTTACAGGCCCGGCGAAGGGACCTGGTACATAGCGCGGCCCACCGGCATTCCGAATCAGAACTTCGACGCCATACCGTTCGGGGTCCAGGGCGACATTCCGGTTCCGGCCGATTACGACGGCGACGGAAAGGACGATGTAGCGGTCTTCAGACCCGTCGGCGGACTCTGGTACATCAACCAGAGCACGGACGGGATCCGGATCCTCCAGTTTGGCGTCGAGACCGACGAGCCTGTGCCGGGTGACTATGACGGCGACGGTAAGTACGACATAGCTGTTTTCCGGGGCGGTCAGTGGTGGCAGCTTCTCAGTTCGGGAGGCATCAGGGCAGATGTGTTCGGCGTACCGGGGGACAAGCCCCTGCCGTCCAGGCCGTGAAAGGGAGGAGCGGCGCGCACAGATGCAAACCGAAGAAAAATCAATGCCCGATGCCCGGCCGCCGCTCGTTTTCGTGGTCGAGGACGATGACGTCCAGAGGCGGGGCCTGTCGCGATTCCTCAAACGCGAGGGATTCCGCGTGCGCGATTACGAGGACGGGGAATCGGCGCTCGAGGATGCGCGCTCCGCCGGCGCCGAACCCGATCTGGTCGTCTGCGACTACAGGCTGCCCGGGAGGAACGGACTGGACGTGATGAAAGAAATGGGGACCGGCGGACGGACGGAGTTCATTCTGATCTCGGCGTATCTGACGGACGAGCTGAGCACTGAAGCCCGGACGGCCGGATTCTCTCGTGTACTCGAAAAGCCGGTCAACCTGGAAAAGCTCCTGGGCGAGTGCCAAGCCGCGATCGATGCCGGATAAGAGTACCTTTCAGATCGATCCGGAAGACCTCACCGAGTTCTTCCAATTGAACTTCCTGTCGGATATGATTCGGGCGTGTCCCCCGCAATAGTCCTGAACAGAATTGCTGTCGCGACCCTTTTGGTCGCCCTGCCGCTTGTGTATTCAGCGTCGAAAGTATCCGGTGGTGCCGGGGACCCGCCCGAACCTCCGAGCCGGTCATTGACGATCGTCGGAGAGTTTCTTCTCCCCGAATTTCCCGAAAAAACGGAGTTCCGTTCTCTCACCCTGAACAGCTTCAGTGACCGACTGCTGGCAAGTTACTTCAAGGCAGTGAACGGGCGTACTGTAGGGCAGTTCTTTAGGCTGTCGCGCGACGGAGGCAAGACCTTTCGTCCCGAGATCGATCTTTCGAATCCCGCCGGAACGCACCAGACCTTTCCGATCGTCGAACCCTATCTTTTTCGAGACGGCGTCGCCGCTATCGGATTCAGGTCGGGCGAGCTGTTCTTCTTCCGCAAAGCCGATGGCTCTGCGGCCTGGACGAAGCCCGTCCGCATAAACGACGAGATCTCGTCAGTCGGCACGCAGGCCAGTCTTCTGGAAGGGCCGGGAAACACGCTCTACTGCGCGTGGCTTGACCTCAGACGCGGATTTCCACTGATCTACTTCTCTTCTTCGAACGACGGGGGCGAGACGTGGGGACCCAATCGCCCGATCGAATTCGATTTTCGGGAAGGAGATCAGATCCGGCCGAAGCTGGTCCGGGGAGCGGACGGAAGGATCCTCGCGTTCTGGGAGGATCACCGCGACCGTCGGACGCTGGTCGATATTCGCTACTCGTATTCCGATGACGGAGGCCGGCACTGGTCGCCGAGCGCACGTGTAAACGATGACGGCCTGCACGTGTGGCAGATCAACTACGACGCGGTTTCCCGAGGCTCCCTTATCTACGTCGTCTTTTCCGATTTTCGAGATCCCGGAGAAGGGGGGGACAACGACTGGAACATCTATTTCGCCGCATCGCCCGACAACGGATCGACTTTCCGAAAGAACCGGAGGGTGAACGACGTGGTGTCCGGCAAGGATGACGAACCGAGACTGGCGGTCAATGATGGTGGGGAGCTTTTCTGCGCCTGGCGTACCGAACGGGATTCCATCTTCGGCGACGTTGCGGTGACATTCTCGGAAGACGGAGGGGCAAACTGGGCGCCGTCGCGGGTCGTTTCCTTGCGGGAAACGGAGGGCGAGATCAGATCGATAGGTGTCGTGCCGCTTGAGAGAAGGACAATAGCCGCCGTCTGGGACCGCGAATCTTACGGTTCCGTAGTATCCGGGAACGCGGCCATCGAACTTTCGGATCGTGCGACCGGACCCGCCGAATCCGTGCCCCCGCCTGAAAGCCGGGAGCCGCTCAAACTTAAAATAGGCGAGAAGCTCTTCGAGGACGATTTCTCCGGCTCGGACAGCGGGAAGTGGGACGAGTTCGAAGGGGTCTGGATGCGGGTCAGGGGATCCTATATGGGCCTGGCTCCCGTTGGCCGCAGACCTTTCTCGACATTCCTCACGATACCGGAGCCCGAGAATTACGTGCTCGAGGGCAAGTTCCGGCTCGGCGAGATTTCGCATTTTGTCGCGAATATCTTCCTGAGGACCAATGCTGACCGGCGGCGGTATCTGATGATAGGGAACCGGTTCCGCAAAGGAACGTGGCTGAGCGTCAAGGACGATGATCTGCCAACGGGTCTGCATCATATCGGTGGCCGAGTCATCCTGCAGCGAAGTTATCTTTTCCAAAGCGACCGCTGGTACCGTTTCAAGGTCGTCGTGACAACGGACCGGATCGATTACTTCATTGACGACAGCCTGATCTGGAGCGCGGATGCAAAGGCTTTCGCTGTACCGGGAAATATCGGGCTGGGCGGGTACGAAAATGCTCCCACCTATTTTGACGATATCACGATGCACTCGATGGATCCGTGAAAGTTAGAAACAAAATAGTGGGGTTTATGCTTCCCCTGATACTGGCGCCGTTTCTATTGACGGCTCTGGCGGCGTACTACTTCGTCATCCGTTCGAATGAGATCGAGGCGAGGGAGAAGGATGACAAGCGCATCAGCGAGGCGATCTCCGATATCAGAAAAGACCTTCAGGGAGCGCGAAGGGACCTGGTACTTCTCCGCGGCGTGCCGGCGGTGGGCGAGTTCCTGGAGGATCCCGGCTCAAGGTCGAAGGAGACCGCGGCCGGAACGGTGATGAAGCTTTTCTTCGATCAGAATCCGTACTATCTGGAGTTGAGCCTGACAGACTCGCGCGGGCGCGAGTTGGTGCGTTACAGCCGTCTGACCAACGTTCCGGCGGTCCGTGAACTGAGCGCGGAAGACCATTTTCTGCGGGCACTTGTCGCCGGTTCGTCTCAGGCTCCGGTCCACGCGCTCGCCAACGGCAGGCACGCGACCGTTCTGTCGGAGCGGATCGCAGACGACCGGCTGCTGGGTGCGTTGGTCCTCAGCCTCAATACCGATGCCTTCGAGCGGAGGCTCACGCCTTTGCTTCCTACCCACGGATTTTCGACCTTTCTGTTCGACGACCGCGGCCTCGTGTTCTCCCGCTCCCTCGCGGGGGAACCCGAAGAGAAGGCGCTTCAGGGCATAGAGCTTTCCCGCGAAGCTTCGGCGCTGCTGGAAAGCCCGGATTCGCTGACCGTGCCCAGGGAACTCACCTCCGAAGGAGCGGATTTTCGGTTCGCTGTCTATCCCGCCGAGGCGTTCGGCAGATCGGTCTACGAGCCGAGGGCCGGAGAGAACTGGTTTCTGGGCGTGATCCAAAGCGGCGTCCCCGACGAAGGGACAAGGTCGTTCCAGATCTTCTTCGTCATCGCGTTCTGTGTTGCCGCAGCGGCGGTTCTGTATGCAGCTACGAGGTTTGCGAGAAGGATCACGGTGCCTTTGGAGAAGTTCGATCGGGCCACGAGGACGATCGCGAAGGGGAATCTCGACGTCGACATCGATGTGCGCACGGGGGACGAAGTTGAGGACCTGGCTGTGACGTTCCGCGCTATGGCCGGTGAACTCCGCGCGAACCAGGAGGAGAGGATACGCTCCGCCAAGCTTGCCGCGATCGGTGAGTTGACCGCCGAGATTTCCCACGAGATCCAGAACCGGATAAGCGGCATGAGCTTCTGGCTTCAGTACCTGGACTCGGACATGGAGCCTGACGATCCGAAGCGCGAGTATCTGAACGAGATGAAGGAGGGCCTGTCTGCTTTCCTCGAGATGCTGGCAAACCTCAAGGAAAACTACCGGACCCCGGTCCCTTTGATCGAGGAGGTCGATATGGCCGGCCTTTTGGAAGACTCGCTGGTTTACGTGAGTGAATCTGCTGCGGAGCGCGGGGTGAGGATATCCGTCACGGGCGATTCCGGACCGCTTGCCGTCAGGGCCGACCCGGAGATGATCAGAAGCGTGATCGTCAACCTCGTGCTCAACGCCGTCGAGGCGTCCCCGGAAGGCTCGGAGGTGACGGTTCGTACCGTTTCAAATGGAAGGAACGTCGTGCTTTCGGTGGAGGACAAGGGAGAGGGAATAACGGAAGAAGATCTGCCGAAGATCTTCTATCCGTTCTTCAGCACAAAGGCGGGAGGAAGCGGCCTCGGCCTGGCGATCGCGGCCAATCTCGCGGCCGCTCACGGAGGACGGATCGAGGCGGATAGCCGATTCGGAGAGGGATCGACATTTACACTTGTGATCCCACGGTCCGACGGCGGGCAGAGCCCGGAGAAGTGATGGCGAAAATACTACTCGCCGATGACGAGCAGCAGATCCGGAGAATGATGACGTACCACCTGGAAAAGGAGGGTCATCAGGTGACGGCATGTGCTGACGCGACCGAGGCTCTGGAAAAGTTTCGGTCCGGGAATTTCGATCTGGTCATCACGGATCTGAGGATGCCCCGGATGTCAGGCACCGACCTTTTGCGCGAGATCCGCCAGCATGACCCGGAGCTGCCGGTGATCGTTCTAACGGCTTACGCCTCCGTCGAATCCGCCGTGGAAGCGATGAAGCTTGGCGCCGGCGATTACATATTCAAGCCGCCCCGTATCGACGAGATCACTATCAAGCTGAACGCGCTTTTCGAGCGGACCTCGCTAAGGAAAGAGAACCGGCGGCTCAAGGATGAGCTGGAGCGGAACTACGGCTTCGATTCGATCATCGGCGAGAGCCGGGCGATAAAGGAACTTATCGAGGGTCTTCGCCCTCTGGCTCGCGACCCCGACATTTCGGTCTTGATCACCGGAGAGAGCGGCACGGGCAAGGAGCTCGTCGCCCGGGCCCTGCATTATTCGGGACCGCGTTCCGGCGGCCGTTTCGCGGCCGTGAACTGCGCCGCGATTCCCGATGCGCTTTTCGAAAGCGAGCTCTTCGGGCACGAGAAGGGTTCCTTTACGGACGCGCGGGACCTGAAAAAAGGCATGTTCGAAACGGCGGACGGCGGAACGTTGTTCCTGGACGAGATCTCGTCGATCCCGCTTCCCCTGCAGGCGAAACTTCTGCGTGCGCTCGAAGAAAAAGAGATCAGGAGGGTCGGCGGGACCGAACAGGTGCCGGTCGACATACGGATCATCGCCGCGACGAATGCCGATCTCGAGGCGCTATCGGCTGAAGGCGGGTTCAGGCAGGACCTATTCTACAGGCTAGCCGTCGCCCGCGTTGCACTCCCGCCGCTGAGAGAAAGGCAGGGGGATGTCCGTCGACTCGCGAGGCATTTCTTGGAAAAGTTCAACGAACAGAAGGGCAGGAATCTCTCATTCAGCGAGGACGCGCTCGAAATGCTGGAGGCCCGCGAATGGAAAGGGAACGTCCGTGAACTGGAGAACCTCGTCGAGATGCTTGTCGTCACCGCGAATGGTAAATCGATCCTTGCTTCCAACGTACCATCCGGTGCGGGCTTCATTTCGCCCGAAGTCACGGAACAGGCCGGGGACTTCCATGCGGCCCGGAAACAGGTCGTCGAGGCCTTCGAGCGGGAGTTCCTTCTTCATCACCTGAAAAAGAACCGCTGGAACGTCTCGAGAACTGCCGAGGCCGTGGGCATTTCGCGAAGGGCCCTTCATTCGAAAATGAACGAGTACAGGATGTCCGAAGAATGAAGCGCGGCCGCGACAGGAGTGGGACGCTCGCTTCACGAACCGTGATTTAGCCTGCACACTTTTGACGCTGCCGGAATCTGCCGGCGGCCGGCCGCTTCTCTACGAGTTTTCTCCCGATCCTAACCTAACTCCATCCTTCCCAGACAGTTAACCTCGCCCCGATCTTCCTGGCGAGGTTGGTGAAGTGCGTCGGCACAGCCCGTGCGGTGTCGTTGCTGCAAACGCAGCCGCTTCGCCGAAAGCATATCCGACAGCCGAACAGATGACATCAGGCCCGGACGAAAACCATCCGCCGACCGTTCTCGTGATCGAGGACGACGCCATTCTTCGGCGGGGCCTTTCCCGCCTGTTCACTAGAGAGGGCTTCCGCACACTTGAATCGGCTTCGGGAGCGGAAGTCCTGAGTGGGCTTTCCGGGTACGGTGCTCCGGAGCTGATCATTTGCGACTACAGACTGCCGGAAGCCAACGGACTTCAAGTGATCCGGTCGTTAAAGTCGAAAGGAATCGCGGCGCCTTTCATTCTGATCACGGCCTATTTTACGGATGAACTGCGACTGGAGGCGATCGCGGCGGGCGCAATTTCGGTTATGGAAAAGCCGCTCGATCTTGACGTATTGGTCGACGCGTGCCGAAATGCGGTTCGCGGCCGCTAAGACGGTTTAATGTGCAGGTCGCCGGGTCTCCCGGCAACGAAAGTTCTTCAGGAGGTATGCAATGTGTCTACAGAAAGGAAGTTTCAGAAGAGCTCTCCCCGTATTCTTCGCGCTAGTTTTTTTGGCTCTCGCCATCGGAATCGCATACAGGCTCGGAGCGCCGGACCGCTCACAGCCAGTTGGAAGCACTGATTCGGCCACCGGTCCGCAAGGTGGTTTTTCGGTACAGGCCTATTTCGAAGAGAACCGCGGCCAGGACCACGAAGAGGTGAGATTTCGCGCTCGCGCGAGGGGATACGACCTGTTCCTCACGCCGTCGGAGGCGGTCTACTCGTTCAGCGCTCCCTCTGTCCCTCCTGAGGAAAGCGGGGCTGAAGGACGGCCTGCCGGCGGCACCTCCTCGACGATCCGTATGAGTCTCGCGGGAAACGCTTCACGGCAGGTGCTTCAAGGCTCCGGGCAACTTCCGGGCGAGGTCAACTACTTCCTCGGCTCAGACAGGAACAAATGGAGATCGGGCGTGCCGACGTTCTCCGAAGTCCGGGCGGCGGATGTGTATCCAGGAATCGATCTCATATGGAAAGGAAGCCGGGAACGTTCCGTCAGGTACGACTTCGTTGTATCTCCCGGCGTGTCCCCCGAGCGGATCAGCTGGGAGATAGAACACGCAGAGGACGTGCAGATCGACGCCGACGGCTCGCTGCTGTTCCGTACCCCTGCGGGCACGTTAAGGCACAAGAAGCCCTCGTCTTACCAGGAGATCGACGGTGCCCTGGTTCCGGTCGAAAGTGATTTTGTTCTCGACGTTTCAGGTGAAAAAGCGAACGTCAGTTTCAAACTGGGACCGTACGACCGCAGTAGAGAGCTCGTGATCGATCCGACGATCGATCTGGGGATTCTGGGCAGCAGTTCGTACATCGGGGGCAGCGGCAGGGACGAAGCTCATGCGATATATGTGGACGAAGACGGCAACATCTACGTGGCCGGCAACTCGATCTCCTCAGACTTTCCTACGACCCCCGGCTCATTCGACCCGACTTGGAACCAGGCAAGGAACATCTTCATAAGCAAATTCAGACCGGACGGCCGGACGCTTATATTCTCCACATTCTTGGGCGGCGCCGGAGGCAGTGAATTCGGCGATATGAGGATCGATGACACAGGAAACATCTTTGTCGCCGGGTTTGTGTTTGCCGACAGCTTCCCTACGACAAAAGGGGCGTTCGACGAATCCTATAACGGCGATCAGGACGCGGTCGTCGCCAAACTCGATCCAACCGGTTCCAGTCTCGTTTACTCGACCTATTTCGGCGGTGCCGGTAGCGATGTCGCGCTCGGAATCGACTTCGATTCGTCCGGAGGCGTTTACTTCGCCGGCGTCACCGGCGAAGTGGGGAGCGCGACCTTTCCCGTGACCGACGGCGCCTTCGATACTACGATCAACGGGCTCAATGACGGGTTTCTGGCCAAGCTCAGCGCCGACGGGAGCACTTTGGAATACTGCACGTTTCTCGGCAGCTCGATGTTTGATAACGCACTTGACGTAGCGGTCGACGATCAAGGCAGGGCAGTCGTCGTAGGAAAAACCGGAGCCGGCGATTTTCCCGTCACGAAGGGGTCGTTCGACACGACATTCGACGTCGCAGATGACGCCTTTGTGACTAAGTTCGTAGCGGACGGTTCCGGCCTTGTATTCTCGACCTTTGTCGGCGGCTCGGGCGGTGACACAGCGGACTCGGTCGTCGTCGACGGCGACGGGAATATATTTGTGACGGGACATACTTCTTCGTCCGCACCCACGGCGTTTCCCACGACACCGTTGGCGTTCGATACGACTCATAACGGGATAAACGATGCCTTCGTATTCAAGATGACGCCGGACGGAACGGACCTGATCTACTCCACCCTGCTTGGCGGAAGCCTTAACGACTGGGGATTCGACATCGCGATCGATCAGGAAGGGAACGCGTACATCACGGGAAAGACCAGCGGCGGTTCTCCGGTTTTTCCGACCACAGCCGGCGCCTTTGACGAAACCCATAACGGCTTCGAGGATGGTTACGCGGCCAAGATCTCGGCAGACGGTTCCTCTCTGCTCTATTCGACGTTTTTCGGGGCCGGGAACGATGAAACATCTAACGGCGTTGCGGTGGACAAATTCGGGAACATGTACATCGCCGGTATGACGAGGGTGGACGGGATCCCGACCACTCCCAAGAGCTTCGATCCCACTTTCAACGGAAACGACGAAGGATTCTTTGCGAGTTTCGGCTGCCGCCGGCCGAAAGTCGTCGTCGACTTCGATTGCGACGGAGAAACCGACATGTCTGTTTTCAGAACCTCGAACGGGGTCTGGTTCAGCCTCCGGTCGAACGAGGGATTCTTTGGCTTCCAGTTCGGATCCCCGGGAGACATTCCCATCCCCGGCGACTATGACGGCGACAAAAGGGAGGACGCCGCGGTCTTCCGCCCGTCTGACAATCCGGGAGAACCAGACTTCTACATACTTAACAGCTCCGATCTGAGCGTCACGTTCGTTGAGCTTGGAGTGCCGGGCGACATTCCCGTCAACGGCGACTTTGACGCTGACGGACGGGACGACATAGGCGTCTTCCGGCCCTCCGAGGGCAGATGGTACATAGTGAAAAGCTCGGACCAGGGGATCATCGAAGAGCAGTTTGGCCAGGAAGGAGACATACCGGTCCGTATGGACTTCAACGGCGATTCACAGACCGATCTCGCCGTCTTCCGGCCGGATGACGGCACGTGGTACATCGCCCGCCCGGAAGGACCGCCGGCGCAGAACTTCGACGCGGTCCCATTCGGGATCTCAACGGACATCCCGGTCGCAGCAGACTACGACGGCGACTACCGGACGGACATCGCGGTGTTCAGGCCTTCGAACGGCGTCTGGTACCTGCTGAAGACCTCGGATTGGACCGTGGACTTCGTTCAGTTCGGGATCTCGAGCGATCTGCCAGTGCCGGGCGACTACGACGGAGACGGACTCGATGACATAGGGATCTACAGGGACGGTACCTGGTGGCTGCTGCAGAGCACCGAAGGGATCGCCGTTCGGTCCTTCGGGGTTGAGACAGATATTCCTTTGACTGTGAAAAGCAACTGAGTGGGACCCTTTACCGGATCTCAGAGGCTTCCGGATCAAATGAACCGGCCTTTTGATGGCTGATAGACGCCGGTGAGGAATGGATTAGTAGTCCTTTCCTTGCCGATCGTCGTTTCGGGGCCGTGCCCGGAGTAAACGGTGAAGTCGTCGCCGAGCGGGACGATCTTCTTGTTTAACGAATCCATAAGCTCGTCGTACGAGCCGCCCGGCAGGTCGGTCCTCCCGATCGAGTTCTCGAACAGACAGTCTCCCACAAACACTTTCTTCTCGCTTTCCTCGGCGAGGACGACGTGGCCTTTCGTATGTCCGGGACAGTGGAGGACCTTGAAGCGAAGCTCGCCGACCTCATATACCTCGCCGTCTTCCCAATACCTTGTGGGCTTCGGAGGCTCGCCGTAATCCATTTTCAGAGGCCTAAGCTGGGCTTGCGGAATTCCCATCATCAGAGGCTGGAGCGGGAGATTCAGGTACATCTCCTCGTCATCTTTGTGAATGATGATCTCGGAATCCGGAAAGCTCCCGGACAAAGCGAGCGTGCCGCCTACATGGTCCAGATGTGCGTGCGTCAGCGCGATCGCCTGCAGCGTGTAGCCGTTATTGTTGATGAAGGCGACGATGTCGGCGCATTCTTCGCCCGGATCGATGCAGATCGCCGTGCCGGTCTTCTTGCATACGACGACGCGCGTGTTCTGCTGAAAAGGGGTGATGGTGAACTTCTTAATTAACATCTTTGAGATTTAAGGAATGAATACGGAGAACAAACCACGGAGAGCACAGAGGACACAGAGGGAATTTTGGGCGTTTGGATCCGACGCTCCCCATCTCACTCTGTGCTCTCCGTGTGCTCTGTGGTGAAAAATCCTTTTATATACGGCTCGACGTCGAAATCAGTCGCCCTGCGGTCCTTCAGCACGTGCCTGATCGCCTTTCGGTACGTCTCCGCGTCCGGCCTGCCCGTGAAACAAGGTGTCTCGATCTCGTACAGGCTCAGATAGCTTATCAGTACGCTAAGGAGCATCCAGAGCAAGATCTCCTCGTCCGTCCCGATCGGATTGTGGCGTATGATCGCCTCACGGTCCCGTCGGACGCCGTCGCAGATATCAGCGAACCTCTCTTCCGAAATCTTTCCCACACCAGCATTTAACAGGACAGAAGGGATTATCTCAAATCCGACGCAAGTGAACGTACGGGGTCACGTTCACGGGCCGCATGCGGTCAAATGGAATCCGAAAACTGGATTGATACGAAAACAGGAATGATTTTCGCTTTACGAGTTTTGTACAGGTACCGGGCAAACCTTAAGAGCAGGAGGTCGAGAGCAATGATCAGCTTGATGACAAGGATCGAATCTTCAGAGAGTGCGATGGAAAAAGAGGTCTTCGGAAAACGGATCGGCGTTGTCGCTCGGCTGTTCGGCTGCCGCCACAAGGACCTCGGTCGGCCGTTCAGCGATGGAAAGGTCAGCTACCGAAGCTGCATCTCCTGCGGAGCGCGAAAAAGGTTCGATACAGAGACGCTCGTGACGCACAGGACCTTCTACTATCCGCCGATGGCTTCGGGGAACTGAAGATCTGAAAAACAGGGACCGTCGGCCCTGCCGCTTGCGGCAGGGCCTTTTTATATTGCCTCTTCGAACATCAGGTAGTCCGTCTCATCCATTCCCATCTTCCGGTAAACGCTCTGGGCCGCGGTGTTTCCCTTTTCGACGTATAATCTGAATCCGAAAACGTCATCGCGCTTTTTCGCAAGCTCGCGGACGAACTCGTGAAGCATTCTGTAAACGTTTTTACCGCGGGTTTTGGGCAGAACGTAAACGCTCTGTATCCACCAGAACCAGGAATTTCTCCAGTCGCTCCATTCGTATGTGATCATCAGCCCGCCGACGATCGTTTTCTCACCGTCCACCGCCACGACGTAGAAACCCTTTCCACGGTCCCCGAACACTGCACGCACTCCGCCGCGTATGACCTCGTCAAGCAGCTTCTTCCCCTCGGTCTCAAGGGCCATCGCCTGGTTGAACGCGACCAGCGAATCGACGTCCTTCTTCTCAGCGATCCTTACATTTATGCCGTCTGACATCTGTTCAACGCCCTCCTTGACGATTGTCCGTCCGGCCTCTACTCTTTAATGTTTGCCCGGACGGGCTTTAGGCAACTGTATGAGATTACGGATACTTTACCACGGCAATTGTTTCGACGGCGTTTCGTCGGCGGCTATCTTCAGCAAGTTCTACCGGGCAAAGATACACCCGGACGCGGAGATCGACTACACGCCGACTATGCACCGGGCCGGCAACGCATTCGACCGAGGGCAGTTCGACGGCGACGAGAACGCGATCGTGGATTTCAAATACTGCCCGGATGAGCGCCTGACTTGGTGGTTCGACCATCACGAATCCGCCTTCCTCAGCAAGGAGGACGAGGAGCATTTTCTTGCCGACACTTCGGGAAAGAAGTTCCTGGACACCGAGAGCAAGTCCTGCGCTAAGTTCATCGCGAGGATCGCGAGAGAGAACTTCGGTTTTGAGGATCCGTTCCTGGAGGAACTGATCGAGTGGGCGCACATCATCGACGGGGCGCTCTACGAATCGGCGGCGCAGTGTGTTGAACTCAGGTCGTCGGCGTTGAAGCTAATGCAGGTCATTGAAGGCGAGAAGGATCCGGCGTTCGTCGAGAAAATAATACGGGCGCTTCAGGATACAAGCCTCGACGATCTTATCGAGAGCGATGAGATCCGGGCCAAGCTGAAACCCATACTGGAGCGACATTGGGCAACGGTCGAACTGATAAAAGAAAGGGCGGATTATTCGAAAGGCGTGGTCAGCTTTGACCTCTCCGACAAAGGCATCGACGGCTACAACAAGTTCATTCCTTACTATTTCTACCCGCAGACGACGTACAACGTCGCTCTGACCCAAAGCGAGTTCCGGACAAAGATCTCGGTTGGTTCGAATCCCTGGGCTCCCAGGCCCCGAAAGTACAATATCGCCGAGCTTTGCGAGAAATACGGCGGCGGCGGCCACGCGGTCGTCGGAGCGGTTTCACTCAAGCCGGAGGAACTCGAGCTCGGGAAAAAGTACATGCGGGAGATAATCGAGGAACTTCAGTTCGAGGATGACTGAGTTAACAGGGATGAAGGAGGTGAAGGAGATCGGGGATTTGATAATTGATAGTGGTGAATGGGCAGTTGGAAATTGACGGCTTGTAACTGATCGATATTGACTTAAATCCCGCGCTGATCTACTCAAGAATCCTTTGTCGCCGCGACTTCGTGCGGGAGACGGCTCTTAAAAGCATCCCGAGCCCAGTCGCTGGGCCTGATTTCCTCAATTTCCAACCATCGGCTCCCATCTTCCAAAATTGCCGATCATCGGCTTCCAACTTCCAATTCTCAATTCCCAATTATCAATCGTTTCCGAATACCAACCCTCAATTCTCAACTATCAACTCCCGATCTCCTTCACCCCCTTTATCCCTGTTAACTCTATTCCACGGAGAATCTTAGAGGCGCGACGACGGCCCTCGCTTCGTCGTTGTAATAATCGTAAACGACCGAAGGAGGCGTCTGGGCGTTTATCCCGTACCGGGGACGGAATGTGAAGTCGAACTTCGTGCCTCCCGGCTGTGCCCACATATAGACGATAACTCGGTCGGGAAGAACGTCGTACCTGCTCACGCTCCAATTCACTGACATCGCTCTTGCAAGCGATTCGCGGTTGACGTCCGCACCCGGAGGGATACCGAGTTCGGCGAGCAGCATTCCGTACCCGCGGAACCCGACCCTCTCCGCGCGCAAGCTGCACGTGACTTCTTCCATCACCTTCGCTTCGAGCCTGTCACAAGAGTAGTCCATTTCCAGAAGCCTCGAGACGGTCGTGTTTGAAGCCCCGGCTTCATTCGCCGACCTTCCGGCGAGCGCCCGGCCCCAGTCGATGTAGTGTGTCCTAACGACGTGCGCCATCACGTTCGAGTCGTCGCTGACCTTTACCTCGATCGCATTCTGAGCGGGACCCAATTCCGCGGTCAGATCGACGTCTATCACCGGCGCCAGCTCGTTCGAAGGCGGAAGGGGGAGAGTCCTTACCGCGTTCCCGTTGACCGAGATCGACGCGCTGCGTTCGCCTTCGCCGTTACTTCTTTCGAGCGTCGCGAGTATGGCGTCGAGGACGTTGATCGTGGTCTGGGTCGAGTACCAGACGCCGTAGCGGTCCTTGTTATTCAAAAGGAACATCGTTCCCTTCTGAACGGTGCCGCGTTCTTCCCCGGTGTTCGAAAGTTTTGCCAGGAGCTGGACGACGAGCGCGGTCGTTTCGATCCTTCCGGCGGTTCCCCAGCCGTAAAACGGCGTGTTCGTCTCGAGCTTCCAGTAAGCCGCCGAGCCTTCCGCGATCGCCATCTTGCGAAGCGCCGCCGCGGCGGATTCGGCCTCTTCCCTGAAACCCGCCTCGAGCGAAGCGAGGCCGTAAAGCGCCAGCGCGTACGGCTCGTCGATCTCCGCATTGCGTGTTCTGAGATAAGCCAGAGCGAGAGCGAGCGAACGGTCGAGGCCGGTCGGCGTTTTGCTTTCCACGCGTCCCATCGCGAGCGACCTGGCGATGTACGACGTGGTCATCCTCGTGCGCCTACGGTCCTCCGAGTTCTCCCATCGGTATTTCACCGTCCAGCTTCCGTCGCTCTTCTGCTGTGAAAGCAGCCACTTCTCCGCCTTTCTGATCACGGATCCGTCAACATCGATCTTTCCAGAGGCGTCTTTCAGGAACCGAAGTGCGTACGCCGTGAGGGCCAGGTCCTCGGAGTTCTCCCTTCCCCAGTAGGTAAATCCGCCGGAAGAGACCTGATACCCGAGAAGCCTTTCGTAACCCTTTCGAAGAAACTCATTTGCCTTCCGCCGTAGCCCGCTGTTCTCCGGCGCAAGCTTGAGGATCATAAGGTTCGGGTAGGTCGAAGAGATCGTCTGCTCGCCGCATCCGTAGGGGCGCTTGAGAAGGCCGTCCGCCGAGTCGGCGACATTCGCGAGGAGGTTCGGGTAGATCCTTAAGCGGGTGCTGCGGCCTTCGTCAATGGCGTTCACAGGGAAGTCTGCGCGGAACGAGCTGGTCTCGCTGAAGAGCTTTGTTTCCGAGCTAGTGATCTCCTGCCCGTTCGGCCGGACGGTCACAGGCTTTTCGATCGCGTCCGAATCGCCCGTGGCGATCGCGGTAACCCTCTGTTTTCCGCCTTCGACGGCCCTTTCTGCACGGAAGCCGAACACGGCGTTCTCGCTGGTGTTCGAGGGCACGTCGATCTTCTGTTCGCTCTCGCCCAGGAAAGAGAACCAATCCGCGCGGTCCATCGTGACGTTCACGGGCTGGGCGTCCGGAGTGTAGTTCCTGATCTGCACGGGCAGATGGATCTCGTCGCCGGTCGTTAGGAACTTCGGCGGCTCGAGATCGGCGAAGAACGGCTGGAACGCTGTGACCTCGTTCTCCGACACGCCTATCTTCCCGTTCTTCGTCGAGGCCACGGTGTACATCTTCCAGGTCGTGATGTTGTCGGCCATACGAAACTTCAGCTCGGCCTTGCCTTGTTCGTCGGTGATCACCTCGGGAGCCCAGACGAGGGTTTCGGGGAAGTATTCCCGCAGGCGGGGAGTCTGCATTTGCACCCCCGTGCCCGGGATCGCCGTTCTTTCAACTGTGGTCGAAGTGGCCACGCTGGCGTCCGACGTGTCGATCGATTCCACCCGTTGGGCAATCACGGAGACCTCGACGCTGATGTCTCCTACTTCAAGCGTCACCTCGATTTGCGAAAGGCTGAACGAACTCACCCGTATGTTGGAGTAAAGAAGGTCCTTGAACCCGGAAGAAGAGACCCTCAGATCGTAGATTCCCGTCGGCAGGTTCGGGATCAGGAAAACGCCCGCCTCGCCGGATGTGACTGTGCGGACCAGTCCAGTGTTCCTATTCGTCGCCGTGGCGGTGGCGCCTGGAATGACGGCGCCGGTCGCGTCGGTGACCGTCCCGCGGATCGCGCCGTTCGATCCCGAATATGTAGTGGTTCGCACGTTTGCTTCCGCCTTGGTCATTGAGCGAAGCCGCTGGCTGAGCACATTCGTGAACTCGCCAAGCCGGAAGTCGTCGCCTCGGACCGCCTCATCGTCCGCCTTTCCGTCTTCGCCTTTACTGCGCAGTTCTGCGGTGACAAGCTCTTCGGTCACGGGCTTGAGGGTGAGCTTTCCGTTCACGTTTTCGTACGTGTCCGCGTAACGGGACGACTTCCAGACCTTTGCATACGCAAGTCGCCCCCACCCATCGACCACTTCGTCTCTCGGAAGGCCGCCTCTCTCGAGCATATTCCAGAACTCTTCTTCGGTTTCCGGAAACTTCCAGGCGTCCTTGTTAGCCTCGTTGCTGAGGATCGCATTGATTCGCGCTTCCGTTTCCGCTAAGTAATCGGCCGACGCCTCCCAGAGTTTGAAATCGTCATAAACGAACCATGATCGCTCAAACTTGCCGTCCGGGCCCGCGGATCTGACACGGGTCACATAATTCCTTCCCTGAATCTCGAATTCGTACTTGTATTTGTTGCCCCACGGATCGCGGAGCTCGTCGAGCTCGATCCCCTTGCCTCGCAGAACGTCGCGCAATGTGGCGTAATCACGGATGAATATCCCGGTGTGTTCACGCATCGAGCGGACCGCGTCGGAGATCGCCTGTCCAGTACTTCTGAAGTACTCGAACTCGACTGGTCGGCCGACCGTGAGGTCGTCTTTCGTATCGAATTTCTTGTCGGCGCCCGCTGTCTCGAAACTGAGTACGATCCTCGACCTTTTCACGTTGAAGACTGGTCTGTAGCTCTGACCCCACGGGTCTACAAGTGCATTTAAGCTCAGGCCGTATCCCGAGAGGATTGACGAAAGCGAGGCCACATCGTTAGGGAGTTCCTTGCCGGACTCCGCATTTTTCTTAAGAGCTTCCGTGATCGGGCGGAACTGCGTTTCGAAATATGCCTTGAAGATCTCTGACGGGCGGCGAAGATCGATCTCACTCCGGTCTATCTCCGGCCAGTAGTTGCCGGATCCGTAAGCAAGCACGAGTTCGGCGGCGATCAGAAGATCGTCAGGAAGGGGTTTTAGGGGATCAAGTTCGTTAAGGTCCTTCAAAGTGAAGCCGCTGAAACCCCTTGAAAGACCGAGCCAGTCGCTGAAACCTCCGAAGTAGCTGCCGAACTCCGCGTCGGTCCTTGCACGTTCTTCGACCGCCTTGTCGAAGACAACGACGCCCAAGGCGCTTTTCTCGGGAGTTCCGTTCCCGTTCGATACGTTGAATCCGACCGAGGCCTCTTCACCCGGCTTGTAGGAAGCAGCGCTGAATCGCGTATCAAGAAGCAGGTTTCGCTGTTCCGGATAAATGACACGAACAGCCGACTTTGCGATCCTCAGGTTGTCATCATCGACGTACTCAAAGTAGGCCCAGATGTCGGTCTCGCCGCGAAAAGCGTCACTATACGGGATCTCGATCTCGGCGCGGCCGTCTTTCAACGGAACATCCCGGCTGGATTCGACCGACCACCCGTTGACCACATCTACATAGACCCTCGCGCTCCTTTCGGTCGAAAGGATGCTAAGGCGGATCGGTTCTCCGGGAGCGAGGACCGGCTGTTTCGCGAAGACTTCAAGCCCCGGCGAGTCGCTGAAGTAGATCTCATCCTCGAGCGTTCCCACGGCGCCTAACCCGTCGGTCGCCGTGAGCCTGATCTCGAGGTCTTCTTCCGGATCTTTGAAATCGGGCCGTCTGAAGGAAGTCCTGGCGCCGCCGTACCCGTTAGTTCTACCTTCGAAAAGTACGGAGTAAGCTCCGTTTTCGTCTCTGTTCGACCGACCTTCGATACGGAACTCGCATTGGGCCGGGCTTCCGTCGGCGTAGAAGGCCGATACAAATCCGGAAACCGGGAGTTCCGGATTGTTCTGGTAGCCCCTGATCATGAGGTAAGCGTGGATCGGTTCCTTTGTGACGCGTATGTCGAACCGCTTCTGCTCCGTACGATTTGTGGTCCGGTCGGTGAAGTATGCAGCTAGTGTAAGGTCTTCAAACCGTCGCCAGGTCCGGTCCTCGAGTTCCTTCAGTTCCTCCTGAAGGTCGATCTTCGCAGTGAATTTTCCATCGGGACCGACCGGGCCTTCGACGGTCTGGGCGGCATCGATGTCGTACTTCTGTTCCCGCCAGTTCCACTTCCTGTCTTTCTCAAGCACGACCTTTGCCGTTCCGTTCGCGACCGGTTTTCCGAAAAGATAATCCGCGGAGATCTCGATCGAAGCTTCGGAGTCCGAAGGAACGTAAAACGCCTTGTCGGGCTTTGCACTGACGGTGAAATTCGGGAGGTCGTATCTGGTGACCTTGAACCGCAGCTCGCCGCCCGAAGGCTCGTCCGATTCCGTCTCAGCCTCGAGCCGGTAATCACCCAGCTTCGCATTCTCCGGGATCGTCCACGACACGGAAGCGATTCCAAACTCCGAGGTTTCGACCTCTTCCGAGAACAGGAGCGTCCGCTCCTCGTCGTAGATCTTGAACTCGATTGCGCCGCCGCTGATCACGGACCTGTTGACGTCGAACAGAAGCGCGCGGACTCTAAAGCTCTGGCCGGGCTGATAGATCGGCTTGTCGGCGGTGAGAAATACGGTCTCCCCGTTCCCGAACGATTCCATGTCCGCCTCGACCTCGCGTACATAACCGTCCTTTGAAGCGGTTACTTTGAAATCGTCGACCCAGTCGATCACGACTCCTGCAGGGATCTCGAACTCCAGATTTACATAGCCGTTTTTATCGGTAACTGCCGATCTCTCGATTCGGAGTTCGTCCTCTTCCTCATCCGCATCGAGCACGAGTCTGAGCACGGCTTTGATCTCCACGCCTTCGACAGGCCGTTTCGCGAAAGGTTCGTTCGTGCTTATCCTCGCCGAGAACTTCTGGCCGGGTCTTATGATAGTGGTTGCGGCGACGCTCACTTCGAAGAAGTCCGTCAGCAGCTGTGACAAAGAGACGATCCCGTGTGCGGCTCCGAACCTGTACCGGACCCTGTACCAGACAAGATCCTCGCGGGCGCTTTCGCTGGCATTTCCCACGGGGAGGGTCGCGGAGTATTCGGCGAGGCCCTTGCTCACACGCACGAATTCGGAGGATCGCGAACGGACCACGCCGTTCGCGTCGATCAGCTCGACCGTTAGCCGGGTCTCAAAACCGCCGGTTTCGCTGTTCGCTGCGAATGTGATCGTCAGGCCGTCTTCGCCGAACGTCGCTCTTGATCCATCTTCGTCTATTGCCTGCCCGTAAGCTGTCGAAAGGCACACCACGGCCATCGCGAGCAGGGTTGTAACCCTTATCCGCATAGGAATTTACCTCTTCAATGTTTCGGATTTAGAACGGTTTCGTGAAACTTGGCCGTGTGATGCGGTGATTTTTTTGAACGGTTGCATAAGGGCAAAAAAACAGGATGGACAGGATGGACAGGACGGGTGGTTGATAATTGAAAATTGAGAAAGGGTAGTTGGGAATTGATGGCTTGTAACTGATCGATTTTGAGTTAGATCCCGCGCTGATCGACTCAAAAATACTTTGTCGCCTCGACTTCGTGCGGGAGACGGCTCTGGAAAAGCATCCAGAGCCCAGTCGCGGGGCCTGATATCCTCAATTCCCAATCATCGACTTCCAACTACCAATTCTCAATTCCCAATTACCAACTATCAATCGTTTCCGAATCCCAATCATCGATTCTCCATTTTCAATTATCAACTTCCCGATCTCCTTCACCCCTGTTTCCTCCCCCTTGTCATAAAAAACGGCGCGCCGGTGTTTACCCTACAGAGACACCCAATCAATCAATTCTTACCGGAGGATTCTTATAATGAAGAGATCAGTTCTCAGTCTGTTCGCGATCGCGGTTCTTGCCGTTTCGGCCAATGCCGGCGATTTCTGCGCGAATTACAACTACAACAGCGACAAGGCTTCAGCCAGCGACCTTCGCGAGGTCACGATCCCCGCGACGGGCAGGATCGAGGTCGACGGAGGCAAGAACGGCGGGATCGCCGTGCGCGGCGAGAACCGCAGCGATGTACTTGTCCGCGCCTGCGTGCGGGCCCGGGCGGAAACGGAAGCCGAGGCGAAGAACCTGGTCGATACGACGCGTATCGAAACTTCGCCCGTCATCCGGGCGGTCAACGCTACGGAAACCTCGAAGTCGTCCGTTTCGTTCGAGATCCTCGTGCCGATCCAGACAAGCCTGAATCTTAAGGCCCACAACGGCGGCATAGGCATCAAGTCGGTCGAAGGCAATCTTGAGTTCTCGACCGTCAACGGCGGCGTTTCGCTTTCCGAGGTCGCGGGAGACGTGAAGGGCCGCACGACAAACGGCGGTGTAAAGGTATCGCTTTCGGGTATGACCTGGCGCGGAAACGGGCTCGATGTCCAGACGACGAATGGCGGCGTGAAACTCGCGCTTCCTTCGAATTACGCGGCGAATATCGAGACCGGAACTGTCAACGGCGGGTTCAAAAGCGACTTTCCCGAGCTTCAGGTGAAGAAGGACGAGACCAACCGATACTACCAGCGGAACAAGAAC
Source organism: Aridibacter sp. (assembly GCA_035513035.1). Lineage (GTDB taxonomy): Bacteria > Acidobacteriota > Blastocatellia > Pyrinomonadales > Pyrinomonadaceae > Aridibacter. The sequence continues at coordinate 51,752 of DATKCW010000052.1, forward strand.
GTCAACGCCAGTATCAACGGCGGCGGCGCGCTGATCCGCGTGAAGACGACGAACGGCGGTGTGAAGATCGGCTCGTCCGACGGCACCAAGCTGTAGAAAAGCAACGGAACGCACGCGTCCCGCGGCAAGCAACGGAACGCACGCGTCCCGCGTGCAGAGTTCGCGCAAGCGAGCTATCTTCCTTCAAGCCTCTGAGTCTTTACCCTTGAACGCGCCGGAGAACTCCCACTTCTCCGGCGCGTCGCACAATCCCGCCTTCACCGGGTTCATCGCGATATAGCGCATTGTCTTGGCAAAGTGCTTGCCGTCCCGAATGAAACGGTCGAAATACTCCTTGCTCCAAAAACTTCCTTTCCGTTTCAGGATCTTATTCGCCCCGTGCGCCGTGAAGGACTTGATCGAGTGCATTATTCGTTCCAGTGTCTGATCTTCATCCGGCGTGATCAGAAGATGCACGTGATTGGGCATTATCACCCACGAATGCAGTTTGTATCTTGAACCCTCGCCGAAGAGGATCGAGTCCCGGACCAGTATAGAGATCCGGCGGTCGTTCAGGAAGCAGTCTCCCTTTGACCGATCGAGGTACCGGTCAAGGAAATAGCCGTACTCGCTTTTCGAGATCTGTCCTGTCTCGAGCCGGATCTTAAGCCTTCTGAACAATGAGATCGGGAGAGAATCGGCTAGACGAAACGTGATGAACTGCGCGGTCGAGCCGGCCTCGAAATGCGGGAGGTAGCCGCGATAATGCCAGCCCTCAAAGTCGAACTTGGATCTTCTTTCCATGGTGAGGATGGAAATTTCTTTTGAGTTAATTCGAAAGCCTTTGGCTTTCGCTGCACGCGGGACGCGTGCGTTCCGTCAGAGTGCACGCGCCCCGGCCGTGTTCTTTCTCAAAGGTTCTCTCTCACAAACGCCGTGATCATCGTCATCATGTGATAAATCTGATCCGGGTCGCCGACGCCGTGGCGCTGGGTCGGGTATATCATCAGGTCGAACTGCTTGCCCGCCTTCTGAAGCGCGTACACAAGCTTCGTCGTGTTTTGCATATGGACGTTGTTGTCCATAGCGCCGTGGATCAAAAGGAGCTTGCCCTTCAGGTTCGCCGCGTCCACAAGGACCGAAGTCCTCTCGTAACCCTCCTTGTTGTTTTCCGGGGTCAGCATGTACCGCTCGGTATAGATAGAATCGTACAGCGACCAGTCCGTGACGGTCCCGCCGGCGACGCCCATCTTGAACTTGTCGCTGTGCGTTAAGGCGTAGGTCGTCATAAACCCGCCGTAGCTCCATCCCCAGATGCCGATCCTCGAAGTGTCGATCCACGGTTTCGTGCCGAGGAATTTGACGCCGTCCTCAAGGTCCTTCAGTTCCGTGTAGCCGAGTTGTTTATAAGCGGTCCACGTTTCCTTTTGTCCTTTGCCGCTCGCCGAGCGCGGATCGAGGATCCATATGACATAGCCCTTTTGGGCGAGCATCTGGTGCCAAAGGTAACGCTGTCCGCCCCAGGCATTCCGGACCTGCGGCGCGTGCGGGCCGCCGTAAACGAAGCTCAGGACGGGGTACTTCTTCGACTCATCGAAGTCCGGAGGCCTGATCATTATCGCCTCCATCTCGAATCCGTCGCGGTTCTTCACTTTCAGGAATTCCGGCTTGCTGAGCCTGTACTCCGCCAGCAAGGGGACGGCGTTCTCGTTGATCATCTTCTCGAGGGTTCCGTCGGACCGGTGCAGCGCGGTTTGCGTAGGCGTGTTGATGTCGCTCCAGTTCCCGACGAAGTGCGTGAAGGTCGGATTGAAGTTCGCCGAATACGATCCTTCCCTGGCGGTCAGGCGCGTGAGCCCCGTACCGTCGAGCTTAATGCGGTAGATCTGTTGGGCGATCGGGCTGTGCGCGGAGGCGGAAAAGTATGCGAGTCCGTTCTTTTCATCGACACCATAAAATGAACCGACCTCCCACTCGCCTTTCGTTGCCTGGCGGATCAGCTTTCCTTCGCCGCTGTAGTGGTAGAGGTGATGGAATCCGTCGCGCGTGCTTTCCCAGATGAAGGACCCGTCTTGGAGCCAGTGCGGATTCGAGATCACGCCGACCCACGCAGGGGACGTCTCGCGGAACAGGTTCGTCGCTTTTCCACCGGCCTTTGGTGCGGAGTTCAGATCGAGATAAGTCTGTTCCCGGTTTTGGCCCTGCCATATGACGCGCGAACTGTCGGGCGACCAGTCGACCCTCGAGATCAGAAAGTCTCCCGGCTCGTATTTCGAAGTTTCGACCGTCCCGATCTTGCCTGAGGAAACGTTCGCTGTGTGGAGCGTCACACGCGGATTCGGATCTCCCGCCTTAGGGTAGCCCGCGTCCTCTACCTTCTGATCCGTAACGGTGTCGTCGGCGAGGATGAACATCGGGACCATCGAATCGTCGGTCTTCAGGAACGCGATCGATGCGGAATCGGGAGACCACCAGTAACCCCGGTTCTGTCCGCGTCCGTAAAGCTCCTCTTCGTAGACCCACGCGAGGTAACCGTTCAAAAGCGTCTTGGCGCCGTCACGCGTCAGCCTTCTCTCTTTACCGGAGGCGATATCGACCACGTAAAGGTCGTTCGCACGCACGAAACTGACCATCTTTCCGTTTGGCGAGAGGTCGGCCTCAAGCTCCTCAGGCTGGTCGTTGGTCATCCGCTTCGCGGCGCCGCTCGAGGCATTGAAGACAAAAAGGTCGCGGCCGGAAGAAATGAGGAACACGTTCTCCGCCTCGTTCTGGGCGAGAAAACTCGCGGCGGTCGAGCTCGCCGTGCTGGCCGGAACGCCGATCCTCTCAAGAGCGGCTTTAACGACGGTGCTGTCGTAGAAGACCGATTCTGTTCCGGTGACGGCGTCCACTTTCACATACTGCACCCCGGTGTCGGTTCGTTTCGGCCTGACGAAGGCTTTTCCGTCGGAAGACCAGATGAGTCCGAAGGTCGGACTGCCGCTGAATGCGATCTTGTTCTGCGGATGATAGATGTCATCCACGCTGAGCTGCTTGTCCTGCGCGAGCGCCGCGGTGGCGGCGAGCAGGACGAGGACGAGAACGGTCGATAAGTGTCTTTTCATAGCAGGATGGATAAGTGGATCATATGCAAACAGCGGCAAGTGACGGAACGTGGCAAGCAACGGAACGCACGCGTCCCGCGTGCAGAGTTCGCGCCAGCGAACTAACTTCCTATTGCATAACGCCTTTTCGGAACTTTCACTCAAGTCTTTGCTTCCCCTCGATCGTGAAAATTGACGGGAGTTCATTCGAAAGCCTTCGGCTTTCGCTGCACGCGGGACGCGTGCGTTCCGTCAGAGGCTTTCGCCGCGATCACGCCTTCGGGTGCGCCTTGTCGTAAACCTCGATCAGTTTTTCCATCGAGACCTGCGTGTAGATCTGGGTCGTCGAAAGCCGGGCGTGGCCGAGAAGTTCCTGGATGTCCCTTAGGTCGGCTCCGCTGTCGAGCAGATGCGTGGCGAACGAATGCCTTAGCGAGTGGGGAGAGATGTTCTTGATTTCCGGGCAGAGCTTTATGTACTTGTCCACCATACGGCCGACGCTTCGTTCCGAGATCCGGGTGCCCTTGTAGTTCAGGAACACCGCCTGTTCGTCGCGTTCGTGCGGTGGCGAGTTCTGGAGGAACTCGTGTCGCGCCTCGTTCAGGTAGTACACAAGTGCCTGAAGCGCGGGATCGCCGAACGGCAGTATCCGCTGCTTCTTCCGCTTTCCCGTGACCCGGACAAGCTTTTCCTTGTAATCGATGTCGCGCAGGTTCAGGTTCACGAGTTCGGACACGCGCATTCCCGTGGCGTAGAGAAACTCGAGGATCGCCCGGTCGCGGCGGCCCAGGTCCGTATTCAGATCGGGCGTTTCGATGAAGCGGACTACGTCTTCCATCGAAAGGTGGGTCGGAAGCTTTCGCTCGATCTTCGGGGTTGTCACGAGCTTCGCGGGATTCGATTCGACCACGCCCTCGCGGACCAGGAACTGGAAAAACGTCCTCAGCGAGGCGAGCTTGCGTGCGATGGAGGTCTTCTTCTTGTTCTCCGACCGGAGCTCGGACATCCATTCACGGATGGTGATGTTGTCGATCTGCTCGACGGGCACCTCGTCCCGGCTCCCGTCCTCCTTCTCCGGAGCGAGGAAGCTGACGAACTGGTCCAGATCGCTGGAGTAGTTCCTCAGCGTGTGTTTGCTCACATTGCGCTCGTATTTCAGGTGCTTGAGGAACTCGGCGATGTGGGTTCTAAGTGACATATTCTGTAGGGGCGGGACCTGTGCCTGCCCTCTAACCCGGAGCGGTAGCGACGGGTACAAATCAGATTAGCCACAGATGCAGGGGATGAACACGGATCTTTTGGGGATGAAGACCTTGGCTTCCGGCAAAAAATCGTGGTTCCTCCAGTGTCAGTTCCTTATGTTTCCCAACTTACGAATCTGTGTTCATCTTCTTCATCTGTGGCTAGATCCTGTTGAGTCCGTCGCTAACGGTCAGGGTAGAGATCAGACGGCAGGGACGAGCCCTGCCCCTACGGTACGGCCTGTGATCCTCCCGGCCCCAGATCATTCCAGAACATCAGGGCGTTATACACGAACGCGTGGTCGTGGTGATTCAGGTGCCTGTGCATAGGGTTCCAGCCGAAGAGGATCACGCGCCCCCTGCCCACGGGCGCGGTCAGGATCGCCGGAGCGCCGTCGAGCGCCGACCTTCCACTGAGAATGCCGCCCGAAAGCACGAGCGGAGGGGTCTTGCCGGAGCTCTCGTTCTTCTTCTCGCGCTCCCAGGGTCGGACGGGAAGCGGTTTTGTTCCGAACTGCGCGACGACAAAACCCGTGTCGTCCTTTCCGACCCTGTACATCGGCAGATTGCCCCGGAATACGTGAGTGAACTCGTCGTAACCGAACGTCAGCGGCGAGCTCTTGTCCGTGATCTTCATCGTGATGACAGAACCCGGTGTGTTCACGTTCGGCGACGACATCGCGATGTCTCGGGCGATTCCGCTGTCGACCACAAGGGTGCCTCCGGTGCTCAGCCCTATGAAAGTGCCTCCTTCGTTGACGAACTTCTCGATCGACGCGAGTCCGTCGAAACCGTAGCCGCCGGTGATGTCCGAAGAGCTTACGATCTTTCCGTGGCTCGGGGTCTTGTCCGTCGTTTCATAGGCCAAAGGGCTCCATTTCTTGTCCACGCCAGTGAGCAGGGCGCGAAGCGACCGCCCGAAATGCGGCGCTAGAAGCACATCGTATTTCGAACGGAGGTTTCCCGCCTTCAATTCCGTCTTTTCGATTATCTTGTACGGAATGCCCGACTGGTCGAGCGTAAAACGGACCCATCCCGCATTCTGTGTCGAGGTCCAGCTGTGAAGCAGTCCGATCCTCGGCACGTCGAGGTCGATCATCTTGCCTTCGGGCATCGAGTCGAGTGCCTCAGGAGCGATCACGGTGTTCTCGACCACGCGCGCCAAAGCCGACCTGTCCGCCGTCGCTGAGTCGATGAAGATCGTCCCGGCAGGGAACGTCTTGTCTCCCGCCTTGATCTCCCCGGCCGCGGCTTTCATCGAGGCGCCGGGAAGCGCGAACCTCAGCTCGCCGAGCCCTTCCTGGCCCCTGTGGCGCATGGCAAGGTAACGGCCCGAAGGCATTGCCGGCGTCTTGTAGAAGTCCTTTCCGGACGCGGCGATCTTCGATCCGAGATCCAGGATCTTTTTGTCGTCCGCCATTTTCACATCGACGCCCCGTATAAGCCCGAGCGTCCAGGCGACGTCGTCGTAGGGCGGCAACGGTGCGTTCTCCGGGAACTCCTGCTTTTCAAAAAGGCCCTTCGCAAGAGGGCCGTACGGCTGGTCGAGCCTTATGACCGCGTCGCCCTTTTTGACTTCAAGCTCTCCGAACTTCCCTTTCTCCGTAGCGACGCTCACCTCGATCCCATGCTCGATCACAAGGTCCAGAAGCTCTCTGGCGGCGCCTTCGTCCCTCTGCTCGTGTCCGATGACGATCGCATAAGGGGCTTTCTCCGTTCCCTTCCGAACCGATTCTGCGCTCTTTCGGTAGAAGTTCTCGACAAGCTCCGCCTTGTTTCGCGCCGCGTATTCGAGCGAGACATAGACGCCGCTGGACATGTAGTTTAGGTTGTTGCGCATTGACCAAAGGACCTCTTCATCAGGCGGGTTCGGTCTGTACCAGGTCCGGTCGATCACCTTCTCGCCGGCGTAGCGGCTGTCGCCCAGGTCGCGCTTCATCGTCTCCGAACTGCCGTTCCCGAACGTCTCGTAGAACCGTCCGTTGGAGTTGCGGTTGTTTGTCACCCAGAGCATGTAGCCCGGAAACCAGCCCGTGTAGAATCCCCACGTCCAGACGCCGGGGAGTCCCATCGCGGTCAGGCGCGAGGCCTCGTAATTCGCGATCGAGCCCCATTCGCTGACCGTGGTTGAGCTGATCGCCGGATTGTACGGGCCTGTGCCTGTTGCCACGTACAGGTACGGCACCGATTCGTGAAGGTCGAGCGAAAGCGTCGGCTTGTATTTCAGATATCCCTTAAGGAAGTTCTTCGTCAACGGCTGGGTCAGCCCGATCCCGTCCCGGTTGTTGTCGTGAAACGTATACTTGCCCCAGAACGGAGGACTGGTCGGTGGGCGGTCGTAAGCGTTTGTCCGGCCCTTTCCGTACTTGTGGAACCACTCGGTCGACCGGTTTCGTCCGTCCACTTCAAACACAGGCGTTATCATCGTGATGACGTTCGCCCGTATTTCCTTAAAGATCGGCCTTTCTTCCGCGGCGATCCTGTAAGCGAGTTCGATCGCCGTCTCCGGAGGCCCGAACTCCGATGAATGCAGGCCTGCCGTGATCCAGTAGATCGGCTTCGCTCCGGCGATGATCTTCTCCGCCTCCGCCTGTCCGGTCTTCCTAGGATCGGAAAGGGCGTTGAGCTTCGCGACGTAATCGTCGAGATTCGCGATCGTTTCCGAGTCGGCGATGAAAAGTGCGATCATCTCGCGGCCTTCGGCGGTCTTGCCAAGGCTTACGACCTTCGCGCGGTCGGTCGCTGCGGCGATAGCGCGATAGTAGGCGTGGATCTCGCCTACGTTGGTCATCTCGCCGGGAGCGCCCGCGATGTAGCCGAAGAAATCGCGCGGGCTTGGGATCGAAGGATGATCGGGGATCGCAGATACAAGAGGTGTTAGGAACCTCTCCTCTGTCGTCGCGGCGCGTATCGCCCTGCTCGATTCCATATCCACCGGCAGGCCGCCGAGTGTAGTCGGGATCTCGTCGCCGCCCGCAAACGCGGCGGCCGGAAGGTTCGCGGCCAATGCGGCCAAAACAAGGACAGAGCAGAGGTATCTTGCGATCTTCATTGTGTTCACTCCTGATCTTGGGGTTGAATTACCCGTTCAAGATACACGAATCGCCGGACAATTTGAATTTTGGGATGGTTCTTGCGTCGCGGTTCAGCGGACGTAGTAGCCCTTTCGCGTGCGGATCGTAAGGTCGTGGTCGGACTTGACCTTCAGCTCGATCTGCCTGAAGCGGTCGTCCTTTGTCTCGTTCTCGGGGTAATAGGCGAGGATGTACTGGTTCGAAAGCTCGACCGAGATCTGCGCGAACGCCTTGTCCAGCTCGTTATCGTCGATCGGCGAATAGACCTCGCCGCCGGTCTGTGCGGCAAGATTCTGCATTCTTCTCTCCGCCGCAAGCGCGCGCAGGTTTGCGCTGCCCGATCTGCGGCCGGTCCGCTTGAAGTTCTCGAACTCGTTGGTTTGGACGATATAGACCTGGCAGTTGTTCTGCTGGACGATCCTCACCATTTCGTCGAACGTGTAGTCGCTCAAGGTGTCCTGGCCGTCGGAGACGATGACGATCACACGGCGCCCCGTGTAATCCTGCAGATATTGCGAAGCATTGACGATGGCGTCGTGAAGCGTAGTCGCGCCCTGCGGCTCGGGGAGGTTCTTGATCGCCGAGATCAGCTTCGAAACATCCTTGGTCATCGGCTGTTCGAGCCTGAAAACGCCCGCGACGGAATAGAGGGCCGCCAGATCGGTCGACGGCCTGACCACCTTCCTGAAGAACCTGATCGCCGCCGACTGCTCGAACTCCCTTGCGACGGTCACGGAAGAACTGTTGTCGAACAGAAGCGCGAGCCGGACCGGGCTTTCGGCGCGGTATATGTCGTCGATCTCCACAAAGGCGCCGTCGATCTTCAGCTCGAAGTCCCCGATCCCGAGGTCGGTCAGCGCCTTTCCGGACGCTCTGTCGATCACCGAAACGGGGATCGGCACGAGGTTCGATTCCACGTTGATCGGCCTGTCGTCATTTCTCGGAGGGGGCGGAGGCGGCTCGGGGATTATCGTCGGCGTGGGCGAAGGACCGGGCTTCAAGGCCTGAGTCGGAACGTATTTGTCCTCGCTCTTTGGCGCGTCCGGATCCGTCTTCTTCTTGACACGGCCGCTCTGCGCCGCCGAAACGGAGACGAGGCTCAGCAGGAGCAAAATGAGGATAGATCGGGTCATTTGGCGGCTTGGATGTATCCCGCGGCGTATCCGACAACCGGAAGGTTCCGGTTCCGGGACATTTCACGGGTAAAGCGCGATTATAGCATCCGAAGCGGCGCCTTTATTCCGACTTCAGTTTGACGGTGTGGGAAGTGATCGGAAGGGCGGACCCGTCATCGAACTCGGCTCCCGCGCGGACCGCGGTTTCCGCGATCTCCTCGACCGGTTTGTCGCTGCGGTAGATCGCGAAAAGGGCGCCCAGGGCGTACTCGGCCCCGCTTCCGTTGGCGTAGAACTTGGAGTACTCCTGGACGTATCGGTACGAGCTTAGCCCGTAGATGCCGCTGCTGTTGGCGATCAGGATGTCGCCGCGGAAGGTTTCGAAATCCTCTTCGTCGTCGGGGCGCAGAAAGTACTCGTCCTTCAGTTCGCGGTGAAGTTGGAGGCCGAAGCGGTATATGTCGCCGACGCTAGTGAGTGTCGGTCGCTTTTTCCGGCGCTGAAGGAAATCAAGCACGGCGATCTGAAGGCTCGCGGAACCGGTTATGCCCAGGTAAGAACCCTGATGGCCGATGATCTTCTGGTGGTTCACGACGTATTCCGCGGACTCCTTCGTGTTTCCGCAGGTCGTGAGTGTGTCGGCGGCGATCACTGCCTTGCCGTCCTTTCTGACTACGACGATGGTTGACATAAGTTACTGGTCCGTTCAGGGCCCGTTTTTGAATAGAGAAGTCTAATTCTTTTGCCGATTTCCCGCAAAGCAGAGCCGGCCGTTCTGATAAGATATCGGCTATGCCGATCAGAGTGCTTCTAGTCGAGAATCAGGAGCTCGTGCGCCTGGGGATACGTTCGGTCCTCGAGGGTGAATCCGGTATCGAGCTGGCCGCCGAGGCCGGCTCGGGCGCGGAAGGGATCGAGAAGTTCCGCGAAGCTTCTCCGGACGTTGTCATCCTCAGCCTGCGGCTTCCCGACTCGTGCGCGGTCGACGACCTGGACGAATATCTTGCGGGCGAAGACGGCGCGAAGATCATAGTTCTGGCGGAGCATTCCGGAGATTCGGAGATCGCCCGTTCGCTCCGCAAAGGCGCGCTCGGTTACGTGAGCAAGGACGTCTCGCCGGGTGATCTCGTGAAGGCGATACGTGTTGTCGCCGCGGGGAGAAACTTCATACCGGAGCACATCGCGGCGATCCTAACGGAGAATCTTGGAGCCGAGGCCCTCACGAACGCCGAGCAGAGGATCCTGGAGATGCTCGTCGGCGGGATGTCGAACAAGGAGATCGGCTTTGCGCTGGACGTGTCCGAGAACACGGTCAAGACCCACGTCAAGAACATCTTCGGAAAGCTCGGAGTTTCGGGCCGCACTTCGGCGGCAACGACCGCGATCCGCCGCGGCCTGGTCAGGATCGACGTCTGAGGCATCACCCGAATTGATGAGCCTTTGCTCGCCGGAATTGGTGATTACATGCGTGTCCGTTTGTTTTATCCTTTAGAAAAGCCCCGGAACAAGGGAGGAAACAATGATCAAGGTAAGAAAGGCTGATGAAAGGGGCCACGCGAACTACGGGTGGCTGGACACAAATCACACGTTTTCATTCAATACATATTACGACCCGGAATTTATGGGTTTCAGGTCCCTGCGCGTTATAAACGAGGACCGCGTCGAGCCGGCGCAGGGCTTCGGCACGCACGGCCACAAGGATATGGAGATCATCTCGTACGTGGTCGAAGGCGCGCTTGCGCACAAGGACAGCAGCGGCGGGTCGGAAGAGCTGAAGCCGAACGAGGTCCAGAGGATGACCGCCGGCACGGGCATAAGGCACAGCGAGTTCAACCCGTCGGACGAAGAAAAGGTCCACTTCTACCAGATCTGGATCGTTCCGGAGAAAGAGGGACTCGAGCCGGGATATGAGCAGACCTACTTAGCGCCTGAAGAAATGAAAGGAAGGCTCCGGCTTGTGGCCTCGAGGGGCGGCGGCGACGGATCGGTAAAGATCAATCAGGACGTCGCGCTGTACGCCTCGATACTCGGGGAGGGCGAATCGGTAACGCACGAGTTCGCCGAAGGCCGGCACGGCTGGATCCAGGTCGTGAAAGGGTCGGTGGGCGTGAACGGAACAAGGCTCGATGTGAGCGATGGTGCGGCGATCAGCGAAGAGGACAGTATCGAGATTGTTTCGAAGGCTGGCGAAACGGAGTTCCTTCTGTTCGATCTGAACTGAAGGTTTGGGAAGTTTCAAGTTCAAGATTCCAAGTTCCAGGAGGAGAACGGGGCGGAACCCCGAGCGTAAGCGAGGGGGCTGTACGCGCTGAACCCCAAGCATAAGCGCGGGGGAGAGAAGTTGGAAAGTTCCGGGTTCCAGATTCCAAGACCTCGAGCGGCACGCTCCCTGACCGTCGCGTTTCCGCCAATGACCGACAGGGATTCTGCCGCCTCTAAATCGGCTCGGGGGGTGACATTGGACCCGTTTCTCCACGTTCCGCTTCGCTCCACCCACGGCTGATTGCACGTCGTATCTGCGCGACTTTCCGATCCCCTGTCTCCGGTCTCCGGTCTTCGGAATTCTGAGTGCTACAGACATTCGGCTCCTAACGGAGCCGGGGATTCTTGACGCGCCGATATGCTATTAACATCCCGCGCCGATGGCGCTCTTCATTAGTGAATGGTCAATGAGCAGCGGCGTGTGATAGATTCTCCGCACCGAATATCACAAGGGAGCCGCTGAAGATGCAGATTGCCGAAGCCTACGACCGGATGCCGTATCCGAGCAAGTTCTTCTACCTCACAAATCCGGATCACCTCGCTACGATCGGGGTCCTGTTCGGGCTGGAGCCCGCGCCGCCGCAGGAATGCAGGGTCCTTGAGCTCGGGTGCGGGAACGGAAGCAATCTGCTGGCACACGCTTTCACGAACACCGGGTCGGAGTTCGTCGGCGTCGACATCTCCAAAGGCCACATCGACGCGGCGAACACCTCAGCTTCCGAGCTCGACCTGTCGAACATCAGGTTCGAGCAGATGGACATCGCAAACCTTTCGGAAGACGACTTCGGGTCTTTCGATTACATCGTCGGCCACGGATTGATCAGCTGGATCCCTCCCGAGGTCCGGGACCGCGTTTTCCAGGTTTGCGGTGAACTGCTTTCGGAGAACGGCATCGGCTTCCTCAGCTACAACGCATATCCCGGAGCGTATCCCAGGGAGATGGTCCGCGACATTTTGAGGCATCACACGGCGGGCGAAGAGGACATCGAGGGCAAGGTCAGAGGCTCGGTCCGCCTGCTCGCGCTGCTCGCCGAGGGCTGTATAGAGACAAAGGTCATCAAGAACGCCTATCGCCGCGAGTTCGAACGCCATTTGAGCCACGATGTGTCAGATATCTTCCACGATGACCTTTCGGACAATTATCACCCTCTGTATTTCAGGGATTTCAACGACCTGCTTGAGGGCTCCGGACTTCAGTTTCTGAGCGAGGCGGAGTTCCACACGATGTCGATGTTCCCGTTCTCGATGGATGTCCGCGAGCTGGTCGATTCGATCGACGACCTGATCGAACGCGAACAGTACCTCGACTACTTCAGGGGGCGCGTGTTCCGCCAGACCGTATTCTGCCGAAACGCGATCGAGATCGACCGTTCGATGCCCGTCTCGAGGCTTGAGGGAATGAAGATCGCGACGACGCTAAGAGCGGAGCAGGACCCTCTCGACCTGGGACCGGAAGCAAAGGTGAGGTTCAAAGGGAATCGCGACCAGGGAATCGAAATCGACCATCCGCTGACGAAATCGGCGCTGGCGATCGCGGGGGAGTCCTGGGGAAGAGCGGTCCCGATAAGGGAACTCTTACAGGAAGCAAGACAAATGGTGGAATCGGCCGGGATTCCTTTTAATGCGCCCGAACAGCAGGAAGCGACCACGATGGCGATACTGCTCAGGATCTTTCAGGGCACAGATCTCATAAATCTTCACCTGCATTATCCGAACGCCTCGCAGGAATTGTCGGAGCGGCCCGTGCTCAACAGGCTTTCAAGATGGCAGCTCGGCAGCTCGAAGAACATCACCTCGCTCTTTGGCCTGAATGTCGGAGTCGAGGATCCCGTGTCGGAAGAACTTCTGCGGCTTGCAGACGGCACAAGGACGGTGTCCGAACTGACATCCTCGATACGAGAATTTATCGAGTCCTCCGACGACATCGACGACCGGGAGGAACTTCTTGAACGTCTCGATTCGTGGGTCGATGAAAGCCTTAAGGAACTTGCACGGCTCGGAATCTTCGAAAGCTGATCCCCCGACGATCTGAAATGACGACGCCGCTTGACGCCGCCTCACTCATCCTTATCAGCCGCGACCGCCGCAAAATGCTTTGGGCGCAGAGGAATCCCGCACTCCGTTTTCTGGGCGGTTTTCACAGTTTCACGGGCGGAAAGCTGGAAAAGGACGACGGCAGGTGCGAGGTCCGCAACGAGTACGATCCGGAAACGCGGGCGCTGAAGTCGTGCGCGGTCCGCGAGACATTCGAGGAGGTCGGCGTCCTTCTGGTCCGGAACGGCGAGAAACTTACAAAAGGTCAGCTTGTTTCGCTGCACGACGATCTTGTTTCAGGGCGCGAGCCGTTCAGCAATATCCTGAAGCACTGGGGACTCTGGATCGAGGGCCGCGATCTTGTATACGCGGGCTGCTGGACCACGCCGGAATTCTCTCCGATCCGTTTCAAGACGCGTTTCTTCATTTCGACGATCCCGAAAGGGCAGGAGCCATACGCGGCGATCGGCGAGCTTCGCAGTGTCGAATTCGTAAAGCCTTTGGAAGCTATGCGGCGCTGGTCAGGGTCGGAAGTACTGGTCGCTCCGCCCGTGTTGATCGGAATTCGTGAGCTTAACGACAAATCGGCACCCGCAATCCGCATCGCCGACGTAGCCGATTCACTTAGAATCGTTTCCAGGCTGGCGGACGGAAACGTACGGTTTATCGAGCTGAATCCCAGGATCCTTTGTCTGCCCGTCAGGACAAGGACGCTTCCTCCCGCCACGCATACAAACTCCTTCATTGTAGGTTCAAAGGAGTTCATAATTATAGATCCCGCTTTGAAAGCCCGGGAAGACCTCCTTGAACTGCTGCGGCTCGCCGATGGACGATATTCGAGAGGCGGCGTCTGCAAGGGAATCGTCGTTTCGCATCTTCATCGCGATCATTACGGTGGAGAAGCAGCGGTGAAGGATTATCTCGATTCCGAATACGGAACCGAGATTCCAGTGATCGCTCACGAAGACACGATCGAGGCACTCTCCAGCGTGGTAAAATTCGACGGGACAGTCTCTGACGAAGACACTTTCACTTTGAAAGACGAGTCCGGCCGGCCTTTCGAGCTTGAGGTCCTTCACACGCCCGGACACGCCCGAGGACACCTTTGCTTTTACGATCCGGAGTTCGGTTTCCTCCTTACGATGGACAATGTACTTTCGCACAGCTCGGTGCTGATCGATCCTCCGGAAGGGAACATGGACGATTACCTGACTTCGTTGCGGCGAATGCGTGACCTGGACGGTCTGCGAAGCTTGTGCGGATCGCACGGCACCGCCGTTTCAGACGCGAGAGCGAAGATCGACGAGTACATCGAACACAGGCTGGAAAGGGAAAGGCAGGTAAAAGCAGCCGTCGACGACGGACTGGGGTCGGCGGAAGAGATCGCCTCTGCCATCTATACCGATCTGGATCAGGCCTTGATGCCGCTGGCGGTCCGCTCCGTCACGGCGCATCTGGAGAGGCTCGGGGAAACACACGATCGACGGACTCCCGCAAGTTGATCCTCAAAACCAGCCGGAAAGGAAAGGACCTCTCCACGTCGGCTTCCTCCGGTCCCGCCGCATTTGCCAGTTCCAGAAGCTCGCCGGCTTTGAAACCGCGAAGTATTGAAAGCGAACCATCCTGTCTTACAAGTTGACTGATCCCGAATGCAATACAGAACACCTTGTATGCCGCCAGCGCGAAGGGATGGCGATGCAGGTCTATGAGGAATATTTCCCGGGTGCAGACCCTTTTCATCTCCCGTAACGCGCAAATGATCTGACGATCTGTAAGATGATGCGCGAATAGCGAGGAGATCACGAAGTCGAACGTGCCGTCGGGAAACGGCAGATGGACCGCGTCTCCCCGGACAGCGAAAATCTCCGGAAAGCCTGACGATTCCAAGAGGATCGACCGTGCGGAACGCTCGTTAAGCTCGATGCCTGCCAGTTCCGCTTTCTTTCCGGCCTTTCGGCCGTACCGTGCGATCTGCCTGAGAAGTTCCCCGGATCCCGCGCCGACGTCCAGTATTCTAAAGCTATTCCCGGAAGACGACCGCAGCGCCCTTATCAAGGAGTTTTTTAAAGCGCGGGAATCACCTGCGTACCGGTTTACCTTCCGTATGTCATCGAGAAAACGGTCGTACTCCTCCGGCGTGTAATCTCCAGTATCGATCCTCTCCAGCTTTTCGCTCCGCTTTTCGAACACCGGATGAGAATAGCAGGTATATAAAAATGTTGATAAAGCCCTCGGTAATGGCATATTATCTCGGCATAGTAGTTAACCCGGTCCCACTTGATCATTCATCCCACGCACTGCAGGAGGAGAAGGCAATGAAACTTGTAAAGCACTTGCTTGAGGAGAAGGGGAACGACATCTGGTCCATCGAGCCGGACCGTTCGGTACTCGACGCCATCAGGATGATGGCGGAAAAGGGGATCGGGGCGTTGCTTATAATGAAAGGCGATGAGCTGATGGGAATCCTCTCCGAACGCGACTATGCCAGGAAAGTGATCCTGCAGGGCAGGTCTTCGAAGGAGACTTCTGTCCACGAGATAATGACGGACAAGGTTTTTTGCACTTCTCCCGAGAGCTCGGTCGAAGAATGTATGGCGTTGATGACTGAAAAGAGGATACGCCATCTTCCCGTGGTCAACAGCGGCGCCGTGATCGGGGTGCTTTCGATAGGCGATCTCGTTAAGGCCAAGATCGAAGAGCAGGAATTCCAGATAAAGCAGCTCGAGAACTACATCACGGCGTAAACGGGGAACAAGTAAAAAGTAGAAAGGAAAAAGTAAAAAGTAGAAAGGAAAGGGCAAAAAGCCAGGATTGTCGGATCGCTTCGCAACTTTGTGCGAACAGCACATCTTTTTTTACTTTTTACTTTTGCCATGTTCCTTGTTTCCCTTCATCTGTGGCTAAAATACTCCGTTTCCTTTGAAACAAGCACTTACACGCCTTCCTCCTGACACTATTCCCTGCTGCCAGCTTACCCATATAGGCCGTTCGCCCATCTATCCGGGTCTCGCACGGTCTCAGCACGAGAAATATCGCAGGCTTCTTTCGAAATGTAATTACACTGTTATTACGCTCCCGGCCGTTAACGAGCATCCGGACAGTGCTTTTGTGGAAGATGCGGCGCTGATACTCCCCGAAGCGGCGATACTTCTGCCGCTAGGGACAGAATCGAGACTTGCCGAATCGTGGATAATGCTCAAGCCCCTGAGGTCCTTTTTCCTCGATGTACGGCAGATCGAAGTGCCTGTGCGGATAGAGGGAGGCGATCTACTAAGGATCGGGAAGCGGATCTTCGCCGGCCTTTCTTCAAGGACGAACCAAGAGGGGATCGATGTGCTTTCGAAACTGGTGTCGGAATGGGATTATGAGGTGACCGCGGTTCCGATCGAGGACTCGCTTCACCTGAAGACAGCAGTCACCGCTCTCGACGATGAAACGCTGTTGATAAACCGTAAATGGGTCGATGGATCGTCATTCGGGGGATTCCGGGCGATCGATGTCGACGGAGACGAGCCTTTCGCGGCGAACGTCCTCCGTTTGGGAGACAAGATCGCCGCTCACGAAGGATACCCCCGAACGATCCAGAGGCTTCGGGACGAGGGATTCGAAGTTGTGACGCTGGACATTTCCGAGTTCCTGAAAGCCGAAGCAGGACTCACCTGTCTCAGTCTGCTGAGCCCGTAGCGTCTGCGATTCTTTCTTCTTGGCGGTCCTTGGCGCCTTTGCGAGAGTCTTTACTTTCGATCGGTCAGACCGAAGTACGAGACCCGGAAGCTCCGGCCAGGGAGCAACGGCGCAAAGTGCCGCAAAGACCTTCTGCTCGAGATCGGGGAGTACATTTCACGATTTCCGTCGACTGGATTTTCCTTTGCGTTACTTCGCGGCTTCGCGCCTTTGCGAGAGTTTTTACTTTCGATCGGTAAGACCGAAGTACAAGACCCGGAATCTCCCGCAACGCCGCAAAGAAGCGCGCTCGTCAACCGTACTCAGCCCTTGAAAGCCTCCAGGTACTTGATCCCGGACCCTGTGTTGAAAAGCACGATTCGTTCGTCCGCCTTCACTTCTCCCGCGCCGACCAGTTTCTTCAGGGCCGTCAACAGCGCGCCTCCTTCGGGAGCGGCGAAGATCCCTTCGTAGGCGCCCATCACGCGGGTGTCTTCGACGAGGTCTTCGTCATTCACCGCCACCGCCGTTCCCCCGGACTTCCGGAGTATGTCGAGAATGATGAAGTCGCCGATCGCCTTCGGAACTCTCAGACCGGACGCGACGGTGTGCGCGTTGCTGATCTCCGTGCCGGTCTCGAGCCCCTGGTGGAACGCCTCGACGATCGGCGCACAACCGGATGACTGGACGGAGACCATTCGTGGCCGGAATGTGCCGATCCACCCCAGCTTCTCCATCTCGTCAAACGCCTTCCACATCCCGATAAGGCCAGTGCCTCCGCCCGTCGGATAGAAGATCACGTCCGGCAGTTCCCAGTCCATCTGTTCCGCAAGCTCGTATCCCATCGTCTTCTTGCCCTCGATGCGGTACGGTTCCTTCAGGGTCGAAACGTCGAACCACCCTTCCTCTTCCTTGCGTTCGGCGACGATCTTCCCGCAGTCGGTGATCAGGCCGTCGACAAGAGTTACGTGCGCTCCCAAAGACTGGCACTCGATGATGTTAGCGTTCGGCGTGTCCGAAGGCACGAAGATATGCGCCTCCATTCCCGCGAGCGCCGCGTAAGCGGAAAGCGCGCCGGCCGCATTCCCGGCGGAAGGGACGGCGAGCTTCCTGACGCCGAGCTCGTGCGCCATCGAGACCGCCATCGTCATTCCGCGAGCTTTGAAGCTCTGCGTCGGATTCATCGACTCGTCCTTAATGAAGAGATATGGGATCGCTAGCGCTTCGCCAAGCCGTTTTGCGTGATGGAGCGGTGTGAAGCCCTCGCCGAGTGTGATCCGGTTGTGCCGGTCGACGAGCGGCAGGACCTCTTCGTACCGCCAAAGCGTAGCGAGCCTGTTGCGCAGAGCGTCTTTGGTCAGCGTGATCCTGGCGGCGTCGAGATCGTAATCGACGAGCAGAGGCTTGCCGCATTCGCACAGGTTGATGAGCCGGTTCGCCGGGTAATGCGAGCCGCAGGAAGAGCAGTGGAGATGTGTGACGTTCAAGTTTTTGTTCCCGGATTTCCTAGAATTTAGCCGCGGAGTCGCGGAGGCACAGAGTTTCGAAAATGAAAAGACCTCATCACTTAGCCAACCCGCACCCTGTTCCCAAACTATCTCTGCGCCTCTGCCCCTCCGAGGTTCCCGCCCCTATTCACGATTCACCATTCACAATTCACGCTTTAGCGAGCCTCAGCCCCAGAGCCTGTCGTTATACGCGACGGTGCGCCTTGTGCCTGTGGAATGGAACCACTGCAAAGGATCCTTCGAAACAAGACCCTGCTGTGTGTTGCTCCGGCCCGTGCAGGTGCCGTTGTAAGTCGCGGTCCCTTTTGTCGGGACAAAGATGCCGGCAGGTGTGCGGTATCGCGGATTCCGCCATTCGACATCGGTCCGTGGCGTTACGCACGCCACGCCGTAGCCCGTTTCGGTGAAAACGACGGCGCTCTTGATATGCTCCGATTTTGTCCTCACGGTCCCGAACTGCTGTTCTTTTCCGTAAGAATAATCGAACATCGCGAACAGCCACCGCCAAAGACCGTCGGCTTCCTTCTTCAAACGCCACGCGCGGTACCTGTACCATTTCCCCTTTTCCCATCGGTAGGGAATGTTGTTGACACCGATCCCTCCGTATCCCGCCCAGTCCGATCCGCCGCCCCAGTTCACGCCCAGATTGTTCGATTCGTTGAACTCGCGGACCCCGGCCCACTGGATCCCGCCGTGCGACCATCCCTTGTGGCCCGTGAAATTAACCTGAAGCGAGAAATAGTAGAGCCATTTTCGGTCGGCGTTCGCAGGAAAGTCGTTGATCCGAACGTCAACATCGTAGGCGTAGATATTCGGTTCCGGGCTCTCGAGCCAGGTGTGGATCGATTTAGGCTCGGGCGTTTGAAAGGCGTACACGGGCGATGCGGTAATCGGGCGCGCTCCCGACAGAATGCCTCCGGCTGCCGCTGAAAGCAGGAATTCTCTTCTGCGGATCATCATCTGTCCTCCGGTCTCCGTAATTGGAACACCTGCGGCCGACCCGCGCAAGCCGTGTCACGCCTGTGATCGAACCGCGCCGGGGTATAATCCGTTCTTCAAAAAAGAAACGCCATAACCACAAGGAGGAATCAATGAAGTTCTTCACGCAACTTGGACCGGCAGTCCGGACCGCCGTTCTGTTCGTTATCTTTCAGGTGCTCCTGGTCTCCGTAGCCGCCGCGCAGGGGACCGTGGTCAATGAGGTGGTTCGCGGGAAATCGCTTGAGAATACCGTAACCAAAGAAAATCCCGACCGAAACGTCGCTGTGTATTTGCCTCCTTCTTATACTTCTTCTCCGGAAAGAAGGTATCCCGTTCTATACCTTCTCCACGGGATAGTGGATACGGAAAAGACCTGGTTACGGGCCTGGTTCGAAGGCAATGAAGGTTTCGACACCATACCGTCGCTGATGGACAAAGGGATCCAAGGAAGCGCCTTCGGCGAGTTCATCGTCGTGATGCCGGACGGCCGCACCAACTGGTTCGGCAGTTTCTATGTCAATTCGTCGGTCACCGGCAACTGGGATGATTTCTTCTCGAAAGAACTAATCTCATTCATCGACTTGAAATACAGGACGATAGCCGACGCGGATCACAGGGCGGTCGCGGGACACTCGATGGGCGGCTACGGGGCTCTCTCGCTGGGAATGAAACATCCGGAAGTGTTCCGTACCGTCTATGCGATGAACCCCGCGGTGATGGACTGGGGAGGCGATCTTACGATCGCGACCCCGAGCTTCGCGAACGTGCTGAAGGCAAAGACGCGTGAAGAGCTTATGAGCACGGGGAATCTGTACGATGTGGGGCTGATCACCATCGCTCAGGCGTTCTCACCGAACCCGGAGAAGCCGCCGTTCTATTGCGATCTTCCGTACAAGCTCGAGGGCGGGAGGATGGTCCCGAACGAACCTGCTTTCACAAAGTGGGCGGAGCGTTCGCCAATCAGGATGGTTCGCGAATACAGATCGAACCTCGCGAAACTCGAAGGCCTGAAATTTGATTCGGGCCACGACGACGAGTTCCGGTTCATTCCCGTCAACTCGCGTAGGCTTTCGAGTGAACTGACGAACAACGGCATCGAGCACTTTTTCGAAGAATACAACGGAGACCATCGAAACCGTCTCTGGGGAAGGCACGGCCGTCTTTACACCGAGGTGATGCCGTTCGTGTGGGCGAGGATCGAGGCCCGCTGATCAGACTTTCCTTAGCACAAGCGCGGAGTTCTTCGACCCGAAGCCTATGCAGTTGCAGAGCGCGGTACGGATCTCGATGCCGTTCGTCGCCCGGTTCGGGGTGTAGTCCAGGTCGCATTCTTCGTCCGGAATGTCGAGGTTGATTGTCGGGGCGATCGTTCCGTCGTGAAAAGCCAGCAGGGCGGCCCCTATGCCCGCCGCTCCGCTCGCTCCCTGCGGGTGGCCGACCTGCGATTTGGTAGCGGACATTCGCAGTGATCTGGCGTGCGCGCCGAAGGCATTCTTCACGGCGCGCGTTTCGATCCGGTCATTCAGCTGAGTCGCGGTGCCGTGAAGATTGACGTAATCGACCTGCTCCGGCTCGATCCCCGCGTCGGCCAAAGCAAGTGACATCGCCCGCGCCGGTTCGACCGCGTTCTCTTCAAGCCGCACACGATGGTATGCGTCGCAGGTCGAACCGTAGCCTGCCACTTCGGCGTAAATTTGCGCGCCTCTATTCTCGGCGCTTTCGAGGGTCTCGAGCAGGTAGATCCACGAACCTTCCCCGAGCACGATGCCTGAACGGTCTTTCGAGAAAGGCCTCGATGCTCTTTCAGGTTCGTCGTTCCAGTCGCGCGTCAGTACGGTCATAACGTTGAACGCCTCCAGGATTCCCCGCGCGATCGGGGCATCGACTCCGCCGGCAAGCATCGTGTCCTGTTTTCCGAGCGCGATGTGCTGTGCGGCGTAGGCGATCGCGTCGGTCGAGCTCGTGCAGCCGGTCGAGACGATATGCGAGAGCCCGTTGAGGCCGAAGACCATCGAGAGCTCGCTCGAGAGTCCGCCGTGGGTCGAGGAAGGGATCGTGTAGATCGAACCCTGCTTCGCCGTGCCTCCGAACCAGTGCCCGTACTGGCGCTCGGTGAACTCGAGCCCGCCGCCGCCCGTCCCCAGGACGACGCCGAACGCCTGCTTCTGTTCCTGATCCAGCTCCTCAGGTTCAAGGCCGGAATCGGCAACCGCCTCGCGGGCGGCTGCGAGAGCGAGCGGGACGATGCGCGAGACGTGCTTGTAATCTTTTGGGTCGAGCTGGGCCTTCCAGTCGAACTCCGGGATCTCCGCGGCGATCTTGACGGCGGAATCGGAAACATCGAAGGACTCGATCTTACGGACCCCGCTGCGGCCGCCTCGCAGGCCTTCCCAGAACGCCTCCCGGCCGATCCCGATCGGTGTGACGCATCCGAAACCAGTGATGACTACCCGCCTCGGCGGCTTCAGCTCGTTGAACATATTGATTTAGGAGATTCGAGAATACCATCAGGGGTTCGGCACCAAAAGGAGGGATCAGGAGTACTGAGTACTGAGAGATGAGTGCTGAGACGGAACGCACAGCGCCGATTGTGGGAAACACGTTCGGAGTTCAAGCTTCAGTTTGCCCTTATGTAGATATGAACCAAGCTAAAGCTTGAACTCCGAACGCGCGCTCCGGCCAATAGGCCTTATAGACAAAACAGATTGAACGGACTGAAAAGACCCACCGACTCCCTTGACACCCCCTCCCCGGCGACCGTATATTTTACGTTCGGCCGAATCCTCCAGAAGTAGTCCGAAACACGCCTCAAGCCACCCTAGCTCAGCTGGTAGAGCGACGCATTCGTAATGCGTAGGTCGTCGGTTCGAATCCGATGGGTGGCTCCAGACTTACCTTCGTAAATCGTGAATCGCGAATAGTGAATCGTGAATGGTTTCACGCGGGCGACTATTCCCCGGCTCCGTAGGAGCCCAATGTCTGTAGCCAATGGCGGAAACGCGACCGTCAGGGAGCGTGCCGGTCACCGATCGGCCGTGTCCGAAGCCCAAGCGTAAGCGCGGGCTACCGTGAGAGATAAGAAGCCGGTGCTGTAGCGAAGGCATAACCGAACACGGGCGGAAACGCGACCGTCAGGGAGCGTGCCGTCATGCCCTTCGCTCAAGCCTCCGCGCCTGCTCCGCAGGAGCCCAATGTCTGTAGCACGTGGATCCCGATCAGCTGTAACAAGTTGTAGTAAGCTCCCGACTCGAATATATTCTTCCCCTCGATCAGGAACTTTCGCGTTTCGCGACAGCCGCGGACATTTTTCAGTAACCGCTTCCCAAGCGACCGAACATCGGCGTCGCTTGAGCGGGCAAAAGGTATCGGAGGTGCACACAGATGATCGTCGCACGGAACACATTTACCGCCCGGCCGGGACAGGCCGGCAAGCTTCTCTCTCAGTTGAAGGACATGGCCGAAGCGGGCGGCCTTCAGAACTGCAGGTTTTTCACGGATATCTCGGGCGATTTCAACACCGTGATAATGGAGTTCGAGGTCGACTCGCTCGCCGCGTACGATTCCGTCCACGAGTCGTACATGACCGATCCGGAAATCCGCGAGAAGGCGGCAGGCTACACGGAACTCTGGACTTCCGGGAAGAGGGAGTTCCTCAAGTCCGCCTAGAATGTTAGGTCATCAGCAGCGTGAACTAAGCAAGAGGTAACAGGATGGACAGGATATCTAGAATCATCGCTG
This sequence comes from Aridibacter sp., assembly GCA_035513035.1. Lineage (GTDB taxonomy): Bacteria > Acidobacteriota > Blastocatellia > Pyrinomonadales > Pyrinomonadaceae > Aridibacter. The sequence continues at coordinate 74,430 of DATKCW010000052.1, forward strand.
CTCAATGTCAACAGGAACTTAGAACAGGGATCAAGGGGATAGAGGATTGATAATTGAAAATGGATGATTGAGGGTTAGAAGTTCAAGGTTCAAAGTTCCAAGTTCGAGTATGAACGGACAAACTTTAGTCGAAGCTTGTATGGATGAATCTCGACTTCGGAATGCGAAACCCTCCATTCTCAATTTTCAATTCCTTCGACCCTGTCTATCCTGTTTTTTCTCTTAACCCGGATAAAAAGGAAAGAACACCCGCACCAGCAGCACGAGCACGATCAGGATAACGATCGTCAAAGGCGTGCCCGCTTTCACGTAGTCCATCGAGCGGTAGCCGCCGGCGAAATTGACTTTTCCAATACTGAGCTTCCGGGAGTAGAATTTCCTCGCCTAATCAATGGCACGCGCAATCGGACAATATGACGCCTCTGTTCTCCTTCGCGAGTTCCTCTCTGCGACCACGGAATCGTCCGCTGACCAGGCTCTTGAGGAGCTGGTCTCGACGTGCATAGAACCGACAATCCGTTCTGCTCTTAAACATAAAATTCGCACATCCTTTTCCGAACAATTCGTAACGCCGGACGATCTGGACTCCCTCGAACTCATTTCCGACATTGAAGCTCAGATAATCAAAGAGTTACGTATGCGAAGGCTTGGTGCAGTTGAACGCAAAGGGCTTTCAAACCTCGCGGGATATGTCAGAACCGCTTCTGCAAACCGATTCCGGCAGTACATAAGGGAGAAGTATCCCGAACGGTTCAGGCTGAAGAACAAGATCATTTACATAATGCAACACAGCCCGGGCCTTCAGATCTGGGTTGATGCGTCGGGTACCCGCTTGTGCGGGCGCACTGAATTGCAGGGGAGTTCGAAGAAATCAACGGCGCACGCTTCGTTTGATGAGATCGTAAGGCTTGTTGAGGAAACGAATGCCGCGATCTCCGGCCTTGTTGAAAACCAGCCGCTGATCGAGCTTGTGAGAAATTTGGTTGGCCGGCTTTCGGTTCCGACTGAGGTCGATACATTGACAACAGTTGTTGCGCGGCACATCGGTATCGCGGAAGCCATAACCTTCGGCGAATCCGAGCCCGAGTCTCCGGTCGGCGGTACGACGGAAGCCGACCAGCTCAGAACGCTTGAGGATCGCGTGGAGCTCGAAGCAGTCTGGGGCGGAATCATGGAGCTGTCACCGGAACTTCGCGCGGTTGTCTTGCTGAACCTGCGAGGGGGCGGTGGCGAAAACGCTCTGGCATATCTTCCGATCCTGCGCGTCGCGTCCATCACGCAGATCGCAGAGGCCCTGGATATGGGCCCGGAAGACCTGCTGGCGATCTGGCACGATCTGCCGTTGGATGACAACGCCATCGCTCAGCGGCTTGGTGTGACCCGGCAAAAAGTGATTAACCTGAGGCAAAGCGCACGGACAAAACTCCTGAGGACAAGGGCCAACGAGTAGTTTCTCAATCTGTCGACTTTTTTTTCGTCTATGAAGGATGTAGATGGGTAAACGTCAGGAAACAAGAGGGAACGGGCATCCGACCGCAAGACAACTCGCCGCTTACGTAACCGGTGAGCTTTCAGCGGAGGAACTGCTTGAGACCGGGGATCACATCGCGAGCTGTCCGGATTGCGCGGACTCGTTAGCCGCACCCGGGATGCGGTATGCGGTGCTCGAGGTTTCGGCGTCCGACGATCATCTGTCGTTCGAGGATCTCTCCACACTGGCCGATAAGGACGCTGAACCCTCGGATCACGTCAGTTACTGTGATCTGTGCCGAAAAGCCCTGGATGACATCATCACGCTCCGGGAAGATCTAGAGGCGTACGACGCTCCGGCTGAAGTGCCGGAGGGAGTCGAATCGGGATCGCGTTGGCGAATCCTTCAGATGCTGAAGTGGTCTCTGATCCCCTCGTTCTGTGTTCTCGTAGCTGCAGCCATTCTGATTTGGACGAGCTACGATCGGAATGGACCGCCGTTGGCCGCGGATTCAAATATCCCTCAAGCAAGCCCTGCGGCATCGACCGCTCCTCCTCCTCCGGCGGTTGAGAAATTGGACCCGGCACCGGCGCAGATAACGATCAGGCTTATGGACGGGAATCGGGTCGTTACGGTCGATTCAGAGGGTAATGTCTCAGGGATCGACCCTCCGGAACTGGCCCGCAAGGCGAGAATGGCGCTTGAGAGAGGTGAGTTTAAGATCGACACTGCCGGAAAGGAATTAGCGGGTGACACAGGCGTGCTGATGGGCCGCGACAACCCGGCGGTCCCATTCAGACTTCAGTCGCCGGTGGGAACCGTAATCGAGGCCCGGCGTCCCCGCTTTCATTGGGAACCGGAAGAGGGCGCTGAGAGTTATCGCGTCGTGATCATTGACGAGGATTTCAATCGAGTTGCGACTTCAGGGGAGATCGAGAAGAATAATTGGACGGTTCCGGGGTCTCTCGATCGCGGAAAGACATATACGTGGCAGGTGATCGCGACAAAGGGTGAAGAAGAGATCCGATCACCGGTCCGGCCGGCGCCCGATGCGCGTTTTCGCATCATCAGCGCGGCGGCGAGCCGCTCGATCGCGGAGGCCCGCCGAAGCCGTTCTTCGCTCCTTCTGGGCCTTGCTTATGCCGAGGCGGGAATGCTGCGCGAGGCTGAAAGAGAGTTCATCAAGCTCACAAGGAAAAATCCAAACTCCCGCCAGGCGGCTGAACTTCTTCGAAAGATCAGGTCCGTCCGCTAACTTCCGTCGCCGACAAGAACGAATCCCGCCCAGTATGACGGGTGCCTGTACTTCGGCATCTTCATCACTTTCAGCGACGCTCTTCGAAGCGCTTCCGCTTTCGAGACCTTGCCTGTCCGGAGCTGCCTGTGAAACTCGAGCATCAGTTCGGTCGTGCTGGAGGATTCCACCTTCCACTGGCTGGCAACTGTCGTCGGAGCACCGGCTATGAACGATGCCCAGGTCATCCCGATGATGCCTTCGCCGTTCGCTATCCGGCCGCGCGCCGTCTCGCAGGCTGTGAGTATTACGAGGTCTGCGTTTAAGTCGAGATCTTTCAGCTCCCAGGCTTCAAGCAAGCCGTCCTCGTTCGGGTCTTTTTCATTCTGGGCCATCACAAGTTGCGAATACATCGGCGACGCATTGTTCAGAATGCCGTGTGTCGCAAACTGCACGATCCGGTATTTCGGGGCCTCCGTCTTTGCTACCTCTTCACGAGCAGCCGCACCGGTGAAGACTTTGCTCCGCGTAGGCCCATACATCCGGCCGAGTTCGTTCACCAATCTCTCGGCCTCGGGGATCGGCTCAAGAGTCTCGTCCATAAACACGCGTTGGACCCTCTCCTTAGTGCTCTTTGCAACGATCGGGTTTCCAAACGCCAACAGCTCGGCATCCGGAGAGGGCTTCCGCTCCGCCGCCCGCTTCTTCATCTCGCGGAGCGCCGTCAGCGACGGCGCATACGAGATCGCCGCTTTCTCCACGATATACTTACCCTTTTCATCCATCAACGCCTGAAATGGCAGATTCCAGAGTGTATTGTCGGGAACGAATACGAGATTCGTTTTATTTTTGATCTGCGCTTCGGCCGGTTTGAGAAGCAGTTTGTAAAGATCCTGCGCCGGCTTGGCAAAATCGAGATCGCCATTCGCCAGTTTGGTGCGGAAATCTTCCGTCCGGGCGGACAGATCCTTTCGTTCAATTTCGACCGGATAAACTTTCAGCGAAACTTTCTTCCCCGCGTCTCCGGTGATGACAAAAAGGAAGGTTTTATCGTCGGAAACGGCAAATTCAAGGAAAGCGCTATTCGTATCGGGGAGCATCTCGGCGGCTTCCTTTAAAGAGACCGACTGCATTTCACCGCGCTGGACTCTCAGTTTCGGGTGAGCAGCATAGAGATTAGTCTGGAAACCCTCGAATTCGAGGCGTTTCTTTTCGAGTTCATCCTGCAGATTCCGGAGTCGTTCCAGATCGGCTTGCACCTTTTCCTTTTCACTTAAAATCTGTGTGTTCAAAGAAACTAGTTCGATTTTCAAAATGCGTTCTCGTTCCTTTTCCTGAACGGTCATAACTTTGGATGGTTCGGCTCTGCCGGTTTGTAACACATCAAGCAGCACGCGTGATTTTGCCCGCTCCGAGAAAGCGAATGATTCGTTGCTCTTGCCTTCATTAATCAGCAGTCTCATCGACTCAAAATAGGCAACGGTCTTGTTTTGAAAAAAATTCTGTTGTTCCTGCTCTCCGCCGGCAGTCTGTAGACGCAGATCTTCGATTATCTCGATGCTTCTGTCGAAAGCCTGCCGGGCTTGTGCGTATTGTTTCAAACCCAGATACGCTTTGCCTTTAATAACATGCGACTGCCAAAGGAACCCGGAAGCGCCCGTTTGGTCGGCAATTTCGGCGGTGCGTTCGGCGTAATCCAGCGCCGCAGCGTAATTGCCCTCCTGAATGTACAGGTTGGAGAGATCGTTAAGAATTTCTGCAGCAACAAGTTTGTTTGGTAATGTTTCGGAGATCTCCAGAGCCTCTTTAAAGTGATTCAACGCCCGGCTATTGTCCCCCTTATCTAAATGAACCCGGCCGATGAGATCCAGCGTTTCTGCGATCCGCTGTTTCCATTTCATCTCCTCGAAAAGTTTCAGCGCCCTGTCAAGATGCATCAAGGCTCCGGCATAATTTCCTTTCTTTCGGGAAATCTCACTCATTCCCAGAAGGGCGGTTCCCTGACCTCCCTCGCCGTTATCTATTTTTTCAAAGGCGTTCAGAGCCTTTTGAAAATATTCGAGCGCGAGTTCCAGATTGTACTGTGCTTCATAGTTAACGCCAATATTGACGAACATGCCCGCTACTCCGCCCTGATTTCCTATTGATTCGTACATCGCCAGAGCTTTTTGCTGATATTCCAAAGCTCTGGCATAATTGCCCAAAATGCTATACGCGGAGCCGGTTTCGTGCCATGCCTGTATGAATTTGGTCGGATCGGGCATCTTTTCCGCTAGCCTCAACGACCTCAGGTAGTATTCTAGGGCGACCTCAGGGTCTCCCTGATCTCTGAAGGTGTTGCCCAGAATATATAAAGTGACCATCTTGGCGTAGTCATTGCCGGTCTTGTCGAAATTATCGTAACCCCTTTCGTAGAGTTTGATCGCTTCGGCATAATTTCTCATTTGCTTGTAAGCCATTCCCATATTGGTGATTTGATTGAGATCGACCCCTTTGCCCAGACGTTCATTCATATCCAAAGTCTGCTTCCAGTATTCGATCGCCTGCGAAACATTTCCGAACCGGGCGTGGCTCAATGCCAGCACATTTAGTGTGTGAATCTCGAACTCCTGATTTTCGGCTTTTCTGAACAGTTCAAGAGCTTCCCCGAACTTTGCCGTAAGAGCGCTGAACATCTCAGCGCTTTTTTCTTCGGGAGGTTTTGACATGAACTGGGTCATATAGCTGTGAGTTTCATAATAGATCTTTAATGCGGAGACATCCGCGGCATCTTTTGATGTGCCGGGACGCAATTCGGCAATCGTGAGTCTGTAACTGCCCGTGGCCGCATCTTTGTCCGGTGAGACGATCCCGAGTTTGTAGATCCCCGAAGTCTGCGTGATATAGAGAAGTGTTTGAGCCCCCCGCCATCCTCTCGGACTACCCACCTCAGCCAGTTTTTCTCCGTCCGGTCCGGTGAGTATCACGAATATGTTAATCCCCCGTTGATTCGCAACTGCCTCAAGAAACTCACCGGTTGCAAGTTTTAGTTCGTAAGTATGAGATTCTCCGCCCTTCAGCTCCCGCTCGACAAGTTTTCCGACCTCGAGCGGCGGAGAGCCTTCAGTCTGCGCGAAAACAACCGATGAATTCAAAGATGAAAAGGGAAAAACTATGAGAATGCAAAAAAATGCATAAATGGAAAGACGCATTGATACCTCCCGAAAATGAGTCTGAGCGGAAAAGTTTCCTCCGAATTAATACAGATGATTCCGATGTTGGCGAGTGCGAGCAACTTCCCAACGGGAGACCGGGCTGATTCAAAGGCTTTATAAGCTCGCTAGAAATACTCTAAGGCCAGATGGTCCGTGTTTTGCCCACCATGGATCTTGATCAATTGCGCCGTATGTTACGTATCAAGCCATTCGCTTCTAATTCATTAACGTTTTTCAGCGCAAATTCTAGAGCCTTCCGCCAAAGCCTGCTCATAAAAATCCACCGCCTTCTGGAATCCAATGCTATTTCCGCACGTCAAACCGATGTCCAGAAGCGTCTTGGCAACATCGCGTCTGCAATATTAAACAGCCGCTCCGTGCCGTTAGCTCCGATCGGTGCGTCGATCTCAGGCTTAAGGGAAATCAACTGTGAATTGTGCTCAGATGCGAATGCAAGGATGAACATTGAAATGAGAGCCAATTGAATGATTGGCTGCATAACCTTACTCGATTGGTCTGTCATCACGAATCTCATACCCTGACACTCCAAAGAGGCATTCCCATCACGGTCAGCCAATGTGCGCGAAAATGAAAACAACATTCGGCGTTGGACTGTGGTGGTTGTTGATTTCCCCGCATTCTATTCGTTTTCAGTTGAAAATAAACAGAAATCTTTCGCCACCTCTGTATTTGCTTACTTGTCAGGCAGATTTCGAACGAGACGGCAAACCGCGAAATCTCGGAACATGAACTGTAACCGAGTTCGAATTGCCGGCAAGATACCCAATTTTCCGCCAAGGCAAACGGGTCTTCGACGCGTTATCCAATATCAGTAAGCTTTCTTGTCAACAAAGTAGGTAAGCCGGTTCGCAAGAATGCTAGGTGAAGAGTGACTTCGGAAGTCCTACGTCTTGCCTTCCAGGCGGGGGCTTGCGTCTTTATGGGATCAAGAAGTGCCGCAAAGATCCGGAATCTTTCGAATAACAGGAATTGGGAACGGTAGGTCACAAGACGTTTAGTTCAGTATTTTCTTGTATTCACTTACTCGCGGAACAAAAAACATTGCGGCTTTCTAATATCAGATCGGATTCTACATCAATTGTTCACAGAAGAAAAAATATCCAGGAGAAAGTCAATGATCAAGTTCGGTCGTTTTGCGTTTGTCATACTTTCGAACCTGAGCGCGGGGCATCCTGCAGGAATCAGAGTTCCTGAATTTCAAACTTTTTAATATCAGATTGAAGTTAGTTCAGGATCTTTTCTCAATCTTTTTTCGGGAACCGTCCTGTTAGAGACGGCTCCGCAGCCGGCGTTGGCAAGTTCAATCAAAATTAGGTGACAATTATGAAAATCAGAAAATTGTTGTTAGCGACAGTAATTTTCAGCTCAATATCTGTCAACGCTGCGACCTATGATATTGCCGACGGCGATGTTGCGGGACTCATTGACGCGATACACGCTTCAAACGCCAGTCCTGAGCCTGATGTCATAAATTTGGCTCCGAACGGAACATATGTACTGACCTACGTCGCAGGACCGGACAGTTGGCACGGCGATACGGGACTTCCTATTGTGCAGGGAGTTTCCCAGGCTCAGCCACAATCATTGACGATCAACGGAAATGGTTCGACCATTGAGCGAAGCAGTTTGCCCGGCACACCCGAGTTTCGTGTTTTCCATTCTCTTTACGCAAACGTCATTCTCGACGGTTTGGTCATCAAAGGCGGATACGGACAAGGAAGCCGGTGCGGCGGCGGCGGACTTTACCTAAATGTATCGAATACATTGCTCAGAAACAGCACGATTACCGAAAACTTCGGTGTTCAAGGTGGCGGCATTTGCAATAACAATGCAAGTACACTAACGATCGAGAACAGCACAATTAGCCATAATACGGGTCCCGGCGGTGAAATTCTCAATCATGTTGCGTCTCTGTCAATAAACAACACAACCGTTTTTGACAACCAGTCCCATTCAGAAAGAGGTGATTCTATTGTCGACGAGTGGTCTGCTCCTGGAAGCATTCTGATAAAGAGCAGCATAATTGCCAGCCCGACGGGAGGATTGGGAAATGACTGCCTCGGCTTCACACCGGTTTCGCTGGGATACAATATTCTTAGTGACGGTACCTGCGGCGTGAGCGGGCCGGGAGACATGATCATCTCCGATATTGCTCTCGGTGCTCTTGCTGACAACGGCGGATTAACACCAACACATGCACTTTTGGCTGGCAGCCCGGCGATCGACGCGATACCGATTGCGGACTGTACGACTATCGCCGGTTCAACCGTCTCAACTGACCAACGCGGTGTCACTCGGCCATTTGGTTCAGGCTGCGACATTGGGGCCTATGAATCCGGCGATCTGAACATAGGCCTCGTAGCCTATTGGCCCGCAGATGGCAATACAAATGACGTGGTAGGAGGTAATCACGGAACATTCCAGAACGGTTCGGCATACGCACCTGGAAGGGTCGGGCAGTCTTTTGACCTCAACGGCACCAACTTTATTGAGGTTCCGGACTCACCATCCGTAAGCATAGCCGGGCCGTTGACCCTCGCCGCATGGGTGTGGTTAAACGAGAACAACGTGCAGCAGGCCGTTATTGAGAAATACAATGTTCCCGGTTTGAGCGGTTATCTTATGAGGATCGACGGTGCCGGAAGACTCGTAGGGGCTGTCTGCGGCCCAATCTCCGGTATATACTGTGGAGCTCCATTTGCAGGGGCTACTGTCATTCCCACGGGAAGCTGGCACCACGTCGCGACGGTTCACGACGGAACAAGCGTAAAGGTATATCTCGACGGCGTGCTTGACGGTGAGATCATAGACCCTGTCACTCCAGCCGACGGAACATCTAGTCTTAAGATCGGCGCGCGCGGCGACGATGCCAACACCAGGCTCAACGGATTGATCGATGAGGTCAGACTCTATAACCGTGCGTTGCCTCCGCAAGAAATCTCAGCTTTGGCGATGCTCGATTCAACTCCGCCGACGATCACACCGTTTGTTTCAGGAACATTGGGAAATAATGGCTGGTATACAAGCGACGTCGAAATAGGCTGGTCCTTAGTTGATCCGGAATCTGAAGTTACATCCTCGACAGGATGCGATACCCAACAGGTCACAGAGGACACGGCGGGCGTTACGTTCACATGTATCGCGACAAGTTCTGGCGGCACGGCGACCGAGTCCGTGACGATCAAGCGCGATTCGACAGAGCCGGTGATCACCGTAAACTCGCCTACAGACGGTAGTTACCTTTTGAATCAGGCCGCAAATGTCAGTTTCTCGTGTTCCGATGCAATGTCGGGCGTAGCTTCTTGCAGCGGCACTGCGGCTGACGGAAGTGTTCTAGACACATCGTCGACCGGCGCAAAGTCATTTACCGTCAACGCCACAGACAACGCGGGCAATACGGCCTCGGCGACGGTCAATTACACCGTCGAATATGTGGTCGAGGCTCTTTACGATCAGACTCGTGCCCATAAATCGGGCAGTACTATACCGATGAAGATCCGGCTCGTCGATGCAAACGGTGTCAATGTGTCCTCGCCCGCCATACTGCCTCACGCCATCAGCGTGATCCAGATCAGCAGCCAGGCTAGCACCGAATTCGGTGACGCGGGCAATTCAAATCCGGATTTTGATTTCCGCTATGACGCTGATCTAAACGGCTATATCTTCAATCTACAGACCACCGGTTTCGGCACGGGAAGCTATCTGCTTAACTTCATTGTTGGCGGGGAGCCACCCATTTATTCCATTGGATTTCAGGTACGGAAGTAGATCTCTTTTAACGCATCTTCATTTACTGTATGTCGCCCATGGTCCCGTCCCCGGACGGGACCATGGCTTTCAGCCATCCTGTCCCTTCGAGGCCCTACCATATGTGCCGGATCAACTCCTAACCACTTTCGGCACGAACTGTAGTAGACCCTCCCCCTCACTCGATCTTAATCTCAGAAGAATGCGCGTCTCGGGACGGTGGATCTACAAGAGCTCCAACGGCGGGCACGGGGCGGCGGTGTTCGGGACGGCAAGTGATGTGGTCGTACCGGCGGATTTCACCGGGGACGGGAAGGCCGACGTGGCGTTCTTCAGGCCCTCGACTTCCGAGTGGTACGTGATCAGGTCCGAAGACGATTCCTACTTCGCCTACCCCTGGGGAGCGACGGGAGACATACCGAGCCCTGGAGACTACGACGGCGACGGAAAAACAGACCCCGCTATCTGGAGGCCTTCCGACAGGACCTGGTACATCTTCGGCTCGACAAACGGCTTCGAGGCGGTGCTGTTCGGGGCGACGGGGGATGTCCCGCTGCCGAGTACCAAGAGCGTCAACTGAAGAAGTCAGAACACAGAAGTCAGGAGTCAGGAAGAGAACAGGATGGACAGGATATTTAGAATCATCGCTGCTCAATGTCAACAGGAACTTAGAACAGGGATCAAGGGGATAGAGGATTGATAATTGAAAATGGATAATTGAGGGTTAGAAGTTCAAGGTTCAAAGTCCCAAGTTCGAGTATGAACGGACAAACTTTAGTTGAAGCTTGTATGGATGAATCTCGACTTCGGAATGCGAAACCCTCCATTCTCAATTTTCAATTCCTTCGACCCTGTCCATCCTGTCTTTTCTTCTAAGCTGGATAAAAAGGAAAGAACACAGGGACAAGCAGCACGAGAACGATCAGGATCACGATCGTCAGAGGCGTTCCCGCTTTCACGTAGTCCAACGAGCGGTAGCCGCCGGCGCCCATCACAAGCAGGTTCGCCTTGTGGCTGAACGGGGTCATGAACGCCGCCGAAGCCGCCAGCGCGACGCCCATCATCAGCGGGTACGGCGAGATATGGAGTCCGGTCGCAGTCGATAGCACGACCGGCGTGAGAAGCACGACCGCCGGAGCTCCGTCCAGGCCCTGGCTCAGAAGGCTCGAAAGCACGACCAGCGAGGCCAGGACGGCGTAGGGTCCCAGCCCTCCGCCGTACTCCACGACCCACTTCGCGATCAGCGTCGCCGTCCCGCTGCTCTCCATCGCGGCGCCGACCGGAAGCACCGCTGCGACAAGGAAGATCGCCCGCCATTCGATAACCCTGTACGCCTCTTTCATCGTCAGCGCACCGGTCAAAATAACCAGCGTCGCCGCGGCGAAGGCCGCGACGTGGATCGGCTGGTAGCCGGCGACAACGAGGCCGACCATCAGCAAAAGCGCCCCGATCGAATAGGGAGCCTTGCTCAGGTCCCTCGCTTCACCGAGAAGCGGCGACAGCACGACCAGGTCTTCATCCGATCCGAGAGTCGACAGAGCGCCGTGTTTCCCTTGAATCAGAAGGCCATCGCCCACCCTCAGCTCGAGATCGGCGAGATCGTCCCTTATCGGCCTCCCGTCGCGCCATATCGCGATCACTTGGACGCCCTTGGTCTGTCTGAACCTCACGTCGGCGAGCGTTCTTCCGTCCAGTGCCGAACGGGGCGCGATCGTGGCCTCCAGCACCCCGACCTCTTCGGATACCAGCCCCGGTGACGACACCTCCGATACGAGCTCGACATCGCCGATCTTGAGCAGTGCCCTGAGCCGTTCTTTCTCGCCGCTGACGAACAAACGGTCGCCCGCGTTCAGGACCTCGTCGGGAGAGATCGACCAAAGGACGGCGTCGTCCCTCATTATCCCTATGATCATTATTCGCATCAGCTCCGAGAACTGACTGCCGACGATCCTTCTGCCCACGAGCGGAGAGTCCTCCGGCAAGCGTATTAGAAGGATCGGCTCGTCCTTGAGCTCTGCGAGCGCGGAAGAACCGGTCGCCTCGACATCGAAAAGGTCCGTTCTGTCTACAACGGCTTCGACCTTTTCTGAAGTTCCCATCCCGTAGAGAAGATCTCCCACACGGAACGGCAGATCGCGGATGTGGCCCGTCAACCGTTTTCCGTCCCGCTCGATCGCGAATACGGCGATCCCCAGTCCTCCCCGAAATCCCGATTCACGAAGGGTCTTTCCGAGGATCGCCGTTCCCTCGTTGATCCTGAGCTTCACTCCGCTGACGCCTCCTTGAGGGTCGCCGAGCTGGCCGACCGTCGCGTCGGTAACGTCGATGTCCTGGATCTCTATCAGTTCGCTGATGCGTCCCTTGTCGCCGCTGACCAGGAGCTCGTCGCCCGCCTCAAGCCTTATGTCCGCGGACGGAGCCAGAAGTTTTTTCCGCTTGTGCATCACGGAGACGATCTGAGCCCCGAACACGTTGCCGATCCCGGTTTCCTCGAGCGACTTGCCCTCGATCGGAGACCCTTCCGGGATCCTGATCGTGAACAGCGCTTCTTCAAGTTTGTACAGCGCGGCCAGCTCGGCTCCCGCGTCCTCTTCCCGGATCTTGCGGTCGGGAAGGAGCTTCCTTCCGATGGTAACCATATAGATCACGCCGAGCGCCAGAAGGGTCAGGCCGAGCGGAGTGAAGTCGAAGAGTTTGAACGGTTCAAGCCCGCGTTCGGAGAGCATCGCTCCCGCGAGGATGTTCGGCGGAGTTCCGACAAGGGTCGTTGCGCCCCCGAGGATCGCGCCGAACGAAAGCGGCATAAAGATCTTCGTCGGCGAGATCCCGCACCGCCGCGCGAGGCTCGCGACGGCCGGCATCATCACGGCGGTCGCGGCGATGTTGTTCATAAACGCGGAGAGTATGCCCGCGGTAAGCATTATTGTTACCAGAAGCAGACGCTCGCGGTTCCCGACCAGTTTGTGGATCCACGCCGCGGCAACGTCCGCGACGCCCGAGTTCATAAGCCCTGCACTGACGATGAAGATCGCCAGCATCGTGATCACCGCCGATGACGCGAAGCCGGAGAACGCCTGGTCGGCGGTGACGTAGCCCGTGAAGATCAGCACGACGAGGCCGAGGAACGCCGTGAGGTCGATGGGCAGCTTCTCCGTGAGGAAGAGATACACCATCGCGGCAAGGACGAGGATGAGGAATGCGATCGTAAGGGTCATTTAACGCTAAGCGGAATATCTCCAAACGTTGGACACGGAGAAATATGTCCAAAAACGACCGGGAATTCAAGAGGGCGGACCGGTTTCCGAGATAAATGCTCTTGTCCGCCGGTACCGTTGCGAATAGACTTGTCGCGAACAGGGAAGAAATTTCGACGTTAAGCGATTGTATGGAAATACGCACGATCTATTGTCCCAAATGCGGTATCGGAAACTCGACCGAAGTCCGCTACTGCAGAAGCTGCGGGGTGGAGCTCGATACGGTTGCCGCGTTGATCGAGGGCCGGTTGGTGATCTCGGGATCAGGCGAAGAAGAGGGCTTCTTCCGAAGGCCAAGCTGGGAGAAAGCGCTGGTGTCCTTTTCTTTGGGAGTGGCGTTGCTTATCGCGTCGTTCGTCTTCGGATTCGATCCTGAGAACGATTCGACGACACCGTGGCTGGCGCTGCTTTTTGCTGCTTTTCCGATCATCGGATACGGCATCGCGCAGATCATCAAGGTTTCGAACAAGGACAAGGAGTCCCGCAATGTAACGGTCAGGACCGTCCAGACGGCTCCCGGTCGAGAATCAAAAGAGCTCCCGGAATCGCAAACCGAATACGTCTCTCCCGAAGCTGATCCTAAATTCAGGACCGCGGACCATATGCCCTCAAGCGTTGTGGAAGGCACGACAAGGCATCTTGAAATGGAAGAATCGGCCGTTACGAATGATCTTTCCGATCAGGATGCAAAGCACGGGTAGAAGCATTCCTGTTTGGTTCAGAACCACTCGATCCCTTCAGAAACAGAAATTGATGAGTACAATCAACGGCTTGCTTCATACCTTGCGAGTACGGCCCACCGCCGTTCTCGTGTCTTCGATCTTGTTGGTCGCGGTCACCGGATGCGCGCCAACCTCGGAGCAGGAATCGACACCGATCACATTCAAAGATATCGCTCCCGAAAGCGGAATCAACGCCACCCACATCTCTTCAGATGAAAAGCGATACATCGTCGAGTCGATGAGCGGAGGAGCCGCCGTATTTGACTGCAACGCGGACGGATTGCTCGATATAGTGGTCGTTAACGGGTCCACCGTGGACAGATTCAAGGAAGGCGGTGACCTTTTCGTGACCCTATACCGACAGGCGGCGCCTGCCGGGAATGGCGAGCCGAAGTTTGAGAACGTGACTGATTCGGCCGGCCTCGGGCGGAAGGGATTCGGTATGGGAGTGACGGCGGTCGACTTCGATGCTGACGGCCACCTTGACCTGTTCGTGACCGGTTTCAAAGGGAACGCCGTGTATAAAGGAAAGGGTGGGTGCGTCTTCGAGGATTTCACGGACGCATCGGGCCTGAAAGGAGGCGGTTTTGACACGGGCGCCGCCTGGGCGGACTATGACCGCGACGGCGATCTCGACGTGTTCGTACCGGGGTATGTTTATCTTGACCTTGAAGAACTTCCTGTCTTCGGCAGCGCTCCGACCTGCAGATTTATGGAGATAGATGTGCAGTGCGGGCCCCGGGGACTTAAAGGCGAGCCGGACCGCCTTTACCGGAACAAAGGGGACGGAACATTCGAAGATGTCTCGGCCGAGGCAGGTGTAGCGGATGAAGACGAGTTCTACGGGCTTGGCGCCGTGTGGGGCGATCTTGACAACGACGGGTGGCCGGACCTTTACGTCGCCAACGACAGCCATCCGAATTACCTGTACCGCAACAATCAGGACGGGACCTTTGAGGATGTGAGTTTCGAAAGCGGGACCAGTTACAGCGGGGCGGGAGCCGAGCAGGGTTCGATGGGTGTTGCGATCGGCGATTATGACGGGGATGGATCGCTCGACATCTTCATAACGAATTTCGACGGCGAGGTGAACACTCTGTACCGGAATCTCGGCGAGAAGGGATTCACCGATGTGAGCAGGGACTCGAACACGGGCCCGCCGGGAACGCCTTACACGGGGTGGGGCACGGGGTTCTTCGATCCGGACAACGACGGACTGCCGGATCTTCTGGTGCTGAACGGTCACGTCTATCCGCAGGTAGACTCAGCGAAGTCAGAAGGCCAGCCGGGTTTCAGGCAGGCGTTCCTTCTTCACAGGAATCTTGGAAACGGACGGTTTGAGGACGTGACCGTGGGATCGGGCCTGGACAAGATCGAACTGCGGTCGCGGCGCGGGGCTGCATTCGGAGACCTGAACAATGACGGCCTGATCGACGTGGTGGTGACGAATCTGGGCGAACAGCCCAACATTCTTTTGAACATTACGCAGAACCGGAACCGAGGCGTCACATTTCAGCTTGAAGGGGTAGGCAAGAACCTTGGCGAAGTGGGCGCTCGAGTCATTTTGAAGACCGACAAGCGCACGTTGATACAGGAAGTGCAGGCGGGCTCCAGCTATCTGTCTCAGAATGACCTTCGGCTGCATTTCGGACTGGCTGAGGATGAAACGATCGCGGGAGTCGAGGTTCGCTGGAGCAACGGCAAGACCGAGAAGATCGACGGGGTCGAAGCCGGAAAGATCACCACTGTACGCGAAGGAAAAGGGGTGGTCGGTTCGAAACCTTATGCGGGAACGTAGTCTCTGGAAAATGGAGAATCAGTTGCCCCTCGCTTTAGCGGGGGGTTAACAGAGTCCACAATGCTTGATGGGGCTTTAGCCCTGAAAATGCCGGCTAGAGCCGGCAAGGAATTTGAGATGCTCTGGAATTCCCCCGGCTGAAGCCGGGGGCAGTTGATGCTTGCAAACTAAACGGTTCTCAGGGCTCCGCCCTGCATTCGCAGCGCGAAGCGCAGCTCTAAACATATCGAGGTCCGACGTTCGGACGCCGATCGCGTAGCGATCAGATATCTTAGCCGTGGCCTGAAGGCCGCGGGCTACGGCGGCGATGTTGTTCATAAACGCGGAGAGTATGCCCGCGGTAAGCATTATGGTTACCAGAAGCAGACGCTCGCGGTTCCCGACGAGTTTGTGGATCCACGCCGCGGCTACGTCCGCGACGCCCGAGTTCATAAGCCCTGCACTGACGATGAAGATCGCCAGCATCGTGATCACGGCCGATGACGCGAAGCCGGAGAACGCCTGGTCTGCGGTGACGTAGCCCGTGAAGATCAGAACCACGAGGCCGATGAACGCCGTGAGGTCGATGGGCAGTTTCTCCGTCAGGAAGAGATACACCATCGCGGCAAGGACGAGGATGAGGAATGCGATCGTAACGGTCATTCGGGCTTAAGTTCGGAACGAGAAAGGGATCCCGGTTGAGAATTGTCCGGTTCAAAGCAATATGGACAAAAACCCGGCCGATTTCAAGAACCGCCTTCGAAAACTGATTCCGGGCGTTTTGTACGAACACCGTGCCGGAGCTAGACTTGGGGCAGAATACGCGCGCCGATTTCGCCGTATTGTATCTCTTCCGGTCCGATTGGGCCGAAACTTCAATCCGATGTACATCTACTGCCCAAAATGCGGGACCGAGAACACGTCGGGTGTCCGCTTCTGCCGGAAATGCGGAGCGGAGATCGAAGCTGTGGCCGCATTGCTCGAGGGAAGGCTTGTCGTCTCGGACGGTGATGAAGGCAAGGGGATCTTCCGTAAGCTGAGATGGGAACTCGCGATGCTTTCCTTGTTCCTGGGAGTCGCGTTCCTGCTTGTCGCTTTCATAGGTGGGATCGACGGCAACACGGGAACTCCGAACCCTCTGTTCGCGCTCCTGATATTCGCCTTTCCGCTGATCGGTTTCGGGATCGCCCAGGCGATCCGTGTTTCGTCCGGCGATAAAAAGGTCGTGCGCGCTTCTGCGGCCCCGCGCGAGATCCCTCGGACCGAGCGTGATCAATTGCCGGAATCGCGAACTGATTACGTATCCCCCGAGCCCGCACCGGGAAAAAGGAACGACGACCTCGTCGCCGAAGGCGTTGTGGAAAAGACGACCCGCCGCCTGGAGCTGGGGAAGAGACGGAAACGAACAAGTTGGCGAATCGCGAAGACTCATAAAATCGGCCCCTTTTCCGCCGTTCCCTGTTAACAGACAGAAAATATGCAGAACTTCATCAGGCACGTATTGTGTGTAGGAGCCGCGGTCTGCTGCTTTTCTGCCGCGGCTGCCTCTCAGCCGGGGACCGAAGTGCTCGTCCTTTCGACGCTTCACCAGTTCCACAGCAAGGACAACGATTACACGTTCGAGAAGCTTTCGGAGATAGTCGAAAGCTACCGCCCGGACATCATCGCGGTCGAGCTGACACCGGAAGACTTACGGACGCGCCGAGAACAGAAGACCAAGGTCGATTACCACAAGAGCATCTTCCCAACCGCGGACAGGATCGACGCGAAGATGGTCCCGCTCGAGCCGGCCGAGCCGAAGTTCTTGGAACTCGTAGGGCTGATTAGGGCTTCCGACGCCGCATTGAGAGAGGCAAAGCCGGACGCCGCCGCGGGCTTCTCGACCTACGTCGAATCGCTCTACGAATACCTTTTCAAGTACTGGCAGTCGGCTTCAGAAGTGAATTCCCCGCAGACGGACGCACTGTTCGAGGTTAAGCACGCTTGTCAGAACCGTTTGTACGGCGAGAAGCAGGAGAATGGCTGGGAAGGCTGGAACGGGCACTTCCTAAAGAAGATCCTTAAAGCCGCCCGTGCGAACAAGGGATCGCGGATCCTTGTCAGCGTCGGCGCCGAGCACACTTACTGGCTGAGGAAAGAGCTGCGCGCGCAGGAAGGGATCAGACTTGCCGAGGCAGAAAAGGTTCTGGGCGAAAGCGGCAAGCCGGACGAATAGCCCTCTTCAGTTTTCTTTGCAGGACTCCGCGCATTGGCGCCCTTGCGGGAGACAAAATGGAATTCGAGAGGTGCGGTTGGTAAAGCCCGATCGAACGGTTACCGCCAAGCCGCAACAACGACCGCGGCCCCCAAAGCTAAGGATCCGACCACACATTGACGCAATACTTTCCGTCCCCCCCCCCCTTTATTCAACAAATCGAATCGTTGCTTTATCCCATACGGCGGAACAAATCGATTCATACCTTGTCGAGCCAAAGAAAGCCTGAACTGAACTGAATCGGAAAGAGGTGTTCGCTCTGCAGCGACTTTGCAAGCCGGAGAGCACTGATACATTCCCTTTGGAAATAACGGAAGAGTCCGCTTCGGCGGCCAAGGTGCACAGAGCAAAGGAGGCACACCGATGAATCGCACATTTACGCTGGCGCTGATCGCAGTTATCGTCTTTTCGTTGATCGTCTTAATAATCGCCGGTACCGACAACGCCATTTCTTCTCAGAGTGTCGGATGGATTCTACGGTCCGAAATACCAGACCTTTCATTGAAGTCGGGAAAAACCCTGGAGTCGTTCCGTACTCAGGAAGAACTTGACTCGTTTCTTACGAACCTGGCGGAAAAACAGAAGGAGAACCGCTCGCGCCAATACGCGGACGGAAGCTCGAACTCGAATGTCGCCGGTGTCGCGACGGACAACTTTGAATTAAAGCCCTCCGCCGGACCGTTTCCGATGGAGGAATCAGTTACAAACGTGCAGCACGCCGGTGTCGACGAAGGCGGGATCGTGAAGTTGCACGGTGACCATCTCGTGATCCTAAGGCGCGGGAGGCTGTTCACGGTGAAGATCGGCGACAATTCACTAAGGCCCGTCTCGGCGGTCGATGCTTTCGGTCCGGGAATGGATCCGCAGGGCACGTGGTACGACGAGATGTTGATCTCGTCAGACACGGTGTTCGTGATAGGCTACAGCTACGAGCGCGGGGGTACTGAAGTAGTGTCGTTCAGGATCGAAGGCACCGGGAAACTTTCGTATCTTTCCACCTACCACATTCGCTCTAACGACTACTTTTCTTCCAGGAATTACGCCAGCCGGCTTGTGGACGGCAAGCTGGTCTTCTATATGCCGCAGTACCTGTGGTTTCACGGAGACAGGCCCGAAATACGATTTCCGGCGTACCGCCGCTGGCGAAAAGGAGTGACAGACCGAGAATTTGTCACGATGTCGAAGCCGCAGCGGGTATACAAGCCCGCTCGGCGACTCGACGAGGTATGGGGCGCCGCTATCCACACGGTTGCCGTTTGTGAAGCGGAAAGGGGCGATCTAGATTGCAGGGCAACATCCGTGTTAGGTCCCGCAGGTCGCGTGTTCTACGTCTCCCCGGAGTCCGTTTACATTTGGACTACGTCGACCGGTTACGTTCAAAGGCAGGCCGACATCCCCTCGATGCTATACAAACTGCCCTTGGACGGTTCAGCGCCTCAGGCGCTAGGTGTATCGGGGAGCCCGATCGACCAGTTTTCTTTCCAGGAAAGTCCGGACGGGTACCTGAACGTCTTAGTAAGGGACACCGGTGCCGGAGACGGTATGTGGAATGCGGAACAGTCAGGGGGGAGGGCGTCGCTTCTTCGCGTGCGCACGGACCGATTCTGCGACGGAAGCGATTCGGCCCTGGAGTCAGAATACACAGAAGTTCCAAGACCCGAAGGACACACGGTCCGTAACCGCTTCGTAGGAGATTTCCTGCTCTACGGGCGTGGTTCTGGCTGGGGGTACCCGGAGAGCACTTCGCGGGGATCGGCTTTGACCGCGGTCCGCTTCGAGACCGGAGAAGTTTTCGAACTGGATCTGCCGCACGGGGTCGACCGCATTGAAGCGCTCGGGAAGGACGCGATTGCCATCGGTAGCGGCGGAAAAGACTTGCATTTCTCGCCGGTTGATCTGGCCGGCAGACCTTCGATCGGAAGATCATATGTCCGCGAGAACGCTTCGCAGGGTGAGCTCCGCAGCCACGGATTCTTCTACAAACCCGAATCCCGCGATGGCGGAGTCTTGGGCCTTCCGATCCGCGAAGCAGGCAGGCCCGGTTACGAGCACTTGTTCCGAGGCTCCGCGTCAATACTTTTCCTTCGAAGCGATTCGCTCAAGCTGTCTGAAATGGGTGCGTTGCGTTCTGACGCTGAACGCACACGCGATGACAACTGCAAGGCATCGTGCGTGGACTGGTACGGGAATGCCCGTCCTCTTTTCATAAGAGGTCGGATCATTGCGCTTCTGGGCTACGAGCTCGTGGAAGGGGAAAGACGTGGAGAAGAGATCCGCGAACGCAGGCGTACGAACTTCTCGCCCGCGAACCGGACTGCTGAGTGAAACCGGCCCGATCATCGTCGAACAGCGAGAAAATTCTTAGCTTGGTCTTCCCGCAAGATCAGCTCCCGCATCGGCTCCAAGCGACGGAAAGAAGAACGAGTGCGCCAGGTCGTTCTTTTCTTTGCGGAACTTCGCGCCTTGGCGCCTTTGCGATATGTGTTATTCCTTGAGCATTGCCGTGTGAGGAGTCCGACCGTAGGGCCGCCGCAAAGCTGCGACGACTCCTGGAACCGAAAGCAGGCCGAATGATCCCTCCACGAGTCAGGATCGAAAGCCCGCGGACACTGAATCGCCGGAAGAACAGTGTCATCCCGGATCCAGGTCCGGCCACTGACACCTGCTGACAGCAGTCGCCCTGGAGGATCGGATTGAAGAATGGCCCGCTGGCAATGGTGACCCGATAAGGGAAAAGGCTGCGCGTATCCCGGTGACTGCCGCGTATCTACACCCTCCAACTGCAAAATAGGAACAACGCTTCCGGGCTCAGAAAAGCCTACAGAGTTAAGCCGGATCCAACAACCAATTATGCAGCCTCGAACCCTCGACTATTGCTTGTTCGTGCACCGCTCCCTGCATTCGCCGTCAGCACAAACCTGCTTACCTTCTTCGCACCACGACGACTTGAAAGAAGTTGTTGAAGGATCCTGCGTTGATCCGCCGTAGCTCACTTCAACCACGCAAGTTGGGCCAAAGAATGGTTTAACAAATCCGTTAAAACGCTCGAAGCCGTCCTTTCCCTTGCTGTTCACCGAGCCCTTAACCGTCAAGGCGATGTACTCAATATTCTGTGTGCCTTCTTTGTCTTCGATGATCTTTGTCCGTTTCTCTGCGCGGATCGTGAATTTGCCCTCCTTGTGCTGATCAGCGAAAGGAGAATTGGCGATCTTTCTGGTTATTGCCTCGTTCAATGCGGTGATCCTTTCACCAATAGTATCCGCGCTGCAGGCCGGGATCGCGGCAGTTTCTTTAGGGGATGGAGTTACTTGTTGCGTGCCTTCGTTCGTTTCCGGCGGCGTATCCTGGTCCGTTCCGCAGGCCATCGTAAACGCCAAGGACGCTGCAGCCAGTAAGACTGATATCTTGCTAATGCGTGTTCTGTTCATTTGGTGCTCCTTTTAGCCTTCATTGACAAGCATCGAGAGAAGGTTTGCACGAGACTGCCTGCCGAAGATGATTAAGTTACCGTCTGGTGACCAGGAGAGGCTCGAAACGAACACTTTCGGGTCCTTCTCTTCGACCAGCAACCTGGGAGTTCCGCCGTTAAGCGGCAAGACCGAGATCAGAGAACTCTGGTCCCGTTTCGAGACGAATGCGACCGACCGGCCGTCCGGTGAAAGGTGGATATTGTGAAAGTAAGCGACTTCGAGTTCCGCGAGCCTTGAGACTGCACCTGACGATATGTCAACCGCCTGAACATAGATCTTCTCAGGCGTCGCCGTCGAAGCAGGACTGAGAGGCTTCAGCGCGAATACTGCATTTGTACCGGAGGGATCGAGGCCGAGGAGCCGGATCCTTCCTTCCGAACTGATGAGATTCCGGGTTTGTTTCGCCTTAATTTCGCGGACCGATATTGCATAAGTATCCCCACCCGATGCCAAAGCGCTTGAATCTTCCGACGAGTAGATCAACTTTCCCGCGTCCGGGGTCCATACGGGGCAGCAGAGCGTTTCCGACTTTTTATCGTTGTCCGTAACCCGTTCGCTGCTCTTGCCGTCCTTGGATACGATCCAGATGTTCGAGACACCTTCGGTGCGGGCTGCGTAAGCGATCGAGTTGCTGTCGGGAGACCAGCTCAAATGGTTGGTTCCGATAAGTAAGTAGGGAGTCCCCATGTAATCGGGCGTCTGGATATCACCTTCACTGAGCTTTTTGGCCTCATCGCCTGTGGAACCCGATTTCCAGATCTCCGTGGATTCCCGGGACTTTCGGAAGAACGCTATCGAAGTGCCATCATTGGACCAGACCGGGCAGAACCCAGAGGGTGTAACCGTAAGCGCGTCATTCGCTGCACGAAGAGGCTTGCTTTCGATCGAACCGCCAAATGGCCGGCTGGCAGTATGAACGGACTGGTACGCGACTTTCGGTTCCTGCGGGGAGACATCCGCCCAGTATTCCGAGGCCATTTCGTCGGCCACAAGGCTTACTTCTCCCGAGCCTGTATCGACCATCCAGAGGTCAGAGGACTCATCGACCGCTCCATAGAGGATCGCGTTGCCGTCCGAGGACACATCTTCCACAAGCAGGTCCTGGATGCCGTTTGAAAGCTGGATCGGATCGCCGCCGCTTAGCAATACCTCGAATACCTGGTAGATCCCGTCTACTTGTGCGCTGTAGACGATTTTCGAACCGTCGGGCATCCATGCAAAGTAGGCTATCTGTTCCTGTGAAGAGGCGATCTCCCTACCCGGAACATCCGAACCTGTACTTTTCACCTTCAGTCTCCACCGATTATCCTCGAGAACCGAGAACGCGATTTGCGATTCGTCCCGCGAGATCTCTATGACTCTGGGATCAAGGCCTTCCGCTTCGAAAGAAGTGACTTGTTTCGTCGCGCCGTCAGAAACATTTGCAGAAAACAGATCGCGCGCTCCCTGGTAATAGATCTTTCCACTCGGAGCCCAGAACCTTACCTTTGTCGCGGCATCGACGTCACCGATTACCTGTACCTGCGAGCCGCCAGTGTATGGAATCTTCCATATACCTCTTTCCCCCGCGCGACTCGAGAAATACGCGATCTCCTGTCCGTCCGGCGACCAGACCGGATACTGGTTGTAAAAGGAGTTTCTTGTAACGGGAAGAGGTTCCCCGCTGCCCGTAGGCTTGACCCAGATCTCTGTCGAGCCGGATCTGGCGGAGCCGAATGCGATCCGGTCACCGTCGGGGGATAATGAGGCTGCGGCAATCAGCTCGCCGGAACCGCTGTTCCAGCGAGTGATGTTTACGGACCTCATCGGAGACCGCACGGACGTGTTCTCTTCTACCGGTCCGAAAAAATACCAAAACGAGCCTCCAAGAAGCGCAAGCACGACGGCAACGATCGGCACCTCCCACAAGAATCGCCTCGAGAAAAGCGAGCGGATCGAATTCTGAGCTGTCGTCTTCGGCTCAAGGATTCCGGTTTCAGCCAGTCCTTCGTCCCGGGATCTGAGCTCGCTCTTCAGTTCGCGGAGATCTGAGAGCATTTCTCCCGCGCTCTCGTATCGGTTTTTCCGTTTCTTTGCCAGCGCTTTTCTTATCACGCTCTTAAGGGTTTCGGGAGGATTCGGCAACTCGCGTTCGATCGGGGACGGCTCTTCGTTAACGATGGATACGATGACATCCACCGTACTTTTCCCTTTGAATGGGACCCTTCCGGTCAACATCTCATAGAGGATCACCCCGAGACTGAAAAGATCAGAACGTGGATCGACCATCCGTCCCCTGGCCTGTTCCGGGGACATATACTGAGGGGTCCCCAGGACCATTCCGGGAATCGTCAGCACTTTTTCGAACGTGTTCGCTTCGCCGTCGACCCCCGCGGATTTCGAAGCGCCGACGGACTTTGCGAGCCCAAAGTCCAGCACTTTCAACCCGCCGTTCTCCTTGAGGATCACGTTGTCAGGCTTTATGTCGCGATGGATGATGTTAGAGGCGTGGGCCGCCTCAAGCGCCGAGCAGATTTCTTCGGCGATCTCGACAGCCTCCAGGACCGGGATCCTTTCTTTCCCAATGCGCTGTGAGAGCGTTATCCCCTGTACGTATTCGCATACGATGTAGTGGTGTCCGCTTCCCTCCCCAATGTCATGCACGGTGATGATATTCGGATGATTCAGAGCGGACGCGGCTTGCGCTTCCTGCCGAAAGCGCTTCAGCCGCTCCGGATCGTCCGTTACTTCCCTGGTGAGGAACTTGATCGCGACCTTTCGGTTTAGTCTCGTATCTTCAGCGAGGATGACCTCACCCATTCCGCCTTTTCCGATCCTCTGAATAAAACGATAGTGTTCCGGCAGACTTTCTCCGTAAATGACAGAGAATGACTTGGTGTCGGAATCCGGCGAGGCAGTCAGTTCGCCATCTGATCCGTACCGTTTCTTATTGCGATCGGAACCGCCCTGCCGCCCGGACCGAAGCAAGGCCTCAATGACCTCCTTCAGCTCCGGGTCGCCTTGGCACTTGCTGGCTAGAAACGCCTCACGGTCTTCGTCAGACAGTTCCGCTGCTTCTTCGTACAGCCGTACGATACGCTTCTGCGAGTTCGTCTTCATTCGACCTTTTGAAACTCGACGACTCAAAGGGGAATCGGATCGTATTTGCCAAATCCTGTTCCCCGGGGTTAAAAAAACCACCAATCGGGTTCAAAGGCTCAAGGCCACCCGTCCGGTGGAATTCATCTTGCTAGGCGGCACACCTTCAACGGATCCCATGCGTAAGCTCGCGGGCGGCATTCAAGATCACTTACCCGCGGGTGTCCTTTTCGAGGTCTCGTTGTTGCCTTCACGCTTCTTATTATTACCGATAGGGTTTTTTGTCAAGATTTTTGACTTCCGGCAATACGAGGCGGGCCTCTTCCGGAATGCGCTGTACTCCCCGGCACACCGAGTCCAACCTTCTCTCGGGAGGGTTCAGCTACAAACATCAGTTCTATCCCCCGCCAAGCCGCCACGATGCTAAGGACTGGAAAGAATGACGAATGCGCTGGGGTGTCCTTCTTCTTTGCGGAACTTCGCGCCTTGGCGCCTTTTCGGGGGTAATAGGTCTTACCAAGTAAGCCGAAAGGAGAGCAAACGGAGTTTTTGTCAGTCAATGCTCCTGGAGGGTCTTGGTCGGCACGATCAAGCGGTCGAACCCGAGGTCACAGACTCCAGCCCCCTGAACCGGGCCCATTACCATACATAGTGTTGCGTTTCTGCTTAACGGATACCTGAAGCAGCCGGACTGCCCCTTACTAGCTCAAATTCAACAAATGCTGACGCAAAACGGCCGCCTTTCTTCCTCGTTTCGTCGGTGACGATCACCTGAAGCGCGTACGCTCCCGGTTCGAGCGAATCGGGGAGGTTGAGCGCGCCCACGACCGGAACTCCGCCGTCGGATGATTCGGCGGCTGCCCCGGGCGGCGCGTCCTTTCCTTCATATATGACCCTTCCGTCCCTGACAAGCCTCGTCCTTACAAGCAGCTTCACCGGGTCGTTCTTCTTCCTTCCCGCGTTATAGCAATCAAGAGCGTAAAGAAGCACCGAACCGCTCGCGAACCTTCTCAGCGCCGTGTTGGCCGCAGCATCATAGCCGGTTGCGTCTTCCCAGCCTTCCGTGTCCGATCTCACCGGGTTCGCACCGGACCCCGAATTCCACTGTTCATAGCTGATGTTGTTGACCACGATCCCGGAGAGGATCAGATCGTTCTTCCCCGGGTCGGGAACCTTTATGAACTGGTTTGCAGATCCGACTCTCTGTGTCGAGTGATCCCTCACGGCGATGCGCACGAGGTACGCGCCCGGCTTCTCAACGGGCAGGTTGAATGAATAAACAAGACCTTCCTTCAAAAGGCGCTCATACCTCTCGGGTGATAGATCGGCGGTAAAGGTCTTGCTGAAGTTGCCCAGCGGCACGCCGTTGTCGCCGAAGTTCATAACCAGAAGGTCAAAGGCCGCGGTCTTGTTGCCGTTCGGCTGTTCGACGAACCGTACGTCGCGAAGGTCAATGTGAAGGTAGGAGCCGACTGACAGATCCTTCTTCCGGGCACCCTTGTACACAGTGTGAAGGCTGAGGTTGATCTCGTTCCTGGCGAACGGCGAGACCAACGCGTCCAGGATCCGCTCGTCGTTCGTCATATTCTCCTTCGGAGCCTTCACCTCTTCGTCGGTGATACCGAAGAATCCGCTCCGGTAGCGAACCTCGGAATCCGGACGGCTCACCTTAACGGATATCTTGTTGAACCTCCGTTTTTCCGGATCAAAGATCTCGTCATCAGGCTCGTAACCGACCAGGTAATAGCTCTGGTCGTCGAGCATGCCCCCGATCGCCCGGCGGATGCTGTTGTTGTTCCGGAAAGAAAGCCCTCCCGTGTTCTCAGCCATATAGATCAGCGCGTCCTGTGTCTGGTTCAGTTCGAACCGCCTGTCGGAGAGGGCGCGGTTGATGAACACTCCATTCTGCCCCGACATACTGTCGGCGGCGGTGAAGTTGGCAGTCTGCAACCCGCGCGCATCGGTCGTGTAGATCACGACGGATGAACGGTTGGCAAGATCGACGAGGCGTTCCATACCTGTCAAAAGCCTTGTAGACTCGACGAATCCCCTGCTGTTCTTCCTGAAAAGCAGAAAACCGTCCGAGAGAAGCATTACCGACTTTCGTCCCGGCAGATCGCGCATACCGCGGACGATGAAGTTCAGAGCCCCAAGGGTGCCGGTCGCGAACAGGTCCTCGCGGTATTCGTCCACGTCGCTCTCGTCGTTCACGATCCTTCCGTCACCTTCCGGCTCCGGCTCGGAACCGTCGATAGGCAGGAAGGCACCCACCCTGGCCCTGCCTCTGAGGTTCCATTTCACTTTCTCGATGGCGGCATAAAGCTGTTCCTTATTGGAGGTGAACTGTTGGAGTGCGCCCATTCCGCCTTCGGTGCGGATGATCGCGACCAGGTCGCCTTCCTGCATCTGCGTCTCCACGAAATTCCTTAGCGCCCGCCTGACAAAGTGTGTGCTTTCGAACGAAAGCGAGAGGTCGTCGACCACAAGCGCGATTGTCCTTCGAATGTTTTGATCGGACAGGCGGCCGACAGGTCTTGGAACCGGAATGCCTTCTGCGGCTGCTTCCAGCTCGGCCAGGTCTGCAGGGCGTGAAGATACGTACCGGAACTGAGTGATCTCCTGTTTCTTTCCGTTCTCGTAGATCTCGACCTCGTCGGGAGTCAGATCGGAAACCGGATTTCCCTTTTTGTCCGTGACGGTTACATCAAGCCGGATCAGGGATGTCGTGATCTTTACCACATAGTCATCTGCAGGAGGCGTCGGCATCGGCGATTGACCAAAGACAACCAGCGGGAACAGCGCGACAATCGAGAGAAGAAGAGCAGTTCGAAGCATATATCTGGACTTGCAGGACATTATCTGGTTGCGGCCCACCCGCATTCGATCTCAACGACATCGGCCGCACGCATTCTAATACGACCCGAGACCTGCCCCCGGATCATAGGCGCGAAGATCTCCGGAAAAAGAAGAACCCGCGAACCCGCCCGATTCAGTTAAACCCCCTGTCGTCATAGAGTTTGATCCTGCGCCCCGAATGTAATTTGAACTTCAGGAGGATCACAAAACTACGCCGGATCGTTCTGCCCCCCGGACCGACAGCCGGATCCCGGCTACTTCTTCTCGTCTCCGAGGTAGACGGTTGTCGCGGTGTTGAATCCTGTCTGCAGTAACTTTACGAGTCCGACCTCCGGCGAATACCATTCGGAATTCGTCAATTTCACGGGCGTATTGGGGCGCCCGGGGATGACCACTTCCATATTCGAAACCGAACTGAGCCTTGCCGCCGTGAACTCTCCGCCCGGCACCTTCACCCGGTCGTCCAGCGAGATGATCTCGTAGTCGATCCGCGCATCGTTAGTAATATCGCCGCCGCCCGAGGCGCCGGATTTGATCTTCACCTTTATCTCGTACGACCATTTTGCACCGACCCTCCAATCCTCTCTCGGCATATAAACTCCCGAGCTGCTGACCACCTCGACTTCGTTCGAACTGTTTGGACCCTTCAGATATCCGATGAACTCGTCGTTGCGGAGGCCTTCAGGAGCGCAGTTCCACTTTACCGTATGCTCTATGCCGTTTGAGAATTCTAGGAACTCGGTGAACGAGCTTTCCCCGGAGTAATCCTGCTTCTTCAGATAAGTGGTCGGCGGATCGCTGTAATCCTCGGACTCTTCCGTTTTTCCAGTGAATACCCCGTATCTTCGGACGATGTCCGGAGTGAGGGGGTAATATTCGTTGAAACAGGGGGAATCCTTGCCGACACCATTCTGACTGCGAGCTGTCTCGCCTGCTCGTTCCGATCTTTCCTGTCCGCCGGTCTCGTTCGAGACCGCGTCGTTACCGCCGGGAAGGGCCGAACAGGCGAACGTGCTGGCCAATCCGCAGAAAGCGATCAGTTTGGCCATTCTTGCAAGCCTTGAATACGAAAATCGTGATGCGCCGTTCATAAGTCCTCCTTATGATCATGGTGTGCGGTCCTGACTGCCTGGGCCCGCCCAAATTTCGGTTTCGTCAACCGCCTCAGTGTAATTGGTATTTGTGTCGATATCCGCAACCAAGGACCCGCGGCTGACGTTTTGCCCGAACTATTTGGGCCCGACGAACGACACATCCCGGAACCGGTCGCCTTCCCATACAAGATAGTGAGTCCCGACCTCGTCGGGAGTTAGATCGGAAACCGGATTCCCCTTCTTGTCCGTGACGGTTACATAAAGCCGGATCAGGGATGTCGTGATCTTAACCACATCGTCGTCGTCCGCTTGCGGTTCAGGGGTCGGTGTTTGAGACAGAGCGCTCAAAGGAAGCAATGCGGCCAGCAGGAGAGCGCGCAATAGACTTTTCATTCTTCTTCTCCGGACAAGGGTTAAAGCATAAAAGCCGCGCAGATCATTCCTCGGTCCGCCGGACACGGGCATTCTAACACGTCCGGAAGCGGGGTCCCGGGTTCAAGCGCGGTACTCGGCATTGAGCCGGTATCGAAAGATCTATGCGATGATTCGCGCAGAGCTGCCAAGACGCCAGGGACCGCAAAGAAGATCGAGCATGATTGATTACCGGTTCCTTTGCGGGAGGTTTTGTTCCTTGTGCATTGCCGTGTGAGAAGTTCGACCGAAGGGTTCCCGCAAAGCCCCAACGACGCCAAGGACCGCAAAAAAGATCGAACGTGATTGATTCCCAGTTCCTTTGCGGAACTTCGCGCCTTGGCGCCTTTGCGGGAGGTTTTATTCCTTGTGCATCTCGACCTCCAAAGTCCAACGTCAAGAGCTAGACAAGTAGCCCATCGCTCGACCCCTGAATTTATTGACTTCCACCGGCCCGAGCGTATAAAGTGCGGCTAACCAATAAACATTCAATACTTCCGGTGGCGCCTTATGTCCGGTCCCTCCGAGCAGACCTGTGGAAAGACCAACAGCGCTTTTCGTCTATTGTCATTCTCGACGGAACGCCAGGTCAGGATCGGACTGATCACTATAAGGCAGGAGGTAATACGGGTGCTGAGACCAGTGGATCTCGGCTTGGGCCGATGTGCGTCTTGCTTCCGCTCACGGCAGGAAACGCACACGTATCGTTTGTAAGGTTTTTCGATCAGTCACCACTAACAAATCGTGAATCGAAAAACCCAATACTAAGGAACTTGGGAGGACGAACGATGATGACGATCAACCACGTGAAGTCTTTTTTGAGTTAACAGTCTTTTCAGTTGCTTTGGCAGTTCTTGCATTGCCAACTATCAGCTTTTCGGCCGGCCGTGACGGAAGCACTTCCCCTGACGAAAAGAAGCAGTTCTTCGAGACGTTTGTCGCGAACTGCTGGGAACAGGCGAAGTCGGAGGAAGAGAAATCGGGGTGTCCTGATCTTGCTATCGATGCCTGCCTGGAGAAGTATCCGTCGACACAGGGCCAGGTCGCTTGTCTGGGAGCCGGCCACGACTTCTGGAACGAAAGTATGGAATCGGCCCTGAAGGAGTTGAGGGGGAAACATTCCACGGAGGAAGTCGCTGCATTGGAGAACTCCCAGAAGGCTTGGCGCGAATACGCCGATTCTAGGATCGCGTTTAAGGAGAAACTCTTCGAAGGAAAAGGGACGATGTATCAGCCCTGGATCGCAAACTCGAAAATGAAGGTGACGAAAGAGAGAGCGCTTGAACTTGAGCAATACGTCGCGGAGTACAGCTCGGAATAGGACATTCTCGGACTGAATATCGAGATACCGCCGGCATTGATGGCGGGGAAAGGCAGGACATCGGAATCGCGACACGACGGCGCGATTCCCAAGTGAAGTCCGGGAGTTACTTCGCTGGTACCTTGGTTGGAAGATGCGAGGTGAAGAGCGTTTCCGGGCGAGAATGTTACGAGGAGTGTTGAGAAATGTTGGAAAATTCCGGAGCATTTGAAGGGAAACACTTCGGAGATTGCCCGGTCCTCAACTGGGTCAGAAAAGGGATTGTGCGAAGACTTATGCACTTCCTGATCCTGACCTTTCTCGTCATAGCGACAAGTGTAACTGGACAAACCGATGATGACGACGGTATTGAATTGATCGTCCAAACAGGCCATCCAGGGGGTGTCAGCGCGTTCGAATTCTCCCCCGATGCGAGACTCGCCGCTTCCGGAGGTATGGACGGAACAGTGAAGCTGTGGGACATCAGGACGCGCAGAGTATTGCGCTCCCTAAAAGGTCACGATGATTCTCTCCGTTTGATCAAATTCTCTCAGGAAGGTGAGTTGCTAGCCACGGTCGAGGAGAGAGGCAGTCTGCTCATCCTTTGGGAAGTGGCGACGGGAAGGAAGAAATGGGAGGTGCTGCTGGGAGGAGAATCGGTCTCTTTTTCGCCAAACAGCAAACTGCTCGTCAGCGAGTTTGGGGTTTGGGATGTAGAAACCGGTGAAATGCCGGAATTCCTGGGCCGACCGGAAATTGAAGGACAACAGCCGGACGTTGGGCCGATCGCGATCTCGCCCGATGGAAGATCGTTGGCGATAGTAAATGCGGACGGATCTGTAAGTGTTTGGGACCCGGTAAAGGAAAAGGAACTGAAGTCGTTTGAAGGACATGCAGGTCACACAAGGGCGCTCGCGTTCTCGCCCGATGGAACGATCCTGGCCTCCGCAGGTGAAGACGGAAAAGTGATCCTCTGGGACGCGTATACCGGTGAGATCCGCGGCAATCCTTTAGATACCTCGAAAGCTGCCTACTCAATCTTTTTCTCACCTGACGGCAAGTATCTCGCTGCAGGGGGACAGGTCTTTAATGTCGAGAGACAGAGTAAAGCGCTGATTCTCGGAGACCGGAACGATCCCGGATCTCTGGTCTTTTCGCCTGACGGGAGACTGCTCGCTGCGGCGGGCTTCGATGAGAAGAGCATTTCGCTATGGGAATTGGCGACCTCGAGAAAAATTGAGACCTCTCTTACCAGGAGAAATTTCAGCGGGATCTACCGGCCCTCCTTTTCACCTGACGGAAGGTTCCTCGTTTTCGGAAATGCGCTGTGGGACGTAGAAAACCGGCGCAACGCGATGTTCCTTGGAGAGCGCGGAGATTTCGCGGGGGCCGCTTTTTCAAATGACGGCGCGATCCTGGCACTGTCCAGGCGTGCGGAAATCGAGCTTTGGGACCTGCCGTCAGGAACGGAACTGGGTCCTCTTCGAGGCAGGGCTGAATGGATTGAGGAGCTTTCGTTTTCGAAAGATGGCAGATTTCTTGGGAGCAGCGACAGCAGCGGCGCCTTGCGGCTGTGGGAGATCGAACGGATCGGAGAATCAAAGCTCCTCGACAGTAAGGACGATTTCATCTACCACTTCGTGTTCTCACCGGACGGCAGGACCCTCGCCAGCCATCAAATGGGTCGCATCGGTTACAGCGTCAAGCTGTGGGATATCGGATCAGGGAAAGCGATCTCGACGTTCGAGACCGATGACCGATTGGAAACACTCTCATTTTCACCTTCCGGAAGATTTCTGATCTCAGGAAGCGAGGTCCGCGACCTTAATACCGGAAAAAAGGTTGAACTCCCAACAGCAAAGAGGGGAGAACCAGGGATATCCATTTCAAGTGACGAAAGCTGGGTCGCGATCATTGACAGGTGGGCCGCCAATGAATTCAGGCCCTTGCTGAAGCTGCGAGAGATACGCACCGGTGCAGAGAAAGAGCTTGAAAATCCCGGTGAGGATCTGGCCGGGCCGTTGGCGTTCTCGCCGGACGGACGCTTTCTAGCGGCGGCCGGATCAGAAAACCCATACTTGGTTGTGTGGAATACCGGATCAGGTCGGGTGCAGAGGGTCATCGAGGATGATTACGATCACGCTTGGACTCATGAACCGATCCCTGCGGAATCGGTCCTGTTCTCACCCGACGGTCGCATCGTCGCGGCGGACAGGGGAGAGAACAACCCGATCGGGCTTTGGGAAGTCGCAACCGGAACGGCGATCGATTATGAGACCTTGCCTGACTGGGTGCGATTCTCCGGATCTTTTGCAGTCTCGAACATTAACGGCAGGATGATCAGGGCCGAAACGGACGGTGCCAGGATCGTCCTTGAAGACGCCGACAGCGAAAAACCGCTTGCGTCGATCGTTGCCTTCGACAGATCGGATTGGGCCGTCTCCACCCCGGAAGGTCTCTTCGACGCAACACCCGGCGGAAGGGAGATGATGCACTACGTGCTGGGCCTCGAGCCGGTCGCTCTCGAACAGATAAAGGACGTGTACTACGTCCCCGGTCTTCTGCGGAAGATCCTCAAAGGAGAGCCTCTTCCAAAGGTAGATCTCTTCACCTCAAAGGACCTTTTCCCTGAGGTTGAGTTCACCTACCGTGAGAATGAGAGGCTTCTCGACATAACACTGAGAGACCGGGGCGGCGGGATAGGCCCGGTACAGGTGCTTGTCAACCGGAAGGAGTTCGTGGCGGACGCCAGGCCGGCGGGCTTTGATCCCGGCGTAAAGGAAACGTTCCTGACAGTTGGCCTCGAGGGAGCGCCGTTCCTTCCGGGAAGTGAGAACCGGATCGAGGTGGTGGCGCGCAACCGCGAGGGTTCGCTCAGCAACAAGGGGACGCCGAAGGGCTCGGAATCGGTCAGTGTCAGTGGGGATGAAGGTGAGCTTTCGGCGCCCGATGTATATGCGATCGTCGCGGGAGTGTCGGATTACACAGGAGATGCCCTGGATCTGAGGTTCGCGGCCAAGGACGCGGAGGATTTTGCGAAGGCCGTGGAGCTTGGAGCTCTTA
Source organism: Aridibacter sp. (assembly GCA_035513035.1). GTDB lineage: Bacteria > Acidobacteriota > Blastocatellia > Pyrinomonadales > Pyrinomonadaceae > Aridibacter. The sequence continues at coordinate 107,376 of DATKCW010000052.1, forward strand.
AGCTGAAAGGCGATCCGGAGAAAGTGCACATCAGGCTTCTGACGGCGGGCGGCCGTGGAACGGAGTTCACGGTTCCGGATGCGAAGACGGCGAGAGCTACGAAGGACGACTTTCGAAGAGCGTTTGAAGATTTCAGGGGAGCGAAGCCTGAGGACATATTCATCGTCTATCTGTCGGGCCACGGGACATCGGTCAACCTGAACGCTGACCCCGCGAGGTCGGGAGGCGACACCTATCTGTATATGACACAGGAGGCGACAACAACGAGCAGGGACGTGCTTCTCGTCAGCGGGGCGAGAAAGGCGATGACGCTCTCAAGCGACGAGATAAAGGAGATGATGAAGCAGAACCGCGCGCTCAAGCAGATCCTGATACTGGACACCTGCGCCGCCGGAGCTGCGGTCGAAAGCCTTGTAGGGAGGCGCGATATGCCTTCCGACCAGATAAAGGCGCTCGAAAGGCTGAAGGACAATACGGGATCGTTCGTGCTGATGGGCAGCGCGGCGGATCGCGTGAGCTACGAGGCGAGCAAGTACGGCCAGGGGCTTCTGACCTACTCGCTGCTTGAAGCTATGAAGGGGGCAAGATTGAGGGACGGGGAATACGCCTATGTGGGTGACCTTTTCTCGTATGCCCAGGAAAAGGTGCCGCAACTGGCGGCAAACATAGGCGGAGTGCAGAGGCCGCTGGTGATCACGCCGGACGCGAGCGGGAACTTCCCCTTCGGGCGATTTACGGAGGCAGAACGCAACGGGATCAGACTCTCAAGTCCTAAGCCTCAGATATTGAGGCCGAGTCTCCAGAACGAAAAGCTCCGCTTTGACAACCTCAGGCTCGAGCAGCTTTTATCAAGAAAACTCAGAGAGTTGAGCTATGTTTCCGTGCGCGGGCGGACCGAAGCTCCTCTCGTCTTTGTCGACGCCGGGGAAATGTCGGACGCGATCAGACCTAGCGGCTCCTACACATCGGAGAACGGAGTTCTCACGATACGTCTGGTGCTGGTGAGGAACAACGAGCTTGTGGGCGAAGAGATCACCGCCAGCGGAAGTTCGGACGACCCCGCGCAGGTCATCGATTCATTGCTGGATGCTTTTATTCGCGCGATCAAGGAAAGCCATTGAAACGATGGCCTTACAGCCCGGAACTCCCACCGATCAAATACCGGTTCGCGAACGGATCCCCGCCGGGCCCTGCATTCGGTCTTGATCGCGGTCAAGGGAAAATTCCTTGGAGCTCAACTCTGGCCGCGTGTAAGGTTTCTACGAGAATTCACACTCCGGCGTATGGGACGACGATCCTGACAAAAATCCAATTCGAAAAAGGAGAAATCAAAAAATGAAAAAATTGAACATCGCACCCATCGCCCGTTTTCGTTCACTTTTGACTCTATTCACTATCGCACTGCTACTGCTCGCAGCCGGCACTGCGGACGTCAGTGCAAAAGGAAACAAGTACGGAGTATTCGTCGGTATCGAAAATTACAAGGGCGAAAACTCGCTTCCCGGAACCACGAAGGATGCGAGGAAATGGCAGCAGACGATGATCGACAGGTTCGGCTTCCCCGAATCGAACACGAAGCTCCTTCTGGACGGCGACGCGACGAGGGCGGGCATTCTTAATGCTATAGCCGCAATGGCTGAAAAGGTACAGCCCGGCGACCTGTTTGTATTCACGTATTCAGGGCATGGAACGCTTTGGCTCGACCGGTTCTCGCCTGTGAGGGACGAAACAGAGAAGATCTCAGTAGACCTGTGGGTAGGAAATACGCCAAGAGACCATGTTGTCTATCCGCTGGATTATTACGACGCTGCTATTGTTCCGATCGACGTTGGCGAGGATTCTACCGGAAGGATCTGGGGCAACTTGATTCTCGACGATGAGCTTTTCTCCGCGATGGCTCCGATAGCCAATAAGGGCGCCAAGGTAGTTTTCATATCCGATAGTTGCCATTCGGGAACTATCGCAAAGGGTGAGCTAAAGCCAGGTGAGTACAAGGCGCGCTTCATTGATCCTGCTGAAGTTCTCGGCAATGATGCCCTCAAGAACCTCAAAGCACCGGCCAATCAAAAAGCAGGTCCTTTGAAGATCAAGAATGGATTTTACCTGACGCTTTCGGCTTCGAGCGATATGGAGGTTTCCTGGGGCGGCCCGGATGGCGGTCTTTTCACCATGATGCTGACGTCGTTTATCGATCGAAGCGCTGAGGACGCGAAGAACCTGAGCTACCGCGAACTCCACCTGATCACCAAAGCTCTTGTCGTAAAGTTGAGCGAGGAGAACGCTCCAACGGTTCAGACTCCTCAGATCGATCTCTTCGCTTTCGATGTATCCACGGAAGATGGTTCATGGGCGGACAGAATCTTCGGCGAGAAGATCTTTCAGCCTTAGACTAAAACTAATGAACAGGAGGATGCGACGTGTCGGTGCTGATCAGACAGCCGCGTCGCCCTTAACTGCCCGAGAACCGGATTTGGAGTGACTGATAAACTCTCCATCGGATTCTCGGACAACTGAAAGTGAAATGAAGTACTTAACACTTCTGATTTTGGTGCTTGGCCTTTCGCTCGGCGGGTTGCCGAGGGAACACAGATCCGAGCCAGTTTCCCTCGCGCCCAAACAGGATCGGATTGCGAAAAGGGCACTGCTGGTCGGCATCAGTGAGTATAACAAGCTCGCCACCAACAAGAGCTTCAATGGCCTTCCATCGGTCCGAAATGACATACGGGCAATGGAGATGCTGGTCGGTTCCCCGGGCTACGATTTCGAGATCCGCAAAGTGCAGGATTCGGAAGCGACCCGAGAGGGGATCCTCAAGGCCATTCGCGAACACCTGATAGATTCGGCAAAAAAGGGCGATGTTTCTTTGCTCTATTTCTCCGGACACGGATCGCAGGTCGTCAACAGCCTCGGAGGCGAAACCGACGGAAAGGACGAAACGCTCGTGCCTTTCGACGTGATCAGGCCCGTTACGAAGAAAGGGGACCTTCGGGACATTCGGGACAAGGAGCTGAACGGGTTGATTAACATTGCCGCGGGTAAAGGTGTCGTTTTCACGGCGATCATCGATTCCTGCCACAGCGGTTCGATAGCAAAGGGAGAGGAGGATGAGCTGAGGCAGCTAGAATCGGCGGAACTCGATATTAAGGAAAGGCCCTCAATGGAACAGGTGGTACCGCCCTCGCAAAACGGCTCGCTGATTTATTCGGCAGCAAGGGACTTTCAGCGTGCGTCCGGAGCCCCTTACGGCCACCATCCGGTGTTCCGGAAACTCGGATTTGAAGTAACAGACACGATGGGGCATTTTACCGCCAACCTGTTGATCGCGCTTTATGAGAATCCGGGGTACGCTATCACCTCAGAAACGCTCTTTAGAAGGGTCGAGGGGCGAATGCGGGCGAAAGGGATTCCACAGCGTCCGGAGATCGATGCCGGCGTTGAGCGACGGCGCAAGACCATTTTCGGCCTGGATCCGGGCGGCCGCGATTCCCGGATGCCAATCGAAAAGGATGATTCCGGTGATTTCTATCTCCTTGCGGGACTTGCGAACGGTCTTTCCGCCGGGAACGACCTTCTGCGGGATCCTCGGCCGGAAGTTGAAGTGGACGGTCCGCGGTTACGCATCCGCCTCACGGATGTGGAGCTGACAAAGAGCCGGTTCGAGGTGATCTCGGACCACACTGTGGAAGAACTAGGGCAAGGCGACCTGTTCGAGCAGGTTACCTGGGGCACGGTGTCGGGCCCGTTGATCACAGTGTGGCCGCCGCCTTCGGAGTTCGGCGCTGCACAGCTGATGGCAATGGCCGAAGAGGTCCAAGCGGTTGCATCTGACAGGGGACTCCGCATCGTGGACTCGCCGCTGGAAGGACGCTATTCGCACCTCCTCAGCTTTGAAAAGGGAACCTCGGGGGCTGAGTGGAAATTGACCCTGCCAACGGGTGAAACACGTCCGTTGGGAAGGAACCTTACGACTAAGACATTAAAGGACCGTCTCTCTAACGTGTATTTTGAAAAGGACGAAGCCTTGTTCGTTGCGTATCCGCCGCCGAAGGAATTCGAGACGGTTCTCGGATTTGGGGATATGAGTTCAGGGGCCGCGATCGCGAGGTCGACGAGCCGGAAGGGCGCGACATACGTTCTCGTAGGAAGATCCCGGGCCGATGCCGGTGAGGTGATCCTTGAATATTCCTGGGTTCTGCGTTCGGCTTTCGACAACTCCGATTCAAACAGTTCGGAAGGGCCGGAGAGCGTCGTCACGGCGCTTCCTGTTAGCACGGACTGGGTGAGGTTAGATGGAGCGACTGATTCCGCGGAACGCCTTCGGTCGTTTGCCGGCAGGCTTGCGAGGGTAAGCGGATGGCTGAGCCTTCATTCTCCGCCCGGATCTGAAAAGAAATTTCCATACAGGCTTGAGATCAGAAACGTGAGCAGCCGGCCTCTGGAGGATGGCGAACCGCTTCACGACGGAGAGCAGTACAGGTTCTTCCTGAAGGCCGATCCGGAGTTCCTGAACGCGAACCTCGGCCGGTTTCATTTGAGGTTTTATACCTATCTGGTCGCGATCGACCGGAACGGAACCAGCGTGCTCCTGCCCGACGGCCATTCCGACAAACCGGTCGATGTCGATCCTCTGGATCCGCAGCCGGAGATCGAACTCACGCGCGGCTGGCGGATGAAGATCGGCGGCGACCTTGGGACGGAAAACTATGTGCTGCTGATGACTACGTCGCCGCTTCCCGACAAATCGATACTTTTTTCAGAAGGAGTCCGGACGGAAGGCAGCAAATCGCTAAGCGACCCTCTTTCGCAGATTCTGTACAGAATAGGCGATCCTGTCGACGCCCCTATGACGCGGGACGGGTTGTCCACACCCGAGAACTGGCACGTGCAGACTCTCACGAGAATAAGCAGGGGGAAGTAACCGATCGGTTTTTCAGACCCTCAGCCGTAAAGGAACGAATGGAGATCCATAGGTACCGAAGATGACACTGAACTCGGCCACATCGAAGTTGATCGCTGCGGTTGTGGCGGCATTGGCACTCGTTGGCTTCTCTTTGTCGAATCTGAACGCGGCTTCGCAACAAGAAGCTCTGAATGCGCAACTGGTTGTTCAGACTGGCCACACCATTGTGGTAACGTCGATCAGCTTCGCAGATGACAATTCCACCCTTGTAACCGGCGGCTTCGAGGGGTCGTTGATTGTATGGGACCCTCGAACGGGGAAAGAGCTCAAATCGATCGCCTCCTCCACTAACGGTGGTGTTTGGTCAGGTGTTAGATCAGTGGATCACTCGCCGAACAACAAGTCCGTCGTCAGCTATACCGCGGACGGCTACATACGGGTTTGGGACCTGCTTTCGGGATCGGAGATCGTTTCGTTCTACGGCAACTCCGGCACACCCCGAAACGTAGAGTTCCTGCCGGACGGACAAAGGATCGCTTCGGCGGGTTCGGAGAGAGTCGTAGTCTGGGATGCCACGACAGGAGAGGAGATCTGGTCAAAGAGGTCAAAGGGCAACTCGCTCAGCGCGGATCTTTCAGTTTCTCCTGATGGAGGCCTTATTGGCATTGGAAACCTTGATGGTTCTGCAATCGAAATCGTGAAGTCGGGCACGGGTGAATCTGTGAAAACCCTCGTTGGCCTGAGGTCCCGGGCAGTGTCGATGTCCTTCTCACCGGATAACAAGACGCTTGCGGTCGCAGTTATGGACAACAAGGTTTTGGTGTTCGATTTGGATACAGGTTTGGTCCAGAGGTCGCTTGAGCGGCCCGGCAGCAGTTTCGCGAAGGCGATCCGGTACTCCGGAGACGGCGGCTTGTTGTACGCAGTCGGGGGCTGGGATATCAGTGTGTGGGACATAAGCAGGAATTATTCTGCAAAGAAAATACGATATCGCGAACACTCAGCACTGGAGACCGAGCTGTCCGGTGATCAGAAGGTCCTGGCCGTATCGCATTTACACGGCCGCGTCGAACTGTACGACACCGAAAACGGCGCCGCCGTCGAATCGTTGTCAGGAAGGGCAGCACTTGGCACTTTTCGGAGCATGTCTCCGGATGGGAAGTACCTGGCGTTAGGAGGCATCGGACAGTTCAGGTTTATAGATCTCTCCACAGGTGAAGTTGACACGATCAAGGCAAGTCCGGGGGTCATCTTCTTCGCCGGGGCCTTTACGCCCGACGGAAAGCAATTCGCGATCGGCGGCAATCACCGAAGCATTTCCCTCTGGGACGTTGCCGAACGGAAATTGCGTAGAAGACTTGACCCTAGTATCTCGGTTACCTCTCTCTCGTTTTCGCAGGACGGACGGTTTCTTGCGGCCGGGGAACGGAACAACAAGGTCGTCGTGCTCGATCTCGACTCTGACGCAGCCCCTAAAGTGCTTATCGACAAAGCGGCTACCTTGAAACCCATCAGGACGTTGCTTTCGCTCGCTCTCTCGCCGGATGGAAAACTTGTTGCTTCGGGGTCGGCGGACTCAACGATCAAGCTCTTCGATGTCTTGAAAGGCAAAGTACTTGCAACTCTTCGCGGACATTCTGGAGGAGTCGCTTCGCTGACATTCTCGCCGGACTCAAAGGTGCTTGCGTCCGAGAGTTTCGACGGAACTATCAGATTGTGGAGCACTGTTTCGGGCGAGACGCTGGGCTCATTCCCATATGACGGCGCCGAGACAATTGAAACCGTCCGAAAGTCGGTGCCGGATTTCTATCGGAACTCAAAGCGGTTTCTACTCACTCCGAACGGAAAGTTTCGGATAGCAGGTGAGCCGAGCAGCAGGCTGGCTATCCAGGACGGCATATCGGGCGTCGAGCTTGGCGGGTTTGTAGCTTTCAACGGGGACGATTGGGCGGTAACGACGCCCGGAGGCCTGTTCGACGCGTCTCCGGGAGGACGGGACACGCTTCATTATGTCGTCGGGCTCGAGACGGTGACGCTCGAGCAGATGAAGGAGGCGTACTACGTTCCCGGCCTTCTTCAGAAGATCTTCAAAGGAGAGCCGCTTCC
>DATKCW010000053.1:0-6746 GCA_035513035.1 Aridibacter sp.
TCAGACCAAAACAAGGAACTTACTCAAATGAACGAGACAGCTTGTCAAACAACAAAATCTACCGCGAGACCGCAGATATTGGCGGAACGGCTGAATTGTGCCTTGACAACGAAACCGTCTTTAGAGACGGGCTACTGACACTCTTCACGATCTACTATTCACGACTTTTCATTCACGATTTACGATTCACGATTCACTACTTCGTAAACTCCATCGAGTACAAGATAGCCGCGAATGCATCCCGGCGGTCGTCGAACTTGTCGCCGTCGGTCGAAACCATCACGTTCACCTGCTGGTTCTCGCCCATGTAGTTCCGGAACCCGATCCACTGGTGCCTTCTGGGAGAGCTTTTCTCTTCCGGCATCGCCTCGATCCACTCGACGCCTTTGATACCGTCGATCTCCAGGTACCGAGCGGACTCGTACTTCCCGTTCTTCAGCTGTTCCAGCGCCTGCGTGTGGGTCGCCTCGAGGCTCGTCTCCGAAGGGAAACTGGCGGGCATCACCGAGATCGTACCTATCAGGAATCCGGTCGCCGGCGAACCGTAATTAAATGATCCCTTCATCACGCTCATTTTGTCCCAGCCGTCCGGGACCTTGAACTTGATCCCCTGGTCGGGCCATTCGATCACTTCCGACTCATCCTGGATCTTCTTCTGGGTGGAGGTCAGTTCCGGGGTCTCGGCGTCCGAGGAGCTTTCGTCGCCTTCCTTGGTCGTCGATTCCGCCGTGTCGTCCGACTCGCCTAACTGCTGCTGAATGCGCTCCGTGATGCCGCAGAACGAAAGCGCGAAGAAAAGAATCCCTAACGGTACTATCAGTTTCATTTGGTGTTCTCCTATGTGGGTGATCTTTGAATCGGGCATATTCTTACGCCTCTTCCTGCAAAAATCAATTATCCGTCCATTCAGCAGACCGACACCTTCGGCAAGCCCCGTAACAAACTGCTAGAATGGGGCCTGGGATCCAGCTTCAATTTGACCAAATACGCCGGCGTGGCAGACCGGCCCGAGAGGACCATATGAAAAACCTTAGAACCGTATATCTCTATCTGTTGATAATCGCTATGGCCCCCGCCGCGCTAGCTCAATCCGCGACCTTCGAATGGCAGGATTCCTTTTGTCTTTACAGGGGCAATTTCGATTCTTCGAAAGTGTCCGAGGTCCGGCTTCGGGACACTCGGACGCTGATCGACTTCGGGATCGGCCTCCCGCTTCAGACCGGCCAGACGGTTTTCGATGTGAACGACCTAGGCAAGCTTGACGTCGACGCGCTCGATACCGAGTACCGAACGGTGAGGAAAAGGCTGGAGACACTTCAGCCCGTCGACAACGACTATTTTCGCGAACTGAAGAAGCGGCACCTGAAAACGCTGGATGCCTCATACCGCCTGAAGCGGGTTACACTTCTCGCCCATACCGAGCCGATCACCCTGGTTTTCGCGAACGACAGGGAAGAGTGCTTTGCGAAATGGGCAAGACCGGTCATCGAAGGCGGGCAGTCTCTCCTTGATACCTGGCGGATGCTTACCGACGAACAGAAGCAGAGGAACGCCTCGCCCGAGGGAGTCGAGGCGAGGTACCGCTCGCGCTACAATTCGGCTCAGCGCGACAAATGGGCGCTTGTGGACGTCCTCGGCTTCGGTTGGTGGAATTGCGTCAACGAATCGATCCCCTACGTGGACAACGACGGGGCCGCCGATGAAGAGTTCAAGAAGCTTTTCACAGAGGTCGAGACCGTCGAATGCGACGAACCGTAAATTCTAGGCGCGCGGCGCAAAAACGGCTATGCATACGCCTGATCTTTTAACCGACCTTCTCCTGATCTTCGTGGTCTCGGTGCCGGTAGCCTTCCTGTGCCTGCGGCTTAAGCTTCCGCTTCTTGTCGGACTGATGGTCACGGGCATCCTGATCGGCCCCTACGGTCTCGGGCTGATCAGGGGCCTTGAAGAGATCGAGATCCTGGCAGAGATCGGCGTCGCGCTTCTGCTTTTCACGATCGGCATCGAGTTCTCGATCTCCCGTCTGAAGGAAATGCGGCGGCTCGTGATCCTGGGCGGAGGCCTGCAGGTCATTCTCACGATCGCGTTGACGGCTGGAGCCGCCGTTCTGTTCGGCCGCGAACCGCGCCAGGCGATATTCTTCGGCTTCCTCATCGCGCTTTCGAGCACGGCGATCGTCCTCAAGACACTCGACGAAAGAAAAGAGATCAACGCACCGCACGGCAAGGCGGGAGTCGGGATCCTGCTCTTTCAGGACATAAGCATCGTGCTGATGATGCTTTTCGTGCCGATCCTCGGCGGCGAAGGCTCGATCGGCTGGCTCAGCGTGCTGTGGTCGCTCGGCGGCTCTTTCCTTGCGCTCACGGTCATCGTCGCTGCGGCGTGGTTCCTTATGCCTCGGTTCCTGAAGCTCGTCGTCGACCTCAGGAGCCCGGAGATCTTTGTCCTGTCAGTGATACTACTCAGCCTCGGAACGGCGTGGATCACTTCGCAGTTCGGGCTCTCGCTCGCGCTAGGCGCGTTTATCGCGGGCCTCGTCATCTCGGAATCCGAGTTCAGCCACCAGATAACCGCCGACATCCTTCCGTTCCGCGACGTGTTCAACAGCCTGTTCTTCGTTTCGATCGGGCTCCTGCTGTCTGTATCGGCTCTTTACGAGCAGATCGCGACCGTCGCCATTCTCGTCGTGTCGCTCTTCGCCGGGAAGGCCTTGATCATATGGCTCGTCATAAGGCTTCTGAACTTCCCGCAGAGGGTCGCCGTGATGACCGCGCTCGGACTTGCGCAGATCGGGGAATTCTCGTTCGTGCTGGCGAAAGCGGGCAAATCCGTCGATCTGCTTCCCGACACCGATTACCAGAGCTTCCTCGCGGCGTCGATCATCACTATGGCGGCCACGCCGTTCGTCATCGCCGCCTCGCCGAAGATCGGGTACTTCCTGCAGAACATCCTTCCGGACCGGTCTCCTGAACCGGACGAATCTGAGGATGAGCTTCACCTGACGTCGAGCGGAGGATTGACGAACCACGTGATCATCGTCGGATACGGGCTGAACGGCAGGAACCTCGCGCGCGTCCTTAGGGCCATCACAGTCCCGTACACCATCCTCGAACTGAATCCAAGGGTCGTCCAGGAAGCGAAGAAGAAGGGTGAAAAGATAAACTACGGGGACGCGACAAGGCGCGAGCTTTTGAGGCACGCGAACATCGACGAAGCCTACGCGCTCGTGCTTGCGATCTCTGATCCTTCGAGCGCAAGGCGGACCGTAAGGATCGCCCGCCAGCTGAAACCGGACCTTTACATCGTAGTTCGCACGCGTTACGTGTCGGAGATCACCGAGCTTCTGGAATTGGGAGCGAACGAGGTGATCCCGGAGGAGTTCGAAACCAGCATAGAGATCTTCTCGCGTGTGCTTCAGCGGTACGGCGTCGCCCGCCAAGTGATCGAACAGCAGATCGAGACGATTAGAAAGCAGGGCTACGAGATGCTCAGATCGCCTTCCGCCGTAACGCAAGTCGCATTGGCGAATTTAAATGCCGCGCTTCATTCCGCCACTACGGAAACGGTCACTGTCCCAGAGGGAGCTTACGCGGTAGGCAAAAGCCTCGGAGCAATCCAACTTCGACGGGAGACAGGTGTGACGATCATCGCGGTGATCCGCGACAATGAAACGACGGTGAACCCCGGGGCGGAGTTCACCTTTCGTGCGGACGACGGGCTTGTGCTGCTAGGCGAATCGGAAAAGCTTGAAGAAGCCGTCCGAAGGCTTCAGGGCTGATCCGCCTTACTTGTTCATCTTACCCAGGATGAACCCGATCACGCCGCCGGAAACGACACCCATAAAGGTGACCGCCGCGACGTCGACCACGGGCACGAGCACGCTCAGGAAAATGTTCATGAACGCGATATAGCCGAGGTTGATCGCCATCGCGGAGAAGAACATCACTATCCCGCCGACCTTCATTCCGGACGCGAAATCCCTGGCCTTCGCCCAGTTATCGGCCACGAACGCGATCAGGCCTGCCCAGACGATGTTCGAGATCGCTAACGGGACCATGCTCGGTGGATTGATCAACAGGCCGGGGTACTGGGCCGTGTTTGCCAGTATCCAGGAATGAAGTGCTAGCCCGTAGATCAGGTACCCGAGGATGAAAATGACGATGCCTCCGGCAACAGCTGAAACTATGAAACGTACGATCATACTTTCCTCCAATTGAAAGATTGGTGATAAAGCTGCCCTACGCCTTGTTCGTTGAAAATGTGGGAAGGATGGGGGGATTATTGACTAGTGGGGAGCGCGTGTCAACGGAAAGTGATGAGTAACGAGTGATGAGTGATGAGTGATGGGCATTAGATCAGTCAACCGCATTGTGCGTTCCTCGCAATCGCGTAGCGATGCCGTATCTTAGCCGTGGCCTTCAGGCCACGGCTGCGTCATACAGACCGGGCCTTAGTCGCGTAGCGAATTATGTTGTCGATCGGGACGCCGCTACGCGGCTGATTATAGCTTTTCGTTCCCTTACCGTGGCCTGAAGGCCACGGCTAAGCTAATGCTGCCGCTGACGCGACGCAAATTTCGACGCCTCTCAGTCCTTCCCCGCCAGCAGTCTCTGCTTCTCGAAATGGTCGAACACATTGTTCGCGGCGCTCTTGCCGAGCAGGGGCCTAAGTTCGTCGACCGAGAGCTTCGCGATCCGCTCGATCGAGCCGAATGTCCTCAGCAGCATCTTCTTCCTAACCTCGCCGATCCCGGGGATCGCAGTCAGCTCCGAAGTGAAATCGCGCATCTCCCGCCGCTTTCGGTGATAGCGGACCGCGGTCTTGTGCGTCTCGTCGCGTATCTCCTGGATCAGACGGAATACCGGAGGCCCGTTCTCGAACTTTATCGGCCGGTCTTCCCTTCCCCTCACAAGCAGATGCCTGATCCGGTTGTGCTTGCGCGGAGGCTTCACAAGTCCTACCAGCGGGACCGCGTCGAGATCGAGTTCGCTCATTGCCGACGCAGCGGCCGAAAGCTGTCCTTTTCCGCCGTCGATGAAAATGAGCTGGGGTATCTCGCCGCCTTCCTTCAGGATTCGCCTATATCTTCTAAAGACCGCCTCGCGCATCGAGGCGTAATCGTCCGATCCCTCAACTGTCTTGATCTTGTACCTGCGGAAGTTCTTTCGGTCGGGCTTTCCGTTCTCGTAAGAGACGATGCCCGCGACGTTCTCCGAGCCTGAAATGTTCGAGATGTCGAAGCTCTCGATCCTCTCGGGAAAATACGGCAGTTCGAGCATCTCCTGCAGATCGGCGAGCACGACCTCCAAATCCGGCTTGAGCACGCGGAACCTCTGCTCGAACGCGATCTTGGCGTTCATCTCGACAAGCGAGATCATATCCGCCTTCATTCCGCGCTTGGGTTCCTTTATGTAAACCCGCCGTCCGCGCCGCTCTGTAAGGATTTCCTCGAGCGTCTCACGATCCTCGAAATCCGCCGGAACGTGGATCTCGAGCGGGACATAACCGCTTGTGTAATACTGCGATAGCACGTCGCCAAGAAACTCCGACACGTCGAACTCTCCCTCCGGAAGGTCTTCCCAGAAGAACTCGCGCCGTCCGACGACCTTCCCCTCGCGCATCGTGAACAGCTGAAGCGCCAGCCTTTGCCGCTCGCGGTAGAAACCGAACATATCGACGTCGCGGTCGGGAGAAGCGACCATCTTCTGCGTCTCCTCGAGCGCGAGGACGGTCTTTCGCAGATCTCTGTATTTTGCCGCGAGCTCGTATTTGCGGTCCTCCGCGAAGTGCCACATACGCTTTTCCAACTCCGAAGCGAGCTCCTTGTTCTTCCCGTCGAGAAGCAGAAGCACGTCTTCGACAGCCTGCGTGTATTCTTCCGGATCGCAGAGCCCTTTCACGCACGGGCCCAGGCAGCGCTTGAGGTGATATTCGAGGCACGGCCGGTCGAGGCTGCCGTCGATGTCCAGGTTGCAGGTCCGAAGCTGGAACGTGCGGTTTATAAGGTCGAGCGTCTTGTGGGCGAGCGAAGCGGGTAGAAACGGGCCGTAGTACCGAGCACCGTCTTTGAGAATGCGCCGCGTGATGACGGCCTTCGGGAAGGCCTCGTCGGTGATCTTCAGGTGCGGATAAGCCTTGTCGTCCTTGAGGAAGACGTTGTAGCGTGGCTTGTGCCTCTTGACGAGGTTCGATTCAAGGATAAGCGCCTCGGCCTCATTGTCGACGACGATGAACTCGAAATCGGCGATGTTTGCGACCAGGCGCCTCGTTTTCAGGTCCATGTTCTTCGTGGACCGGAAATACGAGCGCACGCGGCTGCGCAGGCTTTTCGCCTTGCCGATATATATGATCTTTCCCTCTTCGTTCCTGTAGAGGTAAACCCCCGGCGCGGCGGGAAGATTCCTGAGCTTCGTCTTGAGCGGCATCGGGTAAATATTACCTTCTGCCGAGGGGAAACAAGAAATCGGAACCCGGAGCGCAAGCGACGGGCATAACATTTATCAACGGCCAATGAGCACTGACCAATGTGTCGGCAGCCCGACCGTCAGGGAGGGCTACGGTGAGGAATCGGGAGACGGGAGACGGGAGACGGGAGACAGGAGACAGGAGACAGGAGACGGGAGACAGGAGACGGGAGACAGGAAACCGGAGACAGGAAACCGGAGACCGGAGACAGGAGAAGTTTAGAGCAGCGCTTCGCGCTGCCCAATCGGGCGAATGCCCGATCATTGGCGCCGCAAATTCAG
>DATKCW010000054.1:0-152711 GCA_035513035.1 Aridibacter sp.
GAAGTTCGTGGATTGGTTCCTCTCACAGAGAGTTAGCCACGGATGACGCGGATGAACACGGATGGTTTGAACCGCAGAGCGCGCAGAGAACGCAGAGACTGTTTAGCGAAATTCGATCCGGAGGGGCCAGGCGAGTTCGAAAGTTACTCCCGTCGCCGATTGCGCCGGCGCACCATCGCAACTCAACGGGCAGGCACAGGTCCTGCCCCTACAAACCAGAGGGCAGGCACAGGTCCTGCCCCTACAATCCTCAACAACGATGAGTGACAAGTCCTTGAAAGTACTGGCTCTCTGTTCTTACCCGAGAGAGGCGGCGGCGACGAGGTTCCGGATCGATCAATTCGTCGGTCCGCTGGCGGAGCACGGAATCGACGTTGAGATCAGTCCTTTTCTTGATTCAGAGGGTTTTAAGAGTTTCTACCGGGACGGAGACGCTTTCGAAAAAGTGCTAAAGGGCGTCGCCGGTCTGGTCAATAGGATCGGGGACCTTGCGAACTCCGGCAAATACGACCTCGTGTTCGTACAGCGCGAGGCTATGTTCTTCGGTCCCGAGGCGTTCGAGTGGTTATTCAACAAATTCAAAGGCCTTCCTCTCGTATTGGACCTCGATGACGCCACGTATGTACGATACAAGAGCCCCCGGTTCGGGCGTCTTGGAAGCTCTTTGAAGTTCTTCGGAAAGACAGACCGGCTCATCGACCGTGCGCAAACGGTTGTGTGCGGTAACCGATTCATCGCCGAGTATGTTGAAGAGCGGGGAGGCAGGGCGGTCGTCATTCCGACGGTCGTCGATCTGGATGTGTTCAGGCCGCCTGAAGAACAGAACGATCCTCCGGTTATCGGGTGGATAGGCACTCATTCGACGTATCCATTGCTCGAGTCCGTGTTTCCCGCATTAACGCGGCTTTTCTCTGAGTACGACTTTGTCTTGAGGATAATCGGTTCGGGCAGGGACCGTGTCGAGGTGGAAGGGGTTCGGGTTGAGAACCTTCTCTGGAGCCTTGAAAGGGAGGTCGAGGACTTCCGCAGCCTGGACATCGGCCTGTACCCTATCAAGGTAAGCAGTTCCGCAAATGAGGAATGGCTGAAGGGAAAATCAGGCTTTAAGGCGGTGCAGTATATGGCGGTCGGCGTCCCATTCGTGATGAGTCCGGTGGGCGTTTGTCGTGAACTGGGAGTCCCCGGAAAAACGCACTTCAATGCGGTATCGGATGAGGATTGGTATAATTCGTTAAAAATACTGCTCTCAGATCCGGACAGAAGGAAAATAATGGGTTTGTCGGCGAGGGAATTCGCTGAAGCTAACTTCGCTGTTGCTCAGCAGGTTGAAAAACTGGTCGCTGTTTTGCGGGATGCCGCAGGTGAGCGCCGACGATGAGCCCGCCGAATTACGAAGTATTTAGAAATGTATATTCTCGGTTTAACAACTCTAGGGGATTCGGCGGCGAGCCTCATAAAGGACGGGGTTCCGGTGGCGTGCGCTGAAGAAGAAAGGTTTTCGCGGCAAAAGCACCACAGCGGGTTTCCTTACAAGGCGATCGAATACTGCCTTGATCACGCGGGGATCACGCTGAAAGACGTCGAGCACGTGGGGCATTACTGGAAGCCCTGGATCCTCCGTCACAAAGCGATGCAGGCGGTCAAGGCCGCTTTCGTCTCGCGCGATATGTTCAGGGCGCGCGCCGACCGGGGCGTCGCCCAGGTCAGCGACAGTTACCTGGGGATGTTCAAGCACGCCGGGCGCCTTCGCGAGCACTTCGGGCCGAGCGATTTTAAATTCCACTTCCTGGAGCATCACCAGACGCACGCCGCAAGCGCTTTCTTCGTTTCTCCGTTCGAATCTGCCGCCATCTTAACGTGGGACGGAACGGGCGAGGACACGACGACCTTGTTCTGCCGGGGCGAGGGGAACGGGATCGAAGTTCTCAAACGGATCAAACTGCCGCATTCGCTCGGCCAGTTTTATTCGGCGGTCACGAACTACCTCGGCTTCAATATGTTCAAGGGCGACGAGTGGAAGGTGATGGGCCTCGCCGCGTACGGGAAGCCGAAATACTACGACTTCTTCTCCGAAAAGGTCCTCACAACGAACGGCAATGGCGATTTCCGGTTCAACATAAAGGTCCTGGACCATCATCTCGCAAAGCACTACCGGTTCCCGGATGCGATCGTGGATGAGCTCGGACCCGGAAGGAACAAGGGCGACGAGCTGACCGAGCACCACTGGGACATCGCTTCGTCGGCGCAGAGGGTGCTCGAGGACACGGCGATCCACCTGACGAAACAGATCAAGGAAATGACCGGCGAAGAGAACCTGTGTATGGCGGGCGGGGTCGCGTTCAACTCCGTGATGAACGGCAGGATCTTTCACGAGACGCCTTTTAAGAACTTCTTCGTACAGCCGGCGGCAGGGGACGCGGGATGCTCGCTTGGGGCGGCGCTGATGGTCTGGCACCAGAAACTGGGCAATCCCAGGGGCTTCTTGATGGACCACGCTTTTTACGGTCCGGAGTTCACGAATGACGAATGCCGCGCGGCGCTCGACGAAGCGGGGCTGAAATACGAGACGCTCGACGATGACGAGCTGCTGCCGAAATTAGCCAAGATGATCTCCGAAGGCGCGATCGTCGGATGGTTCCAGGGCCGTATGGAATGGGGCCCGAGGGCTTTGGGTTCGCGGAGCTTTCTCGCCGACCCCAGGCGGGCGGATATGCGAGAGATCCTCAATCACAAGGTGAAGCTGAGGGAGTGGTTCCGGCCGCTGGCGCCCTCGATGCTGGAGGAACACGCCAACGAGGTGTTCGGCGTCGAGCATCACGATCCGTTCATGATCACAGTTATCAAGGTCCGCGAGGACTACAGGGACAAGATCCCTGCGGTGGTCCACGTGGACGGGACCGCGCGGCCTCAGATGGTCAGCCGGAAGACCAACCCAAGATACTGGGAGCTGATCAACCGGTTCCGGGAGATGACCGGGATCCCTATGCTCCTGAACACGTCCTTCAACTGCCAGGAGCCGATCGTCTGCACCCCGCAGGACGCGGTTAACACCTTCAACAACGCGAATTTTGACGCGCTCGTGCTGGAGAATAACCTGGTCCTGAGGCAAGAAGGGTGATCGATGAGGAAGCTGCTTCCCATTATTTGTTTCGTGCTGGCCGCCGCTTTCGTCCTGTTTGCGGGCGCCGATGGCGCGGTGGCCGTAATGCTGACTCTAGCGGTAGCTCTCTTAATACTGTTTGTCATCCGGGTATGGTTTCCCGAATACGCCGGACCCCTGACGGACTTGTTCCTGATCGCATTGATCGCCCGCCTGGTTTTCGGATTGATCGTACACATAGCTGATGCGAGGGATTCGTTCGGCGGAGATGCGCAAACTTACGACTTTTTCGGCTGGGCGTTAATGAGAAGGGAGTTCGGTTACGATCTTAGCTCAGAACTCGCCCGCCATCTTGAGAACCGCAATAACAGCGTCGGCTGGGGAATGTACTATCTTGTTGCGGCGCTCTACGCGGTTATCGGGAGAAACATACTTGCGGCGCAGTCCTTCGTGGCCACGATCGGCGCCGCGACCGCGCCGGTTATATTTCTTTGTTCGCGACGGATCTTTTCGAACGACCGCACCGCTCTCATAGCCGGATATGCCGTTGCGCTATTTCCCGCTTTGGTCGTATGGTCAGGACAGTTGCTGAAGGACGGGCTCGTGATATTTTTTCTTGTGGTTTCAATGACGATAGGTATGAAACTGCGAGAGCGTATGAATGTTCGTTTGCTGATCCTTCTCGGAATTTCGCTTTTCGGGATTTTCGCCCTTCGATCATACATTTTTTATATGGCCTGCGTTGCGATAGTTGGTATGTTCGTAGTGCCGATCGGTGGAAGCAACAAGGCGATTGTCGCAAGGATCTTCGTCCTTTCGATCCTAGGCCTGGCCGCCACCTATCTCATTGACGTCCCCGTGGCGGAGACGGATCTAGGCCGCTTTACCGATCTCGAGAGAATACAGGTAAGCCGCGAAGACCTTAGCAGAGCCGGGTCGGGATTTGGAGAGGATATTGACGTGTCCACTACGCAGGGTGCTATCCAGGCGCTGCCGGTTGGATTTACATTTCTCATGCTGGCTCCGTTTCCGTGGCAGATTACGAGCATGCGGGCGGCTGCCGCACTCCCGGACATGCTGATCTGGTGGTTATCGCTGCCATTCCTGGTCGCCGGCCTTATCTATTCGGTCAAGCACCGCCTTAGTGAGTCCCTCGGCTTGCTCGTCTTTTCGGGAATGCTGACACTTGCGTACTCCGTGTTCCAGGGAAATGTCGGCACGGCATACCGGCAAAGAACCCAGATTCAGGTATTTCTTTTCATATTTACGGCCGTGGGAGTCGCGCTTCAGCTGGAGAAAAGAGAAAACAGGAAACTAATTCGACAAGCCCGGCGGCGCGAGATCGAGCAGAACTACAGGGAAAGGGAGAGGCTGCGGGTCGAGGGGGGAGTGGGAGCGGTTGATAATTGAGAATTGGAGATTGAGAATTGAGAATTGAAAATGACAAGTTGAAAAGCGTGGCTACTTGATATCCTGTTTCCGATGTGCGGCCGCGTAAGCCGAGGAAGAAACTCTCAGTTCCAAATTCTCAATTATCAACTTTCAATCCTTACTCCTTTCCTTCAGCGGCCAAGGGAGAAACAGGATGAACAGGATAGATAGGATGGCTGGTTCCAGATTATCCACGTTCGAATTTACAGCTCTAGCATGTAACTGCCCAACGAGAATTGATGTCAACCAGCTATCCTGATTATCCTGTGCATCCTGTTTCCTCTTGTTATGCCCGTCGCTTGCGCTCCGGGTTCTGATTTTCCCGGTCTCCGGTCTCCGGTATTCGGTCTCCTTATTCTTATGTGCGGTATCGTCGGTTTCACATCAAAATCCTTCGGTGACGAGGAACGCGGGATCCTGGAAAGGATGAACGCGGCGATCGTCCACCGGGGCCCCGATGACGACGGATTCTATTTCGGTACTGGAGTCGGGATGGCGATGCGCCGCCTTTCCATCATCGACCTCGCATCCGGCAAACAGCCCATCCACAACCGCGACAAGAGCAAATGGATCGTCTATAACGGCGAGATCTACAACTACCAATCGATACGTGCAGGCCTGGAAGAGGACGGCGACACCTTCTACACGAATTCCGACACCGAGGCGATAGTCCACCTGTACGACCAGCACGGTAAGGACTGCCTGAAGCACCTCCGGGGGATGTTCGCTTTCGCGATCTGGGACGAGAAGGAGCGCTCGCTTTTCATCGCCCGCGACCGCGTTGGAAAGAAGCCCCTGCTCTATTCGCACCGCCCGAACGGCGACCTGATCTTCGGATCCGAGTTCCGCGCGATGCTCGAGCATCCGGCGATCTCGCGAGAGGTGGACTACGAGGCGATAGACGCCTACCTCTCGTATCTGTGCGTGCCGGCGCCGATGACCGCCTTCAAAGAGATACGCAAGCTCGAGCCCGGCCACTGGCTGTTCTGGAAGGACGGCGAGATTCGCACCGAGCGGTACTGGCTGCCGGATTTTTCGAAGAAGATAAAGATCTCGGAAGAAGAAGCGATTGAGGAGACTACGCGGATCCTTCGGGAATCGGTGAAGCTGAGAATGATCTCCGAAGTTCCTCTCGGTGCGTTTCTCTCCGGAGGCGTGGATTCTTCGACCGTCGTGGCATTGATGGCTGAGGTCAGCGACCGGCCTGTGAAAACCTTCTCCATAGGCTTCGAGGAACAGGATTACAGCGAGCTTAAGTACGCGAGGAAGGTCGCGGAGCACGTCGGCGCCGAGTACAACGAGTTCATCGTCAAACCGGATGCGTTGGATGTGATACCGAAACTCGTCGAGCATTACGGCGAACCGTACGCGGATTCGTCGGCGATCCCCACTTACTACGTTTCGAAAGAAACTCGAAAGCACGTGACCGTGGCGCTGAACGGCGACGGCGGGGACGAGTCGTTCGCGGGTTACGAGCGCCACGCGGCGATGCGTCTTGCGGAGGTTTATCAAGGAGTGCCTTCGCCCTTAAGAACCGCGTTCATGGAGGCCCCGATGTTGTGGCTTCCCACTTCAGAGATCAAGCGTTCAAGGGTAAGAGACCTGCAGAGATTCCTGTCTGCTGCCAGGATGCCCGCTGATTCCCGGTATAGCCGTTGGATGACCACGTTTGACGACACGCGGAAGCAAGATCTCTATTCGAAGGAGTTTCGCGGGCGACTCAACGGCTCCGGAAACGGATCCGTATTCACGGAGTGGCTCGAAACGAAAGGAATTGAAGGGATAGTCGACAAGTGCCTTCTGACAGATCTTATGACGTATCTGCCGAACGACCTTCTGGTCAAGGTGGACATCGCGTCGATGGCAAACTCGCTCGAGGCGCGCTCGCCTTTTCTCGACCACATTGTGATCGAGTTCGCCGCCTCGCTTCCGGAAAACCTGAAGATGAAGCGGATCGGTACAAAATACTTGTTGAAGAAGATCGCTTCCAGGCTGGTTCCCTCTGAGGTGATCTATCGAAAGAAGATGGGCTTTGGCGTGCCGATCGGGAAATGGTTCAGAGGGGAAATGAAGGAGTTCGTAACCGAGACGCTTCAATCTGACCGTGCGCGAAAGCGGGAACTGTTCGATCCTGAGGCGGTGGACCGAATGCTCGCTGAGCATTTGTCTGCAGAGCGCGACCACACATTTCAGATCTGGTCCTTGCTGATGTTAGAGCTTTGGTTCGAGAGGTTTGTGGACTAGGCGGATTCTATGAATAAAGTTTCTTTCACAGTGAAGTTGATCGGCACTCTCCTGTCGGTAATTGGGGCAATATTCCTGATCTTGACGCTTGCCTACCACGGAGTGTCGAACGAGGTGACCGAAGCCGACCGTGAGTCGGTCCCGAGATATGTGACCGAATCTGTCCAGATCGAGCCGGCCGCGGACCTTTCGAAGGACATCGAGTTGATCAAGAAGGTCCAGGACTCGGTCCTCAATGTCGCCCCCGTCAACAAGGGGATTCCGTACGGGCAGCCCCGCGAGCCGAAAGATCTTCTTGAGGCGAAACAGGGGCTTAGCTTCGACCGAAGCCGGGTGATCGAGAAGATCCTGCGGGCGTACGGCTACGAAACTCGGCACGTCTTTATCTACTCGACAAAGAGAACGGGAAGCTCCGTCCGTTCGTTTATCACGCCGGGCGCACCCTCGCACGCGGTCTCCGAGGTCTGGACCGCCAACGGATGGCTTGTCGTCGAATCGAACGACCGCTGGATCTCGCTCGATTCGGAAGGGAACCCCAGGGAGATGGAAGAGATCGTGAAAACATCGGGCCCCGGCGGAGGCATCGAGTGGAAAGATGAGGCTCCGAAGATCTACAAAGAACTTTACCCTTACACATTCGTCTACGGTCTCTATTCCCGCCACGGGGAATTCTATCCGCCCTACAACCCGATCCCGGATGTGAACTACGGGGAACTGCTGTACAACTTCTACTGAGCCGCGAGTATTGAGTGTCGAGCAGACACGTTCGGAGTTCAAGCTTCAGCTTGAGCATTGATCAAGGATCGTCGCCCTCGGGGTAGAACCTTCAGCGTGAGCTCCGAGCGAAGAGGCAAGCTAAAGCCTGAACTCCGAACGCGTTTGTTACCGGAATCGGGCAAGCTGAAGCTTGTACTCCGAACGCGATGATCCTGCCGTTGAGTAACCTCAGCGTCTCCGCGGTGAAAACCCCCGCAGCCGGCGTCCGCGTGATGATTCCGCGCCTGGCGGCGCGATGCAGGCGAGCCGCCTGCGCTCCAGTCATAGACGCCCGACCCGACAGACTCGATAGACGCGACAGACTCGATAGACCCGGAACCCGGAACCGCCCAATCCCCTTCAACCCCTTCATCCCTGTTCAATTCCGCCAAACTCGGTAAACTAACAACCGTGAAGATCCTGCGCATCATCGCCCGGCTCAACGTAGGCGGTCCCGCGAGGCACGTCGTATGGCTGACCGAAGCGCTCAACGACGAAGAGTTCGAATCCGTCCTCGTCGCCGGCACCGTGCCTCCGACCGAGGAAGATATGGGGTACTTCGCTGATCAGTACGGCGTGGAGCCTGTGTTCATAGAAGAGATGAGCCGCGAGCTTTCTCCGAAGGACGCCGTCTCGCTCTGGAAGGTCTGGCGGACGATCCTCCGTGAAAAACCCGACATCATCCACACCCACACGGCCAAAGCCGGCACCGTCGGCCGCGCCGCCGGCTTCCTCTACAAATGGCTCACGCCCGGGACCCTTGTCGGCCGCCCGAGGCGTGTGAAGCTGGTCCACACGTATCACGGCCACATCTTCCACAGCTATTACGGGAAGGCGAAGACACGTTTCTTCCTGTTCATTGAGCGCACGCTTGCCCGCCTCGCAACCGACCGGATCATCACGATCACTGAACAGCAGAGAAATGAGATCAATGAGGACTTCGGCATAGGGCGCGGTAAGCAGTTCGAGGTGATCCCTCTGGGGATCGATCTTTCAGCGTTTGAGGATCCGGACTCGCGCAGGAGCGCGTTTCGCCGACAGATCGGGGCGTCGGATGGCGATATCGTAATTGGGATCGTGGGAAGGCTGACGGATATAAAGGACCACGAGCTGTTCTTGCGGGCGGCTTCAGAGTTAAGCCACGAATTTCACGAAGGGAACCACGGAAAACACGGAGAAGCACAGAGAGAGAAAGGCGCGGTTCGGTTTGTAGTTATCGGGAATGGACATTTGCGCCGCGAGCTTGAAGAGTTGGCGGAAGGACTTGGCGTTTCGGACTTGGTCACGTTCCTTGGGAACCGCGAGGATCCGGAGACGTTCTACGCCGGCCTGGATATCGTCGCGCTGACCTCGAAGAACGAAGGTACGCCTTTGTCGTTGATCGAGGCGATGGCCTCACGCCGGCCGGTCGTCTCGACCGCGGTGGGAGGGGTGGTGGATTTGCTAGGAGACCGGAGACCGAAGACCGAAGACCGGGAAGATGTTGGGGCGGGACCGCCTAAGGAGACAGGAGACAGGAGACAGGAGACAGGAGACAGAAGACAGGGGACAGGAATCGGAACCCCGAGCGCGAGCGAGGGGCATAGCAGAAGTCAGGAGACAGGAATCGGAACCCCGAGCGCGAGCGAGGGGCATAGCAGAAGTCAGAAGTCAGAAGTCAGGAGACAGGCCGGAATTCGTGACTCTCACGCCTTGGATACCAGCTCACAGCTCACAGCTCACAGCTCACAGCTCACTGCTCACGGCTCACCCGTTCAGATCTGCCAGCGCGGGATAGCGGTCACGTCCAGAGATCCGCAGGCCTTCGCGGACGCGCTCCGGCTCCTGGCCGAGGACCGGGCACTTCGGGAATCGCTGGCCGATGCCGGTTATGAGTTCGTGAAGCAGAGGTACGACAAGGCGAGGTTGATCGCGGATATTAAGGAACTGTATAGGAGATTGATAATTGATAATTGAGAACTGGGAGTTGGCTTGAGATTTGCCAGTTGCTGATTCGGTCCTCCTTTGCGTCCCTTGGCGGCTTGGCGCCTTTGCGGGATATACAAAGAAGAAACAGGATGGACAAGATGGACAAGGTATTTAGCTATTGTCCGACGACCTGAGTTTTCTTTGCGTTCCTTGGCGGCTTGGTGCCTTTGCGAGAGGACACAGTTAGGGTAGCTTTCCAGATTCAAGGTAAAACAGGCGACGACATCGGTTCCCGCAAAGCCGCGAAGGCGCAAAGGACCGCAAAGTAGATACCGGGCTAATTGAGAGTTGACGATTGAAAATTGATAGTTGGGGGATTGAGTTGACCGCCGAAAGTCGAGAGTTGAGTAATGAAAGTTAAGAATGGGAAGTCGAATCGTAGGAAGGGATCATAAAGTGCTTGCTAAGGAACGCCTTGACCATACGGCAGACGATTTTTAATTCCCCATTATCAATTATCAATTTTTGTCTGTCCATCCTGTTTCATTCTTCGCCTTGATTTTGAAAGACCATTCCTTTGTAATAAGTTCTGACTTTCACAAGCGTTCCGGATTCGGCAGGCTTTTATGGACGCTGTCATCACAAATCCCATATTCGTAACAGTTACGGCCGCAATCCTTTCAGCGGCCCTGACGTACATCGTCAGGGGCCTCGCCAGGAAGTACGAATTTGTCGCCAAGCCCAAGGCAGACAGATGGCACAAAATGCCGACCGCGCTGATGGGCGGGGTCGCGATCTACGTCACCACGCTCGCGGTCTATCTCGCTCTGGTCCCGAAGACAGGGGAATCGCTCGTTGTGATGGCCGGCGCCACGTTCCTTTTCCTGGTCGGGTTGATCGACGACATTCTCTACATAAAGCCCTATCAGAAGATCATCGGGCAGGTGATCGGGACCGCGATCATCATCGGAGCCGGCCTCACGCTTCCGATAACCGGTTACCAGATCGTGGACATATGGATCACCGCGCTCTGGCTGATCGGGATCACGAACGCCGTGAACCTGCTCGACAATATGGACGGCCTGTCGGCGGGGATCGCCGCCATCGCCGCCGCCACGCTGGCGATCGGGTTCTACAACATAGGCGCCACAGGAGAACTGCTCCTGATCTGCGGCTTCATAGGCGCATTGCTAGGGTTTCTTGTATTCAATTTCAACCCGGCGTCGATCTTTATGGGCGACGCGGGTTCGATGTTCATAGGCTTTCTGCTTGCCAGCTCGGTGATGTTGGACCAGGCGGGCGGCCGCTCAAGGGGGATCGTGTCCGTGCTTGCGGTCCCGGCGCTGATCTTGTTCGTGCCGATCTTTGACACCACGCTGGTCACGATCCTCCGAAAGCTCTGGGGAAGAAAGGCCTCCGAGGGAGGACGCGACCACACGTCGCACAGGCTTGTCGCACTGGGGCTGACCGAACGGTCGGCGGTGCTTATGCTGTACGGTTTCGCGATCATCGCGGCCGCGCTTTCCATCTTCCTGAAACAGCTTCAGACGATCCAGAGCATCGCGCTGATCGGGTTCTTCACCGTGATCCTTACGATCATAGGGGTTTACCTGGCAAGGGTTAAGGTGTACGCCGAGCAGGATGAAGAACTCGCGCTGAAGAACAATGCGGTCTTCGGGTTCATATACGACTTTTCTCACAAGCGGCGCGTGTTTGAGGTCCTGCTCGATTCGGTCCTGATCACGCTCGCCTACTATTTCTCGTATGTGCTTCTGTTCGGATCCTTCGAGCAGACCGCCAACTGGGACCTGTTCATCGAGACGCTTCCGCTGCTGATCGTCATCAAGCTCGCAGCGTTCCTGGTCGTCGGCGTGTACCGGGGGATCTGGCGGTACACAAGCGTCAGCGACCTGGTGACCTTCACAAAAGGCGTCGTTCTGGGATCTGTCGGAAGTGTGCTCGCGATCCTCCTGCTCTATCGCTTCCGGAACTTCTCCCGGGCGGTCTTTGTTGTCGACGGCCTGCTTCTGCTCGCCGCCCTCGCCGGCAGCCGCATGGCATTCCGCCTTATCCGCCAGATGCTTCCGAATCCCGTGGCCTCGTACGGAAGGCGCGTTTTGATCTACGGGGCCGGCGACGGTGGCGAGATGGTCCTTCGGGAGCTGGAGAACAATCCGCAGTGGGAGTACACTGCCGTCGGCTTCGTGGATGACGATCCGATGAAGGTCGGAATGATGGTGCACGGGCTGAAGGTGCTCGGCGGAGAAGGCAGCCTCGGCGACATCTGCAGGGAATACCGCGTTCAGGAGGTGCTGATCTCGGTACGGGAACTCGCGCCCGACAAGCTCAGGGAGATAAGGATCACCTGCCAGAAATCGGACGTCGCTCTGAAACGCGCGATGATCAAGATCGAACCGGTTGAGTTTGAATGAGTCTGTCGCGTCTATCGAGTCCGTCGGGTCTATCGGGTCTATCGGGTCTGGCGAGTCAGACTCGATAGACCCGATAGACCCGACGGACTCGATAGACTTTGGAAAATGAATTTTAATCTGAAACTCGGAAGCCTCGTCTCTCGCACGGCCACCGCGGCCGTCTTCCTAGCCGTCCTCGCGCTCTTCGTCTTATCCTCGCTCACATTGCTCGGGAACGCCGTCGCGCGCGGGGCCTTCGAGCCCGCCGCCGCAGAGTTCGCCGCCCAGATCGCTCCCGGAGAGCCGTTCGCCTACTACGCCGCGGGATGGTTCCTGGAGCGGTCGATGCGCCCGGAAGACCTTCCGCGCGCGCTCGAAATGTACGAGAAAGCGGCGGCCCTCGAGCCGAACGACTACCTTCTTTGGCTCGAATTCGGCAAAGCCCTCGAACGGAACGGCAATCCGGAAGAGGCCGAAAAGGCCCTCCGGCACGCTGCCGAAACGGCCCCCAACTATTCAGAGGTGCTCTGGACGCTCGGGAACGTCCTGATCCGCAACGGCAAGGACGAAGAAGGGTTCGCGCATATCCGCAAGGCGGTGGACGGGAACGGGACGTTCGCCCAACCGGCGGCGTCGCTCGCCTGGGACCTTTTCGAAGGCGACATCTCGCGCGTGACCGCGACGGTCGGCGATTCCTCTGCCGTGAAGGCCGCGATGGCGGGCTTTCTCGCACGCCAGGAAAAGTACGACGAAGCGATGAAGATGTGGAATTCGGTGCCGAAGCTGGAGGTCCGAACTGATCATCAGGAGGCCGGCAAACAGCTGCTTCAGACGTTTCTCGGCGCTAAGCGGTACGCCGCCGCCGCGGAACTGCAGGCTCAGCTTTCGAACGAAGGTCCGAGGGTGGCGGAGGTGACGAACGGAGGATTTGAGAAGGACGTTTCCGCCGAAAAGCCGCGTGCCTTCGAATGGAACATACAGCAGGGGAAAAACCCTGCGGTCGGGATAAGCGTCGAGCAGAAACGAGAGGGCGGAAAAAGCCTCGCGCTGATATTCGAGGCCAGGTCAACCGGCGCTTTCCGGACCGTTTCGCAGGCGGTCGCCGTCCTGCCGGGCGTGGAATACCGTTTCGAGGCTTTTTTGAAGACTGAACTCGAGACCGAGAAGACGATGTTCTGGGAGATCGCCGACGCGGTCACCGGACACGTGCTCGCTTCGACGCAGTCGGTCGCGGCGGCTTCCGACTGGGCTCCGGTTTCGGCAGTGTTCAGCACGAAGGACGGATCGGAAGGTGTGATAATAAGGCTCGTTCGCGAGAAGTGCGTAGGTTCGGAATGCCGGATCGCCGGACGGGTCTGGATCGACGCTGTTTCGATCAAGAGGGTGGATCAGGCTTCAGGTTCCAAGTTCAAGGTTCCAAGTTCCAGTACCAGGTTAAAGGTTTAAGGTCTTGAGTTCCTGTTCTTCTTGGCGGCCCTTTGCGACTTCGCGGCTTTGCGAGAGATCTGAAGAAGTAACAGGGTGGACAGGATGAATAGGATTGGTCTCATCCGATAAGTCGGCATTGATAGGTTCCGGTCTGGCAGGGTAGCTCTGCTGACTGGTTAACGAGCTATCTTGAATATCCTGTGTATCCAGTTACTTCCCCTGATTTATGAACAACGCCGAACAAATCAAATCGGACGCTAATAGCCCCGGACTGGCGAGCACCGCGATCTTCATCCTTCTGATCGCGATCCCCGTCATCACCAATCTCTCCTTCGGCGGGGTCAGCACAGGTTCATTTGCGTTCATTACGGTTCTGGTCGGCCTGATCCCCTTTCTTTGGCTTGTGCAGACGTTTCGTGACAGCAGGGTCACCGCGGTCCTTCATCCGACGCAGATCGCGTTCGCAGGCCTCATCGTCCTCGGGATCTTCCAGCTTCTGCCGTTCGCCGGTTCCGGGGTTCCGGACGGCGTGCTGACGACCGGAGCCTCGAACGCTCTTTCGGTCGAGCCGAACGCGACCAGGCTCGCAGTCATCAAGCTCTTCGTTTTCGGCGTGTTCTTCGCCGCCGCGCTCACGTTCATCGATTCGCGTTCGAGGATAAAAAAACTCGTCACCGCGCTGATCATATTCGGATCCGCGATGGCATTCTTCGCGATCCTTCAGTCCCTTTCCGACCCGACGACCATCTACGGCATCACGCCCGCCGCTCAGGCTCGCCCGTTCGGGCCCTATATAAACCGCCATCACTTCGCTTCGTTTCTGGTGATGATGTTCGCGATGGCGCTCGCCCCGCTCGTCGGAGGCGGGACGAAGCGCGATAAGCTCGTGTTCTTCGCCATCGCCGTCGTCCTGATCGGGACCGGGGTCATCTTCGCGGGCTCAAGAGGCGCCTTTCTCAGCCTTGTCGCGGTGCTGTCGTTCCTTGCGGTCGCGTTCGTTCTGATCAACCGGAACGACTCGAAAACCAGTTCAAAGTCCGGCCGAAAGCCTCTTATCGGCAGTCCCGCGCTGCTGGTCGGCTCGACCGTCGGGCTGATGCTGGCGCTGATCATCGTCGCGGTCTGGGCGGGAGGCGAGCAGGAGTTCCTGAGGGGAGCCGCGATGCAGGAGACGGGCGAAGATTTTTCGACCGGCCGATTGCATTACTGGGCGGTCGCCCTGAACATATTCGCCGCGAACCCGATTATCGGTTCCGGGCTGGAGAGCTTCGGCGTCGCGTTCACGCGCTACGACACGTGGAGCGGCATATACCGCGTCGAACACGCGCACAACGACTACCTGCAGATGCTTTCGGACGGAGGGATCGTAGGACTGTCGTTCGTCCTGCTGTTTATCTTTTTCCTCTTCAGGAGCGCGCTCGGGACGATCCGCGGGACGAAGGACAGGTTCAGGCGCTCGGCCGCGGTGGGAGCGCTCGCCGGGTGCTTCGGGGTGATGGCCCACAGCGTTGTCGATTTCCCTTTGAGGACGAACGCCAATATGTTCTTTTTTCTTTTGTTGGCGGCCCTGACAATTAGGAAGATCAAGAAAGAATAACCGCAGAGACCCCAGAGAAAGAAAAGCTAACCGCAGAGAACGCAGAGATCGCAGAGAATATTTGGCTACGCGAGCCGGCGCTATTGAAACTGTATTATCTGTTTGAAGCAGCCTAGCAGTCATCCAAGGCTAGCACTGTGTTAGCTAACCGAGTTCCTGCACTAGACACCGAAGTTGGTCAAGAATCCCAAGAATCTCTGCGATCTCCGCGTTCTCTGCGGTTTATTATTCTTCCTCTGCTCTCTGCGGTTATCCCAAATCTAACGGAAGTTCACTGATTCTTCCCCAACAGGGCCTTCTTCGCCTCGAACGCCTCGTCGTACGCGCCGCCTTCGACCTTGCCGAGCCTCAATGCGGCGTCGTATATCCTCACTGCGTAGTCCGGCTCCTTGTAGTACTCGTAGATCCTGCCTAAAGCGAAGTAAGTCGAAGAGAGAAGCCCCGCATCGGTTTCCTGGTCGGCGTTCCGCAGCACATTCTCGTAGAAAACCTTCGCCTTGATCAATCGCTCGTTCAATTCCTCGGGATCCTTGACTCCTTCAGCCGACCTGCTCGAAACGCGGCCCAGGGCGTAATAGATCCTGGGCGATTCGGTCGGCATTTCTTCCAGCAGGCCCTTCAGCGCTTCTTCCGCTTCCGCGAACTTGCCGGAGTCGGCCATCTTGTCGATATCCAGGAGTTTGGTAGTGAGCGGGTTCTCGACAAGTGTGGTCTCGATGACGAGAGTCGTTCCGCGCCGGCCTCTTTCCTCCATCGCCCGCTTTCTCGCTTCGGCGACGCTCGCCAGCCGGTCCTTCTCCTTTGCCGGTTCGATCGAGAGGATCCAGTCTTTCAGAGAATCCCCTACGTCGAATCCCGATTCCTCGATCCCGCGGAGCTTCTCCGCGAAATAAAATGCCAGCACGGCTCCGTCCTCATAGCTCTCGGACAACCGAAGCGCCGCTTCATCCGACAATACACCCTTCACGCGCTCCAACTCGGCCACGACCGCCTGCTTTTCGGCGTCGGTCTTCATCAGCGGGATCTTACGCCGCGCCTGCGAGGTAGCGAGCTGTTCCTTGCGATACTGCTCCTCGCGGGCATCGACCGCCGCGACCAAAGACCGCGTGATCGTCAGGAACGCGTCCGGCGAGACCCTGCCTCCCGCATCCCTGCGGGCGTTGATCACGGACTTGATCGCTTCCTGCTTCTCCCTTACCTCTCTTGAGCTCTGAAGCACGAGCGGATCGAGAACGAACTGCAGGTAAGCGCGGCGGACCTGCGACGTGCCGAGATCCGTGATAGGCGGAACGACGGCGTAATAGTCGTCGGTGATGTTCAGGAAGTTGACCGTGTCCTTGCCGCTAAGCATTTCCGGGACGATCGTGAAACTGCGCTCGCGTTCCCTCGGTTCGTAAACCGTGATCGTTTCCTTGCCTTTCTTCGTTTCGACCTTCACGCGGTCGATGTAGGTCAGCGCCGGCCTCGTGTTCATATAGTCGAGCACGTCCGTGACCATCTCTCGCGCCGTCGGTCTCAGTTCTTCCGAAAGCTCGGTGTATTCGGCGTGGATCTTGTCGATCTCCGCGGCGATGCCGGGTGATCTGTAGTACTCACGCACGAGTACAGAAAAATCCAGCACTTCGAGAAGGTCGTCGGGAAGGTCGATCGAACGGTACGGTTCGGCGAGATCCGGAGCGGGCGACAGCGAGTAGGCCATCGAGATGAAAGGGGCCTCCAGCTCGGAAGGAGTCAGATCGGGATTCCGCTTCTTGTAGTAGTTGACGAAGATCTCGATCTTGTTCCTGAGGTCGGGGCTGATGCCCTTCGAGGTCTCGCGAAGCCTTTTGCGAAGTTCCTCGCCCCTGGGCGTAAGCTCGGTCTGCATTCCCGCGACCTCGAGAGTGGCCAGCACGGCGATAAGGCGCTTGTCCGGCTCGATCCTGACCCCGTAGCTCGAGAGGTCGAACAGCGCCGCGTCCTGGGCAAATGCGCAGACCGAAAGCGCGAAAAGCACGAAGATCGATAATGCTCTCTTCATCTTGGCAGTGTAACTAAGAAGGAAAAAAGGCAAAGAACACAAACGGAGCAAGGGAAACAAGGGGGTATAAGCAACCGATGTCTGTTTGTGTCTTTGCAGTCAACGTGATGCGGCGGTTCCGACTATAGATGCTTTGCCAAAGGCAAAACAAAGGACAGAGGATCGAACTGCATCCCCTGTCCTTCGTCGTTCGAAAACCCGCACGGTGCCGTGCCGCGTAACTATTCGTAGCTTGCGAGCGCTTCGCCTTCTTCGTCAAACGTATCGAAGACCGTGAGCAGTTTCGTGATGGCCAGAAGGTCCTGGATCTTCTGGGTCAGGTTCAGGAGCTTAAGGCTTCCGGATTCTTTGTTGACGGCGGTGAAGCTCGAGACCAACTCGCCTATGCCGCTCGAATCGACGTAACCGACATCGGAAAGATTCAATAGGATCTTCTTCTTGCCCTCGCCGAGCAAACGGCGAATGGTGTTGCGGAGCGCCACGCTTCCTTCACCGATTGTCACCTTGCCGCTCATATCGAGGATGGTAACATCGCCGGCCTGACGTTCCGAAATATTAAGTTCAGCCATTTTTATCTCCTGGATTTTAGATTGAAAAGTTAAACGCAGATTCTATGCGATACCGGCCGAAAAATCCAAGCACGGCAGACTTCTCAAAGCTCTTTGACCATTCGGACCAGCATCCCTCCTTCCGGATGGTTATGCCATTCCACCGTGGTCACGAAGTTCTGCATGAACAGTATCCCGCGGCCGTTTTCTTTCAGCAGGTTCTCTGGATTCGTGGGGTCCGGCACATCCTCGACTTTGAACCCATCGCCGTAATCGCGGACCGTTATCTCGAGCCCTTTGGGAGTGACCGCAAGCGTGACATCGACCGATTTGCTTTCATCGAGCCCGTTTCCGTGCTTAACCGCGTTCGCTACGGCTTCACGCACCGCCATATCGATCCCGAAAATCGCGTCCTCGGAAAAGCCCAGGCCTTTCGCGTAAGTGACCGCCCGGGTCACCGCTTCGTCGATCGCCTCGATCTTGCTGGAAATGGTGATCTGCTCCCTTTTCTCGCCCACACCCGTAGTTGAAAAATGCCCCTTGATATATGTTTGGATTCCCAAAAGTTAGCTTTTTACCGAGGCTTATGTCAAGAACATCGTGTTCCGTGCAGGAGCCGGGCGGCTTCCTGCCCGCACGCCATTCTGCTAATGTTCTGACTTCCGGTATGAGGATCACTCAAGCACGAAATGTGAGGGGAAAGGTACGTGTTCCCGGAGACAAGTCGATCTCGCACAGGGCCGCGATCATCGGGTCGATCGCTGAAGGCGTGACCGTGATCTCGAACTTCGGCACGAACGCTGATTGCGCTTCGACTCTCGCCTGCCTGTCGAAGCTTGGGATCCGGATCGAGCGGGAAGGGACGATATTGCGGATTTTCGGGCCCGGAAAGGACGGGCTTTCGGCTCCGTCAGACGTGCTTGACTGCGGGAACAGCGGAACCACGGCGCGGCTTCTCGCCGGCGTTCTTGCCGGCCAAACGTTCGCTTCGACGATTGCGGGCGACGCGTCCCTGAGCTCGCGTCCGATGAACCGGATCATCCGGCCGCTCCAAGAGATGGGAGCCGTGATCGGATCTCCGACAGGCACTCTCCCGTTGGCGATCGAAGGAAAAAGGCCGCTTGCGCCGATAGATCACAGGCTTCCGGTCGCTTCCGCGCAGGTAAAATCGTGCGTGCTCCTGGCGGGACTCTTCACCGAAGGTACTACTTCGGTGAGCGAGCCGCCTTCGGAATCGCCCGGTCCCGTCTCGAGAGATCACACCGAGCAGATGCTGAAGGCTTTCGGCGCGGAAGTAACGGAATCTGACGCGGCCGTCGGCGGGGGGAGCGAACACACGATCTCGATAGGCGGCGGCTCAACGCTCGAAGGCGGGATGATCGAAGTCCCCGGCGACATCTCGTCGGCCGCGTTCCTGATCGCCGCGGCGGCAGGTCTCGAAAGCTCTTCGCTTCAGATAGAGGACGTAGGCCTGAACCCCACGCGGACGGCGGTGATAGAAGTTTTCGGAATGATGGGTGCCTCGATCGAAGTCGAGGAGCACAGGTCCGTAGGCGGTGAACCCCTGGGCAGGATCTCCGTGAGCGGAGGCCTCGAACGGGTGCCGGGGACGATCGTGCTTGACGAAAGCGTCATCGCGAATGTCATCGACGAGCTCCCGGTCCTGGCGGTCCTCGCGACCCTTCTCGAGAGCGGGATCGAGGTCCGGGACGCTTCCGAATTGCGGAGAAAGGAGAGCGACCGGATCGCGGCCGTCGTCGCAAATTTGAAGAGGATGGGAGCGGACGTAGAGGAGTACGATGACGGATTCCGGATCGGAAGGTCGGATCTGAAGGGCGCCGCGGTCAACTCATTCGGAGATCACCGGATCGCGATGGCATTCGCCGTGGCGGGACTTTTTGCGGAAGGCGAGACGGTGATCGAAGGTGCGGAGTGCGCCGATGTGTCGTTCCCGGGATTTTTCGGTGTTCTGGAGAATATTGTAAGCTAGACACTTCTATGGGGAACAACGGCACCCGAATCGTGCTGACCGGCTTTATGGGAGTCGGAAAATCCACGGTCGCGCGGCATCTGGCAAAGCTGATCGGCAAACGGCAGGTCGATCTCGACGACGAGATCGAGCGAAGCCGCGCGGTCACGATCCCGGACCTCGTGAAGAATGAAGGGATCGAACGGTTCCGGCAGATCGAGACCGAGGTTCTCGCGGATGTCCTTTCAGCAAGGAAAGCCGCGATCATCTCTCTCGGCGGCGGCGCCTGGATGACCGAAGCGAACCGCGAGATGATCAAGAACAACGGCGTTACGGCGGTCTGGCTCGAGACCACCTTCGACCATTGCTGGCGAAATATCAGGTTCTCGCGAAAAGAAAGGCCGCTTGTGAAGAACAAGCGGCAGGCGCGAAAGCTCTTCGAGGAAAGGGAAAAGGTCTACTGCCTCGCCGATTGGCATTTCGTGATCGACCGTGGATATAATTCTTTCGATATCGCACAGAGGATCGCTTCGGATGTGTTCTCGATCGACGCCGCGCGAAACCGCAGCCGTCGACGCTTCCGCTAAGATCACGAAACAGATTTGGTTGCGGCAACCCGGACGACCATTCTTTAGGCTACGACGAACAATTGGAGGAAATTATGAAAACCAGGATCTGGATATTGGCGATCGCGCTTGTCGCGCTTTTCGCCGAGGCCTGCGGCGGTCCTACCGATGCGGAGCTGAAAACGAAGGCTGAGGAAGCATTAAAGGGTGACCCTTCTACTTCGAGCGTTACGGTCGAAGTAGAGGACGGAGCCGCGACGATCTCGGGTGAAGTGGTGGACGACGCCGCCAAGGCAAAGGCGGCAGAGCTTGCGAAGGTCGAGGGAGTTTCTGCCGTGACGAATGACGTTGTCGTTGCCGCCGCACCGCCTCCTATGGCATCCGCGGATGATTCGACCTTAAAGACCAAAGCCGAGGAGGCCCTGAAGGCGAAGAACTGCGGAGATATCTCGGTCGAAGTGTCCGAGGGCAAGGTCACGCTCCGGGGAACTATCACCCAGGCAAAGTTGCCTGAGTGCATGATGGCGGTCCAGGAGACGAGGCCCAAGAGCGTTGATAACCAGCTTCAGGTTCAGAACTGACCAAGGAGGTAACTTAAATGCTGACAGATAAATACAGTTCGCTGATCGATATGGCGAATACGATGGGGGTTGAGAACCTGACGGTAAACGAAGGTGACGGCGTGCTTCATATTGACGGCACGGTTAAGTCCGACTCCGATAAGAAGGCGCTTTGGGATGAGTACGGACGCATCGATCCGGACTACCGTTCCGGCGATCTGGTTCTCAACATCGCGAGCGCGGGAGGAGGGGTCGGCACGACTTATACCGTGCAGTCCGGCGACACTCTGAGCGGGATCGGGAGTAAGTACGGAGTGTCCTGGCAGGATATCTTCGAGGCGAACCGCGACGTCCTGGACAATCCGGACCTTATCCATCCGGGCCAGACGCTGAAGATCCCGGGGGCTTGAGAAACTGATCATCGTATCGAATGGGCCGTCCGAGTGGGCGGCCTTTTTTTGTATCTTCCGCGAATGCAGCTTCGTTCGGAGCGAAACAACGGGAGTAGCATCGGAACGTCGTGGGAATTTGACAGCGCCGTAGGCGCGAAATGTTAATAGCATTCGGCAACAATGAAATCTGAGAGCTCCATCAGGAGCGAAATGTCTGTAGAAAATCAGGTCCATCCGATAGCGTTTCAATCCACAGCGTCATAGGCGCGAAATGTTGATAGCATTTAGCACCAATTAGACCTGAGAGCTCCGTTAGGAGCGAAACAACCGAAGCCCGGACACATTCGGTTCCTACGGAACTCCAGGTTCTTTAGCTTTCTCCGTGCTATTAACATCTCGCGCCTACGGCGCTATGACACTTGAAAACCGCAAGCGCGCCGATGGCGCTGTTCAATCTACACCGCGTCCCGATGCTACAGACATTTGGCTCCGCATATTCGATAGCCCCACGCCTTTTTATCTGATAAATTCCGAAATATGGCTCAAGTGACCGATTTCGTGGTGATCGGCAGCGGCATCGCCGGTCTGCGCGCCGCGATCGCACTCGCTGGCGCAGGCGCCGAAGTCACCGTCCTCACGAAATCGAAGGCAAGCGATTCGAACACCGAATGGGCGCAGGGAGGCGTCGCGGTCGTGCTTTCTGATGACGACAACGCCGAGCTTCACGAAGGCGACACGCTCGAAGCGGGAGCCGGTCTGTGCGACCCGAGGGCGGTGGAGACCCTGGTCACCGAAGGAACGCGGTACATAAGGGAACTGATCGAATGGGGCACCGAGTTCGACCGCGATGGCGGAAAACTGGATTTCACGCAGGAAGCGGCGCACTCCAGAAGGCGCATCCTCCACGCGCACGGGGATTCGACCGGCAAAGAGATCGTCCGGGCTTTGATCGCCCGCGCGAGGCAGGAAGGTTCGATCAGGCTTCTTCCATTCGCAGACACTGAGAGATTGCTCGTCCGCGACGGGCGGTGCGTAGGGGTCCGGTACGCCGATCCGATCCTTAAAGCGCCCAGGGATGTCTTCGCAAAGGCCGTCATACTTTGCACGGGCGGCGCCGGCCAGCTATATCTTCATTCCACAAACCCGCCCGGCGCGACCGGAGACGGCATCGCGATGGCGTATTTCGCCGGTGCCGAGATCGCCGATATGGAGTTCGTCCAATTCCATCCGACCGCTCTGAACCTCGAGAACGCGCCGCGATTTCTGCTTTCGGAAGCGATGCGCGGCGAAGGCGGCATCCTGCGGAACGCGCACGGGAAGCGTTTTATGAGCGATTACGACCAACGGCTCGAGCTTGCGCCCCGAGACATCGTCTCGCGATCGATCGTCCGCGAGATGCGGAAGACTGGAACCCGTACGGTCTATCTCGATATGACCTCGAAGGCGGAAGAGTTCCTCGTCCATCGTTTCCCCGCGATCGCCGCTACCTGCTTGTATTACGGGCTTGATATCGCGAAGGAGCTGCTTCCGGTCTCTCCGGCTTCGCATTACGGTATGGGAGGTGTCAGAACGGACCTTTGGGGAAGAACTTCGATCACGGGGCTGTACGCCGCCGGCGAGGTGACCTGCACCGGTGTTCACGGCGCGAACAGGCTCGCTTCGAACTCGCTTCTGGAAGGCCTCGTGTTCGGGGCTCGCGCGGGAGAGGCAGCGGTTCGCGACGCTTTCGAAGTGAAAGTCGACCCGTCTTTCGCGGAACCCAAAACCACGGGATCGCTGAACGCGAGGCTCTCGACCGCCGTCAGAAAACGCGTGAAGCGAGGTATGTGGGAATGGGTCGGGATAATGCGCGACGGCGAATCGCTTTCGCGCGCGCTTACGGAGTTCGAGCAGATCGCCGCCGCGAATCTTTCGAAAGCCTCGCGGAACTTCGTCACCAACGCGCTTCTTGTGACAAGGGCGGCGCTCTGGCGCGAAGAGTCGAGGGGCGGACACTTCAGAACCGATTTTCCGGAACCCTCAGACGAATGGCGTGTGCATTCCATTCAAAGAGGAAAGGAAGAGATCGGTTCCGATATCCGGGTCAATTTTGAACGGGAGGCGGCGGTATGAAGAAGATCTTTCTGACAGTGCTGGTCGTGTCCGTGGCTTTGAGCGCGGTGGTCGGCATCATCGTGATCCTGATCGGCAACTTCGGCGAGTTCGAGAGCAAGGTGCTGATGACCACGTTCTCGATCACGTGCGCAAGCATCCTGGGGCTCGCCTGCGGGCCGGCGTACGAATCCGGGCGGGGCCGTCCGGTCGCACTCGCGGGGATCGTGCTGGCCGTGCTTGCCGGCGTTTCCTGGCTTCTGATCATCTGGGCCAGACAGCCTCTGAGTGAGCCCATCGTGAAGTCGATAATGACCTTGACAGTGCTTGCGGTCGTGTTCGCGCACGTATCGCTCGTGCTGATGGCGAGGCTTGAGAAGAAGTTCCTTTGGGCGCTCTACGCGCTGTATCTTTCGGTCGCGGCGCTGGCGGGCCTCGTGCTCAGCCTGATCTGGTTCACGGAAGCTTTTGAATCGGACCTGACGTTCCGCATTCTCGGGGTGCTTTCGATCCTGGTCGCCGCGCTGACGATACTCCTGCCGGTGCTTCACAAGCTGAGCGACTCCGAGTCCGGTGCGGCGAAGATCGACGCCGAGATCGAGCGATTAAGGGCACGTATCGCGGCACTTGAGGCGAGGAAGAGTTCGACGGCAAACGAATGAATTTAACCGCGGAGAACGCAGAGAGCGCAGAGATTGACTTAGACACAGATGAACACGGATAGGATTATTGCGAGATTGAAGATTCACCAGGATATAAACGCGACGCTCTTATCGACCACAAAAAAATCTGTTCCCATCGGTGTTGATCTGTGTCCGATTCTTCCTCTGCGATCTCTGCGTGCTCTGCGGTTTGATGTCTTCTAAACAAGAAGTTTCTCGTAGATGATGAACACGCCGAGCGCCAGGCTCAGGAAGCCGGCCGCTCCGAGGATCGTGTTGTTGAGGGCGTTGAACTTTCCGGACGTGATGTGGATCGGAAGGCCGATCAGAAGACTCATCAACATCATTCCCGCGATCGAACCGATGCCGAAAAGGACGATGTAAAGCAGCGCTATCGCGGGCGTGTCGATCGTCGGAAGTACGAGCAACATCACTCCCGCACTTCCCGCAAGCCCGTGGACCATCCCTATTATGACCGAACGCGGGCTGAACCTCTCGATGTGGTGCGACTCTTCTTTTTTCTCGTCCTCGTGCGTGTGAAGGTGCGTATGCCGGACGCCGTCGTGCTCGTGCGTGTGAAGGTGGATCTTCGACTGCTGAAACAGCTTCCGCAGGGCATTGGCCCCCAGGATCACGAGCATCACTCCGACCAGCGCCTCGAGCCGAGCTTCCAGTGTCTCCGATATCTGCAGCTTCAGGAAGATCACGATGGCGCCTACGGTCAATATCGCGATCGTGTGGCCCGCTCCCCAGTACCCGCCGACGATCATCGACGTCAGAAGGTTCTTCTTCTCTGCGACGATGGTCGAGACCGCGGCGAGGTGGTCCGGGTCCTTCGCGTGCCAAAGCCCGAGAAGGAAGCCGAAGCCGAGTATCGAAAGTGTTGAAAGATCGGACGACATAGTGCTAGTAACGAGTGATGAGTAATGAGTTACGGGCATTGAGTATATGCCTGATGCGGGTGAGAACAAAGAGTAGATGGTCTATCGAGTCTGTCGAGTCTGTCGGGTCTGTCGAGTCGATCGGGTCTGACAAGTCTGTCGGGTCTATCGAGTCTATCGGGTCTGTCGGGTCTATTCAGTCTTTCGAGGCGGGAGTCTATTGGGTCTATCGGATCTGTCGAGTCTTGGTTCCTTAGGTCCGCGTAGCGGACACCTGCATTTAGCCGTGGGTGGAGAGAAGCGAAAC
Source organism: Aridibacter sp. (assembly GCA_035513035.1). Lineage (GTDB taxonomy): Bacteria > Acidobacteriota > Blastocatellia > Pyrinomonadales > Pyrinomonadaceae > Aridibacter. The sequence goes on from DATKCW010000054.1 coordinate 24,872, forward strand.
CCACGGTAAGAGGCGCCCAAAAAATCAGAGCCGCGGAGCGGCGACACACCGTGCGGGCAAGATGTCCGCGGTCCAAATGCCGCGTAGCGGCTACACTCTATCGGGTCTGTCGAATTCCAGGTTTCGGAACTCTGGGCTCGTGATCCTTATACATCTGTTTCCGATGTGCGACACCAAATTTTGAACTCAAGGACAGATTCATTGAACCCGGAAGATCCCTATTCGATCTTTCCATCGCTTCTCATATACAGCTTCTTGACCAAAGGTGAGATTGCGAACAGCACGACCGCGGCGACGATCATTATGATCGCCACGTTCGTGAAGATCCCCGTCAGGACCGAAGCCTTCTCTTCGAACTCGCCGGCGATCATTCCCGCGAAATAGTTGCCCATCGAGATCGAAAGGAACCACACGCCGAGCATAAGGGAGACCATCCTTCCGGGAGCGAGCTTGGTCATCGAGCTCAGTCCGACCGGGCTGAGGCAGAGTTCGCCGATCGTGTGGAACAGGTAGACGAGTATCAGCCACCAGAAGGTGACCGCCCCGGCATCGGTAAAGGAAGCGGCGTAAGCGATTACGACAAATCCGAGACCGGCGAAGAACAGCCCGAAGGCGAACTTGACCGCGTCGGTCGGCTGGCGTTTGCCCATCGTGACCCAGAGCCAGGCGAAAACGGGGGCGAGAACTATGATCAGAAAGGGATTGGCCGCCTGCAGGTAGCTCGCCTCGAACGACCATCCGAAGATCGTCTTTTCTGTAAGCTTTTCGGCGAAGAGGTTCAGGCTCGTCGCCGCCTGCTCGAATCCCATCCAAAAGATCGTCGAAAAGGCGAACAAAACGGTGATGACGCCCAAACGCTTCCAGTCGGCGACGGTCAGCTTGTCCTGCATTCCCGTGAACAATACGCCGAGCAATCCGGCGACAAGAACGACCGGCATCAGGACATAGCTAAGCGCGAGATCGGTGCCGTATATGTAGGCCGAACCTCCGATCAGCAGGACCGAAATGATGATAAGACCGACGATCTGGCTGATATACGCCGGGCTGAGGTCGCTTGCGAGCGATCCGTCCTCATTCCGCTCCTCCTTGTCCGGAGGCGCTCCGACTCCCTCCAGGTGCCGTTTCCCCACTATGTACTGCACAAGTCCCAGAGCCATTCCCACGCCGGCGGCGCCGAAGCCCCAGTGCCAGCTGCTGTTCGGGTCTAGACCCCAGCTTATGAGGATCTCACGGAACGCGGGAGCCTGTGCCAGAAAGCCGCACACGAACGGAGCCACGAGCGCGCCTATGTTGATCCCCATATAGAAGATCGAGAAACCCGCGTCGCGCCTCTCGTCCTCTTTCGTATACAGGTCGCCGACCATCGCGCTGATGTTCGACTTCAGAAAGCCGGTTCCAACTGCGACGAGGACCAGTCCGAGGTAGAAAAATGTAGTTGTCGGGACCGCGAGCGAGAAATGCCCGAACATTATGATCACGCCGCCGATGAAGGTCGCGCGGTAGGCCCCTATGAACCGGTCCGCGATCCAGCCGCCGATCAGCGGAAGAAAATAGACCGAAGAAGCGTAAAGACCAAAGATAGGGCCCGCTACAGAGGGATCCCAACCAAGCCCGCCGTTGGCGACCGCGGCCGTCATATACAGGAACAGGATCGCCCTCATCCCGTAATAGCTGAACCGTTCCCACATCTCCGTGAAGAACAATGTGGAGAGACCGCGCGGATGGCCAAAGAAGCCTTTCAGCTCCACTTTCGCTGCCGAATCATGGATAGCGCTCATAAGTTGTTGAGTTTAAGCCTGTAGTCGGAAGAGATTACGGCAGAATATAGCAGAAATGGGGATTTTGTGGAAGGAATATGAGGTCGATGGTGTACGATCAGTACCCGGAGCGGTAGCGACGGGCACAAGGTCAACCTCACTGACCTATGTACGAAAACGAATTCAACACCTCTGGCTATCCACTTGCCCATCTTTTCACATTTCGATGTTACAGAACCTGGCTTCCCGGCGATTCCCGCGGAACAATAACCAAAAACCACAATATTTACCGAACGCGGTACCTTCCTCCGGACTGGAAACGAAGAAAGTTATCGGAGTACCTGATGTCACATGATCCGGTCACGCTTGACGGCCGAATGCGATCAGTTGTGGATGGCGCTATCCGCGAAACGTGTGAGATACGCAGATGGGAGCTCTTCGCGCTGAACGTCAGGACCAATCACGTACACTGTGTAGTTTCGATAGGGAACAGCTCGCCGAATAAGGCACTTTCCGCTCTCAAGGCCAACCTCACCCGCGCACTGCCGCGAAGCGGCTAGGGATGGCAGCCCCGGGTGGAGCCGAAGGCGAAACCCGGGGTAAACTGCGGAAATTGAACCCGAGCCGCGGAGCGGCTGCGGCGAGCAGGAAGACAGAAGACAGGGGACAGGAGACAGGGAATACCGCGAAGGCGAGCGTGTGGGCCTTTCAATTTCTGACGATCTGTTGCACGATTGTCACGTTCGCCCGGTTCGCCCTTCTATTTCCTCAAGGAAGTCAAGATCATGATCCTGATAGTCTTAACGATCGCGTTCATCGTCATCGTAGCAATCAACACCTATAAGACTGCGAAAGAGAACGGCTACAGCGCTATGGGCTGGACGGCTTTGTCCGTCGTTTTATTTTTCGGCGTCCCATTCGTTTTCGGGCTGACCGTTGGCATGCTGCTTTTCGTTTTGATCGGAGAGACGGGTGCCCAGCAGTTCCTGGAGAATTACGTCCTGCTGATAGACATTGCGCTTTTGGTGCCGGGTGTTGTCGCCTCGATTCTTGTCCTCAGACACGTGAGCCAGATACGCGACGATGATATCGTCGCAGGGCCTCCTCCTCCGGGACAGCTGGGGCTATAGGCCGGCCGCTTTCGCCTCCTCAGTTGATACTGTTTTGTTCCTCGCTGGCTTTCGAGGATTCTGATTGCCCGTCGCCGGCTCTCGGAGGTTCTGAATACCCGTCGCTACCGCTCCGGGTACGTATCATTGACCAATGATCAATGGCTGGTACCGAATCCACCATCCCCTTCACCCCCTTTATCCCTGTTCTGAACCGATCGTCCTACGAAAATCAGGCAGGGACAAGCCCTGCCCCTACAAAAGGTCCCGCCAAAAAAAGCATCCCGGCCGCCGAGAAGGGTAGGACAGCCGGGATGATGCTCCGGTGCGAAAGCTCGTCTAATGCTGGCGCAATCGATAAAGCTGGCGCGCCGGAGGTTTCTGGCCGGCCCCGAAGGGCCGGCGGTTTGGTGTTGAGTATGCGTCAGCGGATGACCGGGATGTCTCCCTGAACTCCGAACTGCCTAACATGGAGGGTTGCATCCGAGCTCCGCCAAATGTACCAGAGCCCGTTCGAAGGCCTGAACACCGCGATGTCAGTCTTGCCGTCCCCGTCGTAATCGCCGGCAACCGGGATGTCCTCGGCTATACCGAACTGGCGGATCAGGTACTGTCCGTTGCTGCTCTGGTATATGTACCAGACGCCGTTCGAAGGCCGGAACACCGCGTGGTCATCCTTGCCGTCGCCATCGAAATCGCCGCGGACCGGCTTGTCTTCTGCCACGCCCCACTGCAGGGCGGCGAAGCTACCGTCCGAGCTGTTCAATCGGTACCAAACTCCGTTCGAGGGCCTGTAGACCGAAATGTCGGCCTTCCCGTCGCCGTCGAAATCGCCCGCTACCGGACGGTCACCGAAGGCTCCGAACTGCACGACGATCAGGCCCGAGTTGTTGCTCTTTTTCACGTACCAGACGCCGTTCGAAGGTCGGAACACCGCTATGTCGTTCAGTCCGTCGCCGTCGAAATCGCCGCGGACGGGAATGTCGGTCGAGTAACCGAACGCGACCGCCGTTTCTCCGCCGTCGGAACTGCGGTTGATGATCCAGACCGCACTTCCGCCGTAATCCCTGACGACCGCCTTGTCAGTCTTGCCGTCACCGTCGTAGTCGGCCGAAACCGGCTGGTCGGTGGACGTACCGAACACGCTCGCACTGAATCCCTGGCTGTTCATCGAGTACCAGGTGGCGCCGCCGGGCCGGAAGACCGCGATGTCGTTGCTTCCGTCGCCGTCGAAGTCTGCGCTGTCTGAATGCTGAGTAAGCCTTCCGCGAAGCTCGCCGGACGGATTGTTCTGCGTTGCGATCGTCGCGAACCAGAGTCCCGCGCGGAGCTGATCGACCTGGGCCTGCGTCACAGGGACCGTCTGAGAGACCAGATTCCCGTTCGTTCCGCCGAGCGGCGTGAATGTAAACACCGTGACCGTGTCTCCGAGGTCCGCCAAGACCGTTGCCGAGATTTGCGAACTGGAAAGATCGTGAAACTCGCCGGAGAAAGTCGCTTCGGTCGCTGTTTCGTTCAGCAGCACTTTTACTTCGGCGCGGCCGGAGGTGCTGACCGGCGGGTTGAACCCGCTCCCGCTCGCGTGTGCTTCGAAATACCTTGCGAAGCCGGGCGAAGGGCTGGGACTGGGTGTCGGCGATTCGCCCGGGCTCGGGCTTGGGCTCGGGGTCGAGCTGGTTCCGGAGAAAGTTCCGGACAGGATCACGTTCCCGTTGTGCTCGATCTCGATGACGTCGCCCGGATTCACGACCGGAACAAATTCTCCCCTGTCGCTTCGGAGCCTGAGACGCGATTCGCCGTCGCTCTCGAGGAACATGTTCCCGATGGGTTGTCCTTCGATTGAAACACCGAACTGCGAACCCGAGGGAAGGCTGATCTGCCTGATCCTGACCTCGATCTCCGTGCGGCTGCTGTGGATCTCGTACGCCGCGTAACCTCTCGGCAGCACGCCGTTGATGGTCGGACCGTTGAGTGCCGCGTATATCTCGCTCTCGCCGGGCGAGGGAGAAGGCGACGCGGTCGGGGATGGCGATGCCGTCGGTGAAGGCGATGCGGTTGGCGAAGGTGATGCCGTCGGACTTGCGGTTGGTGACGCGGTCGGACTCGCTGAAGGAGATGCCGTAGGTGAAGAACTCGGGGACGGGCTCGGGCCGGCGGGTCCGAAAACACCCGAAACGACTACCGCGATACCGCGCCTTACTTCTACCGTTGATCCGTCGTTCACATCCGGAACCGTCTGTCCTTCGTCCGTTCGCAGCCTCAAACGGACCCGCTGCCCGTCGAGGGCCGCCTGTCCGATCTGCGAGTCGTCGACGAAGAAGGTGAACAACGTCCCATCCGCCATTGCTATTCCGTCAGCCTCTATCTCTATCTCGTTGCGGCTCGAATAGACCTCGTACTCCGCGAAGCCGAAAGGGACGGACGAACCGCTGGGTGACACAAGATTAGCCGTCCTGACCAGGATCGGATCTCCGCTGAAACTGCCGTCAAAATACGCGTCTGCTGCCATCGCGATCGGTAAAACCGAAAGAAACGCGAGCGCCGCGGTGATGACCAATGTGTTCAGGACCAGCCTGAACTTGATTTTCCTGCCTCTTATTCTCATTTTTGTTATACCTTCCTTGGCGTTGGATTCCTTCTCTACGGCCTGTTCGGGAACCCGATCCCGGCCTGTTATGCGCACAGTGCGGCGAAGGAAGAGAAAAAGACAGGGGGTTGAATATTTTTTATGAGTGGGCTGGTGGGTTGAGGGGGGAAATGTCCGCGCTTAACGTGTGCACATTGGTCAGGCGCACTTGTGCGCCTGCTAAACGGTTTAGCGTATGCAATTGTGCACACGAGAAGCGCACGTTTGACAGCCGCTCATTCGTCAGGCGCACGAGTGCGCCTGCTAAACCGACGACATTGTTTATTCTGTTTAGCGTGTGCACTTGTGCACACGACAAAAGGGTTCACTGCGCCTGGCACGCTGACGGATCGGATCCGCAAGTTTGGTTGTTCGTCAGAGCGCAAAATGCGTCGATCCGCGAGGTGTCGATCTCATAGCCCCTCGCGGTGTGGAAGCACTCCCATTCGATGCCTGTGTCGTCGAGCCGATCCACGATCTGGTGCGGCCCCAGAGCGCGTTCGTTCGACTTGATCAACGCCGCCACGCCGGCAGCGACGGGAGCCGCCATCGAGGTACCGCTCCAAGTCGCGTAGCGGTTTCCAGGGATCGCACTGACGATGCCTTCGCCGGGCGCTACCAGCCGTATGAAGCGGTCATTTCCGCTTCCTTCCATCGACATTGTCGAGAACACGGATAGCTTGTCGTACCTGTTGCTCGACCCGACGCCGATCTGGGGGCTGATCCTGTTCCCGGCAGGATAGATACGCTCCGCGTTCCCTCCGTTTCCGGCGGCCGAAGCGACCATCAGCCGGTTCTCGCCGAGCTCGTTGAATATCTTTCCATCGATCGTCTGTCCGTCATCGCAGGCGTCAATAATGTCCTTGAGAAGCTCGGGGTTCTCCGGATATCCGAAGCTGACGTTCACAATGTCGGCTCCGTTCTGCGCCGCCCAGATGATCGCGGCGGTCACCCTCCAAAGGTCGCCGACACCTTCCTCGTCGAGTATCCGGATCGGCATTATTTTGGCGTCCGGCGCGGTAAGCGCGACGATCCCGGCAACGTGGGTCCCGTGGCCGTACACCGGATTCGTGTAGTACGTTCCGACCTCGGACGGATCGTCGTCGTTATCGACAAAGTCGAATCCGGGGACAAGCCTTCCGGCGAACGCGTCGTGATTCAGGTCGATGCCCGTATCGAGCACCGCCACCGTTACACCCGCGCCCTTCGATATCTCGTGCGCCTGACGAAGACGGATCTTCTCTTCGAACCACTGCCTGGCATACGCCTTCGAGCTGCTGCCGATTGCCCACGATCGTCCGATCGCCCAGGAACGCCCGAGGGTCCACGGAAGCCCCTGACGCTCGACGGCGGAGAGTATACGGTTCACTTCCGGCTTCGCGATCCGCGCGTCGCCGTCCATCGAGGCCACGATCTGTTCAGCTGTTTGAGAAGTCTTGGTCGTATCGACCGCCATCCGGTAGGTCGGAGGCGTACCGACCTGGCCCAGGGGCGCCGGATTGAGATTGTACGTTGCAGCCACGTCCGCGAGGTCCGCAGGGTTCCCGAGCTGAAAAATCACTTCGTTCGGAACACAGTCGTTGCAGGCTGAGCCTGTCTCGGCCTTCGGTTTGGCTTTGGATTGGGCGATTGCGGGCGGTACGGAAAGAAGCAACATTGCCGCCAGCGCGAAGAAGATCGGTATTCGGTACATCTCAAACCTCATTCTGCTCAGGTGAACTTTCTCACCGTACAGTGCGGGATTCCGGGCAGAAAAGACAATTCAAGACGATTTTTTCAAATCCGGCCGATGTTTACAAACGGCGCCCACTCATATGGGTGGCGTCCGCTGACGATCATCTCTTTCTGCGCGGTGTTCAGGGCGGCCGCGGGAGACTCGCCGTTCAGCAGGCCCCTGTAAAACCCCTTCATCAGCTCGACCGTCGCCGAGTCGCTTACGGTCCAGAGGCTGAGCACAAGGTTCAACGCTCCGGCCGTCAGAAAGCCGCGCGCGAGCCCAAGGATCTCGTTTCCCGGATAGAGGCTGCTTAGTCCGGTTTCGCACGCGCTGAGCGTGACCAGGCCCGCTTTCAGGTCCTGGGCACAGATGTCGCGGACGGTGATGAAGCCGTCCGCCAGGTGCAGGCTGGAGAACATAGGATTGTCCGGCCTGAACTTCCCGTGGCAGGCGAGATGAAGAAGATCGAACCGACCTGCGTTGGCACGGTAATTTGCGAACGTCGCGAAATCTTCGGTTAACCGCTCCGGGTTTTCGAACAGTTCCGCGACGGCCTCGATCTCTTCCAGAACATTCGGAATGTGCTCGTCAGAAAAGCCCACAAACAGAGCGTCGCTGATCTCCGGGCGCTCCGCGCCCTGGACCTCGCGCCAGACCGCAGCTCCGGGCGAATATGAGGTCACCCTCTTCTGAGTCTCGTACTCGGAGCCGTCGAAGAGAGCCGGGAAGGGAACGTAGTTGAGAATGCCGGCCGGGACTATTACCAGATCGCGTCCTCCCATCGCCGATGACAACGGCTCCATCAGCATCGCGTGAAGCGACCGAAGGTGCGAGTCGGTCCGCTGGCGGATCTGGCGGGCGAACGCGGAAATTTGATCGGCTCCGTAGCGCATCGAGCCGAACTGGAACCGAAGCCCCTCCAGCGCCGATGTCACGTCCTCAACGGCGGCGATGTCCGCGGAAAATCCGATCCCGTCAGAGGTGACGGTGAACGCGGAAAACATTCCGTCCGTTTCGATGTATTCGACAAGCGCCGCCCCCTTCCCGAGAAGAGGCATCAGCGATTCCAACGTCAGCTCGTCCAGGGAGGCATCCCCGCCGGACGTCTTCGTGCTCTCGATCCTCCTGGAGACCTCTGCAAGTTCCCGTTCGGTTTCGTGCGCCTTCTCCCGTAGTTCGATCCCCTCATCGCCTTCGGAACGGTTGAACCGGCTGTAGTACCAATTAAGCTCTTCGCGAAGTTCCTGCCGCCTCTCTTCGAGTTTCGTGCTTTCCCCCCTTCCGTTACCGGCGGTACGTCTGCCGCGGACCGCCTCCGCGAGGGTACGCGATCTGGCTCGCTCGTTCACAAGGAACGCCTGCTCGATATCGTCCTCGGCGAGATGGATCCGGACGAGGTTCTCGTACGGTGTGAGCTTGTCCGAAAGGTACGCCATACGGAACTCCTCGGCGGCGATCGGGTCGCGCATCGACTCGGTGAGACCGACCGCTTCCTGAAACTCGAATCGTGCCGCTTGCAGGTCTCCGCGGTCCGTTTCAAGAAGGCCGAGCGAGTTGAGCGCGAGCAGGCCTATCTTCGGAATTCCTTCGTCCATCGCACGAGCCTTCGCGCGTCGGAGCACATCTTCCGCGTCGCCGTTCGCGCCGCTTCTGCGGAGCGCCTCGCCTTTCAGGTATTCGAGCTCCAGATCGAGCCTCGAGCCCGGATCTCCGAGAAGCGTTTCCGCTTTCTTCAAAAGCGCGAGCGACTTCTCGGGGCCTTCGGTCTCGAGCGCGATCATCGATCCGATGAGCAGAACCTCCGCCGAACCCGCCTTGTTCTCCTCTTTCTCGAACAGTTCGGAGGCCCTTTCGAGCTCGCAAGACGCGGTATTGAACTCGCCCTCGATCATTCGCAGCCTTCCGAGATTGGTTCTCGCCCTTGCCTCTTCGCCCTGCAGCTTGAGTCCGCGAAGCGTTTCCGCGGTATCGGACAGGATCGAAGAAGCGTCGCCGAGCAGGTTCAGCGTCAGGTAGATTTCCGCGATCTCGAGTTCGGCGATCGCCGACTGGTGGGGCATCTCCAGCTCGTCGAACTTCCGCCTGGAAAGTTCGAGATATCTCAGTGCGTCGTCGTATCTGCCGCGAAATGTGGCGAGGTTGCCGAGGCACGCCTCGATCTCGGCTTCGGTGACCGACATCCCCTCTTCGCGGGCGGAACCCAGCGCTTTCAGGTACTGTTGTTCGGCTTTTCGGAATCGGTTGAGTTCGACGTAAGTGTTGGCGAGGTCGTTCTCGGCGAGCGTCCGCCATTCGGGTTCTTCGGCGCGCAAGAAGCGCTTTCGAGCCGAGATCCCGAACTCTTCCGCTGCGAAGTGGTCGCCTCGGCGCGAAGCGATGTTGCTGAGGTTGAGCTCGATCTTCCCGGCCGCCAGCTCGTCGCCGTCGCGTTCGAAGATCCCAAGGGCGGACCTTCCGGCGTCGATCGCGTCGTCGTACCGGCCGAGCAGTGCGAGCGGGATCAGCATCGCGACGGTCGCCTGCGCCGCCTCGAAGTCCTTTCCGATCGACAAGAACCCGCTTCTGGAGCTTTCGATATTTTCGACCGCCGCCTCCAGTTCGCCCTTCGTAAGTTCCGAGATGCCGCGAATCCAGTCCGCCGTCGCCTTTATCTCCGGGTCGCCGTTGCGTTTCGCGAGCGCGTCCGCCGCAGCAGATGCGCTTCGGGCCTTTGCCGGTTCGGAATTCCAGGTCGCGTAGCATATGTCCTTCAGTTCGTCGGCGAGAGCCCGGTCGGCGATCCCGGCGTTTCCCGCGAGAAGCCTGTCGATTTCCGGTTCGTCGAAACCGGAAACAAGTTGAAGGGCGAGGTCTTTTTGTTCCATAGGCGGTGACCGATTATACCAACCGCCGGGCCCAAAGGTCATTAGGGACAAAAAACGGGCGGAAAGGCGCCGTGCCTCTCCGCCCGCACCTGCTTGCGACTCCCCTTGCTCAAACGCCCATTCAGGAAATCTCGATATCCTCGATCACGATCTCTTCATCACCGTCGTCGATGGAGAACGCGTACGTTCCAGGCTCTATGCCGTTGAATCTGAACTCGCAAAGCTCGTTCGAGCGCGTCACATGATCGCCGAGCCTTACTTCTTGGTTCTCGAATCCTTCGCCGAGCACCTGGCCCCTGACCTCGAACGCGCCCTCCGAAGCCGAAACACGAAGGTCGATCCCGAATTCGCCTGCTTCGAACAGCATCTGTCGGGCTTCGGCCGCTCCGGACCGTTCGCCGAAGACCGCCTTTCCGGGAGCGAGATCGATTTTCAGGACCGCCTTGATCCTCTGAAGCGCCGACGGCTGTTTCTTCCGTGTCCTGAAGATGTTCTTCGACCACTTGACCGCTTCCAAGGGCGCGTCCGTGGAGTCGTCGGTCTGCATCAGGCGGATGATCCGTTCGATATTTTTGTCGCGGGTTTCGCTCATTTTTCCAAATGCGTCCGGTGACGTTTCCTCTCACACGAACAGTGCGTCGGCGCCCCGGGAAAAGACACCCGGGGAGAAAAATTATCGCCGTCAGCCGTAAAGGATCTTTTCAAGCTTCTTCAAGCAGCGCGCCCGCAAAGGGCTTATGCTGGTCGAGCCGACCCCGATCGCGCCCGCCACTTCAGCATAGCTCGCAGAAGGTTCGGTCAGATAGATCATCGAGAGGATCGTCCGGCATCGTTCCTCAAGTTTCTTTAGCCCAGTGCGGACCAGGTGCTGCTGCTCCATTGTGACCAGGGCGTCTTCGACGAGGGGGTTCTCGTCCTCGATCGAGGCCATCTCGTGCTCCATCTCTTCCTCGGTCGCGGGCGCGTGGCGGCCTTTTTCGGACCTGATTACTCCCCAGGTCTTGAACTTCGCGGTTGTCACAAGCCACGAGCGTATCTTTTCCGGCTTTTCTATGTCGTCGAGTTTCTGAAAGAGAGTTAGGAAGACTTCCTGCAGTACGTCGGCGGCCTCGGATTCGGGGAGTCCCGCGCGGCGCGGGATCGCGAAGACAAGGCGCTGATATCGGTCCACGAGGTCGTCCCAGGCGGTCTCGTCGCCCTTTTGGCAGGCCTTGAACAGCGCGGCGTCGTCACGCTCGAGGGCACGCGGGCTGAACCGGTCATCGGTTGTTTCCGAAGCAGGCTTCATTGGGGGTCAAGAAAATTTCAAACGCGTTCGGAGTACAAGCTTCAGCTTGTTGGTGCTGAGCGTTTTTTCGAATCAGATGTAACGCGTTCGGAGTACAAGCCTTAGCTTGCCGCCGCTGAGCATCGTTCCCAAGCAAGTGTAACGCGTTCGGAGTAAAGGCTTCACCTTGCTCTTGTGTTGAGCACCGACAAGCTGAAGCTTGTACTCCAAACGTGTCACCACGTCGGTCAAATCAACTCCATGATCTCCGAAATCGGCTTTCGCTTCAGATCAGGCACCTTTGCGTCCTCCGCAGGATAGCCGACAGGGATAAGCACGAACGGGACCTCGTTCTTCGGCCTTCCGAGAATCTCCTGAAGGAACTTCATAGGGCTCGGAGTGTGGGTCAGGGTCGCGAGCCCCGCCTTGTGAAGCGCCGCGAGCAGCATCCCGACCGCGATACCGACCGATTCCTGTGAATAATACGTGGGTTCCGGGCCTTCGCCTTCTTCCACCGAAGTGATCCGGAAGACGACGATCAGGTAAGGGGCGATCTCCAGGAAAGGCTTGTTCTCGTCCGTGCCGAGCGGGGCGAGTCTCTTCAGCCAACGGTCCGGCATACGGCCGTGATAGCTCTCGTACTCTTCCTTTTCAGCCGCCGCGCGAATCTTCTTCTTCACTTCCGGATCGCGCACGACCACGAACCGCCACGGCTGCATGTGAGCGCCCGACGGTGCTGTCCCCGCGGTCAGGATCGCCTTCTCGATCAATCCGAACGGTACGTCCTTGTCCGTGAAATCGCGTACCGTCCTCCGAAGGTCCATCTCGCAGTAGAACTCATCGGCCAGGCGGAGCTGTTCTTCCTTGGAGTCGATGTACCGGAAATCCAGAGGGACAAGGTCGGGCTTGGGGAAGTCTTTCGTCATTTGAAATGGCGGTTCAGAAGTCGAATTCGGCTACCACCGGCGCGTGATCGGAAGGCCTTTCCCAGCCGCGCGGCTCCTTGTCGATCCGGCAGTCGACGCAATTCGCGGCAATGCTTTCGGAGGTCCAAATGTGGTCGATCCGAAGCCCCTGGTTCTTCGGATACGCTCCCATACGGTAGTTCCACCACGAGAACTCCTTCAGATCGCCGTGTTTCAGGCGGAATAGGTCCGTAAATCCCCAGAGCTTGACGTGATAAAGCGCGGCGCGTTCGGGGATCGTGAAGTGAAGCTTGCCCTCCCAGTTCTTCACGCTCCACACGTCCTCCTCGTCCGGTGCAACGTTGAAGTCTCCGCACAGGAGTACGTTTGAGTCCTTCTCGCACGTGTCGTCGAAGTACCGGCGAAGCCTCTGGAGCCAGTCGAGCTTGAACTCGAACTTGTCCGTCCACAACTCGGTCCCGTTCGGGATGTACGTGTTCACCACGCGGACGCCGTCGACTGTCGCCGCGATGATTCTCTTTGGCGAGTCGTCAAGATCGCCGGGGAAGTTCTTCTGGACGTCCGTCATCGGCCGCTTCGAGAGGATCGCCACGCCGTTGTATGACTTCTCGCCCGTGAACGCGGCCTCGTAGCCCATCGCCCTGATCTCTTCCACGGGGAAGTTCTCGTCGACGCACTTGGTCTCCTGCAGGCAGATCACGTCCGCCTTGTTCTCGCCCAGCCATTTCTCAAGCTGTTCGAGGCGTACGTTGATCGAGTTCACGTTCCAGGTGGCTATCTTCATCATTGCGTCCCTATCTTACGACAATCCGACGATATTCCCGTTCTCGTCGATATCGATGCGTTCCGCGCCCGGCTCCGAAGGCAATGCCGGCATCGTCCTCATATCGCCGCAAATCGGATAGATGAACCCTGCGCCCACGCTCGCGCGGACCTCGCGGACGGGGAAGACAAATCCCTTCGGCTCGCCGTGCCTTACCGGGTCGTGGCTCAGGCTTAGGTGGGTCTTCGCCATGCAGATCGGAAGATCGCCGAACCCGTTCGCTTCGTAGTTCTTGATCTGCCGCGCGGCAAGCGGCGTGTAGGTGACGCGCTCGGCTCCGTAGATCTTCGTGGCGATCGCCTCGATCTTGTTCGTGATCGGTGAATCGGCGTCGTACAGGAACTCGAACTTCTGCGGGGCGTTCGCCGCCTCGACGACCATCTCGGCGAGTTCGACGGCACCTTTGCCGCCGTCCGAATGATGCCGGCTGACCGCCGCGCCGATCGCGCCGGACTCTTCCGCGATCCTGCGGATCGCCTCGATCTCCTCGTCGTGATCGGTCTCGAAGGCATTGATCGCGACGACCGGGACCACGCCGTGCAACTTTATGTTCTCGATCTGTTTGCGGAGGTTCGGGGCTCCGGCTTCGACGTCCTCCACGTTCTTCTCAAGCATTTCCGGAGGAAGGGGTCTTCCCGCTACTACCTTGTATTTACCGCTGTGGGCCTTCAATGCCCTCACGGTCGCGACAAGGACGCACGCACTCGGTGTCAGGCCGCTGTAGCGGCACTTGATGTTGAAGAATTTCTCTGCGCCGATGTCGGCCCCGAAGCCTGCTTCGGTCAAAAGGTAATCCCCGCCCTTGATCCCGATCATGTCGGCGAGAATGCTAGAGTTTCCGTGGGCGATGTTGGCGAACGGCCCCGCGTGGATCAGCGCCGGAGTGTTCTCGAGAGTTTGCATCAGGTTCGGCCTCAGCGCGTCGCGCATCAACACCGTCATCGCGCCCGCGGCGCCTATTTCCTCTGCCGTGACCGGCTTCCGGTCGTTGGTCAGGCCGATCACGATCCTCCCGAACCGCTCTCTCATATCCTGGAGCGATGTCGTCAGCGCAAGGATCGCCATTACCTCGGAAGCGACGGAAATGTCGAAGCCGGTCTCCCGTACTTCGCCGCCTTCGAACTTGCCCCCGAGCCCGACAACGATGTGCCTCAAGGCACGGTCGTTCATATCGACCACGCGCTTCCAGGTAATGCTGTGCGGATCGATGTTCAAGGGATTGCCGCGCAGCAGCTTGTTGTCGATCATCGCGGCGAGCAGGTTGTTGGTCGCGCTGACGGCGTGAATGTCGCCGGTCAGGTGAAGATTGAAGGTCTCCATCGGAATGATCTGCGCGTATCCGCCACCGGCGGCTCCGCCCTTGATCCCGAAGGTCGGCCCCTGCGAGGGCTGCCGGATCGCTATCACGGACCGCTTTCCGATGTGCTTCATCGCCTGGCCCAGCCCGACCAGCGTCGTGGTCTTACCTTCCCCCAGCGGGGTCGGGGTGATGGCAGAGACAAGTATATACTTAGCGTTGGGACGCTCTTTGAGCTTCTCAAGCGCTTCAAGTCGTATCTTCGCCACGTAGGGGCTTCCGTAAAGATCGAGATCGTTCTCGTCGAGTCCCATCTGTTCCGCGATCTCGTGAACGTGCCTGGGCGTCGCGCCCTGTGCGATCTGAAGGTCATTTAGCATCGTTGTTTCTTCCCTTGTCTTTATTCGTACCGTTCAAGGCCGGGCATTCCTGTCCCAGAAAACGCCGTCCTCGAATCCTTGTATCCTGCGGTCCTTTGCGGCCAGTTCCACCCGCTTCGCCGCCAAAAGGCAGTAATCCATATCCAGTTCGATACCCGTGAAATGACGGCCCAGCTTCTTCGCCGCCGCCGCCGTGGTCCCGCTTCCGAGGAAGGGGTCGAGGATCAGAGCCCCCTTCCTCGTGCTGGCGAGGATAAGCTTCGCGAGAAGCTTCTCCGGCTTCTGCGTCGGATGGTCCGTGTTCTCCGGCATCGACCAGAAGGGCACGGTTATGTCCGTCCAGAGGTTCGAAGGATGCGTAAGGCGGAACCTCCCTTCCTTCTCTTCCGACCAGTCCTTTGGTTCGCCGCCTTCGGTATAGGGAGCCACCACGCGCCGTTTGAGCTTTACTCCGCCGGGATCGAAGACGTATTCGTCGGACACGGTGAAGAACCATATGTCCTCAGAAGAGCTCTTCCAGTTCGAGCTCGATCCGCGCCCCTTCTCGCGTTCCCAGGTGATCCTGTTCCGCAGTGTGAAATGCCTGGAACCGGCGCGCTGGATGGCGGCGGAGGACCGCCAGTCTCCGCATAAGTAAACTGAGGCATTCGGTTTCAGGAGCCTCGACGCCGGTTCGAGCCACTTGTCGAGCCGCGCTTCGTACTCTTCCGGTTCGACCTTTCGGAACCTCTTTTTTCCAAACGACTTGTCGAGGTTGTAAGGCGGATCCGCGAACAGCAGATCGAAACTCTTGTCCGGAAGCCGCCCGAGCAGATCGTGCGCGTCGCCCCGGAAGATCCGGTCACGTACCGGCCGAATCGCACCGCCCGGCCCCGGTTCGATCACCTTGTCCGCTAGCCGCTTGCGGTCTTCGCGTGTCAGCTCGAGCGTGCGGTTGCGGGGCGCGCGTTCCTTTTTTTCGGCCTGGGCCATCAACCGTCCGTAAGATCGTTCTTCAGAAGAAGCGTCAAAAGCGATGCGCGGTTCGGTATGTCCGAGACGACAACGTGCTCGTCGAGCCTGTGCGCGCCGTCGCCCTCGATCCCTAGCCCGTCGAGGACCGGGACTCCCAATGCGCCTACGAAGTTGCCGTCGGAAGCTCCTCCAACCTGGGTTTCACCTATCTCGTAGCCAAAAGAAGCGCCGAGCTCTTTCGCCTTTTTGAAAAGCCGCACGACCGCGTCGGTGCGCTCCATAGGCGGACGGTTTATCTCGCCCTCGAGCGTCAGTTCGACCCTTTCGTCGTCCGGCGACAAAGAGCGTAGAGCGGATTCGATCTCTTCCGCGCGTTCGAGCGAGGTGAAACGCACGTCGATCGTGCATTCGGCATTCTCCGGCACGACGTTTGTCGCGGTCCCGCCCTTTATCACGCCCACGGTGACCGTCGTTCCGGCGTCCGGATCGTTAATTTCCGAGATCGCAACGATCTGTTTGGAAAGCTCGAGAATCGCCGATGCGCCCTTTTCCGGATCGAGCCCGGCGTGAGCGGGAATTCCGCGCGCCCGCAATGTGTAGCCTCCGGTGCCTTTTCTCCCGGTTTTTATCTTTCCGCGTGCCGAAGGCTCGAACACAAAGCAATATGCGGCGTCAGCGGCCTCCCGTTCCACGAGCGGTCTGCCCGTGTCGCTTCCTACCTCTTCGTCGCATGCCAGAAGGATGGTCACGGGCCGCGCGTGTTCAAGACCCATCGACCTCATCGCCGCGAACACTTCGAGCATCAGCGCGATGTTCGCCTTCATATCGAAGGTCCCGCATCCGTAAAGATTGCCGTTCTCAATGCGTGTCGGGTTTTTCTCCCTGCTTCCGATCGGATGGACGGTGTCAGTGTGGCCGAGTATGAAGAGCGGCTTTCCGGGAAGCTCGCCGAACGCACGGATCAAGAGATGTTCGCCTCGCCCTGCGGCCGCGATCCGCTCTATCCGGACGTCCGGGATAGCGTCCTTCGCGCGGGACTCGATCCAGTCGACTACCTCTTTGATCCCTTCAGGGTTGAACGAAGGCGACTCGATCTCGACGATGTCGCGGATCGAGGAAGTTATCTCGTCCAGTTTTCTCTCGAAATGGCGTGGAAGTTCCTTTGGGTCCATAAGCGGGTGTACGTCGGTCGTTGTATTGTCGATTCTCGCTCTCCGCGCTGAGTTTCCGCCGCCGCTCAGGAGTTCGGATCGAAGATCGAATTAAGCGTCTCGCCTATCCTGTATCCGGCGAGCGCGAGCTGTTCAAGCGACAGGCGGAACGCCTTCGCATTGTACAAGGCATCCGGCAAACGGTCTCGCGTCAGCCCGCCGCCGTAAACCTTTTCCGGAAGATAGCCGTATCCCTCGAGGTTCCATGCGGCGTAGTCTCCCAGCTTCAAACGGTCCTTGAAAAGCGCGGGAGGATTGAGCGACAGCTCGGTCTTCGCTATGGATTCCAGGTAGTCGGTATCGCAGGCGGCGCCTTCCCTGGGGATGTTACGGGTGATCTGCGAATCCCAGAACGAATGAAGGTTAAGACGCCACGAACCGTCTTCCTTCGCCGGTTCAAGATAGAACAGATTGCCGCCTTGGTCGCCTTTCGGCTCTGAGGAGGTGACTCGCGAGGCGTTATGCAGAGGATTGTGAAGGTCGCCTGCCACGTGCAGGAACCAGGCGAGCGCGACCGCTTTTTCCGCGTCAGACGAATCCCCACTCCTCAAGATAGTCTCGAAATCCTTAAGCTTTTCGACCGCGATGCCGCTCGGTTCGGGAAAATCCTTTATTGCCTTGCCGTCCTCGCCCCAGAAGATGGCTCCGTAATGCCAGTTGCTCTTGTGGTACTTGCCGTACCGTACGGGGAAGTTCCTGCTGCGGACGACGTCCGGCCAGGTGGATGCGTGCATAAAAAGCTCGAGCTGGATTGCGTCCTTCGGGCGGCCTCCGAAGGAATTGTAGAGGACGCTCAGGTCCGAATCCTCGGGCGCCGCGAGCAGTATCTTCACCGCCCGCTCCCTCGCCACGGGCGTCATCACTTCCCAGGAGAGCCGCGCCGAAAGCTTGTGGCCGGCGTCGTCCCATCCGAAACCTGCCGCTGCAAGCAGCAGGACGCAAAGCGCCGCGCCCGCCGATCTTACTGTTCTCAACTTCATCAGGACACTCCCGGGATCCGAGGATAGCGTAGCGTTAAAAGGATAAACGGTAAAGCGGGTCGAAAAGCAAGCCGCGAAGCGCGATCAGGCGGGAGCCGGACGCGGCGGACAAACCGCGACAGTGGCAGAACATCACAGCGGCCACAAACCTTTTCGAGAACGGTTCCCCGCAAGGGGAGTAGTTCGGCGGAGCCGTTCCGGCCGCAGGATCGAACAGGCAGGCTGTCGAGGATTTGTTGCAGAAACTGTCCTGATTCAGAACCAGACGAGAATTTGGGAAAGAAGATCGGCGTTTTTTGAATGGTCTTCGAAACCCGGCGGGAATTCCCGCCGGATAATAAAGCAAGCCGTCAGCGACCTGATCGAACCGGCGGGGACGGATCCGGAGAAGCGTTTGAGCCGGGTGAATTACGACCTCCCGGTCCATCAGCCGTCCCCGGTCACGGATCTCTTAAGGAAACCGGAAGGGGACGCCGACCAAACAACACCTTCCAAATACGACCCCCCGGGAGCGGCCTTCGGGCCGCTCCTTCTCCATTTCTGTGCGGTGCAGTCCGAAGATTGCCGAATTGCCGCGGCGGATGATATCTTTCCCGCGCTTCGAACGATTGATCTCAAAAAAAGAAAACGAAAAAAGGGAGGAGTGCCGGATGGTCGAGAATAAGAAAAATTGTGTCAACGGAAAGACCAAGAAGAACGAGCTGCTTTCAGACAAAGACGAGAAGAAGATAGAAAGCTCGGAAAAGCCGATCCCAAATCCCCTGACGCAGGTGCTTGAGACCAGTCTTGGACAGGACCTCTCGGACGTCAAGGTCCACGCGGATGCGACCGCCCACCGGATGACCAGCCTCCTCGGGGCAGAAGCGTTCACGTACGGAAACGATATCGTCTTTGGTGCCGGCAAGTACGATTCGAATTCCGCCGCCGGACAGAAGTTGATAGCGCACGAGCTCACACACGTTATCCAGCAAAAAGGCGGGAAGAAGGAAGAAGAGTAAAGGACCGGACCTTACTTCGCGCAATGGGGGGTTCGCGTGAGCAGTTCAGTTGTGCGGCCCCGTTTAGCGTGTGCACTCGTGCATACGACAGGAATGCTCGCTTGTATGCTGAATCTCAGTTCTTCGGCTCCGTTAGGAGCCCAATGTCTGTAGCCTGGATTCCCCAAAACATTGCCGCGCTCCGTGGGATCGCAGCATCTCCGCGCAGGGTTCAGCCTCTATCTCCGGGAGTGTTTCATTAGCCGACCCGGTTGGCAGAAGGCATTAGTTGCCCCCGGCTTCTGACGGGGGACATTTGTCGGCACACAGGACTTCGGGGCTTTAGCCCCGAAATCACCGGCTAAAGCCGGCTGAAGATTGTGGGTGCTATTTATCCCCCGGCTGAAGCCGGGGGCAATTGAATTCGTCAAAACTGCGGTCGACCCCTAAGAAGCGGTCACAGTAATGTCTGAAGCGACTTTTTAGACAGCCTTCAAATCGAGGCGGCGAAGCCGCGCCGGGATGATCACGCGAAAAGCCCGAGCGTACGGGACGTTTTGTATCCCGGAAATATTCCTGACACGTTCGGCAATCCCAAAAAGCCTTTTGCCGCCTCCGAGAGCGGGTCCCTGAAATCAGTCGTCACCGCAAGGTCCCGCCCTTCGTAAAGAGCCGAGGACGAAAGACCCTTCCAGTCGCCGTAGACTTTTCCGCCGTTCACGCCGCCGCCGAAAAGCAGCATCGCGTTGCCGTGGCCGTGGTCGGTCCCGCGCGAGCCGTTCTCGCGGACGGTGCGCCCGAACTCCGACATCGTGACGACAAGCACGTCTTCCATCTTCTTTGCGCCAAGGTCCTTGGCGAACGCGCCGAGCGCCTCCCCGAAGACCCTCAGGAGATTCGCCAGCTGACCCCTTGATCCGTTACCGTTCGCCTGGTTCGCGTGCGTGTCCCAGTTCAGGCCCGGCGTGTCGGTGAACGCGGCCTCAAGCCCGACTCCCGCCTTTATCAACTGGGCGATCTGCCGCATCGATTCGCCGTACGGCCCGGCGGGATAACGTGCTCCGTTCGCAGGACGATACTGCGCCGGATCACTGCGTTTGAGGAACTCGATCGCCTCGAAAGTCTCTTTGCCTGTCTCGCCGAGCCTGCCGTCCGCCTCCTGCTTCCAGAGGTCCTCGAACCCTCCGCTGACCGATCTTGTAAAACTTCCCGCGCGGATCGCGAATGTCTGCAGATTCGTCATCGCGACGGCCGGACATCGGCCGACCAGGGAGCGAGGCACCTGCCGGGTCATCGCGACGGCCCGGAACGGGGTCGAGCCCTTGTCCTCGTGATACTGGAGCAGGCGGTTCATCCAGCCGTCGCGTGTAGATTTCACTCCCGGCGTGCCGGCTTCCATATAGTCCTGCGCGTCAAAATGCGAACGCGTGTTGTTCGGGGAGCCCGCGGAATGTACCACGGCGAGCGACCTGTCTTCCCAAAGCGGGGCCAGAGCCGACATCGAGGGGTGGAGTCCGAAAAATCCGTCGAGATCTACCGCGCCGTCTTCAGCGCCCGGCTCCTGTACGGCGAGATTCCTTCTCGCGCCGACATAACTTCCGTCGCCGAAAGGCGGGACCATCGAAAGGCCGTCGACCGCACCTCGCTGGAACACGATAACAAGCGTCTTCTTTCGCGATGGATCGCCTTTCACCGACGCGGAGACGATCCTCTGAAGAACGTCCGGAGCGGCCGCCGCCATTCCGAATCCGGCAAGCGCGATCCCTGAATTCTTAATGAAATATCTTCTGTCCATAACTGCCTCTACTGCCTCTGGAATTCGGGAGAGCCGAGAATCAAGCCGACGGCCTTAAAGATCGCCGGGTCGCCCGTCGGCGCGATCGCCCGCATACCGTCCGCGCGGCCCTTACGTCTTCCGCCCTGATCGCCACGCCGCATCGCCATTCCATCGCCGAAGTCCATTTCGTCCGCGCCCGTATCGAGCGAGACGTCGGGAAGCGGCTGTTCCATCTGTTTCAGAAGCACGGCGCGGGTCGAATCGGAGACCTCGCCGGCAAGAATGGCCTCTATCGCTCTATCAAGGTTCTCTTCTTTCTTCTGTGAATCGAATCGTTTCAGATCGACCCTCACCTGCGGCACACGGCCGGAAGCCAGTGCAATGGCGAAGTTCATCCTCTCGAGAAGCGCGCCTGTGTTGACCCAGTCCTCCGCAGAGTCCGGATATCCGGTCGGCGCCTGGTAGCCATACAGCGGTTCCCCCATTCGTCTCAGCAGCCCGTTCAGCTGCCTGCTTCCGTTGGTCTGAGCGTCCACAGCGCGAAGCGAGCTGACGAGAAGCTCGAACGGTGTCTTGATCTTCGCCCGGTAGTTCTCCGGTGCGAAGAATTCCTCGTCGTAGAACAATGCCCTGAGCGTGGTCTTGATATCGCCTTTTGAATCGCGGAACGCCTTCGCGACGCGCTCAACGAGGGCTTCGTCCGGTTTGTCGTTGACGAATTTCACGGCAAGCTTTCGGGCGATGAACCTTGACGTGGAGGGATGCGATACAAGGATGTCGATCACTTTCTCGCCGTCCTTTATCCCGCCTTCGTCGATCTTTTGGCCGAGTACGTGCTTCGCGCCGTCGTCGTGGAGCCTTTCTGCGAAGACGAATGTGCCCGATTCCGTGTCCGGATCGACGCCGAGCTGGCGAGCCTGTCTGACGATCCTCTGATCTTCGCGTCCGCCGCCCGCGATCTGCGCCGCCGCCCGCCTGTAGCCCCTTGCGTCGAAGATCGTCCAGCCGGTGAAGGCCCGTGCGATTTCCTCAATGTCCTTCTGCGTGTAGCCTCCGTCAACGCCGAGCGTGTGGAGTTCCATTAGCTCGCGGGCGTAGTTCTCGTTGATCCCGCGACGGTTCGCAGCGCCCGCCCGCTCGATTCGTCGATCGATCTCGTCGTCCGAAAGGCCTCTTGCTTTCAGGCGTTCGCGCGCACGCGATTCCAGGCGTCCGTTACGCATCGCCTTTCCGAGCGGTCCGCGCCTTGGGTTTCGAGCGCCCGTGTTCGGAGCCACGCTCTGAAAGTTGTCCAGATAGAAGAGCATCGCGGGATGCTTCGCGGTGCCGAGAACCAGGTCCCTGAAATTGCCGAGTGCGTGCTTGCGGATCACGTCGCGCTCGTAGCTCGGAATGTACCAGCGGGTCGCGGCCTTGCCCGAAAAGACGTTGAAGTGATTCGCCCAGAAATCGACCATCACTTCTTCGAGCTGGCGTTCACTGTATGAGGCGCGCAGGATCCTGGCGGTCTCCACCTCGAACATTATCCGGTTCGCGGGCCTGAATCCGTACTCGGCGTAGAGCTTCGCGAGCTTTGCCCGCCTCTGCTGCTGTTCGGACCGCATCTCGGCCTCGTTACCGCCTTCCGATGCATTCGCTCGCGCATTTCTGCCGTTGCCCTCGAGCATTTGAAGAAGCGCGCCGGGATTGGGATATTTCGCGAATATCTCTTCGGTGTCCATCTTCAGAACGTCGAGCCGTGCGAGTTTCTGTTCGGTCGGCCGGTCGTCGATCGTACCGGGATCGAGCTGGCTCTCGATGTACTTCCGGACTCCCATTGTCCGGACCTTCTCGACGTCGCCCGTTCTCGGTCCGAAACCGAGCCGGTTCAGGACATGGAGGGCCTTCTGGTCCTCGTTGAGCGTTTTGGCCCCTTCACTCGCGTTGTAGCCGGAAAAGGGGAATCCCGTCGTGGAGAGTGAGAGTATTGCCAGGATCGTCGCGAATCTCGTTGCCGGATGGAACTTTCTCATAGTATCGAACCCCGTTTCGGGCAGTCTGAACGCGCCCGCCTTCATCAGCCGTGTTGTTTTCGCTTAGACGGGCGGGATGGTAAAATGGCCGAGAATTAAGGGTCGGAACAACGATTAAGGCACGGGGCCGGTGCAACCGGCCTCTCGGGACAGGGCATCGGAGGGGCGCACGTAAACCTTGAGATAACCGCATTTTTGGGTCTTTATATCAGGACAAAAGGACCAGATCATGAAGAAAAAGATATTCACAACGGCACTATTTGCGCTTTCGCTCTTCGCTCTCCCGGCCTTCGCCCAGGGAGAGTTTAGCGATCCGAACGCCGAGTACACGTTCTCGATCCCCAGCGATTCCTGGAAGATGACCGTCAAGCCCTCCAGGATAAGCCCTAATGTGGAATACGTTTACAGGTTCAAGAACGAAGGTCACCTCGATGTCCGTAAGACCTCAGTCGATTCGGGTGCGACTTTCGAGGAGATCATCCGTGAAGAGGAGCAGAAACTGCAGTTCAAGCCCGGCTATGTCGCGGGACGCGAGGAGACCTTCAAGGGCGCGATGGAAGGCAGAGTGTTCAACTATGAATTCGTGAGGTCCGGTCGGAATATGAGCGGGCGATTTTACTTTCTTAGGGCCGATCCTACCACCGTGTATATTCTGAGGTTTACCGGCGAGCGCGACAGCCTGCGGACCCTTCGAAATCAGACCGATCTTATAGCGCGCACCTTCAAGTTGAAGTAGGGTTAAACAAGATCCGACGAATGGCGGCCTTCCGGGCCGCTTTTTTTATCATCTTCTTTGATTCGTTTGTCAGATTGAACGGGATGATCAGTCGAACCCGGCTTCAGCCGGTGGATGAAAATATCTGCGACCCCTGTGGCCGGCTTTAGCCGGCGGTTTCGGGGCTAAAGCCCCTTTAATCGTTTGTGTACCCCGTGCACACCCGGCTGAAGCCGGGGGCAATTGATATCTTCATCAGACCGTACAACCTGCAAGATAACTACTCTGAGATAAGAAGGCCTCATCAACAGGTCTTTCAACGATCTTCGGAAATGCGCGGAAGGAATTTAGCGCCGTGCGGAAGAATGTATCCGCCTTCCGAGCTCCGGACGATGTCCGCCGCTTCGTCCGGGCCGATCTTTTTCATTCCCGCCTTCTCCACAAGTCCTCCGGGAAGGTCCGTGACCATCCGTACGTCAAACCTCTCAGCCTTCTCCTTGATAGACCAGGCGGTCTGGCCGTTGACCTTGTAGGCCTCAGCAAGCTTTTCGGCGAGCTCTTTGCTCGATGCCGCCTCGAACCATCCAGCGAAATCTTCGCGTCCCGTACCATCGGAGCACTCCGCGAAAAGGACGATCGTCCCGCCTTCGGCGCAGGAATACGAAGCGGATTCGAGCGCCTTATGCGCCTGGATCAGGTTTATGTCGAAAGGATGACCCCCGCAAGCTGCGGCGACGATGCCGCGCTTTTCAACGATCTCGACCTCGTGGTCTTTCGCGTAGGCTGCGCAGGCCTTCTCGTGGGCCTTCTTCCAGTGACCGCAGAAAGCGCCGACGGCCGCGCCGGAATCGCCTACGATCGTGTTGACCGAAAAGGCGGGCGCCGCCATCGCCGCCGCTTCGACAAATGCCTCGTGGACCGGATTTCCGTCGAGAATGCCCGGTCCCACGCCTTCCGCACGCGACAGCTTTTCCGTGTCGAAAGCCAGCTTGTGCGTTTTGGACACGGTCCGTGACGAGGCGAGCCCGGGGCAGATCAGCTTTCGTCCTCCGGTGAAGCCAGCGAAGTAATGAAAGGTGACGGCGCCGACCGTTATCACGTGATCGAACGAGGTCACCGCCTTGTTCAACTCGACAGGGATCCCGCCGCTCGTCTCGCCGAGCTGCACGAGGCTCATCAGGTCGCGCGGTCTGTGATCGAGCGCGGCGGTCCTCTGGGCGACGAACGGCGTGAGGATCTCCGCCTTTTCATCGTCGGTGACGGGTCGGTGGATCCCGGTGGCGAAGATCGCGTTGATCTCGTAAGGAAGAACACCCGCCGCGATCAGCCTTCGGATCAGCAGATTGACGACCTGGCCGGAGGCGGAGAGCCTGGTCGCGTCAGGCACGACGATCAGCACGCTCCCGCCGTTATCCACCATCTCTTCCAGACGCGGACTGCCGACGGGATCGTCGATCGCGAGCCCCAGCTCGCGGTCCGAAAGCGGTATTTCCTTCTTTCCGCCTCCCAGAACGGCGAACCGTTCGGGATCAAAGGATATGTCGAACGAACTCTTCCCGTATGTGATCCGGACGGTTTGCATAGGAAGTATGGGCCTGAGGGGACTGATCAATCGGCGGCCGAAACACCTGAAATCATTGAGAATCGATCCGAAGTATCATATATTCTAACTCACCCTCCAGAGTATGAAAGCCTTAAAGGGATTCGAGATTCAGCATCAGTGCGACGAGTGCAAGCATAGGGGCGCTGGCTTCTTTTGCGACCTGCACGTAACGAACCTGCGCATTTTCGAATCGCTGAAGATCACCAACGCCTATCCCAAAGGAACGACGCTCTTCATGGAAGGCCAGCCGTCGAACGGCGTGTACATTCTTTGCCAGGGCAAGGTGAAGCTTTCGACTTGCTCCAAGGACGGGAAGATAATTATCCTGCATATCGCCGAGGCGGGGGAAGTGCTCGGACTGAGTTCGTCGGTATCCGGATCGCATCACAGCGCCACTGCCGAGGTCATTGAGCCCTGTCAGGTAAATTTTGTACGCAACGAAGATTTTCTGGAGTTTCTGAAGGTCAACACCGAGGCCTGTTTCAGCGCATTAAAGCAGCTGAGCAAGGATTATCATACAGCCTACCTGCAGATCTGTTCTCTCGGGCTTTCGAATTCCGTCGCCGACAAACTTGCCCGCCTTTTCCTCGGCTGGTGCAAGGCGGCGTCCGACGACGGCAATGACATACGCCTGAAAATGTCCTACACGCACGAGGAGATCGCCGAAATGATCGGCACTTCCCGGGAAACCGTCACCCGCCTGTTGAAGGTCTTCCGCGAAAAGAAGCTCATCTCGCTAAAGGGTTCCGACCTTATCATCCTCGACAAGAAAAAGCTCTCTGCGGAGACCGATCTCTCCGAGTAAGAGCACTGATTCGTGTGACCGTCGTCACCCCTCGCTGTGACCCCCGTCCTACGGAAGGCAGGTCTTGTGTGTAAATCTTCCGCGGAAGCCTTATGCTCCGGAGGCGCTAATGCACGAGAAGAAACAACGAGGGTCCACGTGCTTTGCGGGCAATCCGGTCTTTTTCAAGGACCTCGTAAGTGGTCTGGGACCGGAGGTGAAGCGGGACGTTTCCTTGATACTGCAGGAAAGAACCTTCGAGGCGGGAAACGTGGTGATCGCCAGGGGTGAACCCGCGCTCGATCTCTATCTGCTGCGGTCCGGCAAGGCGCTCCTCGTCGTGGAGACCGGTGAAGGGACCACCGTCACGAGGGAGATCGCAACCGGAGAGATCTTCGGATTACCGGAGGCGGTCGCTGGACCCACCTATGACACGATGGTCGTTGCCCGGTCCTTCTGCAGGTTCGAATCGGCGGCGGGGTCCGATCTCACGCGGGTCCTTCATCTGCATCCCTCCCTCTGTTTCCGGCTTGTGACGCTGCTCGGGACGAATCTCAACGAAGGCCGGCAAATATTTACTTCTACAACAATTTAGACGTCCGAATGCCCGATGTGACGACCGTCACAATCAGCCGTGATATTGCTCACAGACACGGTTTCTGCTTTTAAATTAAGGTGGCGCCGGCGGTTCAAACCGACATTTGCCTCCCCAGACCCCCGAGAGGCAAGCGAACACTGGAGGCATCAGAATGATCACACGAAAACTGGTCAAGGCGACCTTGTTGGGGCTTTGGGCAGTGATCCTCGCCATTTGGCTGGTCTATGGGATTCAGTCACGTGCGGTTGGGACACTTGTCGCTGAACCCGGGTCGACTCAGGCGGCCGAGATCGGTGCAAATCAAGACGACTATGTGGGGAGCGAGTCCTGCAAAGCCTGTCACGAGGACCAGTTCAAGGGATTCTCGAAGACGAAGCATTCACAGCTTGCACAACTCGAAGACTGGAAGGACAAGGCGACAGGATGCGAATCCTGCCACGGTCCCGGAAGGCTCCACATCGAGGAAGCCGATCCGACCAAGATAATCTCATTCAAGGATAAATCACCAAAACAGATCTCAGAGAACTGCCTCTCCTGTCACTCGGGCAAGGAAGATCATAACCAGTTCCGACGAAGCGAACATTACCGAAACAACATAGGCTGCACGGACTGCCACTCGGCTCACGGCCCGACCGATCATCCGACACAGGTCGGCTCGATCACATATCCCGCCATCAATTCCGAGGACAATCCCGGACGCGGCACGGTCAAGATGCTGAAAGTCAGCGAGCCGCAGTTGTGTATAAGCTGCCATCAGCAGGCAAGGGCCCAGTTCAGCCAGCCTTTCCACCACAAGGTGCTTGAAGGCCAGATGAACTGCAGCGACTGCCATAACGCCCACGGCGGATTCGAGCTGAAGAACGCGCGGCTTGCCGTTGGCGCCGACGCGGTTTGCGTCAAGTGCCACACGGACAAACAGGGCCCGTTCGTTTACGAGCACCTGCCGATCACCGTCGAGGGCTGTGCAACGTGCCACAACACTCACGGCTCGACCAATCCGAAGATGCTGAAGAGGAATCAGGTACGGCAGCTCTGTCTTGAGTGCCACACCGAGATCCTTCAGCCCGATCTGGCGCCGGGAGTTCCGAGCTTCCACCGCCAGGATGAAGCGAGGACGCAGAACTGCACGGTTTGCCACGTCAGGATCCACGGATCCAACACGCATCCGGCGTTCTTCAGGTAATGGAAATGCATACGGGGGACGGAACAATGAACGGCTATTTCAGAACAAGCGCTATTACGGGACTCGTGAGCGCCGTCGGCCTGATGCTGATCCTTTGCACGGGTCTTTCAGCGCAGGAGGTGACGAGCACCTCCGGGTCGAGCGGGTCAGGAGGGTCTTCGCCGGCGAAGACGCAGGACGAGGTGAATCTGACGGGCGGATATGAGATCAAATCAAGCATCGAGTTCGGGGTCCGGTTCCGGAGCCTCGATGGTAACGAAGACAAATACAGGTCAGACCTGAACTATAAGGCGGGCGCGCGGCTTTTCAACTCGTCGTTCTTCGCGAGGGCCGAGGAATCCGACGGCAAGCCGTTCGATTCGATCCTTGTGACCAGCAGCGGCTGGGGCGGCGATCCTAACGGCTACGCACGGGTCAACGTCGAAAAGCTGGGCTGGTACAAACTGGACACGATGTTCAGGAGGTTCAAGTACTACAACCACCTCCTGAATCTCGCCAACGGCGAACACACACAGAACACCGTCCACAACATGGGCGATTTCGACCTGACCCTTCTGCCGCAGAACCGCACTGTGAAGTTCCGGGCGGGCTTCTCATACGACGACAACGAGGGGCCGGCACACACGACCTTCGACTACCAGAGGGACGAGTTCCCGATCCTTGTCGACTGGGACACCAAAGCTTACGATCTTCGGTTCGGCGTCGATCTGAGTTTCGGGGGATTCAACTTCTCAGTCACGGAAGGCTTCCGGGACTTCAAGGAGGACCACCGATACTTTATAAGCGGATTTGAGCCGGGCGAAAATCCGAGCCCGAATTCGTCGTTGACGAGTTTCGAGCGGCGTATGCCGATCGACGGAAGAACCTGGTACCACAAGTTCACGGGCCACAAGTACTGGGAGGGCGTCGCCGAGGTGTCCGGCAGGTTCATCTATTCCGACACGAAGACGGACTTTACCTTCAGCGAGATGATTACCGGCACCAGCAGCAACGGCACGCCGATCGTCCTCGACGAATACTCGGCCTCCGGCGATTCCAGCCGGCCGCACGGCAACGGCGACATCGGCGTCACTTTCTTCCTTGGCGACAAGGTCGAGATCTCGAACACGTTCGGGGTCACTTCCTACAGGATCTCCGGAGGGCACGTATTCTTCAACTCGATCCTTCTGGGAATGAACCCTGCTTCGACCTCTGAGGATCTCATATGGCGGTTCACGGACTACGAGCGGATAATGAACACGCTTGAGGGAAGCGTCGATGTGAACAAGTTTTTCAACTTCTACCTGGGGTACCGCTACACGGACCGGAAGGTGGAGCTGCAAGGCTTGGACGCTGATCTCCAGAGCCCGAGCTCGAGCGCCTTTTTTCGGGAAGGTGAGAACACGACCAACGCATTCCTCGCCGGCTTCCAGGCGAAACCGTTCGGAAAGAAGTGGCGGATCAATTTCGATATGGAGGCGGGTGACGGCGACAATCCGTTCACGAGGCTCGCGAACAACGAGTACACCCAGTTTCGTATCAAGAACCACTTCGCGCCCACTGACGAGCTGTCGATCTCCGTTAGCTTCGAGGCAAAGGACAATTCGAATCCGGGGCTTTCGGTATCTAATCCTTCGGACATTCTGGTCGCGGATGTGAGAAGCACGAGCTTCGGCGTGGCTGTCAGCTATATGCCGAATGCGAATGTGACCGTTAACGGCGGATACAACTACACTTACCTGAACGCTGAAACCGACATCATCATTCCCACAAGGAACTTCGGCAACGGCGTGGGAATGAGCATCTACGATCTGCGGAACAACTACGGCTACTTTGATGTGTGGTTCAGGCCTCATCCGAAGGTCTCGATCTTCGGCGCCTACCGCATTTCGAAGGACACCGGCGAAGGAAACGACTTCATCGGCGCGTCCCGCACGATCGTCGGAAGCTATCCGCTGACCTTCCAGTCACCGGAGGTGAGAGGCACGGTGAAGCTCTTCAGAAATGTGGACTGGAACATCGGGTACCAGTACTACGATTACGACGAGAAGTTCGACGTGCCTTTGTTCGGCAATTTCTTCAGCCAGGATTACCGGGCCCATCTGCCGTATACGTCGGTGACGATCTATCTCGGACGAAGGGACTAGGGTTTCCCCAGAAACCGAGCAAGGGTAGCGTTCCGGCCGTGAACGCCCCGGCCGGAAACAAAAGCTGTGATCACTGAACTGCCAAGGCAGGGCAGGCCGATGTCTTACCGGCTTGCCTTGCTGTTTTTTTGCCAAATTTGCCGGTGCATTGTTGGATTCAGGGAAAAAGAGATTAGAATGGTCGCCCAAAGGGACACCTCGGAGGAGAATTAATGCAACCGGAAACGAAGACGGCCTGGAGTTACCTGTTCGAAGAGTTCGAGAACCCGAAGAGCGAACGCGGAAAGATGATGCTCGGCGGCAAGGGCGCGGCGCTGGCGCATATGACCGAGATCGGCCTTCCCGTGCCTCCCGGCTTCATCATCACGACCGCCTGCTGCAACGAGTACCACGCGAACCACAACATCTTTCCGGAAGGCCTCTGGGAAGAGGTAGTCGCGAAGCTGTCCGTGATAGAGGAGCGCCAGAGCAGGAAATTCGGTGATCGCGAAAATCCCCTTCTTGTTTCCGTCCGGTCCGGATCACCTTTCTCGATGCCGGGAATGATGGACACGATCCTAAACCTCGGACTCAATGACGACACAGTGGAGGGTCTCACGAAACAAACGCTTAACGAGCGTTTTGCCTGGGATTCGTACCGAAGGTTCGTAGGCCTGTTCGGGCAGATCGTCCTGGATGTCGAACACGACAAGTTTGAGAGAGTGCTCGACCGCTTCAAGAACGGCGGCAAGAGCGACGCCGACCTGAACATTGAAGAGTTGAAGGAAGTGGTCAGCATCTTCAAGCGGATCATCGCCTCCGAAGGCAAGCAGGAATTTCCACAGGACGTGTGGGAGCAGCTGCGGATGGCTATCGCAGCGGTTTTCGACTCCTGGATGGGACGCCGTGCGGTCGACTATCGCCGGGTGAACAGGATTCCGGGCGACCTTGGCACCGCGGTGAGCGTCCAGGCGATGGTGTTCGGCAATCTGGGCGACAACAGCGGTACGGGCGTATGCTTCACGCGCAACCCTTCGACCGGCGAAAGGAAGCTTTACGGCGAGTACCTGCTCAACGCGCAGGGCGAAGACGTCGTCGCGGGGATCCGTACACCCAATCCTATTTCGGCATTCGCCGAGCAGATGCCGGATATCTACAGCGAGCTTTCTTCGATCAGCGACCGTCTCGAGAACAATTATCACGAGATGCAGGACATCGAGTTCACTATCGAGCGGGGCAAGCTGTTCATCCTCCAGACCCGGGCCGGCAAAAGGACCGGTGCCGCGGCAGTAAAGATCGCGGTGGCAATGGTCCATGAAGGTCTCATCGACGAGAGGGAAGCGCTCAGGAGGATCTCGCCTCAGCAGCTCGATCAGCTTCTGCACCCGATGATCGATCCGACGGCGAAGCTCGAGGTCCTCGCGAAGGGCCTTCCCGCAAGTCCCGGAGCCGCGCACGGAAAGGCTGTTTTCCATCCCGACGAGGCGGAAGAGTTCGCGCGGGAAGGTGAAGAGGTCGTGCTAGTCCGCAAGGAAACGAGCCCCGACGACTTTCACGGAATGGTCGGCGCAAAGGCGATCCTTACCCAGCGCGGCGGGATGACAAGCCACGCGGCGGTCGTCGCGCGCGGTATGGGCAAGCCCTGCGTCGTCGGTGCGACCGCGCTGGACATCAACTACGGACACAACGAGTTTACGGTCGATGGAGTGACCATCCCGAAAGGCGAGTGGATAACGGTGGACGGCACGACCGGAAAGGTTTACAGGGGTCAGGCGCCGACGATCGAACCGGAGCTGGACGAGGACTTCGAACAGCTGATGAGGTGGTCGGACGAATACCGCCGGCTTGACGTGTGGGCAAACGCCGACACGGGACACGATTCGGCGGTGGCAAGGGGCTACGGCGCGCAGGGCATAGGGCTGTGCCGGACGGAGCATATGTTCTTTGACGACGAGCGGCTCGAGGTGATGCGCGAGATGATCCTTGCTTCCGGCCTTGGAGAGCGAGAAAAGGCGCTGGCGAAGCTTCTGCCGTACCAGAAGCGGGACTTTGCAGAGATCTTCCGGGCGATGGACGGCCTTCCGGTTACGATAAGGCTGCTCGATCCGCCGCTTCACGAGTTTTTACCGAACAAGATCGAGCTGATGGACGAGGTCACAGAGCTGAAATTTCAGGCGCGCAAGGCAAGCCCGCTCGAGATGGACGATCTGCTTGACGAACTCGCCGACAGGCGCAAGCTTATGCGTCGCGTGGACCAGCTGACGGAGACGAACCCAATGCTGGGTTTGCGAGGTTGCAGGCTCGGGATCCTTGTTCCGGAGGTTACGCGCACGCAGGTTCGGGCGATATTCGAGGCCGCCTGCGAGGTGAAGGCCGACGGCGTAAAGGTCATTCCGGAGGTGATGGTGCCTCTGGTCTCGACACCCGAGGAGTTCATCGACCAGGCAAGGCTTGTCAGGTCGATCGCGGACCAGATCATCAACCAGAACGGCCAGGACCTGGAGTACTTCGTCGGAACGATGATAGAGCTTCCGAGGGCGGCTCTGGTCGCCGATAAGATAGCTGCGGAAGCCGACTTTTTCTCGTTCGGCACGAACGACCTGACGCAGACGACGCTGGGGCTGAGCCGCGACGACTCGGGCCGATTCCTTCCTCACTATGTCGAGCAGAAGATCTTTCCCGACGATCCGTTCCAGACGATCGATCGCGCGGGCGTGGGCGAGCTGGTGAGGATCGCCGTCGAGAAAGGGCGCGCGGCGAATCCGAAACTGAAGATCGGCGTCTGCGGCGAGCACGGAGGCGATCCGCGGTCGATCGATTTCTTCAACGGGCTCGACATCGATTACGTGAGCTGCTCGCCCTTCCGCATCCCGATCGCGAGGCTGGCAGCGGCGAGGGCCGAGATCGGCGAGAACGGCGAAGCGGGGATGTGAGGTGATAAGAAGTCAGGAGTCAGGTAAAAGCAGGAAGAAACAGGATGGACAGGATAGATAGGATCGCCGGTTCGAAGTGAGAACGTTGCCGTATAATCTGCAGCGTAATCACTCGCATGCACTAATCCTATCTATCCTGTCCATCCTGTTCTCTTCTTATGCTCCTAGCGCGTGCTCGGGGGACCGATTGTAGGGCTGCGGGGTGCGATTCGCGACTCCGTTAGGTGCCAAATGTCTGTAGAACAATG
Organism: Aridibacter sp.; assembly: GCA_035513035.1. Lineage (GTDB taxonomy): Bacteria > Acidobacteriota > Blastocatellia > Pyrinomonadales > Pyrinomonadaceae > Aridibacter. The sequence goes on from DATKCW010000054.1 coordinate 57,718, forward strand.
ACCATTGGCCATTGACTATTGACCAATGAAGAGCGCCGTAGGCGCGTATTGTTAATAGCATTTCGGCGCGTCAAGAATCTCCGGCTCCGTTAGGAGCCAAATGTCTGTAGCACTTAGAAGACCGAAGACCGTAGACGGGAGACCGGATAAGTCGCGCAGCGGCGGCAACCGAGTTTCGTGAGTTCGGCGAGTTGGCTGAGGTGACCGAGTTTGGCAATATGTAAGGGCGGGGCTTGTCCCCGCCCAAGCTGCCATCAATATTCGGGACCGTTTAGAGCAACGCTTCGCGCTGCCGAAGCCGTGCGGAGCGCGGCTCAACCCTCGGAAGAAACGTCCCCCAGTTTAGAGCAGCCCTCCGGGCTGCCCTATCGGGCGAACGCCCGATCAGAGTGCGAAAACTCGCTCACTCTTTACAACCATTATGTATCTCCTCCTCCCGCCAGTGACACCGAAAAGCCACCGTAAGCGGTACCGGGCCCCGGGGTGACGAGCTCTACAAATTTACCGTGTCCCGTCTTCCGGGTTTTCGCACAGCCCGCCCGGACCGGGTTCATATGGATACGGCCCATCTTCTGGAATCGATTGCTGACGATCGTCACGCATTCGATCGTGTTCGGATCGTTGGTGAGGAATATCCGATCCATAACAACGGGGGGAACGTTATAGGGATCGGGGACAGATTGTCTTTAACGATCCTGAATTTTCGGCGCTAATGATCGGGCGTTCGCCCGATTGGGCAGCGCGAAGCGCTGCTCTAAACGTCTCCTGTCTCCTGTCTCCCGTCTCCCGATTCCTCACAGTAGCCCGCGATGACGCTTGGACTTCGGACACGACCCGTCGCTTGCGTGCCGATCACACCAACCCTTTCGGTCGGGGTTCCGCCACGTTCCGATGTTGGTGGAGTACCCACCGTGCTCAGTGCCGGCCGGACGCCTGCGTTCCGTTGCCTCACTCAGTCCTCATCACTCATTACTCGCTCTTGAGAATCCCTGCTCCTTGTGGCACTCGTTGCAGCTGAACCGCGAAATGTCGCCCAGGTTCACAGGATGCAGGAAGGCGCGGTCGCCCTTGTGGCACGAGGAGCAGTTGTAGCTTCCCGCCGTACCCAGGTTCAGGGGATGCCGGAATCTTCCGTTGTCCGGCTCGACCGCCTGTCCCTTGTAATTCTGACTTATTGTCACGTGGCAGATCGCGCAGTCGTTCCGGATCACCTTGCCCTGCGCGCTTTTCATATTCCCGTCATGGCATCTGAAACAGCCCTGGGCGTTGAAGTGGCCGATATTGTCGATGTGCGCCCGCCAGTCGGTCTTCATTTCAGGGAAGAAATACGTGCGGTAAACCCGGCGAAGCTCCGCTACGGCAGCGCTTATCGCCGGCTGTTTCGAAGCGTAAACATCCGAGTGGTTGTCGCGATAATACTTGTGGAACTCGTCGGAGATCGTGGCAAGCGCCTGTTCCGTCGTCCGGTAATCCTTAGAAAGGACCTCGACGGCGGTCCGCTTCACGAAGGGCAGCGACCGGTCGAGCTTTCCGGCAAGGATCGACTCGTCCACCGCGTTGTTCGGCGAAAGATAGATGTGCGCCGGGCGGCTGTGACAGTCGATGCAGTCCATAAGCTTTTTGTCGGACCTGGCGATCATTTCTTCCGTGAAGTTCGAACCCTCACGGACGTAGGTCGTGACGTTCCCCCGCGGATCCCGAAGCCGGACCCAGGGAATGTTTTGGCGTTTTCCGTCGGTCGCGATGAACGTCACCTCGTTGCCCAGGTTCATATGCCAGTGGATCCCCGATACGCGGCCCGTTTCGGGGCTTCCGCCGCCGACCTTCACAAGAAGCTTGTTCTCGCTCATCGTGCTCGCCTCGTCATACGCGAAATCTGTGAAGACTTTCAGCTGTTCGCCGTGGTACTTCTCCGGCCAGTGGCACTTTCCGCAGGTTTCACTGGGCGGACGCATGTTGTGGATCGGCGTCTTGATCGGTCGGTCGTAGGTGTTGAAGGTTGTCTTGATCAGCTGGCGGACGCCGTTCAGCTTCGATCGCGCATACCATTCGGCGCCTCCTCCGACGTGGCACTCCACACAACTCACTTCCGCGTGGGGAGCGGCGCCGTAGGAGACAAACTCCGGCTGCATCACCTCGTGGCAAAGCTGTCCGCAGAATGTCACCGATTCGGTGAACTCGTAAGCGTGATAGGCGCCGAAAGCGCTGACGAACAAGAAGAGAATGGAGAAGACGAGAAAGACGACCAGCGACCTGCGGCGACGCGGGTCGTTGAGGTCGAGCACAGGATACTCCGCAATCTCCTCCTCGGCGTACTTTCTGCGCCGACGCCTCTCGAAGAGAATTCCGACCAGGACGATGAACAGCCCGAAAAACATTACGGCCGGGAACAGGATGTAGATGAGAAGGCCGAGGTAGGGCTGGTCGGTCGATCCGAAGAGTTCCAGAAGGAAAAGGAGGGCGATGCAGACTATCGCGGCGACCGCGATAGCGAAGCCCACGAAACTTATGTAGTTCCTCGCAAGGCTTCTCCAGCTGTGCTTCGGCGCCGCCGAGTCGGCGCTTTCGCTTTCCGGGACTGAACCCTCTTCGGGGGTTTGCGGCGATTCTTCCTCTTCGTGTCCGTTGGTTTCGTTCTTGTCTTCCGTCATGTCAGTGTGTCGGGCTTCAATGGGCTGAGACCGAAACTTCCGGTCGAAACGCGGAAAAGTACGGAGAGCCGGTTTCCCGGCTCCCGTACCCAAGATCTTCAAACTGAATAGGACCCTTCCCTTACTCGCCAGCTGCGGCTCTCAGTGCCCTCATATGGGCCACAAGAGCTGTTGCGGCGACTTCGTCTATTCCTTTCGTCTCGTAAGCTGGCATGTACGGCGGCTTCTCGCCCTTCACGCCCTTGAGTATCGCGTTGATATGGTGTTCGTCCGATCTCTCCGGATCGAAAGCTTTTGAAGCGTCCGCCTTGTGGCAGGCGAAACAGGTGTTCTTTTTGTAAAGCGCCGCCGCGTCCTGCGCGTCGGCCTCGACTTTCTCGGCTGCTGTGCCGATGAATGCGGCGAATATGAGGGGAAGAATGAAGATCGCCGTTACAAGTGCTTTTATGTGTTTCTTGTTCATTACTTAAATCGCTCCCAAAGATCTGTAGATCGTTCAGGGCCGGGGGCCCGCATTGAATGTGTGCAACCGGGGTGCCACCGAACCATACGGCTCGCTTTCCCCGCGAGACCCCGAGAAATCGGCGTCTCGCGTCGTCCGGCCGGGGAACCCGTCCCGCCGGTCCCGGAAAGTTCGTGAAATTCTTCACGCCCTTCGCGGAATAGTTCGCGAGCCGCTTAGATGATATCAGAAGCCGAAGCTGCCTCCCTGATGACATTTTTTGCAGTCGGTGAAATCCTCCCCTCCGAACGCCCTTCTTCCGTTGTGACAGGTAGCGCAGGACTGCCTGCCTTTGCTTGCGAAGTGCATCGCGGTCGCAGGCGAAGAAAGCTGAGAGCCTCTTCCCGGCCTCGCATACACAGTGTGACAACTGTTGCAGTTCAGTCCCTGCCTGGGCCCGTGCGCGGAGTGGCTGAATCCGGCGTTGAATGCCCTCGCGCGTCCCGGAGCCTTCATCCGCCCGGCGCCCTGTTCGTGACACGTTCCGCACGAAGCCATTTCCGTGCTCGCTTCGGACGTGTGGCACTGGAAGCAGTTCGCGTGAGCGCTGCCCCCTCTGGGGATCGAAAGCGTCTTCCCCGCAGGTTTGTGGCAAGTGCCGCAATTGATGCGCAGGTGCCGGTTGTGCGCGAACTTCGATCCAAAGCCCTCGAGCCTGAACGAAGCCTTCGTCGCACCGGTCTCCGGCTCCGTGTGGCAGATCGCGCAGACTTGGCTTTTCGGGTTCCGAAACTGCTCGACGTGGCATCCGGCACACGGCGAGTGCTCGACCTTGCCCGGGAATCCGACCGTCGTCGCATTGGTCTCCCTCGTGTGGCAGGCGAGGCACGGAAGCTTCGAATGGTAATCCGCCTGATGGCTGAACTTCGCGTATTTGCCTTCTTCTTCAGCCGCCGCAAGCGCCGTGTTCAGGTTCGAATTGGACGAATTTGCCTCGTTCGCCTCGTTCGCGTTTGCAGGCTCTTCCTCTGAGTCGTTGCACGCTGAAAAGCCGTAACCAAGGGCCGCAACCAGGAAAACAAGGGCGACCAACGGCCTAAGGCGCCGCACGCCTCGCGGGCGCCTTTGAGCGCCGGCATTTCCTTGTCCTGCCGAACGGTCGGTCATCTAGTTTCCCGAAAGGGCCTTGATCGCCTCCGGATGCGAAGCGGGTATCGGTGATCCGCTATAGCCGAAGTGACACTTCACGCACTGGAACTTCGGTTCCTTCTGCCGCTGGTCGATCTCGTAATTCAGGATCCCTCCGTCGTCGGACGTTGCGGTGATGTGGCAGTTGGAGCAGGTCGATATCTTCACAGAGTTCGAGGACCAGTCCGCCGTTCTTATCTCGCCCAACGCGTGGCAAGTGGTGCAGTCCATTTCCGCGTGGCTGAACCACTCGTGACGGAAGGTGGCCGAGGAATCCCTGCGCCTCCAGGATGCCACAAGCAGCTTGTCCTCGATAGCCATTCGTTTCGCCTGCGCCTGTTCGAAATCCACTTTCAGGTTCGAAGGCGTCAGCTTGTGGCACGTTCCGCAGTCGCTCGGAGCGGGACTCAGGCCCGCGTCGGCCGAATGGCAGGTGAAGCACTGCGTGTGGCCCGTCGGCGAGGTCATGAACGTCCCCTTCTTCAGCCAGAAGGTGTCGCCGAGCTTCTCCGGCGGCTTCGTGACGTACTCGTCGTCGCTTTCCCCCTGCGGAGCGGCGAGCTGGTGGCACATCGCGCACGTCTCTGACTGGAACGCCTTTCTGAATCCCGCCCGGACGAACGCAGCTTCTTTCGGCCGCTGCGCGGGCCTCCCTGGAGACCTTGAGGCAAGCATCGCCACGTGGATCTCGTGCGGGAAGGCGACGGCGAATTCGGAGAACGAGGCCTTCCCTCTGGGCGACTTGTCGAACGCCTCGCGCGGATTAGGGAACGGATGCCGACGGCTGTCCCTCGGGGAAGGGTTCACGTGACAGATAGAACAGATGGCGGGCTTCGATCCGCTAAAGAACTGCTGGCGGTGGCAGCTGATGCAGGAGTCGTGCTTTGGGTACTCGGATATGTCCGGAAAGGCGTCCGCCTCGGGCCGGACCTTCTTCCAGTTATCGGAAGGGAACCTGTGGCATTCGGAGCATTCCTTCTTTTTGTGCGCCTCGACGTCGTGCGAGAACTTTGAATACCTCGATTGCTTTTCCGGCTCAACTGCAACGGAGGGTTCATCCCCCTTCGCCCCTGCCGGTCCCGGGATCAGGAAAACGGAAGCCGCTACGGCCGCGAAGACCGCGACTACAGAAGACCGGACCGCGGTTCTCAAATTCCTTTTCGCGTTAGGACCCATCTGGGAAAGTTCCCCCGAACCCGAAGGCTTGTACAGCTCAACATCATACTAGCCCGCACAAGCTTTCCGGGCTGTGACGTCAATCACAAGACGCTCCCCAAAACGATTGTTACTATTCGAATTAGCGAAGAAAACCGGCTACACGTTCATATGACGAACACGTTCAGTTCGGACAAAAGGGACAGGCCCGCGTCCACTGTTTTCAGGATCCTCGCGATCCTAAGCTCGGTCCGGTTCGGCATCTTCCTACTGATAGCCCTCGGTGTGGTCAGCATCGCGGGGATGCTGATCGTGCAGCAGAACGTCCAGGGCTTCGCCGCGTTCTACGTGGAACTGACGCCGGCGCAGCGGACGGTGCTCGAGTACCTTGGGCTGTTCAACGTCTATCATTCCTGGTACTACAGCGCGCTTCTCGCCGCCCTTTCGCTGAACATCATCCTCGCCTCGGTCGACCGCTTTCCGTCAACCTGGAAGCTTGTCCGCGAACCGCATATCACGATGTCTCCGGCGAGGTTCGAATCGAGCCCTTTCTTCCGGGACTATCTCTTTGGATCAGGCGACGCGGGATCGGCCGCGGAGGCCGCGGAAGAAGACCTCAGGGAGCGGGGATTCCAAGATGTAAGGACCGCCTCCGCCGGAAGCGCCAGGTTCGTCTTCGCACAGAAAGGTGCCTGGAATAGGCTGGGCGCGTACGCCGTCCATGTGGCGCTTCTGATACTGCTTTTTGGAGGGTCGCTGACCGCCTGGTTCGCGAGGAGCGGCGAGATGGCTTTGCGGCCGGGAACCAGTTCAAGGCAGATTGTGACGACCGAGGCGTCGGCGGATCGGACCCGTCAGGTGACGATGGCCCTGCCGTTCGAGGTGCGCTGCCGCGACATCCGCCAGAAATTGATCGATACCGACGGCTCGATTAGGCCCGACAACACGCTCGACTGGATAACCGAGATCACGATCGTTGACGAAGGCACTTCGACCGACCTCACCGTCAGTCTGAACTCGCCTGCGGACTACAGGGGCTACAGATTCTTTCATTCTTCGGCGGCGCCGCTTGGAAAAGCGCGGAGCGTCACACTAATGGTAACAGGCGCTTCCGGCGCATCGGAGTCGGTAACGATCAACCGGTCGGGAACGGCGGCGCTGGAAGACGGAACAAGACTTCGGTTCGTCGATTTCCGCGCCGGATTCGATATGCGGAGCGAGGACCCGTCCGCCGACACGTCCGATTACGAAAGCCCTGCGGCCGTGATCGAGATCGCGCCCCCCTCAGGCGATAAGGAGAATGCGTTCGCGTTCGGCGGGCTGATGGCGGAGATTCCTTTGGTGAAGAAGCCGGTCGCCGGTTACACGTTCCGGATCGAATCCTACGAAAGGGTCGCCGACCGTCACGTACTTTTCGTACGGCGCGATCCCGGCCAGCCGTTCGTTTACGCCGGTTTCGGACTGCTGGTTGTGTCGCTGCTGGGGGTCTTCCTCTTTTCGCACAGGAGGATATGGGTCCGGACCGACGGCGAGTCGGAGGGCGTACGAGTGCGGATCGCGGGAGACACGAACAGGCCGTACGACACTTTTCCGGCGGCATTCTCGAAGATAAGCGGCGGTGTCGTGGATTCGATCCGTCAAGGGGCGGAAGAATGATCCCGCGTATGTACGATAAGATTCAGCTTGTCGCTGCGGGCGGAGCCCGCAGGGAGCCGGTCTCCAATGAGTCGTCAGGCGCACAAATGCGCCTGCTAAACGGGTCGCGTGTTCCGGGCTGTTCCGCGCGTTCACTCAACTCAAACTGAAGTTCGCGGTACATTTCCGCGGAAGCGCGGGGTGACAGCCTCTGATATAATCAGCTGAAAACCGTTTCAGAAAACCAAGAGCGGCACCAGTAACACTCGCCGTTCCGTAACAGAAAATGACCAAAGAGAACGTACTTTTCGCGATCGTCGGCCTTCTTTTCGGGCTCATCGTCGGCTTCATGGGGGCCAACTACATCAACAAGAACGCCGCGCCCGCGCCGGGCGCTCTCGGAGCGAACCAGATGGGGCTTCCGCCGGACCATCCTCTGGTCCAGGGCCAGGCGGATCCTGCCGCGATGCAGGACGTGCAGGCAGCTATCGACGCGGCGGAGAATCAGCCCGACGATTTCGACTCTCAGGTGAAGGCGGCGGAAATGTTCTTCCGTATCCAGAGATATGACGACGCGATCAAGTACTATTCGCGCGCAAACCAGATAAGGCCTGACGACTACCAGGTGATCGTGAACCTCGGGAACGCGAACTTCGACGCAAGCAAGTTCCTCGAGGCGGAGAAGTGGTACGCTTCCGCGCTCGAGAAGAAGGCTGAGGATGTCAATGTCCGCACCGACATGGGGCTGACCTTCCTTCTTCGCGATCCGAAAGACGTGGATCGGGCGATCGCGGAGTTTACGAAGTCGCTGGAATACGATCCGAAGCACGCCCTGACGCTGCAGAATCTCGTCGTTGCATACACCGAAAAGAAGGACGCCGCGAAGGCGACTGAAACGCTCGCCACGCTGGAAGACGTCTCGCCCGGAAATGAAGTGATCCCCAGGCTGCGTGAGGCGATATCAAAGGTGTCCGCGCCCGTCCAGGGGAGCGAATGAAGACGTTTCTCGAGATCATAAGCCCTGAACTCAGCGCGTCGCTGCTAAGCCGGTGCAGGGAGAAGCGATTCGGGGAAGGCCGCGTGATTTTCTCCGAAGGCGAGGATCCGATGTTTCTGCCGTTCGTCCGCGAAGGCAGGGTCAAGCTCGTACGGCATCCCGGCGACGGAAAGGAACTGATCATAGGAATGTTCTCATCCGGCGATGTCTTCGCCATCCCTCCCGCGATGGACGGCAAACGGTTCCCGGCGACAGCGATCGCGATGGAGCCGACCGATCTGCTTCTCTTGAACACGGACGAAATGCGCTGGCTTCTTAAGGATTCCGAAGAGTTCTCTTCGCTCATAATGCAAGCGATGTGCGGGATCCTGAGGGACCGGGCAGATTCCGCGATCATCCACAACACTCCATCCTCCGAAATGAGGGTCGCCGAGGTCCTTCTGCGGCTCGCGTCCGGATCCAGGCAGGAGCTTCCGGTGAAGATCGCCCTTCGGCGCCAGGACATCGCGGAGATCGCCGGGATCACGACCGAGACGACGATCCGCGCCGTTCGCAAGCTCCAGGCGAGGGGGTTGTTCCGCATCGACCGCGGAAAGATCTTCATTGACAGCACCGGTCCCCTCGAAGACTTCCTCTCTTAGCCCAACTCAAAACTGATTTAAATCATATCGGCCCGAAGGCCGCGCAAATACACTTGCTTTCAGACGGCCGGTCCGGCCTTCCGGAGCATTCTATGAAGCTCAGGCTGACAGATGGTGAAATTCGATTACGGCTTAGCGCCGCCGAGGTGAATGACCTCGCCGTGTTCGGCCGCATCGACGAGCGGATCGACTTGAGCTTTTGCGTACAAGTGCGGAAGACTCGGGATCTAGATATCGGTTCGGGCCGAAGGACGGCAACGCACTTAAACCTTGGGGCGGCATGCGAAATCTGAGCGTCCCGGAAATGAGACCGAAGGAGTAAAAATGGAAAAGCTGGAAACAAAGACAGTTCGCGAAATAGCCCTTGAAATGCCGATCTCGACTCGCGTTTTCGAAGAGTTTCAGATCGACTATTGCTGCGGGGGCAGAAAGCCCTTTGCGGAAGCCTGCAGCCAGGCCGGGGTCGAGCCCGAGGCGGTCGCCGACAGGCTCCGCGAACTGGAGCACAGCGCCGGCGAAAACGCGACGGACTTTGAAAAGATGCCGATGGCTGCACTGATCGATCATATCCTTGAAAAGCACCATGTTTACACCAAGGACGAGTTGCGCCAGCTTGCGCCGCTTATGGACAAGGTGGCGAACCGGCACGGCGAGTCGCACACCGAGCTGCTGATCCTCAAAAGCCTCGTCCTGACGCTATTCCAGGACCTCGCTTCGCATATGGCAAAGGAAGAGGCTATCCTTTTCCCGTATCTCAGGGACCTTCTAAAGAGGCAGGGAGCGATGTCGTCGTCGTCCCCCGCATTCGGGACCGTAAGGAATCCGCTTCGGGTCATGATCGCCGAGCACGACCGCGCCGGAGAGCTTTTGAGGCAGATGCGGAAGACGAGCGCGGATTACGAGCTCCCGGAAGGCGTCTGCCCGAGCTACACGGCGCTGTACACAAGGCTCGAGGCCCTGGAGGCCGATCTTCACCAGCACATACATCTGGAGAACAACATACTGTTCCCGAAGGCGCTGGAACTTGAGTCGAAGATATATCCGCTTGCGGCAGTCTGAAGTGGCGGAAATGGCCGGCGTGATCGAATTGGGACGAGAGGTATTGACGGATCAGACGAAACGGCCCGCGATCAGTTTGAAACGCGTCGCGCTTCCGACCGAGCACGGCTCGTGGGTGATCCTGCTTGAGCCTCTCGTCGCCTCGCTTGTGGTCTATCCCTCAGCGGCCGCGCCATTCATCGCTCTCACGGTCATAGGGGCTTTTCTTCTTCGCCAGCCTCTGAAAGTGCTTCTACTTTCGTTCGGACGAAAACAACCTCGGGGAAGCAGGGAAGCGGCCGCAAAATACGCCTCGGGTTATACGATATTGTTTGTGATAGGAGTAGTGGGAGCGATCATGAAGACTTCGCTCAACAATCTTGCTCCTCTCGCCCTGCTTGTGCCGCTCGGCGCTTTCCAGCTCTACAACGACACCGAACGGAAAACCAGGGAGCTTGTTCCCGAACTTGCCGGAGCGACAGGTATCTCGGCGGCGGCAGCTTCCGTCGTTCTGGCGGGCGGCGGAGGATGGGCCGCTGCGCTCGCCCTTTGGGTTTTGTTCGCGTCGCGAGCGGTCGCGTCCTTCGTTTACGTCAGGCAAAGGCTCAGGCTGGAGAAAGGGAAGGCATACGCAGAGGTACCGCCTGCAGTGCTTCATTTCGCGGCTCTGTTCGTATGCGGAGAGCTTTGGTTCGTCTCGCTGCTTCCGCTGCTTCCCGTCCTTGTGGTCGCAATTCTCCTCGCCCGCTGTATCTACGGACTGTCCGAGCGTCGAAAGCGACTCAAGGCGGTCCAGATAGGCATACGCGAGGTACTCTACGGCGCGGCGCTGACCGCCGCATTCGTAGCGGGTTCGTACCTGGAAATCTGATCCGGTTCAGGGCTTGAGAATGTCGCGGGCGGTCTGGTGTAGCAGATGTTAAAGCGATTCGTCGCGAAATACGCGTCGATGTCTTCGTAAACCGCGTCGCCTTCTTTTTTTGCGAGACGCGAAGCCAGCGCCCGCACCGCTCCGGCCGCCTCGTTCGGGCGAAAGTTCAGAAGGGTCTTCGCGGGGACATCCAGGATCGGGCTTTTCGAACCGTCGGGCGTGACGACCTCGAAGTCCTTCACCGCGTGCGTCTTCAGCTGTTCGCGGTCGACGACGATCGGGTCTTCCGGAAAATAGTTGCGGCGCCAGTGGACGTAGTCTCGGAAGATATGCTCGATCGTGGTAAGCCAGATGTCGCCGTGCTCCGCCTTTGGCCCAAGGAACCACGCTTCGGGAGGGGGAAAGCGCTGAAGATCTTCTTTTCTCTTCCTGATGACCTCGTCGACGAGGTGTGCGAGATCGGTCTCTTCGAGAATCTTGTCGGTCGAATCCCCTGTCTCTTCGTTCTCTTCCATATCTTCCCGCGGCTATTCGAAACTGACCGGGCGCTGTCCGCGGCTGACGGCGGGCGCGGGACCGAAGCAACTGGCTCCCGAAATGCAGGATCGTTCAGCCTCGCCTTCTTCGGCCTCCCTTTCGATCTGGACAGTCAGGTGCTCTATCCCGAACTCGTCGTGGATCAGGTCGCGTACTTCTTTCAGCATGTCGTTCTGCGGCTTGGCGCCGTCGTGTACGATGTGAACGCTCAGAGCCTCCATTCCCGAGGTGATCGTCCAAACGTGAAGGTCGTGGACGTCGGTGACACCGGGAAGATCTTCGAGGGATTCTTCGACGGCGGTCAGGTTGATGTGCGAGGGGGTCCCTTCAAGAAGTACGTTGACGGAATCTTTGATCAGCTTCCAGGCGCCGAAGATGATTATCACGCTGATCAAAACACTCGCCAGGGCATCCGCCCACGCCCATCCGAAAATGAGGATCGCGAGACCGGCGGAAATGGCGGCGACCGAACCGAGCGCGTCTCCCATAACGTGAAGCCAAGCGCCCCGCATATTCAGATCGTGCTTGTGATTGCCGTGAAGAAGCCCGGCGGCGATCAGGTTGACGATCAGGCCTCCGACCGCGACTACAGTCAGACCGGCGCCCATGATCTCATGCGGAACAAGCCATCGGGAATACGCCTCCCATATGACCCACAAAAAGATCACCGCGAGCGCTACTCCGTTTATAAAAGCGGCGAGTATTTCGAGCCTGTAATAACCGTAGGTCTTGTTAGGGGTAGCGGGGCGTTCGGCGAACCATATGGCGGCGAGGGTCAGGCTCATCGCCGCGGCGTCGGCGAGCATATGGCCTGCTTCGGCGAGCAGGGCCAGGGAGTTCGTCAGCCAACCGCCGACGGCCTCGGCGAGCATATAGACAAACGTCAATACCAGCGCAATCCTGAGGTTCCGAAGGCTCTTACTGTCGCGCCGCCGGGCTTCCCTGGGATTTGAGTGTGTCGCGATGGTTCCTCCCGATGGCCTGCTTTTGCCTCATTCTATCCCCAAATAGAGAGATTGGAAAAACGGCGTAGGCGCCCCTATGTCCTCTCCCGCCACTTGCGTCCGCGCTCGGTCAGCTCGTCAAGCTTTCTCTGCAATTCCGCCTCTTTTTCCTCGAGATGCGCCCTCGATTCCCCGTCCAAGACGAAGACCGGTTCGCCCATAAACATCTTCGCACGTGTGAATGGACGGGGTATCTGAAGGCGGTCCCAGCTCCCGATCTCCCAGTAATGCTTCGCTTCGGGAACCATAGGGATTACGGGGACGCCCGTCTTGGCGGCGAGAAGGATCGCGCCGGACTTCACCTTGTAGCGAGGGCCACGCGGACCGTCGATCGTGAAACTCATCCTAAGCCCTTCCCTCACGAGTCGGACCATCTGCTTTAATGCCTTCGAGCCGCCTCGGGTCGAAGAGCCGCGGACGACGGCGAACCCCAACCTTTGAGCGGTGCGCGCGATGTATTCGCCGTCGAAGCTATCCGACACGATGATCCCCGATTCGATGTTAATCGAAAACCGGATCATAAGGAACAGGCGGTTGTGCCAGAAAGCGTTGATCGTGTTGGGCATACGGGCGTAAGCCGTTTCGAAATCCTCCCAGCCTTCAATGTCAATGCCGGACCATCCTTCCGTCTCTTCGAACCGGATCGTCGAACGGACGAGCCTGATCAGGGAGTAGAGCCCGAGATCGGCGGCGCGGATCGCCAGTCTTTGCCCAAAACGGTATCTGTCCAGGGGTTTGAAGCTGACAAGTCGGTCGTGTATTCTTGTGTCCTGCCGCTTCATCCTGTTCGGTGGAAATCTGGTAAGAGGTAAAGTGCAACCAAGGACTTTATTGAATCGTAGGGGCTTTTGCAAAAGCCTACTCAAGCTCCCGCAAAGATCAAAATCTGACGTCTGCCGGTCATGCCCAGGAAGATTCTCATAATCGACGATTACGACGACCTCGCCTCCGCCCTTGGTGAGGAGTTCACTCAGCTCGGGCACGATGTCGTGATCACACAGAATCGCTCGGACGCCGTCAAGCTCTCCGAGGGGAGTGATTTCGATATGGTCATCACAGATCTGGATGGCAGGCATCTCGTCGCAGAGCCGGGCAACAACGGGCAGGGCGAGCTGGAGTGCCTCCCGAAGCCCATTGAGAAGTCGCGCAGCAACGTCAAGGCATTCAAGATCTGCCTCAAGCACTTCCGCCGGGACGATTTCAAAGAAGAAGAGTTGATCGGCCTCGTAAAGACTACCCTCAATTACAAATCGAAGCACATAGACCGCGGTCCCGCGATGAAGAACCGCCGCGAGAAGATCGACTTCGAGGTCCCCAGCGTGATCTCGTTGATGGACGACATCCTTGAATACCTTATGGCGCGCGTCGAGAAGCTCGGCGTAATAAAGCCCCAGCGGTCGAACCTCTTCGTCGCGCTCGACGAGGCGTTCGTCAATGCCGTGAAGCACGGAAATAAGTTCGATACTTCGAAGCTTGTGAGGGTCTCGGTCGAGATCTCGCCAAAGAAGGCGAGTTTTACTATCGAGGACGAAGGCGAGGGCTTCAACGTGGCGGAGATCCCTGATCCGAGAGACCCCGAGAATCTCTTCAAAACCTCGGGCCGCGGCGTGATGTTCATCTACAACATCATGGACGAGGTCAAATACAATAAGCGCGGCAACAGGCTGACGATGGTCAAGCTGACCGAGAAAGGCGACTAAGGTCGCCGGACGGCCCTGATGAAGGTCACGATCGGACAGATCAACACGACGAACGGCGACATTAAGGGAAATGTCGCTAAAATTTTGCGCGCTATCGAGACCGCGCGCGCGGACGGCTCCGACCTGGTCGTCCTCCCCGAACTCGCGACCCACGGGTACACCTCCCAGGACTGGTTCCAGGACGAAGACATCATCTCGACATCCGCCAATCCGATCGAATCCATAGTCCCGCACACGAAAGGCATCACCGCGATAATCGGCACGATCCGCCCGAATCCGGACGAGGACGGCCGCAGGCTATTCAATTCCGCGGCGGTAATCCACGACGGCCAACTGCTAGGCTTTGCGGACAAGACGCTTCTGCCGGAATACGACGTGTTCGACGATCCCCGCTACTTCGAGCCTTCTGAAACGAGGCGGCTTTTCGAGATCGAAGGCAGGAAGATCGGCGTCGCGGTCTGCGAGGACTTCTGGAACGACAAGACGTTCTGGCGGGGGAGACTTTACGATGACGATCCGACGGACGAGCTGATCGGGATGGGGGCGGAGCTGATAGTTTCGGTGAACGCGTCGCCTTACAACAAGGGCAAGATCAAGCTGCGCTGCGACATGGTCGCGCACAGGGCGCGGACGGAGGAGATCCCGATCGTGTTCGTCAACCTGGTCGGGGGCAACGACGGCATAATCTTCGACGGATCAAGCCTTGTCGCAGACGAGGAAGGCGACATCATCCTTCAGGCGGAATCGTTCGAAGAGTTTGTCGAGACGGTCGAGCTCGATGTCCGGAAGCCGGATTCGAGAGGGATCACGGGCGACGAGATCGAGGCAATCCGACAGGCGCTCGTACTCGGTATCCGCGATTACGCCCACAAGAACGACTTCGGTAAGGCCGTGCTCGGGCTTTCGGGCGGGATCGATTCGTCGCTCGTGGCGACGCTCGCCTGCGAAGCGCTCGGCCCGGAAAACGTTTTGTGCGTAATGATGCCGTCGGAGTTCTCTTCGGAGGGCAGCATCACCGATTCCGAGAAACTCGTCGCCGAACTCGGCTGTGAATCGAGGATCGAGCCGATCTCCGGCGCTTTCAACATCCTTCGCGGCCAGCTCGAGTTCGACAAGCCAGAAAGAGGCGGCGAGAACCTCGCGGCGGAGAACATGCAGTCGCGCCTGCGTGGCCTGATCCTTATGGCGATCTCGAACGCGGAGGGAAGGCTTGTCCTCGCGACGGGGAACAAATCCGAGCTGGCGGTGGGTTACTGCACGCTATACGGCGACACGAACGGTGGGCTTGCGGTGATAGGCGACGTTCTAAAGACCGAGGCTTATGCGATAGTGAGACAGATCAACGAATCGGCCGGAAGAGATGTGATCCCGGAGGCGATTATCAGCAGGCCGCCGTCGGCCGAGCTTGCGCCGAACCAGCTCGATTCCGATTCTCTACCGCCTTACGACGTGATGGACCCGGTCCTCAGGCTCTATTTCGAGAACAAGCTCCCGCCCTCGGCGATCATCGAGCGCGGCCACGATCCCGAACTCGTCTATTCTCTTCTGAACACGGTCGAATCGCCCGCCAACGAGTTCAAGCGGCGGCAGCTTCCTCCGACCTTGATCATCTCGCGCAACGCGATCGGCGTCGGCCGCCGACGGCCGATCACTCACAAGTATCGCCGCGAGCCTTGATCCGAAACAAATCCCACCCATTCTGCAAGCATCCTCCGCGGAGCCGTTCGGACGGAACATTTCACGCCAACGGCGTGTCGAGCAAAACACGGAGGATACGAAAGATGGCACGATTCACGAGCCCGCTGAATAACATCAAGGTCGCGAAACCCTGTTCCGAAAACTGGGACGAAATGTACGGCACAGACCGCAAACGTATATGCGGCAAGTGCGACCTGAACGTCTACAACCTCTCGGCGATGACCCGAGCCAAGGCTGAAAAGCTCATAATGAACACCGAAGGAAGGCTGTGCGCCAGGTTCTACAGGCGCTCCGACGGCACTGTCATCACGAAGGACTGCCCGGTAGGCCTCGCGGCGGCGAGAAAAAAGGTCAGGAAATTCTGGTCGGCGACAGCGAGCCTCGTGATGGCGCTGTTCGCGGGGATAGGAATAGCTTCGGTGACAAGCAGCGAAGATCCGGCCGTGATGGGCGAGATCCCGTATGAGCGTCCCTACGGCGAGCCGCTTATGGGTAACTTCGCGGTGGACGACGACTACATAATGGGCGCGGTTGCGCCGGATGACCGTCTGACGGTAGGGAAGATCGCTGTGGAAGATCCAGACTAAACAGAAGCATTCCAGCCACCGTTTAGAGCAGCGCTTTGCGATACAAAAGGCCGCGGATCACGCGGCCTTCGTCCTTTCCGCTGTTGACGTTCCGAGCGTTGCCTAAGATCGGAAGTTCTTACCGTTTTGTGCAACGCTTCGCGTTGCAATGCAGCGCAAAGCGCTGCTCTAAACGGTGATCAAATGGACTGCGGAGGGTTTTGGCTATTGCCCCTTCACGAAGTAACCGCGCCGCGCGCGGATCCGGCTTTCGCCCGGAGTATTGACGTTTACATTCAGCTCTATGTACTCGTTCGGTTCGTACTCGCCGTCCGAGTAATACTGCACAAGGTATTGAGCCTGAAGCTCGTTCGTCAGCTGGGTGAAGATCACTTCCAGGGTCTTCTTGTTAGCTTCCAGGTTTGCCTTGGACTGGTACTCGCTCTTCAGATCGATCGGAAGGAACTTCGGCAGGAACGCGACTCCGCCTGTGTCGGTCGCGAAGCGTTCCATATTGTTCTGGCCTTGCACGCTGATCCTGTTGAGCCTGTAGGAACTGCCCGCCGGATTGATCGAATAGAACACCGTGTCCGCGTCCTGCAGCCTCTGGACCGTTTTCGCCTGCTCGGCGAGCCGAACCTTGTTCCGGCCTTCCGTCCTTATTACGGATATCTTCTCGGTCGTTAGTGAGTTCAACTGGCGGTCAAGTTCCGCCCCTATCCTTCTGCTGCCCATCCTTATGCCCTCGCTGGAATTGTCCTCGCCGTCCGAGATCACGAGGATCACTTTTCGGCTCTTCGCGGGCGCATTCATTCGAAGGTACAAGGCCGCAGCCGAAACAGTGTCGAAGAAGGCAGTGTACTGCTTGGTCGGATAAAGCTCGCTTATAGTGCGGAAGGACACCTGCGCGTCGTTTCTTTCCTGGACCAGCACGGGACGCTCGCCGATCGTGAAGATCGTAGCCCGGTCGATCGGCCGAAGCACGTCTCGGAGGAATTTCGCCGCGGTCTCCTGCTCAAACCTGAACATCGCGTCGGTGCTCGCCGAAACGTCGAAAAGGATCGCGATCTCGAGAGGGACCTTTTCCGCGGCCGATACTTCCGTGATCTGCTGGACGCGATTGCGTTCGCGGACCGCAAAATCCTCAAGCCTGAGTCCTTGAACCGGATCCCCGTTCGTATCGACGACCGAAACTGGAACCACGACGAGCCTCGATTCGATCTTGAGCACCTCATCGTCATTCACGACCAGCGGAGGCGGAGTCCCGACGGGGTCCTGCGCAAATGCGAAACCGACAGCCGCGAATACTATGATCAATGCCGGGATTATTCGGATCACTTTCTTATACCTCTTTTCCATTGTTGGATGATCGCTAGATGAGTGAACTGCTTCAGGTGTAAAAACGGGACGGGGGCGGGAGAGGTTTCTGATGCAAGTAGCCGGGCGGCCCTTGGCCGCCCGGCCCGCCTGGCTGAAAGGAGATGGGAAGAATCCGGCAGGGAACCGTATTGTTGTCAGGTTCCCCGCCGGCCTTTCCCGGGTTACTACTTGGTGCCGTCGTTGTCAACGTCGGCTGTCGAACGGACCTCGACATTCTGGTTGATGCCGCGGCTGACGAGCAGTTTGACCTCAACACGCCTGTTCTGCATGCGGCCCTCGAGGGTCGAGTTGTCGGCGACCGGATTGGTTTCGCCGTATCCGTATCCGCGGCCGATCCTGCGAAGCGGAATGTTGTGGGTCATAACCAGGTAGTCGATGACGGCCTGAGCGCGCCGGTCGCTGAGGACCTTGTTCTTCTGGGCCGAACCGTCGGAGGAAGCGAAGCCCTGGATCTCGAGCACGTAGCCGCGGAGGGTCAGCGCGGAGGCGGCGACGTTGTCGAGTTCGGCTTTCGCTTCGTTTTCCAGCCTGTAGCTGTTGACCTTGAAGTTCACGGTCGAGGTTGACTGAACTACGTAATCGTCGATCGCAGAGATTCTGCGGTTGGTGGCGTTCACGCCTGCTACAGCAGCATCGGCCGTATCCTGCGCGGCCTTGGCTCCGCCCTTCGCCGCGTTCGAGATGGCCATAAGTTCGTCGATCTGACCCGACATCCTTTCGGCGTTCTGTTCGGCGGCCGTTATGCGCTCTTCAGCGGGTGCCACACGCGTATCGATGGACTGCGCCGTTTGGAGATCGCTCTTGTCGAACCTTATCTTGGTTGCTCCGAGAGCGCCTGCAGCGTCTCCGCGGCCCTCAACCTCGAGCGTTAGCCCGCGGATGATGCTCGACGCGGGATAGCGGTCGCCGCTGCCCCAGAAACTGTTGGCCTTAATGCTCGCGTTCGGCGAGATCACGACCCTTGTATCGTTGCCAGTTTCATCGCGAACGAGGAAACCCTCGTCGGACGTGGCGACGACGACGCCTTCGATCTTGTACTTCTGACCGTTGACGAGCGAACGGACCGGCTTGTCCTGAGCCAGGACGGTCCCGATCCCAAATACCATAGACAGCGCCAAAAGCGACGCAGAAAAACGAATAGCTTTAAGTTTAGTGAACATAATTAAACTCCTTGACCAAGCCTGCTGATTGTATTTCGAGAGTTACGCTTCGATAAAACACTCCTAGGAGTCACAACTCTCTGGTCACGTTGTCAATGAATAGTTACTAGCCGGGGGGAGCCTGCCTCGTTTGACCGGGCAAGGTGCTTGGACTGCGTTCTAAATAGGATACGCCCTTTGGCGAAGCGCGACAAGGGCTTTTCGGACGCGTGTGTAGAAGAAAACTCCCAAGAGCGCCGGATTTCCAGGTATCGAGGGGCCGCGCGGCCCCTCGCGAGAGTCAGATCTTGAACTCGGTATTCTCAAGATAATCCTTCAAGAACGAGAGGAACTGCTCACCATCAGCACCGTCAACGATCCGGTGGTCGTAGGTCAGCGCGAAGTGCGCCATGCTTCTGATACCTATGTAATCGTCGCCTTCAGAGGTCGTCATCACCTTCGGCCTCTTCTCGATCGTACCTACGCAGAGGATCGCGACCTGCGGCTGATTGATGATCGGCGTTCCGAAAAGGCCTCCGAAGACACCCGGATTTGTGATCGTGAACGTGCCTCCCTGGACTTCGTCGGGGCTGAGCTTCTTTGCTCGGGCGCGGTCCGCAAGGTCGTTCGCGGTTTTCGCGAGCCCGGCAAGCGAAAGCTGGTCCGCCTGGCGGATGACCGGGACGATCAGCCCCCAGTCCAGCGCCACGGCCATTCCAAGGTTGATGTCGCCCTTGTAAACTATCTGGTCGCCTGCGATCTGCGAGTTGACGACGGGGAATTTCCTGAGCGCCGCCGTAGTAGCCTCGAAGATAAAGGGCATGAACGTCAGCTTTGTGCCGTACCGTTCCTCGAACTCGCGTTTGTGCCGGTCCCTGAACTTCACGACGTTCGTCATATCGAATTCGTAAACCGACGATACGTGAGCCGAGGTCTGCTTCGAGAACGTCATATGCTCCGCTATCTTCTTGCGCATCACGGACATCGTCTCGATCCGGTCCTCGGAAGACGCGGTCGGCCTCGGAGCGGCAGGCGCTTCCGCGGCGGCGGGTTTCGCCTTCACGGGCTCTGGAACCGATTCGGCAGACGGAGCTCGCTGTTCGGCGGGCTTCGTCATCAGGTCTTCCGGTTTCGCGGCCGCGCCTGACTCGATGAACGCGAGAATGTCCTTCTTGGTGACGCGCCCGCTCATTCCTGTGCCTTCGATCCGCGAAATGTCAACGTTGTGCTCTTTGGCAATGTTTCGGACCAGCGGGCTGCTCTTCGTCCTTCGCAGTTCCTCCACGGTCATCTCCGAAGAAGGCTTGTCGTGGCCGTTCGAGGTGCCCGCGGAAGCGGCGACCGCCTGAGGTTTGGTTTCCTCTTTCGCTTCTTCCGGTTTCGGCTCTTCTTCAACGGCTTCAGAAGGAGCCGCGGCAGGCGCCGGTGCGGATGCGGCCGGAGCCGATCCTTCGGCGCCGATCAGCGCGAGGACGGTATCCACTTCGACCGTGTCGCCTTCGTTGTATTTGATCTCGAGGAGCGTTCCGCCAACGGGCGAAGGAACTTCGGCATCGACCTTGTCGGTGGAGATCTCGAGGAGCGGTTCGTCGCGTTCGACGGTGTCGCCGACCGACTTAAGCCATTTCGATATCGTTCCTTCGGCGATCGATTCGCCCATCTGGGGCATTACGACTTCCGTGGCGTCACCGGACGCGGCAGGCGCGGCGGCGGGGGCGGGTTCCGAGGCTTGCACGGGTTCGGGCTCGGGAGCGGGCTCTTTCGAAGGCGCAGGCTCCTCTGCCGCTGCTTCAACAACCGGTTCTTCTTCTGCTGATTCGGCCGCGGGCTCTGCGGCGGGCTGTTCGCCTTCCTCGCCCAGGACCGCGACGACGGTATCTACCTCAACCGTGTCGCCTTCATGGTATTTGATCTCAAGCAAAGTGCCGGCAGCCGGAGCCGGAACTTCTGCGTCGACCTTGTCGGTCGAGATCTCCAGCAAGGGCTCGTCCCTTTCGACCTTGTCCCCGACCTGCTTAAGCCATTTGGAAATAGTGCCTTCGGCGATGGATTCGCCCATCTGAGGCATTACGACATCTACGCTCATCGAATCTCCGTTCTAAAAACGCCTTTCAAAAGAATTTCTGATATTCGCGGTCAAACTGAAATTTTAACGCTTCGGGCGGGATTCGACAAAAACAGAATCCTGTCCATGAAAATCGGAACCCAAAGTTCCGATTTTCATGGTAATTCACGCACTTGCTCGAAGGAAACGCGAAAATAGGGCGGCCGTTAAATGAGGCGGCCGCCCTCTGCGTTTTTTGCGGTATGCACCCGTTCAAGGCGGAAGCCGCCAATAACGCTCAAACAGACCTCTATTCAGCCGTGGTCGGATCGATTATAGCCCGCACCGCCTTTACACTGTTCGCGGGAAAGCCGCCCGAAGCGGCGTGCTGGCGGATCATATCTTCGTCGGGCGCGACGTAGATGCAATATACCTTGTCGTCTGTGACGAAGCTCTCGACCCACTGGATCGCGGGCCCCATATCCCGCAGCACACTGCACGAAGTTTGAGAGACAGCTTTCAGTTCTTCTTCGGAAAGGTTACCCGCCCCGGGGATCTCCCTTTCGATCACAAATTTCGGCATAAACGGTTCTCCTTGAAACTGGGATGGCTTTCCGCCCGACATTATCACAGAAAATCGTGCGAAAGTGGCGGTTGTTTTTTGACCTTCCGGCTAATATCATACACCTCAAATTCCACTCTTCCGGACAACAGCTTATGAAAACCAGATTAGCTTTGATCGCCCTTCTGGCGGCGATTCTTGTCTCTGCTTCGTTAGCGCAGGACGGCGCCGTTTCGGTCACCGCCGAAGATTACGACCGCGCCGTATCGATGCTCTCGTTCAACACTAACCGACTTGTGGACCGTCTTCCGGGCCGCCCCGTCTGGCTCGAGGACGGCCGCTTTTGGTACAGGGTATCGACGCCCGAGGACGCCGAGTTCGTCCTGTTCGATCCGAGGACGAAAACCGGGAGATCCGCGGCAACGCTCGCCGAGCTCGGGATCGAGAACGGGAACCAGGGCGGAGGGTTCGGACGAGGGGGGTCGGCTACGTCTCCGGACGGAAGGTACGAAGCGTTCATACGCGACTGGAACCTGTGGGTCCGCGACCCTTCGACCAACGCCGAGAAACAGCTGACGAAGGACGGGATCGAGAACTACGGATACGCGACCGACAACGCCGGCTGGCGGAAGAGCGACCGGCCGATCCTGATCTGGTCGCCCGATTCCACGAAGATCGCCACATTCCGTCAGGACCAAAGGCACGTCAGCGACATGTATCTCGTGACAACGAACGTCGGCGCTCCCAAACTTCAGGCGTGGAAGTACCCGCTTCCGGAGGATGAGAAGATCATACAGATCGAGCGGATCATCATCGATGTCGGTTCCGGAAAGATCACGCCGCTGAAGATCGCCGCCGACGCGCGGCGCGGGACGCTCTGCGACGACATTTCATGCACGGGGCAGTGGGACGACAACGAGTGGAG
Source organism: Aridibacter sp. (assembly GCA_035513035.1). Taxonomy (GTDB): domain Bacteria; phylum Acidobacteriota; class Blastocatellia; order Pyrinomonadales; family Pyrinomonadaceae; genus Aridibacter. Next base: position 79,891 of record DATKCW010000054.1, read on the forward strand.
CCCGGACGGATCGACGCTCGCCTTTGTCTCGACATCGCGCGATCACAAAGAAGCGAAGTTCCGTATCGCGAACACGTCGACAGGCGACGTCCGTGAAGTCTTTGAAGAAAAGGTCGGAACCCAGTACGAATCGGGCCAGGGTGCGATCAACTGGCGTTACTTCCCCAAAACGAACGAGGCGATCTGGTACTCGGAGCGAAGCGACTGGGGCCATCTGTACCTGTACGACCTGAGGACCGGTCAGGTGAAGAACCAGATCACGAAAGGCGACTGGGTCGTGACAAGGCTCGTCAAGGTCGACGAGGCCGACCGCGTGCTGTATTTCGAAGCGAACGGCAGAGAATCGGGCCGCGATCCGTACTACAGTCATTTCTACAAGATCAGTTTCGACGGAACGGGCCTGAAACTTCTTACTCCTGAAGACGGCAATCACCGCATCGTCCTTTCGGACGACGAAATGTACTTTGTCGATTCGTACTCCAAGCCTGACGTGCCTCCGGTCACAGTTCTCAGAGACCTTGAGGGGAACCTGATCTCGACGCTCGAGGAAACGTCGATTTCCAGGCTCTCGGCGTCCGGCTGGAGGCCCCCGAAGCCGGTCAAGGTCAAGGACCGTGACGGAAAGTGGGATCTTTCCGGTCTTATGTTCACTCCGACGAAACTCGATCCGAAGAAGAGATATCCGGTAGTGAACTACATCTATCCGGGACCGACGGGCGGAGGCGTCGGGAGCCGCTCGTTCTCCGCCTCACGAAGCGACCACCAGGCGCTTGCCGAACTCGGTTTCGTCGTCGTGGTCGTTGACGGAACCTGCAATCCCGACCGCTCGAAGTCTTTCCACGATTCCTGCTACGGCGATATGGGCGACAACACACTGGAGGACCAGATCTCGGCTCTGAAGCAGCTTGCCGAAAAGTATCCGTATATGGACCTGACGCGGGTCGGGGTCTGGGGCCATTCCGGAGGAGGATTTGCCACCGCCGCGGCTATGTTCAGGTATCCGGATTTTTACAAGGTGGGCGTTTCGCAGTCCGGCAATCACGACAACCGGAACTACGAGGACGACTGGGGCGAGCGGTACATAGGCCTTATGGTCCCCGTCGAGGGCGGAAAGGACAGCTACGAAGCTCAGGCGAATCAGATCTACGCGAAGAACCTGAAGGGCAAGCTGTTGCTCGCGCACGGAGCCCTCGACGATAACGTGCCGCCTTACAGCACTTACCTTGTGGTCGATGCGCTTATAAAGGCGAACAAGGACTTTGATCTGATCATTTACCCGGACGCGAGGCACGGCTACGGAGCGGACAGTATGTATATGATGCGGCGGCGTTGGGACTACTTCGTCGAGCACCTGCTGGGCGCGAAACCGCCGAAGGGGTACGAGATCAAAGTCACTCGGAATCAGTGACGTTCCAGGTTCCAAGTTCAAAGAGAAAGGAACAGGGGTCTTCAGTTCGAGGTTCCAGGTTCAAAGTTCAAAGAAAAGGTACAAGGATGAAGGGGGTGAAGGGAATGAAAATGTGCAAATGCCTGTCACCCCCGTTTCATTCGAACGTGAGAATAATTCTGGCTATTGGACTGTAACTTCGAGTTTCTTCCAGCGTTCGGGATCGTCACAGCCGCTGCCGTCATCGACGCATAGTTCCACAGTGTAAATCCCGGGTGTCGCTCCTGAAAGATCCCACTTCACTTTCGGGCCTTTTCCAATAATCTTTCCAAATGAGGTCTTGTACTCGTAGGTCAAAACATCTCCATCTTTGTCAATTGCTCTGACTGAGATTTGAATTAACTCCTCGCCATTGTTGCAATCGCTTTCACACCTGCCTAACGAGTTCCGATCGGATTCGAAACAGGTCGTAATTGGAAGTTGATTTTTGAACGCTTCTTCTGAAAAGGTCCGTCTGCAGACAAAGCCAGTGGTCAAAACGCCATGGAAATCACCTTGACCTAGCACTTCGGGCTTTGCGGAGTCGATAAACACATTGATGGACATCGTCCTACCCATACAGCCTGCACCATTGTCAGCACAAGCCGTCAACATATAGCTTCCTGGGTTCACTGAAGTTAGGTCCCACGTGGCTACCTCCTTTCGGCTGTTGACTTTACCGCCTGAAACCTCGTAAATGATCAACACAACGTCCTTATCTGGGTTCTCTGTATCTACTGTGACGTCAAGGATCCGGTTTGAGAATACGCAGGTAGAGAATTGACTCGAGCAGACGGACTCAGACTTCGAGTCCTTGATAGTTATCTCCTTAACCTGTGGCTGATAACAGACAATTTCTTCTGGATCGCCGTTTTCGTCATTTTCTGGTACTTCGTCAAGATCCTGTCCCATCGCGGGGGCAAGAATCGTGGTCAGGATTAACACTGTGAATATGCTGGAAAATGCGTGTCTCATATGGCAATGAGTCTAATCAAGACCAACGAACAAATAGCTGAGCAAAACTGGTAGATATGGAACATGCCAAGGATCACTATTGCGGACGATGGTGAATCTACCGGACCGTCATTTCCAATTTCTTCCAGCGTTCGGGATCCTCACATCCACTGCCGTCATCGACGCAAACTTCCACTTTGTAGGTTCCGGGAGAAACGCCCCGAAGGTTCCAAACGACGCTCTTGCCCTTACCCTCTATTTTTCCTGCGTTTGTCCGATAAAGGAAAACGATAACGTCGTTTTCAGGATCGGTCGCATCCGCCCAAAGTTGAATCGACGTTTCGGCTGTACAAGTCTCAGAATCGCACTCCGAAACCAGTGACTTTTCGCTGATGAAGTAAAGCGTAACAGGTGATTCGTTAAAGATCTCTGCTCTTCGCGTGGAGCGAGGCACCCCCCAACCGGAAACTACGATACCGCTTTGAGGATCTCTTGATAGTTTGAACCCGTCTGCGAACTCCCCATATTTATTCGGATCCAACTTTGACACTATTATCACTTTCTTCGTGACTGTATTTTTCTCAAAACAGCCGGCACCGTCATCAAGGCAAATCTCCAGGCTGTATTCACCCGAATCCATCTCCGAAAGATCCCACTTGACCAACGGCCCTTTCCCAATGATCTTGCCGCCGGAAACTTTGTAATTGTAGGTCAAGACATCCCGCTCAGGATCATCTCCCGCGACAGAAACCGTCAGTACCGGCCAGATAAAAGCGCAGGTAGGCGACTCCAGGCTACAATTCTGCAAGTCGGATCCATTTGTTATATCGACTTTGCTGATCTTTGGCGGAAGATTAAGAAGTTCACAATCGACGCCGACTTCCGTCCCGCCATCGCTATCTTCGATATCTTGACTAAACGCGCTGGAACACGCCAGCAACGTCAACAGCGCTGCAGAAAGGATCGATTTGAGGTAGAAGTTGAACATCGAACCGATTCTATTCGAAGAGCTAACACAAGCAAAGGAAGATCCTACAACCGGAAGTCCCGTTTATCCCTGACATATTCCCTTGGAACCTGGAACTTGGAACCTGGAACCTGGAACTCCAATCCCATTCACCCCCTTTATCCCTGTTAAATTCTCTTGGAACCTGGAACCCGGAACTCCTAGTACGCCGCGAGTTTTCGGCACGCGTCGACGATCTCTCCGAGGCTCGGCAGGAAGTAATCCTCAAGCTGAGGCGCGAACGGGACCGGAGAATCGATCGACGCGATCCTGATCACCGGTGCGTCCAGCCATTCGAAGGCCTCTTCCGCGATGATCGCCGATATCTCGCCTCCTATCCCGCCCGTGATCGAAGACTCGTGAAGCACGATCACACGGCTAGTTTTTTTCACCGTCGCGAGAATCGCTTCGCGGTCCAGCGGTGCCAGCGTCCGAAGGTCGATCACCTCGACAGACACCCCGTCCTCTCTCTCGAGTTTTTCCGCCGCGTCAAGCGCGCTCAGCGTCTGCGCCCCAAAAGTGATTATCGAGAGGTCCTCTCCCTCACGCGCGGTCCGCGCCTTCCCGATCGGGACCGTGTATTCCTCCTCGGGAAGTTCTTCCTTCAGCCTCGGAAGGCGGTAAAGCTTCTTGTGCTCGAAGAAAAGCACGGGATCCGGATCGTTGATCGCGGACTTGATCAGGCCCTTCGCATCGTAAGCGGTGGAAGGTTCGACCATTTTCAGGCCCGCGGTATTGAGAAAGAACGATTCGGCGTTTAGCGAATGGAACGGCCCGCCGCGGACGCCGCTCCCGCACGGTCCCCGAAAAACGGCTCCTATCCCGCCGCACCCTCTGTAGCGCGATTTTGCGGCGTAGTTCGTCAACATATCGAAGCCGTTAGAGATGAAGTCGATGAACTGAAACTCGGCGACAGGCTTCATTCCCATCAGCGCGGCTCCGCAGGCGGCGCCCACTATCGCGGCCTCGGAGATCGGAGTGTCTATGACCCGGCCGGGCCCGAACTGATCGATGAGTCCCTCGGTGACCTTGAAAGCGCCGCCGTATGGGCCGACGTCCTGGCCGATGATGAAGACGGATTCGTCCCGGGACATCTCTTCGCGAATCCCTTCCCGTATCGCCTCAAGCAATGTGCTTGTCTTATCGTTTGCCATTTGCGCGGAAGGAACGCCTAATCGTCCAGCTCCTTCGTATCGAGGTCACTGGTTTCAAGTTCGCTCGTGTTCCCGAACAGGCTGGAGACGGACGTCTGTGCGGGAGGCAGTCCGGCGTTGTGGTGCTCGAGGTCTTTCGATAACCTCTCGACGGCCTCGCGCGCAACTTCGAAATCCTCGCGTTTGATCTTGAGTTTGATCTTTCCGCTGTCGTTCAGAAGATCGCTCATCTTTGAGAAATTCTTCAACCTGATCTGAATGCTGGCCCCGATCCTGAAAAGACCCTTCCGGAATTTCACATCCAGGATCTCATCGAGCGAGATCCTGATCTCTTTGACTCCGCCCTTGATCAGCCCCAGCAGCTTCGATTCAAACTCGAGGACCACGCCGGCGGAGGAGAACTTTCCTATGCCATTGATCTCGGAGAGGCCGCTCTCCGCTTTGAACGGTATGCTTGTAAAGCCGTTATTCATCCTGCTGCAGATTCGGGCGCGATCGTATCTTCTTCATAGCTGAAGGCGTCGCCCTCGTCCTCGTCACCCGCTACCTTCGCAAGGCCCAAAAGCCAAAAGTAGCCGACGATTCCGGAAATGAGCGAGGTCAGCAGGATCGCCATCTTCGAATTGTTGATAATGGAGGCTTCGCCCTTGAACGCGAGGTTCGTGATGAATATGGACATCGTGAATCCTATTCCCGCGAGGAACCCGGCGCCGATGATGTGAGTCCACTTCAGGAACCTGGGCAGGCGGCACGCGCGCGCCTTGACGGCGATGAAGCTGAAGACCGTTACGCCGACCACCTTTCCTATAAAAAGGCCGATGAAGATGCCGAGGCTGTTGGAGCTTGCAAGGCTTGCTATCGATTCGGCTCCGACCGTGATTCCCGTGTTGGCGAGCGCGAAGATCGGCAGGACGAGAAATGCGACGGGCCTGTGGAGCAGGTTTTCAAGTTTGTACAAAAGTGATCTCTCCCCTTCTCTCAGCCTCACGAAGGGAATTGTGAACGCGAGCAGCACGCCGGCGATCGTGGCGTGGACTCCGCTCTTTAGCATGAACACCCACATAACCGCTCCCAGGATCAGATACGGGATAAGGCTCGCGACCTTGAGCCGATTCATGATCAGAAGGACCCCGAACACGCCGAGCGAAAAGAAAAGGTACATCGCCGAAAAGTTCGCCGTGTAGAAAACCGCGATGACGATGATAGCGATCAAGTCGTCGATCACGGCTAGCGCAGTAAGAAAGACCTTGAGCGAAGTAGGCGCGCGCTTGCCGACCAGCGACAAAATGCTCAAAGCAAATGCTATGTCGGTCGCCATCGGGATGCCGATTCCCGCCTGGTAGTGGGTACCGGCGTTGAGGCCGAAATGCAGCGCGGCCGGAAGCAGAACGCCTCCGAGCGCGGCGATGATCGGGAGCAAAGCGTTCCTGAAATCAGACAGCTCCCCCTTTAGAAGCTCGCGCTTCAGTTCGAGACCGATCAAGAGGAAGAATATGGCCATCAGGCCGTCGTTGACCCAGTACTCGATAGTCAACGGACCCAGATAAAGCGCCCAGAACCCAATGTACTCCGACCCCAAATAGGAGTTTGCCACCATCAGAGACAGCATCGAACACGCCATCAGCATAAGGCCGGCCGAACGTTCGTTCTCGACGAATTCCCTGAACTGCTCGGTAAGAAGGATCTTCCTGATCATATAGGTCTATGGAATGAGAGTATAAATATACAGCGCGTAAACGACCAACAGGATGGAGGCTTCGAGTTCGTCAAGCAAAAAACAGGCCCGGCAACGCCCAAAGGAATACCGCCGTGCCAAACATCACCGCCATATCGACCTGGCGGATCGTCGCTGCCGGGATCGGGTTGACAAAGACACCACTTCAAAATCCGGGAGAGGATTCCGAACGTTACATTCGGTCGCGTTCCATCTCGCGAGACCCGGCCGCGACGATCGTCAGTCCCAAGGCAAGGCCTCTACCTCTGCGCGATACCAACCCCGCCCAAGGCTCCTCCCCGGGCTTGCGCGCAACGAGACTCAAGAAGCTCCGGAGTTTTGAGAACAGTCTCGGACACCACGGAAAGCACCGAACCCACGGCGCAAAGCTCGGCGAAGCCGGAAGCACTTTTACCTACGGCTTCGCATTTAAGAAAGGACCATTCTACCTTTCCAGGATCCTTTTTTTGAATGCGGGAGGAACCTCGGAATTGTCGAACACCTCGCGGGCGGCATTTTGCGGCTCCGGAAGCGGCTCGGATTCGGCTTCGTCGGACTCCCTGTCCAGGAATTCGCGTATGTCTGCCGCGATCGCCTCAATTTCAGATTCGCTCAGGACCTTCTTGCTTGTCAGGAACCGCTCGTAGCGCGAGACCGGATCGTTGTGTTTCGCCCACCATTCGATCTCGCCTTCCGGCACGTAGGCCTGGTTATCGTGCTCCGCGTGCCCTTTTCGGCGGTACGTCATCGCCTCGATCAGAACGCTGCCGTTGCCTCCGCGGGCGTGCGCGGCTGCTTCCGTCATAGTTTCATTGCAGGCGATAACGTCATTGCCGTCGACCTTCATTCCCTTGATCCCGTAACCGAGCGCCTTGTCCACGAAAGCGTCTGCGGCGCACTGCATTCTGGTCGGAGTCGAGTAGGCGTATCCGTTATTCTCGATGACCGTGATGAGAGGGAGCTTCTGTACTGCTGCGAAGTTGACGCCCTCGTGAAAAGTCCCGGTCGAAGTCGCTCCTTCGCCCAGGTAAGCGACGGCGACGCGGTCTTCGCCGCGCATCCTTGAAGCCAGCAGGATGCCGGTCATCACGGGGATCATGTCGCCGAGATGCGAGATCGGACCCACGAACCCTTTCTCAAGATCCGCGAAATGGAACTGCACGTCGGTCGCTCGGGATGGGGCGGTGCCGCGGCCGAAGTACTGGCGAAAGATCTCGCGCGGCTCGATGCCTTTGACAAAGCAAGCGCCTATGTCCCGGATCAAAGGCGCGATGAAGTCTTGCGGCTCCAATGCATAGGCGGTTCCGACGGCAGTTGCTTCCTGTCCGAGTGAGGTGAACACGCCGCCCGTAAGCTTGCCCTGCTTTTTCAGGCGGACGGTCTTCTCGTCGAACATCCTCGTGAGTTTGAGGAAGCGGTAGAGCTCGACCATCTGGTCGTTCGAAAGCGAAGTCTCGCTTGTGCAGGAAAGAGGTTTCTTTGGTTTATTCACTAATAAAGAGGGCCACGAATTTCACGGATTGCACGAATTCAGGCACCAATAAATAACAATGCCTTGTTGCTATTAGCGTCTCTAATTGAAGAAAGCGAGTTAGTGTAATTCGTGAAATTAGTGGCTGATCTTCGATCTGATGATCCCGTAAATGCTTATCAAGAGCCAGAAGAATTCTACGATAAACGCCGCGAGGTTGAAATCGAACACGAGCGAGACGAGTATCATCAACGCCCCGACCGCGTTCAGGACCGAATAGAGCGGTTTCCGGCTGTCGATCCTTCCGGATTGAAGCAGAAGATACGTCACGATGATTACCGCGACGCCCACCGCACCGATCAAATCAAAGGCTGTGAACTCCATTCCCGAGGGTCAACGGTCCCCGAATTCGTACTTTCCGATCCGTCCGCCCGGGCCCACCGCGTAAACGGCCTTTTTGCCCTTCGAACCGACCGCGTTCCAGTTACCGTCGTCTATGTTCCGCCACGATTCGCCCCCGTCTAAGGAAATGTCCGAGCCGCCCGAACCGACGACGATGATCATCTCGTCCGTCACGAACGTCACGCCGGAGCGGTAACCGAACGGATTCGCCTTCAGTTTGATTTTCCAGGTCTTTCCTCCGTCCGAGGAATAAGCGATGTTGCCGCTGTCCAGTTCGGGTTTCGTGTAGTCGCCGCCGACTATCACCCCGTGCTTGCCGCGGATCGCGATCCCGAAGATCCCTGTCCCGCTCTCACCGTGGACCATAGGCGCGCTCGAAGAAGCCCAGGTCTTGCCCCTGTCCGGTGAGTAGAGGACGCGCGCGTCGGTTCCGCCTGTGATAAGAAATAACCCGTGCTTGCCTTCGGTGATAACGCAGGTGCCGCTCGCGGCGAATGCCGCTTCACCTTCCTTTGCGGAAGGCGCACGGGATTCCGGAAGCCGCTTCCAGTTCTCACCGTCCTCGGTAATGTAGAGAACGTACTTGCCGGCTACCGGATCACTTTGCGCGATGCCGTTCTTTTCGTCCCAGAAGGCGATCGAATCAAAGAAAGCCTCTTCGATCTCGTTCGTGAACTGAAGCTTCCACGTTACGCCGCCGTCGGACGTTTTGTAGATCCTTGAACTCGCGCCGTTCCCTATGCTGAGCACGTAAGCGGTCTTTTCGTCGAACGCCTCAATGTCGCGGAAGTCGAGCTTCTCGGCCCCCGGCACCTTGAAGACCTTCCAGCTCTTTCCCCGGTCGGTCGAACGGACAACCGTTCCGCCCGTTCCTGACGCCCAGACGACCTTTTCACTGACGACGTCCAGGCCGCGAAAACTCGCGTCAGTTCCGGCGTCCAGCATCTTCCATTGCGCTTCTGACGCTGCCGAGAAGGCGGCGATCAGGAATGCGGCGGCCAGCAGCGATCTGGTCTTGATCATGACGACGATTATACGTTTGGCGGGTGCCATTCCGAAATCCGGTTTGAATTCATCGGCCGGCGAAGTAGAATCTCCGTACTCCACATCAGGAAGGACCGCTAAGTTATGGCTTTTCTACCCATTCCGTCGATGCTGCTTCGGCAGCTTTACACATACAACAGCCTGAAGAACACCGAGAACGGGATCAGGTTCTCGATCAAGAACCGCCTGACCGATGTCGCCTTTACTGAGCTGAGGTCCATACGAATAAACGGTGAGGAGGTCCCCCTTGAAAAGGTGACGATCGATCTGGGGGACGGCAGGACGCTAGGTGCAGGCGACATCACGGATTCATCTCCGGTGGAACTGCCGCTGCGCAAGACATTCGATGTTCACGCCGCGATAGGCAACCTCGACTACGGAAAGTACAGGATAGGGCTCTCTTTCAAGGCAAAGGGCTATGGTTCGTTAAAGTTTGAGGTCGAGGACTCGATCGCCGAAGTGGAGCAGCTCAAGGTGCGCATCCCCCGAGACGAGCACGACGATTATTCGAAGGAGATCATCTCGAAGCGCCAGAGTTTTGTCGAGGAATACACGGGGGCGAAGCTCGAGCACACCGCGAAATATTCGTTCGATCCGCACATAACGGAAGGGAACTGCGAGAATTTCACAGGCGTCGCCCAAGTCCCGATCGGCTTCGCGGGGCCTTTGAAAGTCAACGGAGAGTTCGCCGACGGCGAGTTCCTTATCCCGCTTGCGACTTCCGAAGGGACCCTGATCGCCTCGTACAACCGCGGTATCAAGGTCCTGAACCTTTCGGGCGGCGTGAAAGCGACCGTCGTCAGCGACGCGATGCAGAGGGCGCCGGTTTTCGTTTTCGACGACGCGCGCGCCGGAAGAAAGTTCGTCTCGTGGGTTCTGGACAACTTTCCGAAGATCAAGGACGAGGCTGAAGCCACCTCGAGAGTCGCGAAGCTGAAGGACATCGATCCGTACACGGCGAACAAGTTCGTCTATCTAAGGTTCAACTACACGACCGGGGACGCGGCGGGGCAGAACATGGTCGGAAGGGCGACGTTCGCGGCGTGCAGCTGGATCCTCGATAATTATGAAGGCATCGCCCATTTCTACCTCGAATCGAACTTCGCTACGGACAAGAAGGCCTCGCAGGTGAACATAATGCGGACGCGTGGTAAGCGCGTGACGGCTGAAGTGACTGTCCCGAGGAACGTCCTGATCGAGCATATGCGGGTGGAACCCGAAAGCCTCACCTATCATGCTGGCGTCGCGAACGTCGGCGCTTTTCTATCGGGGGCGAACAACAACGGTGCGCATTCCGCGAACGGAATCACGGCGATGTTCATCGCGACCGGCCAGGATGTGGCGAACGTTTCGGAATCCTCGGCGGGCGTCGTTTACACGGAGATCACTTCTGCGCAGGACCTGTACATCTCGATAACGATCCCCTCTTTGATCGTGGCTACGCACGGAGGCGGGACATCGCTCGCGACGCAGAAGGAATGCCTTGAGGTGCTCGGATGCTACGGAAAAGGCGGCGTGAACAAGCTCGCGGAGATCATTGCGGGAGTCGTCCTCGCCGGCGAGATCTCTCTTGCCTCGGCTATCTCGTCATCCGACTGGGTTTCGAGCCACGAGAAATACGGACGGAATCGGTGAGAAATGTAGGGGCGGGGCTTGTCCCTGCCCAATCGGTACCCGGAGCGGTAGCGACGGGTACCGATTTGGCCCGTCGCTACCGCTCCGGGTACCGATTTGGCCCGTCGCTACCGCTCCGGGTACCGATTACTTGTCTTCTTCCTCTTTCTTCCCGCTCAGCACTTCGCGCATCACTTCCGCGCCGGGGATCAGCTTCTCCATCATCTGGGGCGTCGAGATCGCCAGCTCGAGGATACTGCGGAAGCGGTTGTCGAACTCTTCCTTAGTCTTCATGTACGCTTCGAAGCTTGCCGCAAGATGATCGCGGAAGAAATCCTGCATGGAGCTTTCGCGGGACCGCAGGACCTGGAAGAGGAAATCGGTCGGGAGCACCGTGCTGTCCTTCTTCTCTTCTTCCAGGATCACCTGGATCAGCACCGTCTTTGTGACATCCTCGTCCGTCTTCGAGTCGATGACCTTGACGTCGTGACCCTCGCGTACGATCTCCGCGAGCTCTTCGAGATTCACGTAGCCCTTGGACTCCGTGTTATAGAGCCTTCGGTTGCCGTGCCGTTTGATAAGGATCGCGTCCGATACTTCTTCTTTCTTCTTGGCCATTTGTCTCGCAGTGTAGCATCAAAGTGCTGAATCATTCCACAGTTATTCGCTAACGCACCTTTTTACAATAAGTTATCGTCATTTCGCGGAGGCGAAGCGTATGCACACCTGCAGAACCGCATTTTCCGCTTGGCAAGTTTGTCTAATGGCAAATCTGCAAAACTTCTAACGTAATGACAATACAGCTACTTAAAGGATATTAATGATTTACATCTCGCAAATGCGAGATATTCGCTTGACATTCGGAGTTTGGGACAATATATTCGAACCGTCGGGCAGAAGATCAAACGGGCTTCGACATAACAAAGGCAATCATATTCAAGGAAGGAGAACTCAAGACAATGGCAAAGAAGGCTAAGACGAATGAAACGATGGACAAGGCGGTGGAGCTTACGCAGACGGGCGCAAAGGCCACTCTTGACGGAGCTGTTCAGACCGCTGAACTCGCTGAGAATTACGTGCAGGGCCTCTACAAGCTCGGATACGACACAAACGTCGAAGGCTTGAAGATCGCCAAGAATTACTGGGACACCGCTTCGGAGATCCGCCAGGACTGGATCAATCTTTTCGCCTCGACGGGTGAACAGGTGATCGATGCCGCCGGCAGCTTCGAGCTCCCGTACCAGGACAAGATCGCAGGCCTAGGCAAGGACGTGATGGAGAATGTCGAGAAAACCTTCTCGGGCGTCATCGGCAAAGCGGAAGCGAAGTAAGGCAAAAGCATAAACGGCGCCGATACCCATCACGGGTCGGCGCCGCAGGCTTTTGGCGCACAGGACCCGGTTCCAAAGGAGCAAAGTGATGGCGGAATCCAAAAAGACCAAGAAGAGCACGCAGACCAAGACCGCGTCGGCCGCAAAGAAGACGACCGCCTCGAGAAAACGGAAGGCTCCGCCGAAGGCAAGGGCTCGCAAGAAGCCCGATTCACAGGCAAAAAGCACGAGCGCGAAGGCAGGTCAGAACCCAGAGAAATTCGCCGCCGATTGGGCCCGCACCGTTGTCGAGCAGCTCGTAGACGCCCAGAAGATGTGGCTCGAGATGACGACCCGGCAGTACGAGCTCGTGTTCAAGACCGTTAGCGAGGTCGCAGGAATGGCCGACAACGCACCTTCCGACGCGCTTGCCGACTGGGCGAAACAAGGCGCGGCGGGATTCCTAGAAGCGCAGAAGCATTGGTCGGAGATCGCTATAAAGCAGGGCGAAGACCTGATCGACACGATCCGCTCAGGTGCCGACCCTTCGAATCCGGACATCGTCGGCTCGGTCCAGCGTTCGGTCACAGGCGGTCTCGAGACATTTGTGAAGCTAAGGATGTCCTGGCTCGACTTCGCTGCCAAACAGAACGCAGAAATGATGAAGGCGATAAAGGACGGGCTAAAGCTCGATGATTCATCCCCCGCGGCGGCGTTCGCCGATTTCGCGGAGGCGACGATGAGCAGCTACGTAGAGATTCAGAAGCGCTGGCTGGATATGGCGATGCAGATGCCGCTGTTGGGAGCGGCTCAAGGCAAGAAGGACAAGTGATCAATTGATCGAACAAGGGTAGTCAGGGCGTCCGCCGGCGAGTTCCGGGGACGCCCTTTTTCAAGTGCCGAAACGGTTCGCACGCTGTAAGTGAGTTCGGCGCGTGTGGTAGTCTTTCATCTGCCCTTAGAGACAAGAAATGGCCAAAGAATCAAAATCGAAACGCATTTATCCCTGGAATACAAAGGTCGGCGGAGAAGAGGTGACGCTTCGACTGATGACCCCGGACGACGGTCCGGCAATGCTCGAATTCGCCCGCGCTTTGCCGGAAGACGACCTGCTTTTTCTCGCCGTGGACATCACCGATGAAAGGGCAGTCGATGACTGGATCCGTCGTCTGAAGAGCGACAACATCCACACTATCCTGGTCGAGAAGAACGGGAAGCTGGTCGGCCACGGAAGCCTGATTCACGAGGAACAGGTCTGGACCCGGCACCTCGGCGGGATGATCCTGCTTCTGGCGCCGGAAGTCCGGGGTAAGGGACTCGGCCACATACTCGCGGGAGAACTGTTTGGCTATGCGGAAGAACTCGGCCTCCGAAAGATCGTCGCGAGGATGGCTGCGGACCAGAAGGGCGCGATCCAGGTCTTCGAGAAGCTCGGTTTCAAAGCTGAGGCGCTTCTGACCGACTGCGTCATCGACCGCAACGACATGACGCACGACCTGATCATAATGTCGTACGACGTGACCGGGTTTAATGAGTGAATCGTGAATTGAGGTTGATAATTGAAAATTGAGAATGGATAGTTGGAGTACGTTTCACATCAAGGGCTTACAAATGAAACTCTGCAATTCTCGCAGCCGATCTTAAATAAGAACCCGGCTACGGTGCTGTTTTCCTCAAAGCCGACGGTCATATTTGGTTTTGGAGCTACACAATGCGGAACTGAAAATCCGCCATTTTCAGTTACCAATTTCCCAACTATCAACCTCTATTCACGATTCACGATTAGCGTATGACAAAGCTTCATCACAGGCTCAGCTCGCTCGATGCGACGTTCCTATATCTCGAAAAGAAGGAATGTCCGCTTCACATCGGCAGCACGAGCGTCTTTGACGGACCTCTCTCCGTCAGGGCCGTGAAGAAGCACGTCTCCGACCGGCTCCATCTGATACCTCGTTACCGGCAGAAGGTCGTCCCCGACCCGTTCGGGATCAGCCATCCGACCTGGGAGCCCGATCCCGAATTCGACATCGACGACCACATCTTCGAGATCAAGCGAAAAGGGAAGCTCAGGCTCGACGACCTGGCGGAGATCGCCGGCGAGAAGATGACCGACCTTATGGACCGCGGCAAGCCGCTTTGGGAGCTATTTGTCGTGAACGGGCTTGCGGGCAAGCGCTCCGGACTGATCGCGAAGGTCCATCACTGCATGGTCGACGGCATCTCCGGCGTGGACCTGATCAAGATACTCTTTGACATAAAGCCCGAAAGCGATCCGCCGCCGCCTGCTCCTGAACAGGAAGAAAAAAGGCCTCCGACCGACCCGACCCGCAGGCTTTTCGATTCGATACTCGGAAGCATGGAAGAGGGAATGAACCGTTTCCTGGAGCTCCAGGCGGGAATTATGTACCTCGCGGCGAACATCGCGAACCCGCGGATCGCCGAGAAACTTCCCGACATCGCGGAGGTTCTGCCTTCGGTCGCTGCGCCGGTCGCGATACTTCCGTTCAACAAGAAATGCAGCGGGGTGCGAAGGCTCGCCTGGAGCGAGTACTCGTTCAGGGACGCGCGGCTCATCAAGAACGTCCTGAAGGGCACGGTCAACGACGTAGTGCTGACCGTCCTGAGCGAGGCGGTAACCCTGTACGCAAAGCATCACGGCACCGAAACAGAGGACCGGAAGGTCCGCTTCATGATGCCAGTCAGCCTTAGGCAGAAGGAACAACGCGGCTCCCTGGGAAACCTGATCTCGATCCTGCCTGTGGAGATCCCTCTGGAGTTTCCCGATCTCGTCAGCCGTTTTGAATATGTGAACGAGAAGACCGCGCTGATGAAGGAAACAAGGCTTGCCGAGAGCATTCTGACCATCGGCGCTGCGTATTCGCTTCTGCCCGCCCCTATGCAGTCCGTGATAGGGACGCTCGCGGACGCGCCCGTGCCGCCGTTCAATCTTGTCGCGACCAATGTGCCGGGGCCCCAGATACCGCTGTACTTGGTCGGGAAGAAGATGCTCGCGCACTATCCCTATGTCCCGATCGGTTACGGCCTGGGGCTCGGATGCGCGATTTTCAGCTATAATCAGGAGTTGTACTTCGGCCTTTCGTCGGACGCCGGCGCTATGGACGACGTCGCGAAGTTCAAAGAGATACTCGATGAGGTCTTCAGAGAGCTTCTTGAAGTAGCGACAGAGATGGGCGGCAAGGCCGATTCGGCGAATGCCTGAACTGATGAGCGAGAAAGACTTTGAATTCAATCTCCCTGACGCGATCTTTCCGAACGAGCTGATCGAGGAAGAGATCGAGGCCATAACGGGTTTCGACAAGCAGATCCGCGCGCACGCGCTCCCTATCTGGTTCGAATCGTTGGTCGGCGTCGATTGGACGTTGCTCCACCTTTCGCCCGTTTATTACGGATTCGGCGTGAAGAAAGGCGATGGCTCCGCCGTTATCGTCGTGCCGGGGTTCCTCGGATCGGATGTCTACCTCTACGAGCTGTATCTGTGGCTCAAACGGATCGGTTACTCTCCGTATCTCTCGAACATCGGCTGGAATGCCGACTGCCTAAACACTCTTTCCAAACGACTTATCGACACGATCCGGAAGGCCTACAAGGAGACCCGAAGGCCGGTCCATCTGATCGGGCACAGCCTGGGAGGTGTGCTTTCGCGTTCGGCGGTGGTCCAGAACCGGAAGATGATCGAATCGGTCATCACTCTCGCGTCGCCGTTCAGAGGCGTCCGCTCGCATCCTGGAGTGGTCGAGCTTTCGGAGAAGATCAGGAACCGCATTTTCCGAAGGCGCGACCGGACCGACTTTCCGCATTGTTACACCGGCCACTGCGACTGCCCCGCAGTGACCTCGCTTCACAACGGAATGCCGCGCGACGTCAAGCAGACCGCGATCTACACAAGGTCGGACGGCATCGTCGACTGGCAAAGCTGTGTTTCACGCTACGACGAGAACAATTACGAGGTCACAGGGACGCACATAGGCCTTGTCTACAACTACCACGTTTACAAGCTGATAGCGGACAGGTTGGCGGATTAAATCCGCTCTTTCCACCGGCGGCAGAGATCCTGAGCCGCTTCCTTCCACTCGGTAAACCCGAATTCGAATCCCGCGTCAGTCAGGCGTTTCGAAACGACCCGCCGGCTCTTCAGCACGAGTTCTGTTTCGGTTCTCAGAAAGAACGCGCCGATCTCGAGCAGGAAGTCGGGTGCGGGAAGTCCGATCGGTATTCCCCACGCCTCTCGCAGTTCTTTCATGAACTCCTTGTTCGAAAGTGGATCGGGAGCTGCGATGTTCACGGGACCGGAGAGCGATTCGTTCTCGATCAGAAAAAGGACCGCGTTCACGAAATCATCTTTGTGCACCCACGAGACATACTGCCGCCCGTCACCCGCCGTTCCGCCAAGGCCGAATCTCACAAGGTTGAGCAAAATGTCGAACGGGCCCCCTTTGTCCGGGCTCATCACAATGGCAGAACGCATCAGGACCTTTCGCGTTTTGCGAGTCTCGATCTCGTTCGCCGAGTGTTCCCAGGACGTCGCGACATCGATGCTGAAGTTCCAGGTATCGGGAGCGCCCGGCTCGTTCCCGCCGATGACGCCCGTCACGTCATCGTTCGGCGGACCGTATGTGTGCTCGTAGATGGTCGCGGTCGAGGCCTGAAGCCAGACCCTCGGAGGATCGCTCGCGGACGCGACGGCTTTGCCGACGACGCGCGTCGAATCGATCCTGGAAGCCTTTATTTCTCTTCGGTTTGCGGGGGTATATCGGCAATTGACGCTTCTGCCCGCGAGATTGATAACGGCGTCAGCGCGTTCGAACGTTTCCGTCCAGTCGCCGATGGTCGAGCCGTCCCAGAAGACCTGGCCCGGATCGTCCGCGTCCGGGCTCCTGGTGAGGATCACTACCTCGTGTCCATCACGTACGAGCGATCGCCTGAGAACCGTTCCGACCTGGCCGCTTCCGCCGGGGATGATTATCTTCATAACATCACGACACAATGCAAGCGGCCTGCCTCAGTAAACCCCACGGATCTCGGTCGTTCCTTCTACGACTGGCCAGACATTGATTCTAATGAACCCTGAAAAACTGAATGCCGATCTCTCCACCGGTTTCTTCAGGATCATTAAGCACCAGAACGCGAAAATCCAGGCTAGGAAAATCGCGGGCTAGTTTAGCGCTCCAGGTTTCAGAAAGGACTCTGGCGAGCTGCAAATCTTCTTCGACTACTGTGTCGCCCGCATTCCTGCCGAAGAAACTCGACGGTACCTCAAAAAAGTTAAACGATTCTTCTATCTGTTTCGCTGAGCTTCCTTCTTCCAGCATCAAATCGATTCTTCCCTTACACTCATCATCGAGGAATTCTGAAAGAAAAATCATATCCTTGTACGTCGAAAAATCGGGCCAGATCAACTTCGAGTAAGCAAGTGCCAGCAAAGGAGATCCGAAGGCGCCGACGAAGTCGAGGACATCAAAGTTCTTCGTATCGCTCTCGGAAAAGTGCTCTGACAGATGCTCTACTAAGGAATCGTTGTTCACCTGTAAATCTCCTAATAAACCATCCTGATCTTTATCGTGCCCTCGGTCCTCTTGAGGATCCTGAACGCCTTTTCGGAAAGTTCGGAATCGATGTCCAGGATAACGTAGCCGATCTCCGGATTGGTGCTCAGGTACTGGCCGACGACGTTGATGCCCTCGTCGGACAGCTCGGTGTTGATTTGGCTCAGTACGCCGGGGATGTTTCTGTGGATGTGAAGAATGCGGTGCGTCCCCGCCTGCGGCGGAAGATTTACCTGGGGTACCGTGTGCGAGCCGGTCGTGGTTCCGAACTCGAGGTACTTCAGGAGCTTGGTCGCGGCGTCCGAGCCTATGCTGACCTGCGCCTCCTGGGTAGATCCCCCGATGTGCGGCGTCAGGATCACGTTCGGCAATCCGCGCAGATCGCAGTCGAACGCGTCGCCTTTCTTTTGCGGCTCTTCGGGGTAGACATCGATCGCGGCTCCGCTCAAACGACCGCTCTCGAGGCTCTTTTTCAGCGCTTTCAGATCGACGACGTCTCCGCGGCTGTAGTTGACGAGGATCGCGCCTTCTTTCATCTCTCCGAGCGTCTTCTCGTTGATCATCCACCGTGTGGTTTCGTCAGAGGGCACGTGAAGCGTGACGATGTCCGAGCCGTTGAGAAGCTCTTTCAAGGACCTCGAATGCGTCGCGTTGCCGTGCGGAAGCTTGGTCGCGATGTCGTAATAATGAACGTCGAGCCCGAGAGCTTCGGCAAGGACCGAGACCTGCGAACCGATGTTGCCGTAGCCTATGATCCCGAGCCTTTTGCCCCGGAGTTCGTAACTGCCTGACGCGTCCTTCTCCCACACGCCCTTGTGCGCGGCGATGTTCTTGTCGGGGATCCTGCGTATCAGCATCACGAACAGGCCCAGCACAAGTTCAGCGACCGAGCGGGTGTTCGAATAGGGCGCGTTGAAGACGGCGACCCCTTTGCGCGTCGCAGCGCCCAGGTCGACCTGGTTCGTGCCGATGCAGAAACAGCCGACGGCGAGAAGCTTGTCGGCGGCCTCGAGAACCGGTTCAGTGATCTTTGTCTTCGAGCGGATTCCGAGGATATGCACGCCTTTCACGGCCTCGGCCAGGTCTTCTTCTGAGAGAGCGCCGGGTATCCTCGAGACCTTTGTGTAGCCGTGCAAGCGGAACTCTTCGACCGCCGAAGCGGCGGGATTCTCGAGCAGAAGTATCTTTACTTTGCCGCGCGGGTAGGATGTCGGCCGGGTCTTCATAAAGAAGGGACTATAAACAAAATCCGCTCAGACACAAAATGAAGCAGTATTCTTTTCGGAGCGCACAAGTTAGAGTAAGGAACCCGGAATCACTACTCGTTCCCACAAGATTTTCGGAGGGTGTCGTTCAGCGCCCCGAAACGGGACTTTTGAACACTCTTGAGCCGCGTTAGCGGCGACAGGGGAAACAACCGCAGAGCACGCAGAGGGCGCAGAGAAAAACCAGGCACGGAGGAGCATGGATCGTTTCATTGACCATTGCCCAATGACCATTGGCCATTGTCCCGCTCCGTAGGAGCCAAATGTCTGTAACACCCTGAAGACCGAAGACGGTAGACCGGAGACCGGAATAGGCGCGCAGCGACGACCCCCGTTCCAATCACGTGTTCATCCCCTTGAACTGTGGCTAAAGAATCTGTTTTGCCCGTCGCTTGCGCTCCGGGTTCCGATTGTGCCGCCGCTACGCGGCTCCGGAAGTCGTATCGGGGTTTCGCAATCTACAGACCTGCCGTTCCTACGGAACTTTCTTCAAAAATTTCAGACGTGCTGCGTTTCGGGCGATAGCCGCGTAGCGGCGGCAAGATCATTGAGCGAAGGCCATTGACGATTGACCATTGTTCAGCGCCATCGGCGCCAATCGGTACCCGGAGCGGTAGCGACGGGCATAACATTGATCATTGGCCAATGGGCATTGACCATTGTCCCGCTCCGTAGGAGCCAAATGTCTGTAGTCGCGCAGCGACGACCTGCCTTTAGCCGTGGGCAAGCGCGTCTGCGCGCAGCCCACGGGATACGTCGCATAGTCCGCGCATCGCGAAGCGATTGCGTGATCCGGACCGGTACCTTCCGGGTCCTTCCTGGAACCTTGAAACTGGAACCTGGAATCTTGAATTGCTCACGGTAGCCCGCGCTGACGCTTGGGCTACTGACACGTCCTGACTCCTGACTTCTTGTGGTAGGCCTCCCTTACGGTTGGTCTTCGGACACGGCCTTGGGACATCTTTGTTTTCAACAAGTCTTGACACATTTTTGCCGCGCCTAATACGGTTGTCGAGCGCTTCTTCCGCTCGCTCATATACGAGCAGACGAACGACCGGATCTATGAACCAAGGGAAGCTCTGAGGGCGGACATCTTCGACCGTATCGAGATGTTCTATGATCGCGAGCGGCTTCGTTCGTCCCTCGCCTACATGTCTCCTGAGCCGTTCGAAAAAAGGCGCTGTCGTAGGAAGAAGGTGTCCGGATCTACTGAGCCACTTCACTGTGGCTCAAATGCCTGGCACGGGCGACAGCGTGAACCTGATCCAGCAACTTGACTTTGTGAGGAGAACGTTTCATTGCACAAGGGGGATTTAGCCTGTATCATCGCCCGCATGCGGAGTGCCTATACGGGACTTTGGCGTGTGATACACCAGATTTAGAGTTTCACACCGAGCTGTTCCGCATAAGACTCGAAATGAGGGTATTGGGCGGAATGGTTCCGCTCAATCATGAGTTAGACGCTCAAATTCCTAACCGTTTAGGAAATGATGCATGAGACGCAGAGACTTTTTGAAGCAAGCTGTTATCGCCGCGGCTGCCCTTTCAGCTCACCCGCTTATCACTTTCGCTTCCCGCCAAGGCGGCCTGCAACGGAGGGGCGCTCCCAAGAAGGTCATTATCATCGGGGCAGGACTGTCTGGGCTCACGGCGGCCTACGAGTTGACTCAGGCAGGTCACGACGTAACTGTTCTTGAGGCCCGAACCCGGCCAGGCGGTCGCGTCCACACCTTGCGTGACACCTTCACCGAAGGGCTTTACGCGGATGCCGGCGCAACCCGGATCCCAAATCACCACCACTTCACGCTCAAGTATGCCGAACTCTTCGGCCTCACGCTCGACCCATTCCAGCCGCTCGATCTGCCATCCGTATACCACGTGCGCGGGAGAAGGATCCGGGTGACTCCCGGACAGAGCGTGGAGTGGCCGTATGATCTGACGGCGGAGGAGCGTTCGCTTGGGGTCAACGGCATGCGGCAGAAATATATCCGGTCGATGTTGAGCGAAGTCGGGGACGTCACGGACCCGGGTTGGCCGCCACCCGAGACGCTAAAAAAATATGACCAGATGAACCGGTCTGATTTCTGGCGCAGCCGGGGGGCGTCAGCAGAGGCCGTTGCCCTGCTGAGTGTAGGGGGCATTGACGACCGAGCCGAGACCTGGTCAACCCTGTTCATGCTGCGCAACCAGGCGCTCAACCAGAAGCTCGACCGGTATTACAAGATCAGGGGCGGGACTGACCTTCTCCCGAAAGCCTTCGCCGCCCGGCTGTCCGAGAAGATTCGCTACGCCGCGCCAGTCGTCAGGATCGAACAGAGCGCTCAGGGCGTCAAAGCCGTCTTCCTGCGCGCCGGTGCGTACCACACGTTGGCGGGGGATTACCTTGTCTGCGCCGTCCCCTTCACCGTCCAGAGGAACATCGAGGTCGCCCCGGCCTTCTCGGTCGAGAAGCAAAGGGCCATTGAGCAGCTGCCGTACCTCTCGGCCTCGAAGGTCTTCTTGCAGTCGAGGAACCGGTTCTGGGCCGACGAGGGGCAGAGCGGCTTCGCCACGACCGACCTGCCCATCGGCCAGGTATGGGATCAGACCTACAAGCAGCCTGGTACGCGCGGCATCTTACAAGCCTTCCCGATCAGCCTGCACTCACGGCGAGTCACGGGAATGCCGGAAAACGAGCGCGTCGACTTCGCGCTCGAACAAGTGGAGGTGATCTACCCCGGCATGAGAGAAAACTTCGAGGGCGGTGTGACGAAATGCTGGGACGAGGACGAGTGGGCACGCGGCGCCAGTGCCTATTACAAGCCGGGGCAATTCAGCTCCCTTTTGCCACACGTAGCGCGGCCCGAAGGCAGGATCCATTTCGCGGGTGAGCACACCTCGGTGTGGATCGACGGGTGGATGCAGGGGGCGCTCGAGTCGGGCAACCGCGTGGCGCGGGAGGTGAATGATGCGGTGTGAAGTTGCCTTATGTTTGCGGCGTCTAACAACAGCATGCAGCTGACGGCGCTATGCGCCGCAGCTGCTTCTGAGCGTTATGTTCTTTTTACTTTGGCTCGATGGAAAGGAGATGTCAAAATGGTAAGAGTCATTATAGCCGCGGTTGTTGGAGCC
Organism: Aridibacter sp.; assembly: GCA_035513035.1. GTDB lineage: Bacteria > Acidobacteriota > Blastocatellia > Pyrinomonadales > Pyrinomonadaceae > Aridibacter. Next base: position 101,926 of record DATKCW010000054.1, read on the forward strand.
GTTCTGTTCTCTGTCCTCGAGGCATTGACCTATGGAACGTTAATTCCCGATTTAGTGGACGCAACGCGCATATCATATGATGGCTTAATTAAGGAACAGCCCGACCTTATTCCATTCCTTCTTTTCAATCTCGTCTGGGCCTCACTCCTTGCCGGTGTATTTGAATACTTGGCACATATTCGGTCTTTTCTCCGCGGCGCCGTAGCGGGATGCATCATCATGTCGGCTGTTGTCCTTGGTATCAATCTTGGGTACATTGCCTTCTTCAACCTTCTGGAGAATATTTTCGTTATCGTTCCAGTAAAGATAGCGGCTATGGCTGTGACTGGTGCAGTTGTAGGAGGGGTAATTGCGAAGATTCTCGGGTGGGGAGACCAAATTAGATCTCATTCCTGAATCTGGTTTTTTGAACATAACAATGGCTTCAACACGGACGCGGGCAAAGCCCGCGCCGGTTAAGCCAAACGTTTTGCATCAAGAAAAACGTACCCCGTCGACCACCAGCCATGCGATTGTTCGCCGAGCGGACGGGACGGATCTCCCGTTCATGCAGAGTATCGCAAGACGGACGATCGACCAATGCTAGAGATCGTTCCTTGGTGACGATAGCGTTGACTTGTTCATCAAAAGCCGTGAGTCCGACCGAGAGAAGAGATGGCACCCAATTTTCGGACAGGTTGTTTAGGTGGAAACCTGACAGGAACCGAAGGGGATATCACATTGAGCAAATCAAAGCGGAAAAGGTATTCAGCGCAGTTTAAGGCGAAGGTCGCGCTTGAGGCGATCAAGGGCGAGCTGAGGTGTAAATCCCCCTTAAAACAGTACCAGAAATGATTACAGCTTTCGGTCGCCCCAAGCTGCGAGGCCTCCTCCAATACGGAATCTTGCCGAATGACTGAATCGCTTGGAAAAGTGGAACCAGAGGCAAAACGCGGTTACCGACTCCGTAGGTGCCGAATGTCTGGAGCCGGTAAAGTCTCGAACCGATAATATCTGGAACCGGCAAAGATAAAGGTCAAAGAGCACTCACCTCAAGTAGCTCCTTGACCTTTTACTTTTTACTTAGATATGTATCGTCAGGTCGTGGACGCCTTCGGCGGCTTCCATGATCGTCTCCGACACGGTCGGATGCGCGTGGATCGTCCGGCCGAGCTCGTCAGCGGTCGTCTCGAGCTGCATAGCCACGCAGGCTTCCGCGAGAAGCTCGGTCGCGTGCGGGCCTATGATGTGCACTCCCAGCACCTCGTCGTACTTCTTCTCGGCGACGATCTTCACAAAGCCGTCGGTCTCGCCGATGATCCTCGCCTTGCCCGAGGCTGAAAAAGGGAACTTGCCGACCTTCACGTCATAGCCCGCGTCCTTGGCCTTCTGCTCGTTCATTCCAACGCTCGCGACTTCCGGATCGCAATAGGTGCAGTTCGGGACGAGGTTCATATTGATCGGCTCGACCTTCTTTCCCGCGAGTCTTTCGACGACCATTATCCCTTCTTTCGAAGCGAGATGGGCGAGCCATGCGGTGTCTATGACGTCGCCGATCGCGAAAATTCCGGGTTCGGCAGTCTCGCAGAATTCGTTGACCTCGACCACGCCCCGGTCGTTGACCTTGACCTTCGTATCGTCGAGGCCCAGGTTCTCAAGGTACGGCATTCTTCCGACCGCGACGAGAAGCATCTCCGCCTCGAGCTCGACTTTTTCGTCCTTTGGACCCTTGCCGGAGACCTTTACGCTGTTCTTCAGCTTCTTCATCGTGTCCAGCTTGACGCCTGTGAGACAGGTGATGCCCTGCTTCTTGAACGATCTCTCGAGCTGTTTCGAAACGTCGGCGTCCTCGAGAGGGACGATGCGGTCGAGAAGCTCGACAACCGTTACTTCGGAACCGAACCGCGCGTAAACGGACGCGAATTCGACGCCGACGGCGCCCGAGCCCATAACTATCAGCGACTTGGGGACCTTCTCAAGTTCGAGCACGTGATCGGAATTGACGACCTGTTTGCCGTCTGTTTCGAACCCGGGGATCGGCCGGACGACAGATCCGGTAGCAACGATGATGTTCTTTGATTCGACCGTTTCTTTTTTGCCGTCTTCGTACGATACCTCCACCTTGCCCGGTGCCAGGATCTTTCCGAAACCGTTGAGGACCTTGACCTTATGCTTTTTCATAAGGTACGAAACGCCGGCCGCGTTCTTGTTCACGACGTCTGACTTGCGTTTCTGAACCTGCGTCCAGTCGAAGCCGAGCTTGTCCACCTTGATCCCGAATTCCTCAAAGTGCGAGGCCTTCTCATAGAGATGGGCCGCCATAAGGAGCGCCTTCGTCGGAATGCATCCGCGCAGTCCGCACGTGCCGCCAAGCTTGGCATCTTTTTCCTTCTCGATGATCGCGACCTTCAATCCCATCTGGGCGCCGCGAACGGCGGCCACATATCCGCCGGGTCCCGAGCCGATGATCGTAACGTCAAATTGTTCAGCCAATGTTTTATGCCTCGTTTATTAAAGATCTGTGCAAATGAGCATTATAACGAGTAAGAGGAATACAGACAAAAACGGGCAAGAGGTCGCAAAAATCGCATGATTTTGTTCTGAAATTTTTAACATCGGCGACATTCTGCTGTAACACCATTCGATTAACCTCCTTACTTGCTTCCCAATAAATTTGAATGTGAATACGGATTCTACCGCTGACCGGTACGTCCAGACCTAAACATTTCAAACGTTCATCACCTTAACAGGAGTCAACAAAAAAATGAGATCGGTATTAAGCGCCGTTCCCGGTTGCGATTTTTCTGTAAACCTAAAGCAAGTACTGATGTTTTTCTTCTTAGCCGTCATATTAACGACGGGTGCAGTTGCCCAATCCGAATCTGGAAGCGCGGCGATCGAGGGGAACGTCCTTGACATAAATGGCGGGACCGTTGCCGGGGCAACCGTCCGAATCAGGAATACGGAAACTGGGCTTGAAAGAAATGTTGTGACCAATAGCAATGGACGCTTTTCGGCACGTGTTCTGCCGGTCGGCCGATATGAAGTAACGGTGCAAGCCTCAGGTTTCGCGGATCAGGTTCAAGATAATGTAGTGCTTCGGGTCGGCGAGGCAATGCCCGTTAATATTTCGCTCCGGCCATCCGAAATAACGGCTCAGGTCGATGTCACAGCCGGAGCGGATCTAATAGACACTGATACTTCGTCGACCGGGTTGGTTATAAATGAACGCCTGGTGTCCGATCTCCCGGTCCGCGGCCGCAACTTCACCGAGTTTGTGACGCTCACACCCGCCGTCGTGCAGGAAGCTGACCGCAGCGGCCTCGTCATCGCGGGCCAGCGGTCCATCAATTCGAACATCGCTGTGGATGGTGCCGATTTCAATGATCCGGTTCAGGGCAATCAACGCGGCGGTAACGAATCTGTCTTTTTCTTTCCGCAATCTGCTGTGAGGGAATTTCAGGTCGTCCGATCCGGCGCAAGTGCCGAGATCGGCCGGACAAATGCCGGTTTTGTCAACGTAGTGACGAAATCGGGTACGAACGACCTCCGCGGTGAAGCATTTTACTTTAACCGCAACCGCAAACTGACCTCGGAGAACGCATTTGGCCGCAGGCTCGATAACGCGCAGAATCAATTCGGCGGTTCGATCGGCGGGCCGATCGTTCGTGACCGGGCATTCTTTTTCTTTAGTCTCGAACAGAATCTCCTGCGCGTTCCGTTTGTGGTCGATTTCGAAGACGTTCCCGGAGTGCCGATCCCTTCTGAACTCGCCGCACTTGAGGGCGAAAAGCGAGGTACTAATAATCCGACCGCGCTTTTTGGCCGCACGGATTTCATCCTGAACGACAACAACACGCTAAATCTTCAATACACCTATACCCGAATGCGGGGCGAGAATTTCGATTTTGATTCACCGCGTCAGACAACTGCCGAATCCGGCAATTACACGCGGATTGGCACCAGCAATGGACTGAAAGGATCCTTGGTAACAGTGATTTCTCCAAATGTTATCAATGAGGTTAGAGGCCAGGTAGCGACCGACAACAGGCTTGAAGAGCCAAATTCGACCATGCCCCGTATCAGCATCGCCGGTTTCGGCGATATCGGCGGAAATGATGGCCGCCCTCGTCAGTTCGATTCAACCAGATTCCAGTTTGCCAACAACGTGAGCGTTACAGGCGGGAGTCATCAGATGCGAATCGGATTTGAATCCAACATTAATCGCGTCCGACAGCGACGCGAAACCCGAATACAGGGCCGCTGGGACTTCGAGAACCGTACGATGGACGGGGTTTTCTTTACGGGACTCGAGAACTATATCGCCGGCCGCCCGCGTCGTTTTCGCCAAACGCTTGCTCCGCAGGATCAGGAGTCTTCTATCTTCCGCGGCACGCAGCAGGAATATGCACTGTTCATCCAGGACAAGATCCGCGTGACCGACCGTTTCACCGTCGATGCGGGCCTTCGATGGGAAGCACAAATCAATCCGCAGCCGACCAGTCCTTTCCCTGGCATTCCGGAAACGGCAAAGATCCCAAATGACCTGTTACAGTTTCAGCCGCGTTTGGGCATGGCATACGATGTAAACGGCCGCGGAGACACAGTAATTCGAATGTCGGCAGGGATCTATACCGCACGTACGCCGGCGAATCTCTTCCAGAGGGTCTTCACGAACAACGGCTTGACGACACAAGCGATCGAGATCGCTGAACCGGGAGCTTGCCGTAATTCATCGGTAGTGAATCGCCCGGGCTGCCGCCTTCGCGGCCCTGATGCGATCTTCACGTTTCCGAATGCTTTAACATCCATTCCTCCGGGATTTGAGCAGTTCGTCGAAGATCCCCGAATCTTTGGCTTTGAACCAAACTTCAAGAATCCGAGGTCGTTCCAGGCGTCTGCGACTCTCGAACAGAGACTTACTGATGACATAGTACTTTCGGTCGGCTACATTCGAAATTCGACCTGGAACCTTCAGCGTCGCCTTAACCGCAATCTGTTTCCGCCGACGATCGACGAAACAGGAATGCCGATATTCCCGGATGAACGACCGATTCCCGGCGTGGACTGGCTCTCGATCAACGAATCGAGTGCCCATTCGACCTATGACGGAATGACCGTCACACTGACGCGTCGGTTTGCGGACCGGTTCCAGTTTCAGGCGAACTACACATTGGCACGAAGTGTAGATGACGATTCAAACGAGCGTAACTTCTCGCAGGAGCCGGCTCTCAACCCATTCGATCTCACGTTGGAACACGGTTATTCGAAACAAGATGTGCGGCATAATCTAAACATCAGCGGGCTTGTCGATCTGGGATCCGGATTTACGCTCTCCAGCGTACTCATTACGCGTTCGGGTTTCCCCTATACGCCTGTCATCGGATTTGATATCCAGAACGACGGGAATGACGACAACGACCGGGCGATCGTTAACGGACGGGTAGTCGATCGCAACTCGTTCCGGCAGCCTAAGTTCTTCAACCTCGATCTGAGGCTGCTGAAGGGCTTTCGATTAAGCGAATCGAAGCGGATCGATCTTTCGGCCGAGCTGTTTAACGTCACCAAAGCTTCCAACAAGAACTTTGGTAATGATGCCATCAGCGTCTTTGGCGAACCGCTTCCGGATGGGTCGCCTTCGGAGGCGAATGCGGGCGTGCCGCTGTTTGCACCTTCGACAGCACGATTCGGCGGACCGCGACAGCTGCAGCTGGGCGTGCGGTTTGTGTTTTAGTCAACGTGCAGTTGGATAATACTCCGGTTTAGGGGCGGTAAACACCCGCCTCTAAACCGTTTCACTTTGCTCTGTGTTGTATGAATAAAAGAATGGTAAAGCGTCTTGCACCGATGCACATAATGGCGATCCTGCTCTTGGCCGCTTCCGCGTTTGGCCAATCATGGGTTCATCCTTTTGATTTTCCTCAAAACCAAAGTTGTCCGCACGAAGTGGTTGCAGTCATCGAGATACCTGCAGGAAGCTACATCAAGTACGAGCTTGATACGGCTACCGGGCACGTCGTTGTCGACCGGTTCCAATCGGTCCCAATGTTCTATCCGGCAAATTATGGCGTCATTACACAATCGCTGGCCGGCGACGGCGACAACCTTGATGTGCTGGTCTATACTCGAACCCCGGTTCAGGCCGGTGCTATAATCTCGGTCCGCCCGATCGGTATTTTGAAGATGCTAGATGCCGGTTTAGAAGACGACAAAGTGATCGCAGTTCCGACAACGAATGTGGACCCCACGTATGCGGAAATCAAGAGTGTCGAAGATCTTCCGGTAATTGAGCGGGAACGCCTGGAGTTCTTCTTTCGAACCTATAAGACACTGCCGCAGGGCCGGAAGCGAGTTGAATTGCGCGGCGTCCAGTCAGCAGAAAATGCCCGTGCGATCATAAGGTCCGCGGTTGCTAGTTACGCACGATCGAAGCGCCTTTCGCCTGCCCCGTGTATGGAGCCGGCGGGACAGATCGAGGTGTATGAAAGCGAACCGGGAAAGGGCACTACCTGAACAGGTGGGAGAAACTGGCGCTCGGGAACTTCAGTTCAGCAGAAAAAGAGCGAGGCAGTCTGAAAAGGCACTCCTTTTAATAGGGGGGCCGACTGATTCCAATTGCCGGTCCGAGAAAGGGATCAGATGCCCCCGGCTTCGGCCGGGGGCAACTGACATTCATCAAGCAGGCTTTGAACTTCTCGCAAGCGGCCGCAAGTTTGTCCCGAGCGGCTCTTCTGTTCGCCGCGCCCGACCCGAATCGCCATTTTCCTATCTGAATCTGAAATCCGCCGAATGGACTGATCCGTCGCTCAGTCCGACGAGAAGCCGGCGGCAGGTGCCTCGCCAGCCGCGCTCGGTCTTCCATTCGAATGAGTACGTGTCGGACGTTCCGTCGTATGTGAGTCCGCTTCTTCCTGGCATTGAAACGGGCGAAGGATCACCGTTCGGCTCAACGGAATCGCAGGCAATCTCGACCGACGCCGGATAGCCTTCAGCGAAGATCTCGAATCCGTGGAACCCGTTCAGGCTGAACTTGACCGGAACCGCCGAGCCGCCTTTTGCGAGGTTCAGCGCGAACTGGTCGATCGGCATCTGGAAGCCTCCGAAATCGAATCCGGGAACGGGGTCTGGATCCGGGTCTGCGACCACGGGCTGGAACTCGAATGCGCCTATGTCCGCGAGATTCCCAGATCCGTCTTCGCTGTCCGGATCATCGACGGGGCGCGCCTCGCCGCGCTGGTCATCGGAGGCGAATCCGTTTCCTTTGTCTAAAGCGGAACTTCCGGCAAGCAGTGCCACGGTCATCGAGTTCCCTCCGTTGTCGGCGAGACCTGCGGGATCCAGCATTGGATCGACATCGAACTGGTCATCCGTTCCGGCACCGGAAACGGTCATCCCCGCGGAGTTGCCGAAAAGGTTATAGCCGAGCGAGTTCACGTTTTGATAAACGTCCGGCCCAAGGCTCGCGGTATTGTTGGCGACGATCGTGTTGCCGAGGCTGACCGCCCCACTGCTGACGTAGATCCCTCCGCCGTATGTCGCGGTGTTGCCGCAGATCGTCGAATCCGTTATTTCGGCGACGGCGGTCGATCCCACGTTGTGCACCGCTCCGTAAGCAGACTGGTTAAAGCAGATCGTCGAGTTCGAGACCGTTAGCCGGCCGCTGATGTTGTATATGGCCCCGCCTGCGGCGGCTCTGTTGGCGGTGACTGTCGAATGCGACAGTGAGAAGATCCCCTTGTTCTCGACACCTCCGCCGTTCACAAGCCCTCGGTTGCCGCGTCGAATGGTCAGGTGCGAAACAGTTACATCCGCCTTCGCCTCGATCAGGAAGACGCCCGTTCCGCTTCGGTTCTGCGCGTCCAAAGTGACGAATCCGGCAGCCGAACCGTCTATCAGGAGCTTTCCGTTCCCGAACACTCGAAGGACTCCGCTGTTGAGCGGGATCACGCTGTTCGCCCCGAAAACGGCCGGATCGAAGACGATCGTGTCGTCTGACGCAAGGGAATCCGCCATCGCGATCGCTCCTCGGATCGAGCAGTCGTTGGGTGCGTCTGTGCAGGCTGATGCCGAAGCCGGATCGTCGTTCCGATCCACCACGAATACGGCGGCGGACGAGTTTGAAGCAAGAGCGATCGCGAAGAAGACTGAGATTGCGAGCGTCGCGAGTCTTGTGGGAAGCGGGGAGTTTCTCATTATGGTTCTCCAGTTTGAAACGGTTTCTTCGGAGATTAAACAATGTTAAACGCTCTGTTAGTAAAGAAATGATCAATTGAACGGGGTTCCCGATAAGTCCGGCCGACGGCGATTCGATCAAACGGCCGGTTCGTGGCAAAATATCGGCATGAGCACAAGAATCGAGACCGACTCGATGGGCGAGATCGAGGTCACTTCCGATGTCTACTGGGGCGCGCAGACCCAGCGCAGCCTTCATCATTTCAATATCGGCTTCGACGTCATGCCGCCCGAGATGATCCGCGCGCTGGGCATTCTAAAGAAGGCCTGCGCGATCGTGAACTGCGATCTGGACAAGCTTTCGGAAGAAAAGCGCGATCTGATCGTCAAGGCCGCGGACGAGGTGATCGAAGGCAAGCTGGACCGGCATTTCCCGCTCCGCGTCTGGCAGACCGGGTCCGGAACGCAGACGAATATGAACGCCAACGAGGTGATCTCGAATCGCGCGATCGAGCTCGCCGGCGGCGTTATGGGCTCAAAAGATCCGATTCATCCGAACGATGATGTGAACAAGTCGCAGTCCTCGAACGATACGTTCCCTACCGCGATGTACATCGCCGCCGCCGAGCAGATGACACGCCTGATCTTTCAGGTCCAGAGGGTTGAGAACGCGATCTCTGCAAAGGCGCACGAGTTTGCCGACGTGGTGAAGATCGGACGGACGCATCTGCAGGACGCGACGCCGTTGACCGTCGGGCAGGAGTTCGGCGGTTGGGCGTCTTTGATCGACCGCGACATCGTGAGGCTTAACCTCGCGCTTTCAGATCTGTTCGATCTTGCGATCGGAGGAACCGCGGTCGGGACCGGGTTGAACTCACACCCGGAATTCGCGAAACGCTCGGCGGGAAAGATAGCGGAACTGACTGGTCTTCCGTTCCGCTCCCATCCCGACAAGTTCGCCGCGCTATCGGCGCACGACGAGATCGTCTTCGCTTCGGGGGCTTTGAAGACTCTCGCCGCCTCGCTGATGAAGATCGCGAACGACATACGCTGGCTTGGGTCCGGACCGAGATGCGGGATCGGAGAACTTGTACTCCCGGAGAACGAGCCGGGGAGCTCGATAATGCCGGGCAAAGTAAACCCGACACAGTCCGAGGCGATGACGATGGTCGCCGCGCAGGTGATGGGAAATGACGCGGCTATAGGGTTCGCGGGCTCGCAGGGGAACTTCGAGCTGAACGTATTCAAGCCCGTGTTGATCCACAATTTCCTGCATTCGGTCCGACTGATCGGCGACGCCTGCCACGGATTCGTGGATTACTGCATCGCGGGGATCGAGCTGAACAGGGAGCAGATCGACAAATACCTCAACGAGTCGCTGATGCTTGTGACGGCGCTCAACCAGCACATCGGCTACGACAACGCGGCAAAGATCGCCAAGCACGCGCACAAAAAGGGGATCACGCTTCGCGAGTCGGCAGTGGAGCTTGGAATTCTAGACGGGGATAAGTTCGACGAGCTCGTCAAACCTGAGGAAATGACAAGGCCCTGAAGCCGGGCTAATTTTCGACCGGCTGTACCGCGCGGCTCAAGGCCGCTTTCGCCGCATAATTCGCTTTCGCGGCGGCCCTTTCTTTCGGGTCGCCCTTCTGAACCTGACGCAGGTGGCGAAGAAGGTCCTTTTCGCGGTCGAGTTCAAGTTCGATCGAGCCGGAAGGATTCTCTTCGACAGCTTTCTCAAGTGCCGCGACCTTCTTCTCCTGCTCTTCGATCTTCGCGGCGGCCTCCGCCTTGTTGACCTCTGCGGTTTCCGGCGCTTCCTGCGCGGGTTCCTGCGGGATTTCTTCCGGCTTGTTCTTTTCGGACATCTTTATTTATTTGCCCTCCTGCCGATCGGGGAACCAGGCCTTGGCGTCGTAAGTGTTCTCCGCTTCTGCCCAGGTCTCGTTCTGGATCCTTCCGAGCAGATACTCCATTCTCAACTCCTTGGGCGCCGAGTCATCCTTGAAAAATGCGTCGATATGCTCCTGAATGTCGAAGTTCGGTGAGATCTCGAACATTATCGCGACGAAGGCGGCGATGTCTCCCGCGCGTTCAAAGCCGCGGGACTTCGCCCTCTCGATACCGTTGCGGACCATTCCGTCCAGTTTCTCGTCCGAATACTCCTCGACGCTTTCGTGAAAAGCCTCCTGCACGATCTCCCGGATCACACGGGTGAGCTGAATATCGTCCTCCGCAATGAAGGCCTCGATCTGTGCTTTCTTGATCACAAGCATATGATTATCAGCCTCCGATGATCACAGTGAATTCGCCTTTCGTGATCGAATTTGGCGGCCCGATCGCCTCAAGTATCGTGTCTCCCATTCGTCCTGCCGGCAGAAAATTGATCATAACCGTAGCCGATCCGGTGATATCCACGCCGGGACCGTGAGGCGGAACCGGTGTAGGAACCGCGCACATATGGATGTCGGCGCCCGCCGCCGCACCTGTTATCGCGCCCGACATTGCCGAAAGAGCGGCAGTTTTCGCGGCCTGCTCCGCGGCTAAAGCCGCCGGTGCGCCGGGGGTGCCGGCCGCAGCCGCCGTTGCCGCCTCCGCGGTCTTGATCGCCGTGTCTGCCGCGGTCTTTGCGGCCTGCAGAGCCGCCACGGCCGCAAGAGGTATCCCGCGCCAAGCGGGCATGAACCCGATGAGCGTGTTAAAGCTTCCGGGCCCCGGAGTAAGCATCGGGGGCAAGGGATGCGCCGTCATGTCTATGTTCGCCCTTGCGGCAGGTCCTGTCGGCATATTTCCTCTCCTTTCTACGAGGCTTTCTCAGCCAGATCTATCTCCTTGGTCAAAAGCTCCCCGTCCGAATTCGTGTACGAAAGGAGAACATCCCCTTCTTCCGCTTCCGCGTAGTACGCTTCAGTATTACCGAAGAAGGCCTTCAACTGTTCCGCGTCGCACGTGGGAAGGAATTTACGGATCACCCTCGGATCAAAAAACCTGAAGAGCATCGCCTTGCCATCCTCGTCGACGACCTGGATCAGCGATCTGAAGTGCCTCCGCATCTCGTAGATCGAGAAACGCGACTGCACGATGATCCCCCAGTTCTTTCCGAAAGCGTTCTCCAGCACCCACGAAGTGAACTTCTCACTCGGTATCATAAGCGCCACGTACGGCACTACGTGGACCATGTCCGGGGAAAGCTCCCCCCTGATCAAAGGGTAGTTCGGCGGATCGAACTCATATAGTTTCCGAGGGAGATCGGGCACCGCCGCCCCGTCCAGAACGCAGTACGTCCGCGTCATGGGGCTCATTACCGCCGATCTGTACTTCTCAATTTCCATACGCTCTTCGTTTCGTCAGCCCTTCAAACCCCGATGAACGGCGTCCCGCTTTGGGACGCGCCGGAAAATGCGATGGCCAGCGCCGTGAAATCCTTGTCTTCGGGTCTTTCGACCGGGGAAGTCTTCTGAATCCCTTCTCCGGCGTTCGCGTCGTCTGCTTCCTGCGCCTCATTCGGCACTCCGGGATTGCAGCCGGCACCGGAACCCGCTGCGCCGCCACTGTTGATATTTACCATCGGCGCGGTGATCGAAATGCTCGCCGGGCTTAAGGAGATCGAGCTTCCGCCGCACTTGATCGTCACCGAAGCGGACGATTCTATAACGTTCGACATCGTGCCCTTGATATGGACACCCTGTGTAGCTTCGACCGCGAAGTTCTGTCTCGCCTTTTGCTGAATTTCCTGCGCCGACAGCGACGCGGTGCCAGTCACGTCCTCATTGCGGTCGCCGCCGACCTTCAGATGCTTGTCCCTTGTGACGTCCTCCAGCTGGTTGTTCTCGACGATCAGGTGACGGTCGTTCATCACGATCTCTTTTGCGTCGTTCTTAACGCGAACATCCAGATTCTTTTGCGCGTGGACAAAGATCTGCTCTTCACCCGCCAGGTCCTCAAAGCGGAACTCGTTAAAACCGCGGCCGCCGACCGTTGAATCGGACTTGATCCCTGATTTCGACTTCTCATCCGGGAGCGTGTACGCCGGCATCGCAAGCGGATTATAAACGCAGCCCGTGACTATGGGCTGGTCGGGGTCCCCGTCGATGAAGTGAACAATGACCTCCATTCCGATTCTCGGAATGAACATCGCCCCCCAGCGGTTACCGGCCCAGGCTTGCGCTACTCGGACCCAGCAGGAACTCGACGCGTCAACCTGTCCGTAACGGTCCCAGTGGAACTGAACCTTGATCCGCCCGTACTTGTCGGTAAAGATCTCTTCCCCGCCCGGGCCTACGACCATGGCCGTCTGGGTTCCGGGTATTACCGGCCGCTCGGTCTTTCTGGGCGGGACGTACTTCGGTGTGCCCTGACCCTGCTTTATGCAGGTAAAACTGTTCGTGTAAGGCTCGTCGACCCCTTCCTCTGAGATATAGCTCGGATTCTGCTCCGCCTCGTGCGTCACCGACGTGAGCATGTAATCGCAATTGAGGCTGTCGTCCGGATGTTCCACAAGCGAGAACTTATGTCCGGCCGTAAACGAAGAACAGTCCGACGTACCGGTAAGCACCCGATAACCACAATCGAGCGAGTCCATAGCGTTTTCGACGGTACGCTGGCTGTCGTCGTGGATCTGCCATAGGCTACGGGGATCTTCGCCGCCGCCGCTGTCGATGCCGTCGTACTTGCGCGCGTAACCTCCCGGGTAATCGTAAAGCTCCAATTGCCGGTTGTCGCCGACAGTGAACATCGAAGGCTGCTGCCTCTGAAGCTTGTTGTTGGCTTCCTGGAAATTGTAGTCCCACATCGTGACCTTCCCCGTCTGAAGCCTCGTATCGATCCAAAGGTCGCTGATCGAAGGTTCGAACTCGTAGTCGTCTCCGGACTCGATCCCGTACTTGACCGTCTGCTTGGAAGGCAGGTCCACGTGAGACTGGGGCGTGTTCGCGATGATCATCGTGTGCTTGGCGTCGAGGTGCTCGAAGTAATAGTAGAGCCCCTCTTCCTCCATCAGCCGCGATATGAAGTCAAAATCACTCTCCCTGTACTGCACGCAATAATTCCGTGCGTCAAAGGTTCCCTGGATCTCGTATTTGACCTCGAAGCCTGAAAGAACATCGCGCAATATCTCGGGAACGGACTTGTGCTGGAAGATCTTGCTCTGGATGTTCTGCGTCAGCATCCAGACGTGAGGAACGATCTTGGCGAAATAGTAGGTGAACCGGGTCCGGCGATGGCCCCTGGAAAATGAGGAGACCATTCCGCTGAAGATCCTCTGCGTACCGTCCTGCTGCTGAATCGACACGGCAACGCCTTTTCCGAGGATCTGAGTCGGGTCCACATCGGTGGGGGACCTGTCTTCGCCCTCTTCCTCTTCGTGAAGCAGTTCGAGCTCATACTCAAAAAGCTCCGAGACCGCTTCCTTCGCGGTGAACTTGTTGATCAAGAGGTAATCCTCACCCAAAGGGGTGAAGACCTTCATCAGCCTTTCTTCCTGTTCTGCCATAACGCTAGTCCCCGAATCCAATTCCCGACTTGCGGTGCAAGCGCCGCCCGAATCACATTATTTCGATCTTTCCTCCGAACGAATAGGTGGCGGACACTTCCAGTCCTATGCCTGCAGGTGTGTCAAAACAGATGACCGTCGGAGATGAACCCGCCGCGGTCGCAACGCCATATTCATTGTAGATATAGTGCAAAGAGTTCCGGATCGACTCAAGGTCCTTCGGATCGTGTATTTTCAGCTTTGAACCTATCTTTACGACGCTGGTAAAGAACTTGTAATTCTTGAGAGCCTTTACAACCTTGTCCCATTTGGCTCCTAAGGAGATGTTGACACCCCAGTCGCTGCTTTCGGTGCCATGGAGCTGGTTGATGTTCAGACAGTTGAAGACACACATTGCGACAATTCCCGCGCCGCCCCCCAGCCCAAGGCCGACTCGCGCATTGGCAAGTCCGAATTGCGCACGGGAACTCGGGTTCGAGAGGTTGAATATGCCTCCCCAAGTGTCTTCAAGCCCAACTACGAAAAGTACGCCGCCTGTCTTCTCACCGATTCCGAGCCAGGTGCGCTTCATTAAGTCTTCATTTGCTTCCGACATGATTCACTTCTCCAAGCACCCGCCAGCGCGCTGTTCAGACGGCGGATTGCATAATAATAAGCCCGCCGCAAGTCGACATGAACCACGCAGCGGGCGTTTTGGCTCCGGGCTCTTGGTCTCGATCAGATCTACGCCTCGAGTCAGGATTGTCGTGCGAACTCAACTTCCTACTCCATCGAATAAATGAAATTCGCGTCGTCGCCTACAGATACACGAACTTTCGAGATGCCTTCTCCGCTTGCCATCCTTGAAAGCACCTCGCCGCTCATTTCGGGCAGCAGAGTGCCGTTCAGAATGTTGATGACATTCCGCGCGCCACTGTCAACATCGGTGCACCGGCTTGTCACGGTGTCGATGACGGCATCGTCGTAGGAAAATTGCGCACTGTGGTTATCGAGGATGCGTTTCGTGATCTTCCCAAGCTGAAGTTTGACGATCTCTTTCAGTACGTCGTCAGAGATGGGATAGTACGGGACGGTCACCATACGGCCGAGCAGGGCCGGCTTGAATGCCTTGACCAGCTCGGGCCGGAGCGCCTCTTCAAGGCCGACCGGATCCGGGCGCGTGTCGGGATCTGCATTGAGCGACATGATCAGGTCCGTGCCGACATTGGAAGTAAGCAGGATGATCGTATTCTTGAAGTCGATCTCGCGACCTTCGCCGTCCTCAAGCACTCCCTTGTCGAAGACTTGGTAGAACAGTTCCATCACGTCGGGATGCGCCTTCTCCACCTCGTCGAGCAGCACGACCGAGTACGGCTTTCTCCGTACGGCCTCGGTGAGCACGCCGCCTTCGCCGTACCCCACGTATCCCGGAGGCGAGCCCTTTAGCGAAGAGACCGTGTGAGCCTCCTGATACTCGCTCATATTGATCGAGATCAGGTTCCTCTCTCCTCCGTAAAGCGTTTCGGCGAGCGCAAGCGCGGTCTCGGTCTTTCCTACGCCGCTGGTTCCGACAAGGAGGAAGACGCCGATCGGCCGCTTCGGATCTGTCAGCCCGGCCCGCGACGTCTTGATCCGCTCCGCGATCACAGCCAATGCGTGATCCTGGCCGAGGACGCGCTCGCCGAGCGTCTTTTCAAGCTCGAGGATCGCGTTGATCTCGTCTGCGACCATCTTGCCGACCGGGATGCCGGTCCAGCCCGAGATGATCTCGGCGATCGCCTGCGAATCCACGACCGGCGACATCAGAGGCAACTCTCCCTGGATCTCCTTTAGTTCGGCTGTATGCTTCTGCAGCTCGGCCTTCAGCGCCTCGGTGTCGACCGGTGCTCCTGTCTCGGGTGCGGCTGCCGCGGCGGTGGATTCGGATCCGGAAGAGTCCTGCGCGACGGCGGCCGCCGCGGTTTCCGAACCCTCTCCATCTTCGGTTTCAACTGTGGGAGCTAAAGAACCGTTGCCGCCGAGCCTCGACATTTCGAGCTTAATCCTGATGTTCCGGATCTTGTCGGTGAGTCCCTGTTCCTTCTCCCACTGTTCGTTTAGCTTTTCGAGCTTCGCGGAGACCTCGTCCTTTTCGGCATTAAGTTCTGCGAGCCGCTCCGAATGGTCGGCTCCGGTCACCTCCTCGCGTTCCAGCGAATCGATCTCGGTTTCAAGGTGCTGGACCCTCCTCGTGGCGTCCTCGATGGCCGCCGGAGTAGCGCCCTGTCCGATCGCGACCTTTGCGCACGCCGTGTCAAGGACGCTGACCGACTTATCGGGAAGATGCCGGCCCGTGATGTACCTGTGCGAAAGCCTGACGCAGTCGACGACCGCTTCGTTGAGTATCCGGACGTTGTGGTGCTCTTCCATCTTGCCGGCGATCGCCCTCATCATCCCGATCGCGGGCTCGACGCCCGGCTCTTCGATCTTGACTACCTGGAAACGTCTTGCGAGCGCCGCGTCCTTCTCAAAATACTTCTTGTATTCCGCCCAGGTCGTGGCGGCGATCGTTCTCAGTTCGCCCCTTGCGAGTGCGGGTTTCAGAAGGTTGGCGGCGTCGTTCTGGCCCGCGGCGCCGCCCGCGCCGATCATCGTGTGGGCTTCGTCGATGAAAAGTATGATGGGCTGCGGCGAGGCCTTTACCTCGTCAATCACCGATTTGAGGCGGTTCTCGAACTCGCCTTTCACACCAGCGCCCGCCTGCAAGAGGCCCAGGTCGAGTGTCCTCACGGCAACGTTCTTTAGCGGGTCGGGAACGTCGCCCTCGGAGATCCTCAACGCGAATCCCTCCACAACCGCCGTCTTGCCGACTCCGGCCTCTCCAGTGAGGATCGGATTGTTCTGGCGCCTGCGGGTCAGGATGTCGATGATCTGCCTGATCTCGAAGTCCCGGCCCAGTATCGGGTCGATCTTTCCTTCGCGCGCCTTCTGAGTAAGGTCTTCCGCGTACTGATCGAGCGCCTTGGTCTTTCCGGGCACCCCGCTTGCGACCTGGCCGCCGGTCACTCCCGCAGTCTCGCCGAGCGCCATCGCCTCTCGCTCTTCGCTCGTGCTGGAAACGATGTCGATGAACTCGCTCTCAAGTTTCTCAACCGAAATGTGGTCGAATTCCTTCGAGATGTCGTGCGCGATCCGCGACAGGCCTCCATCCTTCAGGAGAGAAAGAACGAGGTGACCGGAGCGAACCCTTGCGGAGCCGAAGTCGATCGATGCAAGGAGCCAGGCATCCTGGACCCACGCGGGGATCCTGTCGCTCAGACCCGGAGTGCGGTTGTTGCCGGTCTTGAGCCGGTCAAGGGACGAGTTCACATCCTTGGACAGCCGGTCCACATTGACTTCGAAATGATGGCTGATCGCGTGAAGGTCCGTATCGTCCTTTTCAAGTAATTTCGCGAGCAAGTGCTCGATCTCCACGTCGTAATTCGTACGTGAAAGACAGAGCCCGGCCGCGTCCTCCAACGCGTTCCTGCAAGTATCGTTCAGCCTGCCTACGAGGGACTTCAGATTTACGTTCATCGCCTGTTCTCCTAACTTTGAATAGAATTCGTCACTCGCCGCCACGGATCAGCCCGGAAAATGCGAACCCGAACGCGCTTTGTTGAACCGCTAGAGTGATGTTTGCCGCTATCTTATACCAAATAATGGAACTTTCCGAAAAGAAATCAGAATCTCGAAATAACCTGACGGTCGTCCTCTTCGAACGGTCTGGACTTCAGCCAGGATGTCCAGCCGAGCATCGGGCGTCTCTTTGCGCGTGTCGTGAGAACCATTCCGGGTACCTGGTCCTTTCTCAAAACCAGAAGCGCGTCGAAGTCGAACTCAAGCCCGACCATGAACTTTACGAGCGATCTCAGCGCCTCGTAGGCACTGCCGTTTGGCAGGAACGCCTGAAATCTAAGGAACGTCAACGGTCCAAGCACAAGCCTGAACTTCGACTGCTGATCCCACACGCGCGAGCCGATGATCGCGTCCACCCCCAGGTGGCTGTTGGCCTCGCCCAGTTTCGTTATGCTCTGCTTGTCCAGATCGAACCACTGCCCGAAGAATTGGAAGATCCGGACCTCTATGCCGAAGTAGTCCGAGACCATTTGAGCGACCGAACGCGCAGAATGCGGCTTCTGGGTTATGAGCCCGGAGTAAGGGAGAAGCGCCTCGTCTTCGAGGTTCATACGGCCCCGCAGTCCTTTCGTTCCGAGGCCGTTCAGATCGAACAGGTACTGGGTAAATTCATCGTCGCCGCGCTCGTATGAATAGGGGAAACGGTACTTTTCCCATGCACGGAAAAACTGGGACGCCGCTCGGTGCGTGAAAATGTCCGTGAACGCCCAGAAAGCCGTATCGCCGTACCTGTTACGGTCCAGCGCGTGTTCGGTGTAATGGATCGGCAGGACCCCGCTGACGCCTATGACGCCGATGAAGTTGACGAGCATCTCGAGGGTATCGATACCCGCGGCCTCGTCGAAGTTCTCCCTGATCTCCTGAACCTCGCTCGCCGGAAAATTAAGCGAAACGTGGGATCTGAAGCGAAGCGCCTCTTCGTGCGGCATCGCATCGCGGCCTACCGATTTCTTTTCTGATTTGAGCCGCTGGACAAGCCGCACCGCCTGAAAGAACCCAAATCGGTAGGGTTCTTCGAACAGCACTTTGTCCAGAGGCCTTTCGTCCCACATCACTTTCCCGTTACCTTACCCTTTTCCGCGCCCCTGCTAGAGCAGCACCTGCTCTCCGGTTCTGGGCCGCCATCTCTTGATCTCGCCTTCTCGCTGTTCCGATTCGATCACAAGCTGGTTGAACGAATTGAGAGAAACATAAACGCCAAGGAATCTCTCCAAAACACTCGCGAACAGGTACATTCCGCTTCCAACGAACTCTTCTTCGTCGAATACCAGAGTTGTCTCAAGGCCGCGCACAAAGCCCGCCCCAACGCGCTTTCCGATCCTCCGGATCACCGGCGTGGTGGAAACGCTCTTGATCCCGAGGATCTGCTTCCTGGTCGCAGAAGAATCGCTGTAGTTGTAAAGCTGAAGTATCTCGCGCAGAGCTTCGGGGATCCCGTTCTCATCGTTCACCAGCGAAAGGTAGTTGAGATTCATATGAGAGATCAGCCGCCACTGTGCGCCCTTTCGCTGGGGCGGCCGGATCGTCTCGGTCGGCTTCGTCAGGCACCGGACCCGCGAAATGAGCGCCGCGCCCTCGACCTCGAAGTCGCTCTCCTTTCCTCCGAATGGGAGCTTTGCGGGGAGATCGCGGTTCGTGCAGGTCGTCTTGACCGTCAGGATTTCCGTAGCGGGCGTCCTCGGATTGAATTCTGAATCGACGAAGGTAATGAAGATCTCGCTTCCTTCGTCGTTCGGCCGTTGGGACTGTCTCCGCGAGGCATACCAGAATGACTTTTCCCTCTCTTCACCGTAAGTGTGCCTAAGGGAGTAGAAGGGCGAGAATTCGCGTGTCGTGTTGGTCTTCGGGTCGGTCGAGACGAGTTCGTCGACAGAATAAACCTCGGTCGACATCTGCCTGTGAACATCCGGGATAAGGTGGTATTCGTATTTTTGCTGGTTCAGGTAAATCGGATCCGCCGTTTTCTCGAAGAGGTTCACGATCGGCGAGCACCCGAGCCTGAAAGTGTCGGCCGTCACGGGCGATGCCGGCGGCACGACGTCCTTGAGCTTTATATGGATCTCGAAATGGCTGCCGAACTTCCTTGCGATCGCCTGGTCGATCCCCTGGATGTCAAAGAAAAGGAACTTGTAAGGGAAGGCGAAATATTCAGTCAGAAGCCTGTAGCCGGAGAACGAGCGCTTGGTGTAGGGGATCAGAGCCTCGTGCTCGTCAAATCCGACCGGCTTGATATTGTCCGGGGTAAGGACAACCGGGTCCGGCAGCTTTAGCTGTATATTCGTGATCGTCTGAAGATCCGAATTGTCGAGAGGAGCCTCCTTTGCCCTGAACTCGATGGCTGTCGAGTGATTGAGGATGATCTCGTAAAGCGAAAACACAAGCTGAGGATCACCGTTAAGAAAGAACCGTATGGCCCGGGGAGGCTGTTCGGTCTCCGTGACCTTCATCTCGTGCAGTGAACTGTTTCCGTAGCATCTGAGCGCCAGCCGGATCGTACTGTCGGTATACATCCCCCTGCCGTCTGTCGGTGCCGGCGACTCTAGCGCAGCCTCTTCGAGCTCGACCGGGAATAACAGCGTCTCGTAGGCAGTCCTGAAATGGCAGGGGGTTCCGTCGACCGGGCGTGAATAGAGATTCGATCCCCGATTCAATGTGGCAACCGAGGTGAGCTTGTCGTTTGGAGATCCGTAAGTTAACTGCGCGATCGCCATTGAAGGGATAGGCGCCTGATAGTGAGGGTAGAGAACGTTGATGAACGATTCCGTGATCTCCGGGAGCTCGTCGTCCAGTTTCAGGGCGATCCTACCCGAAAGGAAAGCGAACGCTTCTATCAGGCGCTCAACGTGCGGATCCTCGATCTTTTCCTCGTCCAAAAGAAGCCGCGAGGCGATCTTGGGGTACTTTTTGCCGAACTCCGCCCCCATTTTCCTTAAGAAAACGAGTTCGCGTTCGTAATAGCCTAGAAGTTCATCACGCATTCGGTTTCAGTTCGGCGTTGTCCGGTAAGGTCCCGAATCAACCTGCGGCGAACAGGATCTCCGTCGGGTTCATTCTCGCGTCGGCAAAGGCACCGACGGATCGACATTTCCCAGCGAGTGTCTCGTAAAGACGTTCCCGCTGGAGGGGATCTCGACGTCGATCCCGGGATTTCTCCCGGGTGAACTGCTCACGAATTCGCCGCCCTCGGCGACAAAGTTGGTGATCTGAGGGTGGCTGCCGACAAGCGCAGAAAGCGTCGCGGCCCCTATCAGCGGGGCGGGATTCACGGTATAGGCGCGAAGCCTTGTGTGAACGGAACAATAGGCCGCCAGGCCCCCGCCGAGCGAATGGCCGGCAAGTATCAAGCCCGATGCAGATCGACTCACCACTCCTGTAAGGAGCAGAGCTTCCCTGTATTGCGAAGGAACACCGCCGAAGACCTGCGCGATATCAGCGGCGACATCCACCAGCGAATCGGTCCCGGCGAACGCCAGAACGGTCTTGCCGTTGCCTTGAATTACGGCCGCCTTGAAGCCCGACATCCAGTTACTTTCAGTGCGTGATATTCTCCAGACGTTTCCGTCCGGGAACCTGAAGCTCTCGTTGAGCTCTCCGTGGTAAGCTACTTCGCAAACGCTCTTCGTTTCGGCAAAACTTAAGGTCGGCATATGAGAATCAATTTTCTCCGCTCTCAGGATTCGCGGATCTCAAAATCGCCGCTGCCAAGCTCGAGGACCGTGTCGAATACGACCGGCTCCGGCGTAGGCTCCACGTTCAAGAATGCCTCGATCCGGAATCGCAACTCGCGGTCGGTGTTGTTCACGGGTTCAAGTACTACCTTCAGGTCAAGCAATCTCGGCTCGAAGCGCTCGATCGCATTCTTGAGCTCGCCGCTGATTCGTTTGAGATCGTTTTGGTTTCGGGCGCTGGTCCCCGTGAAATCGGGGAGCCCGAAGGTCACTACTGATTTCGTGATCTCTTCCAGGTCCTCGTCGACATCTACGGGATAGCTCCGAGAATTCAGAAGCCATTCGAGGTCGCGCCTTACCGTCTGCTTGAGCTCTGCAAGAGATCTCGTTCTGGACTTCGGCGCCTCGGACGAATTCTTCGGTTCGTAGTCCGTAAGCCGGTCCAGGAGCGAGGGTGTGACCTGGGTTTCGAGATCGTGTCGTTTCGACATTTTGGCAATAGACGAACACAAAGGTCTTTCCCTTTAATGAGAAAGACCGTGCGTGTTCCGGAAAAACGAGCGCCGCCGCGGATCCCGCGGCGGGCGCTTCAGGACCAAGTGGTGCCGAACTAGGCTCCGCCGGCTTCCACCTTCTTCGTGTCGTACGTGACCGTGTTGGTAAGAGAAACCGTTCCGTCTGGCTTCTGCTGGTAGAACTCGAGCGTGATCTTCGTAAAGTTGAACGAAGTCTGCTCCATCGGAAGGGTCGCGCTCGCTCCCGTCTGGAACGATGAGAGGGCAAGATTCTCGAACGTCACCTTGTAGTAAGCGTAAGGATTGCCGTCACCGCCCGTCTTGCGGCACGTAAGCACCGCTTTCGGAATGTGCGTGCCCTTACAGGTTTGGAGGAACAGCTGGGGCGAAGCCTTGCCGTTCTCGACCACGAAGTGAAAGTCCTGCATTGAGGCCTTACCGCTTCCGAGGCCGGTTCCGAGACTCGCCGAACCGGCGTTCGTAGCTCCGAAGGACCAGGACTGGATCTGCATCTGCTTCTCAAACCCGGTAGCATCGGCTTCTCCCTCGACTCCGTCTATCTGCAAATAGAAATCACTATCAGCCATTTGTGTTTGCTCCTTTCAGTTTAATGATTAACGTTTCGCTCTGTAACAACTTCGATTCCGACTTGTTACCTCGCCAACAGCCGGGAGACGCTCTCTCCCATCGCTTTTGCGCAGTTGCCAAAAATTATTCGGTGCCATCGAAAACGAACGCCGGCGGCACGGCTGCAATGCCAACGTTCGTTGAAAACAGCGGAATCAACCACCTGCCGGCGGCGGCAGATCGGCGACCAGCCTGAGTGAGACCGAAAGCTCGTCGAGCTGGAAGTGCGGCCTCAGAAATGCGACCGCTCTGTAAGCGCCGGGTTTGCCCGGTACCTCGGCTACATCGACGCGGGCCTCCCGCAGCGGGTATTTAGCCTTCTGCGAAGCCGGCGCAACGTCGTTCTCAAGCACATAGTTGGAAATCCACTTGTTGAGGAACCTCTGCGCTTCATCCCGGGACATGAACGACCCGATCTTGTCCCTCATCATCGACTTCAGATAGTGGGCGAATCTCGACACAGCGAATATGTACTGCAACTGCGATGAGAGCCTCGCGTTGGCGTTCGCCTCATCGGTGTCGTACTTCTTGGGTTTGTTGGCTGATTGGGTAGCAAAGAATGCAGCGTAGTCCGTGCCTTTGCAGTGAACCAACGGTATGAACCCGTTGTCAGAGAATTCCTTCTCGCGCCTGTCGGTGATCGCGACCTCCGTGGGGCACTTCATCGCGATCTCGCCTTCGTCCGTCGCGAACGTATGTGTCGGCAGCCCGTCGACAAGGCCTCCGCCCTCCACGCCGCGGATCGCGACACACCAGCCGTGCATCGAGAATGCTTCGGTAAGCCTGGTGCCCATCGCATATGCGGCATTGCTCCACAAGTACTTCTTGTGGTCGGTGCCGTCGACGTCCTCTTCGAACATGAACGTTTCGGTCGGCTTCGTCGCCGCACCGTAAGGTTCGCGACCGAGGACGTGCGGGAGCGTAAGGCCTACGTAACGGGAATCTTCCGACTCGCGGAAGCTCCTCCATTTCATGTACTCGGTGCGGTCGAAGATTTTCGATACATCTCTGACCTCGGTCATTTCCGAGAACGTGTCCCAACCGAAGAGATCGGGGGACGCCGCGCTGAGGAACGGGGCGTGGGCCGCCGCCGCCACCTGCGAGATGCTCTCTAGCAGGGCCATATCCTGCGGGTGATTGCCGAATTCGAAATCGCCGATAAGCGCGCCGTACGGTGCGCCGCCGAAAGTTCCGTACTCTTCTTCGTAGATCTTCTTGAAGAGCGTCGACTGGTCGAACTCAAGAGCGCGCTCGAAGTCTTTAAGGAGGTCCTTTTTCGTTACCGACATCACACGGATCTTGAGCTGGGTTCCTGTGAGGCTGTTCTTCACAAGGTGATGAAGTCCGCGCCAGGAGCCTTCGAGCTTCTGAAATTCCACGTGATGCATAATCTCGTTCATCTGAGACGAGACCAGGCGGTCGATCTCCGCCACGCGGGCGTTGATCGTCGCGTCCATGTTCTTGGACATCGTGAGTTCGCCGCTCATTACCTGGCTGACGAACTCGGATATCATGTCCTTCGCGCGTTCCTTCTGAAAATCGTCGCGCGCAAGGCGGCCCTCGGCAAGGATGGTGTCAAGTAGACTGGCTTCTTGTTCCTCGACTTGGACTTCTGCTTGTTTCTCTGCTTTCTTGGCCATAGAATTAATGTCCTCCTAACCTACTCGTCTTCGCCCTTGCCGATGCCGAGCGCGTCCTTAAGTTCTTTCTGCTTCGACTCGTCGGAGATGATCTCCTCAAGCATCGATTCCAGTTTTTCGTTTCCGTCCATTTTCGACCGGAGATCGGTAAGCTTCTGACGGGCTTCAACGAGCTTCCTCAACGGTTCGACCTGCTGAACGATATTGTCCGGCTCAAAGTCCTCGATGTTGTCGAATTTCAACTCGACACCCATCTTGCTCCCGTCGTCCTGAAGCTTGTTCTCGACCGTGTAGGCCAGCCTCGGATTCATGCCTGAGAGTACCTGGTTGAAATTGTCGGCGTCGATCTCGACGAACTTCCTGTTCTTGAGCGCCGGAAGCGGCTCCTCAGGCTTGCCGACAAAATCGCCCATTACGCCGATCACGAACGGAAGCTCCTTCAGTTCGATCGCGCCGCCGACTTCAACGTCGTATGTGATCTGGACCCTCGGCGGCCGCACCCGGTCTAGCTTATGTTGCAGACTCTCTTTAGTTGCCATTTACTTATCTCCTTTCGTTAATGTACAGGTTAATGTTCTAGTGAACGATCCTAAACGGTCATTCCTCGGCAGCACCTTCGGACTGTTCCGGTTCTTCTTCCCCGGTGTTGAAACCAAGCGTCTGCCTGAGGTTGAAGAGAATCGCCTCATCCTTGATGACGTCCTTCAACCAGTTTTCGAGGGGCATGTTCCCCCACTTGACCGCGCGCGTGACAAGGTACGAAACGGGGCTGTGAGGTTCGGTCTTCTTGAAGAATGCCGCGAGTTCCGACAGGCGTCTCAGCGCTT
This sequence comes from Aridibacter sp., assembly GCA_035513035.1. Lineage (GTDB taxonomy): Bacteria > Acidobacteriota > Blastocatellia > Pyrinomonadales > Pyrinomonadaceae > Aridibacter. The sequence goes on from DATKCW010000054.1 coordinate 126,481, forward strand.
CGGCGCGGCTTTGAACCGAACCCGACATCGATACACCGCCCGCTCCTGTCGAGCCGCCGGACCCTTCTTCCTCCGCGGCATCGACCTCGTCGGGCTCTTCTTCCCGTTTCAGCGCAAGGATCTTGTCGGTCTGGATCTTGATGTTGTCCAGAACCTTTTTCAACGCCCGCATGCTGGGCGCCTGGTTAATGTCGAACTTCTCCTCGATCGTAACATTCAGCCCGTTCAACGCCTCGTAGCATTCCAGGATCGATACGTTAAGCTCTTCATAGAATGCACGACGGGATTTGGCGATCTCGGCTTCCCACTTGTCGCCGGTCACCTTGTTGAGGCGAACCGCTTCGGCCTCGAGCTGTCTCGCCTTTTCGGCGTCCTCGGTCGAAAGCGCGTTGATGTCGTCGGGGAAGTCGTACTTCTTCGAATCAAGGAAATCCAGAAACGAATATCCGTCTGGCGTTATCGGCGCCCTCTGGATCGCGAATGCGCCTTCGGAATCCACCAGCGAAATGGCGTTCGCGCGTCCCTCCAGGTCGCCTTCATATATTTCAGGATGAAGCGTGTCCCAGAAGTTCGTCTGAAGACCGGCAAGCAGCCTCAGCGAATCCCTGAGCCCCGCGAACCCGTGCTCCCGGATCAGCGCTTCAGAAAGCAAAGCTGCCATCTGAAGGTCCTTGGTCTCCTTTTCAAGCGCAGGGACCGCCAGCTCGACCACCCTTCGGTAATCGGCCACCTTCAATTCGTGCTGCCACTCGCCCTGGGCGAGGTTGTCGTCGGCGCGCCTCGCCTCGTTGATCTCGTCGTATATGCCCGAATAGCGAAGGTACTCGCCCGCCGGATTCTCGGCCGAAATAGGGGACAATAGGGCCTGCAGGTCGATGACCGGAGGTCTCGAGAGCGCACTTTCGGCTTGCGGGATCTGGTATGCGGCTCCTGCCGGCGCTGCGGCTTGCTGAGTTTCTGCGGCAGGTTCAGTTTCGCCTGCCGGCTCCGCAGCGGCTTCGGCTTGCTGCTGTTCGACAGTATCGGCGGACTCCGCCTCTCCGTTCGATTGCGCGGCTTCGTCTGCTGCTTGAGCTTCCGCTCCCGCTTCTTCCGGGACTTCTGGTTGTTCGATCTGTTCGCTCATTAAAGATCATTCTCCGTCCGCGGCGCTTTCCGCAGAGAAGGTAGCAGGTGCCTTCAGAAACGGGTCCCCGGGGGCACCTATTCTATTCGAGTTTCTCAACTACAAGCAAACTTTACACTAAATAGCTCGGACCCTTTGTCGAATTTTCCCTAAAGACTATTCCTCTTTATGGAAAAATTCAATCTCTTTAAGGTCGAGGATGGATTTGTGCTCGCCGTCGAACCAGAACATCCTCGTACCTTCGCCAACAAAAAGGTCGTCGCCCAGGTCGCGCCAGTCCGTCATCCTTCCGAGCCTAACCTGGTCGTTTTCGCTCTTGAACGTCTCCGAGTAAAGGGCCGGGAAGAACATCTCTCCATTGGTGCCGTTCACCATTTCGACCTCCCCCTGGACCCAGTAGAGGTCCCGCAGAGTCTTCGGGGCGGTGAACGCGATCCGCTTCACGTGCTCGAACGGCAGCCACGTGTACGATTCCTTCACGATAACCTCGAAGATGCACATCGTAAGGTCGTTGTAATCACGGAAGTCCGACACCTTCTCGCCGTTAATGGTGCATTCGAAGGCCGGCCGCTCTTCATCGACCTCGTCCAAGACCTTTCGCGCGTCGGCGATATTTCCCTCGCGGACATAATTGTTGGCGACCAGCAGCTTCTCGACATATTTCGGCGGGACCATAAGGCACTCCGGCATCAGCCCGTCGTGGAAGTACCTTATCCGGTCGCGCTCGGCGGAGAAATTCTGCTTGTAGATCTGAGCCCCGATCATCGCGTTGACGTCCTGATTGCCAATGACATCGAGCTGCTTCTCCGCACGTTCCCAGTCGCCCGAGAAACAAGAGAGCTCGAAAAGAAAGGTCCTCGCTGTAACGTCAGCGGGTTGCGACTTCACCGCCGCCAGCGCCATAGATACTGCTTCGCTGAGGTTTCCCGCGTCGAGTTGTGCTTTTGCTTCGTTCATAGTCGCTATTGTCCCGCCCCTTCAAAGAGGCCCCTAAAGTTGAATGCGTACCGCCGGCCGGACAAGTATCATATCTACTGCAGAATCTTCTCCGGTGCCCGGATCGAGGTGAACAGGCTTCTGTCGAACGGATCGCCTCCGATCGGCCTAATCTGGATCCTCACGCTCTGTCCGCCCCTCGAGTACGTCAGGTTGTAGCCCGATTCGGTCTTGGTCTTCGACGACGCCGCGTCCAGGAAATTGAACAATCCCCATTCGCCCGGGAAATTCAGATTCGTTGGCGACGACGTCGAACCCTGGTCCGTCGTGACCGTCGAGGTCGTCGAGAGGATGTTCAGCGAAACCCCGTTGATTCCGCCCGACTGAGCAGGGAACTTCAGCTTGAAGGATCCCGTTTCGCGGGACGAGACCCGCGTGCCGTCGATCGTGCCCTCGATTATCGTGTCGCCTTCCTTCTCGATGATGAAATCGTACTCGAAGCTCGGTGTCGGCGAACCGCCGAAGAGCGCTTTCCTTAGCTTGAAGGCATTGTTCAGGTAGCTCACGAACTCAGGCGAGAACTTGACCGGGCTGTCGGGCTTCAGTGTGAGCCCGGTATCCGGGTCGCCTTCAAAGAAGTTATTCAAACGGTTGTTGTAGAAGGTCGTCAGAGTGCCGTTCTGCGGATTCAGGTACTCGGAAACCGCCTTCAGGTCCGTTACCGGTGTCGATCCGCTCTGGAACGGATAGCCGGCCTCAATGGCTTTGGCCTTTGCAAGAATGTCGTCGGTCCACGCCTTTTCGATCAGCGTCTTGGAATCCGCGCCCCACTTGAGCCGTATGTTCTGCAAAGGCTGCTGGAGAAGGTTCGCGACCTCGCGCATTCCGGAGGTTTCGAAGCCTTTCGTCATTCCCCGGACCTTCTCTTCGACCGATGTCAGAGTGCGATGGAAGCTCCTTCCGCCTTCATCCGCATTCGCAAGCTGTGTCTTGAACTCCCTTAAACTCTGTTCGGATGCCGTGTTGAGCGTCTGTGAGATCTCGGCGAGCATCTGGTTGTACTTGTTGATCGGCTGTCCCTTATCTTCGGCGGGGTCTCCAATGAAAATGAAAAGCTGGTTGAACTGCTTGCTGATCTCGGTACTGTCCTCAACCTCGCCGGAGCCGCCCCCGCCGCTCCACAAGTCGGAGATCCAGGAGAAGTCGAGCCAGCCTTTCGATTCCGGCTTCGCTGTCAGGTCCGTGTTGCGGGCCACGTCGCGCAGCAGGAGCTTGATCGGCGATTCGGAACCGGCGAAAGTGTCGATCGCGTTCTTCAGGTCGTCATCGGTGCTGTACGGCACTACCCGCGTTCCGGCGATCAGGCGTTCCCAGGCGGACGCGTAGCGGTTGAAGTACTCGCTCTTCAGCTTCGAAAGCTCGTCGGCCTTGATCGCCTCCGCCTTTCCTTCCTCGCCCATAACCCAGTCGTCCTGGCTGAGCACCGAGGTCGCGCTGTTAAGTCGCTCTTTCATATAGCCGCGGTAGCCGGCGACCGAGAAAGCGCCCGGGATTTTGACCGAACCTTCGATAAGGCCCTTGCTATTGCCACCCAGAAGCGACTCTACACTGATCTCTCCGACCTCGTTCGTGACCTCGGTGATATGCCGGTTCAGGTAACGCTTGTAAGCAGGATACCGGACCAGGCGTTTCCGGACGTTGGTCACAAGCTCCGGATTCGGAGAAACCCTAGGGAAACCGCTCGTATCGCCCGCGTAGCTGCTTTCGCGGTCCACCTGCTTGAAATAGAAACGGAGCTGTTCCCTCACGAGGACCTCATTGCCGGGCGGCAGTTTCGATTCCTCGAGCCAGAACTTTTCCAGCGCCCTTTCGAGCTTCGAGGGCGCCGAAGTGTCCATCGCGTGTTCCTTGTGCTGTTCGGTGAGGAGAAGATAAGCCTCGAGCAGGTCGTAGTGCCTCTCAAGAACCTCTTCTTCCGCCTCTTGCGGCGTTTTTGTTTCGCCTGACTGCGCAGGCTGGGCTGCTGTATTCCCGGCGGCGAACGCCGCAAGTTCCCGCTCGAGCCTGCGGATCGTCGGATCGCGGAACCGCCTCTCGATCGCGACATAATAGATGTACATCAGGCGGTCGCGCAGAAGTCGGTTGCCGGAATACAGGCCCAGTCTCATGTAAAAAGGAGGACCCTCCCGCTCATATTCGTCCATCCTGTCGAGGATAGCTCTCAGGTCGTTGATCTCGTTCAGTTCGGTCTGTGTCTTCGCGGGATCCTTGGTCAGCGGATCGATGTTGCGGTCAGTCCTCGTCATCCTGAGGACCACCTGGCCTTTCGCCACGGCGTCTTCAAGGAAGGCCTTATTTATGTAAAGTGAGTAAGCCGAGAGAGCGAGCAGGATCAGCGTGATGAAGGTGCCCGCGATGGTGAAAAGCCATCCAAGGACCGGAGGCCTTTGCCTCTGCTCCCGGAAGGTTTTCACGAGGTCCTTATCCCGCAGAATCACGTCCGAGAACAGCTTGTTCGCGAAGTAGCTCTTGCCGACCGTCTGCGGAACCGCCTTGGCTTCACGCTGTTTTTCGCGGTTGACCGGTGCAGCCGTGAAGTAAAAGCCGCGCAGAAAAGGGCTTTCGCTGAACGGGTTCGGGCGGAAGAGCGTCGTGACGAATGTGCCGAGCTTTCTTCGGGCGGAAGCGAAGTGGAGCGGGAAGTTGAAGATCCTAAGCTGTCTGACCGACGAAAATGGAGCCGAGAGCCGGATCATCCTTCTCTGCATCAGCGAATCCTGAAGCAGTTCGAACTCCGAATCGAACAGAGCCTGTGCGTTGTCGCTCTTTTCAAGCGGGATGGTCGCACCCCAGACCAGGTTCTCGCCTTCCTTCTTTGAGGTCGAGAACGAGTCGCGGAATCCCTCGATGGCGTCCGCGTGAGTAAATACGAGGTAAACCGGGAAACGCGTCTTGAGCCGCTTTGTTGCGTCGTCGAGGCGTGTCCGGAGGAGTTTCGCGAGCTCCTCGATGTCGCGCTCGTCCGATTTCAGGACCTTCTCGGTGTTGACGGTAAGGATCAGGCCGTCGACCGGGCGGTTAGAGCGCTGTTTCTTGATGGTCTCCAGCAGCGACGACCATTCGTCGAAATCAGGACCTTCGGCCTGGTACCGGCCGGGCGTGTCGACGAATACTGCGTCGCTTGTGACCCGCCAGTCGACCTGCCGCGTGGGCTTCACGAACTTCATTTCCGACTGGCGCTGGCTCGGAAGCGTCTGGAAGTTGAGTCCGGAAGCAAGGACCAGTGAACTTTTTCCGCTCCCGCGGTCGCCGGCCACGATGTACCAGGGAAGCGCGTAAACCGCGTTGCCGGTCGCGCCCAGGTCAGACTCTTTAAGGAAGGTTATGACCTCGTCGGCGACTTTCGAGATCTCTTCTGAGCTCGCTACAGGTTTAACTGCTTTGCCGTCCTGCTGCTCGCCGGCATCGGTTCTCGCCGCCGGCTCAGCGCCCGATTCCTTCTCTTCCCGCTTTTTTGCTCTCCGCGTCCGGAAGTAGTTCGCGACGAGCGCGAACGGCATCGTCAAGAGGATTAGCGCGATGACTATTACCCTGGAGCCGGGATTCCAGCCCAGATAATCGCCCATCAGCCACACGATCAGGCCCACCACGCCGTAGAACGACATAAAGCCGCCCAACCCCAGTGCGTAGGTCATTTGTTGCCTGTGCCAAGTGGACATATTCGATGGGTCCCGGCGCGAGCCGTGTGCCGTGCGATGCCCCGGACCTGCTCGGGCCCGGCGCCCCTATCTTAACAACTGTTCCAAAGCATTGTTCAAATGGATCGAGGATACGAGGAACATCGAAAGATATATGATCACCGAAAGGGCAAGGCCGCCCGCGGCGGAGATCTTTGCCCAAACCGGCATTCCCCGCTTCGGAGGAGGCTCGGGCTGGTCGTTCACAAGCCAGTGCGGAGAGAGTTCCGTGGGCTTGATCCTGCCGACCTTTACCAGCGCGTCCGCGGTGCGCTGCATGACCGATATCAGTTTGTCGTGTTCGTAGACCGCATAGCGGCCCTTGAAACCGAGCAGCATGCAGACATAGTAGATCTCGACCGCATCGGCCGTGACCTTAATCTGCTTAAGCATTGCCTCAAGTTTCTCGAAGAATTTATTGCCGGCGAGCTGTTCACCGAAGTACTCGAGCTGAAGAGCGTAGCGCTCCCATTCATCCTTAAGCGGAAAATTGTTGGTAAGGACGGTTTCGTCGATAAACGAGGCGAGCGCGAACTTCGACACCCGGACGATCTTGTGGTTGAAGCGGTACCGTTCGGCCCTCTTCTCGAAATCGTCGAGCAGTTTCGCGCACTTGGGCCTTAGCTCGTTTGAGGGCTGGACAATTCCCGCCTTCAGACGAAGCACAAGGTCGAAGATCGGTCCTGCGAACCTGACCAGATCGTTACTTGTTCTTCGGTCTCTTTCGTTCATAAACCGCCGGCCCCAGTTCCAAAGGCCGGAAATTGGTCGAGTAATAAATCTGCAAAAACTTCAGCCGGGTCTAGCGGTTCTTGACCGCATAGAGCTCGACCTTCTCGTCCGGAATCTCCTCCGGGACATAGACCGAGATGACTTTCGATCCCTTGATCCCGTCCCAGTACGGCCCGACCGTGTCGAGCATATAGTACTGGAAGCCGACCCTGCTCGGGATCGGCGCCGGAGGCGGGCTGGCGTGAGTCAGGACCACCCCGGGAAGCGCCGATCCGATGATCGTGTCGATCACGTCCCTCGAGCCGATCTTCGTCACGCGCGGCACCGTTTCGATCAGCTTTGATTCGGCGAGCTTGGCGCTGACTGCAAGATAGAATGCGGCATCCTTGAATAGCCTTTCGTCCTCGATCCGGCCCACGTAAAGCGTCTCGCGGGTCTTCTCCAGAGGGATCGGGACGCACCGGCTCGGGATCACTGTCTCCAGAAGCTCCCTCAACTGTGCCGAAAGGTTGCTGAAGGTGTAATAGAGGTCATCGTGCTCGTATTTGACGATGTCCTTCGGATGCTCCTCGATCGAGAACGTCAACAGCTGGCCGATCAGTTTCGCCATTTCAAGGTAGAGCGACTCCGGGTGAAGGAGCGGCGACCTGAAAAAATGGGACATCGTCGGGATCGACGAATTGATCGTGTGAAGGAGCCAGAACACCGCCACTTCCGAGGTGGTGAAATCGGCCAGAGAGGCGTTCTTCTGCCGCCTCTGCTCGCCCAGCGAACTGCTTTTCGTGATCAGGATCTCCACAAGCTGGCGAAGCATGTTGACGAGCCAGTTCGAAGCGTTGACCTTCAGGACCGGGGGAATGTAGTCGTCTGAGATCTTCAGCTGCCCGGTCGGCGTGCGTTCGAGCTCCGCGATCTTTATAGACGTAAAGCCGTCCCTCAGTTCGTCGTCGAAGATGATCCTCAGATTGCTCCTGGCGTAGGCAATCGGCTGTTCATTCGTGCCGCTTGTCTCGTCCTTGACGAGCGCGCCTTCCTGCAGGTACCGGAGGTTGGGGCTCGCTTTCGCACCGTTCGCCTGGAAATTCGCCTCCCCGAGCTTTCTTGCGGGAATCGCCAGGTGGACTCCGAGCTTTTCCTGCTCGGGATGAAAGTGGCTGCCGATCGGACGCAGGTCCGGGACGCCTTCCGCATCGGGGACGTTGATCATCAGCCCGTCCGGAAGCACGGCGTGGCAGTTCGTGACCTGGAAATCGCCGTTGCTGATCGCCTCGCGGTTGATCTGAAGGTCGATGACGCCGTATTCGTAAGGAAGAACCGATCTGACGCGGGAACTGAGCAACTCCTCGTGGTAGTTGTCCCACTGCTGGAAGTGGTGCGGAGTCAGGAGCATCCCCTCGTTCCAGACGATTTTCCGGTATTTGCTCATATCGAATTGCGATTATAGTAAATCGTTACTCGTAAATAGTAAATCGCAAACGGCTTAACTCCGTCGTACATTCACTTTACGGCTGCCCTTTAGTGTCAGCGTCGGTGCTCGGGCCCTGAAATCCGGGAATTGAGTCCTTGGTTAGGTTCGTAAAGAAATCCGCCATCCAGTGCTCGCCGGACTTCCGAGTCCCGTCTTCCTTGAAATTCTCGGCCCACCTGAGCGCGAGGATCAAAGGTACGAAACCAGCCGCGCCTTCCGTGTTGGGGGTCTGGCTTATATTGTTCAGTGTCGCGGAAGGCTTCACTACCAGCGGCACGCCTCTCACCTTTCCCTTGAAGGGAGATTTGCAATGCTCGGCCGGCGATGTGACCAGGTATTCGCGGCAGGCGATGGGCCGGTCCGGGTGTATCGAACAGGATTCGTCCTCGAGGAACGGGCAGGGGATGCCCTCGCGGAAATAGTCCTCAACAATCCTCTCGCGTTCCTCGTCCTCGGCCGTAACGACGTTGTCAAGTCGCGTGATCCATCCCGATTCGGCAAGCTGCTTCACCGCATTCTCGAAGCGTTCCTTGATCACTTTCTTACGTCCCTCCGGCATCCGCTCCACCAGCTTGGCGATCTCGAAGGCCTCGGGTTCCGAAAGCGGGACCGCCTGCCGGCAGCAGGCTCCGCAACCGGCTTTGCACGACACCGACATCCCGGCCGACTTGACGGCGTTAACGCTTAGTCCGACGACCGATCCTGCCATCTTCTGGAACACGGGGAGCATTCGTCTGATGGTGACTCGCTTGGCGGGAACCGTCATTCGAAGGTTCAAGGGCTCGCCGTCTATCCGCAACGATACCCGGCCCTCGACCCAATCCTGATCTTCATTCATAAAGGCCTGCCTTGCTAGCCCAGGTTAAGTGGGGCTGCATTTACGCCGAACGCCTTCGGGTCTTTTGCTATAGTCCCGATCGCCAGAAAGCGCAGCGCGAGGTCGAACTGTGAGTCAGACAGCTTGCCCTGTTCCTTCAAGAACCAGATCGTCCTGACCTTTCTGGAGCTCGTGTTGGGGTTGTCCGTTGCGAGCTTAGTCATCGTGTCCCGCATTTGCAAGAATTCGCCCCGTTCGCCCTGGTCGTACGCGGCGATGATGATCACGCACTCGTTGGCGAAAGCGTCGCCGATCTGGATCTTCAGGCCGCTCAGCGCGTCGATCATTCCGTTCGCCGTGGCAACCACGTCCCCGCGGCTGTTGCCGAGCTTGGCGAGAGCGGCCGCCGCAACGAACTCGGGTTTAAGATTCTTTGACCTCGCGATCGATTCGAGCTGGGTCTTGGCCCTCAACGCGCTCTCGATGTTCGCCCCGACCGCCGCTGAGCCCCTGTACTGATCGATCTTCGAGCTTATCCTTGAGAGCGGTTCTGCAGTGACGACAGGAGCGGGATCGCGCTGGGCAATGCTCCTCAAGAACGTCGTAACCAGTGACCGAACTTTCTCGTCGCCGGCGGGCACATCCTCGGGGGTTGGAATTTCTGAGCCGGCCGGCGTCGGTCCGGTCACGGGTGTCGGCAGCGAGTTGATCCCGCCGTTCGCGGGGCCGGAGCCCGGAGATTCCTCCGGGCCGGAAAGAAAAATGTCGTCTTCAGGCGTCGGATACGGATCGCCCCGGTCCGCCGTGTTGTCCTTCTCACCCGCAACGAGCGTGTAGATCAGCAGCGCGATGCCCAGCACGACGATGATCCCGATACCCATCAGGGGAGCGAGGATGAAGAAGTTGCCGAAGACGGACCCTTCGGATGGTCCCGCGGCTGCGGGAGCCGGACTCGGCTTCTGTGCCGCGCTTTCGCCTTGGCCTTTCTCTTCCCCTTCGGAAGCGCCGGATCCCGAGGGCGTTCCGCCGGCAGAAACGTCTTCGCCCTCGAACTCGACCGTCAGCTCGACCCCTCCGAGATCGAGGATGTCCCCGTCAGACAACGTTGCCGGTTCGTCGAGGGGCTTCCCGTTCAGCTTTGTGCCGTTGCTGGACTGCAGGTCGGATAGGACGAAAATGTCCGCGAAACGCTCGATCTTCGCGTGCCTGCGCGACAGCCTCGAATCGACGATCGACAGGTCGTTCTGCGAATGGCGCCCGATGATGCATCGTTCGCCCTCGACCCGGACCCTTTGCTCGTTCGAGTCCTCATCCCTGTAGGTGACAAAAAGATCGATCATAGGCGGGCCGCCCGGCTCGCGGAATCCTGCGGCGGTATGTCACTTGGTGTAAAGCGAGAGCGAGTCAAGATCGATCCCGAAATCCCTGGGGTTCTCGCCGATGATCGCCGCGGCGAAGAACTTGGGAACGTACTTGATGTTCTCGCGCTGGAACTGTTCGGCGAGCTTTTCGGAATTGGCTACAAGCGTCCAGAAGCTCCGCTCCTGGCTTTCGTTCGCTTCGAGCGCGGTCCGTAGGTTCTTGCCGAGGCCGCCCTCGCCGCTGTTGTAGGAGGCTATCGCGAGCGGGATGCTGAGGGGCCCGGTGCCGATGCGTCCGGTCAGCGCCTTCATATACGCCGCGGCCGCCTTGGCGGCGGGCTCTTTCTCGCACCGCTGGTCAGGGTTGGACGGAGACGCCCCCGCGCGGACCTCAAGCCCGTACCGTCTGCCCGTCGCCTGGGTGAACTGGAACATTCCGAGCGGTCCGGTCGGGCTCTGCAGGCACTCGCAATGTTCGGACTCGATCATCGCAAGGTAAAGGCCGACCTGCGGATCGATCCCTTTTTGATTGAATGCCCGGACGATGAACGGCGCGTTCTTCCGCGCGCGGAGCAGAATCGACGTCATATCGCTCGACTGCCAGCCGCCCATCGTGCAGTTGTCGGTCCTCGAACCCCGGATCTTCGAGACGTAACCGTCGAGGAACTGCTTTATCTTTGCCGCCGCCGCCGGAGGAATGGCTTCGCCGCTGCTGTTCCCGATCACACGCGAGACGATCTCGGCCTTGACCTTTATGTACTGGATCTTTTCGGCGTCTGACATCTGCTGGTAAGTCTTGCCCAAAGGTATGTTCTGCGTCGGCCCTCCTGTCCCAGGAACCAAAGGCCCGAGCGGGTCCGGAGTAAATCCCGGCTGCTGTAAATTCGGATCCGAGCCTGTCTGGCCGGGTGCCGAGCCGTTTGAGGTGTTCTCGCCGTTAGTGTTTTCGTTACCCTCGTCGTCGATCGGATCGGTGAAGCCCGGATCGTCATACGTCGTGTCCGACGCCGCGACCTCGGTCGATCCGCCGTTCATCATCAGCACGACGAAGACAGCGGAAGCGCCTATGACGAGCACGGCTACCCCGAGAAGTATCGCCGGAAGAAGCATCGATGACCTCTCTTCGCCCGATGCGGAAGCCGAAGCGACCGTCTGACCCTCGTCAGCCCCGGTTTCGGCCGGTGCTTCTTCCACCGCCTTCCTGAACTCGACCTTAATGTTTGTGTGGTGCCCGATTCGGACCAGGTCTCCGTCGTAAAGAGGCGTGCCTCCCGCTTCGACCCGGTCGCCGTTGACGAAAGTGCCGTTCGACGAATTTTCGTCGACGATCCAGACCCGCGAGTCCTCACGGTATATCGTCGCGTGAAGCCGGGAGAGTCCGCTGTCCTCGAACCGGTGATCGGCGTCGCTGCCCCGCCCGAAGGAGCACTTGTCCTCTTCGACCGGTATCTCGACCGCGCCGTCGTCTCCCGAATATGTGAGTATCAGATCGAACATCTCTTATCAGTTGCCGGCGACCGGCGCCGCTTGCCTCATCGCGTCGCGATAAAGTGTTGAAAGCGGCTTGTCATCCTGAAGCCCGAACCTTCCGGGATTCTCCGCCACGATAGACGCGGCGAAAAACCTGGCCACGGCCTCCTGCTTCTGCGGGTCGCGTTCCAGCACGCGCCAAAAGTCAGTTCTGTCTTCCGGAAGCGTCTGCCTCCACTGAGTGGCTTCAAGCGGTTTCATACCAAAAGCGGCAACAACATAGATTATATCACCGGTGTTTCCGGCGAATGCCTTGAGCAGCATGTCCTTCAAATAGCTTGAGGACGCGATCGCGGCACATCCTTGCGTTGGGCTGGCGATCGTCTCCGTTCCGCACAGCCCGTTGTAGTTGAATTCAAGTACCAGTTCATTGTCCATCCGCCAAAGACCCGCGCCTTTCTGCTCGTTGGTCGGCTGGAACTTGCTGCGGCTCATCGCCAGAAGGTATCCGAGAGGCGGATCGAGCGCCCTTTCCTGTATGAATTCGGTGTTGATCACATCCCGGTACTTGCTCGCTCGCTCGAAAAAGCCAGGTTCGGCATACTCAGCGGTGTAACGCGATACAGCGTCCAGGAAACCGGGATTCCCCGTGACGTACGCCGCCTGACCCGAGAACTGCGGGATGATCCGCTCGGTCATTGTTTTTGTGTCGGTCAGCGAAACCTGTGAACTTTGCGGCGGCGGCTGATTTTGGCCATCGTTGCCGGGCGTTTGTCCGTCGCCGGGAGTGGGCGGGGGCGTCTCGGTGACGAGTGTGTCAAAGTTCAGAGCGACCTCGGCCGGCTGGACCGCCTGGTTTCCGTCCGCGTCGATCAGCATCACTTTCAGCGTGTGGTCGAGGCCGTCGGAAAGCCCGGGGAATCGGCTCGGGTCGATCGAGGCTTTGAACGGAAAAATGTCCGATGTGGCGACGACCTCGTCGTCGATCGTATAGACCGCCTGAACCACGCATTCCGAAGGATCGCTAAGCTCTATTTCGATATCGGTCTGCTCGTTCAGTATGTCGCCGTTCTGCGGATTGACGATCCTGGCCGAAGCCTCGCAGCCCGACGCAAGACCCCCATTGCCGGAAAAGTAGACCGCGAGCGCCACTCCGACAGCGATCACCGCAAGTCCCAGGGCCAGGCCGGCGATGATGAAAAGCATCGAGAGTTTCGGCTTCTGGGCCGGTTCGCCTTCCGGCGCCGCGTCGTCGACTGACCCTTGTTCCTCAGGAGGCGGCTCTTCTTCCGGTTCCTCTTCGACAGGAGATTCCTCGGCGCGGTCCGTCAATACGACCTCGATCTTGTGCGAACCGCCGATAATGACCACATCGCCGTCGAAGAGGGGCTTCTCCACGGTGAGCGGCTCGCCGTTGACCTTCGTGCCGTTGCTGCTGTTGAGATCGAAGATCCAGTAATCGCCCTCGCCGCGGTTCTCGATCTCCGCGTGATAGCGCGAGACGTTCGAGTCCTCGGTGAACGCGATAACATTGTCCGACGCGCGGCCGATGGTGATCAGGCCGCGGTCGAGGGGCACCCGGTCTTCGCCGTCTATGAGAAGGACTGGTTCCGGCATCTTGAAAAGAAAAATCCCGTCAACGCGCCGTGCGCGCACGAGATTTTATCAGAAGAAGGCGCAAATCCCGCCAGAAGCCGAATCCCTTCGGCGGGAGGGCGCTGATCTGTGTTCATTCTTGTGAGCCCTCCTCCGGATCCGTGTATATAATGGCCGCAGAGGAACGACCATGAACAACGATACTTCGCCCGGCGAGGCCGAAGCGAGCCGAACCTCAGTTCTCGCCCTCGTTCTGGGAATAGTGACAGCAGCGAGCCTCTTGTACTTCCTTGTGTTGGGGATCCTCGGCTCGTGGGATTACCTTCGCCTGCTTCTGTCTCTGTTCTTCACGTTCTGTTTCTGGCTGATATACAAAAGAACCAGGGTGCGCGCGTGATCAGATGAACGGCGAGGAGTTCCGTCACCCCTGGCGGCTGAGGTCGAGCAGGTCGCTTCTGGTGATAATGCTCTTGATCCGTTTGAAGTCCTCGATCAACACGGCAGGAGCATCCCTCAGCTTGTCCCTGATCTCGTCAAAGCTCGCGTCCACTTCCAGGACGGGGAAGCCCTCGTCCATCACCTCGCTCACGCTGTTCTCCAGGAGCTCGCGATTCTCCAGCAGTTTTGCGAACAGCCTGCTTTCCTTAAGCGAGCCAACCGAAACCCGGTTGTCGAGCACGGGGATCTGCGTTACTGAGTGTTTTTCCATTTTCTCCAGCGCCTCCGCGACGGTGTCGCCCGGTTCGGCGAAGATCAGCTCCGAAGGCGATCCGGCGCTCTTCGTCTCGGAGATCAGCCCGGCGGTGATCCTCTGCGGCTCGAGAAGAAGCTTCTCCTTCATCCACTCGTCCGAATGGAACTTCGTAAGGTAGTGCTCGCCCGTGTCGCACACGATGAAGACCACGACGGCGTCGTCGCTGCGCTTGGCGACCTGCACGGCAGCGGCGTAGTTCGTCCCGGTCGAGCCGCCGCAGAAGATCCCTTCTACGCGCCCGAGCTGACGGGCGAGCTCGAATGAGTCACGGTCCGTGACGTTGATTATCTCGTCGATCACGCGCATATCGGCGTTCTCGGTCGGGGCGCACTGGCCGATGCCTTCGACCAGGTACGGAGTGGCCTCCGGTACAAAACCGCTTTCCTTGAAAGTCTTGAATATGGAACCGTAAGGGTCTGCGCCCACGATCTGGACGTCCGGATTCTTTTCCTTCAGATACCTTCCGGTCCCGCTGATCGTGCCGCCGGTCCCGATACCCGAGACGAAGTGCGTGATCTCGCCTTCCGTGTCCTCCCAGATCTCCGGCCCTGTGGTTTTGTAATGCGCAATCGGATTTGCGGGATGGCTGTACTGATCGGGATAAAACGAGTTGGACGTCTCTTTGGCGATCCGCTTTGCCGTATCGACGTAGTGATCTGGAGTCCCCGATTTCGCGGCGTTCGGGCAGACGACGACGTCGGCTCCGAGCGCCCTCAAGTAGCGCGTTTTCTCCATCGATACCTTGTCGGTCAGCACGAAGATGCACTTGTATCCGCGGACCGCCGCCGTTATCGCGAGACCGATGCCGGTGTTACCCGAGGTCGCCTCGATGATCGTTCCGCCGGGCTTCAGGGCGCCTTCCTTCTCTGCGTGATCGATCATCGAGATGCCGATCCGGTCCTTTACCGAGTAGCCCGGGTTAAGGCTTTCCATCTTCGCGAAGATCCGGGACCTGACACCCATCTTCTCAGCGAGCCGGTTGATCCGTACGAGCGGCGTTTTGCCGATCAGCGCGGTTATATCCTCGTAAAATTTCATTGTTATCGTTAAATATGCGTTTTTTGAGTCGCGATGCCGGGCCGGGATCCTGCAGTGCGAGTCTAATTGCTCCGAAGTTCGACCGCAAGAAGCCCTGTCCGTGCCGCTATGCGGTGATCGAGTTCCTGTGCAGTAGTTCCCTTCGGCGGAGGAGCATCAAGTCCGGCTTGTTCGTGATGACGGTACCGATACCCAGTTCGACCGCCCGTTTCAGCCAACGAGGGTTGTCCACCGTCCAGATCGCGACATCCAGCCCGGCGCGGACCGACTTCTTCACCAGCTTTTTTGTCGCCAACGAAGCGTGGAGCGAAAGCGCGTCCGCTGAAAGGTCGGACGCGATGTTCACAAGCCGCTTTTCTTTCCTGATGATCGACATAACCTTCGGCGCGAACAAAGCGGCTGTCCTAAGGTCTCCGCATTCGCGTCGAAGGTGAGGCAAGGCGTCCAGGCAGAAGCTTTTGGCGATGAACCGCTGCAGAAGGGGCGATCGCGCGAGAAGCCTCGCGACGTTGATGGCTGTCCGCTCGGCGTCGACCGGGCGGCATTTGAGCTCGACGTAAATATCGCCTTCGAATCCCTTCAGGAAATCGAGAGCTTCTTCGAGGGTCGGAACAAAGCTCTTTTCGTATTCTTGTCTGGCGCGCTTCGGATACCGGTTGTTGAACCATTTTCCGACGGAAACGCTCTTGATCTCGCCCGCCGAGAGGCTGTCGATGCGTTTGTCCTTTCCCGTGAAGCGCCGCAGGCTCGCATCGTGAAAAAGCACGGGAGTCCCGTCGCCCGCCAGCCTGACATCCATCTCGAGTCCATCGGCGCCTTCTTCGATCGCCAGCGCGAAAGCTTCCAGCGTGTTCTCCGGAGCCTTGTGCGACGAGCCCCTGTGGGCGACGACCTGCGGTCTGTATTGTTTCCCCGACATCTTGCTACGGCCTATTTCTTTTCGAGCAGGAACACGATCTTCGACCAGCCCATCGCCTCCGTCAGCTTGAACTCGTGCTCACCCGCGATCTTGAAGTGCCTGACCGCCTCCTTGCGGATCTTGGTAAGCGGATAGGTCTCGAACTTGTAAAGGAACTCCAGTACCGAACCGACTAACGAAGGCTTGACAGGGATGAACACAAGCTTTCCGCCGGGTTTCAGCACTCTCGCAAGTTCCTTAAGCCCGTCTTTCAGCGGGACATACTCAAGTACGCCGCACGAAAGCACCAGGTCAAAAGTACCTTCCGCGAAGGGAAGCTCCAGTATGTTCCCCTGGACGGCGCTGATGGATGCGATCCGCGTCTTCCTGTTCTTCCGGATGTGCTCCTTGCCGACGGAAAGCGAGCGGTGCGAAAGGTCAAAGGTCACGGTGCACCGGGGATGGTAACCCGCGGCGTAAAATCCTTCCGCCACGATGCCCGTTCCGCTTCCGGCATCGAGAACGTACGAATCCGGCCCGATCTCGGGATCTATCGACCGCAGGTAACGCGCGACAGAAGCCCGGTAGCCGTTTAGCCGCAGCGCCACGCTTTGGGCGTCCGCGATCCGGTCGTAAAAGTTCCGGGTCTTTGATCCCTTGTCAGCCATCATCCGCGGCGCCTGACAGGCTATTCTTCGGCGAGCAGCCGGTCGATCATCTCCTTTATCTCGCGCTTTCGTAATGTGCCGGCGCCGGTCTCTACATACCTGACGACGCCCTTTCGGTCGATAATCACGGTGGTCGGGATCGACATCGCGCCGTAAAGTAGCTGGTTGGCCTGGCCGTCGGCGACGGCGATCCCGTACGGCAGGCCCTCTTTTACCTTGAACCGTTTCAGGAACGCGACCTCTTCGGCTTCCGACACCTGATTGCCGTCCTCGCCCTGTCCGTAATAGCGGGTCACGCCGAGAATGACAAGGCCTTCTTTGCCAAGAACGTTGTGCCATTTCGCAAGATCGGGGAATGCCTCAAAGCACGGCCCGCACCAGGTCGCCCAGAAATCGAGAAGTACGACCTTGCCCGCGAGACCGGAAAGAGGCGTCGGTTTCGCCGGAAGCCAGTGCGCGACGTCGCGAAGCTCGGGCGCCTTTTCGCCGAGGATCTCGTAATGCTTCTTCTTTCTTTTGAGGTTATTCTCGATCTGAATGCGGAGCGAGATGTCGGGGAAATCCTTCTGGACCGATACGAGAGTGTTGTTGTAATACGCAAGAGCGCTGGCCTTTTGGCCGGTCTCGATCAAGTACTTAATCTGCTCGTCGATCGCGCGGAAATACACGCTGTGCGACTGAACCGTCGCCCCGTACTTCTTCATCGTCGCGAGTATCGATTCCGCCTTTTCACGGTTGCCGATCTCTCGCTCGATCTCGAACGCGGTCACTCCCGAATCCAGGAACTGACTCAGAGCCTTCGCTCTCGACGCCTCTTCAGAAAGGAGGCTGGTCGTCGCTTCGAATGCCTTGTTCGCGTGCGGAGCGGCATCCTCGAACCTGCCCTCAAGTCGGTAGCTGTAGGCGATCTGCTTCTCCATCGAGGCAAGTTCCGAAAGGCGTATCGGTTTGCCCGCGTAGTAATCGGAGAGCGTCTTTTCCGCCTTCCCGAAATCGTTCGTCTCGGCGGCCATCACGACGACGACCGAGCGCGCGGTCTGCTTCAACGCGTCGTTATCGCCGTCGGGAAGCGCAAGGAACTTCCCGAACGCTTCAGCGGCGTCGATCGAGTTCGTCGCTAGCCAGTGAAGCCTTCCGAGGTAATAAAGGTCCGTTCCCGTGATATCCGGCCTCGATGTCGCTTCCGCCGCGTACTTGGCCGCGAGCTGCTTCTGCTCCTGAAGGACCTGGCGGTGGACCGCTTCGCTGTACGGCGCGTTCTTTTGCTCAAGCTCTGTGAATTGGTTGAGCGCGTAGTTCACCGCTTCGGTGTAAAGGTCGTGGACCGACTTGCCCGAGAGATCGCCGGAAGCCGCCGGCACGGCTCCGTCGTCGGGATTGCGGCCGGACTGGGCCGGCGCCGCGGAGACCGCGATCAGCAAGAATGCAACTGCCAGGAACTTCTTCATATCGATCTTTGCCGGATCAGGCGGCTTCCGCCCTCGCCGGCCCGCCTCCGAAGAGTTTGAGGAACTCGCTTTCGGTCCCGTCAGCGATCTTCATAGAGACTATCTCCGCGGTCAGAGGCGCCAGGAGGATCCCGTTCCGGTAATGGCCGACCGCGGCGTAAGTCCTCTTTTTTCCGGGAACACTACCGATGAAAGGATGCTTCGCGGTGCAGTACGGCCGAAGGCCCGACCATCTGTCGGCGATCTTCAAATTTGCGAGGCTCGGCGATATCTCTACGGCGTTCTCACGGATGGTCTCGACGCCTTCGTCGGTTGTTCTGTCGTCGAAACCCGCGTCTTCTGTCGTCGAACCGGCGAGGATCCTCCCGAGTTTCCTTGGGACGATGTATCCCCGGTGGCTGTATATGATCTTGCTGAAAAATCTTCTTGCCGCCTCGAACGCGATCATCTGGCCGCGGACGGGCTTTATTTCCGGGATGCCGGCGGCCGGGGAGGTGCCATCGATGAGCGAGGTCCACGATCCTGCCGCAACGACGAGCGTTCCGGCTTCGAACCTTCGGCCGTCCGAGCTCCGGGCTTCGGCGGACTCTTTAGTTTCAGCGATCCCCGCGATCTCCGTGTCCGGAAGTGTCTCGATCCCGTTACGTGCCGCGAACTCAAGCAGCGCCCTTAAAAGCGCGCGGTTCTCTACCTGGCGGTCGTCCGGGAAAAAAAGCGATCCGAGCGAGTCGGGCGACACGAACGGCTCCAGCTTGTGCGTTTCGGCGGCGGTGAGATGCTCGACCCTCATTCCGGCGGCGATCTGCCACTCGAAGCGCCGGCTTAGCTCCAAAAGGTCTTCATCAGTAAAGGCGAGGAAGAGCGTGCCTTCGTCATCGAGCTCGATGTCTATGCCTGTCTCTTCGAAGAGCTCTTTGGCGAACCGCGAATACATATGATTCGATTCCGTGCAGAAACGGAAGAACGCGTCGGGGGAGTCTGCTTCGGCCTGGGGAGCGAGCATCCCGGCGGCAGCGTACGAGGCTTCGCGGCCGGGCGAAGAGCGGTCAACGACGGTGATCTTCCCTACGCCGCGCTTCTTCAGAGCGCGCGCGATCGAGAGGCCTATGACGCCTGCTCCGACAATGAGAACTTCTGAAGTGTGAGTTTCCGCCATCGCTGATCCGAAACCGTTATTTTAGAACAGCGCGGGCGGGAATCATAACTTGGGGATGCATTGTAGGGGCGGGACGAATCGGAACCCGGAGCGCGAGTGACGGGCATAAATCAACCGCAGAGCACGCAGAGAGCGCAGAGAATTCGGAGATCATGAGCGTCCATCTCCAGATTCTCTGCGCTCTCTGCGTGCTCTGCGGTTTATTCCTGCTTCTGGTGCTCGGGCTTCCGACACGATTTACGATTCACGATTCACCATTCACGACTTGTAATACCCCTTGTCCACTTCCGACCATTTTTCCGGATCGAAGAGGTCCGCGTCGAGATCGATCCCCGTCCGGACCTCCGTGTATTCCTCCAGGAACACCTTGTTCCCGTTGACGAAGAAGACGACCTCCGGAGCGACCCAGCCACCTCCTTTCACTTTGAAGTATTTGTTGAAGCGGATCTCCTGTATCTGGTCCCGGTTCGGCCCGACCGGCTTGATCAGCTTGACGAAATAAAGGTGCTCCTTGTCGATCCAAAACTGCTCCGACTTGTCATCGCCCGGTTTCGCCCCTACGACCCACACGCCGCGTCCTTCCCAGGAGTTTTCTCTTACGATTGAAAGGTCGTAGTTCATACCCTTCAGCTGCGATACGGTCGTTCCCACCGGCTGGCCGTACACGTCGAAGCCCAGGACCATCAGGTCGTGGACCCTCCCTACAGAGTTAGCGAGCTTGCCGTCGCGGAAGTTGTGCTGTTTGCCGCCGACGAACAACATTCCGTTCCCGGAGTCGAGCGGGTCGATGTCGATCCTCAGTTTTCCGGGTAGCGACATCGCTTCGTACCAGAGCGAGTTCGTGACCGATCCGTCACGTCCCCACTGTGTGTTCTTCTGAACGAAGGTCATCGTCTTGTACCACTTGCTCTCGTATTTCTTGTGCATCGCCTTCAGAACGTCCTCTCCGTTCTTCATCTTCGACGCCATCGCCATAGCGCAGGCCAGCGCGATGGCGAACATCGCCAAAACGATCTTTCTCATTTAGTTCTCCTGATATCAAATAGGATTTATGCAAGTTGCGGCTTAAAACGGACGGGGCGGGATTTTGTTTCAGGCACGCCGGGTCCCGGTTCGCATTGGAACACTACTTTGAATAGAATATCGGCAAACGAAAGACAGGAAGAATATGGCAAAGCACAGGATCACGCTGATCCCGGGAGACGGGATAGGTCCGGAGATTGTTTCGGCGACCGTAAGGGTCATCGAGGCGTCGGGCGTAGATATCGAATGGGAGTCTCAGATCGCCGGCTCTAACGCGCAGGAAAAGGTCGGAACGACGCTTCCGGAAGAACTGATCGAGTCGATCAGGCGGAACAAAGTGGCGCTGAAAGGGCCGCTCACGACGCCTGTCGGCAAGGGATTCACTTCCGTGAACGTGGGTCTTCGGAAGGCGCTCGACCTGTACGCAAACGTACGACCGATCAAGGCGATCCCGAACGTGCCGTGTCGGTATCCGGAACTTGACCTGGTGGTGGTCCGCGAGAATACGGAAAGCCTCTACGCCGGTCTTGAGCACGTGGTCGTTCCCGGCGTCGTGGAATCGCTGAAGATAATCACCGAGAAGGCATCCACCCGCATCGCCCGCTATGCTTTCCAGTATGCGAAGGACAATGGCCGAAAGAAGGTCACGGCGATGCACAAAGCGAACATCATGAAGCTTTCGGACGGGCTGTTCCTTGAATGCTTCTACAACGTCGCAAAGGACTTTCCGGAGATCGAGGCCGACGACAAGATCATCGACAACGCGTGCATGCAGCTCGTTATGCGTCCCGAGCAGTTCGAGGTGATAGTGATGGAGAACCTTTACGGCGACATCGTTTCGGACTTGTGCGCGGGTTTGATCGGAGGCCTTGGCCTGGCTCCGGGCGCGAACATCGGCGAGCAGGGCGCGGTTTTCGAGGCCGTTCACGGGTCGGCTCCCGACATCGCGGGCCAGGGGATCGCGAACCCGACGGCGATCATGATCTCGGGGATAATGATGCTCAGGTACATCGGCGAAAGGGAAGCCGCCGACCGGATCGAAAAGGCGATTCACAGGGTTTACGCCGAAACGGACGTGAGGACCCCGGACCTGGGCGGAAAAGCGTCGACGGCGGAATTCGCGGCGGAAGTTATAAATCAACTTCGTTGAAGTCTATCGAGTCTGTCGAGTCGCGAGTTTGTCGGGTCGGTTAAGTCTGTTGAGTCGGCTAAGTTTGTCGGGTCGTGAATCTACTAACTCGGTGGACCAAATCTCGACAGGCTCGATGGACTTGATAGCCCCGATGGACCCGACAGACTCGAGAGACTCTTATGCCAGGCCTCTGGGAAAAGCCGGTTTCGCTCGGGGATATCCTGAAGAAGGTGTGGGAACACCTCGATCTGGGGGTCCTCGAGTCGAATCATCCTTTTCGCACGCCCGTCTTCGGGACCGTCTGCGACGGGCACCCCGAGATGCGCGTCGTCGTGCTCCGGCGGTTCTGGCGCAGACCGTCGGCGCTCGCCTTCCACGCTCACGAGGGTTCTCCGAAACTTGCACAGATCCTCGCGAATCCTTCCGCGACGTGGGTCTTCTATCACCCCGACGAGAACTTTCAGGCCAGGGTCTCGGAAATCGCAGAAATCCATCTGGATGACGAACTCGCCAACGAGCAGTGGTGCGCGACATCGTTCTTCGCCCGAAGATGCTACATAGGAAAAACGCTGAGCGAGGAGAGCAAGTAACCCGCGCACGGCCTTCCGGACGAGATCGTCGACCGCAAGCCGACGGCGGAAGAGTGTAAGGCCGGTCGCGGAAACTTCGCGGTGATCACGACAAGGATACTTACGATCGATGTGATGGAACTCTACGTGAAAGGTCATCGCCGGTCGCTCTTCGACTGGAACAACGGAGAGCTCTAGAAGAAATGGCTGACTCCGTGATCCGTCAGAACTGCCGGTTGGCGGATCTGCAGGCTTCTTTGAGGATCACTCTCGCGGCCGAATCGCCGGATGTCTTACCGTCGCCTCGCTTTATCTTCGGCCGAGTCACTTCGTCCGTTTGCCAGTAGAGCAGGCTCCTGCGGACCCTTATCTCACGGGTCGAGCAGTTTCCCTCCCAAAGGTCCGAGTTGAACCGGAATTCCGAAGGCTCTCTGTCCGGTTCACGTTCCATAATGAACTTGAAATACGCCTTCTGGTTGTCGGGTACCATCTTCGTCCAAAATCTTATGTTGTCGTTGCGGCGAACGATCTGAGAAGTGTTCAGGTAGAACCTGACGACGAAACCGCTCGTCTTCGGCGAGCTCCCGATAAAGAGCCAGACCGCGCTGTCCCACGGATCGTCCATCTTGATTCGGATCCGCTCGCGGCGGACCCAGCCCCGCGTCCCGCCGGTCGAAACGCGGGTCCAGTTCTCGTCGAGATAGCGGTTCTCGACATCTATCTCGGTCCCTTTCGGCAGAGGCTTCAGAAGAGCGGACCTCGGGCTTGGCTCCTTCAGAAGCCGGGCCCCTGCGCCGGTTACGGTCGCCCTCGATTGGGCATATGCTGCGGTGAGTAAAAGTGGAAGAACGGCGAAGGCGGCAAGCGATCCCCTGTTGAACATAGCTCCTCCTGCGTTAAGTTTCGCCGGATCGTGTCCGGCGGTCCCGGAGGTGGAGGGGATCGCTCTACTGTAATGAATTGGGGGATCCGATCTCGCGCCCTGCGGCTATTTTCTGGCGCGTCTTGCCTTTGACCTGCCTCCGTTCATCAGTTGTTCGATCTCTTCGGCCTCTTTCGGGACCTTTGTCGAGAGGTTGCGGTTGCCGTCTTCGGTGACGAGCACGTCGTCCTCGATACGGATCCCGATCCCCCTGTATTTCTCGGGCGCCGATTTGTCATCCGCAGGGACATAGATCCCCGGCTCGACCGTCAGCACCATTCCGGGCTCGAACGGGCGCGATTCCTTCGCTTCCTGATCGGTGAAGTAGCGGCCCGCGTCGTGGACATCCATCCCGATATAATGCCCGACCCCGTGCATGTAGTACGCCTCGTACTTCTTGTTCTTGATCAATGTCTTGGTCGCGCCCTTCAGAAGCCCGAGCTTTTTCATTCCCTCGGTCAGCATCTCGATCGAAAGGTCCTGGCGCTGTTTGATCGTCGTGCCGGTCTTTGTCGCCTCGACACAGGCCTTCTGTGTCTCGAGCACGATGTCATAAACCTCGCGCTGGGCCTTCGTGTACTTCCCGTTGACGGGGAACGTCCGGGTGATGTCGGAGGCGTATCCCTCGTACTCGGCGCCGGCGTCGATAAGTATCAGCTCGCCGCTGTTCAGGTCCGCGTTATTATCGACGTAATGAAGGATCGTCGCGTTCTCGCCGCCGCCGACGATCGAGTTGTACGCCACGCCGGAAGCGCCCTTGTCGCGCATATAGGCTTCCATCAGAGCCTCGACCTGGTACTCGTTCATTCCCGGCTTGATCTTCTTCATCGCCAGGATATGCGCCTCGGCGGCGATGTTGGCGGAGGTCTGCATTAGCTCGACCTCTTCTTCGGTCTTGTGGAGCCGCATCTCGTGGATGATGATCGTCGGGTCGATGACCGTGTGCGGCGGATAGGCGGTCTTGAGCCTTCGGAAGCGCTGGTTGGAAAGGTAGGCGAGTATCAGTTCGTCCAGATCCCGGTCGACGCCGAAGCGGTAATAGAGCTTCTCGTGGCCGTCGAGCAGTTTTCCGATCTCCTTCTCGAATTTCTCCACGGAAAGCGCCTTCTGCACGCCGTAATTCTCTTTCGCGCCTTCGGTCCCTTCGCGGCGTCCGTACCACGTTTCCATAAGAGGATCGCGCGGACGGACGAACATCGTGTATTTCGTACGCCTGCCGGGCGTGATGACGGCGATCGCGTCCGGTTCGGGGAATCCGGTCAGGTACCAGAAATCAGAATCCTGGCGAAATTTGTATTCGGTGTCGTAACTGCGGGTCTTCTCGTGTGCCGCGGGTATGATGGCGATCGAATCTTTGCCGATCTTATCGATGAAGTTCTTTAGCTGTGCTCTCATCAACTCTCCTGATCAGTGCTGTATGGAAACGACATTGTAACCCAAATCGCTGTATGCGGGAATACGGAAGCATACGTGGCTCCGGACATTATCCGAACATACGTCCGGCGGCAACTGCTATAATGCGCGGCAAATTCACCCGAGAAGAGGAGAACCGAAATGAAACGAACCGCCATCGCATTGAACCTGCTATTGGTCCTGTCCGTCAGCGTATTCGCCGACGAGGCGCCGCCCCGAAGAAATGCCGAGCCGATCGACACGAGGATCCAGATCTATGTCAATCCGGATGTGAAGGAGGCGACGCTTGTGATCGCCCCAAGGACCCTCGAGGAACTCTACAACGGAAGCGGGGGAGCGGTCGGACTCGCATCGGCGCTTTCGCGGACGCAGACGCTCTTCGGAGGGCTTCTTCTTTCCGCGTCATTTATTTTTGGCGGCGTTTGGCTTGCCCGCAGAAAAATGAAGAGCGCCGGCTCGGCTTCGGCGATCCTTGTCGCGGCGGTGGCCGGGACGGTGCTTGTGACCGCGAACGTCGCCCCGCCGACCTTCCTGAAGATAGACAGCAATATGCTCAGCGACCAGATGAAGGCGGACAAGTTCGCCCACGGCGAGATCAAGATAAAGATTGGGGACGAAGAGGTCGCTGAAGGGATCAAGCTGATCATCCCGATGGTGAAAAAAGAGGCCCCGAAGACTAAGTGACCTAAGCCTACAGTTCCGATATGCAGAAGGTTGAACGAATAGCGGCCCCTGCCGGCGCCCGGGCCGGCTCGAACGCCGTGTTGTTTGCGGCCTCGGCGGCGTTCTGCGCGGCCGCCGCGCTGGCGGTCGGGGGTTTTCCGCTACAAGCGTCGATCGTCACGATCTTCCTGTTCGCGGGCGTGCACAACTTCATGGAGTTCCGCTATTTCCTTGCGCGTATGCCTGTCGTGTGGGGACGTTCGAGATTTTATTACTCGGTCGCGATCTTCGGCACTGTCGCGCTCACCGCGGGCTACCTTTCGATCTATTTCCTGGGAGGAAACTGGCTCTGGAGCCTTGTCACTTGGCAGACCGCGGTTTCCGGATGGAACACTCTGTTCATTCTCTGGGTGGGGCTGCTCTTTCACCTTCGAGCGAAACAGAAGCCGGGAACAGACGGCACGCCGGCAATGCCGGTGGCGCTCTTTGTCGCGGGAGCCGCGTGGCTGGTCCCTGCTTACTGGAGCCTTTCGCTCGTCTACATCCATCCTTTGATCGCGCTCTGGTTCCTCGACCGGCAGATCAGAAGAAGCCGTCCGGAATGGCTCAACGCGTACCGGATGGTCCTGGCGTCGGTTCCTCTCTTCCTGCTCGGACTCTGGTCCGTTCTTTCCTCTCGTCCCGATCTTCCCGCGGATTCGGCTCTTTTCTGGAGGATCGCCCAGCACGCGGGCGCAGGGATCCTGCCCGGGTTTTCCACGCATTTCCTTGTCGCGGCTCACGTGTTTCTCGAGACTCTCCATTATGCGGCGTGGATCGTTCTGATCCCGCTTGTCGACCGAAGGGCGATCCCCTGGCGGTTCGGTTCGATCCCTCTGTTCGGTAAAAGCAACGGCTATCCGAAACTTGTCGCCGCCGGGTTCGCGCTGAGCGCGCTCCTTGTAGTCGTCCTCTGGATCGGCTTCTCGGTCGATTACTCGACGACCCGCGACATTTACTTCGCATTCGCGATCGCCCACGTCCTGGCGGAATTCCCGTTTCTGATCAAGATGAGCTGAGCGATGTTCAATGGATCGCGCGAAACGCAAGCGACGGGTCGTGTCCGAAGCCCAAGCGTCATCGCGGGCTACTGTGAGGAATCGGGAGACGGGAGACGGGAGACGGGAGACAGGAGACGGGAGACAGGAGACGGGAGACAGGAAACCGGAGACAGGAAACCGGAGACCGGAGACAGGAGAAGTTTAGAGCAGCGCTTCGCGCTGCCCAATCGGGCGAATGCCCGATCATTGGCGCCGCAAATTCAG